>NZ_CP044013.1:0-257500 GCF_009914355.1 Methanothermobacter sp. THM-1
CCCTGTAGATGTATCCACCGACCCTGAAGAGAAGGTTGCCGATCATTATGAGAAAACTGCCCCTTAGAAGCTTTGAAGTGCCTGAAGATGCCATTGAATCACCGGAAGAATAAATTGTGGCCAGGGCTTAATAAAGGTCTTCAGGGCCCCGACCTTAGAGGTTATCCAAAAATCAGCCTGTTTTTTCAAGGAATTTCATGAACATTTTAAGGGTTTTATCAAGGCTTCTGAAGCCGTAGGGGTCTTCTTTAACACCCTCTGCAGTATCCCTTGACCAGAAGCAGGCCCCAAGATTTGCCCCGAAGGACCCTCCGCTAACGGGTATCACTCCGTTGAGGATGTAGAAGGTGTGTATCTGGAGAAGGGCGGGTTCCTGACCCCCTGCCCGGTCTCCACCAACCGCTATACCCATCCCCACCTTGCCCCTGAGGGCATCGTAGTCTTCAGCTCCAAGGGCGCGGCAGCGGTCCATTATGGCCTTTATCTGGGCACTGACACCTCCATTGTAGACGGGTGTTGCGATTACGATACCTTCAGCCTCTTTAAGCAGACTGTAGAGGGGGTACATGTCGTCCTCCACAAGGCACCTCTTTTCCCTGAGGCAGTAGTCACAGTGCCTGCAGGGGCCGATGGTCTTACCCCTCACCGTGAAGAATTCGGTTTCAAAACCGGCTTCCTCAAGCTGAGAAAGGGCCCTCTGAAGAACATATTCTGTTGCCTGTTTCCTCGGACTTCCACATATACCCAGTATCATATAAAACACCCTAGATGGCTTCGTCTTCGTCCAGCGGTAGCCTCATGGTATCTGGGTCCTGTGGCATGTGCTCAAGGAAGTCCTCAGCGGCCCTTCTAACGTCCCTTGAGCCGATGATGTACCTTCCAACCACTATTATATCGGCGCCGCTTTCAAGGGCCTCCTGCATCTTGGATGGAGTTATACCTCCAGCGACTGCAACAAGTCCCCTGGGACCCAGGATTTCCTTTATCTCCCTTATATTACCCCATTCACTCATATCACCGATGTCTTCTCCACGTTCGGCCCTGAGGGTTTCCAGGTCCACGTTCCTGTGGAGCAGGACGATGTCCGGTTTGTATTTAAGGCCCTTCAGTTTCTCAACGAAGTTCTCAACGTTCATCATGTCCAGTATTGAGTATATGCCCTGCTTCTGGGCCTCGTGTATGGCCTTCTCAATGGATTCAACCGTTCCAAGGCCTGATATGGCCACAGCATCCGCGGTTTCATCTGCAGCCATTTTAACCTCTATTCTACCAACGTCGAGTGTTTTAAGGTCAGCTATTATGAAGGCGTCCCTGCGGAGTTCCCTTATCCTGCTCACCACTCCAACACCGAATTTTTTAACCAGGGGTGTCCCGGCCTCAAGGAGTATCCTTTCCCGGTTCGGGAGTGAATCGATGATTCTCTCCATCTCCTCCATGCTGTCAAGGTCAAGGGCGACCTGGAGGTATGGTGGGTTCCAGAGGCGAACGGCGCGGAATCCCATGATTGGATGGCTTCCACGATCCTTCTCGGTTATCACCTTCCTTATTGATGGATAACCTTCCATGGCCCTTCTGAGGGCGAGTTTGGTGGCGCCATAGTTGTACTGGTATATCTTGCGGTAATCCTCAGCATCAGGGTGTATGAACACACTCACAATTACAACAAGGTCCTCTGCCTTTTCTTCAGGTATGATGCCCTCTTCAACAGCGTCTGCCACTGCACGGGCAACGGCTGTCTGTGCTGGTCCAAATATCTTATCAGCGTCTTCCAGGCAGCTCACCGTGACCTTCGGCACGATGAGGGTGGCTGGCTTGGTCATGAGGTTGGGTCTTATGACCGAGAGCAGGGGGGTGTGTCCCAGGGAGAGGTTTGTGAGGCCGTTTGCAAAGGCCGCTCCTGCGTTTCCCTCCTTGTCCCCTATGATGAGGTCTATGTGGGCGACTTCATTCCTGCTTCCTATTAATGCTTCACCTATCCTGTACAATTATAATCCTCCTTAACTGGTTTCATTACCCTGTGGTTCCGGTTCCGGTTTCTCATCTGTACCGTTGGATCCGCCAGTACCGGAAGTCCTGTTATATTTAATGGTGGGTTTCATGGTTTTATCAACACTTACCGGTGCTGGAGATTCGTTTGCATAACGCATATCTGTTGTTGCATTGTCGGCCCAGTCCAGCTGTGTTATGTTCTGTTCCTGAGACCCCATGTACATGGCCACATTTAAGCCAACAAGAAGTGCTATTACAAGAACCATAGCACCAATAACTACATTCCTGCGGTCCATATGATCACCTTGATGAGACTGAATATGCTCAATTTAGTAGGTGGGTAATGATTGTATTTATATGTATTGACAGTTATCGTTAACCGGGTTTCGGTGGCTTCAGATATGGGTGGGGGATATGCTGGATATGAGCTTATTTAAGTCCATAGTCCTCATCGATTAAGCCACACCTAAAATGTCTTTCAGAATCCAGGATACTCTTGATTGTAAAATAAAAAATAGTTCGGCTGATGGCACTTAAAGGTTGTTATCATTCTTAACAAGCATAAAATGAAAAATGGGGGTTAAATTTTACCCTCCAGGTAGTCACCGTAGCCCTTGAGGTCAAGGAGGCCGTGACCTGAGAAACTGATAACAATGGTTTTTTCCTCGCCGGTCTTTTTGCATTTTCTGGCCTCTTCGATGGCCACACTGATGGCGTGGCAGGTCTCAGGGGCAGGGACAACTCCCTCGGCCTTTGCAAATTTGACTCCGCTTTCAAATATCTCATGCTGTGGAACCGCCCTTGCATTTACAATACCCTCCTTGGCAAGGAGCGCCACCTGGGGGGCCATACCATGGTACCTGAGTCCACCTGCATGGACAGATGGCGGTACGAAGTCATGTCCAAGGGTGTACATCTTGAGAAGCGGCGTCATGCCCGCGGTGTCACCGAAGTCATATCGGTAGTCGCCCTGTGTGAGGGTGGGGCAGGATCTGGGCTCTGCTGCGATGAACTCACAGTCAAGCTTACCATCGAGCTTATCCTTTATGAAGGGGAATACCGCCCCGCCAAAGTTGCTGCCACCACCAACACATCCAATCATGATGTCGGGCGTTTCACCGGCTATTTCAAGCTGTTTCTTTGTTTCAAGGCCTATTACTGTTTGATGAAGGAGAACATGGTTCAGCACACTTCCAAGGGAGTAGTACACGTTATCATACTGGAGCGCCTCCTCCATGGCCTCTGATATTGCTATGCCCAGTGATCCGGGGTGTTCAGGGTCCTCTGAAAGTATCTTCCGCCCGAATTCTGTATGGTTGCTCGGGGAAGGTACAACCTCTCCGCCGTAGAGCTGCATTATTGTTTTCCTGAAGGGCTTCTGATTGAAGGACACCCTTACCATGTAGACCTTGCATTCAAGTTCCATGAGGGAGCATGCAAGTGAGAGGGCCGTACCCCACTGACCGGCCCCTGTTTCGGTTGTGAGTCTTTCCGCACCGTCCTCCTTTGCATAGTATGCCTGGGCGATTGCGGTGTTCAGCTTGTGGCTTCCTGTTGGAGAGTAGTCTTCCCTCTTGTAGAATATCTTTGCAGGAGTGTCAAGCATTTCTTCAAGGCCCTTCGCCCTGAAGAGGGGGGTGGGCCTTCCTATCATTTTATAAACCTTTCTAACAGCCCTGGGTATCTTTATCCATCTTTCCATGGACATTTCCTGCTCAAGAACACCCTTTGAAAAAACCTTAGGGAGGTTTTCAATGTTTTCTCCGCCTTCAGGGTTTTTTGGTGAGGGCAGCGGTGAGGGCAGGTCAGGGTTGATGTTGTACCATTTTTTCGGTATCTCCTTTTCATCAAGGACTATCTTGTGCATAATTTTCACCTCTGATTATCATTAACATGCATCATTTCTATTTAAAGGACTATTTAAAACTTTACTGTACATATATGTACATTATAGTTTTTAAGGAAAATTTAAACAGAGGGTTACAGATATGTTTCTTACATGAAGATACTTGCGGTTGATGTCGGTGTCGGAACCCAGGATATCATGTACCATGATACAGGGATCGATAGGATTGAAAACTCCATCAAGATGGTGATGCCCTCACCCACAAGGATACTTGCAGATAAGCTGCGGAACATTGATGAAGATGTTTTCATTGAGGGCCAGACCATGGGCGGCGGCCCTGTTTCCTCTGCAATAAGGGAGCATATAGAAAAGGGACACAGGGTTGTAATGACAGAGGAAGCGGCAAGAACCATCCGGGATGACCTGGAAAGGGTCCGTTCAAGGGGGATAGAAATATCCCCTGAGAACAGGGATGACCTAAGAACAGTCCACTTCACGGATGTTAACCTTGATGCCATAACAGGCGCCCTTGCCTGTTTCGATGTCAGTGCAGAATTTGACATCCTCGGAGTCGCGGTCCAGGACCATGGAGCAGGAGGGGACATGGGGGACCGGAACTTCAGGTTCATGAAGATAAGGGAAAGGCTTTCAGAGCCCCTGAAGCCTGAGGAGTTCTCCTATTATGGTGACGTGCCCGCCCACTTCACGAGGATGAAGTCCATCCAGGACGCGGTTGATCAGCCGGTCCTTATCATGGATTCAAAATTCGCATCGGTGGCAGGAGCCCTCTCAGACCCCTTATTTGACCCGAAAAAACCCGCAGTTATAGTTGACGCTGGAAACGGCCACACCCTCGCTGCAAGTATCATGGACGGAAGAATACATGGAGTTATGGAGCACCACACACGCATGCTCACCAGGGATAAACTTGAGGACTTCATAAACCGGCTTGCGGCGGGAGAACTGACCCACAGGGAGATACATGCTGATGGAGGGCACGGGGCCCATGTACTCGGAGGTGTGGGTGAACCCGAGATGGTTATTACTGCAGGCCCCCAGAGGCACATCCTTGATGAAACATCCCTCAACACCCACCACGCTGCACCTGCAGGTGACGTGATGATGACCGGACCAGTGGGCCTGATAAGGAGCATACTCTACAGGGTGGAATCATGATAAAGATAGATCCCCACATACACAGCCAGTACTCGGGTGATGCAAGGGGCACACCCGCAGAGATAATCAGGAGGGCATCCTCCATAGGACTGGATGCTGTTGCAGTAGCGGACCATAACACCATGAGGGGATCCGAACTGGCGGTGAAGGAGGCCAGTGGGTCAGGGATCACGGTGGTGCCTGCAGTGGAGATCAGCACCTCAGGAGGCCATATTGTTGCACTGGGGATACAGGAGGAAATACCCAAGGGATTGAGCCCAGGGGAGACTGTTGATGAGATACACTCCCAGGCCGGCCTTGCGGTTGTACCCCACCCATTCGTCCGTTACAGGCAGGGACTCTTTGTAAATGAGAGGAACATCCCGGTTGATGCCATCGAGACCCTGAACTCACGCTACATAATAGGTTACTCCAACTGGAGATCAAGGAAATTTGCAGTTGAAAGGGGCCTCACACAGATAGGTGCAAGCGACGCACACTTTGTTGAAGCTGTAGGCAGCTGCTTCACCTATGTTGAATCTGATAACAGTGCCGATGACATAATTGAGGGGATAAGGAGGGGCCGGACCATGCCCGAGGGTAACAGGACACCCCTCCCCCTCATTATACGTGAGGTTATCAATAAGAAGGTCATGGGACGGAGGGTTATATGATGGGAGCAGGGGGTGTTCCATGATATCAGGGGTCATGAAATTCCTTGAGGACAACTTCTTCTACCTCCACCCTGGATACACACCCCTGAACACCCTTGTATTTGGTCTTACAGTTGGACTCATAGTTCTCATCATCATGAAGATGTTCAGGTGGCTTGACAAGGATCCCGGGGATCTTTTCGCGCCCCTAATCCCCTTCATATTCTTGGGGTCATGTGCAAGGGCCCTTGTTGATAACGGCGTCTACCCCCTGACGCACCTCCTGGTGACACCTGGCATCTACATCCTCGTAGGCCTGGCAGCCATACTGACGCTTATAGCCTCTGTCAAGGTTGAGGAGAAGTTCGGATGGGACTACAGGAGGACTATATTTACCGCCGGCACCATCCTTTCCATACCCAACATTATAAGCATCCCTGGAATAAACCCGGCACCCTTCCTGACCGTTACAGGGGTATGGCTTCTCTTTTCAACAATGTTCAGGGCACTGAGCATTAAATGGGGGTTTCTAAGGGAGGATTTCAACCTGCCTGTCCTTTATGCCCATATCTTTGATGCTTCATCCACTTTCGTGGCTGTTGACCTCTATGGCTACACCGAGCAGCATGTACTGCCATCGGCCCTCACCGGCATTACAGGAACGGCCCTTGTGATGTTCCCCCTTAAAATTGCAGTGATAATGACGGCACTCTACATCATAGATGCATACGTTCCTGAGAGGAGGGACGCCAGCACACTGAAACTTGTCATATTCATCCTGGGCCTTGCACCGGGGTTGAGGAACTTCCTCAGCCTCAGCATGGCTGTCTGACATGAGTTCAATCTTCTTCTGGAAACGTACCCCTGCAGAATAAATTCACTTATAAGTTATAAGTTATATATTATAAGTTATAAGATGATAACAGCTACTCCGTGAAAGCTTTAAAGGACCGGTGATCAATTAATAATCATACAGCCAGACCATGGGGATATGAGAATGTACATAGAAGATGTTAAGGACCAGATGAACCTACCGGAGTCGGTACGGATATTTGATACAACACTCAGGGATGGTGAACAGACACCTGGAGTGGCCCTCACGGTTGATGAGAAGATAGGCATAGCAAGAAAACTGGATAAGCTGGGTGTTGACACCATAGAGGCAGGGTTCCCTGCAGCCTCTCCAGGGGAGATGAACTCCATAGGGAGGATAGTGGAACTTGACCTTGATGCGAACACCTGTGGTTTGGCAAGGGTGCTCAAGGAGGATATAGACGCGGCAATAGACTGCGGTGTTGACTACATACACACCTTCATAGGCACATCACCCCTCCACCGCAGGTACAAACTCAAAATGTCACCCGAGGAGATAATAGAAAAGGCTGTCTTCGGAGTTGAATATGCCGCCGACCACGGCCTTAAAGTTGAGTTCTCTGCAGAGGATGCCACAAGGACAGAATTTGATTATCTCCTGGATGTTTACAGGGCAGCAGAGGACGCGGGAGCAGACATCATAAACGTGCCCGACACCGTCGGGGTGATGATCCCCAGGGCCATGAACCACATGGTATCCAGACTTGTGGATGAACTGAAGGTCCCGGTAAGCGTCCACTGCCACAACGACTTCGGCCTGGCGGTTGCAAATTCCCTTGCAGCAGTAGAGGCAGGAGCATCACAGGTACATGCAACCATAAACGGCCTCGGGGAACGCGCAGGCAACGCAGCCCTTGAAGAGGTTGTAATGGCACTCATAACCCGCTATGACCTGCCGCTCCCTGTAAGGACAACGGAACTTGTCAGCATATCCGAATTCGTATCAAGGCTCACAGGGGTCAGGATGCCGCCCAACAAGGCCATAGTCGGTGAAAACGCCTTCGCCCACGAGGCAGGAATCCATGTCCACGGAGTCCTGGAGAAGGCAGAGACCTACGAACCCATAACACCCGAGATGGTTGGCCACAAGCGCAGGATAGTCCTCGGAAAACACACAGGCGCAAACGCCCTCAGATCAAAACTAAGGGAATACGACATAGAAATGAACGAGGAACAGTTCTGCACCCTCTATGAACAGGTTAAAAGGCTTGGAGATAAGGGTAAAAGGATAACAGACGCTGACCTGAGGGCGATGGCAGTAACCATCCTTGGAAAGGCGGCAAGGGAGATAGTGAAACTTGAGGGCATAGCCGTCATGACCGGTGAAAGCGTCATGCCAACAGCCACGGTAAAACTCAGGATCGGTGACGAGGTTAAAACAACATCCATGACAGGGGTCGGACCTGTTGATGCAGCCATAAACGCCATACAGAGCCTTGTAAGTGAAACTGCAGACATAGAACTTGATGAATATAACATCGAGGCCATAACAGGGGGTACAAATGCCCTGGCAGAGGTCTTTGTTGTCATGAGCGACGGGGAAGGTAACAAGGCAACAGGAAGATCCACAAGGGAGGACATCGTCATGGCAAGTGTAGAGGCTGTTCTTGACGCCATAAACAAAATCCTGAGCCTTAAATAGGTGTGTAGATGGAACCGGTATCAACGTGCAAACTCTTCGGAGCCGTGAGGGCTGCGGCGGCAATGAAGAATACACTCCCTGTAATCCACGGTCCAAGGGGCTGCGGCTACCACATAAGGTACCTCCTGACTGCAAGGGGCGGCAAGAGGATAAGGATTGCATCAACAGAACTTGTTGAGGAAGATGTGGTCTTCGGGGCCTCAGATAAACTCAGGAGGACCCTCATGAACGCTGATGAAACCCACAACCCTGACCTCATGGTTGTCATGAGCTCCTGTGCAACGAGTATCATAGGAGAGGATATAAGGAGGGTTGCGGAGGAATCAGCAGGGGACCTGGGATCCGAAGTCATAACAGTAAGTGCAGGGGGCTTTGAATCAACACAGGGGGAGGGCTATGAGGAGGTGATGACAGCCCTCATCGAGAAGTTCTGCCTGGAAGGGGAGCCCCCCAGGGAACCCGGGGTTAACATTATAGGAGAGTTCCGCGGGGGCCCGGACCTGAGACACATAACCGGATCCCTGGAGATGATGGGTGTTTCAGTAAACTGCGTCCTCACCGCAGGGTGCACACTGGATGATGTGAGGAGGATACCATCTGCCCATCTGAACCTTTCCTTCTGCGACGTCTCGGGTATAGGACCATGCCGATTACTTGAGGAGAAGTTCGGGATCCCCTTCCACCACCATCCATTCCCCATGGGACTTTCAAATTCAAGGGAATTCTATGCCGGCATCCTCAGGTACTTCAGCATAGATTATCCCCTGGAGGAGGTCTACCATGATTTCATGGACGCCCTCATGGACAGGGCCGCTGAGCTTAAGGGCCTGAGGGCAGCCATTGTCTCAGGACCGACAAGGGCTGCTGCACTTGCAGGACTGTTATCAGAGCTTGGAATGGAAGTTGCGCTTGTTTCAATGGACATGATAGGTGAGTACACCCTGGAAAACCTTGGCCGTGTCCCCGGGTTCAGGTCACGGGTCCTTGTAGGCACGGATGTCTCAGATGTTGAGGATGCCCTCAGGGATGCTGAGCCAGATGTAATTGTAGGGGGCCTCGCCGAGACCTGTCTCTCAGAGGGCCTCAGGATGCCCCTTGTTGACGTGATGCATGGATCAGTACTCACGGCAGGCTTCCAGGGAGCCCTTAACGTGGCAGATAAAATCAGGGATGCGGTTTCATGTTCCAGGGGATGAATCTCTTCAAGGCCATTGACAGCCCAGTGAAAGGGTCCTGTGGATGATTATTAAATTTTTCAGTTATCATATCACAAAGTTTATATAATTCCAGAGGACTATTCTATTACAGACACTCTTGGAGGTTAAGTGATGTCAGAGGAAAATGTAGTATACATCGGAAACAAGCCTGTAATGAACTATGTTCTAGCCGTAGTGACTCAGATGAACGGTGGGACCAGTGAAGTAATCCTTAAAGCCCGTGGAAGAGCAATAAGCCGGGCTGTTGATGTTGCAGAGATTGTAAGAAACAGGTTCATACCAGATATACAGATAGAGAACATCGATATATGTACAGAGGAAATAATTGGTAACGAGGGAACCGCTACCAATGTTTCAGCGATAGAAATACAGCTCCGCAAGGATTAAGGATATAAAAGATGGAAGCCACTGGTTTCCATTTTTTATATTTTATTGTTAAGCCATTATCATCCTCTTTTCAGTTGCGCCACAGCCTTTCAGATCATCTGCTGATAATAGATCTCCCAACACCCCATTGGGGTTTACTGCAACCATGTCGGGAATGAAGGGGTTTCCCCACATTCAGGGGCTCTTTGGAATAACTATTTTTACATATGACTCTTTTCACTTTTATTGGAATTTTCAGTGACAGACATCCCTTAATAATAATTTTCAGTTATCTTCTGACATTTTAAAAAGCTATTTATGTCGGAAATTCCATAAAAATAGTTACAGAGTCCCTTAAGAAAAATAGGGGTTCTGTTTTAATGTTTTATGGGGGGATGAAAATTAGAGTTTTTAAGGCCGCCGGCTTAAAACCAGTCGGCTGGTGCCTGATGGCATTCCTGTTAGTTGTTCTTCTATCAGCAAACTCCTCTGCTGCAAGCAGGGGTGCTGCTGGAACAACTCTAACTGCTAATGTCACGGCAGATGCGAATTATGTGAGGGAATACTCCTGGGAGATAGATAAGAGTGTGACTCCAGATACCTGGAACATCTCCAGGGGGGATTCAGCCACCTCAGAGTATACAATAAACGTCAACAGGACAGGTTACACTGACAGGGCGTGGATTGAGGGTAATGTGACGGTCTGCAATGGAGGTGAATTTGCAACCGAAAACCTTACGGTTCTACTTGAGCTACGTGATGGCTTACCTCCACCAAATGACCTTATAGGTACATACACCCTTGATCTATCCTCAAATCCGGTTTTAGACCCCGGTGAAGTGGGAGTATACCCCTACAGGATAGATCTTACACCGGAGCAGGTGCATGCAGGCGGGACATATAAGGTAACAGCGAATGTTAAAATAACCAACCATTCAGGGCACCTGGGAACACCCTTCGGCCCATCACCTTCAGCCACAACCATACTACCGGGAACACTGACACCTCTATATGAATGCATAAATGTGGATGACACTAATGGCGGTTCATGGATGTTCAGTGACTCAGGATCAGTTAAATATAATGTGACCTTCACCGAGAACGGAACCTACGTGAACACAGCAACAATAATGGAAACGGGTCAGAGTGCAAATGCAACAGTAACCGTGGTAATACAGGCCAGTCCCGTTGCACCACTTACAATCGGCTACTGGAAGACACATGCAGGGTTCAATGGAAACAATGATGATGTTGTGACAGAACTCCTCGGCACCGGAATCTGGCTGGGAACTCCGGGAGGCGAGGACAGCATCCTTGTAACCACCGCTGAACAGGCCTTCAGGATACTGCAGTTTAATGGAGCAGCATCTAACGGCATAAACAAGCTATATGCACAGTTACTTGCCGCGAAATTAAACATACTGAACGGGGCCTATGCAAGCGACGAGGTCCTTGACATGATTTCAGATGCTGATGAATTCCTTGCAACACACGATGCATCTAGCTGGACCAGCATTACAAAGCCAGAGAAGCAAGAGGTCCTCTCCTGGATGAGCATGCTTGATAAATACAATAATGGAATGTTATAACTGGCATTCCACTAAAATTTTATTTTTTCAGTTAAAGACTGCTGCTGATATTACAATAGGGAAATTATTTTTTTTACTTAGCCAGTTCTGGTATAGCTCCAATGAATCAGCGCCACATTTCCTTCAGGGATGATGCTCTTAATTCACTTGAACTGCAGTGTCTGCCTTACATGGAAACCCTCATCTCTGAATCTGCTGTAGAGAAATTCAACCCTTGAGATGGTTACCTTTATGATATTCAGGTCCACGGGAAGTTTATCAATTAAATCGGTGCCCAACCCCTTTAAAGCCAGCACTCCGGCCATATAATCTCTGCCATGAACAATCTCGGCGCTTCCTGTCAGCTGCATTCCTGCAAGGTTGTTCATGGAGGTGTAGTCCTCGTAGACGGCAACAGAAACCCTGCCGTTCATCAGGAGCCCCGCGAATTTCTCCCCGCCCTCACTGATAAGGTAGAGGCAGCCATCATGGTATGTGTATTCAATTGGCGTTGCCCTTGGCCATGACCCATGGCAGGTTGCAAGGGTGCATGTGTTGTGGGATCTTAGAAATTCTTCAACGTACTTTCTGAGTTCCTCATCACCCATATCCTTCATGAGGGAGTCCCGTATATCTTTGAGTTCAAGTCCAAATTCAATGACCTCCTCCGTGGATGTGAGGTCAGTATCCTTGAGTGGCATTCCTGTAAGAGCGGAAAATCTCCTCAGTTCCCCCAGATCTTCCTCTGAGAGTTCATCAAGGATCATGCGACCGCCAAGGCACCCTGAAATCAGCGGATCCCCATGAGTTCCTCAGCTTCTCTGAGGGCTCTGGCCCCATCCTCCATGCTCAGTGAGACCGAGAAGAGGGCCACAGGCTTTTCAGCGATCCAGGGGTTGTCCCTGATAAAATCAGTTATCTCGGGATGCAGTTTTCCCCTGTATACCCCGGAGCCCATGATGATGAATTCAAATTCCCTGTACTCATCCCTGAACTCTTCGGGGGTGCAGCACCTCGATGGGCCCAGTATCATCCCGAGCTTCCTGGCTATCTCTTCTGTTGAGCCATACACGCCTTTATAGACTATAAGGGTCCTTAACATTCTATCACCAGTCAAATGAAAAAAATAAAGGGTTATCTGCGCCTGGAGATGACTTTCCAGACGACAAGGATGACTCCTGCGACTGCAATGATTATGGCTGCCAGGTAGTACCCGAATACTGATGCGGGACCCTCTTCCTTTTCACTGTTCAGTGAGTAGATGTATCCGTTCTCAGTTGCAAAGTAGACGGTTTTACCGTACACCACGGGTGAGGAACTTACAGGCGAGTTGAAGAGATAGTAGCCGGGTGAATATGCCTATTCTTCCTTCCCGCTGTACTTGTTCAGTATGTAAAGGGTTCCATCATCTGATCCCACGGCTATCTTGCTGTCAAATATTGCAGGGGTTGATCTTACAGCGGCCCCTGTCCTGATGGACCATTTAAGTTTCCCGGTCCTTGTATCCAGGGATGTTATGTTCCCATCATCGGATCCTATGAATACACTGTTTTCCTCATCATCCACGGCTGGTGAGGAGCGTATCCTGTTCCCGAGGCTCTGCCTCCATACTATGCTCCCATCACCGGCTGAAAGCGCGTAGAGGGTTCCGTCATCAGATCCCACGTAAACCGTGTCGTTCCAGAATGCAGGGGATGATTGTACAGCGTCACCTGTTGTGTAGCTCCATAACTCCTCCCCGTTTTCATTGATGGCGTATATCTTTCCGTTGGATGATGCCACGTACACGGTCCCGTTCACTGGAGCAGGGGATGATTTAACAGCATCTCCTGTGTAGAATTCCCACTCTTTTGACCCGTTGTCGATGTCAACCGCGTAGAGTCTGCAGTCATCTGAGCCAACATAGACTGTGTCATTGGTAACTGCAGGTGAGGACTCTATACTGTTACCTGTCTTGAACTTCCATTTAAGGTCCCCGGTATCTGTTTCGATGGCGTAGAGGTAACCATCCATGGAACCCACAAATACCGTGCCATTCAGAACTGCTGGTGATGAAATTATGGCTCCACTTGTCTTATAGCTCCATATAACACTTCCGGTCTCAAGGTTGATGGCGTAGAGCTTCCCGTCAATGGAACCGATGTACGCCACCTTGTTGAAGATGGCCGGCGATGATTTCACGCCACCAATCTGCAGGTACCATGTGCTGGCTGAAAAATCGCTTGGCTCCTCAGCAAAACCTGTGTGCTGGAGGTTGCCATGAAAGACCGTCCAGTCAGCTGCTGAGACAGGACTCAGAATCATTCCAAGGGCCATGAAGACCATTATGAGATTTTTGATTTTCATGCTATCACCTAAATATCTCTATTGAATCTTGTAACTCCCATTGAAAAGAAGAGGAGCGTGAAACCTGCAAGTACAAGGATATCCACCCATATGCTGCCGACACCGGCCCCCCTGAGCATGACTGAACGGAGGGCGTCATTTGCATAGGTGAGGGGTACGATGTAGGCAATCTTCTGGAATATCCATGGCATTGTTTCTATGGGATAGAATACCCCTGATACAAACATCATGGGCATGGCGAAGGGCATCACCATCTGCATGTAGTCCTCCTGGGTCGCCACCCTCGCCGATATCATTATCCCGAAGCCAACAAAGCAGAGGGCTGTTAGTATAAGGAGGAGTACTGTGAGGAGCATGCTGCCATTTATGGTGATCCCGAAGAGGGCTATGGCAACAAGGAGGAGTAGAAACGCCCTTCCACTTTCTATTACCAGTTTTGAGATTATCTTCCCGCCAACAACCGTTGAAACACTTGTTGGGGTCATGAACAGTCTTGCAAGTTCACCCCTCTCCCTCTCACCTGCAATGGACTGGCCCATTCCAAACATGCATGAGAACATTATGGTCATTGCAAGGACAGCAGGCACAAGGAAGTCCATGTACTTGATATCCCCGTATATCCTGTCTATCTGGAGGTTTATAGCATTCACCATACTCTGGAAACTCTCTCCGGGTCCTGAAGCACTTCCAGCTGCAGGGTTCATGCCGCCGCCCTGCATTTTTTCAATGGCTAGCTGTCCTGAAAGCCTGCTGAAGAGGGCCTGGGTTGCGGGTACCAGGGCCTGACTGGCCAGCTGATCCGAGGAGTCGAGGTACATTACAACAGTCGGCTCTTCACTCATGCTGTCATAGTTTGGAGGGAGTATTATGGCGGCCTTCACCTGACCCGTGTCCACCATGTCCCTTGCAGTGTCAGGATCCTTCAGAATATCCTTTATATCGTAGAGGTTCATGTTCTTCATGGCAGCGACCGTCTGGTCTGTCAGGGGGCCGCTGCTCTGTTCAACAATCACCACAGGGATGTTCTCCAGTGTCCCTCCAAGCCCGTACCCGAAAAGGGTTATCATGAGTATCGGGAACAGGATAAGGGAGATAAGGCGGGGTTTGTGCCTCCAGAGGACTATCAGGTCCTTTTTAAGCATCCACATTACCTTTTTCATTTCCATTTCCTACCCTCCGGTAACCTTTATAAACACATCCTCCAGTGATGGGTCCCTGGTGGATATTGAAGTTATACGGGCGTTGTTCCTTAGGAGAGCCATGAGGACTTCGTTTATGGCTGTTTCACATTTCTCGTCAAGTTCAAGGATTACCCTGCCTGTGCGGTGCTTCCTGACCTCCAATGTAACCGGGAGGGATTCAAGTTCAGATAGAAGGTCGTCTGTGAGGTTTGTTATCAGCATGCTTATCTCGGTACCCCTGCAGACCCCCCCTTTTTTCCCTGTTTCTCCGGGTTCAGCACTTTCCTGTTCAATCTTATCAAGGATTCCTGTGATTTCACGGGCCTTCACGGATTCTTCTTCCATTATAAGGGTGTCCTTCAGGCCCTGGGGGGTGTCGAAGGCCGCAAGGACCCCCTGATTTATGATGCCCACGTAGTCGCATAGCAGTTCCACCTCGTACATGTCATGGGAGCAGAGTATTATGGTATGGCCGCTGCTGTTGAGTTCATCAATGAGGTCCCAGAGCACCCTCTTGGTTGTCGGGTCAAGCCCTATGGTGGGTTCGTCAAGGAAGAGGATGTCTGGCTGGTGTATGAGGCTTGCAACAAGGGATACCTTCTGCTGCTGTCCCCCTGAGAGCTGGCCAACAGGTTTGTCTGCAGCGTACTTTATATCCACCAGTTCCATCAGATCATCTATCCGGGTCTCCCTGAGATCCTGGGGCATACCATAGAAGTCAGCGCACATTTCAACGTTCTCCCTGGCTGTGAGGTCCATGTAGAGGCTGACCTTCTGGGGCACCATACCTATCTTCTGCCTCACCTCGTCGGGGGATTCCAGCACGTCGTGGCCTGCCACCCTGGCGGTGCCTGATGTTGGGGGTATGAGGCAGGTTAGCATCTTTATGGTGGTTGTTTTACCGGCACCGTTGGGGCCCAGGAACCCGAATATGGAGTTTTTCTTTATCTTCATGTTGAGACTGTCAACTGCAGTGAAGTCCCCGTAGGTTTTTGTAAGGTCAAAGGTTTCGATTGCATATTTCATTCTTCACCCTCCCCATCCCTTTCAGATGGGAAAATATCCCTCCAGAAGTCCTCCCAGATCTTTGAGACGTGTTTTTCCATTATATCCCTTATACGATCAATGGTGGCTTCTCCCAGGGGGGTTATCTCGTAGTACTTCACCCTTTTTTCTCCGTGCATCTCCCAGCTCCCCTTTATGAGGCCCTTCTTCTCAAGGTCATGGAGCACAGGGTAGACAACGCTCGGGCCCGGTGGTTTGATCCGGCAGTGGGCGCCCTCAAGGGAGTAGAACTTCTCCAGGCGTCTCATTATCTCATAGCCATGGATTTTCTCCTTACTTATCATCCAGAGGATCATTGTCTTTCCAAATCCCCTCATGAAGCTCTTTATTATCTTTTCATCAAACTTCCGAGCTTCTCTGTCAGAGGGTGCTGTTTCATTCTCCAACCCTAACATCTCCAGATTTTGATATATCGATTTAATGATATATCATGAGTTATATATAATTTTCGGTGCAGCTTATGGATACATGAACTGTACTCATTCACAGATTTAAGGAAATAGGCGGGATATTTAACTTCAAAATTTTAAAAAACCTTCAATAATGGCTTTTACTGGTTCTTCAGGGTCATTATGGGATCAGCATAGAAAAACTGATAAATGTTGATGATAGAACATGATTACGTGATCAGATATGAAGCTCGGGTTTTCAACACTGGCGCTCTTCATGAAATCCCTTGAGGATATGCTTGAGACCGCCGAAAGGGATGGATTTCAGCTTATAGAGGTCCTCTGTGAGGGTCCTTACTGGCCCAGGAGGCTGATGGAGGATGGATTTTCAGCCGAGATAGTTGAGTCCTATGATGTGGAGGTGCTGCTCCATGCACCAACCATAGACCTTAACCCTGGAAGCATGAACCCGGGGGTGAGGGAGGAGACAAGGAGGCAGATGCTGGAGACAATTGAACTGGCATCCATGATGGGCGCAACAACCGTCACAACCCACCCTGGAGTGGTGCACAGGAAGGAGGAGAGGATAAGGAACTTTGCACTGGAAATGGCCATCGATAACATCAGGGAATGCGCAGGGTATGCTGAGGATAAGGGTGTTAAACTTTCTGTTGAAAACATGCCTGGAAGGTTTTCATACCTCTGCAACACCCCCAGTGAACACCAGGACTTTGTTGAGAAATGCGGATGCCATGCAACAGTTGATATTGGCCATGCAAATACCACGGGGTTCCTTGAGGATTTCCTTGAAATAAGGAGGACCACCCACTATCATCTTAGTGACAACAATGGGGTCAGGGACCAGCACCTCCCCCTCGGCGAGGGAACCCTTAAACTGGGCCTCCTAAAATCAGTTCACAGGGGCGTTATAGAACTCAACAGCTATGAGGGGGTCCTTAAGAGCAGGAGGATCATTGAAAGATCCATCATGAATGAGGGGACTGTTTAATGCTGATGAAAAAGAATCTTATCGAGGGACTTACTGTTGGAATCTTCGCCATTGCCATGACCCTCCTTGTCCTGACCATCGAGTTACCAGGTAACATTACAGCGGAATCATCAATGGAGACCCACATCTCTTCGCTGGCACCCCAGCTCTTCACCTATGCCCTGAGCTTCATTCTCCTGGGAGTGTTCTGGCGGTTAACCACATACACCTTGAGAAGGTTAAAGGTGCTGACACAGGGGTTCTCTGGATAAACCTGCTCTGGCTCATGTTCGTGGCCCTGGTCTCCTTTTCAACCGAGCTCATTGGGAACAGCAAAGGCCTTGCAGCATCAAACATGTTCTTCCATGTGAACATGTTCATCATAGGGGTCCTTTTAACACTGAACTGGTTCTACTCATATCACAGGGGACTTCTGAGTGTTGAAATGAAATTTTACAGGGATTCATTCATCAAAAACCTTTTAATGCCTGTTGCGGCTTTACTGGCAATGGCGGTAACCCCCTTCTTCCCTGATCAGAGCTCCCTCTGCTACCTGATAATAATTCTGAAGCGATTCCTCTAGGTTAGGGTCTCATGTAGGCCCAGCCATCAGCCTGTCACCTTACTATTTCCCTGGCACCTGATGGAACGGCCTCAACACCATCCAGGAGGTCCTCAGGACCTATGCCCATCCCCTTTGAGGGTGTTTGAGCAGGCCGCGAATTTCACTCCCCTATCCATGAGCATCTTAATGGTATCTGAATACCCTGAGTTCCTTCTTAGCGGATTCACACCTGAAGCATAGGCCACCAGTTCAACCTCCACATCTACAAGGTCAGCAATAAGGTTTCTTATATTGTTCAGTGCAAGACTGACCCTCATGTCATCGTCCTCATCAAGGTGGAACACGACACGGTACTTCATCACAAACCACCATTTATACTGCTGTTATGCTGCCATTAATTTCAGATTCAACAGGACTCTTCCTCTCCACGTATTCAATTAGAGCATCAACGGCCCTTAAATAGGAGGCTGAGTGGTTTTCACCATAAACATCAGGAACGCCCTGTGATGTAACATAGACGGCCCTGTACCTCCCTGAGGGGTCCATGGATTTCCCTTTATGAATATCTTCTGTATCCGGGCCCCGGGAGGGTTTTCTATCTTGAAGTAGATCTCCATACCCATGAACCTTTTAAGGTAACCTCCCATCTGGTTGTATGGATTCCTTGAAAAGGTCAGCTCTATGTTCTCCTCCATCATATTCCATATTTCCCTTCCAGTAAGCTCCACACTGGATACCGGGGGATTGGTGGGTATGATGTTCCAGAGGTCCTCAACTTTAATGTCTCCTGGAGGCACCGGAGCCCCGTAACGCCAACCATTTGAGAATGCAACGTCAAATTCTCCCGTCGCCATTATTGACTTAAGTAGAATGTTATCCATGGTTGACTCCATTATCGTGTAACGGTTGAGATGGGTGCTGGTTGAGCCAACCACCCTTTCAAGGTAATCACTGTCCTTTTCAGTCGCCTTCAGGACCAGTTCTTCAGTGTCAGGGTCGGGTTCGCCCTTCACCTTTATCAGTTCATGTCTGAATCTCCGGACGCCACCATCAACTTCAAGGTCAAGGCGCCCCACAAATGACCCGTGGCATCCTGACTGGATTATTATGGTGTCCCCCACAATGAAGGGTTTCTCCAGCCTGTTGTGGGTGTGGGCGCTCAGAAGCACGTCCACACCATCTACATCGGATGCCAGCTGACATTCCTGTGGAAAACCCAGATGGGATATCAGGACAATGAGATCCACCTTTCCTGGTTCCTGAGGACTTCAATCCAGTATGGAAGTTCATCAAGGCCAAGGGTGAATTCAAGGCCCCTGCTGAACCATGGGGGCATCACCTTATCCACTATGTTGGATGCTATTCCGATTACACCAACCTGAAGGTCACCCACATCCAGGATACGGTATGGTTTAAAAACCAGCTTACTGGTCCCCTTATAGTAGCAGTTCACAGCCAGAACAGGGTAATTAAGCTTTTCTGAGAGTTTAATGAAGTTTTCAGGTCCATATGCAAATTCCCAGTGGGCTGTCATGGCATCGAATCCCGTCTCATTCAGCACAGGTAACATTGCGGAGCCCTGACTCCTCACGGCATGGTATGTGCCATGGAGGGTGTCACCGCAGTCAAGGAGAAGGGTGTTCCCCTCATCACGGATCCGGTTGAGGATACCTGCAATGTGATGATAACCACCAAGGGTCTCGTACCTCACACTCCCACCCTCCCAGAAGAGTTCAGGGTGGGGTTTCAGGTATCCATGGGTATCATTCACCTGAACTATGCTTATATCAGCCATAAATCACCCCCCAATAGTTTTTATAAGGCAGTTTAAGGGATCGGCTAGAAATCTATATCCAAGAGGTCCATTATGTTCACTATTATATGGTCGGCGGCATCAAAGACTCTCGGGGGCACGTCTTCATTCTGCTGAAGGGTTAAAACACCAACATCGGCTTCTCTGAGGGCCAGGATATCGTTGGGTCCGTTGCCAACCATCATAACCTTGCTGTACCTTTCCTTGAGTCCTCGTATTATCCTTGCCTTCCCTTCAGTATCGGCTGTTCCAAAGACGTTCTCTTTGGGGATGCCGATCACCCTTGCAAGTTCCCTCAGTGAACCCTGCCTGTCCCCTGATGCAACGTAGATGTCAATATCCCTCATTTTGAGTTCCTCTATGACAGCAGGGACCTCCGGGAATAGTTTTCCCCCGGCGGTTATGGTGAACTCCACGGTATTTCTGTCAAGGTTGACGATGAATCCTGAGCCACTGCATATCTGTATGTTGTAGTCCTTCTCAACAACGGCCCTTATGGTGTCCTGTATGTCCCTCACGGTTGCAGGGTCCCCCCTGAGTATTCTGAGGATGTCTTCCCTGCTGGCATCCCCGCTGGAGTAGCTGATATCAAATCTTATCCGATTTCTTGTGATGAACTCGTAGATTGTCTGATCACCCCTGGCATTGATTATACATTCTGATGGATCCGTCTGAAGTACAACAAGGGCCCTCCTGTAACTGTAATCCACCAGGTCCAGTGAATTCATGTAATCACAGATCTCACCTGTTTTAAGGTTCTTAAGGGCCCTGTATCTCTTTATAAGTGTCCCTGAGTTATCAAAAACAACCGCCTTCATCATAACCAGTTATGTCTTCAGTTCCATATTAATCCTGCAGTTTTACTGCGGGGGCCGGGATTCTGTGTGGTTGAGGTCTGCATCGTTCAGTTTTCAGCATGTTCATGCATCAGGGGGGGTGATTCATTGCGCGGCAAGGGATAGAACACCCTTCACTGTGAAGTATGGTCCTGCAATTATGCAGCAATGGAAAGGACACCCTTCAATGCGAAGTACAGTCCTGCAATGACTATGAAACCATTACATACCACCATCAGGACCCTGTAGGCTATGGAGCCGGTGTCGAAGGATTTTCTTGATGATAGGAATGAAACGGTGCTGTACCATCCAATATCGGCCAGCCAGTGACCTGCAAGAAAGCCCAGAATCCCCAGGAAACCCGCCATCTCAACCCCCCTGTACATGAGGGCGGCTCCAACGGCCCCCCACCATATGAAAAAGTACGGGTTTGAGTAGCTGATAACAAGTCCCTTGAGGAAGGACCCCCCTTCATCTGAACCTTCGGTTTTAATATCGGATCGCCTTAGACCCATGGCACCCATCCATATGAGCACAGATCCTCCAACAAGTCCTGTGAGGGATGATGCGGCTTCAGAGGAGAGGATGTATCCAAGGCCGAGGAATATGAGGGCAACTATGATGACCTCTCCGATTATGTGTCCCGTAATCAGCGATGATCCTGCCCTGAAACCCCTCTGAACTGAATCAGACACCGTGACCGTTAGAAGGGGGCCTGGGGCAACTGCACCTGAGAGCCCGATTAAAAATGAGGTTAACGTGAAAAGAAGGAGTTCGGTCATAATATCAATTGTACTGGTTGAGTATCTTCATGATCTCTGTCAGGTGATAGTCTATTTTCTCGATCTCTTCCTTCCTGAAGGATCTTGTCCTGCTGAGTATCCTCATCCTCTCAAATACATGGTCCATCCTGTTGAGGAGTTCGTTCATATACGTCCTGGTGGGGTACATGGTATCACAGCTCCATTAAGAGTTATGGTGATACAACTATAAAACCCTGCACATCTGCGGGATGGACCCTATGCCCATTAACCTCATCCAACCATAGGGCCATGCATCCCTTATGACCGCTTTCTGGCCCTGAAATTTAGAGCATCATCTGAGGTCTATTAACAGTCCCTGCATCCAATAGAGCTTATCATCATCCCTGAATCAATGAGTGAGATAACAAGAGAGGATGTGGGTGTTCATGGAGACTTATCATCATCCCTGAAGATCTATTTCAACACCCCTACCCTCTTCCACGGCCCTTTCATAGACCATCCATGCGGATACAACGTCCTGAAGGGAGAGCCCGGTTGAATCAAAGACTGTTATATCATCATCTGACGTTCTCCCCTGTATTCTCCCGGTTATAACATCACTTATGGTCCCCTAGAGGTCATCCTCTCCCAGTATGCCCATCTTGAGGGGAACGTTTATCTCCCCGCTGTGGGATGCCTGCTCCCAGTTATCATAGAAAACCCTTGCACTGATGAGAATCTCCGGATCAAGTTCCTGTTTCCCGGGGGCGTCGGCACCCATTGCACAGATATGTGTACCAGGGGACACCCATTCAGCCTTCACCACAGGTTCCCTTGAGGGGGTTACCGTCACCACAATATCCATACCCCTCACAGCTTCCTCCGGACTTGAAGCAGCCCTCACAAGAACTTCAAAGGTCTTTGAAGCCTTATAAGCAAATTTTTCACGGTTTTCAGGTGTTCTGCAGTATACATACACCTCTTCAAGGTCAACAACCCGCTCTATCGCCATCAGCTGGGTCCAGGCCTGTCTACCGGCACCCACTATTCCAAGTGTACCGGAGTCCTTCCTTGCAAGGTACCTGACTGAAACGCCACCAGCGGCACCCGTCCTCATATCAGTTATATATGTCCCGTCCATGAGGGCAATGGGGAATCCGGTTTCAGGGTCCACAAGTTCTATAACCGCCATGACGGTTGGCAGCGAGTACCTCCCCGGGTTTGAGGGGTGGACATTCACACACTTCACACCTGCCATTTCGAGTTCCTCAAGGTAGGATGGCATGATCCGCAGATCACCCCCATACCTCCTGAAGAAAAGATAATTCTTTGGGGGCATCTGAACCTTCCCGAGGGCATCCTGGATAAAGGCGGTTTCAACGGCCTTCAAACAGTCATCCATGCTCAGGAGATCCTCAACATGGCTCTTTTTAAGTATAACAGTTTTTTCCATCAGCTCACCTGTCATGATAATAATATTCTCTTCCAGAGTCCCATCATTATTATTACTCCATCTTCACATTTATTAGTGTTGAAAATGAAATTACCATTAAGGCATTCCAGGGACTGAAAATCAAATAACCCTGATGGTGTAGCCTCGGCGGATTCACGGTTTCGAGGACCGCCTGAATGCTCATCTGATCATAAGTTCACTCCGGAATTACAGGTGTTAACCATGGATATTGTTGAGAAGGTTGAGATGGTTAAGAATCATGATGTCACTGCACTGGAAAACCTTGAAGGCTTCCTAAAGACGGTGGAGGCGAGGAATGAAGATATCAACGCCTTCATAGAGATCAACACTGATGAGGCCATAAGAAGGGCAGAGGAGATCGATTCAAGGATAAAGAGGGGGGAGAAGACAGGAAGGCTTGCGGGACTCGTTATAGGGGTTAAGAGCAACATAAACGTCCAGGACTTCACGGTGTCTGCAGCATCAAAGACCCTGGAAAATTACAGGGGAAGCTATGATGCCACCGTCATAAAACGCATGAAGCAAGAGGATGCCGTGATAATAGGGATGACCAACATGGATGAATTCGCAGCCGGAAGCTCAACCGAAACATCCTTCTTCGGCCCTACAGATAACCCGGCAGCACCTGGACGGATCCCTGGAGGTTCAAGCGGAGGAAGCGCCGCTGCAGTGGCTGCAGAGATGTGTGACATTGCACTCGGTTCAGACACCGGAGGATCGATAAGGAACCCGGCATCCCACTGCGGAGTCATGGGATTCAAACCCACCTATGGCCTGGTATCAAGGCAGGGCCTCCTTGACCTTGCAATGAGCCTTGACCAGATAGGGCCCCTCGCAGCCGATGTATCAGGCATAAAACTTGCACTTGAGGTTATATCTGGCCATGACCCTGCCGACCCCACAACAATCGACGGAGCCGCTGACCTTGAAGCCGACCTTAAACTCGATGAGATGAAATTTGGAGTCGTTAAGGAATTCTTTGAGGTTACAGATGACTCCATAGATCGTATAATCCAGGATAAGCTTGGAGTCATAGCGGATGAGGGTGCGGAGATAGTTGAACTGGAATTCAGCCACATAGACCTCTGCCTGCCAACATACTACCTTATAAATTACGTTGAATTCTTCTCTGCAACAAGGAAGTATGATGGGAGGAAGTACGGCCACAGGATAGAGGATGTCTGCGGCCCCGAGGTCCTCAGGAGAATCCATATGGGATCCTACATAAGCCAGAAGGAACTATCCGGCAGGTACTATAAGAGGGCCCTGCAGGCAAGGTCACTTATAAGAAGGGAGATACAGAGGATACTCAGGGACGTTGATGTTATACTCGGCCCAACGGTTCCAAAACTCCCCCACAGTCTCGGAGAGGAACTTGAACCAATGGAGATGTATGCATATGACGTCCTCACGGTGATAGCCAACCTTGCAGGGATACCCGCCGCCAGCATGATGGCAGGTACGGTGAAGGGCGTGCCTGTGGGACTTCAGCTCCAGGCAAAACCAGGGGATGATGCTAGGATCCTTGCTGCAATGAGGGAGATCGCAGAACTTAACTGATACATGAGTGTTTCCATGAGAATCGGCCTGGCATACCTCCGTGGTTCGGTACCTGCATTTGAAACCTTCGGCTTCCTCCCAACGGATATAGTGGGTGATAACGGTCTTGTGGACGGCACCAGGGCCCACAGGGTCCTTGACGGGATAATAATCCCCGGGGGTAGTATTGTTGAATCAGGAAGCCTCTCCAGGGAACTTGCAACTGAAATAAGGATGATGGCGTCCAGTGGCAAATTTGTACTGGGTATATGTTCAGGGTTCCAGGTCCTTGCCAGGAAGACAGATATAGGGAGAAAGTCACCCTGCCCCATCTACAGGGAGGGACTGGGGCTCCTTGATGTTTCATTCCATCCAATGATAAGCAATGACCGTGTTGAAGCAAGGATAACCGGTGAATGTTTCCTCACCAGGGACTTGATGGGTGAGACGGTCACAGGGTTCCACTGCCACACCTACGGGGAGATAAGGGGGGATGCAGATGAGATCATGCGCTCCATTATAAGGAGAGCGGACTACAGGGACACGACCCTGGAGGTGACATCGGGGGTCTGCAGTGATGATGGAAACATTGCAGGGACAATGGTCCATGGATGCCTTGATGAAAACCCGGCGATGGTTGAAAACATTCTCCGATTCCTTGACGCTGACCACGAGGACCGTGAAAGGATAATGGAATCCAACCGGGAACTTAGGAGGAAGATAAGATCCCAGATCGGTATAACCGGTGAGAAGGTAACTGAAAATCCTCAGAGGAAGAGTTCAGATGTCCCACCCGTCCTCATGATAGCATCAACAGGCTCTGATTCAGGGAAGACATTCATTCTAACGGGACTTGCAGGTGCCCTCAGGAGGAGGGGGCTGCGTGTAGGTGTCATGAAGGTCGGACCCGACGTCAGGGACATAGTACCTGCACTTTACCTTGTTAAGGAGCCGATGGAGAAACATTCATCCATAAGGATAGGCCACCTGGGCTGGATGGACCTCCAGGACGTGCTTGAATCCATCAGGGGCAGGGGCTATGACATAGTGCTCGTTGAGGGTGTTATGAGCATACTCACAGGACTTTTAAATGAAAGAACACCCTACTCAGGGGCCGAGATTGCAGCCGCAGCAGGCATCCCTGTCATACTGGTCGCAGGCTGCAGCAAGGGTGGGATAGAGTCTGCAGTGGTCGATCTCCGGGCCCATATAGACGTTCTTGAGGCCATGGGGATCCAGGTGCCCCATACAATCCTTAACAGGGTATATGACATGGATATAGCTGAGCGGGCATCCCATGGGAGGTTCATGACCATACCCCGGGTTGAGATGAAGGAGAGGGGAGGCACACCCGAGGTTGAGATAAAACTTGAGGACTTCTGCATCATGGCAATGAATACCATCGAGGAGAACCTTGACATTGAATCCATAATCTCCTCTGCAAAAAAACCAGATTTCAGGGGCTACTTAACCCCTGATGAGATACAGAGGATATTCAAAAAAATTAATCATCCCCCGGAATGATGCCTTCAGACCTGAAAATCATCTTCAGAGATTTCCTCTTTACCCTCGGTTATCATGATACCCTCTTCGCCACCGATCTCATAGGTGAGGAACTGCAGGGGAGTCCGGGTGCTCCTCATCTTCACTATATCCATTATACGTTCCCTTCGACCGGTGTAGGGATTCTCACGTCTACCAAGCTTTATGGCACCGTAGACAGAGAAGAGGGCCAGTTCATTGAACTCCTTTGAAGTTGCACTGTCAAGGATTATAACCGATGTGATACCCCTCTGCTTAAGCTCATATACAAGGAGATCGAACTGATTCCTGAACTCGTAGGGTGTGAGTTTGGCCGTGTACCCCCCAGGCTGTCGATAACCACAACCTCTGTCTCAGGGGGAATATCATGAATTATCTTTGTGAAGTTGCCCTTCATGGGGTCCATGTCCATGTTCAGCTCTGCTTCGGTTATCCTTGCCCTTATACCTGTAAGTTCAATGAAGTTAAGCAGACCCTTCTCCTCCAGTTCCTGGGTGTTCCATCCAAAGGAGTTGGCCTGTATGTGAAGGTCACTGGCGTCCTCCTCGGCAGTGATATAGATGGTATGGTACCCCTCCATGCAGCTGCTTATCGCGAAACGCAGACCGAAGATTGTCTTTCCACATCCAGGTTCGCCTGTTATAAGCACGGATCGTCCCATGGGGAATCCGCCTATGGTATCGTCAAGTCCACTGATACCTATCCTCATCCTCTCCATATCAACACCTCTATGATCTGAACTCTCTGTAGGATTCTATGAGATCGGCTCCGCTCATGAATATAAGGTCATGCTCCCGGGCATACCTCATGGCATCTTCAGTTGGAAGGGAGTTCCCGGTCCTGTCATCCATCATCTCACAGCATACAGCGACTCCAGTAAGTCCCGCCATCTCCATGAGGGCTATGCTCATCTCTGTATGACCCTTCCTTCTTGTAACATGACCATCAGTTGCCCTTAGGAGGGTTACATGGCCGGGGGATCTGAAGAGATCTCCGAATTCGCTGTGTCTTCCATCCCTACATATATCTGCAAGCTCCCTTATTGTAAGGGCCCTGTCATTGTCTGTTATCCCGGTGAAGGTTTTCCTGTGGTTCACCGTTATTGAGAATGCTGATTTTTCATCGTAGGGTATGTCATAGGGTGATAGCTTTCCAAGGACAGGGAAGGCTTCTGAGGCCTCATTCATCACATCCGTCATGTAGGGTATGCCGAGCTTCTCGGAGTTCTCATGGGATACCGGGACGCATATGAGTCCCCCGGCATCATTGCGCATGACCTTTATGTGTTCGGGGGTTATGTGTTCAGCGGCCACGATCATGTCGGTTTCTCTTTCACGGTTATCAGCATCAAATACGAGGACCATTTCTCCCTTTCGCAGTGATTTAAGGGCTTCTTGAATCATATAATCACGACTCTGTAAATTTCACTCAGTTTTCAGTTAATTATCTTCAGGGTAACGGTATCTCCATCCCTTAATTTAAGGGTTTTTCTGAGGGGCATGGGGGCTATGAATTCGAGGCATGAAGGACTGTGTCTTGTTTTAAGGGGAAATACAAGGGCTCCCTCAACATCATCATTCAGGAGGGCCTTCACATAAAGGACGTCACCGAAACCGTGCCCGCCCCTGATCCTGCGGGCCCCCTTAAGGATCTTTTCCGTGATCAGGGGGTCATCAATTTCTATGTTCAGGGTACCCGGGAATGGATCAGAGCCCAGAATTTCCCTGAACGGCTCAAGGTAAACGTCCCTTGTCATGAAGTAGGCTCCTTCGCCAAGCCCTGATCTAACACGACCCTTCACCTGCATCCCTTTCATCTCCCAGATTTCAGTTCACAGGTTATGGTTGAGAATAACGGTCCCCTGAGGTCTATCTCACGGTCCCTGCCGGTTATGTACCTCATGGCAGCATCCTCCAGGGTCAGGTTCAGGTCAGAGAGGGACCTGGCTATGGTGCTCCGGATTTCAACCTTTTCATCCCCCCGCACCACCATCTCCTCTATCCGGTAGGCGGCCTCGGCTGCAAGGGCATCCATGTACCTTATGCCGGTGTTGAGTCCCTCTTTACGGGCCCTTACTATGAGTTCGGTGTCAAGGCCGGTTCCAGGGGGCACACCGAGGATGTTCCCATCATGGATGTAGATGGTGTTCCAGACCGCCGGTCCAAGGAGGCGGGTGTTCTTCTCCACCTCCACGGCATCCACCTTTATTTTTCTTCCAAGGAACTCGCCAGAGTACACCTCAAAGCTGCAGGGGGAAGCAGCATCTGCATGGGCCTCCCATGTCTCGATTATGCGTTCCATGAGTTCCCTGCCATCTGAGGTTACCGGGTGGAGGTTTATCCTGAGCATCTCTGCAATGTCCCTGTCTGAAAGGCTCCAGGAACTATAAATCTGGGGGTAGACCATTTCACGGACATCCCTCTCCTGGTTGAGGACCATGGCAACCCTCTCAACACCCACACCCAGGTTCATGACCTCCTTATCTATACCGTACATTGAAAGTGCAATGGGGGAGTAGAGACCGAAGGTTGCGATTTCAACCCATTCACCGAGGCGGGGGTGGTATGCGTACACCTCGGTCTGGGTCCCGGGTATGTAGTACTTTGATTTTTTTTCATCGGGCCGGAAACGGAACCTTGAGAACCCGAAGTGCTCTAGCAGTCCCTCTGCAACGGCCTTACCCACGTCAAGGGGGACCTCATCATCCACAACAACGCATGATGCTGAATGATAGGTCATCAGGTGACTTGAGTCCTCCTTCTGCTCCCTCCTGAAGCACCTGTCAATTGAGAAGAGCTTAAGTGGCATCCGGTAGTGGTCATGGATGCTGCTAAGGGATATGAACCACCCAGATGTCATATGGGATCGGAGGGTTGTCCTGCCTGCAACAGGTTCAAGGTCCTGTATCTCAGGGAAAACCCTTTCAAGGACCCGCAGACCATCATGGCTCTCAACCCCCAGGGCCTCCGAGACCTCAAGGACCAGGTCATCCCCCGGGAGATCACCCTTCTTGTAGGACCTGAAGACATCCTTGAGTTTTTCAATCCTACCTGGATCAGTGTCAATACCCATATCCCTCATCATTTCAATCTTATCGGCTGCCAGGCCAATATCGGGTCGAGGGAGGCCCCCAAGGTAGAAGCACCTGTCAAGGACAGCCGGTGCCTCGGGCCCGAACTGTTTGTAGATGTGTTCCTCATCTATGAATAGAGGGTTAACCATTTCACTGAAACCCAGCCTCAGATAGGCCTCACGGATCATCCATATGGTGTCATAGAGTACATGGGATTTCCCGGCTTTAAACCGCAGACGGGGATACTGCATGTCATGATGGGGCTTTTTCAGGGACCTGCCGCTTTCAAGCCATGCCCTTTCAAAGTCCCTCCTTGATAGTTTCACTATATCCTTCTTCTTCAAAAACTGAACCCCCAGTAAACTTTATCATCATGGTGGTGACGTTGACTGGTTCTGAGTCTGTCTGAATGTTCGTCTCATCTACCTTAAGTATTGACGGCCAAACCTTATAATACTGAATGTTCCAATTAACTCCATGGAAAGTCAAGTATATGATTGTGATGTTCTGATAATAGGTTCCGGAGGAGCAGGCTGCAGGGCAGCCATTGAGGTTTCAAGTCATGGACTGGAACCATTGATTGTTTCAAAGGGATTATCATTTAAATCTGGATGTACAGGGATGGCTGAGGGAGGATACAACGCAGCATTCGCATGCGTGGACCATGAGGACAGCCCCGATGTTCATTATGAGGATACTCTGAGGGGCGGGGGATTTATAAACGACCCTCAGCTTGTAAGGATACTTGTGGATGAAGCACCCGACAGGCTCAGGGACCTTGAAACCTACGGGGCCCTCTTCGATCGACAGGAATCAGGCTTACTGGACCAGAGGCCCTTCGGCGGCCAGACCTACCGGAGGACATGCTACCATGGTGACAGGACAGGACACGAGATAATAACCGCCCTGAAGGAGGAGGTTATAAGGAGGGATATAGAGACCGTGGAGGAGGTCATGATAACATCCCTCCTTGTTGAGGACGGCGCGGTCCTTGGAGCCGCCGGGGTGTCTGTAAGGGACTCATCTCCTGTGGCGTTCAGGGCGGCGTCAACAATACTTGCAAGCGGGGGGGCCGGCCAGATCTACCCGGTAACATCAAACACCATGCAGAAGGGAGGGGATGGCTTTGCACTGGGATGGAAGGCCGGGGCAGACCTGATTGACATGGAACAGGTCCAGTTCCACCCCACAGGGATGGTCTACCCTGAATCAAGAAGGGGGATACTCGTTACCGAGGCTGTGAGGGGTGAGGGAGGAATACTCCTCAACAGTGAGGGTGAAAGGTTCATGAAACGCTACGACCAGAGGGGTGAACTTGCAACAAGGGATGTGGTTGCAAGGGCAATCTACACTGAGATAATGGAGGAAAGGGGCACCGAGAATGGGGGCGTGTACCTTGATGTCAGCCACCTCCCGGATGATCTTATAGAGGATAAACTTGAAACGATGCTCCTCCAGTTCCTTGATGCAGGGGTCGATATAAGGTGCCAGCCAATGGAGGTCGCCCCAACAGCCCATCACTTCATGGGGGGCCTCAGAATTGACCAGTGGTGCAGAACAAACCTCAGGAACCTCTTCGCTGCAGGCGAGGTTGCGGGCGGAGTCCACGGCGCCAACAGGCTTGGGGGGAACGCCCTGGCAGACACTCAGGTATTCGGACGAAGGGCAGGGATATCAGCGGCAAAGAATGCCCTCAGGGCCAGCAGGGATTCAATAAAATCCCTGGTTGAAGAGGAGGAGTACCGTATAAAGAACATGGTAAAGGAGGGTTCCTGCGACCCATCAGAGCTCAGACATGAACTGCACGAGGCAATGTGGAGTAACGTTGCCATAGTAAGGAGCAGGAAGTCACTTGAATCAGCACTTTCAACCATAGCATCCCTCAGGGAGAGGATGGCGGATCTTGATGTCCCTGAGACCCGTGGATTCAACAGGTACCTTATAGAGGCACTTGAACTTGAAAACATGCTCATAACGGCTTCCATGGTGGCTGAATCTGCAATTATAAGGGAAGAAAGCAGGGGGTCACACTACAGGGACGACTTCCCCGAGACCCGGCCTGAATGGAAGAAGAGCATAGTCCTCAGGAGGGAGGGGAAACCGGCTTTCATTGAGAGATAAACTGTCAGAATTCAAGGACATCCATGAGGAGGAGGTCCCTGAAGTCAGGGAAGACGTAATCCGCACCAGCTTCAATGAGGTCCTCCCTCGTGTAACTGCCCGAGGCCATCCCGATGGTGAGGGCACCTATATGTCTTCCTGCTTTTATGTCATAGGGGGTGTCACCGAAGAGGATGGTCCTGGCTCGACTTAAGGGGCACCTCTCAAGGGCAATTTCAGCCAGCATTTCCCTGCTGCTGCTGTCACTCCCGAACCCCCCGAAGCTGAAGTATTCATCGAGGCCCACCCTCTGGAGTTTAAGGCATGCGATTTCCCTGAGGTTACCTGTTACGAGGCCCATCAAGGCTCCCCTGCCCTTAAGTGTGTTGAGGAATTCATCTGCACCATCAATGAGCCTTATCTCATCCTCGTGGATGTGCTTCCTGACGTAATCGGTGAGTCTCCTGAGGAACTCATCCATGAGGGATTCAATTTCCGGTCCTTCAAGGCCCAGTGAAAGGAGTATCTCCCGCGCAATCCTGGGATCGGTCTTACCATGGTAACTTATCATATCTACGGAGGCGTCCACCCCGTAGACTTCCCTGAAGGCGTGGCTGAATCCCATCTCATGGGCCTCTGAACGGTGTATGAGGGTTTTGTCTATGTCAAAGAGGGCCACGGTTGCTGATTCTTTCACGGGCTTCACCTCTCTACGCATCATCCTCTGATGGATATGAGTTTCATGGATTGGGAGGATGATTCGAGGACACCTACTCTAGCTTCATCCCCTGGATGTCAGTTCCTCTGCCGCCTCCTCAGCAACCTCCATAACATAGTTTTCATTTATCCTTTCAAGTTCACCGCCATCAAGGAGTATTTCACCGTTACAGATGACCGTCTCGACGTCTGATCCTGAGGCAGAGTACACCAGGTGGGAGGCAGGGTTCCTCCATGGGACAAGGTGTGGTCTTCTGACGTTAAGGAGGACGATGTCCGCCTTTTTACCCTCCTCTATAACACCAGCATCTATACCGAGGCTTTCAGCGCCATTGATGGTGCCCATTTCAAGGACCCTCCTGGCTGGGAGGGCTGTGGGGTCCTGAAGGCTGACCTTCTGGAGGAGGGAAGCCGTCTTCATCTCCTCAATCATGTCAAGGTTGTTGTTGGATGCCGCACCATCAGTTCCAAGTGAAACATTAACACCCCTCTCGATAAGCTTGGTTACGGGTGAAACCCCTGATGCAAGCTTCATGTTACTTGAGGGGTTGTGGGAGACCTTCACATCCCTATCTGCCAGGATTTCCATTTCATCATCAGATAACCATACACAGTGGGCTGCCACGGTTCCGGGTCCAAGGACACCTGTATCATCCAGGAACTCCACCGGGGTCTTCCCATGGCTTTCAAGGACGTTTTTAACTTCATCCTCTGTTTCAGATAGGTGTATATGGATTTTAATACCATGTTCAGCTGCCATGGATGCTGTTTCTTTAAGGAGCTCCTCTGAGCATGTGTAGGGGCTGTGGGGTCCAAGGGCAACCATCACACGTCCATCAGCCATCCCATGGCACTTCCTGATTATCCTCCTTGATTCTTTAAGCTCGGCTCTTCTTTTTTCATCATCCCCAAGGTCTATCATACCGTGGCTGAGGACGCACCTGAGTCCCGCCTCATCAACCGCCCTTGCAACATCATCCATGAAGAAGTACATGTCGTTGAAGGCTGTTGTCCCGGATTTTATCATCTCGGCACAGCCAAGGAGGGCTCCTGCATAGCAGTATTCACCACTGAGCCGGGCCTCCATCGGCCATATATGGTCGTTGAGCCACCGGTCCAGTGGGAGGTCATCTGCAACTCCACGAAAGAGTGTCATTGATAGGTGTGTATGGGTGTTAACTAGTCCGGGTATCATGAGCTTTTCATGGCCGTCAATGACAATATCCGCGTCTCCAGGGCTCAGATCAGCTGATATTTCCCTTATAATATCATCTTCAATGAGTACAGAGGCCCGTCTGACTCCATTCACATCAAGGATTTCTGCACCTGTTATGAGTATGCTCTCGCTTTCCATGGGCAACACCTGCTTATAAGTTCTAACTTATAAGTTTTCACCGGCTTGGTGAAGAACTGCAAACCATTATATAAGTTCTTGGAGGAGAGATATAATTATGGTTTCGTGAGAAATCTTCTTGGCAGGAGGGCCATCCAAGGGGATACTGATTGATGCCACCGGCCTGGAAAACCTGTACATGCGGAGAGATCAAGCACGGTAAACTTATTTTAATCAACTCACCACTCTGCAGGTTAAAGAGACATGGGGGATTATATGAGGATAAGAATAGCGGTCCCCTCAAAGGGGAGAATAAGCGAACCCGCCATAAGGTTACTTGAAAATGCAGGAATAGGATTACGTGACACCGTAAACAGGAAACTCTTCTCAAAGACACAGCACCCTGACATAGATGTGATGTTCAGCAGGGCAGCGGACATACCAGAGTTCGTTGCAGACGGGGCAGCGGACCTTGGAATCACCGGCCTCGACCTTATAGTTGAGAGGGGCAGGGATGTTGAGATACTCGAGGACCTCAAATATGGCCGGGCCGACCTGGTCCTGGCGGTCCCTGAAGATTCCCCTATAAGGGGACCTCACGACATACCTGAGGACGCGGTGATAGCAACAGAGTTCCCGGGGATAACAGAGAATTACCTCAGGAGAAAGAATATAAAGGCGGAGATAGTGGAACTTACGGGTTCAACCGAGATAGCCCCATTCATTGGAGTGGCGGACCTCATAACGGACCTCAGCAGCACAGGCACAACCCTCAGGATGAACCATCTCAGGGTCGTTGACACCATACTCGAGAGTTCGGTGAAACTCATAGCAAACAGGGACAGCTACCATGAGAAGGAGGGACTCATAGAGGAGGTCAGGACAGGTATAAGGGGCGTTATAGATGCTGAGGGCAAAAGGCTTGTAATGCTCAACGTTGACAGGGATAACCTTGATAATGTTAAGGCCCTCATGCCAGGGATGACTGGGCCAACGGTATCAGAGGTGCTCTCGGATAACGGGGTGGTGGCTGTGCACGCGGTTGTGGATGAAAAGGAAGTGTTCAACCTCGTAAACAGGCTCAAGAGGGTTGGTGCAAGGGACATACTTGTGGTGCCAATTGAACGGATAATAGCATGATCAGGTGATAAGTTGAAGTTTCTGAGATTCTTGAGCCAGCATGGAACCTCCTACGGATTTAAGGAAGGAGAAACGGTACTTGAAATTCATGAAAACGACTACCTGTCACCCGAACCTGAAGTCATTGGTGAGCACAAGCTCCCTGATGTGAAGATCCTGCCACCGGTTGAACCATCAAAGGTGGTCTGCGTGGGACTCAACTACAGGGACCATGCAGCCGAACTTGGCATGGAGATACCTGAAGAACCCGTCATATTCCTGAAACCTCCAACCGCGGTAACCGGCCACCTTGACAGCATAGTCTACCCTGAGATGTCCTCTGAGGTTGACTATGAGGTTGAACTTGCAGCTGTAATATCAAGGAGGGCGAGGAAGGTGAAAAGGGAGGATGCAGATGAATTCATAGCAGGCTACACAGTCCTTAATGATGTAACAGCAAGGGACCTGCAGAGAAGGGATGGTCAGTGGACCCGTGCAAAGAGCTTCGACACATTCTGCCCCATGGGGCCATTCATAGAGACCTCTGTGGATCCACACGTCCTTGACATATCCCTTGAACTCAATGGAGAGATAAGGCAGTCATCAAACACATCAAACATGATATTCCAGGTTCCAGAGCTACTGGAGTTCATATCCCATATAATGACCCTTGAGCCAGGGGATGTTATTGCAACAGGCACACCCCCCGGTGTGGGGCAGATGATGCCCGGCGACAGGGTCAGGGCAATGATTGAGGGTGTGGGTGTCCTTGAAAACAGGGTGGTAGGGTAGGACACCATCCAATTTTTCTAGTCACCCGGTTTCAGTCCCTGAAGGGTTTAATTTCCTGTTTCAAGGTATATTGCGGGTTTCATGGGAGCAGCATTCCTAGCCTTGTTTTCAGGGTCATAGTCTGGTTCCCGGTGGACCACAACCTCCGCACCCACCTCTGATTCTATATACTCCGCGGCGTCAAGGAGGACACCGTACTCATCTATCTTCTCCCTGACCCCTGATCTTCCGGCGTCCCTTATGATCCTCCTTACGAACTCCGAAACCTCCTTCATGTTGTCATGGACACCTTCAGCCGACACCCTCCCCATTATGGCACCCATATCAGGTTTACCGACCTCACGGGCTATCCTGAAGACCTCCCACTTCCATTCAGGGGATGTGTATATATGTATCCTCTCAGGGGTGGTGTCAATGATCTTCATTATCTCCTGTATATCCCTCACGGTATTCTGGACCATTTCCTCGGCTGCCTGGATCTCGGGGCTTATTGAATCCTCTGAGAATTCAGGCCACCGGGCCTCTGCAACCAGGCCCCTTCCACCATACTTCTCCCACATCTCCTCTGCAGTATAGGGTGTGAAGGGAGCCATGAGCCTTATCCACACGCTCAGGACATAACCGAGGACGGCACGGACTTCATCATCTATCCTGTTCTCAACGCGCCTCATGTAGTGCTCAACATCCTTCTTGAGGAGGAAAAGAGCCTCTTGAACGGCTTTCCTTGTCTGGAATGATTCAAGGGCCCTGGTTGCTTCACGGATCCTGTGGTTCAGCTGACCGACCATCCATTTACCTATGAAGCTTTCAGGTTCACACCCGGATATTCCTTCAAGTTCAAGTTCACCTCCACATATATCCGAAACCCTTTCACAGAATTCCATGAACCATTCTATCCTCCTGCGCGTCCCTATTACCTCCGTCTCCCTCCAGTCAAAGTCCTGCCAGGGCTCTGCAGACGACATCAGGAAAAGACGCACAACATCTGCACCGTGCCTTTCAATGGCATCCTTCAGGAGGATAACATTCCCCTTAGAGGAGGACATCTTGTTACCCTCAAGGAGGCCCATCCCGAAGACAACAACACCACCAGGCCAGAGGGACTCGGGGAAGATGGCTGAATGATGGAAGATGTGGAAGGTGAGGTGGTTACCTATAAGATCCTTTGCAGAGAGCCTCCAGTCCAGGGGGTACCAGTACCTGAATTCCCTCCTGAGCTCCTCGGGCCCCCCATTCCCCAGGAATATGCTGTCAAAGAATTCATCATCAAGCTCCGCGGCTTCCATGTTCTTCAGGTGATGTGCTATGGTATAGTATGCCATGTAAATTGTTGAATCGGTGAGGGGCTCGATTATCCACCGTTCATCCCATGGGAGCCTTGTACCGAGGCCTATACGCCTTGAACAGGCCCAGTCGTTCAGCCAGTCAATGTAGTATTCGAAGTTGGCTCTCACCTCCTCTGGGATGATCTTCATTCCAGAGAGGCATCTCATGGCCAGTTCCTTCCAGTTTTCATCAGAGTACTTCATGAACCACTGGTCCTCCATGAGCCGGACAACGCAGCGGCCGCCGCAGCGACAAATAACAGGTCTCTCAGCAAACTCGTACATCTCATCCGCATCTCCCCTCTCCATGAGTTCCTCTGCAATAACCTCACGGGCCTCCGAGACCCTCATACCATCATAGACCGGGATGTGGCCGGCCATAACACCCCTGGCATGTTCCAGTTTGTAGAGTTCGCCTGTCGCATCCTCAAGGCGCGGGTTCTCCTGGCTTTCAACTCCAAACTTATCAAGGACCTCTGCAGCAGGGAAATCCCCATAACCCTCAAGTTTGATGACGTTAACAGGTTCAATGTCCCTGATCACATCCCTGAGATCGTATTCCTCTATAAGTTCAGGGTTCCTCCTCAGGTCCTCAAGGGCTATGTAGTCTGCGGGGGCATGGGCCGGGACAGAGAAGACCACTCCGGTTGCGTATTCAGGGTCAACAAAGGAGGCGGGCAGAACCGGATGCCTGTCCCCGGTCACAGGGTTTTCCAAGTATTTGCCTATAAGTCCCCGGGGGTCGGCTTCCCCGATGATCTCCATGTCAGGTTTCTGATGTGAAAGGTTGTCCACGGATGCCCTGCTTATGATCCACTCTTCACCGCCTGTCCTGACACGTACGTACTCCTCATGGGGGTTCAGCCAGATGTTGGTTGCACCGTAGATGGTCTCGGGCCTGAAGGTGGCCGCCACCAGGAATGAGTCATCGAGCTTGAATTTCAGGAGTGTCAGCCTGTTTATGGCAACACCCTCACCTTCAAGGAGGTCATGGTCACCCACAGGATTTTCACAATCGGGGCAGTACTTCACAGGGTGGCTTCCCTTCCTCACAAGCCCCATATCCCTGAGTTTCCTTATCTGCCACTGGATGAATTTACTGTAGGTGGGGTCGGTGGTCTTGAATTCCCTCCTCCAGTCAATGGAGTAGCCCATCTCCTCCATCACTGACCTGTACTCGCGGCTGAAGTATTCAACGATGTATTCAGAGTCGGTGAACCTTTCAAGTTCCTCTTCAGGGACCCTGTGGACTTCACGGTAGATCTTAAGGGTCCACGGGTCCCTTCTCTCTATCCTCCTGGCTATGCCTATAACCGGGGCCCCTGTAACGTGCCAGGCCATGGGGAAAAGCACGTTGTACCCCTGCATCCTCTTGAAACGGGCATAGACATCGGGAACGGTGTAGGTTCTTCCGTGTCCTATGTGCATTGCACCGCTGGGGTAGGGGTATGCTACTGTGAGGAAAATCTTCTCTTTATCATCAGGATCAGCCTGAAATACTCCTGTCTCTGACCATCGATCACGCCATTTCTTCTCAATATTCACTGAATCACCGCCATCATGGCTTTTTAACTTCATCATTTAACCATTCAAGGTAATCACGGGATCCCCCTGTTATGGGGATTGATATTATGCAGGGATTATCATAACTATGTAGTTCCTTCACTCTTTTAACTATTTCAGGGGTTAATTCCTGGGCTGTTTTAACGATGAGGACAGATTCAGAGTCCTCCTCTATTTCACCCATCCAGTGATAGATGGATTTTATTGAGGGGATTATGTTAACACATGCGGCGAGCCTCTCTTCAACCAGCTTGCGCCCGATTGACTCTGACTCATCCTGACATGATGTTGTTATATAGATGAGGGTGAACATCTCACTCACCTTAGTTTTGGTATTTCAGGGGGCATCAGCTTATGCCGTGCCGCCTCAACCATCCTCCCTATTCTTTCAACCTCCCCTGCATCGATACCGAGTCTTGATGTGATCTCATCGGTTGAGTATCCATGGTCAACAAGGAGGCAGAGTATCTCATCAAGGACATCGTATTCTATTCCAAGCTCCCCCTCGTCGGTCTGTCCCGGCCACAGCCCTGCGGTGGGGGCCTTATCTATTATCTCAGGGGGCACCCCGAGTCCTTCTGCAAGCATACGAACCTGTTTCTTGTAGAGGCAGCCTATGGGGAGCATGTCAACACCGCCATCCCCGTACTTTGTGAAGTATCCTACAAGGAGCTCTGTCCGGTTCCCGGTACCCGCAACCAGAAGATTAAGTGAGTTGGCATGATAGTAGAGGACCATCATCCGGGCCCTTGGCTTCAGGTTCGCTGCAGCCATCCCCGTCGTCTGGTGACCGCAGAGATCATTAAAGGCATCGGTGATGGGGTCAATTTCTATGGTCTCGGTTTCAATACCCAGTTTCTCTGCCAGGAGCGAGGCGTGTTCAGTGTCCTCGGGGGGTGTGGTGGCTGATGGCATCAGGATTCCAAGGACCCTTTCAGGGCCAAGGGCATTCACCGCAAGGCAGGCAACGGTTGAAGAGTCAATCCCGCCGCTCAGTCCTATAACAACACCATCAGATCCGCTTTCAGAAACCTTTTCACTTATAAAATCCTGGATCTTCTCTGCTGTTCCAGGACCCACTTCCTCTACACATGACATGAAAACCATCTCCCATCGCAATGGTTAAAAGTAAGTACAGTATATTTTATATAACTAATCAAAGATGATACACTCAGTGTTTAATGTGTTCATTAATTTTACAGGAGGAATATGATGGCATTTAAGGACCTTTTCAAGTTCAGCAAGGGCAAAACCACATTTGTATTTATAGGTGGAAAGGGAGGGGTTGGTAAAACAACCATATCAGCAGCAACAGCACTCTGGATGGCTAAGTCAGGTAAAAAGACCCTGGTCATATCAACTGACCCTGCCCATTCACTTTCAGATTCCCTTGAGAAAGAGATAAGTCACGTTCCAACACAGATAACCGAGAACCTCTATGCTGTGGAGATAGACCCTGAGGTTGCAATGGAGGAGTACCAGGCCAAGCTCAGGGAACAGGCAGCCATGAACCCGGGTATGGGACTTGACATGCTCCAGGACCAGATGGACATGGCTTCAATGTCCCCTGGTATAGATGAAGCAGCAGCTTTTGACCAGTTCCTCAAGTACATGACAAGCGATGAATATGACATAGTAATCTTTGACACCGCCCCAACAGGCCACACCCTGAGGCTTCTCTCCTTCCCGGATTTAATGGACTCCTGGGTGGGTAAGATGATCAAGATAAGGAGGCAGATCGGGAGCATGGCCAAGGCCTTCAAGAACATACTGCCATTCATGGGTGACGAGGAAGAGGAGGACAGGGCCCTCCAGGATATGGAGGCCACAAAGAAACAGATAAACGCTGCAAAGGCTGTCATGTCAGACCCTGAAAGGACGTCATTCAAGATGGTTGTGATACCAGAGGAGATGTCAATCTATGAATCCGAGAGGGCCATGAAGGCACTTGAGAAGTACAATATACATGCAGATGGTGTTATCGTTAACCAGGTCCTTCCAGAGGAAAGCGACTGCGAGTTCTGCAATGCAAGGAGGAAACTCCAGCAGGAGAGGCTCAAACAGATACGTGAAAGGTTCAGTGACCAGGTGGTTGCAGAGGTGCCCCTCCTCAAGAAGGAGGCAAAGGGTATCGACACTCTTGAGAGGATAGCTGAGCAGCTGTACGGTGAGCCATCAGCGGAATAATCATCTGCCGATGGTACACCACCACCCTAAATTTGTTCTCAAACCCACCAATACTCATCTGATTAAAGATCATCTATTTTTTTAAAACGTAATCAGGATTCATATAACTTACTTAAGCCACTTAAAAGCTATTTTATAGATCCAAATTTGTATCTGAGGATTCTGAGGATCCATTTTAGTCAGAGAATCAAATGCCAAAATTTATAATATGAATTCAAATTATTTAACAATATACTAATGTTAGGTGAGCAGTATGAAAGTTGCAGTTTATGGTGCGGGTAATCAGAATCTTTATGTGAACCAGCTGAACTTGCCGGAGAAATACGGTGGGGAGGCACCCTACGGTGGAAGCAGAATGGCAATTGAATTTGCAGAGGCAGGTCATGATGTTGTACTTGCAGAGCCAGCCAGGGAGATGCTCGAGGATGACCACTGGAAGGTGGTTGAAGATGCAGGTGTAACAGTAACCGCTGATGATGCTGAGGCTGCCAGTGAGGCAGAGGTGTCTGTCCTATTCACACCCTTCGGTAAAAAGACCTTTGAAATTGCAAAGAACATAACCCAGCATCTACCTGAGGGTGCGGTCATAGCAAACACCTGTACAGTATCCCCCGTGGTACTCTACTATGTCCTTGAAAGGGAGCTTCGAAGGGATCGTAAGGACCTTGGAATAGCATCTCTGCACCCTGCAGCTGTCCCTGGGACACCCCAGCATGGACACTATGTCATCGGCGGTCACTCAAGCAGTGAACTGGACATAGCAACCGATGAACAGATAGCCAGATGCGTTAAACTTGCAGAAAGCTGTGGTAAAGCAGCATATGTGGTGCCTGCAGACGTTTCCAGTGCAGTTGCAGATATGGGGTCACTTGTAACAGCGGTTACACTCTCAGGAGTCCTTGACTACTACTATGTGGGTACACAGATCATAAAGGCTCCAAGGGAGATGGTTGAAAAGCAGATACTCATGACACTCCAGACCATTGCCTCCCTGGTTGAAACATCAGGTGTGAATGGAATGCTCAAGGCCATGAACCCTGAACTCCTTGTAAGGAGCGCAAAATCAATGCACCTCCTCGAAGAGCAGGAGGAACTTGATGCAGCACTCAACACCCTCTCTGACCTTGATGATGAGGTTATGAAGTGGATAGAGAAGGGTGAGATAAGGCACACGGACCTGGTGGCAGCACAGGCCCTTGCAAAGGAACTCAAGAACCTTATGGGTGGTAAGGCCGCCGAGGGTACAATAAGGCGCTGCATGAGGAAGATGTTCGAATAAACTCCTCGTGTCCTTTTTAATGGGAAGACGTATACCCTTAAAAATCTCTTTTTTAATTTTAGAGGATTCAGAAAAAGAAAAATAAAACTGGAGGGTTCAGGTGGTCATGATCCTCATATTAACCACTCTGAATGTCCTCGTTATGGTTGCATAGCCGTATCTTCTTATCGTTGGGCTGTAGGTCAGTGGCTGTTATGGAGTCTGCCCTGAAGGTTTCTGATATTCTGATGGTCCTTGAGTATCTACTGGGGTTGTATAGTTTCCTTGTTGTCACTATCCTCGCATCTGAGGGGTAGTAGCCTATGGTCCTTGAGTAGCTTGCCCCTGGTTTAAGGGTGAACTTGAATGTCCTGTACCGAGCCTTGCACCTGTTGATGAGTAGATTGTTGCATAGTAGGTTACTGTGGTGGTGTACCTTCCGGTGTTCTTCAGCGTGAACTTGTAGGTCCTCCTGTGGGTTAACGTATACTGTTCTGTAATCTGCGTTGTTGATGCTGTAGTTGTATGTTCCTGGTGTTGTTAGTTGTGTCTGGAGGATTATGGTTCTTGTTTCCTGTGGGTTGAGGGTTATTGTTTGCTGGTGTATGGTTGCTCCGTTCTGGAGGATGTTGATGTTGAATGTGCCTGGGTAGTCTCCTGTGTTTTCCAGTGTTGCTGTGATTGTTGCTGTTACGGGGGCTGTGCCTGTGATGGGTGTTACCGCGAAGTCCTTTATGTTGAGTGTGGCGGGTCTGGTGGCGTTGACGCTTACTGGTGGAATGGTGTCAATCCATACGTTGTGGATTCCTCTTTCTGTTATTGTTTTCCTGAATGTTACGGTTGCCTGGCTTCCGGCGAGTACGCTGAATGATTTTGTTTCTACCAGGGCTCCGTCTATGTAGAGTCTGGCGGTGTAGGTTCCTGATAGTTCCCCTGTGTTTGTTATTCTTGCTGAAACCTCTATGTTCAGGGGTATTATTCCCTCGACTGGTGTTACCTGAAGGTCATTCAGCTCGAAGCTGGCCGGGCGCAGGGCCCTTACGGTCACATCAGGGTGGTTGTTGATCCTCACGGTGTGGGTCCCTGGCTCGTTTATCATGGTGTTGAATGTCACCACTGTTGTTCCGGGACCCGTAACCCTGACAGTCCTTGTCTGAACAGCCACTCCATCCACGTAGAGGATTGTGGTGTAATCACCTGCCCCTGATTCCATGGTGCTTATCCTTGCGGTTACTGTGATGTAGAGTGGTGCGGCTCCCTGTCCTGGTGTAACCGTAATGTCTGAAATGATGGGTTCATTCATTACGGTGGCGGTTTTGGGGGTGAGTGAGCCGATTCCAAAGGTGTAGCTTCCGGTGCTTGTGAGCTCATGGTTGAAGGTTACGGTTACTGTTTTACCGGCGGCAACCGTCACGGTTTTTGTCTGGGCAGCCACCCCGTTTATGTAGAGTGTTGCGGTGTATTCTGCGGCTGTGTCACCACGGTTGGATATTTCTGCGCTTATGTTGATGGTGAGGGGTTCCCAGCCGCTTCGGGGTGTTACGTTAAGGTTGTCCAGGAGGAATTCAGGCCCCCTCAGTACCTTGACGGTGGTGCCGGTAGGTTGTTGATGTTGACCTGGTATGACCTGGGTGTGATGAGAGTGTACTGGAACTGGAAGGGTGTTTTTCTGACCCTTTGGAGCGTATTTCCACTCTCCAGCCACCTTTAAACTGTTTATGTAGATTTCGATCCAGTACTGTCCGTCTGTGTCTGCGAAGTTTGTGAGGTTTCCGGTTATGTTTATGGTCAGGAGACCTGTTCCATTGGTGGGTGTTATGCTGACGTCGGTTATGGGGAATGTGTGAATCTGGTTATGAAGCCGTCTGTAAGTCCTTCCCTGGTTTTTTATGGGCATCGGGGCTTACAGGGAAGTCAGGGGATCTTGTTGTTCCTCCTGCGTATATGTTCTGGAATCTGTCCACCGCCACTGTGTATCCTTCGTCAAGGCTGCTTCCCCCGAGGTAGGTGCTGTAGTGTATGCCTTCAGTCCTTATTTTTGTTATGAAGGCTTCTGTTGTGTTCATGTTCCTGTCGTATGCGTTGTTTGTGAGGGGGAAGTTTGTTGAGTTGGTTGTCCCTGTTACGTAGATGTTCCCGAGAGCGTCCACCTTTATGGACTGTATTTCATCGTTGTTAACGCCTTCAAGGTATGTTGAGTAGGTTATGAGTCCGTTGCCGTTGATTATGGTTATGAATCCATCGCAGCCTCCTTTGATGGTTTTCTGGTATGCGTTGCTGGTCACGGGGAAGTCATTTGAGTCTGTTTTTCCTGCGAGGTAGATGTTCCCATCTTTGCTTGTTATTGAGTGGCACTGGTCTTTTCCGGATCCTCCTATGTAGGTTGAGTAGCTGAGAGAGGGTTCAGGGGTGAATCTGGCGAGGAATATGTCTGCTTGGCCCCTTTTGTTGTCCTGGAGGGCGTTCCATGTTACTGGGAAGTCGGTTGAGTAGGTGTATCCTGTTATGTAGATGTTACTGTTGTCGTCGAGGACTATGCCCTTTACGTAGTCGTCACTGGACCCTCCCATGTATGTAAGGTATTTTATGGTTAGTGTGCTGTCCATTATCGCCAGGAAGGCTTCGTAGCCTCCTTTGCTGGTTTTCTGGTATGCGTCGTCTGTTACCGGAAGGTCCCTGGATAATGTGTATCCGGTTATGTGTATGTTCCCGTAGGGATCCGTTACAACCCCCCTGGTATGGTCGTAGCTTGAGCCGCCGAATATTTTACTGTTTATCAGGTCTCCGCTTTCAGGGTCTATTTGAAGTATGAAGGCGTCTCTGCCTGTTTCTTTATCTGTTTCACCTACTATGTAGATGTATGTGTCTCTTTCACTGGTTCCCCTTGTTATTTTTTGTCCGTAATCGTTTCCTCAGAGGTTGTAGGTTTTTGAGTATACTAACTTGTTTTGCGGGTCGAATTTTGCAAGGAGAACGTTTCTTGATCCGTTTAGTGAAGATCCTGTTATGTAGGCTGAGCCGGTGTAGTCTATGTGGATGTCCTTTACTTTGTCCAGGTTGTTATCTCCAATGTAGGTTGAGTAGTCTAGTGTAGTTTGATTCGGCTGCAGTTGCACTCTGAATCATGAGGATCACAGTTAGACACTAGTAAAACAGAAAACCTTTTATACAAATTCGTTTTATCATTTCCCAAAGAATAGAATTATATATCAATCAAATAGAATTATATATCAATCATTTAATGTATAACATTTACTATTTTAATATTAGAATTAGAATACTGATTAAATGACCCTAATTTTGGTTTAATACTCTAATTCTTCCTTTTTCAGCCACAAAATCAAGTTTTAGACCGGATTTTTTCTTAAAATAATATTAAACAGTATTATAATGGAATTAGGTGTTCATGGTTCCTAATCGACGAGGCTTTGTTCATGGGCAGAAAAAGGGATGATGGCCCGGGTTAAGGAGGTTCATGGGGGATTGTAAAATTAGAAAATCACAAGGACACACATATAGCCGAATCTGCCATCACGGACCTTTCCCAGGGTTGATTCAACAATCCTCTCATCGGGATAGGTGAGCCTTTCACAGACGGCAACCCTCCTCCCTGGATCAGCACCGTTCTTTATAAGGAACCCGGCAGTCTCGGATGGGTTCCGTGACGGGAGAATTATGGTGGGCCTCCCGTTATCCATGATTTCAATGATATCCCCTTCTTCACGGCCATGGAATGTTACAATATCTGCATCATCCCAGGGTATAAGAAGCCTTGCAGCGCAGACCTGAACCGAACTGACGGCCGGGATAACCCTGATTTCAACGTCCAGGTGGAGCGAGGAAATTATTCGCTTCAGGGGCTTCAGCACCCCTGAAAACCCGGGGTCCCCGGTTGAGAGGACAGAAACATCCCTTGAGACAGCAAGCTTCGCTGCCAGTGTAAGCTTTTCATTCATGTCACCGGCCTCAAGGACCCTGGGATCGGATGCTTCAGGGAAGAGTTCAAGGGCCCTTCTACTCCCAAAAACTGTACTGGAGGATGACACAGCATTCCTTGCAGCAGGTGTTATATAATCAGGGGATCCAGGTCCTGTTCCGACTATGTAGAGAACCATAATAATTACCTCCCACATCACTAGCTGATCAATATTTTAGAGGGTGTTTCACACACTCAACAACCATGATGCCCGGCTTCTGATCAATATATATTTTAGGATTGACCCTCCTATTTATTATATGTGATAAAATGATCCAGATTGCAGTCACAGGAAAACCAAACGTTGGAAAATCATCATTCTTCAATGCAGCCACTCTTTCGGAGGCTGAGGTGGCTTCTTATCCATTCACAACCATAGACGCCAATCACGCAGTTGCCTATGCATCATGCAGCTGCCCATGCAGGGAACTTGGAGTTGAATGCAGCCCCCGGAATTCAAGGTGCCTTGATGGCAGAAGACTAATCCCGGTTGAACTCATCGATGTGGCCGGCCTGGTCCCGGGTGCCCATGAGGGCCGGGGACTTGGAAACAAGTTCCTTGATGATCTCCGCCAGGCAAGGGTCTTCCTCCATGTTATAGACGCATCGGGTTCAACAGATGAGGAGGGACGCCCGGTTGAACCAGGAACACATGACCCCTTGGAGGATGTAAGCTTCCTTGAACATGAGATAACAATGTGGCTTTACGGCATCCTTGAAAGGAACTGGGAGAGGCTCCTCAGGAAGGCCGCATCAGAGAAGCTTGACATGAACAGGATAATATATGAACAGCTTTCAGGCACAGGCATAGGCCTTGAGGACATTATAGAGGCCTCAAGGATGATCAGAACAGACATATATTCCTGGAAGAAGGATGAGCTCATCAGCTTCCTCGATGAACTCCTTAAAATAGCAAAGCCGATGCTGATAGTTGCAAACAAGGCGGACCTTCCATCGGCAGCAGGGAATATAGAACGTTTAAGGGAAGCCTACCCCCATGTGGTGCCTGCATCTGCAGAGGCGGAGCTCGCCCTCAGAAGGGCTGCTGAGGCAGGTTTAATCAGGTACACGCCCGGGGAGGGGGACTTTGAGATCCTGGATGAGGGCAAACTCACTGATAAACAGCTTTCAGCCCTTGAATACATACGTGAAAATGTCCTCAGGGTCTATGGGAGTACGGGAATACAGGAGACCATTAACAGAGCGGTATTCGACCTCCTTGACATGATAGTGGTTTACCCGGTTGAGGATGAACACAAGTTCACCGATCAGAAGGGCAACGTCCTCCCTGACGCCATACTCGTACCCCGCGGATCAAAGCCAAGGGACCTTGCATACATCATACACACGGAGATAGGTGACTCCTTCATGCATGCGGTTGATGCAAGGAAGGGTATGAGGGTTGCATCTGACCATGAACTTGAGGACGGGGACATCATAAGCATAATATGCAGCAGATGATATTACATAAAATTAATACAGTGAGTGGTGGATTTCAAGTGTAAATCACTGGGCAGTGATCCTTGCCGGTGACTGGATATTCATGAATTTCATGATACTTGAGGGCCATGGCTTTGATGATGGATATCTGATCTGGGACTTCTGCCGGCGACTCCCGTGATGGTCTATGGATGTAATGGATATCTGATGCAGGAGCTTCCCAGCCTGCAGGGGTTCCTTTGGATATGATGATGGATATTCATGAACTTGATGAAGGGGAGGTATTCAGGAGACTTGGAACATTGGATTCAGGACTCACAGTAGCCGAGGCCGAGGCACGGCTTGATAAATACGGACCTAACAGAATCCAGGAGATAAAGAGGAAACCATTAATTCTCCTTTTCGCAGAAAATCTCTACAATGTACTCGCAGTTCTCCTCTGGATTGCTGGTGCACTTTCATTTCTCATAGGCAGTTATCAGCTGGGAGCGGCCATAATCTCTGTGATACTCATAAATGCCATCTTCAGTTTCTGGCAAGAGTATGAGGCTGAAAAGGCAACAGAGGCCCTTAAAAGGATACTCCCTGTGATGGCGACGGTTATAAGGGACGGCTCTGAAACTGAAATCCCTGCCCATGAACTGGTCCCCGGGGACCTGATCCTCCTTAAGGAGGGGGACATCGTACCCGCCGATGCAAGGATCGTGGAGGCCCATGAACTCAAGGTGGATGCATCCACACTCACAGGGGAATCAAAGCCGGTAAGAAAGGTTTCACATAGGATAAGGAAAGTCAGGAACTATATCGAAGCAGATAATATAGTCTTTGCAGGTACACAGGTGACTTCAGGCACGGGAAGGGCAATTGTTTTTGCAACAGCCGGGAAAACAGAGTTCAGCAGGATAGCTTCCATGACGCAGGAGCTGAAGGAGGAACCCAGCCCGCTTCAGATGCAGATATCCCACGCTGCAAGGATAATAAGCATAATAGCGGTTCTCCTTGGGTTAACACTTCTCGCAGTCAACATCTACATTGTTAAACTTCCAATCTACATGGCCCTGATATTTGCCATTGGACTCATGGTTGCAAATGTACCCGAAGGACTTCTCCCCAGCGTGACACTGGCCCTTGCAGCATCTGCAAGGAAGATGGCCCGGCAGAACGCCCTTGTAAAGAGGCTATCAAGTGTTGAAACCCTTGGTTCAACAACAATAATCTGCACGGATAAAACGGGGACACTTACAAGGGGCGAGATGACCGTCAGAAAGATATGGGTTCCATATAAGACAGTTGAAGTAACAGGGTCAGGTTACACGCCTGAGGGCGAATTCCTCCACAGGGGAAAACCCGTCAGCCACAGGGATATAAGGGAGATAAAACTTCTTTTCAGAGCAGCTTCATTCTGCAATGATTCAGAACTCGTCCATGACCATGAGGGATGGAGGGTTACCGGGGACCCAACAGAGGGCGCCCTCCTTGTCGCAGCAGAGAAGATAGGGTTTGACAGGGAGGCTGAACTTAAAAGGATGCCGAGGATAACGGAACTACCCTTTGATTCCACCAGGAAGTCGATGAGCTCCATACATGAAGCAGGAGATGGAAGGGTGGCCTATGTTAAGGGAGCGCCCAGGAAGATAATACGCCTCTCAAAATGGATATCAGTTGATGGAAAGGTCAGAGCACTGGATGATGCTGAAAGGGAGAGGATAAACAGGATACATGATGAGGTGGCCTCCAGGGGATTGAGGGTACTTGCATTCGCCTACCGTGAACTTCCAGAGGACCTTGAATCCTACACCCCTGAGGAGGTGGAGAGGGACCTTGTACTTGTGGGGATGGCTGCAATGTATGATCCTCCAAGAGACGGTGTCGGGGAGGCGGTCATCCAATGTAAAATGGCCGGTATAAGGATTATCATGATCACAGGGGACTATGGGTTAACTGCAGAGGCAATAGCTAGGAACTGGGGATAGTTGAGGGGGAGTGCACCATCATCAGGGGCAGTGACCTTGAAGAACTCAGTGACAGGGAACTTAAGGAGATCCTCGCAACCGACAGGAACCTGATATTTGCAAGGGCAGTCCCTGAACATAAGATGAGAATAGCATCTGTACTTGAGGACGAGGATGAAATCGTTGCAATGACAGGGGACGGTGTTAACGATGCCCCTGCACTCAGAAAGGCAGATATAGGCGTTGCCATGGGGAGCGGCACCGATGTTGCAAAGGAGGCAGCCGATATAGTCCTGGCTGATGACAACTTTGCAAGTATAGTTACCGCCATAAGGGAGGGGAGGACGGTTTATGAGAACATAAGGAAGTTCATAACCTACATCTTCTCACATGAAACAGCTGAGATAGTCCCCTTCATCCTGATGGTGCTCTTTGGAATACCGCTCCCCATTACCGTGATGCAGATACTTGCAATAGATCTCGGGACAGACACCCTCCCTGCCCTGGCCCTTGGAAGATCCCCTCCAGAGGAGGATGTGATGAAGAGGCCCCCGAGGCCTCCATCAGAGAGGCTCCTGAACCGTGGGGTTATCCTGAGGGGCTACCTTTTCACGGGATCAATTGAGGCGGCCCTTGTGATGGCAGCCTACTTCATGGTCCTCTGGAGCGGGGGCTGGACTCAGGGACAGCATCTCTCCTTCACAGATCCACTCTATATGAGGGCGACAACCGTGGTATTTGCAGGTATTGTCCTCTCACAGGTGGGGAATCTCCTTTCATCACAGACCATGCGTTCACCTGCAATCAGGATGGGGTTATTCAGGAACCGTTGGATAATATGGGGGATGGTGTTCGCCCTGACCGTGATGCTTTCGATAATATACATACCGCTCCTGCAGGGGATATTCGGGACCCTCCCCCTCGGACCGGCTGAATGGCTATTGCTGATACTCTTCGCCCCGGTGGTCTTCCTCACCGATGAACTGAGAAAGGTGGTTATGGGTGTATGGGCGGATCATAATTGAGGGGGGATCAGTCTCCTGGAATCCACACCCACTGCAGGTAACTATGAGTCCACACTTGAGCCGGAGGCGATGTTTAATGCTGATCATATAGGGAACCGAGGCCGCCTTTAACGGTGGATGATTCCTTTAAATTCTCCAGAGGTCCATGTATAATTGATGGAGGTGCATCATGATGATTTTGAATATCCAACCGATCTTAACTGGTTTAACCGGACCGGTGTTCTGTGAACCATGCATGGCCCCACATCTGGGTGGAACTCAAAGTTCAGGGGTTCGGGAGGCGTCTTAAGGGGGATCATCATTGAGTTTACATGGCTTTGATGATGAATGGATGATTGGCCGGACGTGGCTGCAGTGACTGCGGCCGCGGCGGTCATGATCCTCTTTTGCATCCTCAGAAGAAAAAAAGATTAAATGGGTTATGGTATGGCGCTTATATTTGAGATAATCAGAAAACATCTGCCTCAGGTCGTAAAGCTTCCCGCAACAAGGGTTTTTGTCCTGGTTCTTGCGGTTATAACCTACGGCACGGTCGGATTCCATTTTATAGAGGGACAGTCATGGACGGTTTCCTTTTACTGGACCCTTGTTACAATAGGGACTGTTGGATACGGTGACTACAGCCCATCAACTGCAGCAGGTATGTACTTCACCGTAACCCTGATAGTTCTCGGCATAGGCACCTTTGCCCTTGCAGTTGAAACATTACTCGAATTCATTATAAAGAGGCAGCAGATGCGTTTAATGGGGCTGATAGACGTGGTTAAATCTAAACATGTGGTTATATGTGGCTGGAGTGAAAGCACACTGGAGTGTCTCCGTGAACTGAGCGGAGGCGAAGTGTTTGTTATTGCAGAGGATGAGGCTGTGAGAAAGACGGTACTTAAGAATGGGGCAAACTTTGTCCATGGAGACCCAACAAGGATTTCTGATCTTGAGAAGGCCAATGTACGGGGTGCCAGGGCAGTTATAGTTGACATGGAGTCGGATTCAGAGACAATCCACTGCATACTGGGAATAAGGAAAATTGACAGGAAAGTAAGGGTCATTGCAGAGGCTGAAAGGTATGAGAACATTGAGCAGATAAGGATGGCTGGAGCTGACCAGGTAATATCTCCCTTTGTGATCTCTGGACGCCTCATGTCAAGGAGTATAGATGATGGATATGAGGCCATGTTTGTACAGGATGTGCTTGCAGAGGGATCAACAAGGCGCATGGTTGAGCTTCCTGTCAGGGAGGGCAGCAGTCTCCAGGGCCTTTCGGTACTTGATTCAGATATCCATGAAAGAACAGGGGTCATAGTCCTGGGTGTTGGACATGGAGATGAACTCATAATAGACCCTCCAAGGGATTACAGATTCAAAGCAGGGGACGTGATCCTTGCCGTGGGAAAGGAGGATGAAATAGAGAAGTTTAGAGATTATATGGGGGGATGATTTGTGGGGTTTGGGTTTCCTTTGAAATAGGGAAGTTCAGAGTATGTATGGATGGCTATTGAATTTTTGGGATTTCCACCCTTATCCTTCCAAGGGGCTCCACCCTCACGGATCCATCATAGATTGTCCTGAAACTGTAGGCCATGACCATAACACCCCTCTCATATGCCTCTCGCAGTGCGGATGCAAAATCAGGATCCATATCAACGTTGGGTGAGAATACACGTGCATCTTCACCAAAGACAAGGAAGAGGACAGCACCCATGTACCCATCATCAAGGGCATCCGCCAGTTCCATGACATGCCTCCGGCCCCTCTCTGTGGGTGCATCAGGAAAGAGTGCAAGGCCATCAACCACGAGGGTGCAGCCCTTCACCTCAAGGAGCATGGGCTTTCCGTTGGATAGGAGAAAATCAAGGCGGCTTTCACCGAAACTGAACTCCCTCCTCTCTATCCGGAAACCCTCGAGTTCCTCCACAAGTCCGGAGTTTATTATTTCAGCGGCAAGGTCGCTGTGAAAACCCGAGTTTATAAGGACCCACCCATGACACCTTCTAACTGCTATAACATCAAATTCAGTCTTCCGACCCCCACCATCGGCCTTCTTGAGCAATACTTCCCTTCCAGGGATGAGGAGTTCCTTCAACCTGCCAGGATCCCTGAGGTGTGCCAGTTTCTTCTCTCCATCAACATCCACCACCATGGTGAACCTGTTTGGCCTGTCAATGTACACCCCGCATATGATGTTATCAATCTTCACTGCAGCCACCCTTATATAATGTGAATATCTAAAGGAATATTAATCATTCCATGGATATGAACCATTGCCTGTGATGAGTGGATAGGAGCCATCATCATGTGGTACATGATTAAATCAAGGACATCCGTGTCTCTATGGGACGGTAATTCCATGGATATTAATGATGAGGTGAGAGAACTTGCATCCAAGACCCAGTCCAATAGCAGCATCACTGTACACCCTCAGAGACCTTGATGCTGATGTCATAATCCTTCACGGCCCCCACGGTTGCTGTTTCAGGACAGGCCGACTCCTTGAAACCGATGGGGTCAGGGTACTAACAACCGCCATGTCTGAACAGGATTTCATCTTCGGAGCAACAGATAAACTAACAGAGACCCTTAAGAAGGCCTATGAGATGTTCTCACCGGACCTTGTTGGGGTGGTGGGTACCTGCGCAAGCATGATAATAGGGGAGGATCTCAGGGAGGCTGTCCAGAGGGCAGATATACCCTCAAGGGTCCTCACGGTTGAGTCCCATGGAGGATTTGGTGAAGGGGATAACACCGAGGGGGCCATAATAGTCCTTGAAGCCGCTGCAGAGCAGGGTATAATCTCAGGGGAGGAGGCTGAGAGGCAGATAAGAATGCTTAAACTCGCCACCGAGATTGAGAAGACAAGGGGGATGGCCCAGGGAGAATATATAAGGCCATCCTACGGTGATGATAAGGACATGGTGGCAGCTGAACTCATTGATGCCCTAAGGGATGGTAAGAGGGTTGCCCTTGTCCTCAATGCAAAGAAGGAGACATCCTATCTCTTTGCTGATTTACTGAGGCTGCCCTTTAGGGCAGTGAACCCGGATAATCCACCGCTTATAATCGCAAACCTTGACGTAAAGACGGGTCTTCCAAGGATACGCAGACACGCAGAGAACATCCTCTCAGAGATAGAGGCGGCCGGTAACAGGGTGGACCATGTAACAGGTGGTCTTGATGAGTATCCTGTAACCGGGGGGAGGGCTGCTGAAATCCTGAGTGAGGAGGCAGTAGAATTTGCGGTCGTATCTGGTGTTCCACACGCCCTCCCTGTTGAGGAACTTGAACTCACCTCTGTAGCGGTTACGGATGGACCCCGCCTGGTGGAGCCCCTCAGGAGGCTCGGCTACACCTTCGTGGTCGCTGAACTGGACGCCCACTCAAGGACCCTTGGACAGGACTCAATTGTTGAATCTGACTTTGGAGATGCACTTAGAAGAAAAATGGAAAGGTGATATCATTGGCTGAAACTGTTGGAATGATACTGTGTGGAGGCTTCGGTAAGAGGCTGAGGCCTCTGACCGAGAAGATACCAAAGCCCCTCATCGAAATCAAGGAGGGCTACACCATACTGGATAAACAGTTATTTGACCTTAAAAATGCCGGGATAAATAGGGTTTACCTCCTTACAGGGTTCCTGGGGGAAAAAATAGAGGAAAGGTATGGTGATGAGTACAAGGGGCTTCAGATAGAATATGTGAGGGAGGAGAAACCCCTGGGCACCCTGAACGCCATAAGGATGGGGATGGAGGTCATTGATGGTGATAAGCAGTGCGTGATAAGGAACGGGGACGTTGTGGCCGACCTGAACATAAAGAAGATGATACACCTTGGCGAAATCTCCGACTACCCCCTCACAATGTTCATAACAAGGATGCAGTCACCCTACGGTATAGTGGAGGTCAGCGGTGATAAGATAGTTAACTTCCGGGAGAAGCCCGTTCTCGACTATTACATCAACGCAGGGGTCTACTTCTCAAAGGGCAGCCTTGACTTCGGGGACTTTGAATCAGGTGACATTGAAAAAACACTCTTCCCGCTGATGGCCAAGGAGAACAAGCTCGGCTACTATAAGGAGGACGGACTCTTCTGGATGGCCATCGACACATCAAAGGAGCTTGAGGAGATAAGGAAGGAATACCATAACAGGGAAGACAAGCCATGGGGCTATGAGAAGATACTTATAAACACCGAGAAGTACCTTACAAAGGAGCTCTTCATAAGGGAGGGGTACCGTACATCCTTTCATTATCATGAGGAGAAGGATGAGACAATGTACATAATATCAGGTTCAGGTTACATAGAATTTGAGGACAGGAAGGAGTACTTCAGCAAGAACGACACTGTCAGGATTGAACCGGGTGAAAGGCACTCCATCGTTGCAATGGAGAACACGGTGCTCCATGAGGTCTCAACACCCCACCCGGATGACACTGTGAGGGTCACGGATTACTATACAAGGTGAGTTCCTGGAATGATGGGGGAGTTCATAAAGTTAATCACATGAAAGAAGGGTGAATGCATTGATAGCCATCATAGACTACGGGAGCGGAAATCTAAGGAGCATAAGCAACGCATTCAGACGCATAGGTGCCGATGCACTGGTAACATCCAGCAGCAAAACCATGGATGAAGCAGATGCAATCGTCCTTCCAGGTGTAGGGGCCTTTGGAAGTGCAATGGAAAAACTTGAGGAGTCAAGGGAAACCATACTTGAAAATATAGGTGAGGGCAAACCATTCCTTGGGATCTGCCTTGGCCTCCAGGTCCTCCTTGATGAGAGTCAGGAATCACCCGGTGTCAGGGGCCTCGGCCTTGTACCAGGCAGGGTTTTAAGGATACCCCCAGGGAACAAGGTGCCCCATATGGGCTGGAACCAGCTTATAATAAAGAGGGACTCTCAACTCCTTGATGGGGTGGATGATGAGTACTTCTACTTTGTCCACTCCTACCATGCAGAACCAGAGGGGGATGTGGTTTCCGCAACAACGGATTATGGTATTGAAATGACCGCGGTCATCGAGAAGGACAACATCCACGCCACACAGTTCCACCCTGAGAAGAGTGGAGAGGCGGGACTGGATATCCTGAGAAACTTTACAGGGATAATAAAGGCTTAAAAGGGGATTGAATGGATATAGAAGGATTTGTAAGGCGCAACATTGAGTCAATGGATGAGGAATCGGTTAAAAGGGTCCTGTCAGAGAGGATAATGGAGTTGAAGGATATTGACATTGAAACCTCCATGAAAATGGCCGAAGCAGTTGTTTATGAGGTTAAAAAGACGCTTGAACTTGAAGGGGTCGATGAAACACTCAGGGAAATAGTATCCTACCCATCTGCAGGGGTTGCCATGGGAGAGATGGGTGTGGGATCCAGGGGTGAGGGAGACTTCTTTGTCCACAGGAAAATCGCCGAAATAGTGTCAAGCACAGGGACATCGGCCTTCATAAACCCCTCCGCCCAGGATGATGGTGGTGTTGTTAAAACATCCGCAGGAAGCAGTGAGGTCTACATAACAACGGCGGTGGACGGGATACACTCCAGGCTCAGCGAGTACCCCTTCCTAGGAGGGTTCCACGTCACCAGGGCGGCCCTCAGGGATGTGTGTGTCATGGGCTCCCGGCCCCTCGCCCTTCTAAGCGACCTCCACCTTGCAGATGATGGTGACGTGGGGAAACTCTTTGACTTCACGGCCGGAGTCTCAGCGGTCTCCGAACTCGTGGGGGTGCCGGTGGTTGCCGGGAGCACACTGAGGGTTGGAGGTGACATGGTCCTCGGCGACAGGCTGGTCAGTGCGGTTGGTGCCATAGGCTTCTCAGAGACACCGCCCACTGCAAGGAAGAGGGCCGAGGCAGGTGACGTCATACTCCTCACCGAGGGATCAGGCGGCGGCACCATAACAACAACGGCAATCTACCACGGCCTCTTCGATGTTGTATGGGAGACCCTTGATGTTAACTTCATAAGGGCATCTGAGGCCATAATGGATGCGGGTATCCTGGGGGATATCCATGCAATGACCGATGTAACAAACGGGGGACTCAGGGGTGATGCCCATGAGATCTCATCAACCACAGGGGTGGGCCTTGAATTCGATGCCGAGGCAATACGGTCCATGATAAACCCAAGGGTCCTTGAGATGCTTGAGGACCTTGAAATAGACCCCCTGGGTGTTTCAATCGACTCGCTGATGATAATAGCCCCTGAAGATATTGCAGATAAGGCAATGGCTGCTGTAAGGGGGGCTGGTGTTGACGTGGCTGAGATAGGGGTGGTCACGGATTCAGGCATCCCCCTGCTTAACAGGGACGGTTCAGCCGAGGAGCTAAGACCCCTATTCAGGGAGGCGGCCTACACACAGATAAAGAAGATGGTGGGGGATAAAACCCCTGAGGACTTTGATGAGATGAAGAGGATGGTTGAGGAGGCAGCAAGGAGGGCCATAGAGAAGAAGGATATGGTTGTTCAGATGATAAGGGACAGATAGACTTTGCTGCAAACAGAAACTCATGGGGGATAGGTATGGATGAGCATGGCTACATATCAACCCTTGACGCTGTACTCGCCCTTACGGTGGTTTTTCTCATGGCGGCTTCCTTCATGGGCACAGCCCCCACACCCATCCAGGGGATAAACCATGGGGCCGGGGATGTCCTTGACACCGTGGCAACCTATCCAGAGGACCGCAGCATTCTCGATGAACTCGCAGAGTCAGGTGACCCTGGGGCGGCATCAGAGTTTCTAAATGAGACCCTCACTGGAATGAAGTACAATTTAACCATGGACAACGGCTCGGGTGAGGTGACTGTGGCATCCAATGATGAAATGGGGGGTGAGGATGACCTTGATGTTGCGGTAAGAAACAGGGGGGACCTGACCTTTAGGCTCTATGTGTGGAGGAGCTAGACCGCAGGGAGTCTCTCTAAAAATTTAAATACTGGAATGGAAAAACATTTAAGATGTGAACCATAACCGTCCATGAACTCATTCTTGCCCTGATAGTGTAGCGGATATCACGTAGGACTGCGGATCCTATTACCCGGGTTCAAGTCCCGGTCAGGGCACTCTATTTATAAGAACCATTTTGCTTGTCAGATATCGCTCCGTCCTGAGTCTCAACTCTCGGTGCACTGCAAATTTTTGAGAAAAATAAAGCATAACATGATACCGGTAACCTACTTTATCCTCGACGGACATATCATTAAATACAAGATTTGATGGGGTGATTGTAATGGGGAGATACTTCAATGAGGATATTGAGACAATGGAGAGGGAGGACCTTGACGCCCTTGTGGAGGAGAGGATAAGGTACACGGTTAAATATGCCTATGAGAACTCTCCATTCTACAGGAAATGGTTCGGTAGAAGGGGGATAAAACCTTCTGATATAAGAACCCATGATGACCTCCGTGAGCTCCCGATAATAACCGGCGAAACCATCAGGGAGAACCAGCCACCCGAGACCAGGGACTTTGAATTTAAATGCTTACCATGGGAGGATATATTCACTATCCATGAGACAAGCGGCACCAGCGGGAGGCCCAAGGCCTTCTTCCTGACATGGGATGACTGGAACAGGTATGCTGAGAAGTATGCAAGGTCATTCGTGTCACAGGGCTTCGGTGAGGGTGACAGGGTCGTTGTCTGCGCATCCTATGGCATGAATGTGGGTGCCAACACCATGACGCTGGCAGCCCATAAAATCGGGATGACAATAATACCCGAAGGCAAATGCACGTTCCCTGTGAGGATAATAGAGAGCTACAGGCCCACAGGGATAGTTGCAAGCATATTCAAACTTTTAAGGCTTGCAAGGAGGATGAAGGAACGGGGACTTGACCCGCAGGAGTCAAGCATAGAGAGGCTCGTTGTGGGTGGTGAGAGCTTTGCACCGGAGTCAAGATCATACACCGAGGAGGTATGGGGTGTTGAGGTCTACAATACCTATGGAAGCACCGAGGGCACCATGTGCGGGGAGTGCAGCTTCAGGGAGGGCCTCCATGTCCCTGAGGACCTGGTGCACCTGGATGTCTATGACCCCACAATGAGGGACTTTGTTGATGATGGTGAATGCGGAAGGATAGTACTCACAACGCTCCTCCCTGTCGGTGAAAAGACCGGCACACTGCTCCTGAATTATGATACAGAGGACACCACGGTTGTACTCTCAAGGGAGAAGTGCAGATGCGGCAGGACCCACATGAGGATAATGAACCCTGAAAGGGAGGCGGAGACCTTCTGGGTGGCCGGACACCCCTTTAACAGGGTTGATGTGGAGGCGGCTGTCTTCCAGAGGGAGAACATGGATTACCTTACAGGTGAATATGAGGCGTTCCTCTACGGTGATGAGGACGAAGGAAAGGTTACAATGAGGGTGTCGCTTGAATGCGAGGACCCTGAAAATTGTGCCCGTGAAACTGTAAGGGAGAACTTTATAGGAGCCTTCTTCAAATATAAGAAGGAACTATTGGAGGCCTACAATGATGGCCTCTTTGAGATAATATTCAACTTCACAGGTCCCGGTGAACTGGAATTCTACAGGATAAAGGGAAGACCGAAACGTATTGTTGATAGAAGATGAATGCATGATCAGGGCACTGATCTGAGGGGCCAGTTCATGAACAAGGCCCCGATAATCTATTCAGGGGAAATATAATGCTTAATGCAGAGACTTACCTCACATCAGTGAAAGGAACAGGTGGAAGAATACGGGTCCATAACAGGGACTTCTATGTCGAGGAGATACCCCTACAGGAGCCAACTGGAAGCGGACCAAACACATGGATATGGATAGAGAAGGAGGGCAGGACAACCCTCGATGTGCTACTGGACATTGCAAGGGAGCTTCACCTTGACAGGAGGAGGATGGGATTTGCAGGGATGAAGGATAAGAGGGCGGTTACAAGGCAGTGGATATGTGTCAGCAACACAGAACCCGAAGATGTAAGGAGGATAGAGGACAGGATAAGAAACGTGAGGTTCATCAGGGTTACCAGGAACGAAAAGAAACTCCGGATGGGCCAGCTTCTAGGTAACAGGTTCAGGATACTGATAAGGGACCCTGAAACCGATGACCCCCTTGAGTCAACCATCAGGGTCCTTGAGGAACTCTCTGAGAAGGGAGTTCCAAACTATTATGGATGGCAGAGGTTCGGAAGCCCAAGGACAACGACGCACCTTGTTGGAAGGGCCCTTGTCAATGATGACGTGAAGGGGGCTGTCGATGCATATATAGGCAACCCCATTGAGGGGGAACCTGAAGGTGTCTTCAGGGCAAGGAAGCTCTATGATGAGGGTGATATTGAGGCCGCCCTTGAAGCGATGCCCCCATCAATGAGGTATGAGCGGATGATGCTGCAGCCAATCTTAAGGGACCTCAGGAGGGATGGTATTACAGAGGAATCATATATAAAGGCCATACAGGTCCTCCCCAAGCCCCTTAAGAGGATGTTCGTACATGCATACCAGTCCTACCTCTTTAACAGGGCCGTGAGTGAAAGGCTTCCCCTCGGGATAAACCGGTACGTGCCAGGGGATATCGTTATTGATAATGAACAGCACATAATACATGATGCGGATCCCGGGGAACTCGAGGAGATGATCCTCAACTTCGAGGCCCATCCAACAGCCCCCCTCTATGGCAGCAAGGTACCCCTTGCATCCGGCAGACCCGGTGAAATTGAACGCCGGATACTTGAGGAGGAAGGTGTTTCAGCCGGGGACTTTGAATGCAGGAGGATGAGGGGCCTTGGAAGCCATGGAATGAGGAGGGCCATACGCTTCAGACTTTGGGATGCCTCTGCATCAGAGGGCCCTGATGGGATCACTGTGGAATTTTCAATACCTAAGGGGTGCTATGCAACCTCTGTACTCAGGGAGATAATGAAGGTGGACGCTGCATAGCACCATGAAGATGTATGGAGATGATTTCGTGGAGGTTAAATGCAGGATTATTTCAAGGGGAACAGGAAGGGGCCATGTGATGATATCAGATGAACCCATAAGCTTCCTTGGAGGCGTGGACCCTGAAACAGGCAGGGTATCCGACCCAAAACACCCGCTCCACGGGAGGAGCATGAAGGGACGGGTCCTTGTAATACCAGGAGGCAGGGGGTCCACGGTGGGGTCCTATGTGATATTCCAGATGGCAAAGAATGAAACCGCCCCAGCAGCCATAATATGCCTGAATGCAGAGCCAATAATTGCAACGGGCGCCATAATGGCGGGAATACCCATGGTTGACAGGCCTGAGGAGGATATAATGGAGGTCCTCCATGAATCCATGGAGGTTGAGGTTGACGCAGAAAAGGGGATAATAAGGTTTTCATGAGGGGCGCCCCATATTCAGCCGCGGGTTAAGGGTTCTCAGGAGGCTGCCAGCGGTCCCCCCAAGTATTCCGAGGCTTATATCACCTGCAAGGGCATAGATGAGTATCATGATTATGAAAGTGTTCATCTGCCATGTTCTTATATAAACAAGGAGTATATTGATCATGCCCACGGATGCTCCGATTAGAGCACCATTAAATACCCCTTTAAGGTAATGACCATCCGCTATATACCCTCCGGCAATTGATGCAACGACTATTGACATCAAACCTGAAATTTCAGGAGTAATAAATCTAAATACTGGTTCAAGGGCTCCTGTAAGTATCACGCCGGATGCAACGGCCTTCCAGCTGAATCCAATCTCCATGTTAATCATATTGAAACAGTAATATTTAATATCATATATATCTTTTCAGGATATATGGGTTAGGATGGTCCCTGCACCTTTAACATCATCTTGATGATGTGGAGTATCATGGTCCATCTACCCGGCAGATAATGGATACGGGGTTTTTAATGGATAAAAAAACTTTCCTGATCTTCCTGATGGTATGGTTTTCAGGTTTTATTATTTCATCACCTGCAGATAACCTGAAAATCAAGTTTTCAGCAGGGTTCCTGGTAATAATCCTGATTCACATTCTGGGCCTCGAGAGGTGCTCTGATGAGGTAAACCTGAAGGCATTTAACATTACAGCCGTAACCTATCCTGTCATTGAAGTTCTGCTAAGGGCTTCCATCGGGTTTATTGATCCATTAGCGGTTAATATTGCTGAACACTTCCTTGCAGGGGCTGCTGTGGCCTCGGTGATATCGGTGGCCTCATGGGGGACCCTTAAAAAATTAAACTTGAATGAAAGGTTCCTTTTTCTGTCATGCCTCGCCATCGTTATCTGCCTTTTATATGAGCTAATCGGCTACCTCCTTTACTATGAACCAACCGCGGCCCTCTACTCGGATACAATGAGGGACCTTGCCATGAACATAGCAGGATCAGCCACCCTTTCAGTGATAATCCTGGCACTGAACAAGAAACATGGCGCCAGAGAGTCCGCAGATGAGGGGACTAGCGGACCTTGATGGTTAATGGTCCTATCCATCATTATTCATATCAGTTTGATATCATGGGAGTGATGGTGGTGTGGTGTTGTTAACAGGAGGAGCTGAAGGAGAATCACCACTGTCTTCGGTATTTGAACGGACCTTCTCCATGTCCTGTGCTGAATTAAGGCTGCTTTTCTGGAAATAGGACCTGTAAATCACAAGGGCAAGTATTGCAACAACTATTATCGCCCCGAAAAGCAGTATGTACTCCGATGAGCCCTGCCCGCAATCATCATCAAGGATGGTCATCATTAAGATCACCCAAATAATTAATATGCCTCACAGAGATATTTAAGGATTGATGTAATAAGGGTGTTCTCATGGAAATGATAATCAGGGGGGAAGTCCTGAATCTTGAAACAGGCGAACACAACAGGAGATCCATCCTAGTAGAGAATAACAGGATAAAGGCCGTGAAGAGACATATAAATGGGAAGAACATCATTGATGCTTCAGATAAATTCATCCTCCCGGGCTTTGTGGATCTGCACGTGCACCTGATGGAGGACGGCTTCAGGGTTGAAAGCAAACTTGATGACCCCCTATCCCTCTATTTCTACAGGGCAACCCTTAACATGAGGTCAACAATCGAGGCAGGGGTTACAACGGTGAGGGACGCTGGACTGGCAGACAGGGGTGTTAAAATGGCAGCGGAAGCTGGTATAATCCCATCACCCCGTATCCAGATAAGCGTAACTCCCCTTTCAATTACAGGGGGACACTTTGACTTCCACACCCCCTCAGGACTCAACCTTGAAAGAACCTACCCTGGACTTCCATCAGGGATCTGTGACGGAGTATCCTCTGCCAGGAAGAAGACAAGGGAGGTCCTGAGGGATGGTGCGGAGGTGGTGAAGGTCATGGCAACAGGGGGCGTTATGAGCAGCACAGACAGCCCATCAGATACACAGTTCACGGTCCAGGAACTTGCAGCGATAGTTGAAGAGGCATCCTTCAGGAACAGGAGGGTCATGGTACACGCCCATGGCCTCGAGGGTATAAAAAACTCCCTCAAGGCAGGGGTCCACTCGGTGGAACATGGAACATACATTGATAAAAAAACAGCCCGCCACATGGCTGAAATGGGAACCTACCTTGTACCCACATTCCTTGTAACCAGGGTCAACTGCAGGAGGGCCCAAAGGGATGAGCTGCCAGAGTACAGCCGCAGGGACGCCATAGAGGTTGCCAGGGTCCACAGGGAAAACATGGAAACAGCCCACGCAGAGGGTGTTAAAATGGTTATGGGGACGGATTCAGGGGTAATTGGACATGGAGAAAACCTCAGGGAACTTGAATACCTTGTGGATATAGGGATGGACCCCCTTGAAGCCCTAAGGGCAGGTACAATCAGCGCAGCCGAGTGCATGGGATGGGATGACAGGATAGGGAGCATAGAAGCAGGAAAATATGCTGACCTTGTCATAACAGACGTCAACCCCCTCGAGGAAATAGGGGGCCTTGCAGACCGTGAAAGCATACTATGGGTAGTGAAGGATGGAAGGGTGTACAGGTCTCCGGGGGATGATGATGAAGATTAGTATCAGAATCGGGGGAATGGGCTGCGCCGCATGCGCTGCAAAGATCGAGGAAGCCCTGAGGAGAATTGAGGGCGTCCATGGGGCAGCGGTGAACCTTGTGGAGGGGAAGGTCTCGGTTGAATACGACCCGGAAAAGGTGAAACTTAAAGAAATAGAGGCCGCAGTTGAGGATGCAGGGTACAGGGTCCTCAATGACAGGATCACCCTGAGGATCGGTGGCATGAGCTGCGCCATGTGCGCCCGGAAGATAGAATCAGAACTTAAAGGGATCGAGGGGATAAGCAGCGCGACCGTTAACCTTGCAGCTGAAAGGGCCTACATAAGCTACAACCCATCCCTGACATCCCCTGGGAGGTTCAGGGAGGTCATTGAGGGACTCGGTTACCATGTCCTCGACTCTGATGAGGACGAACTCGAGGAGGACCTCTCACCAAGGAAGAGGAGGATAATAGCAGGGTTCGGAGTCTCAATACCCCTGATGGCCATCATGTACCTCCACATCCCCCTGCCGGTCCCTGAGGACATTTTCATGCTACTTGTTTCTCTGGCCCCATTCATCTATGTCTCTGAACCAATATTCAGGGGGGCCATGAGGTCTCTGAGGGCAGGGACCCTTGACATGGATGTAATGTACTCCATGGGTATAGGTGTTGCCTTCCTATCCAGCCTCCTTGGAACAGCAGGCATACTCCCATCAGAGTTCATGTTCTATGAGACAGCCCTGATGCTGGCATCCTTCCTCACCCTTGGAAGATACCTTGAGGCAAGGGCCAAGGGTAAGACATCAGAGGCTGTAAGGAGGCTTATGGAGTTACAGCCAGACACCGCCACCCTTATAAGGGATGGGGAGGAGGTTGAGGTCAGGGCCGATGAGATAAATACAGGTGATCTTGTAATTGTAAGACCCGGGGACAGGATACCCGCAGATGGCAGGGTCCTTGAGGGAACATCATACGTTGATGAATCAATGATAACCGGAGAAACACTCCCCGTCCTCAAGGAGAGGGACTCCGAGGTCATAGCAGGCACCATCAACACAGATGGTGTTCTTAAATTCAGGGTTGAACGCACAGGTTCAGAAACCTTCCTTGCAGGGATAATAAGGCTTGTTGATGAGGCCCAGGCATCAAAGCCAGAGATCCAGAGGATAGCTGACAGGGCGGTCTCATATTTCATCCCTGCAGTGCTCCTGGTTGCAGCATCAGCCTCAATCTTCTGGTACTTCATCATGGACGCGGGCCTGCTCTTCTCGGTGACCGTGCTTGTCTCGGTCCTCGTGGTTGCCTGTCCATGCGCCCTTGGCCTTGCAACACCAACGGCGGTCACCGCAGGTATAGGAAGAGGAGCCGAACTCGGCATACTCATAAAGAAGGGTGAGGCACTTGAAGTCTCCGAAAGAGTATCGGTGGTGCTTTTTGATAAAACAGGGACACTCACAGAGGGAAAACCAGAGGTCACTGAGATTATAGGTGAGGATTCACTTGTACTGGCCGCAGCCCTTGAAAGGAAGTCAAGGCACCCCATAGCAGAGGCCATAACCAGGATGGCTTCCCTTGAGGGCCTGGAAGTCCCTGAAGTGGAGGAATTCAGGAGCATCCCAGGCATGGGCCTTACAGGTAAAGTCAGATCCACGGGACCGGATGGGACAGGGTCATGCCTGGTACTTGCAGGTAACAGGGCCCTCATGAGGGATTTCAACGTACCCCTGGACCCCCTCATGGATAAAATTGATGAACTGGAGTCAGGGGGAAGGACGGTGGTGATGGTCGCCGCCGACGGAGCCCTTAGGGGACTTATAGCTGTATCTGACACTATAAAGCCAGGTTCATATCTGGCTGTCCGTGAACTGGGAAGGATGGGTGTTGATACTGTTATGGTTACGGGTGACAACCGTAAAACCGCTGAAGCCGTTGCAGGGGAAATAGGAATCCACAATGTAATCTCGGAGGTCCTTCCAGGGGATAAGGCCGATATTGTTTCAGAATTCAGGAGGAAGGGGGAGGGGGTGGCCTTTGTTGGCGATGGTATAAATGATGCTCCGGCCCTTGCAGCTGCAGACCTGGGCCTGGCCATCGGAAGCGGCACTGATGTTGCAAGGGAGGCCGGGGAAGTTGTACTTGTGGGTGATGATCCACTGGACGCCGCAGCAGCCCTTCAGCTAGCATCAAGGGTCATGTCACGGATAAAACAGAACCTTTTCTGGGCCTTCGCCTACAACACCATGCTCATCCCGCTGGCGGCGGGTCTGCTCCACCCACTGGGCCTGGTCTTCAGGCCTGAATATGCAGGCCTTGCAATGGCACTGAGTTCAGTCACCGTGGTGTCACTCTCCCTCATGCTGCGCAGGTACACACCCCATGCACGGATGCTGAAGCTGGAGTTAGAGGAAGACATCAAGTGAGCTCTGCCTTGACCTGTCACTCTCAAAGAGGGAGTTAACCCCGTATTCAAGTATCTCAATCCTCTGCATGAGGTAGGGGTCTATGGGGTATCTGGATGCAAGGTCCTTTGATATTTCAAGGTACTTTATAACTGAGCCCTTGGAGACCGTGAGTACAAGATTACCCCCACATTTACACTCCCCTGTCAGGGGTATCCGCCGGTACTTTTTATTGCACCTTGTACAGCGGACCTTCTGCCTGGAGAAGGCCCTTATGTTCCCCATCATGTCCGGGAGGAAGTGGGACATCAGGACACCCTCAACAACCCCCTTCTGGTCCACGGCCCTTATCATCTCTGCAAGGGTTATCTGGGACTCCACCTTTTCCTTCATGCTCGGGATCAGCTTGTAGAGGCATACCCTGGGACCGGCGTGTATGCTGGATGTGTTATGTGAGAACATGAGACCCTGATACTGTTCCGGTGTTCCAAGGCGCTTTTCAACGTTGTCTATCTTATCAAGGACTTCTGTGGGTTTTGCATGTTCAAAGCTCCTTTCATAGACATCAAGGGGGATCATGTCCATCGTGTCTATGTTGTGTGATTCATCATCAATCTCCTCGGGGTCTATCCTTGTTGAGAGAACCAGGGGGGCGTCCATGCTCCCGCCCCTGGTGCTTGGAAGGTAGGACTTTGAGAAGTTCAGGAGGGCGTCAAGCAGGAGCATCACCGAGTCCTCGTCACTGTCACAGTTCCTCCTCTTGGCTGAGTGGAAATATGGGTGGGCGTAGCATGCTGAGGCCTCTGTGAAGCCTATTATCCTTCCAAGGACAGCGGCTGATGTGTGAGGGGCAAGACCTGCTATAAGGTGACCCACAAGGTCATCCCTCCTTTTAACATTGTAGAACCTTTCAAGGCCATAGAACCTTTCAAGGAGGTCGTCAACGAAGTTAGCAACCCTAACAAGGTAGTCAGCGCAGTTTTCTGATATGACAACATCCTGGACCTTCAGTTCAAGTATCTGGTCACTGCTTTCAAGTTCACGGCCGTAGCAGTCCTCTGTATAGCCCAGCTCCCTGAGCCTTTCAACATCAACCCCCACCTCCGCGGGTGTGAAGTGTGTGAGGGGAAGATCCGTGGAGTCATGGCGTATGGTGGCGTCCTTGAAGGTGTAAACCTCGTTTTTAGCACGGAGTATGCCCTTTTCAAGGGGTTCAGGGAATTTGTCACTGGATATCATCCCCTCAACCCCCTTTACTTCATCCAGTTTACGGACGGATACGTTTTCAGAGGCCCTTTTAAGGAGGGCTGCAAGGTTGATTGTTCTCTTCCCGGGCTCACCTATCACGGTTCTTGAGCCGCAGCTGGGACATTTTGACTGCATCGAGCTCACCCGGCATGACGGGCACGTTGCTCTTCCAATCTCCACCGTGATGGATTCTTTCTTTGCGGCGTCGGGTATGTTACGTCTGCTGCCCCCATACTTGCCTATGGGGAACAGTACATGGGGGGCGGGCCTCATTTTACGTTCCTTGGTCTTCTCTGGCCTGCCGACACGGCTACCTATGTAGGTGGGGGCCTTCTTCATTATCCTCACAGGGGAAACCCTGTTGATGGCATCAACACTGTCATCTGATTTTTCAAGGGGCCCCGCCAGGGTGTTTATGAGTGCATATGCATCATCGTATCCGATGATAACCCTGGATCCCTTCTGCCTGTGGGGTACTCCCAGGACCTCAAGTATCCTCTTCTCGGGCCCGAGGCTGAGGGCAAGTTCATCTCCGAGTTCGGCTGTTTTAAGCCATTTCCTGAGGATGTTCAGTTCTTCAACGGTGACATCATGGTAGAAGTATGTGTAACGGGGGTGTAGGGGAACATCATACTCCCTTGAGATCTTGAAGGCCTCCGGAGCATTAGGGATGAATTCCATCCAGTTATGACTGTAATAGGAGAGGTTGAGGGGGTCGTCATCAGGGTATGTCTCTGAGGACATTATCGTCTGTATCCACCACTCCTCGCACCAGCCAGCAGGCATCAGGACGTGGTTGTTCCTGAGGAACTCCCCGAAGGCCACCAGCATATCACCCAGGAAGAGGATCTCCTGGACATCTGAACGGATCTTCCTGGCGGTTTCAGTATCCTCAACCCTTAAAACGTCACCGTTTTTCAGTTTGACAATGGGGCCATCGATGGTGTCAACCGGAACGACACAGTTCCCCTTACCAGGTCTTTCAATTTTCATCTGGGTCCCCACTGCAAGGAACTGGAGCAGCTCCATGGTTGCGGGGTGAACGCCCATGGCTGCAAGGCCGGTGTTCCTTGAACGCCCGTACCTCAACCTGAAGGCACCCTTCTCTGAGGGGTATGCAAGGACGGGTCTACCCCCGATTATATCCTCAATGTACTTACTGTCAGCCTTCACAACAACCTTATCCTCACTTTCATCCTTCCTGGGGGCCTTTGAGAACTTTTCAAGCCAGTCCCAGCCTTCAAGTTTCAGCTGTTTGGCGTACTTGAGGACTTTGGGTGCTTTCTGTATGACGCCTTCAACCATGGCAAGGAGGGCTCCGCCGCGGATGTTGTTTGTTTCAACCCTTTCAAGGTCCCGGCGTGACACCTCAACCTTATCTGTTGGTTCACCCGTCACCTCCACGGGTATGTGCCCTGCTGCAAGCCTTACCTCGTCTGGTTTTGGTGAGTACTGGAGGTTCGTGACCTCGGATTCATAGAGTTCAACCTCCTCAACGTAGCGTTCTATTTCCCTTTCGATGGGTTTGTAACGGTCAAGTTTGATTGCAAGGCGTATGTAGTCAGCTACGAGAACTGATAGTGCAGCGGCCGTACCCCCTGCACTTCTTATGGGCCCTGCGAAGTAGACTGCAAGGTATCTTGTCCTGTCAAAGTTCTCCTTTATCCTGACCCTTGCTATACCTTCAAGGGGGGCTGCGACAACACCCTCCGTCAGGATTGCTAGGGCTGTTCTGATTGCCTGGTCAGCCAGCCTCTCCCTTTCACCGATATCATCATCGGCCACGGGCTGGGATGCTATCTCGGCAGCTATCTGGAATGCGACCTCTTCACGGCTCTTATCATTTTCAAGTTCCTTTATTCTTTCAGCTATCCCCTCTGGACCAACAAGACCCTCCACACGTTCTGCAAGGTCCTTTGCAAGGGGTATTTCTGGACTGGTGCTCACATCAAGACCCTTTGACCTTGCCCTCCGTGCAATTTCATAGAGGCGTTCTGTTTCCCTTTCAAGTTCCTGGAAGTATTCCATCATGATCCATCACACATAAACGGTTTCTCTTAACCCTCCTCTTAGGGGGGTATGGCACCGCAGCTCTAATCCGGTAAATTAAGGAGTTTAATTTTACCTGCATCCGGGTGAAACTTATATTATATGGTGTTGCCAGAGATATAATAAGATTTTTATCATATTATAATGGTGATTTTTCATGGCTAAGAAGGATAAGAAGACACTTCCACCAAGCGGAGCAGGTCTTGTAAGGTACTTTGAAGAGGAAACCAAGGGACCGAAACTCACCCCTGAACAGGTAGTGGTTATGAGCTTAATACTGGCAGTTTTCTGTCTTGTACTTAGATTCTCAGGTTAAACAGGAGTGTTAGGATGGCCATACACCCCATTGAGTTCAGGTACGGAACCCCTGAAATGAAGAGCATATGGGAAGCAGAGAATAAACTCCAGAAGATGCTTGACGTGGAGGCAGCCCTTGCAAGGGCAGAGGGTGAACTTGGAATTATACCGGAGGACGCTGCGGCTGAGATAGTCAGCAGGGCAAGCACGGATTTCGTGAAACTTGAACGCGTCAATGAGATTGAGAGGGAGACCCGTCATGACATAGCCTCCATCGTGAAGGCCCTTGCAGAGCAGTGTGGGGGTGAAGCCGGAGAGTATGTACACTTCGGTGCAACCTCCAATGACATCGTTGACACATCAAACTCCCTCCTCATCAGGGAATCAATAGAGGTCCTCAGGGATAAACTGGTGAGGGTCATGAAGGTTCTCCTTGGACTGGCCCGTGAGAACAAGGAGAACGTCTGTATTGGCAGGACCCACGGGCAGCATGCGCTCCCCACAACCTATGGTATGAAGTTCGCCCTCTGGGCAGATGAGATCCGAAGGCATATCGAGCGCCTTGACGCAGCCAGGGGGAGGGTGTGTGTGGGTATGATGACGGGTGCCGTCGGGACAACAGCGGCCCTAGGAGAGGATGGCCTTAAGGTACATGAGAGGGTATCGGAGATACTGGGACTTGAACCCGTCCTCATATCAAACCAGGTTGTCCAGAGGGATAACCATGCAGAGTTCATCATGGTGCTGGCCAATATAGCCACAACCCTTGACAAGATAGCCCTTGAAATAAGGAACCTTCAGAGGACAGAGATAATGGAAATAGGGGAGAAATTTGACCCTGAAAAGCAGGTTGGAAGCAGTACAATGCCCCATAAGATGAACCCGATAACTGCGGAGAGGATATGTGGCGTTGCACGTGTTATAAGGTCCTACGTCGTGGCTGCCCTTGAGAACAATCCACTCTGGCATGAAAGGGACCTCACAAATTCATCATCGGAGAGGATCATACTACCTGAGGCATGCATACTGACGGATTATATTCTTAAACTGACCCTTGATGTCCTTGAGAACCTTGTGTTCTATCCTGAAAACATTGAGAGGAACCTTAACCTTACAGGGGGCCTTATAATGGCTGAGAGATTGATGGCTGAACTCACAAGGAGGGGTATGGGGCGCCAGACAGCCTATGCAAGGGTACGTGAATGTGCCATTGAGGCCAACAGGACAGGTAAAACCCTGAAGGAAGCCGTCCTTGAGAGGCCTGAAATAATGGAGTACCTTGAAGCCGGCGAGCTTGATGAGATCATGAATCCAGCCACCTACATTGGCTCAGCTTTAAGGATCGTTGGCAGGGTTCTTGAGGAATCAGAGAAATGGTTACAGGAGGGTTATGGAGGAACCTGATGGATCATTAATAAATTACAGTAAAATTTTTTTACAGTAAAATTTTTCATAAAAGTTATATGCATTTTTATTCCATACATAAATATGGTGATAAAAAATGCAGTTAAAGGAGATAAAATCTGTAAGGGTTGTTCCTTACACCATAATGAACTCCTCCATAGGGGCGATATGGGGATTCATAGCCGCCATCCTGTTCCTCATATTCGCAGGAGGCATATCATCGGTACTTCCAGCCGAACTGGGGGCTCTTAAGGGGATAATTACAGGGATATCAGTTGCCGGGCTTGTCGTGTTACCCGTCGGGGTGTTCCTGGTGAGCATAGTGGAGTCCTTTCTGAGGGCTTTCATCTACAATGGACTTACACCACGCCTTGGAGGCATCAAGCTCAGCCTCATCGACATGGAGCAGGTTGAATCGTTTGACGTTGTGAGCACATCACTGATACTCTCTGCGGTGGCAGCGCTCCTCTCATTCATATACCAGCTTCTGGTAGCCCCCCTGCAGTGGGTATTCCTCAACGCAATCGTTAACATAGCAAATACCCTTGACCCATCAGCCATGTCAAGCATGGCAGCCCTTGGCTCTGCAACGGCACTTGGAACCATCCTGAACATAATATTAGCACCAATAATGACGTTCATAGCATCCTTCATAGTGATCGCTGTGGTTATCCTGCTATACAACTTCCTCGCGTCAAAGATCACAACCATAAAGGTGAAGCTCACGGAGATCAGTGACGGCCTTGTGAGCATAGACAGGATCGAGGCCATACCCCTGGGACTCATAACAGGGTCAATAGCAGCATTCATAGGTTTAATAGTGGGAATAGTGATACTCATCTTCTCAGCAATTGGAGGGGACTTCACTGCAGGGCTAATTGCACTGGTTGTTCTGACGGTGGCGCTCTTCATCTACTCCTTCATAGTGTATGCGGTTACAGCCCTCTTCTACAATGTCCTCGCACCAAGGATAGGCGCCGTCCAGATAAGGCTAGAATAGTGCCCTGATTGGTGGAATATAATTCTACTTAATTCTTTTATACGAACAGTTTCATAGTATAAATCCTTTATTAATAAAAATATATAATAATATTTACCGAATGATTTATAAAGGGGTTATTAACTGGTTATATCCTCAAAGGGTCTTCCAAAGTGTTCATAGTTTATTTTTTATATGGTGAGGAACATATAACATATCAAGTTTTTTGAGAAGGAGTTTGTGGTGATTGGGTGATTGATGATTCACGACTTTTAGCTGCCATACCTACAAAGGCAGAGACATGTGTACTTAAGAACAACGGCATAAGGGAAAAGTTCAGCCATGAGAAACTGGTAAAATCCCTCCTTAACCTTGGAGCCAGCCTCTGGACATCTGAAAACGTGGCCTCAGAGGTTGCAAGGTCCGTTTACAACGGGATAACAACCAAGGAGATAAAGATCCTTGTATACGACTCCCTCAGGAAGGTGGATGAGGACCTTGCAGACAGGTACCTTGCAGCCAACAGACTGAGGGTCAGGACTTCAAGGGATAAAATAGAGACCTTTGACCAGAAAAAGATTGAGGAGAACCTTATAAGGGAGGCGGGAGCCTCCCCGGAGGTTGCAGAGGAGATAGCATCAGAGGTGTGGAAGGAACTCAAGAAACTGAACGTCGAGTACCTCACAGCCCCAATGATAAGGGAGGTTGTGAACACCAAACTCATAGAGCATGGCCTTGAAACCCTCAGGAAAAGGTACACGCGTCTCGGTATCCCTGTATACAACATCGCGAACCTCATCGAGAACGGTTCAAGGGACAACGCCAACATGATCCACAACCCGGAAACGGTACACAAATACGTGGCTGATGAGGCCCTGAAACAGTACACTCTTCTCCACATACTCCCATCAGGACTTGCAGACGCCCACATGTCAGGCGACATACACATACACGACCTTGAATTCTTCGCTGCAAGGCCCCTTAACTGCCTCCAGCATGACCTCCGCCTTTTCATAAGGCACGGCCTGAGAGTTGACGGAACCGGTGACCACACATCAGTAGCTGGACCCCCAAAGCACCTTGAGACGCTCATGAACCATGCAGGGGAGATAATGCTGGCATCCCAGCAGAACATGTCAGGTGGTCAGGCAATGAGCCTATGGAACGTTTTCGTCGCCCCATTTGCAGCGGGACTCCCCTATGAGAAGATCAAACAGGCAGTCCAGATGTTCATATTTAACCTCAACATGGCCTACGCTGCAAGGGGCAGCCAGGTCCCTTTCACCAGCATAAACCTTGAATTCGGAGTCCCGGAGTTCCTTGAGGATGAACCGGCCTACGGCCCCAGGGGTGAACGTGCAGGGGTCTACGGGGACTTTGCTGATGAGGCGAGACTCCTTACAAGGGCATTCACCGAGGTCCTCCTTGAGGGCGACGCCGATGGAAAACCCCACCTCTTCCCGAACACCATCTACTCAATAAGGAGGGAGACCCTCAGCGGGGAGTTCGATGAGGAACTCCGCCTGGTCCATGAACTCGCCTCCAAGTACGGGACAGCCTACTTCATAAACATGCTTGCCGATTACCGCGGAGACATGGCCAACTACATGGGGTGCAGGACGAGCCTCGCTGATAACTGGACCGGGGACTGGGACCGAGACTGTCTGAGGACAGGTAACCTTGCATATGTAACCCTGAACCTCCCCAGGATAGCCTACCAGTCAGGGGATGATGATGAACTCTTCGAGTACCTCGATGAGTACATTGACATGGCTGTGGAAGTTCTGAGGATAAGGAGAGAGCAGGGTCTTCGCTGCCTCAACGACTACCACCTCCTGCCATTCCTCTCCCAGGAAATCGACGGTGAACGCTACTACAGGGTTGAGAATGCAACAATGAGCTTCGGCTTCACAGGCCTTAACGAGATGCTCCAGTACCATACCGGAAGCGGTATACAGGACCCGAATTCAAACAGGCTGGGCCTCAGGGTGATAGAGCACATAAACGAACGTGCAGCGGAACTTAAAGCCGAGACCGGGTGGAGGTGGAGCGTGCTCCAGACACCGGCCGAATCCACAGCCCACCGATTTGCAATGCTTGACCATGAACATTACCCTGAGGAGGCGGTGCTGCAGGGAACCCGGGGAGCCTACTATTACACCAACTCAAGCCACACCCCTGTGGATGCAGAGGTTGATATAATTGAGAAGATAAGGATTGAGGAGAAGTACCATCCACTCACACCCGGAGGCCACATATTCAACGCCTGGCTCGGCGAGGCCAGACCAGACCCTGAAGCCCTTGAAGGCCTCACAAGGAAGATATGCAGGAACAGTGACATTGGATTCTGGGCCTACAGCAACGCCCTGAGCTTCTGCCTCCGGTGCAAAACCCTTATGAGGGGTCTTCAGGATTCCTGCGCTGCATGCGGTGAGAGGGATGATGTTGAATGGTACGACCGTATAACAGGATACGTTCAGCAGGTTGGAAGGGCCAAGTCCTCAAGCGGGGGATGGAACAGGGGTAAACAGCAGGAGCTGCTGGACCGGAGAAGGATAAACCTGTAATTTCACCTCACATCCGCCTGAACTCCTTTTTATTTTAATAGAAGGATTAATATTTGCTCCCATTGCTTCAATCTTAAGAGAGAAGACTTGAACTTTCTTTAATTTTAAAATCAGCCGTATCTGAAATCAGGTCCATAAAATTAAATTCGGTTAGGTGGAGGATTAATCCATTTTTTTGAGTTCCACAGGGACTGTCTGGGACTCTGATGAACCCCCGAATCCATGGGCTATCATTGTATGCCTTCCAGCTCCACCTGCAACCACAAGGACAACATCATCCGGGCTTCCTGTTACTGGGACCATATCATCCACCACGAGGCTGTAATCAAGTTTCCTGCCGCCACGGTCCCCCAGGGGTGCCGGTACCAGCGCCCTTTCATGTATATAGTTCCTGACGTCCTCCCGGCTCCATCCATGTGATGCGACGGTCTCTGCGTGTTCAGGGCTCATGATGACCAGGAGTTCACCAGGGACGTGGCTGTTGTTGCACCCGGCGGTTGAGGCTGTGTGCACCACGGTATCAAGGAGGTCCTCGGGGGTCCTGCTCCGGTGATCATTCACGTTGTGTGGGGCCTCCATACCAAGGACCGTCACGGTACTCTCACAGGCATCAAAACCCCTTTCAACATGAAGGGGTTCCCATGGACTCATGGACTCGTTTTCAGCTAGACAGAAGGCGTATTTTGCAGGGGAGCCCATGGTTGCATGGTCACCCACTCCTGGGATGGCACCCGCAATGTTAATGAGGCAGAGCCTGATGGCACGACCCAGGGTTGCATTGGCAAGGTTCCCTGGACCCAGGCAGCCATCGGCAGAGTTGAAACCAAGTTCATCCCTTGCGGGTCCATTAACAATAACTCCAACGGCAACCGGGTGGGTTGTGGCGTTTATCCCTGCAAGGTTGAACTCTTCCCTTGACATCCCCTCAATGCATGCCTCAAGGAGGGGCATCATCCCGGGCAGGCATCCGGCCATGACCGCGTTCACGGCAACCTTCTCAACGGTGGCCTTACCCATCCTTGGCGGCAGCACGGCTATCACATCATCAGGTTCCCTGCTGCTGTAATGGTAGAACTTCTTCACCCTGGCCTGTGTTGGGGGTATCACGGGGAGTCCATCTGTGAATTTCTTCTGGTAGAAGTCAAGGCTTATCCTCTCCGGATCAGGGTCAACCATGACCTTCATGTCCTCCGGTGATGAACCGCAAAGCCGATTGTCATCAAGGAGGTCGTCTATAAGGCATCCGCATGATTTATCAATCTTCACAGGATTCACCCCAGATACTCCATTATGTCTCCAATGATTCCATCAGCCTTTTTTCGGACAGCTTCAGGTTCAATGCCAGCTATCGGGTGGCTTATCTCAACAATCCTCAGCCCGGGCATTCCGTGTGCTGCAGCGAGTCTCTTGGCGTATTCCCGGAACCTGTCAGAGCAGATGGAGATTGTGGGGACACCCATCCCCTCCAGGCGTATGGCATCAAGTATCACCCAGGTTGTGCATGAACCGCAGTCCCCAAGGGCAAGGATGCAGAGATCGGCCCCGGCAGCCACCCCGATCTGATCCTCCTCTGCAGGCGCACCTGCCGGTTTCTCAGCCCAGACTGTACTGAACCCTGAAAGGCTTTCCTCGACGGTTCTTAGTATAATATCGGCTCCAGGTTTGGTATTGTCCAGGAGGGAAACCTTCCCAACATCCCTGATGGGGTTCACGGGGGTTTCTTCCATGGCTGTATCTGCAAGGGGATCCATAACATCCCTTTCAACTATCCTGACCTTCATAGGCGTCCACTTCCTATGCCTCTAACCTCAGTCTTCTCACCACAAAGTCTCTCTGCAGGGAGAGGAGGAAGGATGCCGCCCTTGGCCCCATCTTTTTACCTATAAGCACCCTGTAGATGGCCTGGAATGCCTTCTGGGGCTTCAGGCCGTGTTCCCTGAGAAGGTCGTACATTCTGTCATGGAGCTCCTCGGGGCCCATCTCCCAGTCCTCAAGGATATCTGCGAGTTCAGATAGGAAGCTTCTCTGGGCGTCTGAAAGCTGAACATCAGGCAGCTCCTTCTGAACCTCGAATTTCAGGAATTCAGGGGCGTAGAGTTCCAGCCAGTTTTTCACGTTCTCGATCCTCTCCTTCAGCTGCCTGACCTGGCCTTCACTGAGGTCCCCGGGTTCCATATCCATGAACTCTCCAGGGAGCTGGGAGTTCCTCCTGAGTATATCATAGAGCCTTTCAAGGTCACTGTCTGCAATCTGGCAGGCAACCGTCATGAACTTGTAGGATGGCCTCAGGGGCAGATCAGATTCCTCTATCATGGACACCCTGTAGATAATCTTCAGTTTTTTCTCCTCCTTCTCTGACGCGGCTTCCTCCAGGCCATAGTAGATTCTCTCAGCACGGTCGAACTGGTCCATGAGGTCAAGGAAGGGCATTTCAGGGTTGAAGTCCTTGTGTTTCATGGGCTTGCTCCTGAATATGAAATAGTTGAGGCTTTCAGGGGGGGCTATTTCAAGCCACTGGCTTGGTGTGAAGAATACGCCGCGGGACTTGGACATGGCCTCCCCCCTGAGGGTTATCCACTCGTAGGGCACAGGGTAGGGGGCGGGGTAACCGAATATCTCCTCTGATATCACGCTGCTCACGTCATAGGATCCTCCACTTGCTGCATGATCCTTTCCGAAGGGCTCGCAGGTAACACCAAGGATCTTCCACCTTGCAGCCCACTCAACCCTCCAGGTTAGCTTACCCCGCCCTGACTTTATATCCATCTCACCCTGGAATCCGCAGCTGCAGCGGTAGTGGACGGTGTCGCCACTGAAATCATATGCCTCGGTGGTGTTGACCCTTCCGCATTTCTCGCAGATGGGATTGTAAGGTAGCCAGTCCTCCTTCAGGGGCCTTTCACGGTACCTGTTGAATATCTCCCTTATCTCATGAGCCCTTTCAAGGGAGGTTCTTATGTAGTCGTTGTAGAGGCCGTCCATGTACATCCTGGCCCCTGAGTAGTGCTCAACACTTATATTGAACCTTTCAAGGGCCTCCAGGAAGGGCCTCTGGAAGTGTTCCACAAAGCCCTCACAGCAGTCATCAGGGCATGGTATCATGGAGTAGGGCATCCCCAGGTACTTCTCATAGTCTTCAGGGAGGGGGTATGGCACCTTACGGAGGGGGTCATGGTCATCAGCCACCCAGACAGTCCTTGATCGGAATCCGTCACGTTGAAGTGTCTTGGCGATTGAACTTGCAATGAAAACGTCGCATGAGTTCCCTATATGTATTGATCCTGAGATGGATGTGCCGCTTGCGACAACGTGCTCATCAACATCCCTTTCCTTGAGTTCATCAGCTATCCTTTCAATCCAGTGTTTCAAGCAGATCACCTGTAAAAATGAATAGAATCAGCGTAATCTGATATAATTATGTTTGTGGAAAATGAAAGTTTTTTCAGTCGAATATCCTGTCATCTGCACTGTCAAGCCATTCATTCACGATTTTGACTGCACAGTAGTTACCGCACATGGTGCAGGTGTCAGGATCCTCAGGTGGCCTCTCATCCCTTATACGCATGGCATCGGCGGGGCACATGGCAGCGTCGAACTGGGCGGACCAGTCCAGTTTTTTACGGGCGTTGGCCATTTCAAGGTCCCTTTCACCGCTGTGGATCCCCTTGACCATGTCGCCCACATATGCACCTATCCTTGTTGCGATGACACCCTCCTTCACATCATCAGGGTATGGGAGTGCAAGGTGTTCTGCAGGTGTAACATAGCATATGAAGTCGGCTCCTGCGGCTGCAGATGCCGCTGCCCCTATTGATGAGACTATATGGTCATAACCGGCGCCTATGTCCGTGACTATCGGTCCGAGCATGTAGAATGGTGCTCCGCAGCAGAGCTTCTTCTGGAGTATCACGTTGGCCTTTATCTCATTCAGGGGTATGTGTCCGGGTCCCTCAACTATTGTCTGGACTCCAGCCTCTCTTGCACGGTCTATTAGTTCCCCAAGGACTATGAGCTCCTGGACCTGCGCCCTGTCGGTTGAGTCTGCAATGGCACCTGCACGCATTGCATTGGCCATTGACATTACAAAGTCGTGTTCCTTGGCAATCTCCAGGATGTAATCAAAGTTCTCGTATAGGGGGTTTTCAAGTCCGTTTTCAACCATCCAGGCTGATACAAAGGCACCGCCCCTGCTGACAAGTCCACCTTCACGTCCCTGTCTCTTGAGCCTCCTGAGGGTTTCCCTGTTAACACTGCAGTGGATTGCCATGAAGTCTATACCGTCCTTCGCCTGCTTCTCAATTGCCTTGAACATGACATCCTCGTCCATGTAGATGGAGGCGCCCTCCTTCCGTATGGTTTCAACGGCTGCCTGATAGACCGGTACGCTTCCAACAGGTATTGGTGAAAGGTCCAGTATACGCCTCCTTATTTCATCAAGGTCTCCGCCAACTGAGAGTTCCATGAGGGTGTCGGCCTGGTTTTCAACTGCAACCATGGCCTTCTTTTCTTCCATTTCAAAGTCCACGATGTCTGTTGAGGTCCCGATGGTTGCGTTAACCTTGGTCCTTAAACCTTCACCTATACCCACGGGTTTAACGTCTTCCCTGTTCAGGTTGCTTGGGATGGCTATTTTACCACTGGCAACCCCTCTCCTGACAAATTCGGGGGTGACATTCTCTGCCTCTGCCACCGCTTTCATTTCATCTGTTATAACACCTTTTTTAGCTTCATCCATCTGAGTCATATCATCACCGTTCTCTGGATCAGCCCATATCCCGGGTGCTGTGGGGTCCACATCCGGCCCTTTCATGGTCCCGGGTATCATGGGAATCAGTTTACAGTAGGCCCCTGGCCCTCGGTATCTTGTGGATCATAGGATCATATATTAATGGCTACATTTATAAAAACTATGTGTTCCCGTCCGGGTTAATAATTCCCTGCCCCAGCATCCTACTCCAGCATGGGGTCGTAGCCCCAGTGTTCAGTGAAGCGCCTGAGGACAGCATCATAGTCGGGTATGTTTGTCTGGGTGCCCTCAGCCTCAACTATGAAGGATGCAACTGCAGATGCAAACCTTCCACAGGTTTCAAGGTCAGCCCCTGAGAGGTAGGCCCTCATGAACCCTGCACGATAGGAGTCACCGGCCCCTGTGGGATCAACGGCGTCCCTGGGGATGGCATCAACCTTTATGGTTTCATCTGCATAGATCCTACTTCCCCTTTTACCGTAGGTCTTCACAATGATTTCGGGTCCGATTTCCCTGAGTTCGTCAACTTTCATGGAAAGTTTACCTGTGATCCTGTCGATCTCATGGTGGTTCCCGAAGAGTATGTTACAGGTCCTCACAGCATCCTCCAGCTGGTCCCTGGAGTACATGTGCAGGTCCTGGCCCGGGTCAAAGGAGATCACCTTTCCAAGGCTCCTTGCAAGGGCACCGCACCTGCAGTTAAATGATGGGTCGCCTGTTGCAAGGTGAACTGCACGTGCAGCTCTAATGGCACCTTCAGGAACCTTGGATTCCCTGAAGTACCTTGCAGCGCCCCAGTAGAAGTAGCTGATCTGATTGTGATGGGAGTCTGTCATGACAAATGCTGTCGGGGTCCTCTCCCCGGGCACGGTGATCATTGAACCGGTTTCCACATCCATGGAATCAAGGAATCTCCTGTATTCTGACTCCGGGAAGTCACCGCCAACTGCAGATACCAGTGATGTTCTGAGGCCAAGCTTTGACCCGACAACCGCCACGTTTGCAGCGGCACCCCCATGAAAGTTCTTCATACGTTTTATGGCTGTTGATGAATTTGGTTCTGGAAATTCATCCAGCTGTATTATATAGTCAAAGGCGGTATGTCCAACGGCAAGAAGGTCTATCTCATTCAATGAAATCACCCGGGAACTGCAAATTGCGAATTAATATAACTGGAAATCATGGAACCGAGAATCAGGGATTTCCAGACCACCATATGGTGTTAAGGCTCGTCGGTTATTAATCATGACGACGGGGCCATGGAATTATATTCTGGAGGAGGATCTTATATCGTTGATTGTTCGTTAAACACATGCTCACTGGAGCGGCTCAAAACCGGCTTCAGCAACGGTTTCCTGACCATCACCAAGTATGAAATCAACAAGGGAATCAGCCCTATCATCGCACCTTACAAGACTTATAACGTGCCTTGTTTCATCACTGAGTACGCCGGACCCCTCAAACTGGCTTCCGCTGAGGAATGTTAGAAGCCCGGGGGTTCTCTCAACAAGCCTGTATGCCTGCAGCGGGGACCTCACGGTCTTAACGATTCTGAAGTCGATCCCGGTGTCAGAGAGAACCTCCCAGGCAAGCCTCTGGGGTGAGTCAGCAACCTCAACAAAGGATGCTCCATCAAGTTCGGTGACGTCCCCGGCATCCATCCCGACAAGTACAAGGTGGTCGTAGGCCACAGGCACGAAATCAAGATCCCTGCGGTATGCATGGATGGGGTCGTCAAGGAAGATCATGTCTAGGCGGCTCTTTCCTGCAAGATGGAAGGAGTCGGTGGCAGAGGATGAGAAAAGTGATCCTTCTGTCCCTGATGCTTCAAGGACCAGCTCTGCAAGAACGGATGACGTGTACCCTGCAGCGACCATTATCCTGTCTGATGGTTCCAGGAGGTTCATCTGACGCTCATATAACCTGAGCAGTTCAGAGCCTTCAGGTGTAAGCTCCGAACCAGCGCCGCTCCTCCTTACGAGTTTCATGTTAAGGAGGGACTCGGCCCGCAGCACCCTCCTGTTAAGGACCTGGGGGGTTACACCAAGCATCCTCGACGCCCTCCTCTGGGAGAAGGTCTCGGATATCGCCTTAAGGGTTTCAAATAGTCTGTGATCAAATTCATGACCGTCTACTTCCATACCAGGGAGGGGCCTTATATCCATGGGGAACACCTTTATCAGATGTGAGGTCAAATCATCTATTAATTAATTTTATCTTCAATATTAAACTGAGTTCAGGTGTCTGGATGGTAATAATCAAATTAATGTTAAAGTGAGTTCAGGTGTTTCGGATGATAATAAAAGAGGCCATCAATGATATAATAAATAATCTTAGGGATATGGAGAACAGTATTGATGAGGAAACTGTTAACAGGCTGATTGAAACCCTGACATCAGCCAGCAACGTCTTTGTACTGGGCTTCGGGCGGTCCGGACTGGTTGCAAAGGCCTTTGCCATGAGGCTCATGCACCTTGAGATAAACGTCTTTGTTGTAGGGGAAACCATAACCCCTGCAATAAATGAGGGTGATGTACTGATCGCAATATCAGGGTCGGGCAGGACCAGTTACATCGTCAATGCAGCGGGTATAGCCCGAGAGAGGGGTGCCAGGGTGGTGGCGATAACATCATACCCTGACTCTGATCTCGGGAAGGTTTCGAACCTCACGGTAACCATAAGGGGAAGGACCAAGATTGATGGTGAGAAGGACTACATGACAAGGCAGATAAGGGGTAACCATCACTCAAGAACACCTCTGGGGACGCTCTTTGAGATATCGGCACTGGTGTTTCTTGATGGACTCATAGCGGAACTCATGGATCGTCTTGATAAAAGGGAGGAGGACCTTAACAGGAGACACAGCGTCTTTGAATGATGAACTATCCATTTGCATATATCGTCCTCTAATTTTGTTTTCCGAAGGTTTATAGAGGTTTTTTTCTTTGCATGAGGACATCTGATTCATCATTATATTTCCTGGCGGCACTCATCAGGGACTTTATCATCTTGAGGGCTTGTTAAAGAGAAAGAAAGGTTAAGGGAGTGACAGGGACTTTATCTACCAGGGACCCCTACTATATTATGATCCTTTCTGGATGGCTGTAGATGTTGAATCTTTTCCCGCGGACAAATCCAAGCATTGTGAGGCCGGTCTCGGCGGCGGCTTCGTAACCAGAGGATGTGGGGGCTGCGTTTGATGCTATGATTGGGACACCGACACGCGCAACCTTTATGAGCATGTCAGCGGGCATCCTCCCGCTGTAAACAATGAAACTCTCTGAGAAGTCCACCCCATTGATTGCACCGGACCCTATAGCCTTATCAACGGCAACATGTCTGCTCACATCCTCAAATATCATGAAATCATCTTCAGTTACAAGGGCGGCCACATGAGTACCTCCGGTGGTCCTCCAGACCACAGCAGACTTAACCATCCTCTGGAAGGCACTGAATATGTCATCCTTATGGACCTGGAAATCTGATTCCACAGGCTCAACCATTTCAACACGGTGCCTCCAGCCTCCGAAACAGTCAGAACCCATTACAAGTTCGCTACGTATATCAAAGTCTTCAAGGTCTATCCTGACATCAACCATGTTTTCACGGATTTCCACCGAGATTATATCATCAACAGATTCAACAAGACCCTCCCCCAGTAGGTAACCGGTTGCAAATTCCCTCAGGGCATCGGGGCTCGTGGTGAAACGCTGTGAAACTGTTTCATTTATTTTAAGGTGAACCTCCATATCATTAACTACCCTTTCAGCAACCTTCATCTTTTCGGTATCCACGCGTATTGCATCAACTTCTCTGTACATTCTCATGCCAGCACTTCCCCATCTCCAATAAAGAGCTATTAAATAGCCATCTTTATGTATATCTATATGCTGGTGTAATTAAGTAGATTTTTAATTCTAAGAATCACATGATAAATATTTCAGGGGGCGTATTGTGGCTTTGAAGATGTGGCTGTAGCGGGTAAGAGAACATAACATTCCAGAGATTCAGAAACTTCAAGATACTTTAAACATGTTAAAAAGGCTATGAAGGTCTTCTAGGAAGATGATCTCTGGAAATAATCATTCACACCCTGAAGCGATCGAGGTCCTATTGAGCCCGATCTACAGATCCAGACGATTAACGGGGCTTTTTCCTGATCCTAACAGCTTTCGTTATCATAGTATGGTGCTCTTCTCCTTATAGCTTCAAGAAACAGCTGACGAAGCATTTCGGTATCATTGGTTCTGAGGGCCTCGGTGGTGTCAACAAGGTTATCATTTCTGAGGAGGCATGGTTTGAGCTTTCCATCGGGGGTTACCCTGAGCCTTGTACAGTTTGCACAGAACTTTGTGTTGTCCATGGGCCTCACCACTTCGATTTCACCATCCTCTATATAGTACTTTTTACGGTCCTGCATGAACTTCCGGGTCATGACCTTATCTGCTATCCGTGAGAGTTTCTCTTCAAGAGGGGCCATATCAAAGTGATAACATTCTATACCCATATCAGGACAATTATCTGTTTTCAGGAGTTCTATCAGCTGAAGCACAGCCCCGTTTTCCCGGCAAAACTCGAACATGTCCCATATTTCATGATGATTCAGATCCTTCAGGACCACCATGTTTATCTTAACGGGGTGGAGACCGGCATCAACAGCACTTTTTATACCTGCCTTAACCCTTTCAAGGTAATCCTTTTTTGTTATGAACCTGTATGTTTCTAGTTTAAGGGTGTCAAAACTAACATTGACCCTGTCAAGTCCGGCTTCCTTCAGCAGATAACTGTATTCTTCGAGTAGGGTTCCGTTGGTGGTGATGGATATGTCCCTGAACCCCACATCATTTATTCCCTTAACTATCTCAACTATGTCCCTGCGTATCAGGGGTTCTCCACCCGAGAGCCTTATCTTTTTCACACCAAGATCCGCTGCAACTCTGCAGATGTTTTTCACATCAATGGCTGAAATCTCCCTTGAGGAGGGAACCATCCCATCCCTGTGACAGTAAAAACAGTTCACATTACAGCGGGTGGTAAGTGATATTCTAAGGGATAGAAGGGGCCTCCTGTAATTATCCTCTACATGCATTCAGATCATCTGTTCCTCTGGCACTTTATGATGAGATCAACCTTCTCAATTTTAAGGTTTTCTGTATCAAGTGCATCCACCATACCCAGAACGGCCTTTGATACAAAGTTCTGTACGAATGGATTCAGTGGCACGGGTTTCCCGTTTATTTTAAGGAGTGCTCTGTCTGGCTGACTCCTGCAGTCAACTTCATCCGCATCTCCCCTAACCTTGGCAGCTGCAAATTCACGGCAGGATTCAAAACCGCATTTTCCACAGTCAAGTCCCTGCAGGAGACCGTAACTTCTCTTTTTGATGATAGCGATGAGTTCATCAACATCCTCAAGTTTGAAGGGATCAACCACCTTCACTGTGAACTCATTGGGTGTTGATGTGGAAATGTTTGCATACTCCATTGACTCGAAGCCCTCAACTACGATGAAATCCACGCTGTCAAGGATGTCAATGGCGGCTATTATCTCATCAAAGTCCATTTCTCTGTCAACAAGGATGAATGTTTCCCTGCCGCTCCCTGCAACGATCTCAGCCCCTGCTTTTCGATGCCTGTCGGTGTCTCTACCTGGAAAATCAAAACTTTTATGGCTGTGCTTGAGTGTTGCAACATGGTAGCCTTCACCGGACAGTCCTTCAACTATTTTTTCCACGAGTGTTGTCTTACCCGTGTTTTTTGTGCCTGTAACTCCCACGATTTTCATGAGGAACCTCCCGTGTTAGAATTATTTATTTAACATAGATAAACCTTCATCCATAAAAGATCAGCTGAAGGTACGGGTGATACTGAAAATTGATGTGGTGCCGTAGACTGCAGCTCCCATGGTAAGGGGTTGAGCAGGACGTTTAATGGTATGATGACTCTCCCGGTGGTGATGTATAGTGGGCGGTCACATCGTGGTTGAGCAGGACGTTTAATGGTATGATGACCCAGAAACCGATGTGTGACTTCCACACACCAATATATATATCTTTCTATTTGATTTTTCTAGAAAATTATTATATAGATAGGGATCAAAGGTGTGATTAACACACATGGTGACCCTATGCCGAAACATCTAGTTTCTGGACTCAAATACATAGCAGCGGTAAACCTGACAAAACAGGGCTATTCCCAGAAAGAGATAGCTGAAGCTCTAGACATGAACAGATCAACTGTTTCTCACTACCTCAATGGAAGAAACCTTTCATGGAAGTCAATAGAGGTTGCAAAGATAATAACCGAGATGTGTCCAAGGGACTTTCTTCTTCTAACACACTCACTTACACAGAACACGGAGATTACAAGGACAATCATCAGAACCTGTCAGAAAAAGAAATTCAGGGCTACTATCAGGAACTCGTGTATTGGGTGCGGTCTATGTGTGGACACATGCCTCATGAAGGCCATAACTTTAAGAGACCTCAAGGCACATATAGAATCTGAAATGTGCTGTGGCTGCCTTATATGTGTTGAGATGTGTCCAACTAACTCTATAGAAATAAAGGAGGTAGAATTTGATGGAAACAACCGAAGTAATTGAAGGTAAGAACATTACCGTTGAGCGGAGCGGTGAAGAGAACAGAAGGTTGATCTTCCAGGACTGTCTCTGCGCTGTATGCGGATTATGCGGTGAAATATGTCCTGTCAGTGCAATCGAAGTCAATCCAACAGGTGCAATGGTAAGGACAGAACAGGAAAAATCCAAGATAGCTATAGATGAGGATAAATGCGTTCTCTGTGGTATGTGCAGTTCAATCTGCCCCTTCCAGGCCCTTGATCTTCAGATTGATGGAACATCAATAAAAGAACTTGCAGAGTATCCAAAGATCATAAAGTCAGCTGAAATAGACGATGAAACATGTATACAGTGCAAGGCCTGTGAAACAGCATGTCCACAGGACGCCATAACCATCACAAGGGAACTCCCTGAAAGGAAGGATCTCGTAACAGGGGAAATCGAGATAGACAAGGACACCTGCATATACTGTGGAATGTGTGAGGAGATGTGCCCTGTTGATGCAATTGAAATAGACCACCAGACACCAAGCTCTGCAAGCCCGGTGGTTGCAACCGATATACGCGTTGATGAGGACAAATGTGTACACTGCGGCATATGTAAGAGAATCTGTCCGGTTGACGCCATAATGCAGGTCTGCAGGATCTGCCCATACGGTGAATACGAGATCAAGACCCCTGAGATCACAGGAACATCCTACATCGACCCAGAACTCTGTGTCAACTGTGGATGGTGCCAGGAGATCTGTCCGGTTGACGCCGCAACAGTAACAAAGCCCTTTGAAGGTGAACTCATAATCGACCAGGACACATGCCAGGCATGTGAAACCTGCGTGATGGTCTGCCCCTGCAACGTACTGTCATTCCCAAAACCAGAAAAACCCGGTGAGAAAACAACCAAGCTCCACAAGGATGAAAGATTCTGCATATACTGCGGTGCATGTGAAAGATCCTGCCCTGTAACTGCAATAACCGTCAAGAGGAACAGGATAAACACAACACCAATCAGATCAAAGGCATGGAAAAACGCTTTTGACTCACTACTCAAATAAATGGAGGTAATCAGATGGCAATTGGACTTAAAGCATATCCTGAACTCTGCCATGGATGTGGAAACTGTGTGATTGCATGTCCAGTAAACGCCCTCAGAAGCCCGGAGGTTGCCGGTGGAAAGGGACCAACAGATGACGTGGAAATCATCATGATAGTTGAGGACGGAGTCGTTAACATAAAAAACCCTGATCTATGCGGAAAATGCGGTACATGTGTTGAAAGCTGCCCCGTAGATGCAATCAGACTGGAGGAATTAGAATGAGGGTTATACTCAACACAGGAAGGACAATCTGGCAGGGCCAGGCCATAGAATCAGGCAAGGACCTGAAGATGTATGTTGATGCAGCTGCAATAATTCAGATGAACCCTGAAATGATGAAGCAGCTGGGAATCGTTGAAGGAGACAACGTAAAGGTCATCTCAGAGTACGGTGACGTGGTTGTAAAGGCAGTGGAGGCAAAAGAACCCCTCCCTGAAGGAATGGTCTACATACCCATGGGTCCATGGGCCAACAGGGTTATAAGGCCATACACAGACTCAACAGCAACTCCAAGCTTCAAAAACATCCCCGTGGAGATCATACCAACTGATGAAGAAGTTCTTGACATGCCAACCCTCATGAAGGTCTATGGGAAGGTAGGTCAGATCTAAAATTCGCCAGGAGGATTCGATTCAAATGGAATACATAATCAAAAACGGATTTGTTTACTGTCCCCTCAACGGTGTAGATGGAGAAAAAATGGACATCTGCGTCAAGGACGGTAAAATAGTTGAAAGCGTCAGTGACAGTGCCAAGGTCATTGATGCATCCGGGAAAATTGTAATGCCCGGTGGTGTTGATCCACACTCCCACATAGCAGGTGCAAAGGTCAACGTGGGAAGAATGTACAGGCCAGAAGACAGTAAAAGGGACGCTGAAAAATTCAAAGGAGGAAGGGCCGGAAGCGGTTTCTCAGTACCATCAACCTTCATGACAGGTTACAGGTACGCCCAGATGGGTTACACCACTGCAATGGAAGCGGCCATGCCACCACTCCTTGCAAGGCACACCCATGAGGAGTTCCATGACACACCCATAATAGACCATGCAGCATACCCCCTCTTCGGTAACAACTGGTTCGTCATGGAGTACCTCAAGGAGGGGGACGTTGATGCATGCGCAGCATACGCCTCATGGCTCCTCAGGGCCACAAAGGGTTATACCATAAAGATAGTTAACCCTGCAGGTACAGAGGCCTGGGGATGGGGTGGAAACGTCCACGGAATCTATGACCCGGCACCCTACTTTGACATAACCCCAGCCGAGATCATAAAGGGACTTGCAGAGGTCAACGAGAAACTCCAGCTACCCCACTCAATACACCTCCACTGTAACGACCTGGGACACCCTGGAAACTACGAGACAACCCTGGCATCCTTCGACGTGCCAAAGAACATAAAACCAAACCCGGCAACCGGGAGCAGGGACACTGTACTCTACGCAACCCACGTACAGTTCCACAGCTATGGAGGAACAACATGGAGGGACTTCGTATCAGAGGCACCGAAGATTGCAGACTACGTTAACAAAAACGACCACATAGTCATCGACGTGGGACAGATAACCCTGGATGAGACAACAACCATGACAGCCGACGGTCCAATGGAGTACGACCTCCACTCACTCAACGGCCTCAAATGGGCCAACTGTGACGTGGAACTTGAGACAGGTTCAGGAGTCGTTCCGTTCATCTACTCTGCAAGGGCACCGGTCCCTGCGGTCCAGTGGGCAATCGGAATGGAGCTATTCCTGCTCATAGACAACCCTGAAAAGGTCTGCCTCACAACGGACAGTCCAAATGCAGGTCCATTCACAAGGTACCCGCGTGTCATAGCATGGCTCATGAGCAACAAGTACAGGATGAACCTCATCGAGGGAGAACTCCACAAATGGGCCCAGAGGAAGAGTACGGTTGCAACAATCGACAGGGAATACACCTTCTCAGAGATAGCACAGATCACAAGGGCAACATCAGCAAAGGTCCTCGGTCTGAGCGACACCAAGGGACACCTCGGCGTCGGTGCAGATGCAGACATAGCAGTCTACGACATCAACCCTGAAACAGTCGACCCATCAGCAGAGTACATGGCCATCGAAGAAGCATTCTCCAGGGCAGCATGCGTCCTCAAGGATGGGGAAATTGTTGTTAAAGACGGAGAAGTCGTGGCCTCACCGCACGGCCGAACCTACTGGGTTGACACCCAGGTGGATGAGTCCATCTACAGTGAGGTCCTCGCCAACGTGGAGAGTAAATTCAAACAGTACTACTCAGTCAACTTTGCAAACTACCCTGTGCAGGACGACTACCTGCCAAAATCCGCTCCAGTTAAAGGGGTGATGTTATGAGTGAAATAATATTAACTCCAAAGGAACAGCCTGAAGTGCCTCTTGAAGCATCAAACATCAAACCGGACGTCTTTGCGGGTAAATCAATAGAGGAAATTAAGAACATACAGATAATGCATGGTAACGAGGTAGTTAAGCTCGGAGACTTCTTTAAGGTTAGCGGTGAACCAGCAGATGCCCCGGAAGACATCAAAATAATCATCGACGGCGATGTTTACAACACAAAAAGGATAGGTCAGGAGATGACCGCCGGTGAAATCATAGTCAGGGGCAACGTGAACATGTACGTCGGCGCAGGCATGAAGGGCGGTAAGATAACCGTAGAAGGCAACGCCGGATCATGGGCAGGACAGGACATGAGGGGCGGTGAAATCGAAATCCTTGGCGACGCAGGAGACTACGTCGGCTCATCCTACCGTGGTGACTGGAGAGGTATGAGCGGAGGCACAATAACTGTCCATGGAAACGCCGGTAACGAGATAGGGGAATACATGAACGGCGGCAAAATCATCATCAAGGGTGATGTGAACATAATGCCTGGCATACACATGAACAACGGCCTCATAATCATAGAGGGCAACGTTGTTGCAAGGGCCGGCGGTGAAATGGCAGGAGGAACAATAGTTGTCAAGGGAATGATGCAGGAGTTCCTGGCTGGCTTCAAATACCTTGGTGTTGAAAAGGACATAGAGGTTGATGGGGAAGAACTCCCCGGAGCGTTCTACAAGTTTGAAGGAGATCACGCGATTAAAGGAGCGAAGGGGATCGTATATGCGGCTGTGGGATGCAACGGCCACATAGCCCCCTAAATTTTTCTGGAGGTAATTATCATGGAATACGTAAAGAATGTGGTCTGTCCCTTCTGCGGAACTCTTTGTGATGATATAATCTGTAAGGTTGAGGGTGACGAGATCGTTGGAACCATCAACGCATGCAGAATAGGTCACAGTAAATTTGTGCACGCAGAGGGTGCGATGAGGTATAAGAAACCACTCATAAGGAAGAACGGTGAATTCGTAGAGGTAAGCTACGATGAAGCCATAGACAAGGCAGCAAAGATCCTTGCAGAATCAAAAAGGCCATTGATGTATGGATGGAGCTGTACTGAATGTGAGGCCCAGGCTGTTGGTGTTGAACTGGCAGAGGAGGCCGGGGCCGTCATCGACAACACTGCTTCAGTCTGTCACGGTCCATCAGTACTGGCACTCCAGGACGTAGGATACCCCATATGTACCTTCGGTGAGGTCAAGAACAGGGCGGATGTTGTGGTCTACTGGGGATGCAACCCGATGCACGCCCACCCAAGGCATATGTCCAGGAACGTCTTTGCAAGGGGATTCTTTAGGGAGAGAGGAAGATCAGACAGGACACTCATAGTGGTGGATCCAAGGAAGACGGACAGTGCAAAACTTGCAGACATCCACCTTCAGCTTGACTTCGACCGCGACTATGAACTCCTGGATGCAATGAGGGCATGCCTCCTTGGACATGAAATACTCTACGATGAGGTTGCAGGTGTTCCAAGGGAACAGATCGAGGAAGCCGTTGAGGTCCTCAAGAATGCACAGTTTGGTATACTCTTCTTCGGTATGGGTATAACCCACAGCCGCGGTAAGCACAGGAACATTGACACAGCCATTATGATGGTCCAGGACCTCAACGACTATGCCAAGTGGACCCTTATACCCATGAGGGGTCACTACAACGTTACCGGTTTCAACCAGGTATGTACATGGGAAAGCGGATACCCCTACTGTGTTGACTTCTCAGGAGGGGAGCCAAGGTACAACCCGGGTGAAACCGGTGCAAACGACCTCCTCCAGAACAGGGAAGCCGATGCAATGATGGTCATAGCATCTGACCCCGGCGCCCACTTCCCCCAGAGGGCGCTTGAGAGGATGGCTGAGATCCCTGTCATTGCCATTGAACCCCACAGGACACCCACAATCGAGATGGCTGACATCATAATCCCGCCTGCCATTGTTGGTATGGAGGCGGAGGGCACAGCCTACCGTATGGAGGGTGTTCCAATAAGGATGAAGAAGGTCGTTGATTCAGACCTCCTCTCAGACAGGGAGATCCTTGAGAGACTCCTTGAGAAGGTGAGGGAATACAAGGCCTCAAAGTAGGCCCTTATTAATTTTTTTTATTTTAACCACTTCTGTACATAACTGTTCATAAATTCCTGTTTTTCCTGATCAGTTTAACCATCATCACCGAAAACTTTAAATAATATTATAATCCAACTATGTCTGTAGGAACTATGCTTCCTTCTTCCGATAGGTGGTTTGTAATGGTAAGGAAAATTGCAATATACGGGAAAGGTGGAATTGGAAAATCTACAACACAGCAGAATACTGCAGCAGCAATGAGTTATTTCCATGACAAAAATGTCATGATCCATGGATGTGACCCGAAGGCAGACAGCACCCGTCTTATACTCGGTGGAAAAATGCAGAAAACCATGATGGACACCCTCAGGGAACTCGGTGAGGGAGAATGCACCCCTGAAAAGGTGGTGGAAACAGGATTTGATGGCATAAAATGTGTTGAATCAGGAGGACCAGAACCCGGTGTTGGATGCGCAGGAAGGGGTGTTATAACCGCAATAACCCTCATGGAACGACACGGAGTCTATGAAGAAGACCTTGACTTTGTATTCTTTGATGTCCTCGGGGATGTTGTATGCGGTGGATTCGCCATGCCTGTAAGGGACGGGAAAGCTGAGGAGATATACATCGTGGCATCAGGCGAGATGATGCCCTCTATGCCGCCAACAACATCTGTAAGGGTATGATTAAATATGCGAATCAGAGCGGTGTTAGACTTGGAGGCATAATATGTAACAGCAGGAACGTGGACGGTGAGAAAGAGCTTCTTGAAGAGTTCTGTGAAAAGATAGGGACTCAGATGATCCACTTCATACCAAGGGACAACATAGTTCAGAAGGCGGAGTTCAACAAGAAGACCGTAATCGAATTTGACCCGGAATGCAACCAGTCACAGGAATACAGGGAACTGGCAAGAAAGATAATTGAAAACGAAAACTTCGTCATACCTAAACCCATGACCATGGATGAAATGGAGGAACTGGTTGTCAAATACGGGGTCCTGGAGTAGGGGGCTTGAAAATGAAAATGATAAGGGCAATAGTAAGACCTGAAAAGGCTGAAGAGGTAGTCGACGCATTATCTGAAGCAGGATTCCCTGCACTTACTAAAATTGATGTGATAGGCCGCGGGAAACAGAAGGGGCTACAGTTCGATGACATCTACTATGATGAAATACCCAAGACAATGCTCCTCATAGTGACAGAAGAAGAGAGCACAGAGAAACTGGTTGACATAATAAATGAGAAGGCCTTCACAGGAAACTTCGGCGACGGTAAAATTTTCATAAGCCCCGTTGAAAGCGCCTATACAGTAAGAACACGTGAGAAAGGGCTTTAGGTGTTCCAATGAAGGAAATAATGGCTATATTAAGGCCAAATAAGATGAAAGCCACAAAAGACGTCCTGGAAGCCCTTGGATTTCCATCCATGACAGCCTGCAGGGTTCTGGGAAGAGGAAAACAGAAGGCCATCGTGGAAGAACTTAAAACATGCATTTCAATTGAAGACAAGGATAACAGTAAGGGGACAATGAGATACGTTCCCAAAAGGCTCATGAGCATTGTGGTGAACGATGAAGACGTATCCCTGGTTGTTGAGGCAATAATGAAAATAAATCACACAGGGAACATCGGTGATGGTAAAATATTTGTCTCTCCAGTGGATGACGCCATGAGAATAAGAACTTCTGAAAGGGGAAAGGATGCCATCTGAAATCCATGCAATAAACATAAAAAGAGAAGTGGTTGAGAATGCCATTTAAACTTTTCGAGGTGGACAGGGAGATCCCTGATAGAGAGAAACACATATACATAAAGTCATCCAGCGACCCTGAAGGGGATATACCGCTCTGCAATACAAAAACAATCCCAGGATGCATGACAGAGAGGGGATGCGCATTTGCAGGAGCAAAGGGGGTGATAACAGGGGCCATTAAGGATGCCCTTCATGTGATACACTCACCGGTAGGCTGCACAGCCTATGGCTACGGTACCAAGAGATATCCAACATCACAGGACATGCCCGATGGCAGCAGGTTCCCCATTGAAAACTTCAACCTCAAGTACATAACAGGTACGGATCTTAAGGAATCCGATGTTGTATTCGGGGGCATGGATAAACTCAAAAGATGCATCATTGAGGCGGTAAAGGAATTCCCTGAAGCAAACGCGGTTTACATATACGCAACATGCACTACGGGTTTGATAGGGGATGATATGGATGCCGTTGCAAGGGAGGTTTCAAATGAGATAGGCAAGGACGTAGTCTCAATAAATGCGCCGGGATTCGCAGGACCAACACAGTCCAAGGGACACCAGGTTGCCAACCACACCCTCTTCGAAACCCTCGTCGGGACAGCGGAGCCCCCCAAAACAACAGGGTACGACGTGAACCTTATAGGTGAATACAACATTGATGGAGACCTATGGGTACTTAAAAAATACTTCGAGGAAATGGGAATAAATGTTCTGAGCACATTTACTGGGGACTGCTGCCATGATGAAATAAAATGGATGCACAGGGCCAGGCTGAGTCTTGTAAGATGTCAGAGATCAGCCACGTACATCGCAAGGCTTCTGGAGGAGAAGTACAATGTTCCCTACATGAAGATTGACTTCTTTGGGATAAGATACTGTAGGGAAAACCTCATGGCCATAGGGGACTACTTCGGCATCCCTGAAAGGGCTGAGAAGGTGATAAATGATCGCCTTGAAAAAATAGAGCCAGAACTTGAATACCTCAAGGAAAAATTAAGGGGTAAAAAGGTCTGGGTGTTCTCTGGAGGCCCTAAAAACTGGCATCTCCCAGAGCCACTGGAAGAAGAACTTGTAATGGAGGTTGTGGCGGTTTCAACAATGTTTGAACATGAAGACGGATATGAAAAGATCAAGAAGAGGGTAAGGGAGGAAACGGTAATAGTGGATGATCCCAACTCCCTGGAGATGGAGGAGATAATTGAGAACTACAAACCAGACATAATCCTTTCGGGTATCAAGGAGAAGTATCTGGCTCATAAACTGGGGTTCCCCTGTATACTGATCCATTCATACGAAAACGGACCATATATAGGCTTTGAGGGCTTCCTGAACCTTGCAAGGGATATCCATGCATCCATCTACAACCCGGTATGGGACATGATTGAGTTTGAGAAGGTGGTCTGATGTCTGAAATCAAAGTAAAAGAGAGGGGCAGGGAGCTCATAGTCAACCCCCTTGTAACCTGCCAACCCTTTGGGGCCATGTTCGCAACCCTTGGAATAAACAGGGCACTGCCCATAGTTCACGGATCCCAGGGCTGCAGCACATTTGTCAGGTACTCCCTTAACAGGCACTTCAGGGAACCAGCAGAGATTGCAGTCACCTCACTGCATGAGGATGCCGCGGTCTTTGGAGGAAGAAGCAACCTGATAAACGGTGTTAAAAACCTTGTGAAAAGGTTTAAACCGGATCTCGTGGGCATCGTAACAACATGTTCAAGTGAAATAATAGGTGACGACGTTGAGGGATTCATGGGTGTCGCCGAATCAGAGCTCAGGGAGGAACTTGGAGAAAACTTCGAGACAAGAATAATATACATATCAACACCCAGCTTCGTGGAAAATCACTTCAGGGGGTATGGCAATGCTATAAGGGCATTTGTAGATGGGCTGGCAGATGAAAAAACGGATCAAAACGGGAAACTGAACATAATCCCCGGCATAGTAAACCCCGGGGACATAAGAGAAATAAAGCACATCATCAAACTGATGGGACTTGATTCAATAATACTGACAGACACATCGGATCCTTTTGACTCCCCCCTGAGACCATCAGCCACAGCAAGGATGCCCTTCTATCCTAAGGGCGGCACAGGGGTTTCCGAGATAGAGGACTCATCAAACAGTCTTGGAACAATTTCAATGACCATGTACGGGGCTGATGCAGCAGATTCCCTCCAGAAACGTTTCGATGTACCTTCAGAACACTGCATGCCACTGGGTGTTAAGAATACAGATGAATTCCTCCGAACCATCATGAGGCTCGCAGATGCAGATGTCAAGGATGAGGTTCTGGATGAAAGGGGCCTCCTGATAGATTCAATGGCAGACCTCAGCTCCAGATACCTTTTCGGGAGAACAGCAGCCGTATATGGAGACCCAGATATGGTGGCAGGGATATCAAGGTTCCTCTGTGAACTTGGCATGGTTCCAAGGTATGTATGTACGGGAACGGATCGCCCTGCCTTCAGGGATGCAATGAAAACCGTTGCATCTGAGTCAATGGAACATGTGAATTTAATGCCAGACTCAGACCTGAGAGCACTTGAAAGGGAGCTCATGGAGGAACCGGTTGATATTCTAATAGGAAACTCCGATGGAAGGCTAATTGCAAGGGACCTTAACATACCCATTGTGAGGGTTGGATACCTGTATACGACAGGGCAGGTTACCACAGAATTCCCATTGTAGGCTACAGGGGTGGTCTGAACCTTCTTAACAGGATAACAAACACGGTACTCAGAGAATACTATGAGCCAGAGCACTGGAAACTCCAGCAATAACTTTATTTTTTTTTGGTGATGAATTGAAGGAAATAAAGGTTGAAGATATCCCTGAAGAAATAATAGAAACTCTGAAAGCCAGGAAGGAACATTTCATCAGGAACTGTGAGGGAAGAACACCAAGATGCAATGAGGCGTCTCTCCCCGGCATGGTCACTCAGAGGTCCTGCGTGTATGGCGGTGCAAGGGTAATCCTGATGCCCATAACAGATGCCATACACTTGTCCATGGACCGGTGGGCTGCGCAGCATGCACATGGGACATAAGGGGAAGTAAGAGTTCAGGATCACAGCTTTATAAAACAGGATTCTCAACGGGCCTTGAAGAAAAAGAGATCGTATTCGGAGGTGAAAAGAAACTCCTTGACTGCATAATAGAACTCAACGAGATCTACTCACCATCAGCAATATTCGTTTATTCCACATGCGTGGCTGGAGTGATAGGAGATGATATAAAGGCTGTTTGCAGAAAAGCCGGAGAAATCACAGGTAACAGGATTATACCTGTCCAGTCAGAGGGATTCAGAAGCTTCAACAAGTCCCTGGGTCATCAGCTGGCATGCCAGGTGCTTGTAGAATACCTTATTGGCACAGTCCCGGGAGAACAGGTGCCGATGTCAGTAAATCTTGTGGGTGAATTCAATGTTGCAGGTGATATGTGGGGGATAAGGTCGCTCCTGGAGGAGCTCAACATAGGGGTTGTGGCCTCTATAACAGGTGATTCAACCGTAGATGAGATATCAAGGGCCCATACAGCCAGCCTTAACCTTGTTCAGTGCAGCAAGTCATCTAAATACGTCGCAAGGGAGATGGAGAGGATCTACGGAATCCCCTATATTGAGGTAAACTTCTTTGGAATAGAAAAGACTGCTGGGTCCCTCAGGAAAATCGCAGAATTCTTCCACCTGGACATGGACCAGTTTAACGAGTGGCTCGCAAGGAAAATCCATCAAACAACCTCCAGAGTGGAGAGATACAGGGAAAGGCTCAAGGGCAAAACAGTAGGGATATATGTTGGTGGTAACAAGGCATGGTCCCTCATAAAGGCCTTTGAGGACTTGGGGATGGAGGTGATCATGACAGGAACCCAGAATGGCATCCCTGAGGACTACCTTAAAATAAGGATGGCCTCGGGGAAGAGGACCATCGTATTCGATGACGCCAACCCGGTTGAACTCTCAAGGCTCCTCAAAAAATATAAACCGGATCTGGTGGTATCCGGTGCAAAGGAGAAATACCTTTCATACAAACTTGGAATACCCTTCTGTGAATTCAACCATGATAGATTAAATCCCTTCTCTGGATTCGGGGGATTCCTGAACTTTGCAGAGGAGGTTGAGAAGGCCCTGAACAGTCCGGTGTGGAATTTAGGTTCAGGAGGCTGATAAATTGGATTTGAAACATGAAAAACATGCTGTTATAAACCCGGGAAACATGTGCCCACCATTCGGTGCCGTGATGGCTTTCCTGGGTATAAAGGGATCCATGCCACTGGTACACGGGTCTCAGGGCTGCAGCACATACATGAGGTTCCAGCTAACAAGGCACTTCAGGGAGCCGGTTAACATTGCTTCAAGTTCCTTAAACGAATCCACAGTTGTCTATGGGGGCGAAGAAAATCTTTTAAAGGCCCTGAATACCGTTGAGGATCAGTACGGTCCTGATGTAATTGGAGTGCTATCCGGTGTCTTACAGAGACAATAGGGGATGACCTGGAACTTATAGTCAAAAAATATAGGGAAAGGGTGTCATCAGAGATTGTGACGGTACAGACACCAGGATTTAAGGGGACGCACATTGAAGGTTATGACACAGCAGTTTATTCCATTCTGAGGGATCTAACCGAAGTGGGTGAACCCGGGAGAAGTATCAACGTTATACCCGGAATACTGAGCCCTGCAGATACATTTGAGATCCGGAGGATCTTTGAGGAGATGGGAGCCATGCCTCTGATGATTACAGACAATTCAGAGTCACTGGATGAACCCTTCACCGGAGAAACGTTCTTCATAACTGAAAACGGGACAGATATTAATGAGATAAGGAATGCGGCCGGGTCAATGGCCACAATCAGCTTTTCAGAGAATGATGCCGGGAAATTCCTTGAAAGGAGGTATGGTGTTAATGATACTGTCACGGGCCTTCCGGTTGGCCTTGAACGTACAGACAGACTCCTTGATAGAATCTCTGAGATTTCAGGGCTTGAAGCACCACCCACTCTGATGAGGGAGAGGGGGAGGCTTATTGATGCCATGATTGACTCTCATCAGTACACATATGGAAGAAGGGTTGCAATATTCGCAGACCCGGCTTATGCCCTTTCAATGGCCTCGGCGGTACTGGAGATGGGGATGGTATCATCGGCAGTCTTTACAGGAGCAAGCAGTCCAGATCTTCATAGGATCATGGCCCTCTTCCAGGAGCGTTATGGTTTTAAGGCTACCGTGAAGGATAAGGCAGACATCTTTGACCTTGAACTTCATCTGAGAAAAAGACCGGCCGACCTGCTGATAGGGAACTCCTACTGCAGCAGGGTAGCCCATAAATTCGGGATACCCCTCTTCAGGATGGGATTCCCGGTTTATGATAGGGTAGGAGCCCAGAGAATAGTCCTGGCAGGTTACAGGGGGGGCATAAACTTTGTTGACTCCCTGACAAACATCATACTCCAGTTTTACTATGACCAGGATGGTTATGAGAGGAGGGATTAAAATGAGAATAGCGGTTTCATCAGATGACGGAGTCCATGTTAACAGACACTTCGGGGATTCGGGGGTATTCCTCATATTTGAAACAGAGGGATCTGAAATAAAGTTCCTGGAGATAAGAAGAAAGAAACAAGGATAAATAGGCATTCAGATTGCTGGTTAACAGCATTTGATCTTCTGGATGACTGTGAGATATTTATATGCAGGGAAATCGGCGATGCACCCTGAGGGAGGCCAGAGGGAGGAACATGAAGGTGTTCAGGTCAGGGGAGAGGGTGGGCCCCGCCATAGTCAGGGCTCTGCAGGGAGCATCAGATGAGGACTTTTAATGAAGGTTTTCACGACATGTACACGGGACTGTCCAGGGGCCTGCGGTTTAAATGTGTATGTTGTTAACGGTAGGGTGAAATCAATAACCGGCAGCAGGTTACATCCATACAGCAGGTGTTTTTCATGCAGCAAGGCTTCACTTTATCATAGGAGAAGGCTTTATTCAGGTTCAAGGATACTTGATCCCCTTATAAAATCAGATGATGGCACCTGGAAAAGAATATCATGGGACACAGCCTGGATATACTATCAGAAAAACTTCTTGAATGTGTTGATGAGTACGGATCGGAATCAATAGTCTACTATCAGGGCTTTGGAGTAAGAACAGCCCTCAGACTGATTAACAGGAGATTCTTTAATCTTCTTGGTGGTGTAACAACACTCAGGGGCACTCTATGTGGCGGGACAGGACAGGCAGGGCAGGAGCTTGATTTCGGAGTCAGGATCTCCCATGACCCCCATGACCATTTAAACAGCAGATGCATCTTCCTCTGGGGCAGGAACCCCTCCGTTACTGATGGGAACCTGTGGAGGATAATAAGGAGGGCTGTGAGGCAGGGTTCGACTCTTGTCACTGTAGACCCCATAAGAACCCTGACAGCGAAGCGTTCAGATATACACTGTCAGATAAGGCCCGGCACTGACCAGTACCTTGCACTTGCACTATCAAAGATCATCATAGAAGAGGGCCTCCATGACACTGAATTCATAAAAAGGCATGTGGATAACTTTGAAGCATACCTTGAATTAATCGAGGGATTCAGTCTGCAGCGCCTCTCATCAATCACTGATGTCCCTGAATCCATGATGATGGAACTTGCAGGCCTCTGTTCCGATGGACCAGCAAGCATGATCACCGGCTGGGGCCTCCAGAGGTACAGGGATTCCCATATGGCGCTGAGATTTATAGATGCCCTTGCAGCCGTCTCAGGGAATATAGGTATACCCGGGGGCGGTGTGAGCAGCGGCTTTGATGAGTACGGGGCATTTGATATGGGAGTAACCCTTGAGAAGGAGACCAGAAAAATTTCCATGCCCCTCTTAGGGAGGGAATTTGATACTCTTGAGTCACCACCTGTTAGATTAGTTTTCATAACCGCAGGTAACCCTGTCACCATCGGTCCAAATTCAATGAGGACCCTTGAGGCCCTTCGAAGGGTGCCATTTGTTGTTATGGTTGATCACTTTTTAAACGACACATCCTATGCATCGGATCTTTTCCTGCCTGCAACAACCTTTCTGGAGGAAACGGATCTCGCGGGTAGCTACGGGCACAGCTATGTCTCCCCCGTTAACAGGGCAGTTAAACCACTTGGAAATTCAAGGTCAGAGTTCTGGATTTTTCAGAAACTCTCAATTACTATGGGGATTCAGGGAATGAATGGATCAGAGAAGGAATGGCTTGAGCTAATAGCATCGGGCCTCCTGGATTATTATGGGATAGAGATTGATGAGCTCCTGAGAAAACCCTACAGAAACCCGGTACCTGAGGTCCCCTTCAGTAACATGGAGTTCCCCACTCCCACAGGGAGGTTCACGTTACCTGAAGAGATAACCCCTGAAGCACCTGAAACTTCAATGCGACTCCTGACGGTCATGCCACCAGAATTTATAGGGTCAGGGGAACCTAAATCAATGGAGGGCCTTTTAAGGATTTACATGAACCCTTCAACAATTTCAGAAATGGGATTTGAGGATGGTGAAGTGGCTGTAGTAGAATCAAAAACCGGGACAATCTGCGCAATCCTGAAGCCATGTGATGATGTTCGCAGAGACTGCGCTTTCACCTACAGAGGAGGATGGTTATCGAAGGGAAACTGTATAAACGCTGTTATTGAGGACATGGAGAGTTATCCAGGTCATGGAACACCTTATAATGAGACTGCAGTAGGATTAAGGAAAATCAGAGGTTCGGGGGGATCTGATCATTCTGCACACTAAAGATGAAAGTTTAAAAAAATCATGTATCTACTGGGGGCTGCTTCTGTTGAGGAAATGGCTCATCAGACTCACAACTATGAAGCCCGCCACTATGAGTGAAACAATCTGCAGTGCTGGGTTCAATCATATCACCTCATTCATCAACGGCCTCTATTATACATACTCCACCTTCACATTCATGTTCGAGTTCAATGAGGTAGTCTTTTAGTTTTTCAACATCAATGGTTGTAAGACCCTTTATAAGGTCACTGTCAATTTTTATCTGAATAACCCCTGAGTTATTTGTGACAACCTTCCCAGGTATGTACACACGGCCAAGGGATAATCTGACGGTATCCCCTGGTTTAACTTCTTCTTTGATGTACCTGCAGAGTTCCTCACAGGTTGCACATCTGTTTTCTTTCTTCAAAGAAATCACCTTCTACTTTGGTTATTAATTGGTCCTTCATGTTTATAAAAACTTCAGATCATGGGGGTAGCCAATGCCATGCCAGCGTCTCCAACCAAGTTGAAGATTCATAGGTTAGGGATACAGTTCCTCCCACGTTCACCGGCCCATGAATAGTCTAATCTTGGGGTCCAGGATGCACATCATCTTAGAGTTCATCGACCAAACGAGGCAGGGGCTAGTTAATGTTCATGGGTGGATGCACATCATCTCAGAGTTCATCAGCCCATAGGAACCCTTCAAGGTCCATAAGGCTTTCAACGGCCTTCATTTCTATTTCTATACCTGCCTCGCTCACCGCTGCAAGGGGGTTAAGTCCGCCGGGGTTGACGATCCCTGCCCTGTATTTCTCTACGCGTGCATTGTAGAGTATCTCACCTGGCTTACCGGTGCCAAGTATCTGGAAACCCGTCTCCTGGAGGTTCTCCATGACTTCAAGGGCATGTCCCCTTGCAAGGTAGGGGACCTCGCGGAGACTTGCAAGTACCCTGCCCTGTCCCTGAACCGCATCAAGGACAGCCGTCATGTTCTTTGACACGTAAATCTCATGGGGGTCAAGGGAGGATCCACTGTAGGCTGTTAGTTCAACAAATCGCATTTCCCTGGATCCTGTTTCAAGGAGCCCTCCATAGCGGGGGGTGGACATGACACCATTTTTTATCAGTATACCGTCCACCGTGAGGCTGCAGACCGTTGCAATACCGGCCATCTTCCCGGCATCCATTACCCTTATCATGGGGAGTGTTGAGAACTCCGGCCTCTCTGCAAGGACATGTCCGATGATCTCAAGGGCATCATCAAGGTCATCCTTCCTGAGGAAGGAGATGTTTGCTATAACCTTACCTGAACCATCCGCGGGGTTGAAGTCAACATCATTTATGAGGTTCCATGCCTTTGAGAGGAGGAAACGGACCCTGATACCTCCGGTTGAAGATGAACTTACAAGCCTCTTTTCTGGCTTCACAAGGGGACTCAGATCCCTGAAGTCTATGAGGTTCTCTGCAAGTTTAATTTCAGCATCATAACCCGCCTCCTGGATGGCGCAGAGTGGTGTTATACCCCCTATTATCGCCACGCCTACCATACCATCATCAACAGGCACACCCAAGACGTCCTCACCGCCACGACCAACACCAAGCAACCCTGATATACCCGCCCTTTCAAGTTTCCTGAATATCCTGATGGCATCATCCCGGGCACTCTCTGGTATCAGGCGGAAGTTGGCGGGCACGGACCCTGAACCTTCCCTGATGACATCGAGGATTGAGGTCATGTTCTTTGATGTGAAGGCCTCGAGGGGGGTCATGGATGTTTTCCGGTAGGCTATAAGGTCTGTGAAGGCCGTTGCCTGGTGGTCGTCGAACTGGACTATCCCCCCGAACTGGGGTATGACGGGTATCCCGTTTTTAAGGAGTATGCCATCCACCGTTGTGCCGCAGATGGTCTTTATGATATATTTATCGTCGTTTTCTTCAATTCTGACGTAAGGGCTGAGGCAGAAACCATTTCTCATAATGGATTTTAGTGTTTCGATGGAATCAGGGGATATCAGGGAGGTGTTGACAACTACCTTCCCCTCAAGGGTGTCTGGGTTGAAGCTGGTCCTGTAGATCATGCTCTCAAACTTTGAGAAGATGAAATTAACCTGGTCATAGACAAGTCCCTTGTTTATCTCCTGAAGGCCCTTCTCTGTTATCCTTCTGCCGGCGTAGCCAACCCTTTCGGTCAGCCCCTTCTCATCCAGTATGCGCATATGGTATCTGACGGCCCTCTCACCGAGATTGTACCCCTTCTTTTTAAGCTCTGAGGCTATGATCTTGGCTCCAAGAACGTCGTCGTGCTCTGCAAGAATCCTTAAAATCTCCATCATCTTCTGGTTGGTCTCTTCAGCCATCAGCAAACACCATATAAAAATAGGAGGGGGGGTTATTTAAACTTTTAGAAAATAGTTGGGGGAATCAGATGTCAAGGTACCTTTCAAGTTCGTACTTGAAGACCCTCACACGGTAGTCATCCCATTCCTTGTGTTTGATTTCCATAAAGTTCTCATAGACATGGTCGCCAAGGGCGCCCTTAACGACCTCGTCCTCTTCAAGGGCGTGGTATGCCTCCCAGAGGCTTGATGGAAGGGTTTTGATTCCCATCTCCTGTAGTTCCTTCATGGATTTATCAAACACGTCAATCTCTGTTGGTTCACCCGGATCTATCTTGTTCTGTATACCGTCCATACCGGCCTCCAGCATGGCTACGAAGGCAAGGTAGGGGTTACATGATGGGTCAGGCATCCTTAACTCCACACGGGTACCCTTACCCCGGGATGCAGGGATTCGGATCAGTGTTGACCTGTTCTTGAGGCCGTAGGCAATGTATACAGGAGCCTCGTATCCAGGGACCAGCCTCTTGTATGAGTTGACTGTTGGTGCGCACACAGCTGACAGTGCGGGTGAATGCTTCAGGAGCCCTCCGATGAAGTACATGGCCTCATCTGAGAGCTGTGTTTCTGTGTCAGGGTCATAGAATACGTTTTCACCGTCCTTGAAGAGGGACTGGTGGCAGTGCATACCGCTACCGTTTTCACCGAAGAATGGTTTCGGCATGAAGGTTACCATGTAGCCCATCTTGTCTACTATGGCCTTTATGGCCTGCTTGAAGGTTATAACTGCATCGGCTGTTTTAAGGGCCTTATCAAATTTGAAGTCTATCTCGTGCTGACCCGGCGCAACCTCGTGGTGGCTGATCTCCACGTCGAACTTGAGGGCTTCAAGGTCCATGACGAGCTTTCTCCTGAAGTCGGTTCCCTGGTCCACGGGTTCAACATCAAAGTATGCGCCGCAGTCGTGGGGTATTATGTTTCCTTCCTCGTCCTGGTCAAGGATGAAGAATTCTGGTTCTGGCCCGACGTTGTACTCGTAGCCAAGGTGCTCGTACTTTTCAAGGGCTCTTTTAAGAACGTACCTTGGGTCTCCTTCGAATGGTTTTCCTTCTGGCCAGTAGACGTCACAGATGAATCTGCACACGCCCTTCTCTTCCGGCCTCCATGGCAGTGTTGAGAAGGTGTCTGGGTCGGGTTTGAGAACAAGGTCACTTTCGTTTATGTCAACGAATCCCTCAATTGATGACCCATCAAAGAGGAGGCCGTCCTTTATTATGTCCTCTATCTGGTCCGGCCTCACCAGGGGTATTGCCATATTCTTTGGTTTTCCATGTATATCTACAAACTGCAGGCGGACGAATTTTACTCCGCATTCATCCATTTTAGCTATTATTCTTCCAATCTTATCTGACATGGGTTATGCCTCCAGTGGCATGAAACTAAACTATCACCGGAAATAACTTTCCTTCTATTGGTTTATATAGTTTTTGCCACGGGGACCTCGATGACCCTGAATGGTTCTTCACCCATGAGGTCAAAATTCAGCATCCTGGGGGCCTCTATCACCCTTCCCCTCTCTGTAAGTATTTTAAGGGCCTCAAATGACTGTATACATCCTGTTAAATTGGGTAAAGGTCCAAGTACAGGGGGTGTGTCCGAAGAAAGTCCATCCAGCTTCCTGATTACTTCATCTGTAAGTTTGCATCCGGCGGATGGCAGCCTGAACATCTCCTCATAGGATGGGGAATTAACTGTGAAGACCGTTACCTGGCCCCGGGACCCGTGGACCGCACCGTGTATGAAGGGTATTCCCCTTTCACGTGACTTTCTTGATGCAATCACCCTCCCCGTTATGTTGTCAAGGGCATCAACAACAAGGTCGGATTCCCCGATTATGCCGTCGGCGTTATCCCAGGTGAAGATTTCATTGAAAACCTCCACTTCAACAAAGGGGTTGATTTTACGGATCCTTTCTGCTGTCACCTCGGATTTGGGCAGTTTGAGGTCATGAAAACTGCTCATAATCTGTCGGTTAATGTTGGATATGTCGAAGACGTCGCCATCAACTATTCTGAGGCCGCCTATACCCATACGTGCCAGCATCTCTATAACCGCACCGCCTATACCCCCGCAGCCGATAACCGTGACGGTTGAATCCCTGAGTTTCACTTGATCAACCTTTGAAAGCAGACCCATGTGTCTGCTTACCATCTCCCAGTAGGCCATACCCTCATATCTTCTTGGCATCTAAACCCTCTTCAATCATTTTATAGGGGTTATGTAGCGCCGGATTTATATCTGTGCTGGCTTGGCATTAGAATAAGATAAATTATCAGAAAGAGTTCTGAATAGAATAAACTCCATTAAAAGCAGATTTAAGATGCCGGGGGCGGGATTCGAACCCGCGGCCTCACGGTATCCCAGGAAAAAGTCAGAGCACTGCTTAATACCCTATGAGCCGTGCGCTCTAACCAGCTGAGCCACCCCGGCCTGACTTATAGAAAGTCAGTTTTCATCAAATTTAAACTTTTCTGTTGTATATAAATCCATGGTCCTGTGCGCACCTTATTAATTGAGATGCAACATATAATTATCCGGTGAGTTTATGAAGATCAGGGGTCCGGACTTCTCGGAGGGTGCCTGTGGAATATGTCATGCTGTCCTCAAGGAACTCACAGAAACAGGCCTTGAAGCCAAAACCATGGAGTGCCCTGAAGGGGTGAGGGCGCTGATATCTGACAGGTCCGGCAGGACCATGGGTGAGGGTATGGATATAACATGGGCTCCGGCGATCCTGGACGCCCAGATTGACGCCGGCCTTATGGATGATGATACTGCAGATAAACTCAGACCCTTCCTCACTTCAGGAACCGACCGGAGAAAGGTTGCAGAGATGTCAGGCTACGGGAGGGTGGTTAACACAGCCTCCGCCGTTATCACACATCTGTGGTCAGAGGGGGGCTTCATTGAGATTTTAAGGCAAGGTCCGGGGATAAAGGTTGTTTTCTACTCGGATAAGGGTGATAAGATTGTATCGGCGGCATCAGGGTTCTGTCCTGTATGTGCCATTAACATAGCAGCCTCAAGGGTCCCAGCAATCCGGAAGAGGATTTCCAGTAGCAGATCCAGGAACACGGGGATGGAGAAGTATGAGAGGGGGATTATAAACAGGGTGTCCTGGAAGCGGAGGAGGATTCATGCAGAACTCATTGAGGATGGGGCCGTAATCGGCAGGAACTGGGGCTGCTGCATAGCATATGCGACTGTCAGGGCAGAGATTGATGCAGGTTTTGGAAGCAGGAAATGGAACATTCTTTTCAGGAATTACTGTGACATGTGCCCCCTGAAACACTTCTGGCTTGAGAAGCCAATGGGTGCACTTGGAAACAGGATACTGGAGAGGATGGGGCGTGCAGGTGTCAGGGAGACCGTGAGGATGGAAGATTATATAACTGTTGATATCATATCTGGTGATGATAGGGTTGCATGTGGCATAGGGACGCTATGCTCATTGAGTGCAACGGTGAACGCATTCCTCAGGTCCGATGCTTCCCTCATTTTAAAGCCGGGTCCTGCTGAGGGGTTCCCGTACCCATAGGTGTTGAGGTGTTCTGTTTGGGTGAACATGTGATGGAGGCCCTGGGAAAGACCCGTGTCAGGGTCAGGGATGGAAGGGTGGTTGAGGTTTCCCAGCCACTAATCGAGTACTGTCCACTGTTCCATAAGTATCGAGGCATTGAAAAAATCACATCCGAGGCTGTTCGTGAGAATATTGAATTTCGCATTAAAGATTTTGGCATGTGCACCGGGGATCGTGAATTAAGAATGAGGGATTTTCTATCATTTGGCATCTCGGAGATAATCTCAACACTCCTTGAGGAGGGTGAGGTTGACGCCGCGGTCATGGTATGTGACGGTGCAGGGACGGTCATAGTCACCGAACCAGAACTTGCCCAGGGGATAGGGGGAAGGATATCAGGGTTCCTAAGCACCTCGCCTGAAGAAAGGGTCATAGAATCAATTGGACCCGAAAATGTCCTTGAACCTGAAAAGGCAACCATAAATCAGGTTGAAGGGGTTCAGAAGGCAATTAAGATGGGTTACAATAGAGTTGCTGTTACCGTTACCGACCCTGAGGATGCGGAACGATTAAGGGAACTTGATGGCGAGATTTACATCTTTGCTGTGCACTTGACAGGGCTGGACTACAGGGGGGCTGAGAAGATAATCAACACTTCAGATGTTGTAACCTCCTGCGCATCAAGGTACATAAGGAGGATAGCGGACAGGAGGGCGCTCCTTAAGGTGGGCTCGGCGATACCTATATACGCATGCACAAAGAAGGGTAAAGGGTTCATTGAACTCAGAATGAATAGAACAGGCAGGACCCTGGATAAAGCAGGGGAAAAGGAGAAAACATCACCCAGACCCCTAATTTAGATGTGGTCAGCAAGGGCCTTTATGATGCAGCTCTGGGTTATGAGCCCCACAAGCTTCCCATCCTCAACAACGGGTATCCTCTGATAACCAGTATCAGCCATTATCCTGCTGATCCTTCCTATAGGGGTATCCTCATCAACAACAACAAGCTCCTTGCTCATAATGTCCCTTACGCGGAGCTTCAGGGCCTCTCCACCGGCAAGGAGTATGTCCCGGTGGGTTATGAGTCCAACAAGCCTTTCACCCTCCACTACAGGGACCCCACCAACATTTGCACGGACCATTTTAAGGTTGGCTGCCGCGACCAGGTCATCTGGTTCCGCAACAATGACATCGCGGAGCATTATGTCCCTTGCACGGAGTTTTCCGATCATGAAATTATTTGTATGGCTGTTCATATATTAAGTTGAGGGATCAAAGTGACTCAGATGGAAGAAGCAAGAAAGGGCAATATAACCCCTGAAATGGAGGAGATTGCCCGCAGGGAAAATGTGGATATTCAGATGCTCATAAGGTGCGTTGCAGATGGGAGAATTGTGATACCATCCAACGTTAACAGAAAATCATCCCCATGCGGTATCGGTGAGAACCTTTCAACAAAGATAAACGCGAATGTGGGTTCATCATCAAGGATGGAGGACATAGAACAGGAAGTTGAGAAGGCAATGGCTGCTGTTGAGTACGGTGCAGATGCGGTTATGGATCTGAGCACAGGTCCACTCCTTGCCGAAGTCAGGAAGGAAATCCTCAGGGCAGTTGACGTCCCAGTGGGCACCGTACCCATATATGAGGCAGGGGTAGGATCCTTCGCATCCACAGGTTCGGTTGTGGACATGGATGAGGATGACATGTTCAGGGCCATAGAGAAACAGGCAAGGGAAGGCGTTGACTTCATGACCATCCACTCGGGAATAACCCTTGATGTCATTGAAAAGGTCAGGAAGTCAGGGAGGATCATGGGGATAGTCAGCAGGGGAGGAGCGTTCCTGGCCTCGTGGATGATGCACAACCAGCAGGAAAACCCCCTCCACAGCAACTACGAATACCTTCTGGAGATAGCCTATGAATACGATGTCACCCTCAGCCTGGGCGATGGTTTAAGGCCCGGTTGCCTTGCAGACGCATCTGACATACCCCAGCTACAGGAGCTCCTGACACTGGCGGAGCTTGTGGAGAGGGCAAGGGAAATGGATGTCCAGTGCATGGTTGAGGGTCCGGGGCACATGCCGCTGGATCAGATAGCAGCCAACATGAAGATACAGAAATCCGTCTGCAGGGGAGCGCCCTTCTATGTCCTGGGCCCCATAGTTACGGACATGGCCCCTGGCTATGACCATATAAGTTCAGCCATCGGAGGGGCTGTGGCCGCCATGAACGGGGCGGACTTCCTCTGCTATGTCACACCAGCGGAGCACCTCTCAATCCCATCTGTTGAGGATGTCATCGAGGGGGTTGTGGCATCAAGGATAGCTGCACAGGCAGCTGACGCTGCAAAGAAAATCCCTGGAGTATGGAAATCTGAAATTAAAATGGCAAACGCCAGAAAATCCTTTGACTGGGATAAACAGTTCAGCCTGGCATTTGACCACAGGAAACCTGCCGATTACAAGATGCAGTGTCCTGTTGAGGACCGGGACATGTGTTCAATGTGCGGTGAATACTGCGCCCTCCGCATCCTGAGGGACAGTGATGAATGATACAGAAAAGGAGTCATAATGTTTCTGATCCGGTTAAACTATTAACAGACCCTTCTCATGGACTCCCAGCTGTCTTAGCCGCGACTGTTCCAGTGTTCCCGGGGAAACATTAATATCCTCTACTTTATATCTTAGCGGAGGATCTTGAATGTTTCCTGTGAAACCATTAATAGCCCCCATCTCCATATAATTATACGGTGATTAAATGGAATTCCAGCATGTTGATGGTGAAAGGAGGGCATCGGTAAAACTCTTTGCACTCAGCACATGTGGCTGGTGTAAAAAGACACGGAAGCTCCTCGAAGAACTTGGAATCGCATATGATTATATATACGTGGATCTCCTTGAGGGTGATGAAAGGACAGAGGCCCTTGATGAACTCAAAAGGTGGAACCCATCCCTTTCATTCCCCACACTTGTAATAGATGATAAGGATGTTGTGGTCGGCTTCGATTCCCTTTCAATAAAAACAGCCCTTAAATGAGGAAATACAATGAAAGAGGATATTGAAAGGCTATACAGGGAGATAAAAGAGTCCGCAGAAAAGTCGGGCTATAAGATCAATCCTGACAGGGAATTTGTTTTTGATCTCCTTGAGGGAATGCTTGTTAACCGTGAAAGATATGGATACGACTCCTGCCCCTGCAGGCTGGCATCAGGGGACCCTGAGGAGGACAGGGACATAGTGTGTCCATGCGATTATCGTGATGATGACATCAATGAACATGGAACATGCTACTGCGGACTCTACGTCAGGGATGAAAATGAAGAATTCCACCCCATCCCTGAGAGGAGAAAACCGGGAAGAAGGGGCAGAATAAGGAATGAGGGTCTGGGTCTGCCGGTTCTAAGGTGCAGGGTCTGCGGTTACCTGTGTGCAAGGGCCCTGCCACCTGAAGAGTGCCCCATCTGTGGTGTTGGAGGAAAATTTGAGGTTTTCATGAAATAGGTAGAGGGGTATCCGGTTGCTGGATGAGTACAATGAGTTCAGGACGTACATTAAGTTCCTCTTCGGCTCCGATGTAAGGCTTAAGGTGTTACTGGCCCTTATCAATGGACCGATGGAGTTATCAGAGCTCAGATCAATCATAAAGTCAAGTTCATCAACAATACTTCACGCCATATACCAGCTTGAGGAGAAAAACCTTGTATCAAGGATTAACAGGAGCTATGAGCTATCATCAACAGGAAGGATAGTTTCACTGAAGATACTCGGGGTTATAAGGACGTTATCTGTTATCAGCAGATTCTCCGAGTTCTTCCTTGATCATGACATCCACTCAATACCCGACTCCCTCCTGGGGAATATTGACTCCATCCACGGAGCTTCACTGCTTAAGGCAAGGCTTGAAGACCTCACAGCACCATATGACAGGATTAGGGAGAAGGTTCTGAATTCAGAAAGGGTATGGATACTCTCGGGTGTATGCTACCCCTTCTATGAGGACATCATAAAGATGGGAATACCGGCTGAAATAATACTATCAGAGGATATAGCTGACTCGGTGGAATCTGATGCGTCTGATTCGGTGAAAATCAGAGCCATCAGCAGGGACTTAAATTTCAGCCTCATAATAACGGATGATTCCATGGCCCTGGGCCTCTTCATGTCAGACGGCCTCTATGACCATGGAAGGTTCATCTTCTCAGAGGATGAGGATGCCATCGACTGGGCATGGAGGCTGTTCAAACACTTCACAGGAACAGGAGATGAATAAATGCTCTACATGGACCTTGCAAGGGTTTATAAAGCCCTGGAATCAACAACAAAGCGCCTTGAGAAGACAGAGATCCTCGCGGAACTCTTCAGGAGTGTTGAAGGAGAACTTTTACCTGCAGTAACCATCCTCATGCTGGGGAGGGTTTTCCCGACATGGAGCTCTGAAGAGCTCGGTGTAGGCATAAAGCTCCTCATGAAGGCAATCTCCACTGTTGTGGGTGTTTCAGTTGAGGAGATCGAGGATGAAATAAGGGAACAGGGAGACATAGGCCTTGCAAGTGAAAAACTCTTTTCAAGAAAGGCCCAGACAACATTTTTTTCAAAGCCACTAACGGTTGAACTGGTCTACAGTAAACTGAGGGCCCTCGCATCCATATCCGGTGAGAGGGCGCAGTCAAGGAAGATAGACATACTCCTTGAGATACTCTCACAGGCAAAGCCCCTTGAGGCAAAGTACATTACAAGGACTGTTCTTGAGGAACTGAGGGTTGGAGTTGCAGAGGGAATAATAAGGGATGCCATATCAGGGGCTTTCGGTGTTGACCCTGCCCTGGTGGAAAGGGCCCATATGCTCACCAATGACCTTGGAATGGTTGCCCTGGTTGCAAGGGATGAAGGAGAGGAGGGCCTTAAGAAACTTAACCTGGAGCCAGGGAGACCTGTTAAACCCATGCTTGCACAGCTTGCAGATAGCATTGAATCAGCGGTCCAGGAACTTGGAAGGGCCTTCTGTGAAACAAAATATGATGGTGTGAGGGTACAGATACACAGAAAATCAGGCGAAATACTTATATTCACAAGGAGACTTGAGAATATCACCCTGGCGGTCCCTGACATTGTTGAGATGGTTGAGGAGGCACTGCCAGACACTGATTACATCTTTGAGGGTGAGATAATAGTGAAAATTGACGGCAGACCTGCATCCTTCCAGTACATACTTCAGAGGGTCCGCCGTAAGTATGATATAGACAGGCTGAAGGTTGAGGTTCCACTCTCACTGTACGTATTTGACGTCCTATACCATGAAAGACCCCTCATCGATGAGCCCCTGATAAAGAGGAGGAGTATACTGGAGTCTGTTATCTCTGAAATCCCCGGAAAGGTTGAGGCAAGCCACATGGTTGATGTGGGGCCTGATAATGTTGAAGACGCGGTTAATCTCTTCAATGAGTCAATAAGGGAGGGCCATGAGGGTATAATGATAAAGGACGTTATGGCACCCTACATACCGGGTATACGCGGCAAAAAAATGCTGAAATTTAAGGCGGAACCCGAGACCCTGGACCTTGTTGTGGTTGGAGGCACCTATGGGCGCGGTAAAAGGGCTCACCTTGTGGGTTCGTATCTCCTGGCAGCAAGGGATGAGGATACCGGGGAGCTAATGACCGTGGCACATGTTGCAACCGGCCTTGATGATCAGACCCTTCAGGAGCTTTCAGACAGGATGGAGGAGCTGATAATTGAGAGGAAGGGCCGGAAGCTGTGGGTTAAACCGGAGATAGTACTGGAGGTTGCCTACAGTGAGATCGTAAAGAGCCCTGAATATGAGAGCGGATATTCACTGAGGTTCCCTGTAGTGAAGCGTATAAGGGATGATCTGAGCCCTGAGGACGTTGATACGGTCTCCCGTATCAGGTCAATTTTTGGGGAGTCTGAATGAGTATTTCATCTTCTATCTGCTGGAGGGGTAGTTATTTTTAGTGCCATCTCTGTCTGAATGAGTATTCCACCTTCTCGGAGGACAGGGAACCCACCATAACGTGGTAGTACTTTCAAACCAGATAGTAATATTTAAATGGTTTTGGTGATATAATTATCATGTGGTTTTAATGGATGACCGGAAGCTCATGATACTATCACTCATCATGGGACTTGCAGGTTTCACAGGGATGATAATCTCTGCAGGGACGGTGATGCCATCTAAGGTTAAGGTATCCATGATAGACCGTGGCATGATGGACAGGGAGGTTACTCTGGATGGGATTCTCCTTGAGGTCAGGAGATCAGAGAACTCGGAAACATTTTTTTTAAAGATAAGCGATGGAACCGGGACCATAAACGCGGTTATATTTGAGTCAGCAGCAAATGAGATCAGAAAAAATGGTCTGAACCTCTCCATACTTGTGGGAAACAGGGTGAGGATTACGGGTAGGGTGACATATTACCGGGGGGCTCCTGAAATAGTGATTGATGAACCTTCAGGGATAAAGGTTCTGCAGAATCCTGCATGAGAATAGCTGGTTTATAGTCCTTGACCATCCTTCAGGAATGTCCGCTGTCAGCAGAGCATAATTATCTCCTTCACGGAATCCTTCACTTTTCAGGGATTTGTATCAGCATCTGGAGGTGAAATGTTCTGGATTCTGGAAATTATCCAAAACCTCACCTGTATTATTCCTCAGGAAAGACCATCAGCTCATACAGGCAACTATCTGAATAGTCTGGAATGGTTCTGAATCCATCTTACCTTTTTTAAGAATCCCTAACTTAACTTTGAAGGATATCCATTATTTCAGAAAACCATGCGGTGTAAATTTATACTGATAAAAAATAAAACTTAACTAACCTTTGCAATCTGTAAAAATATTATTGCTGCCCGAGGGAGTTAATCCTGACCAATTAGTGAAGGTGCTGAGTTCATGGACCTCTTGAAGATAAAAGGGATAGGATCCATCATGGAAAGGAATTATGAAAGGCTTTTAGTAGTTCTACCGGCGGTATTCGCATTTCTTTTTGCACTCGTACCCTCACTGAAATACAGTATCCCATTACCATGGGACATTTATTACCATATTCACAATGCAATGATTTACATGGACCATGGCACTGTATTCTGGGATCCAATTACCTGCGCCCCCCATGGAGGCCAATCTATTACCCTCCATTATTCCACATGCTGCTCCTCCTCATTGTTAAGATAACAGGGATCAGTTTATTTACAGTTTCAAGGTTCATACAGCCCGTGATGGCCTTCATGATAATACTATCCTTTTCATATGTCGCGGAAAGGCTTTATGGGGGCCTGACAGGATTCTTAACAGGAGTGTTTTCAATTTCAAGCCTCTTCTTTTTAAGGATGCTCTACCCCATTCCTGAATCACTTGCCGTTATAATCTTACCCCTCACAGTATACGGGTACTGTAGATCCATGGACCCTGATTCAGGCGCTTTCCCCATCATAACAGGATTTTTCCTCGGTCTTATGATGCTCACACATCCATTATCTGCAAGCATCACCCTTGCGGTTATTCTGATCTCAACAGGAGTGCTATGGGTTTCTGGGCGCGGAATAAATGGCAGAAACGTAATTATTATCATGGGAACCGGATTCCTTCTCTCTGCAGCATGGTATCTGCCCCTTATAATCAAATATGGATTTATATTCAGATCACCAGACTCAGTCCCCCTTAACCTTAAGGATTATCCAGCGTATTTCGGTTCACTGCTCACGGTCCTTGCGGCAACTGGATTTGCATTTGCCATTACAAGAAGGGATAAGAGGGATATCATAATGCTGGTATGGGCCCTATTTGTACTTCTTCTGAGCTTCGGATATCTGCTGGGTCTGAAGGTTCTTTCAAACAGGATACTGTACTTTGCACTGTTCCCTGTAGCCACCATGGCGGGTACAGTCTTCAATTCAATGAAAATAAGGAATAAGAGGTGGCTTGTTTATCTGATGGTCTTCCTACTCACATTTTTCTTTTTATCCGGTGGATATAAAGTCGCTGCTTCAGCAAAACCAATGGTTTCTGAAACTGAACTGGATGTTTCCAGATGGTTCAAATACAATGGGGATCATGTCACCGTCGTTGCCTCCGATTACCATATACAGCCGGCCATAGTTGCAGTTTCACGTCAACCAGTATCTGCAGGAGGATACGCCCCAGGATCGGGGAGAACTATAAATGTGAACAAGTACATCGGCACATTTAATTACACAGGGGAAGATATAAAGAGGGACAGGGTTGGATACATAATCCTTGCCCATGACACCCGAACGCCACCCTACTCACGGATGGTGTACAGGAACAGGGATTTTGTGGTTTACCGTGTATTGATCTCAGGTACATGATTCTCATTTAAATCCTAAAAAGGTCAGGATTACGCAGATGAGGTTGATAAAGATGAAGAGACTCTTCGGCACATTTGGAGTTAGAAGACTTGCAAATGAGGTTCTCACACCGGAATTTGCATCAAAACTTGCAGCTGCCTATGGTTCACTTGTCGATGGACAGATTGCTGTTGGGGGGGATACAAGGACATCCACGGTTATGATAAAAAACGCGGTTATCTCAGGACTTCTGTCCACTGGCTGTGACGTGGTGGACCTTGGAATACTCCCGACACCGGCAGTCCAGTATGCGGTCAGGAATTACTATGACGGCGGAGTTATTGTAACAGCATCCCACAATCCACCTGAATACAACGGGATAAAATTTGTTGACGCCGATGGCATAGGAATCCCTGAAAACATGGAGGAGAAGATAGAGGACATCTTCTTCACTGAAGGCTTCAAGAGGGTTGCATGGAACAGGATTGGTGAAGTCACCTCAAATCAGGGTGTAGTGGATGAATACCAGGAGGAGGTCATAAAAAGGGTTGATGCAGAGGCAATAAGGAAAAGAAAATTCAGGGTGGTTGTTGACTGCGGATGCGGGGCCGCGTCATACACCATGCCATACATCCTCAGAAAACTTGGCTGCAGTATCATAACCCTTAACTCCCAGCCTGACGGGTTCTTCCCAGGTCGTGACCCTGAACCGGTCCCTGAGAACCTCTCTGAGCTCATGGAGACTGTTAAATCCACAGGGGCAGATCTTGGAATCGCCCATGACGGCGACGCTGACAGGACAATCTGCATAGATGAAAATGGAGACTTCGTTCTTGGAGATAAAACCTTCGCCCTCGTTGAGAAGAGGATGCTTCAGGAGAAGGGTGGAGGAATAATCGTCACAACAGTCGCAACATCATCTGCAATATACGACGTGGCCTCCCTGAACAATGGTGAGGTCATCACCACGGCCGTAGGGGACCTTCTGGTGGCAAGGAAACTAAGGGAAACAGGCGGCCTCTTTGGAGGCGAGGAGAACGGCGGCCTCATATTCCCCGACTTTGTATATGGAAGGGACGCTGCCCTGACAGCTGCAAAGATACTTGAAATCATGGCACACGAAGGCAGGCCACTCTCTGAACTTGTATCAGAACTGCCAAGGTACTACTCTGAAAAGAAGAAGATAAGATGTCCCGATGAGATCAAAGAGGATGTGATGAACCTCATTAAGGATATGGTGTCCCAGGAATCAGGCGTTAAGGGTATGGACACAACGGATGGTGTTAAAATATTCCGGGACGATGGATGGGTTATAATAAGGCCATCAGGCACCGAACCCATATTCAGATGCTTTGCTGAATCAGATACCCAGGAGAGGGCATCTGAAATGGCAGAATGGGGCATATCCCTTGTGGAGGAGGCTATTAAAAGACTTGAGTGATCAGAAAATTTATTTATTTTTTCAGAGGTTTTCCAGGCATTCATCCCTCAGTATCTCGGCATCCTCATTTTCAGGGTTTAACTGGAGGGCCCTGTTAAATGCCTCAAGGGCATCCTCAAAGCGTTCAAGTTCCAGGAGGGCGACACCGAGGTTGGTCCAGTAGACGTCACTGGATGGTTCCATCTCAACGGCCTTCTCATAGCATTCAAGGGCCTCATCAAATCTCCCAAGTTCCAGGAAGGCGTTACCCTTACGGTTCCATACATGGGCTCCCCTTTCGTCTTCAAGTGCAAATTCAAGGGCCCTGTTGTAGGATTCAATGGCATCATCCATCCTTCCAAGTTCAGAGAGAAGATTCCCGCGGGCATTCCACAGCTCAGGATTCCTCGGATCCACCTCAAGGGCCTTCTCATAGCATTCAAGGGCCTTAAGTGGCATCTCAGCAACCTCGAGGATCACCCCCCTCCAGTAAAGCAGTACGGGATCCTCGGGGTTTATCTTAACAGTCCTCTCACTTGCTTCAAGGGCCTCTTCGGTTCTCTCTGCATTGAGGAGTGTTATCGCCATGTTGTTCCATATGTATGGATTCTCTGGTTCGATCATGAGGGCCTTCCTGTAGTGTTCGAGGGCTTCATCGAAACGTCCAAGTCTTGTGAGGTTGTCTCCCAGGCGGTTAAGGATGTAAACGTCCTCGGGGTCAATTTTAAGGGCTGCGGTGTAGCAGAGTTCTGATTTATTGAACTTTCCGGACTCAAAGAGTATATCCGCCCTCTGGGTTATCATCCTCTTCTCATCGATTTTTTTACCCTCCCATTCTTCCACAGGGAGCTTCCTGAACCTTATAATCTGGAATTCCGTGTCATCCTCAAGCTGACCAGGGTACATCTTCCTGAACTCTTCCTCCAGTTCCCTGGCATCCCTGAAACCATCCTCCCGCGCCAGTTCATTGTTTTCCCTGAGCTGGCCGAACTTAACGGTTTCAACCTCGGTAACAACAGCTTCGAATATCTTCTCCTTATCCTTTGAGACAGGGTTCCAGTAACAGTGAAGACGATCCCCCACCTTAAGGGGCCTCTTCCAGCGCTTCCTTATGGTCATGGTACGTTTTCCGGTTATAAGATCGATGTCTCTGCTGCTGAATGAGAGTATGGGCAATTCCTACATACCTCCTGGTTTATCATCAGGATATCAGATTTCTTCATCCCCAAATTCCCTGGTGCGTATCATGACCTTCCTGAAGTACTCCCTGACCTTCAGTGCGATTTCCCTGAGCTCACCAGGGGATGGGGGGTCGACCTCCCTGAGTCTTTCATCCAGAACGGTCCTGTTACTGAACTGCTGCAGGACGTACACGTCACATTCTATGGACCTTGCAATATCAAGGATGTCATCCGGTTCAAGGAGCCCCGGTACGAAGGTCGTCCTGCATTCAACCATGACACCCGAGTCCCTCAGGATCCTGAGGCTCTCCATGACACCATCAGGGCCTGCACCGGCAAGTCTCCTGTAGATACCGGGGGGAGCCTTGACATCAACCGCAACATAGTCAAGGAGGGGTATCAGTCTCATGAGCTTTCCGGGATAGGAACCATTTGTATCAAGCTTTGTTTTAAGTCCAAGACCCCTTGCATGTCCAAGCACAGCTTCAACTTCATCGGCCTGGAGCAGTGGCTCCCCACCGCTTATTACAAGGGCATCAACAAATTCAGAGTACTCGCTGATCTTTGAGATGACCTCATCAACATCCACGTCCTCACCGCCATCAATGAGTTCAGGGTTGTGGCAGTAGGGGCACCTGAAATTGCAGCCCCCCGTGAATATAACAAGGGAAACCCTTCCAGGGTAATCAAGGGTTGAAACGGTCATGGACCCTATTTTCATGGGGTTCACCCTACAATCTCAGCGAGGACCTCCAGGAATTTACGGTCCTCCCTGAGGGTCCCCACACTTACACGTATCCAGTATTCATCCAGGCCCTTAAAGGATGTGCAGTCCCTTACAATAACACCCCTTTTAAGGAGTTCCTCTGCAAGCTCAGAGGCCCTCTTACCAGTATCCCGTATGTCAAGGAGGAGGTAGTTTGCATATGACCTGAAGACCCTTATATTATCAAATTTCTTCAGTTCCCTGTAGAGGAACTCCCTGCTCTTTATGGAGTACTCGGCCGATCTCCGGATGTATTCCCTGTCATTGAGGGTTGCAAGGGCGGCTGCATGGGATAGCCTTGTCAGGCTGAAGACGGGTTTCACCCGGTGCATGTACTCTATAAGCGCAGGGGATCCAAGACCGTAACCTATCCTCATACCTGCAAGTCCCATGACCTTTGAGAAGGTCCTCATTATAAACAGGTTTTCGTATTCAGGTAGGAGGTCCACATTGTTCACACCTGCGAATTCGAAGTAGGCTTCATCAACAACCACAAGGGCATCTGTGGATTCAAGAACAGCTCTTATATCCTCCTTATCTATCAGTCCACCGGTGGGGTTGTTGGGGGTGCACAGGAATACAAGGCGGGTGGAGTCACTGAGGGATTCAAGTACAGAATCAAGTTCCAGCCGGTTTTCCTCAACGTTCCAGACGGCATAGGCGGGCCTTGCATCATGGCTCTGGAGGGTGTACTCATAGTACATGTAGGATGGCATGGGAACCACGAATTCACATCCAGGGTCCATGAAGGTCTTCCCCAGGACCTCTATGATCTCATCGGCTCCATCACCACCTATTATCACCTGCTCGGCATCAACACCGGAGTAGTCTGCCACGGTTTCCCTGAGGTCCTGGAGTCCTGATTCAGGGTACCTGTTCACGGACTCCAGCTCCTCCTCCATGGCCCTTACAGCGGCGGGGGACGGTCCCAGGGGGTTTTCGTTTGACCCGAGCTTAACTATGTCTTCTTCTCTGAGCCCGTACTTCTCTGCTATTTCCTTTATTGATTTCCCGGGAACGTAGGGCTCCATTTCATTAACCTTTTTTCTGACCTTAACCATGAAAACCACTCTTTAATCATGTTTCATTAATGATAGGTTATCCCTGACGGCTCAGGGCACAGGTCCAGTAATTCTATGGGTGAACTATATCCGTGCCAGCCTGGAGTATCTTATGGCATTTTCCCTTATTGATCCTATTTCATCCTCATCCAGCGTCCTGACAGCCCTTGCAGGTACCCCAAGGATAAGGCTGCCCCCGGGGAATTCCTTTCCCTCAGTTACAACGGCACCGGCCCCAACAATTGAATTTTCACCTATAACCGCACCGTTGAGGACGGTTGAATTCATCCCTATGAGGACGTTATCCATCACCCTGCAGCCGTGGAGCACTGCGGCATGCCCAACAGAGACCAGGTCCCCTATTTCAACAGGGAACCCCCTGGTTGAGTGCACCACGCAGTTGTCCTGGATATTTGAGCATTTCCCAACGGTTATGGGTTCAATATCCCCCCTCAGAACAGCATTGTACCATACAGAGGATCCCTCCCCGATCCTTACATCACCCACTATTCTTGCACCATCAAACACCCTGTATGACATTGAAACCAGCCCCCATTCATTCTCTGCTTATGTACTCCTGTTTCAGGATCAGGAGTTTATCAGAGGGCACGTCCTCGTATATGACGCAGCCCGGACCTATGCATGAGTTCTTCCCGATCTTAACGCCGGGGTTGAAACTTGAATTAACCCCTGTTTTAACCCCGTCCCCGAATACAGCACCCAGCTTCCTTCGACCGGTATTCACAGATTCCTCCTTGACCTTCATCTTCACGGGTCCATCATTAAACTGGAGGTTGGCTATGTTTGTCCCGGCACCGATATTACAGTTCATGCCTATAACAGAGTCACCGACATAGCTGAGGTGGTTCACGTTGGTGCCGTCCATTATGATTGAATTCTTTATTTCAACGGCGTTCCCCACACTCACCCCGTTACCTATACATGTGTAGGCCCTCAGGTAACTGTTCGGACCGATATCGCAGTCCCTGCCAATGTATACAGGCCCCTGGATGTAGGTGCCTGACCTTATTATGGTTCCTGGACCAATAACCACGGGGCCATGGATGGTCACACCATCCTCCACTTCCCCTTCAAATGAACTTTCAAGGTCCTTCATGAGTTTTTCACCGGCATCAAGGAGCTCCCAGGGCCTTCCAACGTCTATCCAGTCCCTTCCCGATACGAGTCCGGTCACCGGAAGATCATCACTTACCTGCATCATTATGGAATCGGTTATCTCATATTCACCCCTCCCTGAGAGGGGTGTCCTCTCTATGTAGTCGAAGATGGCCGGGCTGAAGACATAGATGCCTGTGTTTATAAGGTTTCCTGCGTCCGTTCCCGGCCCTGGTTTTTCAATGATCTCGGTGACACGGTCGCCGTCAAGTTTAACGGCACCGAAGGGTCCGGGGTTATCGACCTCCCTGAGGACCATGAGTGTCTCGGGGCTTCTCTTCAGGTACTCTGAGATCAGGTCGTCTATGAGAAGGGGGTCTATGATTATGTCGCCGTTAAGGGCTATGAAGTCATCCTCTATAACTTCGGATGCATGGCCTATGGCATGGGCTGTTCCAAGGCGTTCCTCCTGCCTTATATAACTGATTTCAGCACCGAAGTCTGAGCCATCCCCGAAGTGGTCCCTGACTGCCTCCTCATGGTAGCCGGTGATCATGACGATTTCACAGACACCGTTATCAGTCAGGGCCTCGAGGGTGTGCTGCAGTATGGGTTTACCTGCAACAGGCAGCATGGTCTTGGGCCTTGTCAGTGTAAGCGGACGCATCCTTGTACCTTCACCTGCAGTCAGAATAACAGCCTGCATTCAATCACCCTATAATCTTTTCAAGGTATGAAAGCGTTATTTCATGTATTTCCCTTGCCTCTTCATCTGTTTTACCCTCAAGGGTAACCCGGATGTATGGTTCAGTGCCTGATGGTCTTACAAGGACCCAGCTACCGTCCCTCATGGATATACGGACCCCGTCTATGCTCTCAACACCTGCAGGGTCCCTGAATTGCCCTGCAAGTTCTGAGGCAACCCTCTCCATGACATCCTTCTTCCTTTCATCAGGGCAGGGGATCTTATCCCTTATGTTTGGGTATGAGGGCACCTCATCAAGTAGACTGGAAAGGGATCCCTTCTTTGATACAAGTTCGGCAACACGGAGGGCTGATAGTATGCCGTCAGGGCACATGCAGAAGTCAGGGTGGAGCCAGGTACCTGAGGGTTCACCGCCGAAGTCTGCATTCTCCTCTGCAATGGAATTTGCAACATGGACATCACCCACACGGGTCCTTATGACCTCTCCACAGTCACCGAGACATTCATCCACACAGAGGGACGCGTCGACTGTGGTGATTATCTTTCCACCAATCTCACGGGCCATGAGGGCCAGAAGCTTATCGAAACTTGCAAACCTTCCTTTATCATCAATTGCAACCATCCGATCAGCGTCACCATCATGGGCGATTCCAAGATCTGCCCCTGTGGATTTAACAGTCTCCATGAGCTCAGAGAGGTTCTCAGGGACCGGTTCAGGGTCACGACCTGGGAAGAACCCGTCAGGGTGGGAGTTAAGGGTTATAACACTGCAGCCTGACCTCCTGAAAATCAGGGGTGATATGTGTGAGGCGGCTCCGCACCCGCAGTCAATAACCACCTTCAGTTCCCTCTCCATTTTCACCATGGAGAGAACCTCATCCATGTATCTGGATGTTATGTCCATCTCCCTTATTGACCCGAGACCGTCCCATTCCCTTTTCAGGAAACTTCCCTCATGGATCACTGATTCTATTTCACGTTCCTGTGATGGCCTGTAGGCCATTCCGTCCGGATTCCAGAGTTTAATACCATTGTAGGGTGCGGGATTGTGGGATGCCGTTATCATGACACCGGCATCGGCACCGAGCCTTGAGGTGGCGTATCCAACGAGGGGTGTGGGAACCATGCCCAGCCTTATAACATCGCAGCCGCATTCAAGCAAACCCGCGATTAGGGCGTTTTCAAGTAACTGGCTGGATGTCCTTGTATCATAACCCACAGCCACCCTTCCCCTTCCTCCAAGTACCGTTGCAAGGGCCCTTCCGGTATCCGCTGCAAGTTCCAGGGTCACCACTTCACCGAAGCGGTCCCTTATGCCTGAAGTCCCGAATAATCTTGGTGGATTTTCCTTCATATCATGCCCCGAATTTGTCTTTTTTGTTCATAAGGTCAAGGAGGATGTCCATGATATCGGATCCCCTTATACGGCAGAGGCCACCTGCAGCAGCAGCCCTCTCACCGAAGCTTTTAACCCCGTCAACCCTGACCCCAGGACCTGTGATTACGATTGGCACGGGGTCCCCTGTGTGGTCCATGACCGATACGGGTGTTGAATGGTCCGCTGTTAATATGAAGCACACATCATCCATTTCAGGCATATCACCCAGCATGGCATCCACCTTCTCTATGAATTCCAGTTTCCCCTCAAGGTCCCCATCGTGTCCTGCTTCATCGGCGCCGTCTATGTTGATGAGGAGGAAGTCATAATCATCATTCAGTGTGCTGATTATGGCCTCCCTGATACCGTCAAGGTCCGTGTCGATGCCCCCTGTGGCCCCCTCAACATCTATTACATCCATACCTGTAAGGTTCCCTATGCCCTTTATAAGGCCTGTCTCTGCAATGCAGGCGGCCCTGATACCGTAGCGTGTCTGGAATTTTTCAACGTCAGGCACCGCACCGGCACCCCTGGGGAGTATTATGTTTGCAGGGGCCTCACCTTCACTGATTCTCTTGAGGTTCACGGGGTGATCCTTAAGGACTTCATAGGACCTTTCAACAATCATGTTAAGTATTTCAGCAGTCCTCATGGATTCAGGTGAACCATCAGTTGATTTAACCTTCTTCGGTGGTTTCCCTTCACTCTTGGGGTCAGCGTCCGAAACGCTGTCTGCAAGGTCAGGACCCCTGAGGACCAGGACGGCTCTGTGACCCGTTGATTCCCTGAAGATTATTTCAACATCCTCAAATCCTTCGATTTCCATCGAATTAATGGTTCTGGCTATTTCTGAGGTCCCTGATCTTATACGGCCCGCCCTTCTATCGGTTATAACAAGGTTCTCATCTGCTGTTGCAAAGTTGCACCTGAATGCTATGTCTCCTGGTTTCACATCAACTCCAACACCTGCAGCCTCAAAGGGACCCCTCCCAGTGTAAACGCTGTATGGATCATAGCCGAGGATTGATAGGTGTGATGTGTCACTACCAGCCCTTACACCTGGCTTTATAGGGTCCATTATTCCATTAACACCTGATTCAGCTATTCTGTCCATGTTAGGAGTTTCAGCGGCCTCCAGAGGTGTTTTTCCTGAGAGTTTTTCATGGGGGCGGTCAGCCATCCCATCTATTATCATTATTACCCCTTTCATGATTCCACCTGTTAGATTATTGGATCAATCAGACTAAAATAATTCCTATAACTGCCCCTGTAACCGTTGCAAGGAGGTTGACATGTTCATTGGTGAGATACTTCCTCCTCTCAAGGACGGCTCCAAGGAAACTATCCATGAAACACCCAACAGTACCCGCTATTATGGCTATCTTCATGGATTTAAGGGGATCAGGGCACACTCCAAGCAGGAAGGCTGAAAAACCAATTATTCCTGCACCGGCTATTCCCGCGGCTGTCCCTATAAGTGAAACCCCACCATCGGTACCGGGCTCCACCTTTCTGAGTGTTGTTATGAGTCTTGGAGTCTGCACCACTCCGATTTCACTGGCCATGGTATCTGCTGTTGCCGTTGCAACCGAACCTATGAATCCTCCAAGGAAACCATCATAGTATCCGAAGGCAGCCATTATGAAGGGGACTATCCCGTTGGATATGACGTTCTTCGCGGTCCTTGTCCCCTCAAAGACGCCAATTGACTTCTTATATTCATGCCTGTACTTTGTTGATACGAGGCCAAGGATCAGAAAAATAAATATGAGTATCAGCCAGTTGAAGCCGGCTGATAGTATTATGAGGAGGCCCATAAGGACCATGAAGAGGGAACCCCAGACATCAAGCGCGCCTCTCTGGTAGGTTAAAAATCCGATGAATACGCACAGAAGCACGTATCCAATGTTGAGGTCTGTCATGGGGAGTCCCGTCTAGGTTTTCAGGCTGGTTCCTCAAGAACCTTTGTCTTTATTATCTCAACCCTCTTAAGGGGGTATATCTTCTTTGCCTGGTGGTAAATCTCGGATGCAATCTTTCCTGTGACTATACCCTCAACCAGTTCCTCGAAGGTCTTTTCAGAGGCGATTTCCTTCACATGCTCCTCTATGCTCTGGCGCATGTATTTCTGCTGTGAGGACTTCGCCTTCCTTATTGTTATTGCAAGGGGATGGATTTTCATCCTGTAACCATCCTTTGTTTCAACAATTACAGGGGCGTCGATTCTGCTTGTACCCCTCCTTATCATGCTCCTGACGTAGTCGGTTGTCACCTGGTGACCTATGAATTTGGTTGTGGCTTCACTGCCAGCAACGTTGTCTATCTGGAATTTGAGTTTCACGTACTGTTTTGAGAAGTCACCTGTAAGTTCCCTCATGGTGGCTTCAACCCTCCTCTTGAGGAGGAAATCAGGATCCCTTGATGGGGTTGTTCCTATCTCGTTTTCTCCGAACATTTTAGGACTTTTTATGACGTACCATTTCTTTTCCTTCCAGGTATCACGTACTCTCCTTCTTCGCGCTTTTGCCATTATATCACCTTAAATTTAATACACCCTAAAAACAGATGGATTTAATATAAATTCAGAAAATTCATATTAACTGGTTAACCATTGATCTGCAGTTATCTACACCGCCGGTTATGAATACTCTATAATTATGCTGATGGAGTATTTAAACCTTGACTTCTGGTAGTTCTGGACCCTTAAGTGGCCATGCTAATGGTGACCACAACACACATAAAGGCTTTGGCCGAGAGCTTTGAACCGGGAGGCATGTATTCAGGCCCCTGATAGGGTTGATCCGGTTTAAAGGGATCAGAGGGAACCCATGAATTCAAGGTGCCTGATGTATCCCCCAATCACCTCTTCAACGGGTCCCTCACCGGCAACAAATTTTAAACCAGCCTCTTCAATCCCCACACGGGCCTTTAATCCTGCCTGAACTGCTATTACTGTATCACAGTCCTTTAAAGCATCAAGGACCTTTCTCCACTGGTGCCTCTTATCCTCATCTATGTCAATGGTTCTCTCCTCAAGGAGTGTCAGTTCACCACCCCTGTACTCATATATGAGGAACCTTGATGCCATGCCAAAGTGCAGGTCAACCTCCCTGCCGTTGGAGGATGCCACAGCGATTCTCATGGGGTACACTCTAATCATGTATCCTCTTTATGAGTTCGGCAACGTTTTCACCGAAGCGTTCAACGGTTTCCATACCCTCGGTGTCATCCTCAACTTCACCCGGGGCCCAGCCAAACACCATGTTCCAGTAGGTTGAACCTGGAACTATCATGTCATTTATAAAGTAGAACATTAGCATCTCCTGTATTGTGGCTGTATGCCCACCCCTCCTTGCAACGGCGATGGGGCCGCCGACCTTCCAGCTGAGGAAGTTATCCGAGACCCTTGAAACCATTCCGATCCTCTGGAGGGCTGACATGATATCTCCCCTGGCCGTGCCGAAATAGACAGGGCTTGCAACTATGAAACCCTCTGATTCCTTTATCTTCTCGATTATTTCATTGAGACCGTCATCTATCTTGCACCTGTGTTCTTTTGCACAGCTCAGACATGCCCTGCAGGATTCTATATTCATCTTCCGCAGGGATACCATCTCTGTTTCAACACCCCTCTCCTCTATTGCCCGAGCACACCTTTCAAGGACCATCATGGTGTTGCTCTTCTTCCTGGGACTTGCACATATCATTAAAACCTTCATCTAAACTCCTCCTCACACTTCATCGACATCAGCACCCTCCAGGGCGTTCTGGCAGGGACATGAGGGGTCATGGTCCAGTCGCTTAACAGCATCCTCAATGACCCCCACAAGGTCCTCCTTCCTTTTCTCCATCACCTCAAAGACCTCCTTGATGGTTAGCCTAGTGGGTGATATTGAAGCGGCATAGTTTGATACAAGGCATATGCTTGCATAGCACATCTCAAGCTCCCTTGCAAGCACGGCCTCCGGGATACCCGTCATGCCGACGAGGGTGCCTCCAAGGACCTGGAACATCTTTATCTCTGCCGGGGTTTCAAACCTCGGCCCCTCTGTACATACATACACTCCACCATCAATGGCGGCTGATGAAGCGGTCAGTGCGGATCGGATGTCGCTGCAGTAGGGTTCCGTCATATCCACGTGCACGGTCCGTTCATCATAGAATGTTGATGGACGGGAATATGTGAAGTCGATGAAGTCATGGGGGACGACCAGGTCCCCGGGTTTTATGTTTCTGTCCAGTGAGCCGACGGCGTTGGTTGCTATTATCTGCCTGACACCCAGTTCTTTAAGGGCCCAGATGTTTGCGCGGTAGTTGACCATGTGCGGTGGGCTGTCATGTCCCGGGGAGTGCCTCGGTATGAAGGCGACCTCCCTGTCGTGGAGCCTGAAGAGTGATATTTCAGGGCTTTCACCGTAGGGTGTCCTGATGGTCTTCCGGCTCTTTATCCTGCCGTGGTGTACTATCTCGTATACCCCTGTACCTCCGATGATTCCTATCATCCATTCACCGCCATGAAGGGATTTTATCCCTTTGCAACACCAAGCGGGACCATCCTGGCCACCATACGGGATATTCCTGTCTCATGAGCTGTTTTAACCACAATATCAACGTCCTTGTATGCTCCAGGGGCTTCCTCTGCCACCACGGGCATGGATGTGGCCTTCACATATATCCCCTGACTTTCAAGGTTCTTCTGGACGGCCTCTCCACGGTAGGTCTTTTTTGCACCGGCACGGCTCATCTTCCTTCCGGCCCCGTGGGCTGTTGAACCGAAGGTTTCCTCCATGGCAACCTCTGTACCGTGAAGGAGATAGGATGATGTGCCCATGGTGCCGGGGATTATCACGGGCTGACCCGTGCTCCTGTACTCTGATGGCAGCTCCTTCCTTCCGGGTCCGAAGGCCCTTGTAGCGCCCTTCCGGTGGACGAAGACCTCTGTTTCACGCCCTTTTATTGTGTGAACCTCCTTTTTGGCTATGTTATGGGCGACGTCATAGACTATCTCCATCTCCATGTCCTCTGCACTCATACCGAAGATGCTTTCAAAGGACTCCCTGACCCAGTGGACTATCATCTGACGGTTCGCCCATGCATAGTTTGCTGCAGCGGCCATTGCCTGGAAGTAGTCCCTGGCCTCATCTGAATCCACAGGGGCGCATGCAAGCTGCCTGTCGGGAAGGTTTATCTTGTACCGCCTGTAGGCCTTGTCCATTACCCTGAGGTAATCTGAACACACCTGATGGCCGCATCCACGGGAACCTGAATGTATCATCACGGCTACCTTTCCGGGGGTTATGCCGAAGGCCTCTGCAACCCCCTCATCATATATTTCATCCACCATCTGGACCTCAAGGAAGTGGTTCCCTGACCCGAGGGATCCGAGCTGGGGTATCCCCCTCTTCTTTGCCTTATCACTGACCTTATCAGGGTCTGCCTCATCCATTTTACCGTTTTCTTCAAGGAATTTAAGGTCCTGTTCCCAGCCATATCCGTTTTCAACAGCCCATTCAGCACCATTTTCAAGGACCTCGTCGATTTCACCGGGCCTTAATCTTATCTTGCCCTTGCTGCCAACCCCTGAGGGAACGTTCCTGAAGAGTGTGTTTACAAGCTCCTTTATCTTTGCACGGACCTCAGAATGGTCAAGGTTTGTCCTGACCATCCTGACACCACAGTTTATGTCAAAACCCACTCCCCCGGGACTTATAACTCCTGTACGGCTGCTGAAGGCTGCCACGCCCCCGATGCTGAATCCGTATCCGAAGTGTATATCCGGCAGTCCTATCGAGAATTTCTGGATGCTGGGGAGGCAGGCCACGTTGGCAACCTGGTCAACAGCACCCCTTTCAAGGTCCTTCAGGGCCTCTTCCTTCAGGAAAATCCTTCCAGGAACCCTCATTCCCTTCTTGTATGATGTTGGAACTTCCCATACAGAATCTCTAACCTTAACAAGTTCTTCCCTTACTTCCATGATAAACCGCTCCTTATGGTTTTATAATTTATTTAAAGGTCAAGAATCACCCTTGCCTTCATAAGACCGTCTTCAGATGTTATTTCCATGAGGTGGAATGTGACGGCCTTGACCTCATCTCTTTTTTCATGTTTTTCCTTTATCCTCTCGCCGGCTGCGGTTCCCCGCAGTTTAAAACCATCAGCTGTTTCATCTATTTTAACATTGAACTTACTGAATAAAATAAATTCAGTGTCATGGAGGAAGAGCAGTTCATCGAGCCAGTCATAGAGCAGTGAGACTTCATCCTCAGACCGGACTTCAATTTTCCTTATCTCCTCCCTGGCCACAAGTGAGGTGTCCGTCATTATTTCGAACATTGCAAGGGCAGCGTTTTCGAATACCTCTTCAAGGGTATGTCCGTATGCCCAGTAACCGGCATCCGCGGTGACTTCAAAGAATTCAAACCTCTTCATCCTTTAATCCCTCAGTTTAACCTTTCCTTTATTACTTTTCAGATGCTCTCTATCTCTTTTTTTAAATAGATTTATGATGAAGCATGTTATGGAGATGATGATATGTACAGTCTGAAGAAATCACACAGCATGAGGAGGCGTTTCCTGGAGCTCTTAATGTACGTTGACCTCAAGTCATGCGTCCTGATCTTCCTGGTAATGCTTCTTCTCCTATGGGGGATTTTAACTGTTGCTGCGGGGCCTAACTCAAATTATCCTGCAGGGCTATGAGTTAAGGCACCTTTCAAGTTCATGGAGACTGAAACGGAGGATCACGATTCTTGATTTACCACGGACACCCTTACCGGTTAACCTTGTGTCTATTAGCCTCAGGAATTCCAGTTTCTCCATGGTCCTGTTGAAGGAGGAATAGCTTGCCCCTGTCCTCCCCTGGAAGATCTTATAAAGCGCCCCTGCAGTTATATCACCGTCACCAGCGTCCATGACACTCCTTAGGAACTCCTTCTCCTGTTCATTGAGGGTTTTAACTGTATGCATTAGGGTCACTGGCCCTGTTTTTTTAACGGCCATTTCAAGGTGCCTCCTGGTTATCTCAGGCGAGGCATCGGCTTCAGCCAGGTTGCCGCAGACCCTCAGGAGGTCTATACCATATCGAAGGTCGCCGGTGTTAACTGTATGGTCAGTTATCCTCTCAATGAGTTCATCCGGTATAACCCCTGGATAGAACCCGACCCTCACCCTGTCCCTGAGGATGTTGAATATCTCTTCACGTGTATATGGGGGGAACACTATCTCCTGGGGTATGAATACCGAGTTGACGTTCTTATCAAGGACATACCTGAATTCAATATCGGATAGTATGGCAAAAACTCCTGTCCTGACACCATCAAAAACTTCATGGGCCCTGAGTATATCATAAAGGACCTTGTTGGCGTTTTTACTGTAGAAGAGGTAGTTAACATCATCCAGTGCAACAACAAGGGCCTTATTCTCCTTCGCAAGGTACTGCATTATACTCTGGTATATCCTTGAGAAGGGGACGCCTGTTTCGGGGGGCTGATGTCCGAATATCCTGCTGTATATCTGTGAAAAGATCCCGAACCGTGTCGTGTGTAACTGGCAGTTTATATAGCAGCATATGACATTTTCAGAAGTTGATTCAACCATCTCGAAGATCTTCTTTATGGCGGTTGTTTTCCCGGTTGCACAGGAACCCAGTACAACGGCGTTAACAGGCCTGCCATTTCTGAGGGCGGGCCTTATGCACACTGCCAGGGCCTCCATCTGTGATTCACGGTACCTGTAATTCTCAGGGACATAGTCAGGGTCAAAGACATTTATGTCCCTGAATACTGTTTCATCATGAAGCAGAATGTCCCTTACACTCCTTTTTTCCACGCCACGATCCTTCATACTGATCAGCTGTTCGGTATATTGATTAACCTTCACCAGGTTTCTATCTCAACATCCCGGTTTGTCCTTATCCATTCTATCAATTTGCGTGCATATTCAAGTTTAAGTTTCTTGACAGGGTCGGCCCTTGCGGTTTCCCCCTTTATCCCTGGCCTGGAATACCTTGTAACTGTATCGCCGAAATCCATGCCTGCAAGTATTATTCTCTCAGCACCCAGGGCCACTGCAAGGAAGACAGCCCTGTCACCATCTGTGAAACCCCCAAAGTTGTACAGGGGCCTGGAGGGGATGCTCTGGGTTGTCCCTGCCAGGTTCTTTAGAAGGGGCAGGTACCTTCTGAGTTTCTCAAGGTTGTTTCCATGGGCATGAACCACAATCGTCGACCCGAGTCTGCTGGCCTCAAGTATATCCTCCACCCTGCCATCAAGGTCCGTTACAATTATATGGGGCACTATCCCCTCCTCAAGGAGCGCTGTTGTGGCTCCATCTGCAGATACCACGGTAAGGTTCTCATCCAGTCCCCTGAACCTCTCAGCATGCTCCTTCAGGGATGGTCCTGCTCCGAAGACTATGAAGTTCCTTGAGGGGAGTTCCAGTCCATGGAGGTCGATGCTCCCGTGTTCTTCAAGGAACCCTCTCAGGTACTCTGCAGCCTCCTCATCGGCGGCCCTGTCAAATCCAAAGTCTTCAAGTATCCCTGCATACCACCTTAACCACACTTCAAGTTCCATGTGATAAATTTGTAGGCCCTTAATATATCATGCTTTTGTTCCAGAGGGACGCCCTTCTGGTGGGTGTAAATATTTTTAAAGGTACAGATTAAATAATAGTAACAGCTCTAAAACGCACTTTAATCTGGAGGTTTTTTGGAATGGATGAAACACTGCTCATGATACCTGGCCCTACAAGGGTGGCCCAGAGAGTCCTTAAGGCAATGTCAGAGAACATTGTTAACCACAGGAGCGCATTATTTGGTAAGATCCTCTCTGAAACCAGTGAGATGATGTCCGATGTCTTCAGGACAAACAATAAGTCTTACCTTTTAACAGGCTCGGGGACAGCCGCAATGGAAGCTGCAATCGCAAATATAATTGAACCGGGTGATAAGGTCCTCAATGTAGTTGGGGGCAAGTTCGGTCAGAGGTTCAGCCAGATCGTTGAGGCCTTCGGCGGCGAGTCCATAAGGATCGATGTTGAATGGGGTAAAGCCGTTAACCCGGATGAAATCGGCTACGCACTCGAAGAGAACGATGATATAAAGGCAGTTACAGTCGTCCACAATGAAACATCCACCGGTGTTGCAAACCCTATAAAGGAGATAGGGAAGATAATGTCAGATTATGACGCCCTCTACGTTGTTGATACTGTTTCATCCCTGGGCGGGGATGAGGTTGACGTTGATGGTTATGGTATAGACATATGTGTAACCGGCTCCCAGAAGTGCCTTGCAGCACCACCGGGTATGGCGGCCATAACCCTGAGTGACGATGCATGGAGCGCCGTTGAAGGAGTCAGCAACCCGAGGACATATTACCTGAACCTTAAAAAGTACAGGAAGAGCGGCGACGCTGAACCCCCTGAAACACCATACACCCCTGCGGTTTCACTCATCTACGCAATGCACGAGGCCCTTAAGGTTATAATGGAGGAGGGCCTTAACAACAGGATAAAGAGGCATAAACTTGCTGCAGAGGCAACAAGGAATGCTATAAAGGCACTTGGCCTTGAACTCTTCCCTGATGAGTCTGTTTCATCAACCACGGTGACCGCGGTAAGACTCCCTGAAGGGGTTACGGACGGGGAGCTCAGGGGTACAATGAGGAACAAGTACCATGTTGAGCTTGCAGGTGGACAGGACCATCTGAAGGGCAAGATCTTCAGGATAGGGCATATGGGTAACATAACCCACAGGGAACTGATAACCACCATTTCAGGTCTGGAGATGACCCTGAGGGAACTTGGATTCGAGGTTGAGATGGGTGAGGCCGTGGCTGCAGTTGCAGACACCTACCTTCCTGAGAATCTCTGAACCACACCCCCATTTACTTTTTATATTGCAGTAATCTAACTGGAGGTATTATTTTAGTTCCGTCAGCAGCGGGATTTTTCCTGATACTTTTTCTCAGGTGTATTTTTAGTTCCATGTCAGTAGAATTCCCTGATAACCCTTTTTCTCAATAAAAGCGGCTTTATAAATCCTTGGAGCAGAGGCTTATATCCCTGTATCTTCATGGAGTCCGGGGGTGGGGTAGGGGTATATCCTCTTCAACAACCTTGATATCCAGAAGGAATGGTTCTCTGGATGCAAGGGCCATTTCCAGGGAATCTGAGAGGTCATCATAGCTTTCAACACCCACGGCACCTATACCATAGGCTCCTGCAAGTTTCACGAAGTCAGGGTTCTTCAGTTCAACACCGTAACTTTCACCGTACTTCATCTCCTGCCACTGCCTTATGACATCCAGCCGGCTGTTGTTCAGGATGCACATTGTAACAGAAAGTCCAAGTTCAGCCACGGTACCGAGTTCCTGCATGGTCATCTGGAACCCGCCATCACCTGCTATGAGGACCACATCCTCATGGGGCTCGGCAAGGCTCGCCCCCACTGCAGCAGGAAGACCATAACCCATGGGTCCGAATCCACCTGAGAATATAAGTGAGCGCTCCCTGAGGACCTTCCTGTAGAGGGTCACCCAGGTTGTGTGGCTGCCAGCATCATTAACTATTATGGCATCGGGGGCTGCTTCAAGGATTCCCCTTACAGCAAGGGAGGTCCTGAATTCCCCTTCTACCATGAATTCCTCCTCGTATGGGGCCGGCCGGGCATTCCTGCAGGCTTCAAGCTCCCTCAGCCACTCCACTGGAGGGGTCCGCCGGATGTCCTGTTTCAGGAAATCCCTGACATCCATCTCCAGCATGACATCACCCCTCAGGACGTCCCTGTCCAGGTTAACATGGATTATCCTGGGGTTTCCAATGGCTGCAAGGGTTCTGTCAGATAGCCTCGCACCGAGCACAAGGAGAACATCACATTTTCCCGCAGCATAGTTACCTGCCGGCGTCCCCCTTGTCCCCGCCATCCCGAGGCAGAGCGGATGGTCCTCAGGGATGACACCCCGTGCACTGTAGGTGGTTACAACGGGGATTCCGAGTTTCCCTGCAAAGGCCCTGAGTTCCTCTGATGCCCCGGCCCAGACAACCCCTCCCCCCGCGAGGATGAGGGGCCTCTCTGCAGATTTAAGAAGCCTCAGGGCAGCCTTGAGGTCAGGGAACCCGCGGGATTTAATGGGCTGCCTCCTGACCCTCCCTGCATCTGATTCAAGGACATCCCTTGGAATGTTGATGTGGATCACACCACCACGACCTTTGAGGGTTTCAATGGCATCCATTACAGCTGATAGTGCTTCATCCCCCCCTGATAGCGTGGTCGTCTTCATGGTAACCGGCCCGAAGACACCAGAGGTATCCACCTCCTGAAACCTTCCATGGTCTGATCCTGATTCAGGGAGGTCTCCTGTTATCATCAGGAGCGGGACCGAGTCGATGTTTGCAGCCGCAGCACCCATTACAAGGTTGAGGGCTCCCGGACCACCCGTGGCCACACAGAGTCCCGGTCCTCCGGATGCCCTGGCATAGCCATCAGCTGCATGAACCGCACCCTGCTCATGCCTCATCAGAACGTGCTGGATGTCTGATTTCCTGAGAGCATCATAAATGGGCAGTATCTGTTCACCCGGGTGTCCGAAAACATGTCTGAAACCGGCCTCTTCAAGGATCCTAACAATCTTCTCTGCACAGCTTTTCATACGATCATCTGCGGGACCTTTCAATAATGATAGTTCTACTCCCACCTATTTAAATCATGAAATATATATTAAAACAGAGCGGGGGTTTATTATGACGGGACAGCTGGATTCTCTTCTAAGGGAGGAAAGAATTTTCAATCCAGACAGGGAACTTGCAGAGAAAAGCAACATTAAACTATGAATGGATGAGAGGGGTATTGAAGACTATGATGAACTCCTCAGAAGAGCAGAGGCCAACCCTGAATGGTTCTGGGATGAGATGGCCTCTGAACTTGAATGGTTCCAGCCATACAGGAAGGTCCTTGAATGGGACCCTCCACATGCAGGGTGGTTCCTGGATGGAAAATTCAACATAACCTTCAATGCACTTGACAGACATGTTAGGGGGCCGGTTAAAAACAGGCTGGCCTACATATGGGAAGGGGAGGATGGAAGGATAAGGAAACTCACCTACTATGACCTTTACAGGGAAGTTAACAGGCTTGCAGGGGCCCTGAGGGCCATGGGTGTTGAGAAGGGGGACAGGGTCAGCATATACCTCCCGATGATACCGGAGCTCCCGGTGGCGATGCTTGCCTGCGCCCGCATAGGCGCCGTCCACAGCGTCGTCTTCAGCGGATTCTGGGCAAAGGCCTTCAAGGAAAGGGCCATGGATGCTGAGGCCAGGGTTGCAATTACTGCAGACGCATTCTACAGACGCGGAAAGATCATCAAACTCAAGGAAACCCTGGACATGGTGGTTGACGATATCCCATCCATCGAGAAGGTTATAGTTGTGGATCACCTGGGTGAGGAAGTGAACATGAAGGAGGGCAGGGACATCTACTGGGATGATGCCCTTGAAGGAATGGATTATGAACTTGCCTGTGAGGAACTTGACTCCGAGGATCCCCTCTTCATACTCTACACTTCAGGCACAACAGGAAAGCCAAAGGGAGTCCTCCACACCCAGGGGGCTATGCAGTGGGTGTTAATGCCACCTACAGGTTTGTTTTTGATGTGAAGGATGAGGATATATGGTGGTGTGCTGCAGATATTGGCTGGATAACCGGACACAGCTACATCGTATACGCCCCACTCATGGCGGGAGCAACATCCATAATCTATGAGGGAGCCCCGGATTACCCTGACCCTGGAAGGATATGGAGTATGATTGAAAGGTACGGTGTGACACTCTTCTACACGGCCCCCACAACCATCCGCCTTTTCATGAAGTACGGGGAGAAGTGGCCTGAGAAGTACGATCTCAGCACCCTCCGCATACTTGGATCCGTGGGGGAACCGATAAACCCCGAGGCATGGATGTGGTACTATCGGACCATAGGGGGCAGCAGGTGCCCGATAATGGATACCTGGTGGCAGACAGAGACAGGGATGCACATGATAACGCCCCTCCCTGTAACACCCCTTAAACCAGGGTCTGCAGGGAAGCCCTTCCCGACGGTTGTTGCTGATGTGGTTGATGATGATGGTGAAAGCATCAGGGGCAGGGGAGGGCACCTGGTGATAAGGACTCCATGGCCTGCAATGTTCAGGACGCTCTTCAGGACCCTGATAGGTACCTTGAGGCATACTGGAGCACATTCCCGGGAATATACCTGAGCGGTGATGTTGCAAGGATCGATGAGGACGGATACTTCTGGATACAGGGAAGGGAGGATGATGTCCTTAACGTGGCCGGCCACAGGATAAGCACCGCGGAGGTTGAATCAGCCCTTGTAAGCCACCCAAAGGTTGCCGAGGCCGCGGTTGTGGGAAAACCAGACATCCTGAAGGGTGAGGAGATAGCGGCCTTCGTCGTTCTGATGGATAATGCTGAACCATCACCCAGGCTTAAGGGGATACTCCGTGAGCATGTAAGAAGGGAGATAGGCCCCATTGCAAGTCCAAGCTACATAGGATTTGTTGATGACCTTCCAAAGACAAGGTCCGGAAAGATAATGAGGAGGGTTATAAAGGCGAAGGTTAGGGGTGAGGACCCCGGGGATACCAGCACACTTTCAAATCCTGAATCGGTTGACATGCTTGAAAACCCCCTTTAAGAGAGGGAATCTTCAGGGGGTTGCCTCGTAGGAAGAATCGCAGGGGGCACAGGTAGCTCCCATCAACTGATTCTTCAGGGAAGGGTCTGGTGAGCCAGTGCAGCGTCCATCAGACCACCATGGATCATCTCTGATACCCCCATTACTTTTCTGGCCTTCAGGGTTTCTGAGGCCATGGTCCCCATGGCAGCTGCCCGACTACCATCACTCTGCCGACTATCAGGGGCTTATCCGCCTAATCCTCCTGGTAGCTTCCCGAGTACTCACCCGAACCATCAACCCTGAATACGACCGCCTGGGCTATCCTTTCACCCCTCTTGAGGGTGTACTCATAGCTCCCATAGTTATGGACAAGGAACCTGAGGGTGCCCCTGAAACCCGGATCCCCCAGGGCCGTGTGCACGGATACAAAGGATCGAAGAAGGGTTGATCTTGGAAGGTAGAGCATCGCATACCCCCGTGGTATCTCTATCCTCCTGTCGACACTTACAAGGTAGGCTGTGCCTGGCTGTAACCGGTAGACTGGCGGTTCAAGCCTTTCAAGTTCAGGAAGTTCCTTATTATCATCAATCAGTGACCCTGGCCCTGCCTGCCTGTAAACTTCATCAACCCTCAGGTCGATCCCTGCTGGCTGCACAAGTTCCCTGAAATCCGGGAAAAGTTTCTTCAATCCATCTTCACCGATCATCATGATCATCGCCTCACTCACTTCTATCCTTGAAGGTTCAGACATAACTCAATGATTTATATAAACAGGGAGAGAATATAATCTTGGTGATGAAATGCCTGTTATCCAGATATACTGCAACGAGATCACGGAGGAAAAGAAGAGAGAACTTGTTAAGAGAATAACCAGGGTTTCAGGTGAGGTTCTGGAACTTCCCGAGTCAACCATAACGGTACTGATAAGGGAGATGCCCCCTGAAGATGTGGGTGTAGGTGGAGTTCTTCTCTGTGACAGGGATCAGTAAAAACTTCTTCTTTTTTCATGAAACTGATGCAACAGGAGTTATATAACACAGCTTCTTCCTTCCAGTGATCTGAGGATGGGGATTAGATCTTTTAAGGCTAATTCAGTCTACCTTCACATTCCTCAAGCCTCTTACGGGTCATGATGCATTCAGTGATATCATTTAAAAAGACTGAAACGGTATCACCGCTCCGCACAGCCCGGATGCTCAGGAATCTGGTTGATTTTCCATCAGAATATTCAACGCAGTCCATATCATGCACTGTACCATCCTCCAGGTTGCAAATCTCTGAAACCTCCTTTTTCATGAAATGGGTTACATCCCTCAGTTTCTTTCCTACGGGTTCCTCATCCAGGAGCATCCGGCGTGCTTCCATGTTGATGTCCATGATGACGGGTTCCTCATCCATCTTTAGGGTTAAAATGCCTACCGGAGAGTATTCCCTGATATTTTCCAGTCTTTCCATCTCCTTCTTTGATTCAAGGTAGAATGAGATGTCTCCAGCTAGTTCCATCAGGAGCTCAACTTCCTCCTCATCGAAGGCATCCCTTTCCCTGGAGTACACTGCCAGTGATGCAATGGTTTCACCGCTGACGGTGAGTGGAAGACCGATAACTGAGAGGAAACCCATCTCAACAGCTTTATCCCTCCAGGGATTGAACCTGGGATCATCCTCAGTGTTCCTAATGATGACTGGTTCTGATCTTCTAATGGATCCGCCTACCGGACCGGCACCGTACTCATCATCACCCCAGCTGACCCTTATTGAGTCCAGGTAGCCCTCATGGAATCCGTATTCTGCAATGGGATGCACTGATTTTTCTTCATCATGCTCCGCCAGACCTATCCAGGCCATCCTGTAGCCGCCAACCTCAACAATGATCCTGCATATCTCATTTAAAAGTTCATCAGCATCCTTTATCCTGACTATTGCCTGGTTGCAGTCACTGAGCATTCTAAGGGCCCGGTTGAGCTTTTTAACCTGTCGGTCACTTCTGTGTCTGTGGATGGCCATTTCAATGGTAAAAACGAGTTCCTTCTCATCGAAGGGTTTTATCAGATAACCGTAGGGCGATGTATTCCCGGCCCTCCTCATGGTGGTCTCCTCTGAATGGGCTGAGATGAAGACTACCGGCACTTCAAGGTCTCTTATCCTCTCTGCAACTTCAACACCGTCAATGTCCCCCTTGAGGACTATGTCCATTAGGATAAGGTCCGGTTCATGTTCCCTTGCAAGTTCAATGGCGGAGGGACCGTCATGTGCAGTTCCAACAACAGTGTAACCCCAGAACTCGAGTTTTCTCTGGAGGTCCATTGCTGTTATTGCCTCGTCTTCAACAAGGAGTATCTTGGCAGACATTCATCAACCCGCTATGGATGAAGGTAAGAATAAAGGCTTATAAAAATCTTTTCATGAAATTGCAGGGCATGTGCATGTCTTAGCTGGTTACGTGAATAACTGGTTAACCATCCATTCAGGTCTGAATTCCATGAGGTCATCATATCCCTGACCTGTCCCTAGGAATATTATTGGTTTCTCGATCATGTATCCTATGGAGAGGGCCGCGCCTCCACGGGCATCGGCATCGGCCTTTGTAAGTATCACGGCATCTATACCGACAGCTTCATTGAACTTCATGGCCTGCTCAACAGCATCGTTACCTGTGAGGGCATCACCCACGAATACTATGAGGTCCGGTTTGACAACCCTCTTTATCTTGGCCATTTCATCCATGAGGTTAATGTTGGTCTGCATCCGCCCTGCAGTGTCTATAAGGACAACATCCTTTCCCTGTGCCTTTGCATGTGAAACGGCATCAAAGGCGACTGCAGCCGGATCAGCACCCTTCTGATGGCTTATTATCCTGATACCCAGTTTATCTGCGTGGTGGGATATCTGTTCTATGGCGCCTGCACGGAAGGTATCGGCGGCTGCTATTACAGGTGTAAGTCCCCTTTTAAGGAAATAATTAGCAACCTTTGCAATGGTGGTTGTTTTACCGGTTCCATTTATCCCCACAAACATTATAACAAGGGGTTTTCTGGTTTCAATTAACTCATCAAGGTCCTTACCTTCGACACTGAGGACATCGGACACGGCACCTTTAAGTGCTTCAAGGGTGTACTCGGATATCTCGGTGCTCCTTTTCACCTTTTTACCAACTAGCTCCTCCCGGAGGTCTGAGGTGATCTTTTCAGCCACATCAAGGGCAACATCACTTTCAAGGAGCGCCATCTCAAGTTCCCAGAGAACATCTTCAATATCCTTCTCGGATATCTTCTTTTCCCTGAAAAATGAAAATATGCCTGAACCACCCTCTTCTTCAGAAGCAGATTCCTCTTCTACGGGTTCAGTAGGGGCTTCTGTTTTTTCAGGAGCCTTGGTCTCAGCTTCAGGAGTTTCAGACTTTTCCTCAGAGGTTATGGTCTCGGCTTCATCTACAGTCTTTCCTGTTTCAGCAACCTCTTCAGGTTTATCCTTTGATGAGACCTTTTCAGTGATCTTGCCAACGGTTTTGCTGAATTTTTCCTTCAGAGATTCAAACACTTACCCTTCACTTCCCCTTACCTTTTTAAGGAGTTCCTCGGCCTGAGGAGATAGCTTCATCATGATTTCTGTTATCTTGCGCAGATTCTCACCCATCTTCTGAAGGGTTGCCTCAAGTTCCTTTTTTTCATTTTCAACTGTCTTCAAGGCCTCATCAACACTTTTCTTTATGGCAACCCCTGCACCAACGCTCATAACTATGTTCTGGGTGTCCTTTAATTCAGCGCTGATGAATGAACCGGCCCCGACCGGAACAAGAGTCTCAGAGCCATCCTTTCCCTGGATATCATTGATGGTCTTCTCAAGGATCTCCAGTTCGCTTATGGTCGCCCTGACGGTCTCCATCTGCTGCTGGATGAGCTCCGCCTGGCTCTGGTATATGTTGAGCTGGTTCACTATCTCCTCAAGCTTCTGCTGGTCTTCCATGGGATCACCTCTGGACCAGCGCCTTGACAACGGGATCCTGGACGTCTTCAGGGGATATTTCCTCTATCTTCTCAATTTTAACCTTGCTTCTTGGAACTCTGTGCTTGCTTCCGAACTCTGAGTAGAGTTTTTCATAGATTTCCTCTTCCTTTATGGCCTTGAGTTCCTTTGTGAAGGGCTGTAGCTTTTCACCCATCAGAAACTTTCCTTTAACTCTAAATATCTTTGTCTTCATTTTCATCCCTCAAGAAAACCTAAAGCTTCTTCTATTCTTGCAAGTTCAGGTCCTGTGGTTTCTTCACCCACAAGGACTCCGTTTGAATTCGCCGCTGAACATGCACCCACAAGTGTAACTCCATGGTTAACGGTGCCTACATCTGCAGAAACGTCAAGAGCACCCTCTATGATCTCCATCTCCTCCTTGGAAACATGGGGATGGAGCAGCGCGCCACGGTTTGTGGCAGCCCCAACTGATCCTATGATATTGAGGCCTGCGACTGTGGATACTTCAACATCAACCTCCAGCACCTTCCTTATGACGTCAACTGAATCCTCTGAGAGGAGCGGACTTACAACTGCACCGTTGTCATTGGCCAGTACAAGGTTCCCGACGGCAGTGAACCTGTCAGGAATCCTCATAACTTCAAGCCCGGCACCTGCAAGGGCTTCGATTTCCCTGTCCATGGTCTGATTTGAGACTATGAATCCATTTGAATTTCCCACTGAAAGGGCACCGTTGAGGCTGCTTCCGCTGATGGATGCCCTGAGAACCTCGACATCAAGGGCTTCCCTGAGGGCATCCTCGAATTTTTCAGGGGTATTCTGAGGTACCAGGGCAACGCTATCGGTTACAGATATGTAAACTCCCAGATTAGGATTTCCGCTGAGGTTGATCCTTCTAATCATAATCCACCATCATTTTTATTCTTCGAGTGTGGCTTCAACGACACCGTCTTCATCCTTAACGGCCTTTACCTTTATCTTTGGAGGAATCTTCTGGATTCCCCTCTCCCATAACTTCTCGTTGATTGAAGCGTCAAGCCTGACGGTCTCTGCCTTCATATGCTTCATGAGGAATTCACGGACAATCTTAACTGCCTTGGGTGCCCTGATTGTCCTTGGAACATTCTTTGCCTTTCTGAGCGGTATAGTGTAGATTCTTTCCATGAAAAGTCCTCCTAAACTTTCAGTTTTGTCCTTCTCCAGTGTCTCATCTTTGGATGGCTTCTAACCTTGTAGTTGGTTTTAACCATCACCCAGGCAGGCACCCTCCGGTTCTGCCTGTTAGCCTTCGCCATTCTAAGTTTCCTAGCAACATGTTTATTTCTACTCATTCAGCATCCTCCTGATTGTGATTGTCTCCACCCGGTTACCCGGGTCTGGAAGTGAACTGGGAAGAATGATCCTGATTCATAGCCCATCTCATCCATGAGGCATCTGATCTCAACCTCGTAATCGGAGCTGTTATCAATGCTGCTCTCCTCCTTTTTCAGAGTAAAGAGCATGGATGAGAGTCTGTTGATGGTTTTATAACCCAGACCATTAAGGTTTATGTATTCAACACCTTTACGGTCTTCAAGACTTCTTATTTCATCCCTGCTGAGCTTGGGGGTTCTATCGTCACGTCGTGTGCCGTCAGCAACTATATCATACTCATCCGCCACAGCTTCAATCACCGCGCGGTGTATCATGTTTATGCCGTTATTGGGGAATCCATCATGGATCACTGTCTTGGCTGCATCTTCAAGGACTTCACCGTCGAGTCTCAGGACGCGGTGGGGAAATCCAAGGGATTCTGCAGATTTCAGGGCGGGTTTCCATGATTCATGAACTCCAAAGTTTGCTGTTACGAGTTCGGGGCGGATACCCATCCTTTGAAGCATCACAGCCATCAGGGAACTGTCTTTACCTCCACTGTAGAGTACGCAGGCATTCATTTTATCAGATCATACTCTGCTGATCTTTATTTCCCTCTTTTTGCCGGTGACTTTCTTCAGCAGCTCCTTCAGCTGTTCATCGGTAATCTTTGACCTCACACGCCCCATCTGGGCCAGCTGTATCAGCTGGAGTTCTATCTGTTCAACGAATTCGGGCCTTGTAAGTCTGAGGTTGGCCAGGCGGCTGCGGGCTTCAGGTGTGAGTATCTGCATCAGTATCTGCTTCTTCTGCATTTCAAACTGCTGACGCATCTCTCTCTGAGCTTCAGCCTCCATATTCTGCTGCTGAGCCCTCTGCTGGAGTTCCAGCATCTTTTTACGACGTATCTCTTCGAGGTCTGTCAATTAAAAACCTCCCAGGCCCACAGTTTCTATCAGTATTTCTCAAGTCCTTCAACTTCTTTCTTAACCTTTTCAGCAGCCCTGTCAAGGAATGACTGACCTTCAGGGGTTATAACTCTTCCACCATCTTCCTTTTTTATGAAGCCTGATTCCTCAAGCTGCTGAAGGGCTCTTCTTATTATTGCACCGCTTCCCCTTCTGAATTTCTCAGGACGTGAACCCCTGTCCTTCTTACCACCATAATGTGTCCTGAGACTGTTAACACCCACAGGACCATCAATGTAAACTCTTCTGAGGAGGGCGGCTGCCCTTACATACCACCAGTCTGGGTTTTCAGGTCTTCTTTCCTTGTGAACACCTGTTTTAACAAAGTTAACCCATTCAGGGGACTTAACCTTACCTTCCTTTTTCAGGTCCTCTGCAACCTGGTTTATAAGCAGATCTGCTGGCACATCATAAACTGTAGTCATATTTATCCTCCTAAGATCTTTTTTTGAAAATTATTGCCACATTTCCTCTTAAATCTATGAGCTTAGAATTTGTTTTTTCAACAATCTCGGTAATATAACTTTCTTTTTCAGAGGCAACCGTCCTGGCAAATCTTACCTTTATCAGTTCTTTAGCCTTCAGCTGTCTTCTAATCTCTTCAATAAGGCTTTCGCTCACCCCTGCTTTCCCCACATTTATTGTGAGTGCTGACAGGGATCTGTTCATCAGTTCCTTTTTTGTTGGTGTAAGACTCAATTTTATTTCTCCTTTTCTCCTTTTTTTCCTCTGTATAGGGGAGCCTCATTATATGGCCGCACTCGAGGCACCTAAAAATAACCCTTCCCCCTGTAACACGCACAGTGCAGTTGGCCCCTGGCCTGAGGAACCTGTAACACTTCTTACAGAACCTCCTCCTCCACTTCCGGGGCATCCTTATCCTGTACTTCTTTGATATGTTCCTTGCGATTTCAGTGTAACGATGTGACCTTTGAGGGTTGGCCTGGAATTCATCCTCGGCCATCCTGAAGAGGATGTCTATTCTCTCTTTACCTATCTTCAGCATCCATCCTGGTCTTTTTCCCCTTCTCAAGGTCAGTCCCTCATAACGGAATAGAACATCCATATCTTGCACATTAAGGTTGAGCCACTAACTTAAGCACAAGAAGAATATTATAACTGGTTTGTGTTTCCATCTTTAAAAAGCTTTTCCATCAACCCATAAGCCAGTCTGAAAAATCAACATCACCCGGGGCGTAGCCTTCATCACCATCAAGGATGTCCATGATGATGTCCGCAACCTCTTCAGGTGTTTTACCAGTCGTATCAACTTCCCTTACTCTTTCACCGTGAATTTCATGGGCTTCAACGGTACACACATCCAGTGCTTCGGCCTCAAGGTTCTCCTGCACCTTATCCTCAGGGTAACCCCTCATGAGAAGCCTCTCCCTGAGGACCTCAGGGTCAAGCCTCAGTACAATCACTGCATCGCATTTCCTGCAGAAATGGGAGAGGTGACCTTCCAGCACAGCCTTTCCTGTCAGATACCTTTCAACAGACCGGCAGAGACCCTCAATGTCCACTTCAAGGTAGCCCCTCAGGGGGTCACGTCCAAGGAACAGCCCCTCCCTTTCTGCGATTTCATTAACTGATACTACACTGAATCCCCTTTCCCTGAGGAGTCCGCTAATGGTGGTTTTACCCACCCCGGGAGTGCCTGTGATGCAGATAAGTGACATTATTTGAGCCTTTCAATTATCATATCCGCAACCCTTTTACCTGAGACAAGCATGCCCCCGAAGATGGGCCCCATCCTCGGAGCACCGTAGACAGCGTTACTGGCCATCCCTGCAACATAGAGGTTGGGGTAAACTTCCCTGGTGTTCTCTATGAGGGCTGCTTCACCGGCATCGGCCCACATTGACCTCTCTCCCTGTATCCTCCCATCGGGGGTGTTGAGCTGGGGCCCGATCTTTCGTTCAACAACCCTGACTATTTCACAGTCATGGCCGGTTGCATCTATCACGGCATTCGCCCTCACTGTGAGGGGGTCAACATGGAGGCCTGCCATTTCAACCGAGCTCCAGTTAAGGACGAGGCCTGTTATACCCTCATCGCGGATCATGACATCCTCTATGCTCATGAGATTGAATATTTTGAGGCCTGCCTTGCATGCCCTTGAGCAGAGGGTTGCGGTTGCCTCCACGGAGTCGGCAACATGGTATCCCTCATCGTAGGGTTCTGTTCTGACACCGAATTCATCAAGGATCTCCTTACCATCATCCTGGACAACGATCTTGTTGAACATCATACCGCCGCCCCACATCCCCCCGCCGATGGAGAGCTTCCTTTCGAAGAGCGCAACCTTCAGCCCTGCCTCTGCAAGGTAGTAACCTGCGGTTAGCCCTGATGGACCCCCACCGCCGATGGCAACATCCATATCAAGGTAGTCGAGGAGTTCCTCCATGTATCCTTCCACAATGGCTCTTGAAATTTTTATATCATCCAGCTTCATTTTAACACCGTTATCTTCAAGTATTCCATGATCTTTCAGCAATCGGGTTTGCAATCTTTATTATTTTTATCAGTGATAACATTTTTTCTGAATTTAGGACTCATTATTTCTTCACAAGTCTCAGGCCACTATTTTTTTATTATGATTCTCAGCACATCCTCATCCCTGAGGACATGGTCGAGTCCAACCTTCTGACCGTCAAACTTGACCGAACTACCCCAGACCCGGGCATGTCTGAACTTGCGCAGGAAGTCCCGGTGGAGCTTCTGACACACATCGGCAACGGTGGAGCCCTCCTTCACAATCAGGGGTTCATCATAATCAGCCTTCTCTCCCTGGGGTTTCATGTATATCCTTATCAGTCCAAGTCTGTCGAATATTTCATCCTTCAGTTTATCAATGTTAAGGTGCTTGTCTGCAGATATGAACAGGGCATTGGGGAACCTTTTCCTTATCTCCTCAAGGTAGGATTCATCCACAAGGTCAATCTTGTTTATGACCTTCAGGGTGGGTATATAGACCCTGTTTGCCTCCAGCACATCTATGAACTGATCAACCGTTATGTCCTCCCTGATGAGGACATCGGCGTTATGTATACCGTACTCATTGAGGACGGATCTTATGATCCTTTCATCAAGGTGTGTGAGTTCCACTGTGGAGGATAGTTTCACCCCTCCCAGCTTCCTTCTTTTCACGGTCACATCGGGCGGGGTTTCATCGGGCCTTATACCAACATCCCGCAGTTCCCTCATTATTATGTCCATGTGCTCTGTGTTGAAGACATCAAGTACGATGACTATGAGGTCGGCGCTCCTGGCGACTGATAAAATTTCACGGCCCCTGCCCCTTCCACGGGAGGCCCCGGTTATTATCCCTGGTATGTCAAATATCTGTATCTGGGCACCCCTGTATTCCATGACGCCGGGCACTATTTCAAGGGTTGTGAACTGATACTCACCGACCTTTGACTCTGCATTTGTGAGTTCATTGAGGAGGGTGGATTTACCTACTGAGGGGAAACCTATAAGAACGACCGTGGAGTCCCCTGACTTTTTAATGTGGAAACCCCTCCCCTTTCCAGATGAAGTCCTCCTCTGAAGGGCCTCCTCCCTTAAACGCGAAATTTTCGCCTTCAACTTACCTATATGGTGTGCGGTGGCCTTGTTGTACGGTGTTTTCTGTATTTCCTCTTCTATTTTTTTAATTTTCTCTTCGATATCCATAGGACTCACATGAACATTGTTGAAGTGAGAGAAGAATCAGCATAATCATTTAGTGTTTTCTACTGTCCCTGTTAAATATTTTTCCCCGACATTTTTATAGAATAAACTTCATAATATATCAAGGTGATTTTATGAGGGTTGAGGATGTTATGGTTACAGATGTTGATACTCTGGATATAAATGCTAGCCTGGAGGATGTTCTAAGGAACTATGTTGAGAACGGGAAGGGCAGCTCGGTTGTTGTTAAGGACGGCGCCAGGGTTGGTATTGTGACCACATGGGATGTGCTTGAGGCCATTGCTGAGGGTGATGATCTTGCAGAGGTTAAGGTATGGGAGGTCATGGAGAGGGATCTTGTGACGATCTCCCCTAGGGCAACCATAAAGGAAGCCGCTGAAAAGATGGTTAAGAATGTTGTCTGGCGACTCCTTGTTGAAGAGGATGATGAAATCACAGGGGTGATCAGCGCAACAGACATACTGAAGGCAAAGATGGCCAGGCGCTACTGAAACCATTAACCCACTTTAACGGACCACCTTCAGCAGATGAACTACTTCATTAATCATTCTGGCAGTTGATGGTTTACTATTTTTTGTAATAGAGTTAGATGGGCTTTTATTTGAGTCAGTTGTTAGAACAGGATAAGAATCTTGTTTGTTTTGTGACCTGTTAGATCAGATTCCCTTAATAAAAAAAATAGGGTTTATGCTGCTGTCCATAGCAGCACACCAGGCTCCTGGTGCAGGAACCTGAAGGATGTCTGGTTGAACCCACCAAGAAGGAACAGCTTTGTGAAGATGGAGTCTTCCAGTTCCCGGTTCATTATCACGGTCGTGTACTGGTTGTTGCTTCCAAGGACTATCAGGCTTAACTGTGCATTGCTGTCAACCACCTCATCCCTGACAAGGAGGTTACCCTCAATTATAACCAGCTTGTGCGGTTTGATCCTCTGGACTGTCCTGTTGTTGCCTATTGCTATCGTTGCATTGGTTGTGTTGTCCCTTTTCTCTATTATGGTACCTACAAGGGCGTCATCAACTGCGGTGTTAACTGTCTGTATGACCGTTGTATTGTTCACCACCTCAGGCTTTGAACTTCCCAGTGAGGGATAGTATCCGTACCTTGACCCTGTTTTCTTCTCAAAGTCCCATGTTCCAAAGTAGGTCCACCATGGGGCCTTCCCGAGCATATCTGAACTTAATACCAGCACAAAGGGTTTTGGCTTTGATGGGTGGGAGTACTCAAGCACCTTTTCTGCCTGGGCCTCTGTGAGGCCATAGCGTGAAACCATAACGTTCTTCGCCTCATCCCGTGGGACTCCAAGGGTGGCTGTCAGGATCTCTGCGGTTTTTCCACTGTCATTGGTGTAGTTATCAAGGGTCTCATAGGCAAGGTCGCCACTTGATGATAGCATCCTGAGTATGCCCAGTGAAAGGGTTTCATTGCTCGTTGTAAGGGCCTTACCTATCCAGTATGCCCTGGGAGTGTTCTGCGATCCTCCGTCAAAGGTCACGGGTCGGTCTGCAGCGACGGCAAAGAGGTGTCCGAAGTCCCACCATGACATTACAACAGTTTCACTGCTGGTGTTCTTTTTGATCCATTGCATTGAGTTCCACATCCCGTCGTCTGTACCCGGGACCACTGAGGATGTCATTGAATGGGCACCGCTCACTGTTGGAGCAACAACAGCAAGGGTTACAAGGATCATCATGATGGGGGCCCTTATCTCTGGCTTCCTGAGGGAGTAGACAAGGCCAACCCCGATGACCCCTGCAAGGAGTTTAATCGCCACAGAAACACTGAAGGGAAGTGCAATGACAACTGCGGCTATGAATGCCACAAGGGCAACCGATGTGGTTGTCTTCACACTGTCCCTGAGGTATTCAACAAGGAAGCCAGTGAATATCCCTGCTGAAAGGCCAAGGGGCACAGCAAAGGTGGGTATGAACCTTGAACCCTTGGTAACGGCATAACCTGACATTATAAGCCAGACAGCCATAAGGACTGCGTAAAGGAGGTATCTGTGCCTTTTCTCTTCATCTGACACCCCCTGGTTTTTCAGGGGTTTCATGAATTTGCTTTTCTTACCTGCCTTCAGCCCGCTGCCTCCGGTCTTTTCAGGTACCCTTTCGGGGCTCCTGTACTTCCAGAGGAGGGAGGCCACACCCAGGAGGCCTGCAATGAATACCATGATTCCACCAACACCACCGACAACCGTGCCCTGCCCTGGCATGAGGCCGCTCTTACCACCTGCTATGAACTGGGGCACCTGGAGCTCTGATACAGACACGTATACATTGGGGTATGCGGTTGTCTGGGCGGTTGCCTGTATCTGGGTGGCGCTGAAAAGACCTGTGATGGCACCTGCAAGGTTTGAAAACCCTCCAAACACTCCGATGAGGATTCCTCCAGTCAGTAAGAGGACTACGAGCGGGAAGAGTTCCCTCTGATGTGTCAGCCATTCAAGTTTTCCAGTGTAACCCTCAACCGGTTTTTCCCTAAGGATGTACCTTGAGATCAGGAGATAGATTGCAACGAAGGCAACCAGCACAGCAAGGTAGAATATGTAACCCACCCATGCAGCTGAGAATACCAGTATGGTGAGGGCCGATGCAATGGCATAGGCTGTCTTCTTCTTGATGTCAGTGGCCAGGATGCTCTCGGTGAAGAACCAGAATACCAGCAGTGGCAGAACGATGTTGAACATGTCGGTGTCAAAGAAACCTGCATAGGTGTGTGCAACGTAGGTGGGGATTAAACCCACAATTATCCCTGCAGCGATTCCACCGTAATCATTGGTCACCCTCCTCACAAAGAGGTAGGCTGGAATAACACAGAGGGACCCTATAAATGCCCCTATCCAGAAGGCCACCTCCCTGAGGCTGAAATCCCCAAAGAGGTTAAGCAGCCGGTATGCTGCTGCGGTGGTGTAGACTATGAGGGGGGGATAGTCAACGGGTCTTCCGGGAGGATAATATGAGTGCAGGTCATAAGCCCTGCCGTTTACAAGTGTGTCCCCGAGTATTCCCCTGTTAATATAATTCATGGTGAGCCTGTAGTTGTAGTAGGAGTCCATCTCACTGAAGTAGGGCAGACCATCAGGACCGGTGTAGAAGTCCTTGCCATCAGAGGGGACTCCCCCGAGGTTAACCGCCTCAGCCCTTATATAGAATGCAAGGGCAAAGAGGGCAATGATGATCAGGACCGGCTTCAGTTTTTCAAGCACATTTCTGATATCCAATTTCACCGCCTCTCGTATGGTAATAAATTTTACTCATTTAAGGTGTAGTATATTTCAAGGATGGGAGCATATAAACTTTGACCTTTAGTCAGTGTCAGGGCAGTCATCAACCGAGCAGGTGAAGCGGCACTTTGGAAATCCCTTACAACCCACAAATTCTCCGTAACGACCCGAGCGTTTTATGAGGTCGGATCCGCATTCAGGGCACTTTCCAACGATTTCTTCGCCTTTAATTTCCTTTTTACCGCATTTAGGATTCAGACAGGCCCTCTGCCGCGGCTTCCCGAAGGATATCATCGGCAGGCCACATTTCTCGCATGGAGTTTTAAGTATACTTGCACCCCTGGGGAGTGAATATACGACCCTGCAGTCGGGGTAGCCTGAACACCCCACAAAGGTGCTCTTGTTTTTCGGGGAATATTTTATAACAAGGTTCTTACTGCATTCAGGGCATTCACCCACAACGCGGCTGTCCTGGTAGGCCCTGTAGAGGTCCCTTCCAATTTCCTTCATGTTACGGTCTATATCCTTGAGTATGGATTTAACCTCTTCAATAGCCTCCTCAATGACCCTGTCACGGGTCACACCCCCCCTCATGATCTCCTCAAGTTCCCTTTCAAACTGCCTTGTCAGTTCCTCGTTCGTGATCTTTTCACAGTACTTTGTTAGGGTGTCTATGAGGTTCTCACCGAGGGGGCTTACATGTATCTTGCGACCCTCAATGTACTTACGATCATAGAGCTTGGCTATTATATCTGCACGGGTTGACTTTGTACCGAGACCCCTCTTCTCAAGTTCCCTTATCAGTGAAGCCTCATTGTACCTGGCAGGAGGTTTTGTCTTCTTCTCCTCTGCAACAATCTCCCTGACATTTATGATGTCGCCCTCCTTCAAGTCGGGGAAGACGTCGTCCTCTATTTTTGTGTAGGGGTAACTGCTCATCCAGCCCCGTCTGCTGACCCTCCTCCTTGAAAAGGTGAATTTTTCATCTTCAATTTCAAGTTCGGTCTTCATGGTCTCGAGGATGGCGTCATCTCCAAATACACTTATGAAACGGTGGACAATGAGGTCATATATCCTCTTATCATCCTTTGAGAGTTTGGTGGGGATGACTCCTGTGGGGTGAATTGCAGGGTGTGCTTCATCCTCCTTTTTACCCTCATGGGGTTTGAGGGGTCTTTTAAGTTTATCAATATGTTTCTTGAATTCAGAGTTCTTTGAGAGTTCACCGAGTATTTTATCGTAACCTATACTTTCAGGGAGTTTCTGGGAGGATGTTCGCGGATAGGACGTGTAACCCTCGGTGTAGAGGTTCTGGGCTATGGTCTGGGTCTTCTTGGGGCTGAAACCAAATGCACGGTAGGCCTCAGACTGCAGTGTACCAAGGTCGAATGGAACCGGGGGCTTCCTGATGGTCTCCTTTATCCTCACACTTTTTACCGATGCATCGGCGCCCCTGCACTTTTCAAGGATCTCTTTGACGGTTTCCTTCTGGAATATCCTGCCCCTGCTGCTTTCCGCAACCAGGTCAGGCTCAAGGAGGGCCTTTATAATCCAGTAGGGGACGGGTTCAAACTCCCTTATCTCCTTTTCCCTTTCAACGAGTATTGCAAGGGTCGGTGTCTGCACCCTCCCTGCCGAGAGCTTTATGAATCTATCGGTGGCCTCCTTAACTGACTTCATAAGGGACCTTGATATGTTCACCCCAAAGATGAAGTCAAGTATGTGCCTGGCAGCACCGCTGTCAACCTGTCTGTAGTCGATTTCAATGGGGTTCTCATAGGCCTCCCTTATCTCGTCCCTGGTGAGGGTTGAGAACTTCATCCTCCTGGCCCTTTCAAGGGCTTCATCACCACATCCATATTTAAGGGCGTTGAAACCGATAAGGGTCCCTTCTATATCGTAATCGCAGGCATGGATGTAGCGGTCAGCGTCAGAAGCGAATTTTTTGATTACGTTAAGGTAGTCCCTGACGTAGGCCTTCTTTTTATCAATCTCATGGATGGGCACCCATTCAAGGTCAAAAAAATGTTCAGCACGGGGGTTTTCAGGTTTAAGGGAGTAAAGGTGTCCCACCGCAGACACCACCGTCACCCTTTTACCATCACCCTCATATTCCCAGTAGGATACCTTTCCATGTTTTTTGCGTTCAGCATCCGGAAAAAGAGCCCTGGCGATTTTTTCAGATGATTTCGGCTTCTCACATATTATGACTTCGTGCATCGTACCACTCAGACACCTTCACCGGTAGAATCCATAGAAGTCACTGCAGTAGCTGCACATGGGATACTTTCCATAGTGGTAGTGGCTTGAATCATCGGCGTTTATGTTGAATTTTTTATGGCATATGAAGCACTCTTCTATTTTCTCATCAGATGAAGACCCGCTGTCCTTTCCTTCTTTATCTGAGGAATTATCGCATGACATCGGAGACCCCTAAACGATCCTGTGCTTCTGGAGAAGAAGAAGTTCCTCCTTTGAGAGTTTTTTACCCTCTTTGAATTTTTCGTATATCTCCTTAGCCTTCTCCTTTTCCTCAAGGTTCTTTTCCCTGTCAGCCCTTCTTTTAACATTCCGTGACCTGGACCTGAGGGCGTTGATCCTTTCATTTATCTGTTTTATCTCACCCAGGGTTGATTTGAATTCTTCATGCTTCTCTGAGGCCATCCTGCGGAATTCCAGGAATTTTTCATGGGCTTCATCGGCTTCCTTACGGATCTCATCGGTTTTCTTGAAGTACTCCAGCATCTTTTCATGGTATTCCTGGGCCTCCTCTGAGAGGGAAACAACCTTCTCATGGTACTCCTCGGATTTCTTCTTGAGCTCCATGGCTTTTTCGCGGACTTCCTGGTCTTCCTGTATCTTCATGAGCTTTTTACGAAGTTCATTGGCTGTTTTAACAAGCTCGTTTTCCTTGTTTATGTCAAGGACCCGTGTTTCAATGATCTTGTCTATCCTCTTGATCTCGTTCTCAATTTTTATCCTGTCACGGCCCCCTGATGACCATTCAAGTTTCCTTATTTCCTGATTTATCTGGTCCCTGAGTTTCTTATTTTCTTCAACCTGGGCATTGATTTCATTACGTTTATCCCTTAATTCAACGGCCATGTTCAGGGTTTCTCGGAGCTTGCTGTTGAGTTCATCCCTGCGCTCCTTCATCTCACGGGCTTTCTCGTTGAGTTCATCCCTTTCAGAGGCTATGGATGATAATTTTTCTTCATACTCGTTTTTGAGGTCCATCACTTCATCATAGCTAAGTTCCTTCAATTTGTCATCAGACTCTACAGCTTTTTCAATAATTGGCAGTATTTCTCTAAGATCCTTTTTCTCAACAACGGCATCAGCCTTCTTCTTGAGGGCGGGCTTTGCATTGAATGCTATTCCCAGCCTCACAGCCTCTATCATGGATATGTCGTTGGCACCGTCGCCCACGGCAACGCACTCTTTATGGGTTATGCCCTCCTCCTCAAGGATACTGCAGAGGACGTCATACTTTGAGTTTTCCACCAGGGGTCCGCTCACTTCACCGGTGAGGACACCGTCTTCTTCATGGAGCCTGTTACAGAAGAGGTAGTCGAGGCCCAGTTTATCCTTCAGGGGTTCTGCCACAAGGTCAAAGCTTCCGCTTATAACCGCGACACGATATCCCTTTTCTTTAAGGGCCTTTATGGTCTCCTCAGCCCCCTCCATAAGTGGTAGTTTCTCTGCAACTGACTTTATCTCTTCAACTGATGTGCCCTTGAGGAGCTGGACCCTCTCCTTTATGGAGGTTTCAAAGTCTATATCACCCTGCATTGCCTTTTCGGTGATTTCCATTACTTCCTCTTCGACACCAGCAAGTTTACCTATCTCATCTATGGCTTCGGCATCAATAATGACATTGTCAAGATCAAAAACTACAAGTTTAATCAAAAATATCACCATTAAATCAGATCTAACTCAGCGAGCCTTTCCCTGGTCTTTTCCACTCCAAGTTTAGCGTCTTCAGCACTCTTAGCTCCTGTACACACAACTTTACCTGAACCGAATAGGAGGAGTACAACCTTTGGTTCGTCAAGGCGGTATACAAGCCCCGGGAACTGTTCAGGTTCGTATTCTGTGTTTTCAAGTCCAAGGGCAACGGCTTCAAGATTCAGTGGTTTGCCCAGATTTGCTGATGCAACAATGTTCTGGATCTTTATCTCAAATTCCTCAGGGATGTCAGGGTCCATGGTCCTCATCATGTCCACGGTGAGTTTTATGGCCTTCTTTGAGTCCTCAATTGACTTCGCGCCCGTGCACACGAGTTTCCCTGATCCAAATATTAATGCAGCAGTTTTAGGCTCCTTTAATTTATATACCAGTCCTGGGAACTGTTCCCTGTTAAAATCAACATTTTCAAGAGCTTCAGCAACTGTTTGAAGATCGATAGATTTTCCAAGAGTCGCAGAAGCCACGATATTTTCTATCTTGATATCCACATCTGTCAACTAGATACCTCCCGGTGAAGTTAAACCTACATATAAATTTAAATGCACCTATATTAATATTGATGTAAAAAAGTAGTTATTATGAATAATAACATACTTAATATCAGTTCTCCAGAGGCATGGGTTTCATTTTTCGTTGTAGGGGCTGTTCATGTGATGGGTTTAACTGTGTGTGGATTTCACTTTTCAGGGGCCTGTTCCTTTCATGTAAGTAAATTAAATATGTTTTTGATCATAACTATAAAGGAGGGGATTAATTGGTTATCAACCCAAAGATCTACATGGAACAGCTTGAGGAGCTTGGACTTGAGGACCTTGAGATAGAACCGTCTTCAAGGGGGGAGGCGGTTAAGCTTATCAGGGAGATCGAGGACCATATCAGTAACCTTAATAAGATAAGGTACAACCTTCATGGGGATATGAGGATCATAAGGAAGGAATATCTCGAAAGACTGGTTGAAGAAGGCATCAGGGGAGACAGGAAGAGGAGGAGGTTGATTATGGATGAAAGGGACAGGGTTCTATCACCCTACGAGGGTATTGATAGGCTCATTGATGGCTTCATTGACTAGCTGGAGAACGTCCTTATCTTCCTAAGAGAATATGCCGGGAATCATAATAATGGGTGTTAGTCTTGATAGAAGTTGAGGTTAAGGCAAGGGTCAGGGACAGGGATGAACTGGTGGAGAAACTGAGGTCACTGGGGGCTGAGATGACCCGGAGGGATGAACAGAGGGACACATACTTCAATTCACCCCACAGGGATTTTGCCAGGACAGATGAGGCCCTCAGAATAAGGAAAACAGGGGGCAGAGCCTTCATAACCTACAAGGGCCCTAAGATCGATGAGAGGAGCAAGACAAGAAAGGAACTTGAAATGGAGGTTGATGACCCTGAAACCGCGGCAGGAATACTTGAGGCCCTGGGATTCTTCAGGGCACGCGAGGTGATCAAGGTCCGTGAAACCTACCGCCTGGGGGATTTCAGGGCGTCCATCGACACCGTGAAGGGCCTTGGAACCTACCTTGAAATAGAGGCAGAACTCCCGGAGGGCAGGGATTATGAAGGAGCACTCAATGAGATCTTCGGTCTCTACAGAAAACTGGGGATTGAGGAGGGATTCGAGAGAAGATCCTACCTTGAACTCCTCGAGGAACTCCGGTGACCGGAAGATGCATGCCCTCTCAAACCTTTTATACTTAAATATCTAATTTTAAATAAATGCCTCAAAACATTCATTTTAAGTAAATAATGGTTAAGGTGGTAATCCCTTGAAATACTTTGTTAGCCCCTTCAATAAAGAAGCTGAGTTAAAGTTTCCTGAAAAGATCACAATTTACGATACAACACTCCGTGACGGGGAGCAGACACCAGGTGTATGTCTCGGGACAGATGAAAAATTGGAGATAGCAAGAAAACTTGATGAACTGGGCATACACCAGATAGAAAGCGGGTTCCCTGTTGTTTCAAAACAGGAAAAGATTTCAGTGAAGGCGATAGCCGATGAGGGTCTCAATGCAGAGATACTTGCACTCTGCAGGACCAAGAAGGAGGATATCGACGTTGCCATTGACTGCGGCGTTGATGGCGTCATAACCTTCATGGCAACCTCTGACCTCCACCTTAAACACAAACTCAGGCTGACAAGGGAGGAGGCCCTAAACGTCTGCATGAACTCAATAGAATACGCAAAGGACCATGGACTCTTCCTGGCATTTTCTGCAGAGGACGCCACAAGGACGGACCTGGAATTCCTGAAGCAGATCTACAGGAAGGCAGAGGATTACGGGGCCGACAGGGTCCATATTGCGGATACCGTGGGTGCCATAAGCCCCCAGGGAATGGCCTACCTCGTACGGGAACTAAAAAAGGAAATAAATGCAGACATAGCCCTCCACTGCCATAACGATTTTGGGATGGCCCTCTGCAATTCAATAGCAGGCCTTGTTGCAGGTGGAAGCGCGGTTTCAACGACCGTTAACGGGATAGGTGAAAGGGCAGGTAACACGTCCCTTGAGGAGCTCATAATGACCCTCCTCATAATCTACGGTGTTGACCTTGGCTTCAACATAAGCGTCCTATACGAGCTCTCAAGGCTTGTTGAGAAGCACACCCTCATGAAGGTCCCTGAGAACAAACCAATAGTCGGAAAGAACGTATTCAGGCATGAATCGGGGATCCATGTGGATGCGGTTATAGAGGAACCGCTGACCTATGAGCCCTTCCTCCCTGAGATGATCGGACATCATCGCAGGATAGTCCTGGGGAAACACTCAGGGTGCCGTGCTGTTAAGGCAAAGCTTGAAGAGTACGGTATAGATGTCACCAGGGAGGAGCTCTGCAGGATAGTTGAAGAGGTCAAGAAGAACCGTGAAAAGGGAAAGTACATCAACGATGAACTCTTCGCTGAGATTGTGAGATCTGTCAGGGGACCCGTTGATTTCTAGGTGATACCATGAACATGACCGAGAAGATACTTGCGGAGGCGGCAGGTTTAAGGGAGGTTACCCCCGGGGAGATAATAGAGGCAGGGATTGACCTTGCCATGACCCATGACGGCACATCCCCCCCGACCATCAGAATCTTCAGGGAGCTGATGGAGAAGGGAGGGCCTGAAAGGGTCTGGGACCCCGAGAGGATAGTGATGGTCTTTGACCACAACGTCCCCGCCAACACCATCGGTGCAGCTGAGTTCCAGAGAGTTGCAAGGGAATTCGCCCATGAACAGGGCATAAGGAACATCTACCAGAACGCTGCAGGTATCTGTCACCAGGTACTCCCTGAGAAGGGATTCGTGAAACCCGGCATGGTCATTGTAGGCGCAGACTCCCACACCTGCACCTACGGGGCCTTCGGGGCCTTTTCAACCGGCATGGGGGCAACCGACATGGCCATGGTATTTGCAACCGGAAAAACATGGTTCATGGTACCCGAAGCCATTAGGGTTGATGTTACCGGCAGACTGCAGGATAACACAACAGCCAAGGATGTTATACTCAGGATAATAGGGGAGCTGGGTGCTGACGGTGCAACCTACAGGTCAGTGGAGTTTGGCGGCGACACCATAGAGGGGATGGGTGTTGCAGGGAGGATGACCATCTGCAACATGGCGGTTGAAATGGGTGCCAAGAACGGTATAATGGAGCCAAACAGGAAGATCCTTGATTATGTGGCCTCAAGGACGGGAGGTAAATTCAGGGTCTACACCTCAGATGATGACAGTGAATACGTGGAGGAACATGAATTTGACGTCTCCGACCTCCAGCCCCAGGTGGCGTGCCCCCATGATGTTGACAATGTTAAACCGGTTGAAATGGTTGAAGGGACACATATTGATGAGGCCTTCCTTGGCTCATGCACCAATGGCCGCTATGAGGACCTTAAAATGGCTGCAGATGTGATAGGTGACAGGAAGGTCCATGAGGATGTCCGTTTCATTGTTTCACCCGCTTCACGGGAGATATACCTCAGGGCCCTGGGGGATGGTATCATAGAGACCCTCCTGAGGGCAGGCGCCATAGTATGCAACCCTGGCTGCGGCCCATGCCTGGGTGCCCACATGGGGGTGCTGGCCCCCGGAGAGGTCAGCATAGCAACAACCAACCGCAACTTCAGGGGGAGGATGGGCGACCCATCATCAAGTGTTTACCTTGCAAATCCTGCTGTTGTTGCAGAGTCCGCGGTTAACGGGGTGATCAGCTCCCCCCAATAGGAGGCTCCATATGAATGTGAATGCCATGGAGGAGATTGAACGCATTGAGAGGATCATGGGAAAACTCTCAAACACCCAGAAGATCCTCCTCTCAACCGACGGGTCGGTTACAACAATACTGGATGTGCTGAAGGGCACGGTAACCATAAGGACACTCAAGCAGGAATTCGAGCCATGCAGTCATGAAATCGCATCCAAACTCAGTATAAATCCTGGGGACACAGTTAACCACAGGGTGGTTGTTATAGGGAACAGGGAACCCCTTATACATGCGGTGTCATACATACCCCTATCAAGGCTTGATGATGAATTCAGGGAGGACCTTATAAGGGCCGACATACCCATTGGAAGGATACTCAAGAAGCACAGGATCGAGTCGAGGAGGGAGATTGAGGTTATAGACGTTGAAAACCCCGCCCCCCAGCTTGTTAAGATATTTGGAACGGATTCCCCAATGCTCACAAGGACCTATAACATCATCCATGATGATGAGGTCCTCATAAGGATAAAGGAGACGTTTCCCTTTGAGTGGTTCAGGGAGGAGTTTTAGGATCATACCGGCTTCTTGAAGGACCTTTAAGAATTGTGGGGGTGCTTTTATGGGAGTTAAACTTAAGGATATAGTTTCACCCCGGAAGATAGGTTTCGATGACCTCAGGGGCCGCATAGTTGCAGTGGACGCTGCAAACAGCATATACCAGTTTCTATCCAGTATAAGGCAGAGGGATGGCACGCCACTCATGGACCGGGAGGGGCGCGTGACATCGCACCTCAGTGGCATACTCTACAGGACAGCTGCGGTGATGGAGAGGGAGATAAAGGTATTCTATGTCTTTGATGGCAGATCACATCACCTCAAGGGCTCCACCATAAGTAAGAGGGTTGAGGCAAGGAAGAAGTCTGAGGTGGAGTGGAAGAGGGCCCTTGAGGAGGGAGACATTGAAAGGGCAAGGAAATACGCTGTCAGGTCATCAAGGATGTCGGATGATATAGTTGAGGGTTCAAAAAGGTTGCTTGAACTCATGGGGGTGCCCTATGTCCAGGCACCGAGTGAGGGCGAGGCCCAGGCATCATTCATGGTCAGGAAAGGTGATGCATGGGCTGTGGCGTCCCAGGACTATGATTGCCTCCTCTTCGGCGCCCCGAGGGTCGTCAGGAACCTGACCCTCAGCGGAAAACTCCAGGAACCCGAGATAATTGAACTTGAAGCCGCACTTAAAAAACTTTCATTGACAAGGGAACAGCTCGTTGACCTGGCAATACTTGTTGGAACAGATTTTAACCCTGGAATTAAGGGTATAGGTCCAAAGAAGGGTCTTAAACTTATAAGGGAGAGGGGGGACATATTCGGTGTCCTTGAGGAGGTTGACGGGGACCCCGGCGGCGACCCCCTTGTCCTTCGAAGGATCTTCCTTGAACCCGATGTAACAGGGGATTATGAACTTAAATGGAGGAAACCCGACAGGGAGGGGGTCCTGGAGTTCCTCTGCTCCGAACACGGTTTCTCGGAGGAAAGGGTGCTTTCAGCACTTAAAAAGATTGAAAAGGCTTCTTTCACACAGAAAAGCCTTGAGGAGTGGTTCTGATTTTTTTATCGTTTCATGATTCTTGCAGATGGTTGATGGTGTTCCTGGTTTTATCAGGAATTGCAGATGATTCCAGAGGTATCTGAACTCTCAGGGACTCCAGTTCCTCACATCGCCGGGCCCTGGCTTTTCAAGGAAGCCCCTTCTCCTGCAGAACTCAACAAGCCTCCTGTAGGATGGATGGGTGCAGAGGGTTTCAGTGTCACCTATTATCAGCAGTTTCCTCCTTGCACGTGTAAGTGAAACATTAAGCCTTCTAAGATCTCTGAGGAAACCTATGGACCCCCTACTGTTACTCCTGACCATCGAAATTATGATTATCTCCTTTTCCCTTCCCTGGAACCCGTCAACGGTGTTCACCTCCACAGGGGTCATGGATGATATGAGTTCCACCTGGTCATCGTAGGGGGTGATTATACCGATATCCGATGACCCGGCGCCCATCCCCATGAATGCCCCTGCAATTATAACCGCAAGGTCAGCCTCAACAGGGTTCCTTATGGATGTCGAACCCTTCAGCCTCTCTTCAGGGGCTTCGAGTCTGGATGTGTCAATGAAGAGGACCGGCCGGTGAGGATCCGCAAGCATCCCCTGGAGCTCCCCCTCTTCCCCCCCACTCCTGAGGATGTCGGTCACAGATAATCCTTCAAGGGATGGATGGGCCCTTATGTTGCCTGAATAGAACTCCCTGCTGGGAAACTCCATTATATCAGGGTGCATCCGGTACTGGCAGTTAAGCATCCATGATTTATCAGGGTACCTGGTGATCAGTTCCTCAAAGAGGGTACTTTCCAGTTCTGATGCTTCCTGGTTCAGTATCGTCGGAGGGAGCTGTTTATGGTCACCTGCAAGTATGAATCTAGGCGCACGTCCCAGGGGTATGAGTATGCTCGGTATGGTGGCCTGGGATGCCTCATCAACAACGGCAAGGTCAAAACTGACATTATCAATGTATTCAAGGGCTGCAGATGAATTGGTTGATAGGACAACCTGACTTTCCCTGATTATCCGGTTGGCAATCTCTGTTTCAAGCTCTTCAAGTTCCCTGTGAAGCCTGTCTATCTTCTGGTTGACCTCTATCCACCTTGCCATTGAGATCATAACGTTTGGTGAGATGCCCCTGGCACCCCTCCTCTTGGTTGCGTTAAGGAGTATCTGGGTGTCACTGAGGCCCCTCCTGAGCTGTGGTGTTGGTTTGTGATGTTTTTCACGCTCCTCCACTAGTTTATCTATTCGCTCCTGTTTTTCAATGACCATCCTGTAGTCCGGATGATTTTCGAGTTTATAGGCAAGGGTCTCCCTTATGTTCCTCTCAGAGACCCTCTGGGGGTGTCCGAGGCGCACGCACTCAACATCCTCCGCGATTCCATCCAGGAGGTTGTCCACTGCAGCGTTGCTCTCGGCCGTAACAAGGACCCTTGAGCCCCTTCTGACTTCCTGCCTTATGAGTTCATGGAGGGTCCTGGTTTTACCCGTTCCGAAGGGCCCGTGGATGAGGAAGAAGTCATCTGAACCAAGGGCTCTGCTGATGGCTTCCTTCTGGGAACTGTTAAGTTCACAGTCAATGGCCTCGAAGTCAACCCTCCTGGTGGGGGCAGGTTTATCCTTATCAAGGATGAGGCCCAGTACCTTCAGGATGTTCTTATTAACACCCTTGAGGTTATCGATCATCCTCTGGAATGTTATGTCATTGGCGTAGAGGTCGATGCGCACGTTCCTGAGGGCCCACCTGGGCACATTCTCAAGGGCCACCACAATGAACCGTTTACCCTTCCCTGCAACGGTACCTGTGAGGTCGCTTTTGAGGGGGTCTCCCCGGCTTATCAGAACAAGGTCACCCACACCTATCCTTGTCTCTATGGGGTCCCTCCTACCATACTTCACAAGGTGAAATCCAAGTTCACGCCCAGTTATCTTACCGTTCAGGCCATTTATAGCCCTGCCTATCCTTTCGCGCTTCCTGGGGGAGAGCCTCCGGATCTCATTCATCATGGCGTTTATCTCGGCTTCCCTCTCCATTTCAACTAGCCTGATGAGTTTTCTGATGTATGATTTCACCATGATCCTATCAGTCCCCTGCATTTTCAGTAATGAGTTCATTCCATTCATTGAAGATTTTTTTCATCATTTTTTAAATCCAGATGGATGATCCAGGGTTAGAAGGGAGGGTATTCCCCGAAGAATTCCCTTGCATACCTCCTGGCGGTTTCAACCTGGTGGGGGTATTTCCTTCCAAGTCGATTCTCAAGCTCGTCACGGTCTCTGGATGATGCAACGATCCTCATGAATTCAACATAAACCTCTAACTGCCTGTACCATTCCTCAGAGTCCCTGAAGCATGGAATCTCAACCGTGAGGCAGATATCCTCCCTTCTGAAGAGCTTCTTCCTTATGTGGGGTGACACCGATCCTATCAGAACACCCCTCTCAAGTTCTATGAGGGGTGGAACACCCCTTTTAAGTTTTCTTGATGGATCCGTGAGGTCATGGTAGCTTTCATCCCGGTAGCAGTGGGCTTCAAGGTAGGTTGATGGCCTGTATTCCTTTATGAGCCCCATTATCTCACGGCCCTGTCTGCTTTCGTAGTAGGAGGGGTCAAGGGTGCTCAGGTAGTTACTTGTGTTGCAGTTGTATATTACCAGTTTACCGGTTTCAATGTCGCTGAAACGGAGCCTTTTAAGGGCCCTTATGGTTGTGAGGCCCTCCCTTCCATGGACACCTCCAATGAATAATCTTACAGGGCCAGGACCCCTGTTTATGAGTCTGAAAAAGCCCAACTTCTTCCTCCTATGTCCCCTCTTCCCAGTTTTCAAGGTATCTGATCTGTTTATCCGTCAGTTCATCGATTTCTATACCCATGGCATCAAGTTTCATCCTGGCTACCGTCATGTCTATCTCATCATGTGCCCTGTAGACGCCTGGGTCCATCTTCTCCTCAAGGAGGTGCCTGGCGGATAATGCCTGCATCGCAAAGCTCATGTCCATTATCTCTGCAGGGTGGCCCTGGCCTCGCTCCGAGGCAAGGTTGACGAGCCTCCCCTCTGCCAGAAGATAAATTTTACGACCATCAGGCATTATGAAGGCTTCAATATCCTCTTTAACCTTCTTAACATCCTTTGATAGTCTTTCAAGGTCCTGACGGTTTATTTCCACGTTGAAGTGCCCTGAGTTTGCCATTATACAGCCGTCCTTCATCTCCCTGAACTCATCTGCTGCAACAACGTCAGTGTTTCCTGTTGCAGTTATCAGGATGTCTGCGTGTTTAACGGCCTCTGAGACCTTCATGACCCTGAAACCATCCATGCGGGCTTCAAGAGCCCTTATAGGGTCCACCTCTGTCACTATGACGTTCGCTCCCAGTCCATCAGCCCTCATGGCTATTCCGCGGCCGCACCATCCATAACCGCACACCACCACGGTCTTACCGGCTATCAGCATGTTGGTGGTGCCCATTATGGAGTCAAAGGTGGACTGACCGGTACCGTAACGGTTGTCAAAGAGGTACTTGGTGTAGGCATCGTTGACTGCCATCACCGGAAACTCAAGGGCACCGTCTGCTGCCATGGCCTTCAGGCGGTGTATACCGGTTGTTGTCTCCTCACAAGCCCCCCTGATATTTTCAAGCAGCTCACGACGTTCCCTGTGGACAAGGAATATCATGTCGGCACCATCATCTATGAGGATGTCGGGTTCATGGTCAAGGACCCTGTGTATGTTTTCATAGTACTCTTCATTGTTCTCCCCGCGCCACCCGTACATGTTCAGGCCCATCTCTGCACCGGCAGCCGTTGCATCGTCCTGGGTGGAGAGGGGGTTGCATCCTGTCATAGCAACCTCGGCACCACCCGCCATGAGGGTCAGTCCAAGGTTAATGGTCTTTGGTTCAAGGTGGAGGCAGGAGGCTACTGTGATCCCCCTGAAGGGTTTTTCCTCAATGAATTCTTTCTTTATCCTTTCAAGTACAGGCATGTGTTCCTGAACCCAGCGGATCTTTTTCTCACCCTGCGGGGCCAGTGAAATGTCTTTAACCTTATATGGCATTCTATCACCTGAGCAAGTTAAACATCATGATACATAAATAGTGATCCATCCTTTAAAAATAGTTGGTGGGGAATGAGGGAGAGCCCTGATTCCCTGAATTTATAGTTAAGGCTCTACCTGCCATTTAAGATGAATAATAGAGCCCTGGCAGCAGTAATGACTTCTCGCCACGGGCAGGGCGTGGCTTTAAAATTAGTCTGAAACTCGCACAAAAGGAATGATCTGGGATTTGAAGTTTAATCGAACAAAAAGAAGAGATCTGGATTTAAAAAGGGTTTTAGTGGTACTGGACCTGTTCTTCAGTACCACCCCTTGGTTTTATCTTGTTCATGGCTTCCTTGAAGTACTTCATTGAGATCTCATCGGCCTCCATGTTTTCACGGAGTGTCAGCATGGCTGCCTCTCTGCAGACAGCCTCAATGTCTGCACCAACGTAGCCTTCTGTCATCTCTGCGAGTTTTTCAAGGTCAACGTCATCTGCAAGTGGCATGTCCTTTGTGTGGACCCTGAATATGGCTAGCCTTGCCTCCTTGTCAGGGTCTTCAACCTTGACGTGTCTGTCGAATCTTCCGGGCCTCAGGAGGGCCGGGTCAAGGATGTCTGGTCTGTTGGTTGCTGCTATGACTGCAACGTCCTGGAGTTCTTCAAGGCCATCAATCTCTGTCAGGAGCTGGTTAACAACCCTCTGGGTCACACCTGAGTCTGCGCTCATACCGCTCCTTGTTGATGCGATTGAGTCGATCTCATCAAAGAATATTACTGTTGGTGCTGTCTGTCTGGCCTTTCTGAAGACCTCACGAACACCCTTCTCTGATTCACCGACCCATTTTGAGAGAAGCTCTGGCCCCTTGACTGCTATGAAGTTGGCCTGGCTTTCATTTGCCACTGCCTTTGCAAGGAGTGTCTTACCGGTACCCGGTGAACCATGGAGCAGCACACCCTTCGGTGGTTTGATTCCGAATTTCTTGAACTTTTCAGGGTACTTAAGGGGCCATTCAACCGCTTCCTGCAGTTCCTGTTTGGCATCTTCAAGTCCTCCGATGTCATCCCATGATATGTTCGGGACCTGCACCAGGACCTCCCTCAGGGCTGAGGGCTGTATCTCCTTGAGGGCGTCCTTGAAGTCGGCCTTTGTGACTATCATCTTCTTGAGGACCTCCTTGGGTATCTCCTCATCGGCCTTTATTTCAGGAAGCACCCTCCTGAGGACCCTCATGGCGGCCTCCTTGCAGAGTGATTCGAGGTCGGCACCGACGAATCCGTGGGTTATCTCTGCGAGTTCATCCAGGTCAACGTCATCTGCGAGGGGCATTCCACGCGTGTGGATCTGGAGGATCTCCTTCCTCTCATCCCTGTCAGGGACTCCTATTTCAATTTCACGGTCAAACCTGCCAGGTCTTCTGAGGGCAGGGTCAAGGGCGTCTGGCCGGTTTGTTGCACCTATTACAACAACCTGTCCCCTTGTTTTAAGCCCGTCCATGAGGGTGAGGAGCTGGGCAACGATTCTCCTTTCAACTTCACCACTGACCTCTTCCCTCTTCGGGGCTATTGCATCTATTTCATCTATGAATATTATTGAAGGAGCATTTTCCTCTGCTTCCTGGAAGAATTCCCTGAGTCTTTCCTCTGATCCACCAACGTATTTGCTCATGATCTCCGGTCCGTTGATGGCTATGAAGTGCGCGTCGCTCTCGTTGACGACAGCTTTTGCAAGGAGTGTCTTACCTGTACCTGGCGGACCGTGCATGAGAACACCCTTTGGGGGGGTTATGCCGAGCCTTTCAAAGAGTTCGGGTCTCTTCAAGGGTATTTCTATCATTTCCCTGACCTTTTTAACTTCCTCCTTGAGTCCTCCGATGTCCTCGTAGGTTACGTCCACAAGGTTCTTGACTCCCTCCAGTTTGCTGACGTCAACCGGCTTTGACTGCATCTCCACCTGGGTTGATGGGGTTACCTTCACAACTCCAGCGGGGCTTGTTGATACAACTGCCAGTTTGATTTCACCGAGGGGTGAGAGGTCCATGAAGTCCCTGAAGAATTCATCGAAGAGCCCTCCACCTGATATCTGCTGTCTTATTCCTGATACTATTATGTCGCCCTTTACAAGGACCCTGTTGAGGAACGCTGATCTTATGTCTCCTCTTATGATGATTTCCTGGTCCACCGGTGCAAGGACCACCTTCTGGGCGTCCTTTACATCAGTCCTTCTGACTGTTACCTCTTCACCTATGGATGCCCCGGCATTCTTACGGAGGTATCCGTCTATCCTTATTATGCCAAGTCCTATGTCGGACTGTGATGATACAACCGTTGCAGCGGTTACCTTTTTGCCCTCGATCTCTATGATGTCGCCGTCGTTAAGACCCAGTTTTTCCATGCATGCCGGGTCCACCCTGGCTATTCCTCTCCCCACGTCCTGCTGGGCAAGGGCCTCCGCAACTTTTAATTTAAGTTCCTTTTCGGTCATAATACAACCCACCTCTTTTCTTATATTGTTATGATTCTGGTAAGATTTATAATTTAACAGAATATTTTAGTAAACTTTGGTTACTATAATAGAGGGTATATGTTATAATATATAAAGCTTTCGGTATATTTATATAGGGGCACCGATAATTAATATAAAAACGAAATTAAGTATTAGATACGGGGGATGTTGTTCAGGATAACCCCAAAGTCCCTCAGGGATCTGAATGCCCCGGATTATTCCCAGATAAAGCTGAAGAAATAGTATGGGATGAACTTCAGTCAAACATCAGGGTTACCTTATGGAGGCACCCATACCCTCAATTACCTTCTTAACCCTTTCATAGGATTCACGTTCAAATACACGTATCCTGACGGTCAGGCTGATAAAACCGTCAGGTATCTGCGGGCCCCTGTATCTGTCGGTAACCCTGGCCTCAACAACACCATCAAGACGACCTAAAAGTTCCTCAATGACCTCGGGCCTCACGCCATCCGGGAAAACAGCAGATATATCATAGACAGCAGAATCAAGATTATCGGCCTTCCACCTCAAGAGCTCATCCCCTGAGAGGACCCTTATATTTGAGATTTTAAACTTCAGAGTCCTTTTACCAGACCTTAGAATGGCATAGTCCGGTGTAACTGATTCCAAGATGCCAACATGGACTTTACCTGAATATATGTGTTTCAGGCCAACTTCACCACCAACAGAATCCTTAAGGAGGCTCAGCTCATGGTTAAGGGCCTCTATAGCCTTATCGGAACGTCCAAGGGATGATTCAATGTCATCTATGTTCTTGGCTGCAAGGCTCATCCTCCTCACAAATTCATCCATGGCCCCTGAATCCAGGAGGTCCCTCAGCTCACCGGCGGTTTCAAGGAAAAGGTCACGCATCCTGCGGGCATGCCTGTTGTGGGTCTGGATGGAGTATGCAAGGTAGGGGTTCTGGGCCACTATCCTTGCAATAGTATCAATCATGAGGTTGTATATGGGGCTTGCAAATTTCCTTGACTCCCTTATATCCACACCTGCAGATTCAAGGGTGGCCGCTATACTGATATATGCAAAGTGCGTGAGGACCTGCACAACAGCCATCATCAGATCATGTTTCTCGGGATCCGTGACTATCACCCGGGCCTTCCGCTCCTCAAGGAACTCCTTCAGGGGCTCAAGCCACGGGTTATCCTCAGTGGGTGTCAGGACCACCACCTGACCCTCAAGGGAGGTTACGCGGGGCCCGAACATGGGGTGTGCGGGTATAAAGTATGCTCCATCAGGGATAAGTTCAGCCATTATCCTGGCGGGTTCCTCCTTAACTGATGTGACATCCATGAGAAGACACCCCTCCCTGACATTGGGGGCCACCTCCCTGAGGACATTAGGGGTCACATCAATGGGTACAGAGACTATAACCACATCAGAAGCTGAAGCAGCCCTGGTATTGTCAGGGCAGTAATCTGCACCTATCCGCTCTGCAGCGGCAAGACCCGCCTCCCGGTCACGCCCGGTTATGATGACGCTGAAGCCTTCATCCTTCAGAAACCGGGCTATCCAGTAACCAAGCCCCCTGGTGCCGCCTATAACACTCACTTTCATATTATCAACCATTCCAGCAAAGGAAAAAAATCACTGATCATCCCCTGATGCCTTAACAGCAACGTAACCCCCGAGACTTCCAAGTATAAAGCTCAGGGCACATATTACAAGAAAACCCACAGAGAAGCTGAAGAAATCGGGTCCAAGAACCGAGGCTATTCTGCCAGGCATCTCAGGTCCGAATATCATCCCTGAGATGAAGCTCAGAATTGCAAGTACCAGGGCAGCCACACCACCGGTCCCCGAACCCCTCTGCTCGGGACGGGTAAGGTATGCTGCAAGGAAACCCGTGAATGCATAAACAAAGAGTCCATCGATGAAGAATAGCATCACAAAGCCTGCTATGATGCTGATGAAAATTGCGCTTCCAGATTCATAGTCACCCATAGAGTACACTCCCATCTGACTCTAATTTTATAACACCTTTCATATATATTATCATTGACCCAGCTGACTAGGGATTCAGGGTGTAGACAGATGAGGATACTTGAAGAGGATGAGAAAAACGGAGTCATTGAACTGGTGCCCGAAACCCTTGACGACCTCTGGCACCTCTCCCACATCATTGAAGAGGGAGACCTTCTATCAGCAAGGACAACAAGGAGGATACAGGATACGAGCGGAGAGAAGATAAGGAGCGACAGGGGTGTTAAGAAGACATTCTACCTTGGAATAAGGGTTGAGAACGTCAACTTCCATGTCTACACAGGGAGGCTGAGGGCAACAGGCATAATAGAAAGGGGACCCGAGGACCTGGTGCCCCTGGGGTCACACCACACACTGGAGGTTAAACTGAACACACCCCTCCGGATTAAAAAGGATTCATGGAGCAGATGGACACTCCGAAGGCTCCAGGAGGCGGTTAAAGCATCAAAGGAGATCAGGGCCATAATCCTGGTCATTGAGGATGATGTGGCTGACCTGGGCATAATAAGACAGTACGGTGTTGAGTACCAGGGACCCATAACAGGCAACATCCCAGGGAAGAGGATGCAGCAGAGGGACAGGGGTAAACTAAAGCAGGAATTCTACAGGAAAATCACCGAGGCCATAAGCAAGTACGGCGACCTTGAAACCCTCATAATCGCAGGTCCCGGTTTCTACAAGTCAGACTTCCATGAATACCTCATGGACATGCACCCTGAGATCGGCAGAAAGGCCGTGATTGAGAACACCGGTACCGGTGGAAGGTCAGGGATCTATGAGGTTCTGAGGAAGGGGACGGTGGAGAAGGTTTCATCGGAGAACAGGATAGCATCCGAGATAAGAAACGTGAACACTTTACTTGAAAGACTGGCAAGGGACCCTGACTCAGTCGTCTACGGACGGGATGAGGTTATAAACGCCATAAACATGGGCGCGGTTGAGAAGCTCCTGGTCCTTGACAGGGTGGTTAGCCGGGAGGACATTGAAGGCTACCTTGACATTGTTGAGAGCATGGGGGGCACCGTGATCCTTATAAGCAGTGAACATGAGGGCGGCAGGCAGCTGGAGGCCCTCGGGGGACTTGCAGGAATTTTAAGGTTCAAACTTTCATGATTTTTTTTGGGTGTTAAATGTTCCGGATCATCCCTGAGAGATGTACAGGCTGCGGCAACTGCCGGACAATTCAATGTTCAGAGCCCTGCTCTTCCTGCGGTACCTGTCAGCTGGCATGCCCTTCCGGGGCACTGATACCCGGAGAACAGGATGAAACCCTGTGCACTGTAACGGTGAATGGGGTGAGGGTGAGGGCCAGGGGCACGGTTAAAAATGCCCTTGAAGCGGCAGGATTCAGGGTAAGTTCTCTGCCGGATGAGGGAGATTTATTCGCCCCCTGCGGTTCAGGTGGCTGCTGGGCCTGCAGTGTATCTGTTAACGGCAGACCAGCACAGGCATGCATAACACCCCCTCAAGGGGGGATGGTGATAGAGACCATGGATGAACCAGCCCTGAGGTATGTGAGCAGATTCGGACCCCACACAGCAGGAGGTGTGGGCACACCGCACCATGAAAAGACGGGGCTGGCGGTGGAGGTGGTCTGCTTTGCCCATGGATGCAACCTCAGATGCCCCCAGTGTCAGAAGAGTCAGGCGGCATTCACAGGCGGCCTGAACCTCCTGGACCCAGAGGAAACCGCCAACCTCCTCCTTGGGGTGGAATCGGTCTACAGGACAGGTACGGTGACCTTTTCAGGGGGAGAATGCACCCTCAACAGGGCCTGGCTCATAAAATCCATTGAAGAGGTCAGAAAAAGGGACGGGTCCCTGAACATACACGTTGATACCAATGGAACCATACTCACCAGGGACTACATTGATGAACTGGTACTTGCAGGGATGAGAAGGATCGGGATAGACCTGAAGGGACTGCGCCCTGAGACCTTCATGAGGATAACTGGCATGGAGGACAGGAAAACCTCGGAGGCCTACCTTGAAAACTCATGGGATGCCATCCGTTACATCGCAACAGGACACAGGGAGGTATTCCTTGGAGTGGGAGTGCCCTATAACAGCAAACTCATATCTGTCGATGAAATTAGGGGGATGGCGGCCCTGATAGGATCAATCAGCAGAAAAATACAGGTCACGGTACTTGACTACAGGTCCGAATTCAGGTGCATGGACATTGAAAGACCATCGGTTAAGGAAATGCTTCATGTAAAGGGGGTCATGGAGGATGAAGGACTTGAAGTGGTACTGGCACAGACAGAACACGGTTTCATGGGACCCTGATAACCCTGTTTCAGGGGGGGTGATGCATTCAATGAAGGTCATGAGACGATGAGGCCCCCTTCATGTGATGAAGGAATAGGGGACATCATGATCCCAGCAGCATGGAATGACCCAAAACCACCTTAACCATATAGGAGCATGTATCATGACACTCAACTGGATGAATTTAGTGGTTGCAGGAGCCATAACACTAATTTTAACGCCATTAACAGCCAGAATAATTTCCATATTCAGGGAATCAAACCTCTACACGGATGTGAGGGGTGGAACTCCCAGGGGAGCGGGCCTTGCACCGTTCACAGCCCTCACCCTCTTTACACCGGCACCCTTCAACATCCCCCTGGCCATTATGGGGGTCCTTGCATTTATTGATGACCTGAGCGGCAGGAGACGTATAGGTAGCCTTCCTCTTGAATGGGGGCAGGTTTCAAGGGGGGCGGGGATTATAGCCGTCACAGCCCTCACCTATCCTGTCATGGGTCCTTCAGGCTTCCTTGTGGCCATGATGGTACAGCCACTCAACATTGCAGATATGCAGCCAGGCGCCGCATGCACCTCCACCATGATACTCTCCCTCCTGGCGATAATGGTATCAATCATAACGGGATCGGACCCCTACATGCCTTTACTTGTTTTAACCGTCTGCGCAGCCTACTCACCCATGGACTATGCTGGAAGGATAATGATGGGTGAGGTTGGAAACCACAGCCTTGCAGTTGCCCTTGGAATTTCATTTTACCTTGCAGGGGGCCCGCTTACACTTCTCTCATTCTTCATCATAAGTCCCCTTGTTATTGCAGCTGTGAGGGGTGAGAAACTCTCCTCATTCCTTGAGGAAAAACTTGGAATCGAGAACCCCACACCCGGGGACCTCTACATGGATGTGCTGACAGGAGGGGGCCTCGGGGACCTTGCGAGAAAAATAATACTCAGAAATAGGAGTTTCAGCGTTGATAACAGGTTCCTCATTGCCCTTGGATTCAGAAGACTCCTCTACAATCCATTCGCTGGCTGAAGGGGCCCTTGTATCAGTTTATCCTCCTGGCCTTTATTATCGAAACTATAAGGGCAAGGGCGATGAGGAAACTCACTGCAAATCCAAAAAGTCCAAGGTAGGGAAACTTCTGGAGTATCAGGGCTTCATTGGGGAGAACCACCAGTGATGAACCGATTATAAGGGCTGAAACAAGCAGGGCAAGTGATATCCTGTTGGTTGACCTTTCAATTCTCTTTGAGATTTCATCAAGGTTTTTATGTTCAAGTTCCATCCTGATTTTACCCTCCTCGAGCCTCTGAACGGTCCTTATTATGCTCTGTGGAAGGTCGTTGATGATATGATCCATTTCAATGAGGGTGGTTGGGGCGCTGTCAAGGACCCTCATGGGGTTCAGGCGCTGCCTTATAAGCTCATGGGTCATCTCCCATGCGACTTCCAGGCCATTGAACCGTGGATCGAGGCGTTCACCCAGATCCTCGGCCATGCTCATAACCCTTGCAAGGAGAACGAAGTCCTGGGGGATCCTTATCCCATGCTTCATGATCATCTCAGGCATTGTGAATTCTGTGAGCAGTTCCCCCACCTTCCTTATATCGGCACCATAGTAACGGTCAAGGAGGTCCATGATATCATACCTGATTTCATCGGGATCGGTTTCCTCGGTGAGGATGTTCATGTACCTCAGCTGGTTCACTATACCGTTAACATCATAGTTCATTAGGAGGATGAAGAGTTCAGCAAGGTTCTTCCTGAAAGAAGCATCAAGGTGTCCCATCATCCCGAAGTCAAGGAAACAGAGCACGTTACCCCTCTGCACAAGGATGTTCCCCGGGTGGGGGTCTGCATGGAAGAATCCATGGATGAATATCTACCCCTCTGCACAAGGATGTTCCCCGGGTGGGGGTCTGCATGGAAGAATCCATGGATGAATATCTGCCTGAAATAGCACCTGGCACCCCTCTCGGCGATGGTCCGCGCATTGAACTTAATGTCAGAGTCGAGGATGTCCGTGAGTTTAACACCCTCCACATATTCCATTGTAAGCACCTTACCAGTGGAGTACTCCCTGTACACGTAGGGCGCATAGACGGTATCATCATCCCTGAACAGTGAACGGAACCTTTCTGCGTTGTTAGCCTCCTGGTGATAGTCAAGCTCCTTCCTGATAGCTCTCTCAAACTCAGAGACTATCCCTGGCAGATTATAGTACCTTAAACTAGGAATACGATCATCCGCAAGCTTTGCAAGGTACTTCATGATTATTATATCGCTTTTGATGGTTCCTGTTATACCCGGCCGCTGCACCTTCACGGCAACAACATCACCCGACCTTAAGCGTGCCCTGTGGACCTGACCTATTGACGCTGATGCGAGGGGTTCCTCATCAAACTCAGCGAATACGTCCTCCAGGGGTTCCCCAAGTTCTGATTCAATGACGGCTTTCACGTCCCTAAAGGGGAATGGGGGGGCTTCATCCTGGAGCTTTGAGAGTTCATCTGCCAGCTCCTTTCCAACGAGATCAGCGCGGGTACTGAGGACCTGTCCCAGTTTAATGAAGGTGGTGCCGAGTTCCTCAAGAACAAGCCTCAACCTGACAGCAGCGGGCTCATGGACTTCATCCGGATGTCTTATATAGAGTTTGAGGGTCTCAAAGAACCTGTTTTTCAGTCCGACAGCCTCAAGGATGTTTCCAAACTGGTATTTTCCCATAACCCCTATGATCTCCCTGAGGCGTCCCATATCCGGGCGGGTATTATAGGGGGGCACCTTCATATTAAGCACTTATTTAATGTATCAGTATTTAAAGGTATTCAGAAGAATGTTCTCATAGAACGAGGCTGTTACCGTACAGTCAATTCAATCAATCAGAGGGTCATGGTGATTATATGAAGGCACTATTCACTGTAACAGGTCGTGGAATGGGAGGCGACGCCATAACAGCGCTTAACATAGCCAGAGCACTTGAAAAAAGAGGATTTGAATGTGAGTTCGCCCTTGACCACAGCGCCCCGGGAATCCTTTTCAGGAAGAGGAGTATTGAGTGGCACAGGGTAAGGATACCACAGGCAGGCGGCCATGCAGCAACATTAAAAAACACCATTAAGGCGGCTTTAAGCACTCTTAGGGCCGTTTACGAAACCCTGAAGCTTATAAGACGAACAGAACCCGATGTTGTTGTTGGTGTCATAGGTGGCGGTGCGATTGTCGGCTGCCTCTCTGCAAGGATTGCCAGGGTGCCTGCTGTGGGTATACTTATAACACCACTGGATGCAAGGGTCTGCACCCGCCTTAACAGGAACATAGCACTCCCTGAATCCAGTCTCTTTGGAAAAAATTACAGGGGTGTTGAGAGCATTTATTCACCAATAAACCCTGAAATAACCCGTGGAGAACCTGAAAGGGCGGTTGAAAGGATGCCCACTGACTTTGATCCGGAGAAACCGACCATTGTTTTTTCATCGGGATCATCACTCTTCAGGCTGATGGCTGAGGCGGCAGTTAAAACAGCCGAATCCGGTATTGATGCAAACATAGTCACTGTCGGCCACCCCCTGAGGGAGGAGTACATGAGGATCATCGATCATGAGGGGATAATCAACCTTGGATACATTGACTGGATCAGTGACCTCTACAGCCTGGCAGACCTTGCCGTGCTATCAGATGATGGTGTCATGGTCCATGAGGCCATAGCATTACAGGTCCCGGTCGTGGCCCTGAGGGGTGTTAAATATGGAAGGTACCATAACATGGCATCGGTATTTCCAAGCGCGGTTATCGGGGCAGGCAATGATGATGTTGTTGATGCCATATCAAGGGCCCTCAGTGATTCCGAGAATATTAAGGCGGCGGCAAGGAAGTACAGTGATGATGTTCTTGCCGCTGCAGACAGGATAGCAGGCATCATAGCAGAGGAGGCATCCAGGCGCTCCAAGGATGGCTGATGGGCTCATAGGGGTGATCAATCTTCCTTCACCTATTCTTTACTTTCATCTCCATCAGTACCTTGAGAGGAACCTCATGATCTTGTAGACGGCATCCGTTGAGGGGTGGGTTTCAATGAACCTGTCGAAATCATACAGGGATATTCCAAGCCTCATGAGGAGTGATAGGTAGGCGATACCTATCCTCGCCCCCGGTGCAACGGAGTACACACTGGCTTCGCCGCCGTCCTCCGCCAGTTTAACCCTGGTGAGCCCTGTCTTACCCTCAGGGACGCCCCAGAATGATCCGGGTCCTGCAAGTCCTGGTATTGTTGCTTCCACTCCATCAATATCACGGTTATCGATGAAGCCCACATCATAGCCGAGGGAGATGGAGCGTGGTATGTGCCTGTAGTCTATCCTCCTTTCAATCCCCGCTGCATTAAGCCCCGCCACACTGCCCTGGAGCCTTGCAATGGGGGTTGTGCCGGGTCCTCCTGTAACCTCACCTGCGGCATAAACGTTTTTTCTTGATGTTTCCATCCGGTCATTCACAAGGACAGCACCCCCCCTTCCAAGTTCAACGAATCCTTCAAGAAACTCTGAGTTTGGTTTAAGACCCGTTGCAAGAAGTGGCAGTCCCTCAATGTAACCCCTGGAGGTTTCAGCACCGAATTCATCCATACGAAGGGTGGGTGTGTCCTCAAGGATATTAACATCATCAAGGAGTTTATCGGTGACATAGACCCTTATTACAGGGTCGAGGTCATGCAGGAATCCGCTCCTTGAGACCACCGTGACCTCCGATCCGAATGATGAGAATATGAAGGCAAATTCTGCGGCTATAACTCCCCCACCAATTATAACAAGTTTCTCTGGAAGTTCAGGGATGTTGAGGATGTCTCTGTAGGTTATTGCATTCTCAGCACCATCTAATGGTGGTATCATCGGGCCTGCGCCGCTTGCAATTATGAGGCGGTCATACTGGATTTCATCGTCACCGGCAATCACACGACCATCCTCCACCATGGCCTCGGCGTATATTATTTCAACACCGGCCTCCCTGGTTTCCCCTTCTGTGACGTGCCTGATTTTGTTCAGGACATCCTTCACACCCCCTGCAATCCTGGGATAGTCAGGGGTGAAGTCAATGTCAAGCACCCCAAGGTCACGCAGGCGTCCTGCATCATTAAGGAGCCTTGCAACATCATTCAGGCCACATACAACCATGCAGCCTTCATTGAGGCATGTTCCACCAATACTATTTTTTTCAATAAGTGTAACCTCATTTTCGAGGGCAGCCAGTTCCATTGCAGCGGCCCTTCCAGCTGGACCTCCCCCTATAACAGCACAGCGCATCTGAAACACCCGGTATTAATTTTTCGATGTGGTTTCCCACAAATCTTTATATGCCACCAGTCTTTATCTATTTACTAGTGTGTATTTTTGACTGTTATCCTATAAGTTGGAGAGGGTTATTGAATGTGTATTGCAGCACCTGCTCAGATTATTGAAATTGACAGTGAGGATAATGTTGCCACCGTTGATTTTGGTGGTGTGAGGCAACAGGTTAAACTTGATCTTGTGGATGATGTTGAGGAGGGCAAGTACGTCCTTGTTCACTCAGGCTATGCAATTGAGGTGATGTCTGATGAGGCAGCCAGGGAATCACTTGAAGCCTGGGATGAACTTTTAAAGGCCCTTGAAGAAGAGGATAACCTGGAGTTATGATGCTTCAGGTGTTCACGCGAAAATAGATTTATTGATGGGCTTCCGGGCCCAGGGCACATTTTTTCACCACACTCTTTTCATATTTTTAATTTTTATGGTCCTATTCAGTAGATTGAGACTCTTTTCACACCTTTAATTTTCAGGAACTCCTTCAGCAGAAAACCGGGAATGGGTTTATCGGTTATTATGGTGAGTTTCGGGTTTTCATCAAGTTCAGGGTCCCCTGCATGGGCCTGCCTTATGCTTATACCTTTCTCTGAGATGAGCCTTGCTGCGGCTGCAAGTATACCAGGGTTCCTGGCGTTGGCCTCTATCTCAACAACCCCCAGTTCCAGGTCATCCGCCACGTTCCTCAGGAGGGAGCCTGCAGGCATTATGTTCTGGAATATGCCTGATAGTTTTTCGTCCCTGAGTATGATCTCCGCCGTTGCCCGGATGGTGCGCCTGTCAACCCCAGCAGCCCTTGCAAGGGCAACGTCACTTATCTCAACATCATCACAGTAGACCTTGCCGTTACTGTCTATCCTGAAACCAAGTTCTATGATCTTCCTTGCCACGTTCATACGGGCAGGGTACCTTTCGAATCTATGTTTTATCTGCTTCCACATACACACCACCACATCAATGTACATTATTATACAGACAAGATTTAAATAGTACTTCCATGTATAAGTACTTTGTGGATTAGTGAAGGTTGATAACCATGTACAGGAGTGAATGTTTTTGGCAGCATAAACTTAAGGAAACCCCGAAGAGAAAGATTAGAACTCGGGGACCCCTTTGAACTCTTCAGGAATGTGTACCGGAACTTTGATTCATGTTTTCTTCTGGAATCAATGGAAAGCGACACCGGACTTGCAAGGTACTCCTTCCTTGGCTTCGACCCCCGGATGATCATAAGGGCAGAATCAACCACGGTGGAGGTTGAAAGGGACGGGTCTTCGGAGTTCATTGACACAGAAAACCCCTTTGAAATCCTAAGGAACATCTCAGGAATGACCGAAAACTCCAGGGGATTCTCCGGAGGCCTGGTAGGTTACATATCATACCAGGCAGCCAGATTATTTGATAAGATCTGTTTGAGCCCAGGGGACTTCCCTGACTTCGAATTCGGACTCTTTCTGGATGGAATAATATACAACCACCTGACCGGAAACTGCACCTACATAACCCTCGGGGAAAACCGCCTTGATGAGATCAGGAAAGTCATGGGGGATGCGGTTCCCACAGGCAGACTCAGATATTCAGAGGAAGGGACACTCTTCTCAAGGAAAAGATATGAGAACATGGTCCTCGAGGCCAAGGAGAAAATCAGAAGGGGTGAAATCTTCCAGGCAGTGCTCTCAAACGCCACAGATTACCGGTTAAGGGGTGACAGGCTGGCATTCTACCAGGCACTCAGGCGGACAAACCCATCACCCTACATGTACCACCTGAAACTTGGAGAAAGGGAGATAATAGGTTCAAGTCCGGAAATGCTTGTGAGGGTTGAGAACAGGAAGGTTGAAACATTTCCGATTGCAGGTACAAGGCCCCGGGGCAGAACACCAGATAAGGACAGGAGGATTGCATCTGAACTTCTATCTGATGAGAAGGAACTTGCAGAACACCTCATGCTGGTTGACCTTGCAAGGAATGATATCGGAAGGGTGTCAGAGTTCGGATCGGTGAAGGTACCCGAGTACATGGAGATAAGAAGGTTCTCCCATGTACAGCACATACTCTCCCATGTAACCGGACGCCTAAGGAGGAACATGGATGCACTGGATGCAGTCAGGGCACTTTTCCCTGCAGGGACCGTAAGCGGAGCACCAAAGATAAGGGCAATGGAGATAATAGAATCCCTGGAGGGTGTTCCGAGAAATGCCTACGCAGGAGCCCTGGGGTACCTTTCACTCAACGGCAATGCAGACTTTGCAATAACCATAAGGTCAATGGTATGCAGTGGAAAAACAGGGAGAATACAGGCAGGAGCAGGGATAGTACATGACTCCGTGCCTGAGAATGAATACCTTGAGTGTCAGAACAAGGCAAGGGCCCTTATAAATTCACTTGAACTGGCAGGTGAGGGGTCATGATACTCATAATAGATAACTATGACTCATTCACCCACAACCTCTACCAGATGGTGGGTGAAATCTTGGAAACAGGTGATGAGGAAATCCAGGTCTTCAGGAACGATGAACTTGAAATCTCAGATGTGGAGAAACTGGATCCGGCAAAGATAATCATATCCCCGGGCCCAGGCACCCCTGAAAGAAGGGATGATTTCGGGATATGCAGGGATGTAATTAGAATATTCCATGATAGACCCATACTGGGGGTCTGCCTTGGACATCAGGGGATATTTTCATCCTTCGGGGGGAGAATAGACTACGGGGAACCTGTCCATGGAAAGATAGCACTGATAACCCATGACGGTTCGGAGATATTCAGGGGAGTCCCCAGCCCCTTCAGGGCAACAAGGTATCATTCCATCACCTGCAGCGACATTAACATCCCCCCTGATCTCAGGGTAACGGCAAGAACAGATGACGGGATTATAATGGCGGTTAAGCACGTAAAACACCCTATTTACGGGTTACAGTTCCACCCAGAATCCATAGGGACACCCAGTGGAAGGAAGATACTTGAAAATTTCCTGAGGATGTGATCAAGTGTCCAGGGTAACCATTGAAGATATCGTCAGCATGAGGAAGACAGAAATTAATGAGACGATAATGAAAAAACCACTCAGGGAACTCAAAAGGGAGATAAAGGACCTTAAGGAGCCCCCCAGTTTTCTGAGGGCCCTTGAAGGGAACAGGGCAGCCCTAATATATGAGTATAAAAGGGCGTCTCCTTCAGCCAGTGAAATTTCATTAAAGAGCCTTTCTGAGATGATGGAGCTCTTCATGGAATTTGCAGATGCAGTTTCGGTTCTAACCGAGAGGAGCCACTTCAATGGCGGTATCGAGTACCTCAGGGAGGCATCCGAATATGAAATTCCTGTCATGATGAAGGATTTCCTGGTCCACGAGTACCAGATTTACCAGGCAAGGGCTGCAGGAGCCGCTTCAGTCCTCCTGATCCCTGAAGTATACCCTGACCTTGAAGCCGGAATCGAGACCTGCAGGGAACTCTCAATGGAGCCTCTGGTTGAATGCAGGAGCGCAATCGATATCTACCGGGCGATTGAGGCCGGTGCAGAAGTCATAGGTGTGAATAACAGGAACCTTGAAGACTTCACGGTGGACCTTGAACGCACAAGGGCACTGGCACCCCTAGTCCCGGATGAGGTTATACTTGTCTCAGAGAGCGGAGTCATGGGCCCTGAGGATGCCGAGATACTCCTGAATTATGGTGCTGACGCACTCCTTATCGGGACGGCTGTAATGTCGTCACCTGAGCCGCGCGAGCTCCTTGAGGAGATAGCTGAAGTCGCAGCATTATGCAAGCCTGGAAGAAAGAGGTACGGCGGGGATGAATTCTTTGAACAGTTCGCATAAAACCGGATCAAGTTATGGGCCTTCTCGAGTAGATGTTCCGGTGAATTCTTTGAACAGTTTGCATGAACCCCCAGCCATGAAGATAAAGATATGCGGCATCACAAGGAGGGAGGACCTCCTCATGGGGCAAAGGATTGGAGCAGACCTCCTTGGCTTCATAAACATTGAAAGGTCCCCCAGAAATCTTGAGCTCAGGAAGATAAGGAAACTTTCAGATGAAGCCGGAGAGAAGGCGGTCCTTGTCCTTGAACCATCAGACCCCCAGGATGTTCCGGCTGCGGTGGAGAAAACAGGGATTACAAGGATACAGTTACACTCGGTAAGCGCCTCCGATCTTAACAGGATAAAGGGAATCCTCCATGATGAGGGTATCATGGCGGAGATAACCGTGGCTGTGTCACCTGAAAGGGATTCATTTAAGGATATACTGGAACTCACAAGGAAATCCTCAGGGATACTCCTTGATTCTGCCATTAAGGGCAGGACAGGGGGCACAGGCAGAAGGCTAAGGGAATCCGCAGCCCTCAAGCTCCTTGATGAGATCCGGAGGAGGAACCCGGCAGTGAGGGTGACCCTTGCAGGGGGCCTTACACCGGAATTCGTAAAGAACAGGATGGCCTACGTATCAAGGTTCGACTGCCTTGACTTCAACTCAGGCATTGAGAGGGCGCCGGGTATAAAGGACCATGGAAGGATGATCCAGCTCATGGATGTAATCCGGAATGTTCGGACAGATCCCGTAGGGAATGAATGAATCCTGATCTCTGATCAGAAGGTTGAATGAACAGGAACTTATGCGCTATCTGACCTAATGAGGTGTTTATCATGATAATGGATGGAAAATTTGGAAAATTTGGAGGAATATTCGTCCCCGAACTCCTGATCCCCGCCCTTGAGGAACTGGAGTCAGCTTTCCTCCGTTACAGGGACGACAGGGGATTCGTATCGGACCTTGAATATTACTTGAAGGAGTATGCAGGAAGACCCACGGGCCTCTACCATGCACGCAACCTCTCAGAGAAACTTGGATGCAGGGTTTACCTTAAAAGGGAGGACATGCTCCACACAGGGGCCCATAAAATAAACAACACCATAGGCCAAGCCCTCCTTGCAGGCTACATGGGCAAGGAACGCCTGATAGCCGAGACAGGCGCCGGCCAGCATGGTATAGCAACGGCTGCTGCAGGGGCCCTCTTGGGGATGGAAGTGGATGTTTACATGGGCACGGAGGATGTTGAGAGACAGAAACTCAACGTCCTCAGAATGGAGGTCTCGGGTGCAAGGGTCATCCCTGTTGATTCAGGATCAAGGACCCTCAAGGACGCCATAAACCAGGCAATGAGGGACTGGATAAGTACAGTGGAGAACACCCACTACCTTATAGGGTCAACCATGGGCCCGCACCCCTACCCCACCATGGTTAAACACTTCCAGAGCGTAATAGGAAGGGAGGCCAGGGAACAGATACTTGAACTTGAGGGAGAACTCCCCGACACCGTAATAGCTTGTGTTGGGGGTGGAAGTAATGCTATGGGGATATTCTCGGCGTTCATTGATGATGATGTGGAACTCATCGGTGCAGAGGGAGGAGGGCACGGAATTGAATCAGGAAACCATGGAGCAACCCTATCTGCCGGTTCTGAGGGCATACTTCACGGTTCGCTATCATATGTACTCCAGGATGGCGATGGACAGATAAGCGAGGCCCATTCGGTCTCGGCCGGCCTTGACTACCCTGGCGTCGGACCCGAACACTCTCACCTGATGGAGACAGGGAGGGCAAGGTATGAACCCATTCTGGACGATGAAGCTCTGAGGGGCTTTAAACTTTTATCAAAGTATGAGGGGATAATACCGGCACTTGAAAGTGCACATGCAATCGCATGCCTTGAAAAGTATGCGGCTAAACCTGAGAATAAGGGTAAAACGGTTATTGTTAACCTTTCAGGGAGAGGTGACAAGGACATGTCCATTGTGGCAGGCCTGATGGGGGTGGCTCTATGATTCATGCAGCTCTCCCCCGCCCCATTGAGGTGATACCATGAATTATGATGAAATGTTCCGGAGTCTGAAGGGATGCGCATTCGTCCCCTTCACCGTTGCAGGCGACCCTGACCCTGAAACATCCATTGAGATAATAAGGACAATGGTGGATGCAGGGGCCGATGCCCTTGAAATCGGCTTCCCCTTTTCAGACCCGATAGCAGACGGTACAAGTGTCCAAGAGGCAGATATAAGGGCACTGAAGGCAGGCATGACGACGGAGAAGTGCTTCAGGATCATAGAGAAGGTCAGGGAGTTCACCTCAGTACCGGTAGGCCTCCTTGTTTACTATAACCTCATCTACCATATGGGTGTTGATGAATTCTACAGGAGGGCCGCGGAGGCAGGGGTAACAGGGATACTCGCAGCGGACCTCCCGCCTGAAGAGGCTTCAGATGCGATCAGGGCCGCTGAAAAATATGGCCTGGACCAGATATTCATAGTGGCCCCCACAACTGATAATGAACGCCTCAGAAGGATTTCAGAGAACTCCTCAGGGTTCCACTATCTTGTATCGGTGATGGGAGTTACCGGTGCAAGGTCAAGGGTTGAGGAGAGCACCATCAACCTTATAGAGAGGGTGAGGAGGGAAAGCAGACTCCCTGTGATGGTAGGATTCGGTGTTTCAAGGCCAGAGCACGTTAAGAAGATAAAGGAAGCAGGTGCGGATGGTGTCATAGTTGGAAGCGCGATAATAGACATTATATCCGAAAACCTTGATGACAGGGACAGGATGCTTCAGAGGATACATGAAATGGTTAAACTGATGAAAAAGGCAACTGAAGATTGATCAGGGGGATTTTAATGATTGAAATGGCTGAAAACAGGAAAAGGAGCTTTAAAGAACTCCTTGAGGGGGTCATGGACTTCAGCAATCTCAGTGAGGATGAGGCCTATGGACTCATGGAGATGATAATGGAGGGTGAACTGGATGATGTCCAGGTGGCAGCCATCCTCACAGCCCTTGCAATGAAGGGCGAAACCGTTGAGGAGATAACGGGTTTTGCAAGGGCCATGAGGGATGCTTCCCTCCATGTTCACATCCCCGGCTCCATGAAGGTTGTGGATACCTGCGGGACAGGGGGTGACAGATTCAGGTCCTTTAACATAAGCACCGCGGCTGCAGTAATAGCCGCGGCTGCAGGGATGAAGGTTGCAAAGCACGGTAACAGGGCAGTTACAGGGACATGTGGAGGTGCGGATATACTGGAAGCTGCAGGCGTGAGGATTGAACTTGAACCAGGAGGGGTTGAAAGGTCCATCAGGGAACTTGGCATTGGCTTCATGTTTGCACCGGCCTTCCACAGGGCAACTGCAAAGGTTAGGGGGGTGAGGGAAAGTCTGGGTATCAGGACGGTCTTTAACATACTTGGACCCCTGACCTCCCCTGCATCTGCAGGCATACAGCTCCTGGGTGTCTTTGACCCCTATCTTGTCGGACCGGTGGCTGAGGTCCTTAGAAATCTCGGGGCAGAACGTGCAATGGTTGTCCATGGATTTGACAGCTGCCTAGAGCCTGCAATGGATGAAATATCAACTGCAGGACCCACACTTGTAGCATTCCTTGAAGACGGGAAAATAAGAATTGAAAGACTGGAACCTGAAGATTTTGGTGTTGAAAGGGGTGTTCTTGAACATCTAGGGGCTGGTGAAGATCTGGAGGAGAACCTCAGGATATTCATGGATGTAATTCAGGGAACTGAGACCACTGCAGAACAGAAGTCACGGCTTGACGCGGCCCTTGTAAATGCCGGTGCCATACTCTACCTTGCAGGGATGGCCGAAACCCTCCCAGGTGGAACTGGAATAGCACGGGAAACAGTAAAGTCAGGTGCCGCGGTGAGGTTACTCAAAAAATTTGCAGATTTCACACAGAAGATGCGAGTGTGATGGGTTTTGGTTTAATTGGATATGGGTTTTGGATGTCTCTATTGGCATAGAAACTGTTATGGATGGGCCCGCTGGGATTCGAACCCAGGGCCTCACGGTTATCAGCCGTGCGCTCTAACCACCTGAGCCACGGGCCCATATCAACTCTTAAGAAATAGGGGTGATTCCAACTTTTGAAGTTCATCATATATATGCTTTTCTATCATCCTGTACAGTTAGTCTTTCAGCGATCACCCAGAGATTCTATGATCCCGATGATCTTTTTTGCGGTTGTTTCAGGGTCCCTGTGGCTTACTATGCTGAGGGCGGAGCCCTTGAGGGCTGCACATACAGCCATGGATAGCCTCAGCATCTCCATATGCTCCCTAAGGCTTTCGGGAGTTTCGATTATCCGCTTCCTTGTATCGGCCATCCTCCTTTCAAGCACAGTCAGGGGGTCCGATTCAAGGATTATGATGAGATCCGGATCTATAAACTCCACAGGAAGGGATACTATGTACCCCTGCGGGGACTGGTCAAGGCCGTGGAGATCAACGAGAACACACCCGGTCCCCTGTATCCTGCTGGCGGCTTCAAGCCAGATGCCGTGCTGGTCCTCAAGGGGGAGTGAAAAGAGCTCCTCCCGGGTCCCTGCCATGGACCTCTCAGTGGCGATCTTAAGCATCAGGTCCCCGTAATTAATGTACCTGTGCCGGATCCTCCCTGAGAGTATCCTGCAGACGGTGGTCTTACCGGCACCCGGCACACCGACAACTGCAATGGTTTCAGGGAAACATGACATGAAATTTATTTATTGACCATTTCACTTATGGCATCGGCCATCATGTGTCCTTCCACGGTTATCTCGGCCCTGTCTATACCCTCAACCTGTTCCGCAACGTTCCTAGCATCCATGGCCATCCTGGCGGCGCTCATACAGCCAGGGTTTGTTGGCCTTATGGTTATCTTTGCAATGGTCTCATCCTTCTCATCAATCTCAATGTTTTCAACAAGACCCATCTCCACTATGCTTATACCCATGTGGGGGTCGGCTACCTTTTTAAGAGCTTCCTTAACCTTTTCCAAGAGTTCTTCTGACATCATTATTACCTCAGATGGTATTTTGATAATCACTGCAGTGATTTTCTATTATCAAAATGAATATTTAAAAGTGTTTATTATTGGATGCGCCCATGTAATCAGGGTGAGCATTCACGTTTTCTTTCTTCGCCTCACCCTTACGGCAACACCCCTTCCGGCCCTCAGCATCTCCTCCCCACTGAGAACGGCCCTGCCGACACCCACAGCATCGCCACTGTACATTATAACAACTTCATCCCCGGGTATAATGTCAGGGTCGGCGTCACTGACTCCAGGGGCAAACAGTGTCCCTGTCTCGAGCTTGAAGTCTATTTCAACCCATTTAAGGTTCAGATCACCCAAAATGCGGCCACCTTCAAGGGCAAGGGAGAACAGACCACGGTCCATCATCAGTGTGCAGATTTCAGTCCCGTCAGAATTCAGGACCTTCTTATGAGACCTCCCGGTGACCCTGCAGTCTTCAGGTATGAGTTTTTCGCCTCCCCTTCCGAACTGGTAGACTGCAACCGAGCGCAGCATGTGGAGCATCCGTTCCCATGGCCTGTTCCTGTCATAACCTGAGAGGGCATCCTTAAGTTTAGCCAGGGCCCCGGGTGAGGTGGGCCTTGCATCCATGGCGGTTGGTGTGAAATCGTCAAGGTATTCCATGCATACCTCCAGGTATCCACCATCAACATGGGCTATGACGCTGGCATCACCAACATATTCCCTGAGGACCTCACCAACAACCCTTTTCTCTTCATATGACCATTCACCGGTGGTTGAAACATCATAGGATGATATGGGGTATGTGTTTTCCATCTCCCTGGGGCATATTCCAAAGGGTGATGTGAGTATAAGCTCCTGAAAACCCCTTGTAACCTTCATGAATGTTCTGTGGGATTTTGAGGTGGAGTAGGGCTTCTTCATGCTGCATGGGAGTATCACGATAACATCACCCAGGGGTTCAAGGAGCCTCATCCGCTCCCGCCACCTTACAGCCTCAGGCCGGTGTAGTGATTCTTCAATTGAACAGAGGACCTTCATTTTTCATGTCACCTTCAGTTACCGTTCAACCATCTTGTGCCTGTGAGCTCAGCGGTCTCCCTGGTGAGGGCCACAAGGTCTTCATGGTTGAGTTTTTTAACATCATCCTTCCCCACGATCCTTGCAAAGTCTGCAATTTCATGGTTCAGCACCTTTATATAGTTCTTCAATCTCTCAGCAGCCTCCTCAGGGTTCATGTGCCGCAGCAGGCTGGGATCATGTGTTGTTATACCTGTAGGGCATTTACCTGTGTGGCAGAGCCTGTGCTGCTGACAGTTAATGGCTATCAGGGCGGCTGTGCCTATATAAGCAGCATCGGCACCAAGTGCAAGGCATTTGGCAATATCTGCACCTGTCCTCAGGCCGCCGCCGGCAATCAGGGACACCCTGTCTCCAGAGCCCTCATTGATAATTGTTTTAACGGCCCGGGGTATGGCTGCAACCAGGGGGATCCCTGTATTGTCCCTTATATGGGGGTTAACTGCACCGGTACCTCCGCCGAAGCCATCCAGGCTTATGAAATCAACACCTGCTTCAATCAGGGTCCTGACATCATCTTCAACATTCCCACACCCTATTTTTGCACCCACAGGGGCTCCACGATTCAGGCTCCTGAGCCATGAAACCTTTTCTGCAAGCTCCTCAGGGTCCCTGATGTCAGGGTGATGGGCCGGTGAATAGGATCCCTCACCCTCTTCAAGACCCCTGACCCTTGCAACGTCCCTGCTGATCTTCTCTGGTGGAAGATAACTCCCCTTACCAGGGTAGGCCCCCTGACCGAATCTTATCTCTATGGCAGCAGCCTTTCTGAGTATATCCTCGGTGATCCCGAACCTCCCTGTTGAGTACTGGACTATGAGCTGCCTGCCAGCCTCATTGAGTTCATATTCAAGGACACCGCCCTCCCCTGAGTTGAAGCCTATCCCGAGATCCCTGGCAGCAGATGCAATGGCCTGCCTTGTTTTCCTGGAGACAGCACCGTAACTCATTCCACTTATCATTACAGGTGAACTGAGCTTCAGGGGCCTTCTGGAATCCTTACCGATAATTATTCCGGTGTTAACATTTTCGTCAGGGTTAAGGGGGATCTCTGAAACCTGAGCCGGTATAAAGTGGAGGTCATCAAGGCCAACAGGAAGTCTTTTTTCAGATCCCATGGATTCAACGACGCTTTCACCGCTCTCTGCAGCCTTTTTTATATGGATTATCTTCCTGTAATCCGCAGGGTCCTCGGATGATCGTCTCCTGCGCATTCTTATACCATCATAGGGTTCTGTGTTGCAGAAATAGAGTTCTTTAAGGTCGTATTCCCTGTATATCTCGCAGGATGCGCATAGACATCCCATCTCATTAACCTCGTACCTGCTACTTCCCCGGGCACAGAAGAGGACCTCCCCATCTCCATGATCAGGGTAACTGGGACATCGCGGACACAGACACTCCTTCTTCTCATCCTTCATTATTAACCCCCACTAGAATGATCTTATATGATTCTTTTTTTGGCATCATAATATTTGTAGTATATGCAGCGGTCTTTCAGGGAATTTATTGGGAAGTCTTTATCGGTCTGAAATGTTGTTCTTTGAGCTGGCAACATTTAAAGGTTTTTCTTTGCACCGAGTCCGTGTTTTAATAATGCTCTGGGTTCTGCAGTGGACTCAGAAAAGTCATTCTAGGATTAGCCCAGAAGCTCGGCGTGGAGTTTTTTAAGCCTTTCTATTGATGGATGGTCCTTGCCGAGGCGTCTGCTCCACTTTTCTATCACAAAATCAATATCAACCTCTTCTGAACCATTCAGGAGGTTGTCTGCATGGGCAACAATCTTCTCCTCAAGGGTCTCGGGCATGTAATCCCCAGGGGGGAGTCCAAGGGTTTCGGCTTCATCAGGGGGTATGCCGGCTCCAACATGCCTTTCAACTATCCGCACAACCTCCGGTGGATAACCAAGGTCCCTGAGTATGCGGGCGCCTTCAACTGCATGGTCAACTCCGCTGCTCACCGAACGACCGATATCATGCAGCAGGGCCCCGGTTTTAACAAGCTCCCTGTCAACGGGCAGGTTCTCAGAAAGCTCCATGGCCTTTTTTTTAACTGCAAGGGAGTGTTCTATGACCCAGTCGGGACAGCCCACACTTCTAAGTAGCTGGATGCTCAACAGGACACCTGCAATGAATCTTTCTATGAATTCATCCCGGGGTCGGGGCCTCCATCAAAACCGTTGTTCTCATAGAGGCTGAGCTCGTGTTTTATCTGCTGTATTATTTCAGAGTTGTCCATGAATTCCATTTCAGAGCCGCACTCGGGGCAGGTGAAGTTCTCCTCAGCGGCCTCATCAAAGGTGAACCTGTAGTGGCCGTTTACACAGACAAAGAACATGTTGTTCTCCTCGAATGCAAGGGCCTCCCTGAGCTTTTCCACGATCTCACTGTGCTTCTTCTTTATCATTTCAGTGACCTTCCCTGGTTCAAACTTCCATGTGTAGGTGTACCACTGTGTCTCGGGGTCCTTGCTCCGCCGGTAGCTTGCAACACCGGCATCATAGAGTTTGTAGAGCACCCTTCGAACTATGTTGAGCTTGAGCTGGGTCTTCTCTGATATCTCCTCGTCTGTAACGGTTCCCTCCATGAGACACTTCAGGACCGGCACTGCCTCTTCTTCTTCATCTTCGGTGATAATTTCATGGATCAACTCTTGCACTGCCTGTTCATCAACCAATTGAAATCCTCCAGCATTGAAAAGTAACTGCACTGATTGTGCTAAAATCTTCTGGCGCACATCCATTTATGTAGGTAATCCTATTTAAATTTTATAATTCCGGCCTCACTATGATGGCAGGTGTATGTTCAACGGATTCAAGCATCTCAGCAGTGATCCTCCCGGGGCTTTCCTCCAGTTCCTCAGCCATTTCATAAACAGTGCTCCTTGGACCATGACTCATCTGATAGGATTCAGCAACAGATACCACTTCAAGGAGGGTTTCAACATCAAGGCGCCTTGATGATGCCAGTGGTGTGGGCCATGACCCTGATGAGAACCTTCCTGCAAGGTAGCCAAGAATTCCGGTATCATGTATTATTCCGGGTGCGGCCACAGGGAGGGCTGTGAAGTACCGGCCCAGGAGCCTGTAGGTTGCATCGGTATCGGCTATGACCACGGTAACTTCCCTGTCGAAGTCATCCATCAATTTATCAGCGACCCTCCGGGCAGCTTCGGCTGGATTCTCAGGTAAAAGAGATACAAGGGTCCCGGGGACATTGCTCAGGTCTATTCCAGCCTCTGATGCAGGTTTAAGGGCGTGTTTAAGGCCGTAGTATCTGAGGACAACCTCCTTATGGGACCTTGCCTCTGGAGGCAGTCTCCTCAGGTTTCTTATGGTTCTTTCTTTAATTCCAAGGAGTGGTCCGAGGAGATACCCCCAGATGTACTTTGACCAGATATCGGCAAGAAAGATTGCAAGGAGGGATGGTTCGAACTCTGACTCATCAACAAGGTCTCCCTGGGCAACCGAGACGGGGGTTTCGGATATGACAAGAAAATCGCCGTCAAGTACCAGTTCACCGGCCCTCTCCACGATCATTGAGATACCCTCACCGGGCCTGATGTAGCCTGTCTTTACGGGTATTGCAGAGTATTTCATTGAAGGCATCCTATCTGGCCTTTACTGGAGGGGCCCATACCTTGAGGTCGATACCCTCTATTATGGCCCTTTTACCTTCAATCTGCACCACCACTCCTGAGTGGACCTTCTGCATCATACAGTGGGCCGGGAGAAAACGGACCGTTTCACCTATATTGGGGATTTCACCCTCTATGATGCCCTCGAAGCCCCCCACCATGCAGACACCAACATCCTTGAATTCAAAGTCCTCCCTGCCCAGGCGGTGGCAGGGACCCACGATGTGCACCGTTATCAGTCCATGGTTCTCATCTATTATCTCTGCGAAGTGGGTTATCGGACACCCCAGGGGCCTGTAACGTATCACATCCCCCTTTTTGAGTTCCATGCGCGTGAAGGGGAAGAGAACCTCCCTGCAGGAGTTTTCTTCAGGGAGGGGTTTCAGTATGAAGTCTGCCTCGTAGCCGTCGAGGACGCCTATTATTTTTTTCTCTTCAGGGATCACGTTCTCCTTTCTAAGAATCTCCTGGAGCCTTTTAAGGTTCTCTGAGAATAACTCCTGGTACATGAAGTGGCATCGGTCGACCTCAGTCCGGCCCTTGAGGAGGGCTGCGGCGTATTCATCGCAGCGAGCATAACCACATATACCGCAGTTGTAACCTGGAAGCAGATCCGTGATGGTATCTCTAAGGGATTTATCTCCTGGCATTTAAAAGATCCTCTCCTTATTCTCCTTCATAGCTCTGGAAACCATCTATCCTCCGGAGTATTCCCCGGTGGTGCCTTTTGTTCACCCTTGTCTCACCCACACAGAGGGTGCAGACAGCCAGGGGTGCTGAGTGTCTCAGTTCCTCATTCTCCAGAGACACCTCATGGCTTTCTATCATTTCATCTGCAAGTTCAACGCATCCCTGTCCGCTCAGACCGTTGGCCTCGATTATCTTGGCTGATGGATTAACTTCAAGTATACGTTCCCTGAATATTTCCCTCTCGGCCTGGGATATCATATCCCCCTTTGTTACAACTGCAATGTCTGCTGTTGAGAGGAAGGGCCCCACCTTGAGGGGTGTGTTGGGACCGCTTGTTGCATCGATTACGCATACTCCAAGACAGTTCTTTGTGTAGGGTGCGCATCGGTGACAGAGCCCTGCGGTTTCAATTATGAGAAAATCAGATTCATTGGCATCAGCCCATTTTATCATGTCATCTATGTTGTATATGGCGTAGTGGTCCGGGCACATGTCCATTGATAGACCAACAAGGGTCGGCACACCTATCCTTTCAAATTTCCTGTCATCATCTGTGTACAGGCAGTCTATCTTGACGACGGATGACTTCAGTCCCCTTGACTTGAGGCTCTTAAGTGCGTGTATGAGCACCGAGGTCTTCCCGGATCCCGGTGTTCCAGCAACAATTACCATTCTCATAGGATTCACTTCTCATAAGGTTTGTGGTGGATTGGGTTCTGCTCTTATGTTTTTATTATGTCCGTGAGGTCTATGCTCTCCACGAGTTCGCCTCTCCTCACCTTTTCACGGAGGCTCAGCATGAGCTCATCAATCTTGTTGAGTTCCTTGGATATCTTCTTCTCTGCGGGGGTTGTTTCAACTATCTTCTGCATACCCCCATGCTTCATGACTATCCTCTTATCCGTCATTAGGGCAAGGACAGGGTCGTGGGTTACAACTAGGACTATTTTACCGTGACCTGCAAGCACATTGAGGGCGTCATGTTTTCTTATACCGGCATTCTCGATTTCATCAATTAGTACGATTGGGGAGTCGCTGATTATGGCCACATCTGCAACCATGAGGGCCCTTGACTGCCCCCCGCTCAGGATGGTGAGGTCATTCTCCTTTTTTATCGGCTCGCCTGTCAGTGTATTTGCAAGTTCTATAACCCTGTCAACACACTTTTCACTGGCCCCCCGGCACTTGGCGTGGAGGCTTAGGAAGTCGCCCACGGTCATATCCGCAAGAAAGTTCATATTCTGGGATAGCTGGGCAACCATCTTCTTCCTTGGATTTGTACGGTCCTCGTAGGTCGGTTCTTCATCATTCACAAGGATCTTTCTCTTTGAGAAGGTGTCCTCCTGGGCCAGCTGCTCTATGTCCCCTATGAGCGAACTCTTACCACTGCCGGTGGGACCGACAACACCAAATATTTCTCCTTTTTTTATTTCAACCTTTTCCACAGGCTCTTTTTCGCCGTATTTGTCGTAGCCGCCAATTACCATGATTTTCTCTATCATTAAAGATTCACCTTTCCGAGAGTGTCTCCCCTAAGGCCTCTTCGTATGGTTTCAAGGGCTGTTATCTCTTCGGGGGGTATGTTTCCAAGGTTCACATCTGGACCAATTTTTAAAATGAAATAAACCTGCTGATTTTTCTGGGGAGCTTCCCATATTATCCTATCTGAGGGGAGTTTTTCAATTAGATAATTAACTTCATCCTCTTTAACGTTTCCATTACTGTCATATATACCTATGTTCTGCCCGCTCTCCCTGGCTTCCATCAGCACCATTGATGCCCCTGCATTGAGGTCTTCAGAGACGAGTTCCACACGTTCTTCAGGGTCAAGCTGGCTGTCAAGTGCAGGGTCCTTTTTACCAACTTCTGATATGACATTGAAGCCAGTGTCCACGGCCATCTCAATGAAACGGCATTTTTCATCGTTTGAAATGTTAACGGTCCCGTTGGATATTTCAAGTGTTTTAAAGCCAATTTCACCGGCCTCTTCAAGGTACTCGGGAACCATACCATTGATGTATGCGATTTCAAAGAGAGTACCGCCGGGGTAGGCTTCAACATTGAATGAACGATACATCTCCACCTTTTCCATTACAATATCGCGTCTGTGGAGGGGAAGGGTTCCCCACCCGAATTTAATGAAGTCAACGTAATCTGATGATATTTCCATGAGGTCCCGGGCTGCCTGGAGGCCCATTCCCTTATCAAGGACCATGGTTATCCCGGCTTTCCGGGGTTTTCCACCCCGTGGGGGTGTTAGAAAATTAAAGGCGTTCATCTTATCACCTTCATGCGTGGGTTGGAAGAAACCATTTACTTGGTAGTTGCTATGTTCCCTGCTTTATAAAAACTTTTATAAGGGACATATTATCAGAATTCTCTTTTTACTATCCTTATAAAAAATTTATTCTGATAACTGATATAATTAATGCTGCATATATAAACTGTCAGGTGGCATCTTGTGGAGAGCATGCTACCTGAATGAATGAGGCTGGTACCTATGATGGGTAAGATATGCTACTTTGAAAGTCCGGGAAAGGAAAACACCGAGAAGGTTATTGAACTTGTGAAGGAAAGGGCAGCTGAGCTGGGGATCAGGAACTTTGTGGTTGCATCTGTCTCAGGTGAAACAGCCCTTAAATTATCTGAGAGTGTTGAGGGAAATATTGTATCTATAACGCACCATGCAGGCTTCAGGGAGAAGGGAAAACTTGAACTCGAACCTGAGATGGAGGAAAAGCTCACCAGCAGGGGAGTCAAGGTCTATGCAGGTTCACATGCCCTCAGCGGAGTGGGGAGGGGTATTTCAAATAAATTTGGCGGTGTAACCCCTGTCGAAGTAATGGCAGAGACCCTCAGGATGGTTTCACAGGGATTCAAGGTATGCGCTGAAATATCCATCATGGCTGCAGATGCAGGCCTAATACCTGTGGATGAGGAGGTCATAGCCATCGGGGGCACTGCATGGGGTGCTGATACAGCAGTTGTTCTAACACCGGCCCATATGAACAGCGTATTTGATCTAAGGATACATGAGATCATTGCAATGCCCCGTCCATGATCTTTAAGGTGTACTGGGGGCTGATAACTGCCTCTGGTGAGAAATTCTTTTTATCACAGGGGTCGTGAATCCACCGTCTTCCGGTGCCCATGGCCCCACAGTAAATTCATTTCTGGCCCCAACCTTGAGGCGGTATTTTCATAGGTCACAGAACCCGATTTTTATTTTGAAATAGGAGCGATGGCTCCATCAGTGGCAGAATAACCGTTGCTTTTAAATATATCTTATTACGATAACATATCTCATAGATAACTGTGGGGGTAGCAATTGAAATTCATTAACGATGCCATAAAGGAATCTGAAAAAAGGGAAAAACCACCTTCCAGCTCAATGAATTCAGACATCGACAGTGAACTTAGGGAAATAATTGAAAACAGCAGGGCAAGGATATATGTTGTTGGGACAGGTGGCGCGGGTAACAATACCGTGACAAGGCTCAGTGAGATTGGTGTTGAGGGTGCTGAAACAATAGCCATCAATACAGATGCACAGGACCTCTTCTACACGGTATCTGACAGGAAACTGCTCATCGGCAGGAATGTCTGCGGAGGTCTTGGGGCCGGAGGCATCCCTGAAGTTGGAGAGGAGTGCGCAGAGGAAAGCGAGGATGATATTCGCAGGGAACTTGAAGGGGCAGACATGGTTTTCGTTACCTGTGGCCTTGGAGGAGGTACAGGAACAGGTTCTGCACCCGTAATATCGAAGCTTGCCAAAAAGGCAGGTGCACTTACCATAGCCGTTGCAACAATGCCCTTCAGTGCTGAAGGTCTTAAAAGAAGGGAGAACGCTGAGAAGGGCCTTGAGAAGCTCCAGAGCGCTGCGGACACCGTCATCGTCATACCCAATGACAAGCTCCTGGAGGTGGCACCCAACCTGCCCCTTAACAAGGCATTCATGGTCGCTGATGAAATCCTTGGAAGGGCGGTTAAGGGCATAACAGAACTGATAACAAAACCGGGACTTGTAAGCCTGGACTTTGCTGATGTGAGGAGCATAATGAAGGGTTCAGGCATGGCAATGATAGGCATGGGTGAAGCGGAATCCGGGGACAGGGCCCTTGAATCTGTCTATGAGGCCCTTAACAGTCCACTGCTTGACCTTGACATATCCAATGCTAAGGGGGCCCTTATAAACATCTCTGGAAGCTCCGACCTCACACTCCAGGAGGCAGAAAGGATAGTTGAGGTTGTTGCAGAGGAACTGGACCCTGATGCAAACATAATATGGGGTGCCCAGATCCAGGATGAACTGCAGAATGTCATAAGGACAACCATAGTGGTGGCGGGTGTGAGATCACCCTACATATATGGTTCCCATGCTTCTGCAGAGAAGGAATTCATTGAGGAAAAACAGCGCGGTAAGGATTCAGTTGATGAATCTGTACTGGAAGAATTTATAGACGGAGTATTCTGATATCTCTTCCAGCCACCCCCACTTAATGAAAACATTTATAAATCTTGAGTGATAGAGTACTCTATCACTCATCCCGACCCGATCCTTGTTTTTATAATATTACGTTAGCGGGGATAAATCATGAAATACAAGGAGTCTATTCTGAATTTTATAAAACAGTCAAAAAGAGTATTGAAGGTTTCCAAAAAACCCACAAGGGAAGAATATATCAACGTGTCAAAGGTAACGGGTATAGGTATAATAATAATAGGAGTTGTTGGTTTCATAATCAGTATCATTGCCCAGCTTCTCGGGCGCTGACTGCATGCTCATATTACAGTGAATTATATATATAAGGTTGTGTTCTTAATGGAAGATAGTAAAAATTCCATATACGCCCTTAAGACCTCTGTGGGTCAGGAAAAAAACGTGGCCAGAATGCTGGCCAGGAAGGTCAGGGACAGCGGTATTGAGATAAACGCTATTCTCGTCCCGGAATCACTCAGAGGATATATTCTGGTGGAGTCCTCATCAAAAATTGACATGAGAAACCCTGCGATAAGGGTTCCCCACCTCAGGGGTGTTGTGGAAGGTAAAACAGAGGGCGAAGCCGAGATAGAATTTGAAGAGGTTAAGAGATTCCTTAAACCAGAACCAATAATATCCTCCATTAAGAAGGGCAGTATCGTTGAACTGATATCAGGTCCATTTAAGGGTGAGAGGGCCAAGGTTATACGTATAGATGAGTCAAGGGAGGAGGTTGTCCTTGAACTCATAGAGGCCGCGGTCCCGATACCTGTAACTGTTAAAGGTGATCAGATCAGAATAATACAAAAGGAGGCTGATTAATGGCTAAAGAAACCGTTGAAATTCTTATTGATGGTGGAAAAGCCACTCCAGGACCACCTCTAGGTCCTGCGATTGGTCCGCTTGGAATTAACATGATGCAGGTTGTTGAAGAGATAAACAGGAAAACCGCAGACTTTGAAGGGATGAAGGTTCCTGTCAAGATCATCGTGGACAGCGACACAAAGGAGTTCGAAGTTGAAGTGGGAACACCACCAACAACTGCACTGATCATGGATGAACTCAAATTAGAGAAGGGGTCACAGGACCCTGGAATGGACAAGATAGCGGACATCTCAATGGAGCAGATACTTAAGATTGCAAGGATGAAATTCGATGCACTGCTATCCAATGAATACAAACAGGCAGTTAAGGAGATTATGGGTACCTGCGTGAGCATGGGCATAACCGTTGAGGGTAAGGACCCCAGGGAAGTCCAGAAGGAGGTTGACCAGGGAGCCTACGATGATCTCCTAACATCATAAAAATTTATAAATCTTGAGAATCACATAACTAAACCTACCATATGAACTTATTTTTTTGAGTTCATGGAGGATTTTATAATGAAACAAGAGATAATGGAAGCGGTGAAGAAGGCCAAGGAACTGTCAAGGCCGAGAAACTTCACACAGTCCATGGATGTTATCATGAACATCAAGGACTTGGATGTCAATAAACCAGAGAACCGGTTTGACGAGGAAGTTTCTCTACCCAACGGGCGCGGCAAGGATGTTAAGATCGCCGTGATCGCTGACGGTGAACTGGCCCTTCAGGCCAAGAATGCAGGAGCCGACCTTGTAATAACCAAGGAAGAGCTCGAAGAACTTGGTAAGGACAGGAAAAAGGCAAAGAAACTTGCCAACGAGTATGAATTCTTCGTGGCTCAGGCAGATATGATGCCTCTGGTGGGGCGATTCCTGGGGCCTGTTCTCGGTCCTCGAAAGAAGATGCCTAAACCAGTGCCAGCAACAATAAATCCGGAGCCCATCCTGAAAAAACTCAGAGACACCGTTAAGGTGAGGATAAAGGATCAGCCTGTGGTTCACACGGTGGTGGGTACTGAGGACATGGACGATGAAAAACTTGCCGAGAACATAGAGGCGGTCCTCCAGACAATCGACCGCAAACTTGAAAAGGGCAGGAACCAGTTAAAGTCCATGTACGTTAAGACAACCATGGGCCCGGTAGTGAGGGTGATTTAGATGGCTCACGTGGCTGAATGGAAGAAGAAAGAGGTTCAGGAGCTCCAGGACCTTATTAAAAGTCATGAAGTGGTTGGTATAGCTAACCTTGCAGATATACCTGCAAGGCAGCTTCAGAAGATGCGCCAGACACTCCGTGACAGTGCACTTATAAGAATGTCCAAGAAGACCCTGATCAGCCTTGCCCTGGAGAACGCTGGCAAAGAGATGGAGAATATAGAGTCACTATCAGAGCATATGGAAGGCCAGTCAGCACTCATATTCACGGATATGAATCCATTCAAACTCTTCAAGATCCTTGAGGATAGTAAAACTCCTGCCCCTGCAAAACCGGGCGCGATAGCCCCTGCAGATATAGTTGTCCCCAAGGGGGACACCGGATTCGCACCGGGTCCAATACTCGGGGAACTGCAGCAGATAGGTATCCCTGCCAAGATTGATAAGGGTAAAATAGTGGTCTCAAATGACCATACCGTTGTGAAGGAAGGGGAGGAGATACCACCAAAGGTGGCTGGAATCCTTACAAGACTGGATATACAGCCACTTGAGGTTGGTATAGACCTCAGGGCAGCATATGAAAACCAGACTGTTTACACAGCAGACATACTGACAATTGATGAAGAGAAGACCCTTTCTGATATCCAGAGGGCTTTCTCACAGGCATTCAATCTCTCAGTTAATGCGGTTATATACACCAGGGAGACCATGCCTGCAATCATTCAGAATGCAGCTTCAAAATCCTTCAACCTCGCATACAATGCATCAATCCTCACATCAAAGACTGCAGACCTTCTCCTGGCGAAGGCATATGCCCAGATGCTTGCACTTGCAGCAGCAGCTGCAGAGGTCAATGGGGATGCAGTTGATGATGAACTGAGGGATAAGTTATCTGCAAGGGCTTCAACGCCAGCCCCTGCAGAAGAAGAACCTGAAGAGGAAGAGGAAGAAGAGGAAGAAGAAGAGGAGGAAGAGGATGCCGCAGCAGGTCTGGGGGCCCTCTTCGGATAGAACATTTACTGGCATAAATAACTAAAAAAATAATATTTGAGGTGATCATATGGAATACATATACGCAGCAATGTTATTGCACACAACCGGTAAAGAGATCAATGAAGAAAACGTTAAAAGCGTCCTTGAAGCAGCAGGTGCTGAAGTGGACGATGCAAGGGTCAAGGCTCTTATAGCAGCCCTTGAAGATGTTGACATTGAAGAAGCAATGGAAACAACAGCTGTAGCCGCAGCACCAGCAGCAGCCGCAGCACCAGCAGCAGCTGAAGAAGCTGAAGAAGCTGAAGAGGAAGAAGAAGAGGAAGAAGAGGAAGCTGAAGAAGAAGCAGCAGCCGGTCTTGGCGCTCTCTTCGGCTAACTTCTCCTTTTATGATACTGCCATTTGAATGAATGGCAAAAAATATTTATTTTTCTCACACTAATTTTTATCATTAAATAACTGTTCTCAATGATTACCATGTCTCGCCAGCTCCAGGAACTAGGATATGAAAGGTATAAATGTGAATCCTGCGGGAACACATTCTGGTCAATGAAAGAGCGCAGAACATGTGGAGACGCGCCCTGCGATGAATATGAATTCATAGGTAACCCTGCGACCAGCAGGAGCTATGACCTCTACAAGATACAGGAGGAATTCATAGATTTCTTTGCTGAAAGGGGCCATGAACCCATAAGGAGGTACCCTGTACTTGCAAAGCGCTGGCGGGATGATGTTTTTCTTGTTGGAGCATCCATATACAATTTTCAGCCATGGGTAACCTCAGGGCTTGTTAAGCCCCCTGCAAACCCCCTTGTTGTTGCACAGCCCTCCATACGCCTTAACGATGTTGACAATGTGGGCAGAACCGGAAGGCACATGACCTGTTTTACAATGGGGGGTCACCACGCGTTCAACTCCCAGAATGAAAGAATATACTGGGAGGATGAGACGATAGCCTACTGTCATGAATTCTTAACCCACATCGGTATTGACCCTCAGGAAATAACCTTTATCGAGTCATGGTGGGAGGGAGGAGGAAACTCAGGTCCATGCTATGAGGTATGTGTCCGTGGAGTTGAACTCGCAACCCTCGTATTCATACAGTACAGGAACCTCCCTGATGGGGGCAGGGAGGAGATCCCCCTGAAGATAGTGGATACTGGTTATGGCCTTGAAAGGTTCGCATGGATATCCCAGGGAACACCAACAGCCTACGACGCATCCTTTGGTCCTGTGATACAGAGACTTGTTGAACTCACAGGTGTGGGTGTTGATGAGAAGATACTTGCAGAGAATGCACAGGTAGCCGGCATGATGGATATAGAGACCTATGCAGATCTCAGAGAACTCAGAAAAAGGGTGGCCGATAAACTTGGAATGGATGTGGACGAACTTGAACAGGCAATAGGGCCAATGGAATCCATATACGCCATAGCTGACCATACAAGGTGCCTGGCATTCATGCTTGCAGATGGCGTGATACCATCAAACGTGAAGGAGGGCTACCTTGCAAGGCTACTCATCAGAAGGACCATCAGACTCATGAAGGAGCTGGAGATGCAGGAGTCCCTCAGGGACCTTATGAACATCCAGATAGACTTCCTTGAAGGGAAGTACCCGGAGATAAGGAGCCACCATGAACACATACTGAACATAATAGACCTTGAGGAGCGCCGCTACGCAAGGACCGTTAAAAGGGGTAGAAGGATAGTTGAAAAGACTGTTAATTACCTTAAAAGGGATAAAAAGACCGAGATGCCCCTTGAAATCCTCATAAAACTCTATGACTCCCACGGGATACCTCCCGAGACCATAAAGGAAATAGCCGAGGAGAAGGGATTCAAGGTTAACATTCCAGACAACTTCTACACACTGGTTGCGGAGATGAATGAAACAGAGAAGGACCTCCCTGCTGTGGAAACAGACCTTGATTACCCCCCAACGGAACTCCTTTTCTATGAGGAACCCGAAGCCATTGAATTCGAGGCGGAGATTATAGGAATCCATGAGGGAGGCATAATACTTGACAGGACCCTCTTCTACCCTGAAGGGGGCGGACAGCCATCAGACATGGGATTCATAGAGGCGGGGGATGAGAAATTCAGCATAAAACACGCTGAGAAGATAGGCAACGTTGTGGTGCACTGGACAGAGCAGGAGGCTGACCTTGAACCAGGAACACGTGTAAGGGGCCGTATCAACGCTGGAAGGAGAGCAGCCCTCACACGGAACCATACAGCAACCCACCTCATAGTATCATCGGCAAGAAAGGTCCTTGGGGATCATATATGGCAGGCAGGGGCTCAGAAGGGCCTTAAAAGATCAAGGATAGATCTTTCACACTACAGGAGGATCACGAAGGATGAACTTGATGAAATAGAGAGGCTTGCCAATGAATACGTCATGAGGAACATCCCTGTTTCAGTGGAATGGATGGAAAGGGACCTTGCAGAGAAGAGGTATGGCTTCATACTCTACCAGGGAGGGGTTGTGCCTGGCTCAAGGATAAGGGTTGTTAAGATTGATGATATCGATGTCCAGGCATGTGCAGGGACCCATGTGAAGCGCACCGGTGACATAGGCCTCATAAGGATCAACAGGACGGAACGTATACAGGACGGTGTTGAAAGGATAGAGTTCTCTGCAGGCGAGGCAGCAGTTGAACTGATTCAGAGGGAAAGGGACATCCTCAGGGCAGGTGCGGATGTATTCAAGGTAACACCATCACAGCTTCCAGGTACCTGTGAAAGATTCTTCACAGAATGGAAGTCCCTCAGGAACCAGCTGTCAAGGCTCAAGGAGGAACTTGCAGCACTGAAGATCCTTGAAATAAAGGAGACTTTAGAGGAAATAAACGGGTTCAGGGTAATAATAGCCACCGTCGACGCCGACATGGACGAAATGCAGAAAATGGCCCTTGAACTTGTAGATGAAGCTGATGCAGCGGTCCTGGCAAACAGGGACGGTAAACTGGTTGGAGCAGCATCAGACGACGCCGTAAAGAGGGGGATGAAGATAAATGAGGTTATATCAGGGGCTGCAAGGGTCCTTGGCGGCGGAGGCGGAGGAAGACCTGGACTTGCACAGGGAGCCGGACCAGAGAAGGACAGGGTTGAAGGGGCCCTTGAAGAGGCCAGGAAAATTATAGAAGAGTTCAAAGAGGGATAACTTGGACAAAACCATCTCCAGCATAAATGAAAGGATACTTGATGGAGAGGCAGTGGTATTAACGGCAGCTGAGCTTAAGGAGATGGTTCTTGAAGGGGATGTCCCATCCCATGAGGATGTTGATGTGGTCACGACCGGGACCTGTGGAGTAATGTCAGGGACTGCCGCTGTAATGCACTTCCGTGTCTCGGAACCTGGTTCATTCAGAAAGGCCGCTTCAGTACACCTTAACGGAGTCCCTGCCTATCCTGGACCATGTCCCAATGAGAACCTGGGTTCGGTTGACCTTTTCCTCTATGGCACCGGCCACAGCATCCATGACCCTGACTATGGTGGTGGATTCCTCCTGGGGGACATACTCAGGGGGGCTGCGGTCAAGGTCACCCTGAGATCCAGTGATGGAGATCTCATTGAGTCAGAGATAAGTGTAGATGAACTTGAAACAGCAAGAATCATAGGCACAAGGATGGCCTTCAGGAACTACACCGCCCTTGTAAACCCATCCGGAAAGCCGGTGAAGTCAATATTCAATGCGGTGGAAATGCCAGGAGGCTGGGGAGGTCTCTCCTTTTCAGGGTGCGGGGACATAAACCCCCTTGAAAACGACCCCTCCATGGAGACGATAAAGCCAGGCACGGCAGTCCTTCTTAACGGCGCTGCGGGGCTCGTGCTCGGTGAGGGTACAAGGAGCAGCCCCATGAAACCAAACCTCATGCTCAGCGGGGACCTTAAGGAGATGAGCCCCAAGTACATCGGCGGCTTCAGGACAGCGGCAGGCCCGGAGGTGTTCAACACGGTGGCGGTTCCGATACCAGTGACGGGTGAAAGAGTCCTTGAAAACCTCCTTGTAATGAATTCGGATATAAAATTACCTGTTGCAGATATAAGGGATCGTTCAAGGATCCTTGGAGAGATAACCTACGGGGATGTATGGGTGGGTGATGAGAGGCCATCATACAGTCCTGAAAGGTGTGGGGACTGTTTAAGGTGCACCGTTGCCATGAGCTGCCCCACACACGCAATAAGCCCGGAAGGCGTTGATGCTGAGAAATGCTTTGGCTGCGGCATGTGCGCATCATCCTGTCCCCACGGCGCCTATGAGATGGAAACAGGGGATGTTGTGATAGCAGAAAGGAGGGTCCCTGTTATATGCCGACAGTCAGACAGGGTGAGGGCAAATGAACTTTCAGTTAGACTGAAGGAAATGATTGAGGCCGGCGAATTCCTTTTAAGGGGTTTCTGATGCCATAGTCACGAATCCCAGGATTGCATTTCTGCAGGTTCTTTCAGGTCATGAGGAGAAGATTAAAGCTTGGAACTTTCAGCAGGGGGTGTGAGATATTTTAGCATACGATGTTATACTGGCCCGGTACGGTGAGGTTGGACTTAAAAGCCCTTCAGTGAGGAGAAGATTTGAGAAAAAACTTGTTCACAATATAAGATCTGCTCTGGACTGCAGGGCTACCGTCAGGAATGGGAGGATATTCATCTACCCTGATAATATGGAGGAGGCCCTTGAGGGGCTCTCAAAGATCTTTGGTCTCGTATCCTTTTCACCAGCAGTAACAACAGAGACAGAATTTGAGAGTATAGAAGACACGCTACGCAGGTACACTGATGAACTCAGATCGGAGGGTCTTATAAACACCAGAACCACCTTCGCGGTAAGGTGCCGGAGGACGGGTCAGCATGAATTCACGAGCCAGGAGATGGCGGCGTTCGCAGGATCGGTTATTTTAAAGAACACAGGGGCCTCGGTTGACCTTGGAAACCCTGACATGGAGATCCACATTGAGGTAAGGGACCAGGAAACCTACATATACCACAGGGTAATACCCGGACCCGGGGGTCTTCCTGCAGGCACCCAGGGAAAGGTGGTTGCACTTCTCTCGGGGGGTATTGATTCACCGGTTGCAGCTTACCTCATGATGAGGAGGGGATGCCAGGTCATAGCTCTTCACATGGACAACACACCCTTCACCAGCCCCGAGGCCCGGGACAAGACAGAAAAGATAGCCGAAAAACTTGCTGAATACTCTGCAGGAGTTGAATTCAAATTCAGAACGTTCAGTTACGGGGAATACCTTGAGAAGTGTCGTGAAAGCGGTCCTGAAAGGATGACATGCGTCCTCTGTAAGCTGGGAATGTACACCCTGGCTGAGATGGTTGCCCGTGAAGAGGGAGCCCTTGCAATAGTGGATGGAAGCAGCCTTGGACAGGTGGCGTCCCAGACGCTCCCGAACCTCCTTGCAACCAGGATGAACGTTGAAATGCCAGTCCTCAGCCCCCTCATAGGAATGGACAAGGTTGAAATAGAAGACCTTGCAAGGAAGATAGGAACCTACGATATATCAATAATCCCTGACGGAGGATGCAGCGCGGTCCCGGCACACCCGTCAACCGCAGCAGACCCGCAAAGGGTTCTGGATGCAGCCCGGGATATTGATCTCAAGAATGAAATCATAAGGGTCCTTGAATCCGGATCTGAAAGGATAATGTAGCTTCAATCACCATCATGGATCTATGCGGATAACTTTTTAAGTAATCAGATGCCATCTTTATATAGGTACATGTTTAACTCACTCACTATTTTCTGGAGGTGTAATACATGAAAACAACCATTAGTGTAATTAAAGCAGACGTTGGAAGCGTAGCAGGCCATGCTGTTGCACATGAGGCCCTTAAGGATAAATGCTCCCAGATCCTTGCAGAGGCAAAGGAGACAGGAATCCTTGAAGATTATTATATCACCAACTGCGGTGATGACATTGACCTTATAATGACACACCGCAACGGTGAAGAAAACGAGGAAGTCCACCAGACAGCATGGAACGCATTCAGGGAGGCTACAGATGTAGCAAGAAGCCTTAAACTGTATGGTGCAGGTCAGGATCTGCTCTCAGACACATTCTCAGGTAACATAAAGGGTATGGGGCCTGGATGTGCGGAGATGGAGTTTAAGGAAAGACCAAGCGACCCTGTGATAATATTCTGCTGTGACAAAACAGAACCAGGAGCCTTTAACCTGCCACTCTTCAGGATGTTCGCAGACCCATTCAACACTGCAGGCCTTGTAATTGACCCCTCACTCCACAACGGATACGAATTCGAGGTCTTTGATGTCGTGGAACACAGGAAGGTTAAGATGTCCTGTCCTGATGAGATGTATGATCTCCTGGCCCTTCTGGGTTCAATCAGCCGCTATGTGATAAAGAAGATACACAGAAGGGATGATGGTGAAATCGCAGCATCTGTAAGTACAGAGAGACTCAACCTCATGGCAGGTAAATACATCGGTAAGGACGACCCTGTTGCAATTGTAAGGGCCCAGTCAGGCTTCCCTGCTGCAGGTGAAGTCGTCGAACCATTCGCATTCCCCCACCTTGTCGGTGGATGGATGAGGGGATCACACAACGGTCCGCTAATGCCGGTCGCCCAGAGGGATGCGACTCCGGTGAGATTCGATGGACCCCCAAGGGTTATCGGTCTCGGATTCCAGGTTGCAGACTGCAAACTCGTGGGACCTGTCGACATGTTTGATGACCCTGCATTCGACAGATCAAGGGCACTCGCCTCTGAAGTCGCAGAGTACATGAGGAGACACGGACCCTTTGAGCCACACAGACTCCCATCAGATGAAATGGAGTACACATCACTACCAGGTGTCCTTGAAAAACTCGGGGACAGGTTCGAGGATATTGAATAACCCCTCTTAAATCCTTTTTTTCTTGGGTTTCTGCAGGCAGTCACCTGATTTTTCTCTTCTTAAGTATTTCCTGTGGTATGTCAACCACCCGCCGGACGCTGTCAATCACAGCCCCGTCACTTGTTGCAACAACACCATCCTCATGGCCCTTCAGTTTCCTGTCCACACAAGGGGAGAGCACGGCAACACCATCAAGTCCCCTGGACTCCATAATACTTTCCACCATGCCCCTGAGCTTTCCACTGTGACTCACGTTTTTATCGAAATAGAAAACAGCCCTCTCCACATCGGAGTCTTCGAGGAAGTCAATTATGAGTCTAAGGGCCCTGAATGTGCCTTCAGTTATCCTGTAATTTCCAAAGACCCCCCTGACGTCCCTTAAATAACCATCCTGGGCAATGAAAAAACCTGAACCCGATAGGACGCTCTCGGTGCCTATGAGGACATTGTATCCATCAATAAAAACAGAAGAACCACTGAGGGAGTCGGGACCAACCATCCTGGACTTTCTGACTTTTATCAGGTCGTCAGGAAAAACGTACCTTGCAAGGTAATTTCTTTCATCCCTCCCGAGGAGGTAATGGTTTGCAACAAACTTGAGCGCAACACTCTTACGGTAACCCCTGTTAAGCAGGTATTTGAGGTCCTCTGCAGCCATTTTAAGCTTCATTTATCCCCTTCTCTTCGCCGCCATTATGAGGGCACGGTCTGAGGCATCCTCGGCCCTGTCAGCTATATTTGCAAGTTTTCTTATTATCTCCTTAAGGTCAAGGAACTTAACAACACCGATCTGATTTTCCCTGTAGGCACTGTAAAGTCTTTTTATGATTTCCCGCTCAATGATATCTGCCCTGTCCTCAAGCCTTTCAATCTCATGGGCCTTCTTCATGGCCTCACCGAGGTCCTTCTCAAGGAGTTCAACGCAGTCTATGAGGGCCTCCATGGTGCCTTTGATGGTTTCCATCATCCTCCTGAAATCATCCCTGAACTCGGGGGGAGCGATACCTGTCCCAGGGATACCGTGAAGGCCGTTGACTCAATAACATCCGCAACCTTGTCTATGCTCTCAACAAGCATTATACGGTCTTCCCTGTCAAAGGGCAGGAAGGCACCCTCGTAGAATTCGATCTCCATCTCCCTTCTTATCTCATCGGCTTCGTGTTCGGTTATTGCTATTTCCTTTGTCAGTTCAGAAACCCTTTTAAAGTTTCCCTGGTAGAATGCTTCCATGAGTTCTTCGAGTTTCAGGTAACATTCACTGACCTTTAAAAGGTGCTCCCGCCCATACTTCTCAACTTTACTCTCTCTGAGGAAGAATTTCATTATATCCCATTATATGAGCTTGTGCAGCATCCTGAGGCTGTCAAGAAGGCCATGTGCATAGGTTATGCATCCAAAGGATGTGAGGTAGTCCTTCTTTTCAAGGTAGTAGATGGAGTCATCCCTGTAATTGAGGGCCCTCTCAATCACAGCCTCTTCATCCCTGCTGAATTCTATGGATTTCATTTCCATTAAATTTTTCTCAAGGAGCTCAAGGTCCTTTTTTATTCGCTCAGCGTATTCCATAAACTCACCCCAAAATCGCCTCTGAGATCAGGTCTTCATTTTTTTCCAGCCATAAATAATCCTCTGGAGCACCGTGAAGTATCCGAGCAATATGAGGACTATTATGGCGGCTGACATGTACCATGGACCATAGATGTATCCAGTGATGGATCCTGCAAGGAGGATTATTAGGCGTTCAGCCCTCTCAGCAATACCCACACTGCAGCCTATACCCTCAGATTCTGCACGGGCCCTAACATAGCTCACCATAAGGGCCGAGTGGAGGGCCAGCATACCCGTGAGGGCCCCAGTGAACCCCCCTGCTGTGATACCGATAATTATTATCCCATCCGAAAACCTGTCAAGTGTTGAGTCAAGGAAGCCTCCAAATCTGGTTGGAGTGTACCGGCTCCTGGCAACGGCACCATCGAGGACGTCGATGAATCCGCTCAGGGCAAGTAGCAGACCACCATTAAGGAGGCTTCCAGAGGCATACATGGTTGCGGATGCGCATGCAACAAGGAATCCTAAAAGGGTTATGTAATCTGCTGGAATCGCGATTCTCTCTGCAACTGGATCAATGAACTTTCTGATTATCGGTCTGAACTGGTTTAACATACTTTCATTTATAATAAATGCAGATATATAACTTGAATTATTAAACCACCAAAGCATGTTCCAGATATAACCCACATGAATCTGAGGGTCGCTGAACTCTTCAATCATCTGAATGTGCAATAAATGGACTCTGAGTGTTGGTATGATTATCAGAAAAATTAAGAGGGATAGACCATCAAGGACCGTGATTGATGAGGCCATAGGCATCATGAGGGATGGCGGGGTTGTAATATACCCTACAGACACGATTTATGGGCTTGGTGTTAATGCGCTTGATGATAGGGCGGTAAAAAGGCTCTTCAGAATCAAGGGGAGGGACCCGGATAAGCCGGTTTCGATCTGTCTCGCTGATGTCAGGGAGATACCTGAATTTTCGAGGCCATCCCCCCGGGCAATGGAGATAATTGAGAGGATACTCCCTGGTCCCTATACGGTTGTACTGGAGAAGAATGATAGAATCCCCGATATCCTGACTGCGGGTTCAATGAAGGTTGGCCTGAGGGTCCCGGATGAGAAGGTATGCACTCTTCTGTCAGCTGAATTTCCTGTTACAAGTACAAGTGCAAACATCTCAGGCAAACCCCAGGGGGCGTCACTTGATGAGATAATCAGGGATATCCCTGACGCTGACATGGCCATTGATGGAGGGGCTCCGGCCAGTATGGAGCCGTCAACTGTAATTGACCTTACGGTTCATCCACCAAGGATAGTGAGAATGGGGAGGGGCGGCACGGAGTTCCTCAAGGATATTATGGATTGATGTGTTGGTGGTGCATGGAAAGATCAATGAATTTAGGACATACAGGGAGAGATGATTTCCGGATTCAGGGTGATGGGGCAGATGAAGACATTAGGTGAGATTGGTGAGAACCGGAAGATACCGACTGAATCTTCAATTGATAAAATACTGGGTGGAGGAGTGGAAAAGAAGGGCATAACCCAGTTCTACGGACCTCCAGGTTCAGGTAAGACGAATATAGCAATTAAGCTTGCTGTTGAAACTGCAAGGAAGGGTAAAAAGGCATTTTTCATTGATACTGAGGGTGGAATCTCAGTTGAGAGGATAAGACAGGTTTCAGGAGAGTTCTTTGATACCGTTGCAGAGAATATAATCGTATTCGAACCATCAAGTTTCACAGAACAGGGAGAAATCCTCTCAAGGATATCATCCCTACTTAAGACACATGGCGAATCAACTGAACTGGTGGTCCTTGATTCTGCCGTCGCCCTTTACAGGCTTAAGGAGGGTAAAACCTCAAATTTAAATGTTGATCTTGGAAGACAGATGTTCCTCCTCCTTCAGATGGCAAGGAGGTTCGACCTTGCGGCCGTCATAACAAACCAGATATATTCAATTACAGGGAATGATGGAAAGGACCGGGTTAACCCTGTTGGTGGAACGGTCCTGCGTTACTGGTCCAAGGTTATAGTTGAACTTGAGATGGGGGATTCACCAGGGGAGAGGCTGGCCATACTCAGGAGGCACAGGAACAGGCCGGAGGGCCTGAGAACAGGGTTCAGGATCGTGGCCGATGGCATCATATGATGTAGTATTTAAAGGATACATTTTATTACAGCCCCCTGTTTTCTGAACAAAGTTTATTAAGTGGTTTGTTTAATATGATATAAGACACTGGAATAATGAAGCTTATGATTTGAGGTTCAGCCTCTGAGTAATAAGAGAAGCCTGCTTCTCTTTCATGGTATATGCTCTGGTGCTGATGTGATAAAATGATTTCTCCTAAAAAATATGCTAAGGCCGCTAAGGTATCGCCTAATGGCTTTAAAACAACAAATGAGTTTTTCAACTATGTTTTTAAGGATGAAGAAATGATATGGATGGGTCAGAACACCAACCATCTCCATGATCATTCTGAAATAGCGGAAGCCATGATTGACTGTATAAATGAGGGTAACTACTGCAAGTATCCTCCGCCGGAGGGGTTCCCTGAACTCAAGGAGCTTGTTGTAAGGGACCTTGGCCTTGGGGATGGCTTCGAGGCCCTTATAACCGCCGGCGGTACCGAGTCCCTTTATCTCTGCATGAATGATATACTTGAACCTGAAGATAACGCCATAACATGTGATCCTGGCTACCTCATAATTGACAACTTCGCAAGCAGATTCGCATGCAGCGTCATCTCGATTCCAATCTACAGCAGGGAGTGTGGCTACAAATTAACACCCGAACTTGTACTTGAGAACATGGATAGGAACACCCATATGGTATCACTCATCGATCCCCTGAACCCCCTGGGATCATCATACACAAAGGATGAGATAAAGGCCTTTGCAGATATAGCCAATGACCATGACATCTACCTCCTCCATGATATAACCTACAGGGACTTTGCAATGGACCATCACCTTGCAGCAGACTATGCCCCTGAGAAAACGGTAACCGTTTACAGCTTCTCAAAGATATGTGGCATGGCAGGTCTGAGGATAGGGGCTATTGTGGCAACATCAGACCTCATCGAATCCATAAAGAGTATCGTTATAAATGATCTGGGCACAAATGTCATTTCACAGGCAGGGGCAATCGCAGCCCTCAGATCAAAGAACAGGTGGGTTGACAGGATAAGAAATACAACCTTCAGGAACCAGAAGATAATAAAGGACGCCGTTGATGAGGTTGACGGTGCATTCATCCCTGTTTACCCATCAAGCGGGAACATGATGGCAATAGACATCCACAAAACAGGTGTTGACCCCCTTGACCTTGCAGATTACCTCCTTAAAAGGAAGATATTTGTAAGGCAGGGCGCCTACACAAGCAGGGCCTTCGGGGACAGGTACATACGCCTCAGTTTCTCAATACCCAGGGAACAGGTTGAGATATTCGCAGAGAACTTTGTGGATGTCATGGAATTCCTGAGGCCTTCAAATTAGGGTTCCTGATTTTCTTCAGACCATTCCTTTTTTTATTAAATCTCGCAGGAAAGCTTCCCATATTGAACATTTCTCACCCTGAAAATAGAAATTAGTTATTCGGCCTTGAGGTAATAATACTCCCCGAGCTCCTTCTGCTTTCTGTCGAGGAAACTGTTGATCTTATTAACCCTGGGCCTTCTGGTCTCCTTGTCCCTTCTGAAGGTTATCCCCACCTCCATCAGGAAACGGTTCATGGCTTCCCTCAGCTCTGTCGGGCTTCCTGCATGACCATTAAAACCGGGTTTACCGCTGAATACCATGGCCCTGTCAGAGACATAGTCGATGAATATTATATCATGATCTATGACCATTGCAGATGAATTCCGTCCCTCTACTATCCTCCTTATGGCCTTTGCAGCCATCAGGCGCTGTTCAACATCAAGGAATGCTGTTGGTTCGTCGAGGACATAAAGATCAGCCTCCTGTGACAGTGTGACTGCAACGGCAAGCCTCTGGAGTTCACCCCCGCTCAGCTCCTCAACTTTCTTATCAAGGATTTCCTCAAGGTTGAATGGCTTCATTATTTCGCTCTTGAATATGTTTGAACCGTATCCCGGAGCCTTTTCATAGAGTAACTCATCCACCGTACCCGGGTAGTCTGAGGAGAGATACTGGGGCTTGTAGGATATCTTTATATTCTTCTTAACCTTCCCTGTGTCCGGCTTCTCAACCCCTGCAAGGATCTTTGCAAAGGTTGTTTTACCGATACCGTTGGGGCCGAAGGCTGTTATGATCTCGTTGAAGTATATTGTCCCCTCATCAACCTCAAGGCTGAATTCAGGGTATGACTTCTTCATTGAGGAGTACTCTGCAAGGACATCTCCCTCATCACTGACCCTTGGGGGCTTGACCTTGAATTCAATAGCCTCTCTCCTGAACCTCACGTTTTCTTCCCTCAGAAAACCCTTTATGTATGTGTTTATACCAACACGGACGCCCCTCCTGTTTGATACAATCCCATATCCTCCGGGTTTACCGTAGAGTATATGCACATAGTCTGACATTGCATCCAGGGCGGCCATGTCATGCTCTATTACCATCACGGCTTTACCAGCATCTGCAAGGGACCTTATAACCCTGACTGCATTCAGCCTCTGACGGACGTCAAGCCAGGATGTTGGTTCATCAAAGTAGTAGAAGTCTGCTTCACGAAGGGCTGCGGCGGCAATCGCCACGCTCTGAAGTTCTCCTCCACTCAGGTTTGAAATGTCACGTTTCATTATACCCCCGATCTCGAGGGCTTCTATGACCTCGTCTGTCCGTTCTGATCCTATGCTCAGCAGCAGGTCCTCAACACGCCCCTTAACGTAACGGGGGATCCTGTCAACCATCTGTGGTTTATGAACCACCTTCACGTTACCTTCACTGAGGTTCCTGAAGTAGTTCTGGAGCTCCGAGCCCCTGAAATAGCTTATTATCTCGTCCCATTCCGGCGGGTCCTGGAAGTTACCAAGATTGGGCTTAAGTTCACCCGAGAGTATCCTTATTATGGTTGATTTACCTATACCGTTGGGGCCCATGAGTCCCACAACGTCACCCTCGCTTACAGAGGGCAGTCCAAAGAGTTCAAAGAGGTTCTGACCGTAACGGTGCACGGGGTTTTCAAGGGCTTCCGGAAGATTTATTACACTAACCGCGTTGAAGGGGCATCTCTTGGTACATATACCGCACCCCGAGCAGAGTTCCTCTGATATCAATGGTTTCTTTGTTTTTTCATCCACCGTTATCGTGTCCTCACCCATCCTCACTCCAGGGCAGTAGTCTATGCACACGTAATTACATTTCTTTGGCTGACACCTGTCATGGTCAAGTATTGAAATCCTGGTCAATTTTATCACCGTGAGAAGTTAGAATCAGTGAACTGATTATGGTGGTGGTGCTTAATAAAAATTGCCTATGGCTGAGGAGGGTTAATGGAAAATAAGAATAAAATAAGAAAAATCTGGCCATTTATACTTTTTTAACGGCCAGTTCGATGTCTGATTTCTTCACGGTTTTTCTGCCGGCGTGTTTTGCAAGTTTAACTGCTTCTCTTGCAATTTTCATGCCCTCTTCTTCAAGGACCCTTGCAAGTTCTTCTCTTGCATCATCACTTATTCTCTGGGCACCGGCATTTTTTATTATTCTCCCAACTGGTGCTATAGGTAATTCGGCCATAATATCACCTCAGTTTTATATTTAAATCCATAGTATTTAAATTTATCGTTTTTTCAGCATTATTTTCCATTCCCCTCCCGATTCTCTGCTCCACCGGTACCATGAACTTCACTGTAACCATGATACAGACCGGCTCTTTCTCATGGGTTAGCACCGGCACCGCACGGGTCATATGAAGGTCATCAAGTTCCAGATGGGGTGGATGGTGGAAATCGTTATTAGTCATGATCAATATAAAACCGCCACAGGTGTGAAAATGAAACAGGTCATAATAGTAAGGTCAGATCTTGGAATGGGCAGAGGTAAAATCGCTGCTCAGGCATGTCACGCTTCTATAGGATCATACAAAAAAACAGACCCTGATAAAATAAGAGAATGGGAGATGGAAGGCTCAAAAAAGGTTGTACTCTCGGTACCCGGCCTTGAAGAACTGATGGAGATATATGAGGCTGTCCGGAGGACGGACATTTCACACTACCTTGTGCGTGATGCAGGCCATACCCAGATACCTGCAGGAACAGTAACATGTCTGGGCATAGGGCCTGACACTGATGAGAGAATAGACAGGATAACAGGGGAGCTTAAGCTGCTATGAGCAGGTGATTCCATGGAATGGGTTGTGAAGATAGGCGGCAGCCTCTTCCCGGATCATGCAGCGGTTCTACTTGAAAAACTGAGGGGGAGGAATCTGTGGTGATCTGTGGCGGCGGAGACTTTGCTGATATGGTGAGACACCATGATGAAAGGAAGGGATTCTCTGCATCCGCTACTCATGAAGCGGCTATTCTGTGCATGGATATTACAGGAAGGCTTCTATCAGACCTTGTGGATTCTTCCAGGACCGTTAGAACCCTCCAGGAATGCAGAAATGCTATAGATGATGGTTTTACTCCAGTTCTTTTACCCTCCCAGCTTCTACGCTACACGGATCCTGCTGAACATTCATGGAGGGTTACTTCTGATTCCCTTTCACTTGCAGTGGCCCACATGCTTGGAGCGAAACTTTTAATAGCAACTGATGTAGATGGTATATATACTGAAAGACCACCTGCCAGTGATGCTAAACTTATAAATGATATAAGTGCTAAAGACTTACTATCTTTTGGTGAGACATCAGTGGATGAAGCACTACCTGAACTTCTAATTAAATTCAAATCTGATTGTTACGTTGTGAATGGGAAATATCCGTCCAGGGTGCTATCCATTTTAAGGGCAGGTGCTTCAGCCGGAATATGTACAGTTATAAGAGGTGATTAGATGACCAAGATGGAATGCACATCCTGTAAACAGGAGATACCTCTGGTTGAGACATACGTGAAATTTGAATGTCCAATGTGCGGTGAGATGATCTACAGGTGCCAGAAGTGCAGGACCTTCGGACACACCTACAGGTGCAAGTGTGGCTTCGAAGGGCCATAATAAGATATAAATATGTATTAAATTAATACTAAATTCTGGAGGTATTTCATGGGAGAGGTAGTAGCAACAATAAAGTTAATGCCAGAAAGCCCTGAAGTTGACCTTGAAGCCCTCAAGAAGGAGGTCAGGGCAAGGATACCCGAGGGCACAGAGCTTCACAGGATAGATGAGGAGCCCATAGCATTCGGTCTTGTGGCCCTCAATGTGATGGTCGTTGTTGATGACGCTGAGGGAGGAACAGAGGCCGCAGAGGAGAACCTTGCAGGCATTGAAGGAATAAGCAACATAGAAGTAACTGATGTTAGAAGGTTAATGTAGACCTTTATGGTGATGGGGATACTCGATATCCTTCTTGCCTGTTTTCTTGGAATTCTGGTGGGAGTACTAACAGGCCTTATCCCTGGGGTCCATGTCAACACCGTGGGAGCCTTTGCTTTTTCATCAGCATCATACATCCTTGGCTTATTTTCACCAGAATTTCTTGCTGTTTTTTTATTATCTCTCTCTGTGACACACGCACTCCTTGAGTTCATACCCTCCCTGCTTCTGGGAGTGCCTGATGATGGGACCGCACTTTCGGTTCTACCGGGCCACCGTATGGTCCTTGAGGGAAGGGCCATGGAGGCCATGAGGCTTGCAACCATCGGCGCTGCCGGCGGCATTATACTGACCTTAATCATGTTACACCCACTTTTCATTGTACTCCCACCACTCTATGGACTTATAAAACCTTACATGTGGATTTTACTTGTTCTTGTTTCGCTTTACATGCTGATAACCCTCAGCAGGAACTATGAATCCATGCTCTGGGCAGTGATTCTTTTTATGTTTTCAGGTCTGATGGGGCTTCAGGTGTTCAGCACACCATTATCCCCTGGTCTTGGGCTCATGACACTCTTCACAGGGTTTTTCGGCCTCAGCACAATCCTTTACAGTCTGGGTTCGAAACCATCCATACCGGAACAGGGAAAATTCGAGGGAGTGACTGTTGATGGAAAAATTTTAAGGGCGGTGGCTGCAGGTGGACTTGCATCAACACTACTTGGATTTCTCCCTGGTTTCGGACCGGCACAGGGCGGAATACTGGCACAGTCACTTGCAGGGGCAAGAGAAGATTCTCCTGAAACATTCATTGTTGCACTGAGCGGTCTTAACACATCGGACGCACTATTCTCGCTACTTACACTCTACCTTATAGGTAATCCCAGAAGCGGAATCGCGGTCTACATCTCCCAGATAATTCAGGGGGTGGACACCGCCCATCTGATGCTCTTCATATCAGCTTCACTCCTGGCTGTTTCAGCAGCATCAATCATAGCACTCAGGGCAGGGGATTATATCTGCCGGGTGATGGGGGTGGTGGATTATGGGAGGATATCGGTTTATGTCATGATATTCATGGTGGGATCCATCCTCTTCTTCACCTTAAAGGAGGGTGCAAGCATCCCATTCATTGCAGCCACCCTCATAGCATCAACAGCCTTCGGTCTTCTTCCACACTCTGTGGGGGTGAGCAAATCACACCTCATGGGTGTACTCATCATACCGGCCATCATCATCTATACAGGGATTTAAAGGGGGTGACAGGCAGTCCATTGGGGGGTACCTTCAGCTTTAATTTGAAACGGTTGAAGCTGGCTTTATTCACTGTATTATCAGAATCCTTTCTGCAAGTTTTCTGGCGGCTTCTGCGAATTCTTTGAGGTCAGCACCAGGGAAGGGGTCGATGATGCAGAGGTCGAACCTTTCATCAAGGACATCGGGGAGGTCCCTTATGTCCATATTGTATATGCTGAAGGATCTTCCTCCTGTCTTCCTGGCAGAACTGAATCCATTGACCTCAAGGTTCAGGCGTGTCATATCACATGCATCGCCCCATAGATCATTAAAAACAACCCTTCCAACCCCTGAGAGCAGTGAGAATATTCCAAGGGTGCCGGGACCGCAGGTTGCATCAACAACACTTTCTGGCGTGCTGGATTCCAGTTCCCTGGCAACAGCATTTATCTTTGGATTTTCATGGGATGGGAACTCAATATGGAGTCTGCTCTGCCTCCGGTATATGCATAAACCTCCAGAGGGAGTCTTCATGAAGTCACATCTCATATCACAGCCAGCAAGGAGTTCATAGACATGGGGGGTTGCCCTGGAGTTGAAGATCCCCGGAGTTTTCCCAGGGTCACCCCTCATAACACCCTTCACCTCAGGAACTTCCTTCAGTATTTCTCTGGCCGTTTCACGGTCAACCTTTGGTGATAGGAGAACAAGAGATTTTTCAGGAAGAAACGGCGGCGAACCGAGTGGAAATGCAGGTGTTATGAGGGGCACGCCAGCATCCCTGAGACTGGAATCAGGGCCAATAAGTCCAGAGGATATCATTATACTGCAGACATCCGCCATGACAGAGTCAAGGTGCCTCCTTCCACACCCGCAGACTTCCCCTGAACCCTGCACCTGGTCCATAAGGGACCTGAACCTGCTCAGTCCAGGGGGAGTGCATAGCGGGCATGGATCATATAATCCTTCGATTTTTCTTATGATTGCATCACAGCCATCAAGGACCTCACCACAGACAGGGCAGTAAACTGACATATCCTTAAATATTATTCTACACATATTAATCTTTAGATAACATGAGGGATAAAAGGAAGGAAATTCTCAGGGAGATTCTTGGAGAATTTGCAGCAGATGATGAGACATCTCATAAGGAAGAAAAACCTTCAAAGGAAGATGAATCATCATTTAAGGTTGAAAAGGTGCTTGAAAAACCATCACCGAAGCCCGTACCGCGAGGTCCAGCTATAAAGGATGTTGAGATCATAGAGGGGGATCTCATACCAAAATATAAGGTCTCACTTCCAAAGTTCTCTGAGAAGGAAAGGGAACTCCTCAATGAGATACGTGAAAAACTCGTTGAAGTTGCCGTATCCAAGGGGGAGGACTTCAGGATCGATGAATCCACCTTCATGGGGGAGGTTAAGGAATTCCTTAAAATGAAGGGGGTTCGCAATGTTGATAAACTTGCCAAGCAGATCTCCCAGGAGATGCTTGGATACGGTGAACTTGACCCCCTCATCAAGGACGATGACCTTGAGGAGATCATGGTAATCGGTGTCAACAAGCCAGTATTTGTCTACCACCGTAAAATGGGGATGATGCTGACAAACGTCGTCTTCAAGGAGGACGATGATATAAGGGCCATCATAGACCTCATTGCAAGGCAGGTAAACAGACGTATTGACCAGCAGACACCGATACTTGATGCAAGGCTACCTGATGGTTCAAGGATCAATGCAACAATTCCCCCGGTTTCTCCTGATGGCTCCACACTCACCATCCGAAAGTTCAGGAAGGACCCCTTCACGGTTGTTGACCTTATAAACTTCAAGACAATGTCCTCTCATCTGGCGGCATTCCTCTGGGTGTGCACAGATGGACTTGGTGTCAAACCCTGCAACGCAATAGTCGCAGGGGGTACCGGTTCAGGTAAAACAACCACCCTCAACACGGTATCAGCATTCATACCCCCAACCGAGCGAATCATAACAATTGAGGACACCCTTGAACTTCAGCTCCCTCACACCCATGTCCTAAGGATGGAGACAAGACCACCCAACATTGAGGGTAAGGGTGAACTTGACATGGACACCCTGGTTAAGAACTCCCTCCGTCAGAGGCCCGACAGGGTGATTGTCGGTGAGGTCAGGGGCAGTGAAGCCATAACCCTCTTCACAGCCCTTAACACAGGGCACAGTGGATTCGGAACGCTCCACGCCAACACGGCGAGGGAGACCATAACCCGTCTCATAAACCCTCCGATGAATGTGCCGAGGATAATGATACCTGCCCTGGACTTCATTATAATGCAGAACAGGATGTACAGGCCTGAGGGAGGCTCCATAAGGAGGATAACTGAGGTTGCCGAGGTTGTGGGTATGGAGGAGGGCAACGTCCAGCTCAACAGGGTCTTCGAGTGGAACAGTGTAACAGACAAGGTTGAATATGTTGGAATAGCAAGCCAGACCCTCAGGGAGATAGCTGAACTCAGGGCCATCAGCATAAACGAGATTGAAGAGGAGATCGAGAGGAGAAGACTTGTTCTTGAATACATGGCTGATGAGAACATAAGGTCAATCGATGAGGTGGGGCATTACATAAACGAGTACTACAGGGACCCTGACGGTGTCCTGGACAGCATTCTCTAGAGCGATGATATCATGGCATCCATCAAGGACTTATTTGATAAACTGGGCGGACTGACCCTTAAATCCTCAAAGAAGGTTGGGGAGGGTGTTCAGAAACCAGTCCAGAAGATCAGTGAGATAAAGCCCCCCAAACCTCCGGTAGGAAAACCGGGAAGAGTATTCGGGAGAGGATCTGGATCAGGAGGAGGACTTTTCAAAGGAAAATTTTCCCCAAAAAAGGGGTTCCTGGGTAAAAGGGGATCTTTAAGGCCTATAAGTCGAATGAAAATGACTCCTGAGGAGATAGAAGTATTCAAGGGGCTTATAGAGGCCGATAAACGACTCGAGGAAAGGGAGGATTCTGTTACCCGGGAGACATATCAGAGGGCTTCCCTTGAGGAACTTCTCAGGGAGGAGGAGAAGGAACAGCTGGACCCCAAACTCATCATGATACTTGGAGGGTGTTCCGGCGCCATTCTACTGGTCGTGATGGTCATCCTTGGTTTTGGAATAGAAATAGGACTTGCGGTGATGATGGCGGTCCTTTTCATGGCCATGATCATGATATTTCTCCCCAACCTTCGGAAGGGAAAACGTTCCACTGAAGCATCAAGGGAGCTCCCCTTCGCCCTCCGTCAGATGGCAACTGAACTCAAGTCAGGGCTGGGGCTGCATGACAGCATGAGGTCGGTTGCAATGTCAGGTTACGGGGCTCTTTCTGAGGAGTTTGCAAGGACACTGGAGGAAATCAAATACGGTGAGACAACCGAGAACGCCCTTATTGAGATGAGTAACCGGATAGAATCGGATGGTCTTAAGAGGGCTGTTTACCAGATTACAAGGACACTTAACAGTGGTGGTGACCTTTCAAAGACCCTCAATGTAATTGCAGATGATATAGCATATGAAATGAGGATGAAGCTCAAGGATTACTCCCAGAAACTGAACTCCTTTACAATGATCTACATGTTCCTGGCCATCCTGGGCCCTGTTATATTCCTTGTCATGCTCCTTGCAGCATCAACGGTTATGGGACCGGTTCTACCACCCATGGCCATCATACTCATATACCTCTTCCTCTTCCCGCTCCTGGTGGGCTTCATGGCATTCATGATAAAGAGACTGGAGCCGAAGCTTTAGTCTTTTTAGATGATGTGACTGAAGTTCAAAATTTAATCTTTTTTCAGTGCATGTAGAAGTTCATGGTATTTTTCTTCTCCAAGCAGGTGGATGAGTTCATGCTGCCTCTCCTCCCCTAGGACATGGAGGAGTTCATGGTACTTCTTTTCTCCAAGGGTATGGAGGAGTTCGTGGTATGCATCCTCAACTGTTAATTTAACATCAACCCTGAATCCAGCATTCCTGAGGCGGTTCATGAGGTCGGCAGTCTTTGGAAGCTTGAGATTCGCTCTTCTGATGATTTCAGGGCGGCTGAGTATCTCTTCAGACCCCCCATCGGCAATTAGCCGACCATCGTTCAGTACGATTATTCGTTCTGCAAACTGGCTTATTATTTCAACATCATGGGAGGAGATGATAACGGTTATCCCATCCCTGCCAAGCTCAAGGAGTGTGTCGATGATGTCATCGGCTGCTTGGGGGTCAAGTCCGGCGGTTGGCTCATCAAGAACCATTATTTCAGGCTTCATTGCAAGGATACCTGCAATTGCAATCTTCTTCTTCTCACCGCCACTGAGGTGGTGTGGGGGCCGGTCCCCATATCCACCCATACCAACCCTTTCAAGGGATCCCCTGACCCGTCTCTCAACTTCATCATCGTCAAGTCCAAGGTTCACCGGTCCGAATGCCATGTCTTCAAACACGGTGGGTGAAAATAGCTGGTCATCAGGGTTCTGGAATACTATACCCACCCTCTGACGGAGTTTCATCAGTCCATCCTTGCTGTAGTCAATTTCAGCCCCATCAATAAGGATGCTGCCCTCTTTGGGTTTCAGTATACCGTTGAGGTGCAGAAGGAGCGTTGATTTACCGGCACCGTTGGGTCCTATCACAGCAACTCGCTCCCCCTTCTTTATCCTGAGGTTTATGTCTTTAAGGCAGGGATGCCGTCAGGGTAACTGTAGCTGAGGTCCTTTATTTCTATCATACTGGCATCACTGGAAGTTTCATTTTTTGCCTGGATCGGTGCCGGGGAATGTTCACTCTCTGTTATCCGGCGGCCGGCTGGATCAGGTAGAGGGCTGCAAGGAGGAAAATGTTCACTGCTATGAATATCACATCACCCCTGCTGATCCTGGAGTGTATGGTGTACATCCTGCTTTCAGGGCTGTAACCCCGGCTCAGCATGCCGAGGTAAACCTTTTCGCCCTGTTCATATGCCCTAAGGAACATCATGGCGATGGTTTCACCGACCTTCCGCAGCCTCCACCTGTAGGGTGTTCTTTCATTCCATATGTCGAAGCATCTTGTTTTCTGGGCGTTCCTTATACGTTCCAGTTCATCGTAGAAGAAGAACAGGTACCTTACGGTGAGGTTGAGGAGCATGGCGAGATCCGCGGGTACCCCTATCCTCCTGGCCGAACCAACAAGTTCCTGCATGGATGTTGTTGAGGATAGGAGTATCACCGCTGTTACACTCACGGTGATCTTGGAGAGTAGAAGCAATCCAAAATTGAGTCCCTGCATGGTGATTTGGAGTCCTAGGGGACCTGCCCATATAACATCACCGGGCCTTATGAAGGGCTGGAATAGGGCTATGAAGCCCCCGAAGGGCAGTATGAGGATAAGACGTTTAATAGCATAGGAAAGGGATACATTTGAGATGAATATCAATGTGAGAAGGTAAACTTCCATGATGGCAAGAATAAGGATATTGCTGGTTCCAACAGCATAGACTATTATCATGAATGTTATGATGAGCTTCACCCGTCCATCAAGTCCATGGACGGGGCTTTCCTTGAGTGTTTCCCTTTCAATGTTTACAAGGTCTTCCATTCAACTTCCCCTGTAGAAAAAAATGGAGGATTTTAATCCTCCGAACTCTCATTTCCCTCTTCGCCTGCATCACCCTTGAATATGGCACCTATTCCATATGCAACTCCAAGGACGAGGACTGTGCCCAGGACGAGTGATATAACCCCTCCAAGGGGACTGTCACCCAGCGCAGGTAATGTGTAATCAGGGAGGGGTGACTCAAGAACGGGCTCGGTTTCAGGGTTTGGCATAAGCTTTTCAGCAGTGCTCTCAAGTCCGTCAGGGTTTGAAGAGGCAAGGAATGGTGCAAGGACAGCTATCACCAGGGCGATTATGAGGCCGCCAATCAGGAACTTTTTGTCTCTGGCTTTCATTCTGCAGCCACCTCTTTTGGTTTTCCCCAGCTCTTGAATGAGAAGAGATCCGGGCGGGCGTTTTCTATTGCAAGGACAACGATGACCGTTATCGCGGCTTCAATGAGGCCTATGACTGCATGGTACAGTCCCATGAATGCAAGGCCTTCATTCAGCGGGAATGTCCCTGCAATCCACATTTCCACTGCACAGGCGATTGCAGCAAGGAATATGGATGCCCATGATGCTATCAAAACTGCAGGAACTTCTCCAATGGATTTAGTTGCCCTGAATAGGTAGTAACCTGTGAAACCACCGATGATGCCCATGTTAAAGATGTTGGCACCCAGGGCTGTGACTCCACCGTCACCGAATATGAGTCCCTGAAGTATGAGTACTATCGATAGAAGGAGCACGGCAGCCCATGGGCTTGCAAAGACTATTGCAACAAGGGCAGCTCCGACCATATGGCCACTGGTACCCCATGGTATCGGTATGTTCATGGCCTGTATTGCAAAGATTCCCGCTGCAAGAACTGCAAATAGCGGAATCTGTCTTTCTTTAAGATCTCTATTAGCCCACTGCAGACTGAAGTAGAGGGCTACAATGGCTATTATCCAGTATACGAGATACTGGGGGAATGGTATGAAACCATCGGGGATATGCAAAATATTCGCCTCCTTTAAATTATTATTATGATTTCCATGACCTATATCATGATTTATATAATATAAAGCTTATTATGAGTATTACTATTTTTTCTTTTAATTTATATTACAGTAATAATCAGTCTGAGGGCAGGAAGGTGAAGGGACCCTCCCTGCAGGTATTCTGAAATCTATAGGGGGAAACAGACCTTAAGGAGATGATGGGATGGATTATTAAAAATCAGGAGGATTTTATGTTATTGCTCATAATACACAAAATTTATATACCTTTTCCATAAAATGAAAAACATCATTATAAATCATTAATAATTGCCAATCGGGATTTAGTAATACTGGTGATAGATGTGGCACCTGAATCAAAAAAAGCCAAAGACCTGAAAGGGGATTTCTGGGATGCTAAGAACATCCAGATATCCATAGGAAAAGTAATAACAGAGGAGGAGCCCCCTGAGGAAGTCAGGGGGCCTAAACCCATGCCCCATGTGACTGACCTCAGATCATGGGACATGAAACTCCTTGAAAGATACGAACCCTTCTATGCACCCTTCTGTGATATGTGCTGTCTGTGTACCTATGGTAAGTGCGAACTGCTGGGGAAGAAGGGAGCCTGCGGTATAGACGCAGCCACCCAGCAGGCAAGAACGGTGCTCCTGGCATGCCTGATAGGGACAGCAGCACATGCAGGACACGCAAGGCACCTCCTAGAACACCTCATAGAAAAACTCGGGGAAGACCATGAGATAGACCTGGGCATGAATGTGGATATAGAGGCCCCTATAACAAGGACAGTCATGGGTAAAAGACCCCGGACCCTGGGGGACCTCAGGGAGGTCATGGATTACGTTGAAGAGCAGATGTCACACCTCCTATCAGCATGCCACACAGGACAGGAGGGTGACAGCAAGGACTTCGAATCAAAGGCATTCCATGCAGGCCTCATGGATGACCTTGCAAGGGAGGCTGCGGATCTAGCCCAGATAGTTGCCCTGGACCTTCCAAAGGGTGATGAGGACGCACCCCTCATTGAACTCGGATTCGGGACAATAGACACAGAAAAACCGGTTGTCCTCTGCATAGGACACAATGTACTCCCTGGTGCGGATATAGTGGACTACCTTGATGAAAAGGGACTTGAAGAGGATGTGGAGGTCTGCGGGATATGCTGCGCAGCCATCGACATAACAAGGTACAACGATGCAGCCAAGGTTGTGGGACCTCTGTCAAAGCAGCTGCGGTTCATAAGAAGCGGCGTTGCAGACGTGGTGGTTGTTGACGAACAGTGCGTAAGGACGGACGTACTTGAAGAGGCCCTCAAGAACAGGTCCGCGGTGATTGCAACAACCGATAAGATGTGCCTTGGCCTCCCGGACATGACAGACGAGGACCCTGATAGGATCGTCAGGGACCTCATCGAGGGAAACATAAAGGGTGCACTCATCCTTGACCCTGAAAAGGTGGGTGAAGTGGCTGTTAAAACAGCAATTAAACTCGCCCCGGAAAGAAAACCCCTTAAGAAGCTTCCAGATGTGGAGGAAATAATTGAACTGGCATCAGAGTGCACCGACTGCGGCTGGTGCCAGCGTGCATGCCCCAACAGCCTGCCTGTTATGGATGCTGTGAAGAAGGCTGCAGAGGGAGACCTCAGCCAGCTCGAGGAAATGGCGGTTGAGGAGCTCTGCTACACCTGCGGAAGATGCGAACAGGAATGCGAAAGGGGAATACCCATAGTCTCCATGGTCACAAAGGCCGGTGAGAGAAGGGTCAAGGACGAGAAATACAAAATAAGGGCAGGAAGGGGCCCTGCCCAGGACGTTGAAATAAGACGTGTAGGGGCACCCATAGTACTGGGCGACATCCCTGGCGTGGTGGCCTTCGTAGGGTGCTCAAATTACCCTGCGGGCGGAAAGGATGTTGCCCTCATGGCAAAGGAGTTCCTTGAGAGAAACTACATAGTGGTAACAACCGGTTGCGGTGCAATGTCCATAGGCGAATACCGGGATGAAGACGGACAGACCCTCTATGAGAAATATGGTGGAGAATTTGATGCAAAGGGACTCGTGAATATGGGGTCCTGCGTTTCAAATGCCCACATTTCAGGTGCCGCAATAAAGATAGCAAACATATTCGCACAGAAACCCCTTGAGGGAAACTTTGAGGAGATAGCAGACTACATACTCAACCGTGTCGGTGCATGTGGAGTTGCATGGGGCGCATACTCCCAGAAGGCGGCTGCAATAGCAACAGGTGTCAACAGGTGGGGGATACCTGTAGTACTCGGACCCCACGGATCAAAATACCGCAGATTATTCCTTGGAAGGGCCGATGATGAAGAAAAATGGAAACTCAACGATCTAAGAACCGGAGAGGTTATCGACGGCGAACCCGCCCCCGAACACCTCCTCTACGCCGCAGAAAACAGGGAGGAGGCCACGGTCATGATAGCAAAGCTCTGCATAAGGCCAACGGACACCCCAAAGGGACGCCAGATGAAACTCAGTAACTACATAGACCTCCACAGGAAGTACTTCGGCACGATACCTGACGACATCGACAAGTTCATAAGGACAGAGAAGGACATCCCGATAGTCTACAAGAAGGACGTGATGAAGATACTTGAAGAGAAAAACTGGAAGCCAAGGAAGGTTCCAAAGGAACCATCCCTTATGGAAATGGAGAAGGGGTGATCCCATGAATGACCGTATAATACCATGGCAGCCAACGGTTATAGCAGGGCCAAAGCAGGCAATGCTCGTAACCCCTGAAACAGCCGTAATGATGATTAAAAAGGCCAAGAGACCCCTCATGGTGGTGGGTCCCCTTGCAAAACGCCAGCCAGTACTTGACCACACACTGAAGATAATGGAAAGGTGGGATCTGCCTGTTGTAACAACTGCAGACACCTTCAGGGTGTTCAATGAGAGGGGTGTTGAAACAGAGCCCTACGGCATAGTTGAGATAACCAACCTCCTGAAGGACCCTGAATGGAGGGGTGTCAGGGGTGAGGGTCAGCATGACCTCGTGATATTCATAGGATGCATATACTACATCGCATCCCAGGGCCTGTCAACCCTGAAACACTTCGCACCACATATAAAGACACTCACAATATGCAAAACATTCCATTCAAACGCAGATGCATCATTCCCTAACATGGATGATGAGGAATGGTTCAGATACCTTGAAAAGATGCATGAAGATTGATGGAGGAATTCAATGTTTGAAGACATACCCGTTGATGTAAGTCCAATGCATGAGGGGGAAAGGATAAGATCAGCAAACATGTTCGTTGAACTGGCAGGCCCCAAATCAATAGGAGCCGAGCTGGTTCAGGTAAAGGACAGTGTCGAGGATGGAAAGATAGAGGTTATAGGGCCGGACATCCCTGAAATGGAACAGGGCCAGATCTACCCCTTTGCCATAAGCATAGAGATAGGTGGGGGGGAACTTGAGGAGGAACTTGAGGGTGTTATTGAAAGAAGGGTCCACGAGCTCTGCAACTATGTCAAGGGATTCATGCACCTCAACCAGAGGGACCAGATATGGTGCCGTGTAAGCACAGAGGCCAGGGATGCAGGATTCAGACTTGAACACCTTGCAAGGGCACTCTCGGTTCTCTTCAAGGAGGAATTCCCCATAATAGAGTCAATATCCGTGACCATAATCACAGATGAAAAGGAGGTTGAATCCTTCCTTGAAACCGCAAGGGAAAAATATGATTTAAGGGACTCCAGGGCAAGGGAACTCTCAGACGAGGATGTTGATGTCTTTTACGGCTGTCTGATGTGCCAGTCCTTTGCACCCACCCATGTATGTGCAGTGACACCAGACAGAACAGCCCTGTGCGGAGCAATAAACTGGTTCGACTGCAGGGCAGCATACAAGATGGATCCTGAGGGACCAATATTTGAGATTGAAAAGGGAGAAGTGCTTGACGCAGAGAAGGGAGAATATGAAGGCATTAACGCTGCAGTTGCAGAACATTCACAGGGAACAACAGAGAGGGTCTACCTTCACAGCATATTCGGATACCCCCACACATCCTGCGGATGTTTCGAGGCAGTGGCATTCTACATACCCGAACTGGACGGTATAGGTATAGTGAACAGGGACTTCAGGGGAGAAACACCCCTGGGAATACCATTCTCGGCGATGGCAGGCCAGTGCTCCGGCGGAAAACAGGTTGAAGGATTCTCAGGCCTCAGCCTGGAATATATGAGGTCACCGAAATTCCTCCAGGCAGATGGAGGATACTCAAGGATAGTGTGGATGCCAAAGGAACTCAAGGATTCATTAATAGAATTCATTCCAGAGGACCTCAGGGATAAGATAGCAACCGAGGAGGATGCAACATCCATAAAGGAGATCAGGAGGTTCCTAAGGGAGAAGGGCCACCCTGTCCTTGAAAGGGCGGCTGCAGAACCTGAACCCGAGGCTGAAGAGGAGGAGGAGGCAGAAGAGATAACCATGGAAGAGGCCCCCTCAACAGTACCCGTAGTTTCATCCCCTGAAATGAGCGTCCCAGTTGCCGGTGGATTCAGAATAATCCTCAAAAATGCCAAGATCTACGCTGAAAGCGTGATAATAAAACGTGAATAGGTCAAGAGTGATCCTGTGATAATAGCAGTCAGTGGAAAGGGCGGAACCGGAAAAACAATGTTTTCAGCTTCCCTTATAAGGATACTTGCATCAACAGGGGCAGATGTCCTTGCAATAGATGCTGACCCCGATTCAAATCTTCCAGAGGCCCTGGGTGTGTCCGTTGACCGGACGGTGGGTGATGTCAGGGAACAGCTTAAGAGGGACACCGCAGAGGGCAGGATACCCCCATCAGCAAATAAATGGGACATGCTTGACTATCGTGTGATGGAATCAATAGTTGAAACAGAGGACTTTGACGTCCTTGTAATGGGCAGACCCGAGGGAAGCGGCTGCTACTGCGCTGTTAACACAATGCTGAGAAAGATAATTGAGAACATAGCCAGTAACTACGACTACATCGTAATTGACACGGAAGCAGGTCTGGAACACCTCAGCAGGAGGACAACACAGAACGTTGACGTCATGATAGTTGTAACCGACCCCTCAAAGAGGGGGGTGCTGACTGCAAGGAGAATACTTGAACTCTCAGAACAGCTTGAAATACGCTTCAGGGAGATATTCCTTGTCCTCAACAGGGTAAGGGATGAGGACCTTGAAAGACTGAAAGAGGGCGTGGAGAGGGAGGGTATTGAGGTTATAGGCGTCATACCCGAGGACCCTCTGGTATCAGAGTATGATATGGAGGGAAAACCACTCTATGAATTACCTGAAGATTCCGCATCATTCAGGGCCATAAAGAAGGTGGCTGAAAGGATACTAAATCTATAGAGGTGTGTTTATGGATAAATTAACGGAGCTTCTGAAGCTGCTTCAGAACACAAAATCCATTGAGATAAAGGAGTTCAGGATGGACGTTGATGAACTTGAACTCTACATGATGCCTGCAGTCCAGCAGGCCATCCAGAAGACGGTTGAAGTAAGGGAGAAGGTTGAAGCACTCCCTGAAGAAGAATTCAACCCGCCAGTAAGATCCTATCCAGGCGAAGTTGCCCAGGTAAAGCTGGGGGATGGAACAAGAAAGTCTGTCTACCTTGGAGGTCAGAAGGCCCTTTACAGGTTTGAGGAGCCCCAGCCAAACCCTCCAGTCGTAACCTTCGATGTATTTGACATACCAATGCCGGGACTTCCAAGGCCGATAAGGGAACACTTCAGTGACGTGATGGAGGACCCGGGTGACTGGGCAAGGAAGGCTGTGAAGGAGTACGGTGCCAACATGGTCACAATACACCTGATAGGTACAGGGCCAAAGGTCATGGACAAATCACCAAGGGACGCTGCAAGGGACATTGAGGAGGTCCTCCAGGCCGTGGATGTCCCCCTTGTAATTGGAGGATCAGGAGACCCTGAAAAGGACCCTCTTGTACTTGAAAAGGCCGCGGAGGCCGCCGAGGGTGAGAGGTGCCTCCTGGCATCAGCGAACCTTGACCTTGATTACAGGAAGGTTGCAAGGGCGGCCATTGATTACAACCATGCCGTCCTGTCATGGGCCATCACCGACGTTAACATGCAGAAGACCCTCAACAGGTACCTCATGAAGGAGGGCCTTACAAGGGAGGACATTGTCATGGACCCCACCACATGTGCACTTGGTTACGGTATAGAGTTCTCCATAGACGTAATAACAAGGACGAGGCTTGCAGCCCTCAAGGGAGACGCCGATCTGCAGATGCCAATGTCCTCAGGGACAACCAATGCCTGGGGTTCAAGGGAGGCATGGATGAAGAAGGATGAATGGGGACCCACCGACTACAGGGGTCCGCTGTGGGAGATTGTAACCGGACTTACTATGATGCTGTCAGGTGTGGACATATTCATGATGCTTCACCCAACATCCGTGAAGCTTCTAAGGGAAATAGGGGAGACCTTCACAAGGGAATACATGACTGCAGAGACACCTGACCTGAGGGAATGGATAACAGAACTGGATTATTAGGAGGTTTTAAAATTGCAGGTCACTGCTATGGATGTGTATCGTTTACTGCCAAAGAGCAACTGTGGTAAATGTAATGAGGCTTCATGCATGGCATTTGCCACAAAACTCATTGAAAAGGAGCTAACCCTCGATGACTGCCCCCAGCTGAGCGGGGATGAAAGACAGGAACTTGAAGAGCTGCTTGCACCGGCCGTTAAAGAGATCAGCTTCGGCCCTGAAAACAGGAAGGTTACTATAGGAGGGGATCAGGTCCTCTATAGGTATGAACTCACATACTACAACCCCACAGCCCTCGTGATAGACTTACCGGATGATCTCCCAGAGGATGAATTCATGGGGAGGGCCGAGGATATCCAGACACTGAGCTTCGAACGAACAGGGGAAACACTGACACTTGACGGAATAGCCCTGAGAAATAAGTCAGGAAGCCCTGAAAAATTTGCTGAAGCGGCAGAAAGACTTGGAGGAATGGGATATCCCCTCCTACTGTGCAGCTTCAACCCTGAGGCAATGGAGGCAGCCCTCAGGGTGGTGGGTGACCAGAGACCCATCATTTATGCTGCAACAGAGGAGAACCTGGATGAAATGGCAGAACTCGCACTTAAATATGAATGCCCCGTCGTCCTCTTTGCGCCGGGCGACCTTGAAGGGATGAAGAGACTCTCCTGGAAGCTTCGTTCAATGGGCGTTGCTGACATTATCCTTGACCCTGGCACATTTACGGGTGAGGGAATAGGGGATACAATTGACAACTTCGTAATGATAAGGCGGCTTGCAGTTGAGGAGCGTGATGCAGACTTCAGGTTCCCGATCCTGGGGGTACCTGCACTTTCAAGGCTCTCAGGAGAAGGGGATGCTGTGGAGGAAAACATAAGGGAGGCTACGGTGGCAGCAACCCTCATGAACAGGTACGCGGACATCCTCATCCTGGGGGGCACGGAGATATGGGAGTTAATGCCCCTTTTAACACTCAGACAGGGACTCTACACTGATCCAAGGAAGCCGCAGACCGTCGACCCTGGCGTATATGAGTTCGGAGAGGTGGATGAGGATTCACCTGTTATACTGACAACTAACTTCTCCCTCACATACTATACAGTGGAGGGGGACCTCAAGTCAGGGGATGTTACAGCCTACCTCCTTGTCCTTGACACAGAGGGAAGGGCTGTGGATGTTTCCCTGGCAGGGGGCCAGCTCAACGGTCCTGCAGTGGCTGACCTCATAAAGGATACCGGGATAGAGGAAAGGGTTAAAAACAAGGTCCTCATCATACCGGGCCTTGTAGCACCGGCAAGTGGTGAGATAGAGGATGATACCGGATGGCGGGTGCTTGTAGGACCAAGGGACTCATCAGGGATACCTGATTTCCTTGAGAAACTCGCATCAGAGTAGGTGGTGTACCTGTGAAGATGCTGATGGTTCTTGATCCGGCAAGGTGCAGTGGCTGCGATGACTGTATCAATGCATGCAGGAACACCCATGGAACTGCAAGGGCAAAGAAGGGAAATAAGATGCCGGTGTTCTGTCTCCAGTGCCACCCTGAAAAGGCACCATGCGCACGCATATGCCCTGTTGGCGCCATAAGGGAGGTTGACGGGGCCCTTGTAATCGATGAAGACGCATGCATACTCTGCAAGCTCTGCATGGTGGCATGTCCCGTTGGCATGATAGTCATGGACCCTGAAAAGAGATCTGCAGAGAAATGCACCCTCTGCATGGACGCCGACTGCATCATCCCGGCGTGCGTTGACGCCTGCAAGGAGAACGTCCTCAAGCTTATTTCAGTGGACGACCTTGCGGAACTGAATGACCGGTTGGAGTTCAGCGACATCCTTGAGGAGGCCATGAAGTTTTACAGGAAAAGTTAGTGGATGGGTCAGGGACAATAGTGGATGAGGAGTCTCTGGAGGAGAAGCCATGGTTAAGCATGGAGGGTGTTGATAAACACCCTGATATACCGGTATGAGTCCCTGATTCTCTCAAGGGGCCCCCTGAAGTAGATGTAGTATATGTTCATTTTCTTTTTAAAAACAAATACAATAACCCTTTTTTCCTTTGTTTCACCCGTCATTATATACCCGTGTTCATTATCAATTCTTATTATATCCCTTGAAAGATTAAAAAATCCTTTCCTAACCAGTACATCAAATAGGACTTCTGAAAACTCTTCTGCAGTGATTTCAGGAACTTCCTTTCGCTTTATAACGAATTCAAGGTTGTCGTCCCATGATCCTTCAACCAGCCTTTCATCCTCACTGGCCTCACTGAGATCCCAGAAGCGGGGGTACCTGAACCTCAGCTCCCCGTTATCAAATACCTCAAGGTCAGGTTTGGCATCAATAATATCAAGGGCTGCACGGGCCTTCCTCCTTACAAAGGGGTAGGGGTCTTTCGCGGCCCTCTGGAGGGCCTCGACGGCTTCAGGGTCGCCTATGAGTCCAAGGGCCTCGGCTACCTTACCGCGGACATAACGGTTTTCATCCCTTTTACGCCCGGAAAGCATCCCTTTAAGCGGTTTAACATCTTTCTTTGATCCTATCTCACCAAGAGCCTCCGCAACCATGGCCCTTGTCTGCCAGGAGGGATCTTCAAGCTTCTGGATGAGTGGCTTAACAGCTGCCTCCCCTATATTCACAACTGCAAGAAGAGCCTGTCTCCTGACATCGGAATCAGGGTCGCCAAGTTTATCAATGAGGATGTCCAGGTAGCCCTCGTCTGCCACTCCTATCATTGACCTGGCAGCAGTCTTCCTAACAACCCATGATTCATCGTAAAGGGCCATGGAGGCATACCTGAGCCCCCTTTCAGGGTTCAGTTTTATGAGGGCCCAAACAGCATTTTTCCTGACGTTCTCGTCGGGATGGTCTATAAATCTCCTTATGGCTTCGAAGACCCTTTCCTCAGGGAACCCTGAAAGGGACCTGATGGCCGCTATTTTAACGTCGATGTCGGTGTCATCAAGGGCCATTATGAGGTGATCAACGGCTTTAGGGTTTCCTATCCTTCCAAGGGCCCTCGCTGAAGCCGCCCTCACCCCTGTAAGCACAGGATATTCTTCCTGCCATTCCTCATATCTCAGGGATCTGATAAGGGCTTCAAGGGCCCTTTCATCTGCCAGAGTTTCCAGGGCCTCGGCAGCATCCCTCCTGACGGTAAAGTCATCATCTTCCAGGGCCTCCATGAGGCCGTAAACATCCCCCCTCCTGAGGAGCACCTCAGTGTTTATAGAAGATCCCAATGAATTATCCCCCATAATAAATTGGAGGATATGAAAAATAAATTTTGTGTTTCAGTCGTGGAGAGTTTTACCTGCAATCTCAAGGGCCCTGTCATCACCATATATCAGCTTCATATCCCATATGAGGGTCATGAAGGATCTGAGGGGTGTCGGGTCGTTTTCAACGCCCCTTTTAGTGATATGGTTGAGTGTTCTCTCAAGGGATGCGCTGTCCCCGGCAACGCTGTAGATCAGGGCTGCATCGGAGTAATGGCTTAAACAGTATACATCCTCCTCCCCATCACCCTGGAATGATCCGTCAGTGTTCTGGTGGTTCCTGAGCCATTCCGCACCCTTCTGAACTGATTCAAGTACCTGTTCATCCTTTGTGGAGATGTAGTAAAGTGCCAGTCCCTTCAGTATTCCGATGTTCTCGTATTCCCTGGAACTCCAGGCACCATCAAAGCCCTGTTCCCGGATAATGGAGTTCACAACTTCCCCTTTACCTTCGGGGTTCATGCCGGATACCTGGGATTCTGTTTTGAGTTTGAGATAATCCGGTCCAAGGATTGTGGAAGAGGTTTTGCCGGGCGCTATACTGATTTCATCCTTTTCAGTCTGGGATTCAACGAACCTTAGACCTTTGCTGACAATCTCATTGCTTTCAGTTGATTTCAAAGCCATTAATGGGTGAATGGTTTGCATTGTCGTGAGTGTATATTCTGCAGGGGGCATGCCAGCGGGGAATGAACCGTTATCCATCTGCCTGTAAGACAGCCATTTAATGAGATAGTTCCCCCTCTCTGTGAGGCTTGCATCCCCTGTTTCATCCCCCATTTGGAGATAGAGAGCTGCTATCATGGCGTTACTTTCATATGAACCCTTAAAGAGGCTGCCGAACTCGAGGTCCCTTGCAGGGTCGTTGTATCCATTACCACCAGCCTCTGAATATGAGTAGCCATTCCAGAATTTTTCGATAAAGCCTATAATTTCACCGTATCTGTTATTCTGGGGCCTTATTTCTGATGTATTTGATTCAAGCTCCGGATTTCTGATGTAGCGGTAAACCGAGACATCCCCCGACACGAAGACAGTTTTAAAGTGGGGGTCGTAGGGGGCGTAGAGACCTATACCGCTTTTATGATCATTCCTTGTAAGGTACAGGTAGCTTATATTGTTTTTTTCAATGAGGTAATAGGCCTCTGGGGGTATCGAGGAATCAAAGATTGTTGAGACCTCCTTCTGGATCATCCGGTTCTCCTTTACGGATGGAGCATCCCCCATGAAACCCCTGTAGACCGTATTCCAGAGAAGAACGTCTCTTCGATGGGTGTTCCCAATTAAAAGATAAGATTCATTGATTCTTGCCATGAAAACAGCATCCTGAGGCGTGTTTTTCTCTATCCAGCTGAATGCAGAGATCTGTTCAGGGCTCGGTGTGATTACGTTTGAGTATGCCATGGCGGCGCCCTGACTTACGGGTACCAGTATCAGGAGCAGAATCGCCCCACTCTTCAGCGAAGGCCCGATGTCCCATTTAAGGAGAGGATACCTTTTTAGGACTTCAGAATCCCTTATTTTCATGATTACTGACATGAGTCCGTAACCGGCAATCAGTGTGAGGGGTATTGCCGCGTAGGGGTCTCGGAACCTGAATGAGTAGGTTCCTATTATCATGAAGACCGCCGCCCAGATTATCAGGAATCGATGAACAGGATTCCGGGATTTTAAAAGAATAAGGGCGCCGTAGAGTCCAACTACAAGCTGCAGTACTCCCATCCACTTTGGGAATCCAAGTATTGTAACAGGCACGGCCTGAAATCTTGCAGCGAATGCTATGAACTCAACGAGGAAGACTACCATGGCTGCAAATATCAAGCCAAATTCAAGGGGCCTTTTCCTGAATGAGGGTGTCAGGAATGTGGCAATAAGGATCAGGACCGCGATTGCAAGGAAAATCCACCCCCTGTGGGTGAAGGGGTACATTATGAATATAACTGAAGCTCCAAGGAGGTACCTCGCATTACCCTTGAAGAGGTTCAGAAACCCTCCAAGCTCAAAGTTATTGATATCCGGGTACCCGGCACGGTTTTAATGTATCTTACAATCATCCACAGGATCCCGGTGAATAGCAGAATACCGAGGGATTCAGGCATGAATGTGGAGGTCCTTGTAACAAAGGATGGGGTCATGGAGAAAAGAAGGGCTGATAGGAGTGATTGCTCATGGTTACCCGAGATCTCAAGGGAGATCATGTAGATTACAAGGACGGCTGCCGTTCCGAAAAATGCAGGAAGGAGAAAGAATACGGCGTCTGATCTTGATACCGTGTATAGTGCGGAGGCTATCAGATGGAATAATGGGGGGTATGCATATGCTTTGAGGCCCATAAGTGACGGGATGTCATGTGAAACTATTCCGGGACCCTCTGTAACGATTCTCATCACGATATCATGGTGTACATAGGCATCATTACCTGCAAATGAGAGGTTTCTGCTTGGTATAAGTCGCACTATGAATGAAGCTAACAGTATAATTGCAAGGTACAGCCTTTCCCTTCCAGCTTTGAACACAGAATCACCTGTAATGATATATGTTTTAGAATTATTAGTTTCAGAGCATCTCCTTCAGTATTTTAATTATTGAAGGATATTCCCTGAGGGCTTTCAGAAGAGATATCTTTGAGATTGAACTTAAGTCTTTTCCTTCTAAGGATCCTATGAGTTGATCAAGTTCATCGTCACCAAGATCATCAAGGACCCTCCTATATTTAAGTGATCTTTTAAGGTTGCGCCCGATTTTATCATACCATCTTCTCTGATACTCTGAAAGGAACTCGCTATCTGTCCTGTCACTTTCTATTGCATCTGCAGACACATCTGCCGCTATTTTTGCACATTCTGCTGCGATGTGTATGCCTCCACCTGTAAGGGGGTCTACCTGTCCTGCAGCATCACCCACAACAAGGATGCCATCTGTGTATGTTTTCTCCACAGGACCTCCAACAGGAACTGCACCAGCAACAAACTCTGTCCTCTGATATCCCATTCCTTCCGTGAATCTTTTCAGGTAATGGAGGGGCCCCCTTTCTGAGCAGCTCCTTCTCCGCATACCTAGTCCTATATTAGCCTTCCCATCGCCCCGGGGAAACACCCAGAGGTAACCTGAGGGCGCCACCTGGCTACCGAAGTAGAATTCCATCATATCATCCTCAACATCAACACCCACCATCTCGTACTGGGCACAGGAGCAGATGTCCTCTGGCCTGAATCGAGTGTCCAGTCCGGCCATCCTGGCAACCCTGGAGCTGATGCCATCCGCTGCAATGACCATCCTGCATCTCACATCCCTGCTGCCATCTGGCCCCCTGAGATTCACACCGGTGACGGAGCCTTCATCGAGGAGTAGGCCCTCCACCCTTGTATTTACGGTTATGTCGGCCCCAGCTTCAGCAGCCCTCAATGCAAGGTACCTGTCGAAGACCTTCCTTTCAATTGTATATCCCCTTATGATGGGGTTTTCTGTTATTATCCTTGCACCGGATGGGGAGTTGATGGCCGCGGCCCTTATCCTTGTGTAGGTGAATTCAGGGAGGGGTTTGATGTCCATGGACCTGAAGAAACTGTCGCTGACTCCTCCTGCACACTGGACAGGGACTCCTATTTCAGGGTTCTTTTCAGCCACAATCACCCTCAGCCCTTTCTTTGCAGCATGATATGCGAATATGGATCCAGCCACCCGTCCACCGGCAACAACCACATCGTAGTTCATCATCAACACCCAATAGCATCCACGGGACAGACTGCTGCGCAGCGTCCGCAGCCTCTGCATTCATCTTTAGGCTTCGCTCCGGCTTCGATTATGTCATATGGACAGACGTTTTCGCACGCACCGCAGAGCATACACCTTGACCTTTCATGCTTCAAGGAGATCACCATGAGTAGATATGATGATCATATTTATTATACGGTCAGTTTATTATGACCGTTAAATTAATATATCACTTTTTACTACTATCAATTACTATGCAGGGGTGCCCGAGCGGCCAAAGGGGGAGGACTTAAGATCCTCTGGCGCAGGCCTTCGAGGGTTCGAATCCCTTCCCCTGCACTATGAATTTCAACCCTTATTATTTAAAATACAGTGCCTTAGTGGCTCAGGTGGTAGAGCGATGCCTTGGTAAGGCATAGGTCGCGGGTTCGAATCCCGCCTAAGGCTTTTCATTGATTTTAAGGTGTTTTAATGGATAAAAAGATTTCACAGATTTCTGATATACACTTCGGTGAAAAGAATTTCTCAGACACCCTCAAGGATAACCTTATCAGGCAGCTTGAGGATGAAAACCCGGACCTCATAGTTGTTTCAGGTGACCTGACAACAGAGGGCTATGCCCATGAATATGAACTTGCAGCTGCCTTTGCAGATGCGCTGAGGGAGATAACATCAACCTACATAATCCCGGGCAACCATGATGCTAGGAATGTTGGACTTGTACACTTCGAGAAGCTCATAGGCAACAGGAAGTTTGTCCACCATGACTCAGACTTTGCAGTTATAGGCCTGGATTCATCGGAACCCGATATAAATGATGGCCAGATAGGTATGGATCAGCTCGAGTGGCTTCGAAGGGAGCTGGATAGAGTCCCTGATCATCTCTGTAAGATAGTCACCTTCCACCACCACCTCCTTCCCATACCCAACACCGGTCGTGAAAGGAACATACTCCTTGATTCAGGGGATCTTCTAAGGCTTCTTAATGAATACGGCGTTGACTTTGTCCTTAACGGCCACAAACATGTCCCAAATGTCTGGATGATTGAGGGTATGGTGACACTCAACTCGGGAACAGCGACAACAAGGAAACTGAGGGGTGAAACATTCCCATCCCATAACCAGCTCAGAATAAACGATGAAATGATTGCAGTGGACCTTATAAATACTGAGAATGGTTCAAAGAGGGAGATCGCAAATTATTCTGTCAGTGTGGAGAATGATGAGTACCGGATATGCTCCTACAGACATTCAGTATGATGATGTTCTCCTAGATGTGTTCAGCATGCACATGCAGCTGAAGAAATTGGCTCATGTTTTTTCATCACCAATATCTGGGCATATCATGGCAAAGGATTAATATAACCATGACCTAATGTTCTCTAATAGAGAAACTAAATACTCAAAATATGAAGAGGGTGGTTGCATTGACCAGGGCCTTTGACATAATCATGGCGGGGATCATATCAGGAATAGTCGCATTCACAACCTCAAAGATAGGAGTCGGAGGAACAGTTATAGGTGCCGTTATAGGGTCAATGCTATATCAGCTCCTTTCATACTACTTCAGGGAGCCCCTCAAGAATGTTAAAACTGAAAGGGTTGAGAGCAGAGTTGTATTTGCAATTCCCCTCATGATAATAGTAGTAATTGAAGCCATATACCTCCTCGGCAATTTCTACTGGAAGCCCCAGCAGATATTCTACCTGCTTGAGGAGGCAACAGCATGGAACCTCTTCAGGTCGGTGGGGGTCGGGCTTATGGTGATGGGGATATATCCGCTTCTGCAGCCTGAGACCATAAAGAAGTCCTATGGACACATCCTCATCATCATGGGATTTATCATTCTCCTGAGGGGCCTTGTGGATGTGCAGTCACCCATTGTGACAATTTACAGGACGGTTTTCTATGAATTTGATATCCTGATTGCTTTAGCAGTGATCCTGGTCCTGAGTTACATGGTCATATCAATACTGAAGGATTCAGTTGTTATCGTAAGGGAAGAAGAGGTGTCTGAAGAGAATGAAAAATAAGACAAAGAATGCAACACTCAAATCCATAATAGATGTTATACTCTATGAGAGTCCATCAACCCAGGATGAAATCGCGGAACGCCTTGGGATAACAAGAAGGTACGTTACCAAGCTCCTCCAGCCACTCATAAAGGAGGGCCTGGTGAGAAGGGCGTATATAGTGGACATCAAGAGATTAGAGGAGTTCCCTAATCTTTTTGATGAGGAGATAACCTCAAGGGAATATGCTGGAAGCTTCTTCATAAAGGAGATGCTGAGGGACATGGCCAGTCATGTCTGCAAACAGCTCAGGGCTTCCTTTAAATCCCTTGAGGAATACGATGAGGAACTTGCAAATGATGCCCTTAAGATGGATTACATAACAAACACGATGCATGAGAAGGTCAGGGCGTCTGTTGATACCGCCATATCAATGAACCCATACTCAGAGTTCAGCAAGACCATGAACTTCACCGAGATAGCCTATGACCTTGAAAGGATAGGTGACCACTCTGCAATAATGCCGAACTTTGTTATAAAGGAGGCCTATGAGGTTGACCCTGCAATGATGGATTACCTCAGGAAAATGTTTTCCATCGCCATTGAAATGCTGGAAACCGCAATGGAAGCATTTCTGAATGAGAAGCTTGAACTCAAGGGCCGCCTCATGTCCCTTGAAGATGAGATACACAGGGTCCAGAAGAGCGCCCTTAACTGTGTGGCGACTCAGATGGCGGAGACACCCTTTGAGGATAAGGAGCGTTCAACCTATTATATTTCCCTTTCAAGGATCGTTAAAACCCTTGAGAGGATTGCGGATATATCCATAGAGATATTTGACACGGCAGGCGAGTACTACAGAAACATTCCAAGGACCACAACACCTGAACGCTTCAGAAGACGGGAGAAAGAGTTTGATTTTGAATAAGCCTTTAGAAATCTGGGGGTTTAGAAAAAAATTATTTTTTGTTCTTCTCCATGTACTCCCTTATCTTTTTCTCCTCCCATTCCTTCCCGAATAATCTATCCTCTATGAATACGCCGAAGGCGTGCTATATCAGTCCTATACCCCAGAATACCGTCACCCAGTAGAACCACCAGCGTCCGGGGGTTGAAACAAGATTTATGAGGAAAAGGGTGAGGTTGACGGCTGCAAAAACAGATAGGTGCATGTAGAATTCCTTAAGTTCCTTCACTCTTTTCCGGGCTTTCTCGTATGGGTCCTGCATTTTTCAACACCATAAAGTGTTTTCTCTGAACTTCCTATTATTCTTTCTTCTTCTCCGTCGTAGTGTATTTCTTCGATGTCGAAGAATTTCCTGAAGGCGGGTTCCCTGACCTTCTCCTCGTATACGTGGGATATGAGTCCTGGCAGGCGTCCTATCATGAATAATCCTGCTCCTGTCCTCCAGTCGAATCCCATGTCCGAGAGTATTCCTGCGTTGGCGCCGTCAACGTTCATCCGGACGCCCTTCTCCTCAACAAGTATCTCCTGGACCTCCATAGCCAGGCGGGTGTGGGGTCCTATGCAGCTGTACTCCTCGGCCAGGTCAAGGAGCCTGATGGCGCGGGGATCGGCGTTATGGTACCTGTGACCGAAACCAGGAATCCTCCGGTTCCTCCTGAGGTGGTCGTCAACCAGTTCCCTGGCAGCAGAGGGTATATCATCCTCACAGCTGCATTTTGAGATGGTGTCCTGGAAGAGCTTCATGGAACGCTCAATGGCCCCTGCATGGTTCTTACCAAAGGCCAGGAGCCCCCCCGGCGATACAGGCATGCACCGGAGAACCGGCAGAAGCAATCATACGCGCAGCCTGAGTACTGGGAGGAGTAACACCATGATCACAGAAGGAAACCAGAACAGCCTCCAGCATCCTGGCCACATTCTCAGAGGGAAGCTCACCCCTGATCAGAAGATACACCATCTCAGAAAAAGAAACACCACCAATAAGCTCCTCCTGAGAATAACCCCTGGTAACAATACGATTAGGCTCAACACGAGTAATAGAAGTCCTCCACTTTGGGTTTCGGGTTCTCAGTATATCGTTTATCATTCCTTCAGTTATCATGGATCTCCTATAATATCTACCCGTATTTATATTTTGGTACATTTGGTGTATCAGTTTTCACTTATTGTGAACCAAATTATCCCTGTCAGAAATTTAGTTCACAAAATAGGTAATCAAGTACACTAAAATAGTAAATTTTAAATAGGGTCGTGACAAGGTAAAGTGTGAGGTGATAAAATGGACACCAGATTGATCATAGGAGTAGTCGTTGCAATTGTAATAATTGCAGGAGCTGTACTGGCACTTGGAGGTGGCGGACAGCAGGAAAAGATAGATATCGTTGGTTCAACTTCTGTTCAGCCGGTGGCAGAGAAACTTGCCGCTGAATACATGAAGAAACACCCGAACGTTAAAATAAACGTTCAGGGTGGGGGTTCCAGTGTAGGTATAAAGAGTGCCCAGGATGGCACAGCAGACATTGGAACAAGTTCAAAGGAACTCAAGGATGATGAGAAAAAGGGTCTTACAGAGTACCTCATAGGAAAGGACGGAATAGCAATCATCGTAAACAGCAAGAACAGCGTGGAAGACCTTACAGCCGACCAGGTGAAGGACATATTCAGTGGTAAGATAACCAACTGGAAAGAAGTCGGCGGAGCAGATGCAAAGATAACAGTTGTCACCCGTGAGGATGGTTCAGGAACCAGGAAGGCCTTTGAAGAAATAGTCATGGGCAAGGAAACCAAGATCAAGAAGGACGCAATCGTCGAAAGCTCAACAGAGGCTGTTAAACAGGCAGTGAAACAGGACCCTAATGCCATAGGCTTCATATCCCTTGCAAACCTCGATGAAACAGTAAAGGCCCTGAAGATTGGTGGAGTAGCACCATCTGAGCAGACAGTGGCAGATGGATCCTACAAGATACAGAGGCCATTCCTCTTCCTGGTTAAGGGAAGTGCCCAGGGAGCAGTCAAGGACTTCATTGACTGGGTACTCAGCCCCGAAGGTCAGGAAATAGTCAAATCAGAAAAGGTTGTACCTGCAAAGGCATGATCTTAAAGCGGCCCTCAGGGGCCCGGTACATTATTTATTTTTCATCCCGTCACCTCCACTCCGGTGAACTTTATTAGGCAATAGGTGAAATCATAAAGTGAAGGTGATGGAGATGGATGTAAAGATCAGGAACCTTATCATAATCATCATTATCATAGCCCTTGCTTACTTCATGATAAAGCCAGGAGCCAACTATGAGAGAATCAAAATTGCAGGCTCAACCTCTGTTCAGCCGGTGGCAGAGAAACTTGCCGCTGAATACATGAAGAAACACCCAAACGTAAGGATAAATGTTCAGGGTGGCGGTTCAGGTATGGGTATAAGGACGGCTCAGCAGGGAGTGGTTGATATAGGAACAAGTTCAAAGGCCCTTAAACCTGAAGAAAAGGATGATCTCAGGGAGTACGTAATAGGAAAGGATGGCATAATAATAGCGGTAAACCACAGAAACCCCGTTGATGATCTTACAGATGAACAGCTCAGGGACATATTCAGCGGCAAGATCAGGAACTGGAAGGAAGTTGGCGGTCCTGATGCCGAGATACATGTCATAGTCCGTGAGGAAGGATCAGGAACACGGAGTTCATTCGTGAGTCTTGTGATGAAGAATACGAAGATAAGATCCGATGCAATCGTACAGGGATCCACCGAGTCTGTAAAGCAGACAGTAAAGAGTGATCCGTATGCCATAGGATTTGTTTCAATGGCCCACATGAGCCCTGATGTAAAGGCCCTTGAGGTGAATGGTGTCACACCCTCAGAGACCACGGTGGCAGATGGTTCTTACCCCCTTGTTGTACCCTTCGAGTTCCTTACAAAGGGAGAACCGGAAGGTGCTGTTAAGGACTTCATAGACTGGGTATTTTCACCTGAGGGTCAGGCAATCGTCAGGAGCCAGAAGGTTGTTCCTGCAATAGCAAATGTTTCAGATGACACATAGGAGGTATAGGAATGATTAGCAGAACAAGGGAAATGTTGATTGAGAGGGGTCTTTTTATAGCCGCAATCTTTTCCATCATCACGATCCTTCTCATCATAATCTTCATCTTCAGGGAAGGATTCCCGGTATTGCAGGAATATGGGGTCCTTCAGTTCATATTTGGACTGGACTGGGCGCCATCTGATGGTAAATATGGTGTTTTCACCATGATTGTAGGATCCCTCTGCATCACCCTCCTCTCCCTTGCAATAGCAGTTCCATTATCAATTCTATGCGCAATATTCATGGCTGAGGTGGCGCCTCAACTGATGCGCAAAATCCTGAAACCTGTTATAGAGACCCTTGCCGCAATACCCTCAGTTGTCTACGGCTTCTTTGGCCTGATAATACTGGTCCCCTTTGTGAGGGAAAACATTGGCGGCACAGGCTTCGGGATGCTCACAGCATCACTGATACTCACAGTCATGATAATGCCAACGATAATAAGCGTATCCGAGGACGCCATAAGATCGGTGCCCCTTGAATACAAGGAGGCATCCCTAGCCCTGGGAGCAACCCAGTGGCAGACCATAAGGCGAGTCATATTCCCGGCAGCCATACCAGGCATAATCACATCCATAATCCTCGGGATGGGCCGGGCAATCGGGGAGACCCTCGCCGTTATAATGGTCGCAGGAAACGTTACCCAGATCCCATCATCCATATTAGACCCTGTAAGGGCCCTGACATCAAACATAGCCCTTGAAATGGGATACGCAACAGGACTGCACTACAGCGCCCTCTTCGGGACAGCCATAATCCTCTTTGTGATGATAATGGTCCTTCTTGTCATTGCAAACTACTTCCACTACAAGAAGAAGATAGTGGTGGGTGGAGGATACCTCTAGGAGGATAACCATGTCATTCAAGATAATATCACCAAAGACGAGCCAGAAAATCATGAACGCAGTATTCTGGGCTTCAGGGCTTGTAACGGTACTCATACTCCTCGTTATAATCGGTTACATAATTTTAAAGGGGTTCCCGGCACTGACCCCAGAGTTCATCCTATCAGAACCGGTTGACTCTGGAAGGGCCGGCGGAATCGCCCCCATGATAGTATCGAGCATCTACGTAACCCTCATTGCAGGTATAATCGCAACACCAATGGGAGTGGGTGCGGCAATATACATGACAGAATACGCCACAGAAGAACGGATAGTGAAACTCATAAAGTTCGGCGCGGAGACACTGGCATCCATCCCATCCATAGTCTTCGGGCTCTTCGGCCTATCATTCTTCGTGGTTTTCCTGGGTCTTGGATGGACCATCCTCTCAGGGGGCCTTGTACTGGCCCTCATGGCCCTCCCCACAATATTCCAGGTTGCACAGGTATCGGTTGAGACAGTTCCCCAGTCATACAGGGAGGGGAGCCTTGCACTGGGGGCAACAAAATGGGAGACAATTTACCGTGTCGTTGTACCGGCAGCCCTGCCAGGTATAACAACGGGTGTCATCCTGGGGATGGCGAGGGCAATATCAGAGGCAGCGGCGGTGATGTTCGTTGTGGGATCAGCCCTTGCAATGCCTGTCTCGATATTCGACCCTGGAAGGCCCCTGCCGCTTCACCTGTACATCCTTGCCACGGAGGGACTTTCACTTCAGAATGCCTATGGAACCGCGGCGGTCCTGGTGATAATCGTCCTTGCAATCACGGTCCTGACCAATACCCTCGTTGACAGGTACAGGCAGAAGATGATGGGAAGATAGAGGTGATAAAATGTACAGAATCGAAGTTGAAGACCTCAATGTTTACTTTGACGAGGCCCATATACTGAAGGACATAAATCTGAAGATTCCAACTAACACGGTCACAGCCCTTATAGGACCATCAGGGTGCGGCAAATCCACCTTCGTAAGGACCCTTAACAGGATGAATGATGTAATCCCCGGTTTCAGACATGAGGGAAAGGTTTACCTTGATGGAAAGGACATCTACGACCCTGACATGGACGTTGTTGAGCTACGTAAGAAGGTGGGGATGGTATTCCAGAAACCCAACCCCTTCCCCAAGTCCATATTTGAGAACGTTGCATACGGTCTCAGGGTCCACGGTTACACCGACCGGGACTTCATAGAGGAAAGGGTGGAGGAGAGCCTCAGGGCAGCCGCCCTCTGGGATGAGGTCAAGGACAAACTTGATAAATCAGCCCTCGGACTCTCAGGGGGTCAGCAGCAGAGGCTCTGCATTGCAAGGACCATAGCCATTGAACCTGAGGTTATACTGATGGACGAACCATGCTCAGCCCTTGATCCGATATCAACCACCAAGATAGAGGACCTTATACATAAACTGAAAAGGGACTACACCATAATCATCGTAACCCACAACATGCAGCAGGCAACGAGGGTTTCAAAGTACACGGCCTTCTTCCTGCACGGTGAAATCGTTGAAAGCGGCCTTACAGAGAAGATATTCATAGAGCCCAAGGATAAAAGGACTGAGGATTATATAACCGGCAGATTCGGCTAAAAATTTTAATGGTGAACTAATTGATGGGTGTTATCCTTGAGAACAAGCTTTTAAAGGTGGCTAATGAGGCTGTGGTGTATGGTGCGGAAACCTCAGACAGGGTGGGGAGATCCGTATCAGTTTATATTAAAAAGGATGTGAAGGCTGCAAGGAAACTAATAGAGACAACATCCGGTGTTAATGAGAGGAGCTACAGGATAGAGGATGAATGCCTTAAAATACTCGGACTGCACCAGCCGGTTGCAAAGGACTTCAGGTTGGCGTCAAGCATACTTAGAACAGCCATAGAACTTGAAAGGATAAACATACTGTCAGCGTATATTGCAAGGTATGCCATTGACAGCCAGGATTCTGTAATACCCCCCCACATCGAGTTCATGTCCCAGACGGTACAGGAGATGATAAAGGATGGTCTGGGTGCCCTTATGAACAGGGACATCCAGCTCCTTAAACGTTCCACAAAGAATTACCTTCAGCTTCAGGAGTTCTATAATCAGCTCTATGAATCCCAGAAGGATTTCATCGAATCATCAGGCAACCTCCTTCTTGTTGCAAGGAACCTTCTCAGTATGGGCCACCATGTACTGGGTATGGATGACAGGATAGCATACATGATAGTGGGTAAACGGGTGATACATCATAAGGTCTTCTACAGTGTGCTCATGAAGTAGGTCTAATGGTGTTCTACTGCAAGTATTGGGAGGATTAAATGTGGTTACCCTTTGACAACCCAAAGAAGATGGATTACAGCGTCCTTAAAAGGTCATCACTCCCTGAATTTGCATATATAAGGGTACTTAACGGTGACACCGAGTCCATAGTATTCCTTGAGAATGAAAGGATAGTGTGGGCATGGCACCTTGACCTCAACACCCTTGAGGAGAACAATGGCCATACTGCCATGGAAAAAATTGAAATAAACCAGGATTCACTCATTGAGGTGTATGAAGCCGATGAGGATCTTTTCAGGACACTCATTGAACTGAACGATGAATCAAAACTTTCAATACCCATTGAGGCAGAAATTATACTCAATGAGATGTTTCCTGATGTATCCTCCAGGGAGGAACTCCTTAAAAAGTACAGGATACAGGTCCCAGGTGACGAGGCCATTGAAAGACTTATCAACGATTATAAATCATAGGAGGGTTTTTAATGGAAAAGAAATACCCGCGGATATTGTTCCGCAAAAGACTTAAGGATCTCAGAAAGGACATGGAGGAGGTTTCACAGAAAACTCTGAAGACTCATAAACTCGCTGTTGACCTCCTCATGGAGTATGATGATGAAAAGAAGGAAAAGGTCATCAGAAACAGCAAGCTCATCGATGAAATGGTATTCGACCTTGAAAGAAAATCAATAAGCCTTATTGCAGCTGAACAGCCAGTTGCAGGTGACCTGAGATTCATAGAGGCATGTATCAAGGTTGGAAGCCATCTTAAAAGGATAGGTTATCTGGCAGCCAACATAGCAGAGGCCGCTGAGAAGCTGAAGGATGAGGAGATACCGAAAAAACCCCTTGAGGACCTGAAGCACATGTCTGACTTTGTCCAGATGATGCTCTCAAAGGGTATCTACGCCTTCCTTGACCAGAACATGGACATGGCAAGGGAACTCAGACACGACGATGACAAGGTTGATGATCTCTTCGACCAGACCCTTGAACATGTAACAGCAAGCATGTTCAGGGATAAGGAGGCAATATCCTACCTGGTTAACCTCCTATTCATAGCAAGATTCCTTGAGAGGGTCGGGGACAGGGCAGTCAGCATAGCCAACAGGACAATCTTCATGATAACCTGTGAAAAACCATAAACCTGACACTCACACCTTTTATTTTTCCTCATATGTTTTTTATTCAGTTAAGGTGCTTTCTGCTCTTCACTGATGGCTTTTTTTCAGTACCAGATAATGATTTAGCCTTCTAAATCAGATAAATCCTGTTATTCACTTAAAATAATATATTTCTAAACCCACACATCAGATTCTGTTATTCACTTAAAAAATAATGATTTAACTTGGTGGATTGGAAAAATTAAGAACTGAATCAGCACTCGCATACTGATTATTCATCCTTGAGGATTGTGGTTGACCTTCTTGCCGCCCAGCACTGTATGCAGACACCCACAGGGAGACCCGCAGTGTGCGTATGGGCTGTTTTTATTTTAACATCCAGGGCGGTTGTCCTCCCACCCATACCCATGGGTCCTATCCCTGAGTCATTTATTGATCTCAGTATATCCTCTTCAAGGGCTGCGAGGGTTTCATCAGGGTTTCTTTCACCCACGCGTCCAAGAAGGGCCTTCTTGGCGAGTTTCATTGCAAGGTCTGATGATCCCCCGATACCAACGCCAACAATCACGGGGGGCAGGGCTTTCCACCGGCAGCAAGCACGGTCCTGACCACAAAGTCCTTAACACCATCAATTCCATCTCCAGGAAGACCCATCATGAGGGCGTTGTTGTTTTCAGAACCAAAGCCCTTGGGCAGCACCGTTATCTCGAGGCTGTCGGTGTCAGCGAGTTCCACATCAATCTGGGGTATGAGGTGGCCGGTGTTTGTCCCTGTATTCTCCCTGCTAAGGGGATCCACAACGTTCGGTCGGAGGGGCACCTCCATGGTGGCCATTCTAACACCCTCAGCCACGGCTTCATAGAGGTTTTCAACCTTCACGTCACCGAGCCTTACAAATACTATGGGGAGTCCCGTGTCCTGACACACAGGAACCTCCTCCTTTCGGGCCATTTCGATGTTATCAAGGATTGCCTTCAGGTTAAGGAGGGCCAGCTCATCTTCCTCCCTGAGATAGGCCTTTTTAAGTGCAAGGGTAACGTCTTCTGGTATACTGGTAACGGCCTCCTTAAATAAACGGCACACTGTCTCCTGGATTCTTTCCTGACCTATCATGGAATCACCATATAAATCTAAAAAAAAGTTTAGTATTTCATTATCTTTTTGAGGCGGCTGAGCTCCTCCGCTATCTTCTCCCTCTTCGCTGCCATCATGTCCTCCGAACTTTCACTGAGGGCGTTCTTCGGGCATACAGCAACGCAGAGGGGTTTCTCCCTGTCCACGCAGAGGTCGCATTTCACTGCACAGCCCCTCTCGTTGATGGTTATTGCGCCTATGGGGCATGCGTCCCGGCAGAGTCCGCAACCAATACACTTCTCCTGGAGGATGACTATGGCCCCATCGATTTCAGTTATGGCATCCTCAGGGCATATGTTAAGGCAGGGGGCTCTCTCAGGGGCACAGTGCATGCAGAAAACAGGAACACCATCTATGACCCTTATGGCGTTTCTGGGGCAGATCCTTTCACAGCGCATGCACTCGTCACAGAGTTCCGGGCTTGAAACCAGTTCTTTCATTGTTTATCCTCCTATTCAAGTTTCTGCCGGGCCTTCCTCTTGGCTGTGAGGATGTCCAGGACGTCGGATCTCCTCTGACCCTTACTTACACCTGACATTTTTGATATGAACCTGTTCTGTTTTTCAAGTTTGAGTTTCTCAGTGTCTATCTTGCTGAGGGCCCTCTTTGAACATGCCTTTACACATGCAGGTGTATCAAGGTCAGGGCACTGGTTGCATTTCTGGGCCTTGCGGCCCTCCATAACCACGGCACCGAAGGGGCATACCAGCATGCAGAGCCCGCATCCGATGCACCTTTCAGGGTTAACGTCATCATCAATGGCCTCGGTGGGACATATTGTTCTGCAGGGGGCGTCTTCGCACTGCTGGCATATTATTGGATAGTATACTCCTTCAACCTCCCGGATCATTATCCTTGAGGCGCCATAAAGTTTTTCACAGGCCTCCTCACAGTCCCTGCAGCCATCACAGAGTTCTGGCTGAATAACGATTTTCTGCAAACCACATCCCCCTCATATCCTGAGATCCGCACAGACCCTGTCAACATACTCCTGGATCTTCGCCTTCTCTTCCTCTGTAAGGTGCCTGAACCTCTTCTGGGCGTCCAGGTATTCCTCAACTGGTTTTCTCTGGACGGGCCTGTAGGTGACCCTGAACTCCCCATCATCTATCTCATACAGTATCCAGGATCCTGTCTCAACTGCAAGCCTTCCAAGCTCGATGGTCTTTGACGGATCAAAGCCCCACCCTGTTGTGCATGGCTGATGGAGGTGTATGTATGCGGGACCATCTGTTTCAGCTGCCTTTTTAACCTTCTCCATGAAGTCCTCAGGGTAGGATATGGATGCTGTTGCAACGTAGGGCACCCCGTGGGCCGCCATTATAAGGGGCATGTTTTTCTTTGGCTTGTCCTCACCGAAGCTTTCCTTTCCATGGGGTGATGTTGTTGTTGAGGCACCGTAGGGTGTTGAACCGCTCCTCTGTATACCCGTGTTCATATAGGCCTCGTTATCATAGCAGATGTAGATTATGTTATGGCCCCTCTCCATTGCACCTGAGAGTGCCTGCAGTCCGATGTCTGCTGTTCCACCATCACCTGCAAAGGCCACAACATTAACATCGTCCTTTCCCTTTGCCCTTAGGGCTCTCTCAACCCCTGATGCCACCGCAGCAGCGTTTTCAAATGCCACATGTATCCAGGGTATTTCCCATGCAGTTTCAGGATAGGGGGTTGTTATAACCTCCAGGCATCCTGTGGCTGAAACCGCGACCGTGTTCTTACCCAGAACCTTTAGCGCAAGTCTGACTCCAACTGTTGCACCGCAACCAGCGCATCCGCGGTGTCCGGGGGCCAGAAATTCTTCTTCAGGTATTTTCATCGTGATTCCTCCTTGAGGCCAATCCATGTAACATTCCTTTCAGGATTCTCTGTTTTTTCAACAATCTCCTCAATATGTGCCGGTGTGATGTCCCGTCCACCGAGACCCACTATGAAGCCATAAACTTCTTTATCAGGAAGGGCTGCCCTGATCTCTGTGTAGAGGGCTCCTCCAACACTGAAGGTTATGTTTTTATCAAGCACCGCGATTTTATCAGCATTCCTAACAGCCTTCTCAATCTCCTTGACAGGGAATGGTCTATGTATCCTCACCTTGAGGAGTCCGGCATTAACTCCCCTGTCCCTGAGGTCATCAACAACCTCCCTTATGGTGCTGCAGACTGATCCCATAGCCACAAGCACTATGCTTGCATCTTCACACCTGTATTCCTCAACAAAACCGTATTCCCTGCCAAATATTTCCATGAACTCCCTGTTAGCCCTTTCAATGACCTTTCTGGAATTCTCCATGGCCATTTCAATCTCGTATCGTGCCTCCATGTAATATTCAGGGTCCGTGAAGGTCCCCAGTGACATGGGTGTTTCAGGGTCAAGGACAGCCTGTGGCTGGAATTCGGGCAGGAATGACGCGACATCATCCTCGGAGGGTATATCTACGGGTTCAACTGTATGGGTCAGTATGAATCCATCCAAGCAGACCATGCTTGGCAGGAGCACGTCGCTGTCCTCCGAGACCCTGTAGGATAGGAGTACTGAGTCAAGGGCTTCCTGCCCGTTCTCCACGTATATCTGCATCCATCCAGAGTCCCTTTCAGCTATTGAGTCCTGCTGGTCGTTCCATATGCTAAGCGGGGCTGAGAGGGCACGGTTTGCATTTGCCATTACAATAGGGTTCCTGAGCCCTGCTGCCGCATAGATTATCTCATGCATGAGTGCCAGCCCCTGGGATGATGTGGCTGTAAATACACGGGCACCGGCGCCTGAAGCACCCACACATGCGCTCATGGCGCTGTGCTCTGATTCAACCCTTATGTATTCTGCTCTGAGTTCGCCGTCGGCTACAAACTTTGCAAGGTACTCTGATATGGATGTCTGGGGGGTTATGGGGTAGACCGGGATGACTTCTGGCTTTGCAAGTTTAACAGCCTCTGCAACGGCCTGATTTGCGGATATAACTTTAAGAACCATTTAAAGTCTCTCCTACTTTTCTCTCTCCATTTTGATTGCTTTAACGGGGCATTCCTCTGCACATATCCCGCAGCCCTTACAGTAATCATAGTCAATGTCATGTTCCTTATTTATGCAGCCTTCGGGGCAGAAAAGGATGCAGTTATCACAGTCTATACATTTATCCTTATCGAGAACAGGTTTAAATGTCCTCCAGCTGCCCGTCTTATTTTTACGTGTGCTTCCTGGTTCCCTGACAGTTGCTCCAAGTGATTCCATCATCTTCACCTTGAACCCTTCATTTTTTCATAGGCGACCTCAGCAGCCTCTGAGTTCTTTTCCCCTATGGCGCCGGGGAAGGTTTCCTTTATGATCTTTATAAGGGAGTCAATACCAACGATACCTGTTGCCCCTGCAAAGGCACCAAGCATCACCGTGTTTACGATGGGTCTTCCAAGTTTCTCAAGGGCTATTCCTGTGGCATCGATTGTGTACACCTCGGCCTTCTCTGAACTGAAAGTCCCTGCGGTGTTCAGTAAGACCACACCCCCATCCTTTATACCTGAGAATACATCAACAACATTAAGAAGTCCTTCGTCAAGTACAAGTACATAATCAGGATTATAAACTTGATAACGCCTTCTTATTGGCTTATCATCAATTCTTGTGAATGCCATAACGGGAGCGCCTCTACGTTCAACACCGAAGAAGGGGAATGCCTGTGAATATTTACCATCTTCGAAGGCAGCTTTGGCTAGAATCTCTGCCGCTGTAACAGCGCCCTGCCCACCGCGTCCATGAAAGCGAATTTCGATCATAGTTTACCTCCATTTCTCATTGTTAATCATTATAAATTTTTAATATATATACATGTTGGTCCATTAAAATTAATAGGGGTAATGAAATGAAGGTCCTTATAATCACAGGAAAACTCGCAGAAAGCACCGTGAGGCAGGCATCATCTGTTTCAGACCATGAGGTTCATGTTCACGTCGTTGAAATCCCGATCGCGGCCTTTTTAACACCACGAAGGATAATATCTGAGATCAGTAAGATGAACTTTTCGGCATCAGATGAACCAGACATCATAATCATACCAGGACTCATACCGAAGGATGCCGGAATAATAAAGGACGAAACAGGGATACCTGCCTATAAGGGCCCTACAGATGCAGCTGACCTCCCCATAGTCCTGGACCTCCTTGAAAAACTTAAACTATCAACAAAGAAACCTGCAGATAAATTAATAGAGGAGGAGCAGAGAAAAAGAGCCCTGAAGTTCATAGAAGACTTTGAAAAGGATGTTGAAAGGAGGAAGAGGCTCCTTGAAAGGGATGAAAACATACTTGTCGGCGGACTGCCTGTTGGAAGGGACTTTCCAATGAGGGTCCTTGCAGAGGTTGCAAACGCACCCTTCCTGTCTGAGGAAAAACTGAAGGCAAGGATAGAGTATTTCATAAGAAGCGGCGCAGACATGATCGACCTTGGAATGATAGCAGGAGAGGACAATTCAGACATGATCCCGGAGATAATTGAAACTGCACGTTCGGCTGCAGGCAACACACCGGTCAGCATTGACAGCCTCAACCCCTCTGAAATTGAAGTCGCGGCAGAATGCGGTGCTGACATGATCCTCAGCCTTGACCATGGAAACTACAGGGAGGTCATGGGTGTCCTTAAAAAGAACAGTGTGCCGGCGGTGATCCTCCCAACAGATTACAGTGAGGGGTGGGTCCCTGAGACACCTGAGGAGAGGGTTGGATCCCTTGAGGAGCTCCGGAGAAAATGCCATGGACTGGATGTTATTGCAGACCCTGTCCTTGACCCGGTTAACAGCAGAAGCATAGTGGAATCCATCATCGCCTGCAGGAATTATGCTGAAAGAAACCCTGAACCTGTATTCTTTGGAATCGGGAACGTCACAGAACTCCTTGATACAGACTCAACAGGTGTCAACGCACTCCTTGCAAGTATTGGAATGGAACTTGGTGTCAGCGTACTTTTCACACCCGAAGAGAGCGGCAAGACAAGGGGAAGCGTCTATGAACTCTCTGTGGCATCCAAGATGATGTTCCTTGCAGAGAACAGGGGATCCGTGCCCAAGGACCTTGGAATAAACCTTGTACTCTTCAAGGACAAAAGACCGGTTCGGGGGATAAAGGAGGACATCAATGTACCTGTAATCATGGCCGAGGGGGGTATGAAATTCGTAAGGGACAGGAAGGGCAGCTTCAAGATTACGGTGGAGGATGGGATGATAAGGGCGGTTCTATACGATAAAATGGAGCCTGTGGTGACCATCACATCAGACAGTGCTAAAAAAATATATGAGGAAATCATCAATAGAAATCTTGTAAGCAGAATGGAACATGCAGCATACCTTGGGGCAGAACTACAGAAGGCTGAAATCGCCCTGAAGACAGGTAAAGGTTACGTACAGGACTTTGAACTCTTCAGAAAACTCTTTCCCATGTAAATGCACTCATTTTCACAGGGAGAGTTCACTGATGTATTGTACGGGATGTGGTTTGGATAAGGCTTTCACAGGGAGAGTTCAACCGTTGCATTTACGGGATGTGGTTTGGATAAAGGTTTTACAGGGAGAGTTTAACTGATGCAGTGCACGAGATGTGGCTCTGAAAAGGTTATAATAAATAGGAAATATTCAGGACAGGTACTCTGCAGCCAGTGCTTCATAGAGACCACCAGAAAGAAGGTTATGAGGGATATAAGGAGACAGGGACTCATAGAACGCGGTGACAGGGTACTTGTGGGATTGTCCGGAGGAAAAGACAGTATCATGGTCACGGATATACTTGACGAGCTCCGGCAGAGAAACATGATAGAACTGGAAGCGGTAACCATAGACGAGGGCATAGGAGGCTACCGTGAGGACGGTGTGAGGATAGCTGAAAGGTTCTGCACTGAGAGGGAGATACCCCACAGGACTGTGAGCTTCAGGGAATACCTCGGCATAACCCTTGATGAGATCATGCAGAACCCCTCAAGGGGGGCCTGCACCTACTGCGGTGTCTTCAGGAGGTGGATACTCAACAGGGAGGCTAAAAAGATAGGGGCAACAAAGATAGCCACAGGCCATAACCTGGACGATGAAACCCAGGCCATAGTCATGAACTACCTTGAAGGAAACATCGAGAACCTCACAAGGATAGGTCCCATAACGTCATCCGCCGGCGGAAAATTTATACCGAAGATAAAACCCCTCAGGGAGATCCCGGAAAGGGAGGTGGGCCTCTATGTCCTTGCCAGGGGACTTGAAGCTCACCTGGCAGGATGTCCCTATGCATCAGGATCCTTCAGAAGGGAGATTGGGGACTTCCTGAAACAGATATCCGTCAAGAGACCAACAATAATGTACTCCACCCTCAGGGGATTTGATAGGATAAGGGACGTCATCAGGGCAGAGTTCTCATCCACACAGAAATCAGGGACCTGTATGGAATGCGGTGAACCCTCAGCAGGAGACCTGTGCAAGGCATGCACTTTCCTCTCAGAACTGAAGGGTGAGGACTGAAGGCACCCTGATATGAGCAAAAAGGTGGTGTAAGCATGAAATTCACGGTCATAATCGATGATGAAAAGAGGATAATGGAATCAGAAGAGAACAAAACAGTTAAGGATGTTCTGGATGAACTTGAAATTCCCATCGAAACTGTTGTTATCAGGAAGAACGGTGAACTGATAATCGAGGAAGATGAAATCAGTGATGGAGACATCATTGAGGTTATAAGGGTAATATACGGTGGATGAACCGGGGGTTATCAGGATGAAGGTCTACTATGAATGCGCACCATGCTTCATGAGGCAGGCAAGGGAGGCCCTGGACCTTGCAACCGATGATGAAGAACTCAAACTCAGGGTCATGGAGAAGATCCTTGAACTCTTAAATGAAAGGTTCACTGATGGGATGGTCTCAAATGAAATTGGAACCGCAGTCCACAGATTAATAAAGGAAATGACGGGTATAAAGGATCCTTACCTCCCCCTCAAGAGGAGATCCACTGATATTGCAGGGAAATTCATTCCCGTGGCAGAGAAGTACCTCAGGAAACACCGGGACCTTGAAAGCCACGTCAGGGTTGCTATAACAGGAAACATAATAGACTTCGGAGCCCTCGGCATGGACTTCGACCACCATACAGGTATAGAGGAATCCTTCAGATCACCCCTCAGGATAAACCATGTCCCCCTCCTTGAGGAGATGCTGGATGATGCCGGTGAGGTCCTCTACCTGGTGGACAATACCGGTGAGATACTCTTTGACAGGGTTCTCATCGAAAAACTACTCGACTATGATGTCAGCGTGAAGGTTGCTGTTAAGGGCAGACCCATACTCAATGATGCATGCATGGAGGATGCCCTTGAGGCGGGTATAGATGAGTTGGCTGACATCATTACAACAGGCACGGACTCGGTCGGTGTTGTCTACAGTGAAATCTCAGATGAATTCAGGAAAACCCTTGAGGAAGCAGAACTTGTAATTGCAAAGGGCATGGGCAACTACGAGGGCCTCACTGAGATGCCTGAGGTCTCAAGGAAAACATTCTGCCTCCTCAATGCCAAGTGCCATGCAATTGCAAGGGACATGGGAGTTGAAAGGGGAGATAATGTCGCAGTAAAAATTTAGGAGTCATTTATGGATGAGTTAAAAAAATGGGTCATGGCAGGTCTTCTGATGGGAGTCCTTGCTGTGCTTATAATTTACTTTTCACAGCCCCACAGCAGCCCTGACCCTGCAGTGAAGGAAGATGGATTTGAATGGCACACAAGCCTTGATAAGGCCCTTGAGAAGGCATCAGTGACCGGTAAGGATGTTCTGGTTATATTCTCCGCTTCGTGGTGTCCTGCGTGCCGGCAGATGGAGGAGGACACCCTTCAGAATGATGAGGTAATGAAAAGGATTTCAGAGAACTATATCGGTGTCAGAATCGATGTAGACTCAAACCCTGAATTATCATCAGAGTACAGGATATACGGTGTTCCAACCATAATAATACTCGACTCATCTGGAAACCAGATAAGGAGATCTGAGGGCTATATGAGCCCCCAGGAGCTCATGTCCTTCCTCTGAGGAGTCCAAATGCAGACATACATCCTTTCATTCATGGCAGGCGTCCTTTCGGTCCTGTCACCATGCATAATACCCCTCGTACCGGTCCTTATTTCAGAGGCGGTAAGGGGCGGGGGGAAGGACACGATAATCTTCTTCGCTGGTTTCATGACCATATTTATCTTCATAATCACACTCACAGCCATATTCACAGCAGCAGTCACCCACTATCTCCTCTATGCAAGGATTGTAAGCTCCTCTCTTCTGATTCTGATGGGTTACTTACTTTTAACTGAATGGACTCCAGGAGTGTCCTTCAGAGTCCCTTTAACAGAAAATCCATTCCTGAAGGGACTGTTAACTTCCCTTGCATGGACGCCATGTTACAGTCCCTACCTCCTTGGTCTCATGGCATACTCTGCTGCAGGAGAAGCTGTAATCTTCAGCGCAGTTAACATGGGCCTTTACACAGCAGGATTCTGGTCAGCCCTATTCATGGTCTACCTGGCAGCAGATATCACCATAAGAAGGGTCATGGCAGGGACTGAATACATCAGGAAGTTCTCAGGTGCCCTGATAATAACTGCAGGGGTCTACATGCTCTACCAGCTCATCATCCGGTGATGTATTTAATTAATGATGATTCAATAGGATCATAGGAAGAGGTGATATCTTTGAGGGTTGGATTCATAGGCTTCGGTGAGGTCGCCCACACACTGGCTGCTCGTCTGATCCAGGAGGGGGCCGAGGTATTCACATCCCTGGAGGGCAGAAGCCCGGGGACCATGAGGAGAGCACGGGAACTTGGTGTAACTGACTCAGAACCAGAGGAGGTCTATTCTGCAGATATAATAATATCCGCTGTAACACCGGCCTCTGCAGTTGATGCTGCAAGGATGGCAGGAGCCCATGTGAGGGGAACATATGTTGATGTAAATAATATCGCACCCCTGACAGTTAAAAGGGCCCTTTCATACATAGAAAATGGGAGGGTTGTGGATGCAGCCATAATGGGCAGTGTAAGGAGAAAAGGGGCGGATGTGAGGATAATAGCCTCCGGTGAACATGCAGGGGATTTCATGGCACTCAACGACTACGGCCTCAATATTGAGTTGAGGGGTTCCAGGGTGGGGGATGCATCGGCCCTTAAAATGCTCCGTAGCAGCTACACCAAGGGTGTTTCAGCACTCCTATGGGAGACACTCCTTGCAGCATACCGGATGGGTCTGGAAGAGGACGTTCTGGAGGTCCTTGAATATACTGAAGGGGATGATTTCAGGAAATCATCCATTTCAAGGATTAAGAGTTCAGCAGGACACGCAGAAAGACGTTACGAGGAAATTCATGAAATTGAAAAAATGCTATCAACCGTGATGGACCCTGTCATGACCGGCTGTATCATGAAGGTCTTTAAGAGAATCTCAAGTATGGAATTACCCCATGAAAGTGAAGATTACAGGGACATACTTGAAGCAGTAAGGTGATTAGGAATCTAATGGCATCTGCTGAGATGAAGGAGTAGGCGGGTGATTATCCATTTATCAGTTCCTTGGGGGCCGCCATGGGCTGGTCATGTAATTATAGACACTGATATAAATAAGGAGACACATATAACCCTATGGTGACTAGATGACATCCAGCTTTGAGAGGGAATGTGCTGAAAATCTTATGGAGCTCGTTGGCAGAAAGGTGGTTGATGTCAGGTTTAAGGTGTATGACGATGAGTGCTGGCGGATTTATATCATCACAGATTCCGGTAAGATGGTTATGACTTTCTGCAGGGACTGGAAATGTCCTGTTGTTGAAAAAAGGAATAAATGATGATAATTGACAAATCAGGCCGGGAGCTGCTGAAAAAAGGGAATACTTGAGTTTAACCGATATCTATAAGAATCCTGAAACCTTCCTTCTTCCTTAAAACCTTCCCATGGAATGGTATTATATGTGAGTCGATTATGAATCTCAGGTAGGTTGCAAGCTGAGCCCTGAGGTGAAGGGGGCTCCTTATCTTAACACCATCCCTTATCTGACATGATAGAACACCCTGCCGGTCCACGTAGATCCCCGCATCCATACCATCCCTCAGGACTTTAACCTCATGTTTTCTGAGATTTAAGCCAGCCTCAAAGGACCTGATGGGGGTAACATCAGGGCGCTTCTCCATAAATATCCTGTTGGCTTCACGGGAATCCATACCTTCCCTTACCTTCTCTGAAACAAACCATGCCCTTTTCATCACACTTTCAGTGCTCTGCTCGGGAGGGATCCACCCCTTTACTGTATAATGGTCAATGAGGTCCTTCACCTCAGACCTTTCAACGTTCATCTCAAGGGAACTCATGGCAAGTCTGGTCAGGACCGGACCGTAACCTGCCCTCCTGAAGGCAGCCCATATCTGATTCTCCCGGTAGTATCTCCTGTTTTTTATGATGGAGTTAACGGCATCAGCATTCAGGTAGGCGATTTTCATGAGATCCGCCTGGGAGAGGTTGTTCATCCTGCCGGTTATGGCTTCAAGGTCCCTCCTGCCTGGTACGGTTCCCCTATCTATTTCCCTTTCAAGGATCTTCACCGTGGTCTCTGGTAGGAGTTTCTGCACATCTTCAGGTATTTCCATATCATTTTCAATTATGCGCTGCCTTATCTCTCTCCCTGAAATCTTTGAACCATTAACCGTGAGCTCGGGGATTATATGGAATCTCATCTTTCTGCCGTATTTACCGTAAAGGAATTCATTAACCGCAAACCATCTTATAACGTTCCTGTTTGGCAGTTCACGGGGTATGCCGCTGAATATGCCCCTTGATGCGAAATCCCTGGCCTTCCGGATTATCAGGTCAGGGGATACGTTGGCAGCATCAACATAGTCAACCACTCCATCCTCTATCATCATGGCTATCCGTATGGGGACGGTGTAGGCCAGTGTGAGCCTGTAATGAAGGCCTTCTATGGGCACAACCCTGTCAGCGCCTGCAGCAAGGGCCATTTCCTTACGGGCATGGTAGGGGACAAAGAATGGGGCGTGGTTTGCACTGAAATCCTTGTTAAGGTATATAACCACTTCGTCTCCTGTTTCATCAGCTATTTCCCGTCCCTTCTCTATCAGCCGGACATGTCCAAGATGGACCGGGTCAAAATCAGCACTTATACCTATCATATGAATCCTCGAATGATCTATAGGGTTTCAGGTGTCTTCACTGTACCTTATTTCAACTGAACCCGTGAGCTCTGAAAATTCCCTTTCAGCACTCCACCTGGCCCTGCATTCACATTCATATTCAGGAACAGGGACCTGTTCAAGGTTGGACCGTATTATAAGCTTTTTAAGGTCTCTGTTACATTTTTTACAGTTGAAAGGCCCCCTTGAAGTTCCAAAACCCGATGTATCCATTATTGATGGTATTGAAACTGATTCACGTGTCCTGTTTATTATTTCAACAAGGCTCCATATCCATGGCGGTCTGTAGGCACCCCTCCGCCAGAGATCCTCAAGCAAAGTTCCCCGGTGTATGGTCACAGGACAGAATGAAACCCTGTCAACACCAATCTTTTCAGCGTAGACTGCCGTATCAACGGCCTCTTTTATAGCATTCTTCTCTGAGGTGAGTATGGGTTTTACAAGGATGTAAACCTTTGATTTTACCATGAATCCATCCTTTAATCTGTTTATAATCTTAACAGCATCTTCAAAGTCCCTGTTACTGAAGCCCTTGTTTATCTTAATGAGTCTTGTCCGCTCATCCAGTGTTTCAAGACCCATACTGACCTCAAGGATTTTATCAGGGGCCCTGGCACAGCATTCCCTGAGTATCTCTTCTTTAACATACTCTGGCCTTGATTCGAATATTATCTCCTCAACACCATCAACTGTGTTAAGGTGGTCCAGTATGTGGTTTCTTGCATCTTCAGGGAATTCGGCGGGGTTCAGGAAGCTTCCTGATGTGAATATCTTCACAGCGGTCTTTTCCTGTATATCGTACCTTGAGATGAGTTTCTCGAAGATTTCAATGATTTTATCTGATCCTACAGGTTCAAGGTGTGAATCTGATATGTAACTGCACATTGTGCAGCCGCCACTCTCGGAGAGGGCCCATGAGCACCCGATGGTTGGGAGTATCATGAATATTGCCTTTCCAGGCCCAGAATAGAGCAGGTCATTCTGCATCCAGGCTGTTGCCAGTTCTTCAGGGCTCCTCTTCTTCATCCTTTTAATGGCCCTTTTCCTGTTTCTGAATACGAGTTTACCCATCATTTTAATCTCTTGAAAATAGTTCTTATTGTTGATAGATCTGATTCTGATTTATATAAACTTTTAATACTGAAATTTATATGGATAAATAAGACGCGGGTCTTTGAGATTAGTATAAAAATCAGTTAGCAGGTTTATAAAGAAAGATTATAATTAAAAAAAGAAAAATTCAGGGAGTTTAGAAGCTTGCTATAACTTCTCCCAGGAGTTTTATTGATTTTTCTTTGTCCGGACCTATTGGTGAACCAGCAACATACTGGGTTACGCCCATTTCACCGAGAG
>NZ_CP044013.1:265000-370000 GCF_009914355.1 Methanothermobacter sp. THM-1
CATCTACGGGTTCACTGATTTTATCCATGTATTCTCTGTATTCCCTTATCTGCTGCCTTGTTGGCTTACCGGTTGCCAGGAACTTCACCCTACCATGAAATTCAGGATGTTCCCTCAGAAAGAGTTCATAGGCTTTGAAACCCCTTATTATATTTTTACTCAAATCCGCCCTGTCTGTACGGTAAATTAGGAACATATCACCCTTCAGCCTCTTAACAAGATCCTCCTTTTCCATGGCCAGATGAGAATTTGCTGTCCGGTATATACTTTCAGGATCAATGGATATTGGATAACTCTTCACAAAGGTCCTCTCACCATCCCTGATAACGGATCGCTCCTCATAATCAACATCATAACCGGAATCTTCACAGCATTCAAGGAAATTATTACAGTACCTGTCTATGTGAAAACCAAGAATCCTGTTTGAGAGGAGACCCTCCATTATGGCATCCCTCATCCCTTCAGGCAGAATTTTAAAGTAGTCCCGCTGTGGCCAGGGGATATGTATGAAGTGACTTAAAAATACCTCAGGCATCTCCTTTTTTATGAAACCAGGGCAGAGATATAGATGATAATCCTGCAGCATTATAAGGGGTTCTTTATCGTTTTTATCCACCTCCTGAATAACTCTGGATGCAAATTCCCTGTTAACATGCACATAACCCTTATCCCATGCATCATATATCCTTTCATCAATATCAGGACCATAGGGGGTATTCCACATGTAATGCTGAAGGAACCATAGGAGGGGGTTGCTTATGACACTGTAGTAATCCTCGTATACTTCACGATCCACAACCACGAATGAAACATTGAATTTAGGATCATCCAGAGGCACGGGCACCCTGTTTTCAGGGTAACCCAGTGCAACTTCCGCATCCTCAAGTGTCATTGCACTGGAGACCCAGACGCCCTCAAACCTTTCAACAAGGGGAAGTATTGTTGAAACAAGGCCTCCAGCACCCCTTTTCATAAAAATCTTACCATTATCCCTGGAAAATTCCACAGGACCTCTGTTGGATACTATTATAAGGTTTTTATCTTCCAGAAACTTCATAAGGTGTTCCTGCAGTACTTTAGTCATTCATATCACCCATAAGGGTTTCTATAAGCTTCATGATATCCAGGGCCTTATTCTGGGTTTTTTCAGAGGATTCTGATTCAATGTAAATCCTTAAGGCGGGCTCAAATCTTGAGGCCCTTATAAGCATAAAGCAGGATGGCTCTTCAACCCTTATACCGTCACATAACTCAGGTTCCTTATCCCTGAAGTATTTCACCAGTCTCTGGATCACAGCATCCTTGAGTTCATTGGGACAGTCCACGCTGAATTCAACCCGGCTGTACTCATCTATATCTGATTTAAGCTGACTGAGGGTCATTTTTTCCTCTGCCATTATCTCAAGCATCTTTAAAATGGCGAATGTACCATCAAAGCAGTACTGGAATTCAGGGAAGATGTACATTCCTGGTTCATCCCCCCCAAAGACAGCCCTCCTCTCATAAACCTCCTTCAGCACCCTGTCCACTGATGTTCTGATGAGCCTCCCGCCGCTAACTCCTTCAAGGGATCTTGATGAGACCACAGAGGATACTATTGGCCCATCATGGTCCTTTAGGTAATGCTTTGCAAAAATGGAGAGAACTGTCTGGTCCCTGATAGGATTCCCCCTTTCATCAATGAAAAATACGCTGTCCCGATCATTATCCAGCACCACCCCCATATCGGCACCGCTGGCCTTCACGATATCTGAAATCATTGATATGGTGGAAGAATTGATAAGGGGGAAGCTTTCACCGAAAAGAGATCCTCTGAAGCTTACATTAACAGTCTGACATTCGAGCAGATTAAGGATCTCACCTTCAATTCCCGGGGGGGATCCTTCATCAAAGCCAAGTACGACCATGAAGCCTGTATCCTTCACAGCAGAGGATATCAGACCAAGGGCGGATTCAATATAGGATTCAGCGTAGTTGTCCAAGTATCTCAGTTTCCCGAGCTTATTCCATGGCACATGGCCTGTGGGGCGCTGTTCAAGGGGTATTTCATGATTGCTGAGGATCTTTATATTTATCTCATCCGCCCTGAGCGGTGACCGGGACACATTTATCATGAGGTTGGCGTCAAGGTCCTGGAGATTATGATGCATCACGGGAACTGTAACCACCCCAAAGTCAGTTACATCAATACCTGCAGCCATCAGACCGGTTCCAATAGCCCTTTTTATCATCTGGGAGGGTGTGTAGGCGTCACGCCCAATAAGAACACTTCCAGGCCTCAGATAGTCTCCTATGAGCATCCCGAGGTTAAGGGCGAATGCACAGTCTATATCCCTGTTAACAGTTCCCCTTATATCCTGCACATAGACAGCCATCCTAACCACCCCTCATAAGGTAATCGGAATCAACGAGTGAACCCGGGATGATCCTGATCCTATCACGTATTCTTCGCCGGGATCTGATAACCGTGCCCGGCCCAATCTCAACATCCCTGCCCACCATGGCGCACCTGTCAATAACGCACTCCTCTGAGATTACGGAGCCATCATCAAGGATGCAGTTTATAAGGTGAGAGGATCTTCCAATTGATCCACCATCAAATATAACCGAACCCTTTATGATGCTTCCTCTACCAACGCTGACGCCTGATCCAAGAACGGTGTTTCGGCCTATGAATGCACCCTCACCTATCTCCGCACCGTCACCGATGACGGCGGGCCCGGTGATACGGACCCTTCTGCCGATCCGGACATCTTCACCAACCCATATATTCCCGAACTGACCGGGCCTTTCATTTATGAGTTCACCTGGTGGGTCGGGCTTCAGGTAACCCTTCAGAACGTCATGGTTAGCCCTCAGGAAGGTGTCGGGTTTACCAACATCATTCCAGTAACCATCGAAGACGAACCCGTAGACCCCCATATCCTCCTCTATTAACTCTGGAAAGACATCCTTTGAAAAATCAACCGGTCCTGAGGGTATTTTATCAAGAATTTCAGGTTCCATAACATAGATTCCAGCATTTGCTATTTTACTGAAGGCTTCATGGGGGCGGGGTTTTTCATGGAACCTCTTTATTTTCATTTCACTGTCAAGTATTGCTATACCATAGTGTGATGGGTCTTCAACGGGTGTGAGGGCTATGGTGACAAGGGCGTCTCTGCTTCGATGAAAATTCAGAAGGGACTTAAGGTCAAGGTCAAAGAGCACGTCACCGCTGAGGACTATGAATGTTTCATCAATATGTCCTGAAGCTGCCTTAACACCACCAGCAGTGCCAAGCGGTTTTTTCTCTACATGGAACCGGAAATCGACATCGGGATATCTGGATTCTGCATAGGATTCTATCTGGTTTTTAAGATACCCGAGGGTCATTATAACCTTTTCATAATCAGAACAGGTTATTCTGTGGAAGATATAATCCAGTATCGGCCTGTTCACGATGGGAACCAGGGGCTTTGGCCTTGAGAAGGTGAGTGGCCTTATCCTTGTACCTTCACCCCCGGCCATGATAACCACAGATGTCATCATTAGGTGTATGTGGCTTCTATTTAATAAGGTTTTTTTGGAAAAATATTTGAATTCCTGTAATTTGTCCATCATTCCAGCAACCATTTAAAAAATTTGAGCACCTCATCAACGCTGCAGACAAAGAACTCTGCGGTGCTCTTTATATCATCGGGTATCTCCTTTGATAATACGATGATGGTTGCTGCTCTGACCTCACCCGAGGCTTCCATCCTCCTGAGCTCCCTGAATGCATTGGCGTCTGTCACATCATCCCCAAGGTACACTGCAGAGGACACACCGTATCTTTCAATGATCTCCCTTACAATAACACCCTTGTTATATTCAATGGGGGGTTTAAGCTCCACAATCATTCTCCCGACGTCTACGCGTATCCTCCGTGATTCAGGGATATTTTTAAGGGTTTCAAGTATCATTTCACGTGCCGCCTCAGGGTCACGGCACTGCCTGTAATGTACAGCGGAACATATCCCCTTATCTTCAAATATCACACCCTTTTCAGGGATCTCATCCCTGAGCTCCATCAAGCACCTTTTTATTATAGGGGTGTACCTTTCAGCTTCACCGAAACTGTGGTATTCACCATCCATGATGTACTCAAGTCCATGGTTTCCAACGTAGATGGCATCGGGGACCCCCACCATCCTGAGGGCATCGGCCACGGACCTTCCACTTATAAATGCAAGGACCCTGTGCCTTCTGGAAAGTTCCACTAGAACCTTCCTCATCTCATCATCTACACTGGCGGATTCCGGTGTGGGTGCTATCTCACTTATCGTACCATCAACATCTGTTATTATGGCAGCTTCAGGTTCCTTTAGATATTCCATGTCGTGGAGTGAATCAAAGAGGTATTCAGGCATCCAAGACACACCTGAGCTCATCCATCAACCTGTAGGGGTCTTCACCTATAACGGAACTTCCAAAAAGCTCCATACCCCCAATATCCGAGGACATGGATGAGATCGGACCCCTGTCAACGATTCTGATGATGCCCGGAATTTCCATGGCACCGTTTACCGGGTGGAGCATCAAATTGAAACTGCAGACATCCTTCACGTCTATCAGATACCTTAAGATTTTAAATAGAAGCCTCTGGAGGGTCAGGTCATCAGAATAGTCTGACCTGAAAATCAGGTTAATCTCCCTCTCCTTGACGGGTGTGATGCTTGCATAGACCCCTTTATCACAGTATTCAATGCCAAGGCCAAGGGCCTCATGGACCCTGAAGACGTCTTCATGGTAGGAGGAACCATATTTTGCACGGTAAATCCCTGCTACCCTGTCAAGGAGCCCTATCCGTGCATATGGCCTCTGTCCAAGGAGGAGCTGCATGTGTCCGTGTACCTGGGAGGCGCCAGCCCTCGGGAGGCAGTTCCATATGATAAGGGGATAATTAAATCCAGAAACCGCTTCAGCCTCTTTAAACCACTTTGAAGATGTTTTAAGGTAATCTGATAATTCATTAAGATTAAATTGAAGGGGATTATGGTTTTTAAAAATAAGAAGACCGCTCCATGCATCATACTTGGCTATATTGGAGGCTGTTATGGAGTGTTCTCCCCTGATCCTCCCAAAGACGTCTTCTGGTGTGCGGGTTTCAGGGCTGCAGAAGTCACATCCTGAAGTGTCCATGAGCATTTCCAGGTGATAATCATCTCTGGTGTGGTGGTGGACGGGTTTCCTGAGCCTCATGGAATTAAAGAGAGCACCCTCCCCTGTCCACTTATTGTAGATGCTGATGACCCTCTGTCCCCTGGCAGATTCAAGAAAGGAGGCATCAAAAAGATTCAGCATTTCTTCAGGTATTTTAAGGGATCCCTCTGATGAGGTAACTTCATAAATAACTTTAAAGGTCCTGTGGAGTTGGGTGTCCTCATGTTTGAGGGCTTCAAGGTACTCCTGGATGGAGGTTATCATCGATTGATTATCTGTAATTGAATGTTAATATTCATTTTGGAACTTCTCAAGTATCCTACTGTAGACCTCTTTAAGATCATCATCTGATTTCTCATGGATCATCTTTATTATCAGTTCAGGTGTGCTCCTTGCAAGGTAGTTCATCCGGGGCGTTCTATCAACAATGAGGTTGTAGTTCTCATCAAGACCCTTAGCCTCGATGCCATCAACCCTCACATCAACGTATTTAACTATTTCACGGGCCATATGGGTGACTATAACTGCAAGGGAATCTGATTCAACAAGGAACTCTATGAAGGTTGCTATGATTTTAACTGCAGCCTCAAGTTCGGTTATGGCTTCAAGTTCATCCAGGAGTATCAGTTTGGAGCTCTTACTTGTTGTCACGGGTGTGAAGGTCCTTATGAATGACTCGAAGGCACCCGCATCAAGTGACCTTTTCTTTGAGAGAAAATAGACCTCCTCAACCGGTTTAACAGTGGCTTTCTCCGCACATACAGGCAAGCCCATCTGGGCCATGAGGGTGATCTGGGTTATGGTTTCAAGGAGGGTTGTTTTCCCTCCGCTGTTTGCGCCGGTAAGGAGCACCACATTTTCTGGCTGCCTTATACTGTAATTAACCCTCTGGGGATTCTCTGATCTTGCAAGTTTAAGGTGGAGTCCCCCCTTAAAGCATAACTCATCCCCGAATTTAGGTTCTTTAAGCCCGTACTCTGCTGCAAAGAGTCCAAGGGCGAAGGAATAATCGAATTCCATAAGATCCCTTATCTCCTCTTCAACAGAATCCCTGAGCTCTGAAAGACGCCCTGCAGCTTCAACCTTTCTTTCAAACTCCTTCAGGTACATTGATGAGGATTCAAGTTTGATGACCCTGTCAAGTTCCCTCTGATCAATCTTAAGGGGATATGATCGTATGAATGGATCGAAGTCCACTCCAGTCAGTTTCCTTATCCTGTCCCTGGCCTCACCCAGGACTTCATCAAATATTTTTTCAAGTTTACCGGTCATCCCCTGGTTAAGGAGGGTTAAAACCTCGTCTCCATGCAGGTCAACATTCTTTATAAGCTCCCTGAGCCTTGAATCGGCCCATGCTTTAACCGAGTTAACGGCATCTTCAATGTCAACTTCCCCTGCTGCCAGGCCCTCAACATCATCCATTATGGCCATTACCTCTTCAAGACAGGTCTCCATTCCAAGCATCCTTTTAAGCTCAAGGGCGTTCCTCAGGAGATCCAGGTTTCTTCTGAAGTAGTTTAAAACAGATTCCGGTACGATTTCATGTTCACTCGAGTCGCTGCTGACCATTATGATGTTGAAGGCGTCCTCAATATCCAGGGTCCCCTCTGAGTAGACATAGATTATGAGTTCATACTCTTCAAGTTCACCGGGATCTGGATTGATGATGACGGGGTGGTAACGGTTAAGGCCAAGGTCCGTTATATGATCATAGTCCCTCCTGTTCTCAACAAGTATGGCCCTTGCAGGGTTAAAAATAGCCTTCGGTGTTTCGGGTCTCATGATGTTCCTCAGAAGCCGCCTGATTCTTTCAACAGGGAGCCTGTTAACCATTTCCTTTGACTTCATCACCATTTCAAGGTGTTCCACTGCAGATGAAATGTCAGGGGAGGGCTGGAGGAGCATGATGCGGTTTTTAGCATATTCGGTATGTGCATAGGACATTATCCTCTCAATTATCTCCTGGTGTATCTGAAAGGCCCTCTCGGTCTTGAGGAAGCTCCTGACAGGATTTCCCAGTAGGGCCCTTGTAATTTCAACAGCCTTGCGCTGACTTATACCCTCAACAGCAGCCAGCCTGTCAATTTCCAGGTTCTCAACAGCCCTGAGGAGTTCTTCTTCACCCCCAAACTCCCCTATTATTTTCCGGGCAAGCTTTTCCCCTATTCCGTTTATCCCGATGAGCACTGACTCAACAGAATCCTCTGGGTTCATCAGGATCACTATGGATCTGAGGGTATATATATGAATCCAGAGTCCATCTGGCAAGTATTCATGGGGCCATCAGATAGTTATTTATCCTGCACCAGTATGGAGCTGCAGCCAGAGGGTGCTCTGAACACTTAGTACATGTTCATGAAACCTTTGCATGATATTTAAAAAAAGTTACTCCCTCAGCCCCTTGGTGAAGTGGGATGCCGTTATCCCCCCGCAGCTCCCATCCGAGATACTCCTCTTAAGGGATGGTATTTTATCGGGGGATTCAGCAGCCTCAACGTAGGATTTAACAATCTTAAAGGTCCTCTCAGGTGTCTGGACGCGGCAGTCAGCAGAAAAGTTCCTGAAGCCGTCATCAATGAGTGATGGCATGAAGTCTATGAGGCAGGTCTCTGCAGAGTTCATAACAACCGTTTCACAGTTCAGGAGCTGGTTAAGAGGAAAAATTTTCCCCCTACCATCCCTGAGGCCCCATCTGGAACCCTCCGGGAACCTGAAGTCATCCAGAAGAACCCTCCAGATGTTGTCCCTGCTTATCATTGCGGTGAGATTTCCGTGCACCAGGATTTCATCTGATTCAAGGCCCCTGAGGTCCTCATGGGAGAGTTCAGGGGACACTGTTAGCATATGGAAGATGTCATGCATCAGATCAGCGGAGAGCCTGTTGTATATGTTGAGGGATGCTGATCCATAGACCCTGACATCCATATCCTCAAGGAGCTCCGCAGCACCATAACCACCAACCATAACATCAAGGGACAGTTCCTCTTCAAGTTCAAGGAGCCTTTCAAGCACCCTTTCATGGGTTATATCGGGCCATTTCCAGACAAATTCAGCATCATACCCTGAGGCGGACCTTTCAGCCTTCAGGAGGACGCCCTCAAGTTTTCCAGGGTCGCATTCCCTGAAGTTCAGATGGACCTGTGGTTCAAGGTAAACCCTCCCCGCACCGGCTTCGAGGGCAGATATCATACCCTCATGGCTTTCAACACAGGCGGATATGCAGGGGTCCCCTGAGACTCTACCGCCATGTTTATCTTTTCTTGGGAGCTTCAGGTTTCTTTCAGGATAGGAACCCATCTCATCTATTATACCCTCCTCAAGTCCCGAGAGAAGCTCCCTCCGAATCCTGTTAAGTTCGCTCAGGGGTGCGAAAAGGCCTCCAGGGTAACTGAAATCGGCGAGAATCAACCTGAAGGGACTGTAACCTGATTTAAGTATCTGCTTCTTTATGGTTTCGGGTTCAAGGGGCCTTCTGATGGCCCTTTCAAATTCTGTTTCAACAGATTCCCTCAGGACCTTACCATGGACGGATACTTCCCCTGTAAGCAGGACATGACCGTCGCTATCTACAGTGAAGGAGATTTCAACATCCCACACCTTCAGGGGAGGCCTTTTTTCCAGGTCCTCGACGAATCTCTTAAGGGATCTTCTCCGGGTCAGGTAAACCCTGCTACCTGAGGGAACCGGCCCGGCCCTGAGGGTGAGTGTCCTGTTCCTGATGCTGTGTTCACCGAGGTAAAGGCCTTTACCGATTGCCTCAAAGAATAGTCCATCGCCCCGCTCAGGGATGGTTCTGGAGGTTAACCCTATGGATAGCATCTGTCCTGAATACCCCCTGACGTATCCTATGGGGAGGCCCCTGTCCCCGGGGTAGTCCCGGGCCATCACATCATCCCCGAAGAGGTAACCCCTGCTGAGTTTCCTGTTGAAGGTCAGCATCAGCCTCTCGGCTTCCTTACTTGAAGGCTTCCATCCACCCTCCTTTATTTCGTCGAGGGCCCTCCGGTAGACGTCAACCACCACCGCCACGTATTCAGGTGATCTCATCCTGCCTTCTATCTTGAGGCCCGCAACACCGGTATCAACTATTCTGTCAAGCCGCCGGTAGGTTGAGAGGTCCGCGGTTGAGAGAAGGAATCCATCATCCAGGGAGATTCTTCTTTTTGATGGATGGAGCTGCACGAGATCATACCTTTTCCTGCAGGGCTGGGCGCAGCGCCCCCTGTTCCCGCTCCTGCCGCCGATGAAGGATGAGAGAAGGCACTGTCCAGAGTAACTGTAGCATATGGCTCCATGAACGAATATTTCAACCTCAACACCCGATGCCCTTACAATTTCCTGGACCTCATCAAATGAGAGCTCCCTTGCAAGTATCACCCGGTCAATCTTCATCCTTTCAGCCCACTCCACACCGGCCCTGCTGTGTATGGTCATCTGGGTTGATGCATGGAATGGTATGTCAATGGAGAGCTCATCCCTCAGAACCAGGAGTGCAGGGTCCTGGATTATAACGGCATCGGCCCCCATACTGTAGAGGTCCTGGAGGTATTCAGACACCTCAGGGAGTTCAGAGTTCTTTATGAGGGTGTTCAGGGTGACATAGACCTTCCGGTCCAGGAGGTGGGCCTCCCTGATGGCCTCCTGAAGTTCATCCCGGCTGAAGTTTTCTGCATAGTGCCTTGCACCGAAGTCCTTTCCTGAGAGGTAGACGGCGTCAGCCCCTGCATTGAGCGCAACCTTCAGTGCCCTGGGGGAACCTGCAGGTGCAAGGAGCTCGGGGATTTCCAAATTCCATCCTCCATCTTAAAAAATAGCCTATTTCAGCTCCTCAAGGACCTCTGTAACTATCTTGAGGAACTTTTCAACTAGGGCCCTGTTTTTCTCTTCACTGGCCTTCACACGATCCTCTTCCAGCTTTCTATGTATTGCAAGGGCGTATATGTCTGCCAGGCGTTCAACGGTTTCAAGGTCCCTCTCTGTGTAGTCACCATCCTTCCCTGAAACTGCAACTATACCAGCAAGTTCACCGTTGAGGATGGATGGTGCTGCAAGGAAGTTTGAAAGTTCAACATGACCCCCAGGGACACCCCCTGACCTCGGGTCCTCCCCCGGGTTGTTGGTCATGATTGGCTTTCTGTTTTCCAGGACCCAGTCCCAGAGGCCACCCATCTTAAGGTACTCTGAACCCTCACCCTTAACATGGCACTCTTCCAGGACATCCCCTCCGAGGGAGTAATTTTTGAGTCTGCCGGGGGATTCGAAGAAACCTGCAAGGGAGTAACGGCTCCCTGTCAGTTTCATGGCGTTTTCAGCGATACTCTCTAAGATCTCTTCAAGTGTCAGGGGCTGGAGAAGCTTCCGGGATAACTCTGCAAGGCTCCTGTTTATCATGGTCTCCATTTCAAGGGCCTTCCTGGCGGCAGCAGCCTCGGTGACATCCCTGTGTATCCCTACAGCTCCGGTTATCCTTTCTTCAAAGTCGCGGAGCGGTGACATTGTCGTCTGGAAGTGAAATTCTTCATGGGCTGACCATGTCCATTCGTAGCTTACAGACTCCCCCTCAAGGGCCCTCCTGACCATCTCCATGTTTATATCGTCATCGAATACTTCATGGATCTTCTTACCCGTAACATCCTCCTCTGAAAGTCCATACCTTTCAAGGGGCCCAGAGGATACCATGGTTAGGGTTCCATAGGAGTCAACCGTGAAGAGTATGTCTGTAAGTGAGGTTAGTATGGCCCTGAAGAGTTCATTGCTCTCGGTCAGTTTCTTCTCAAGTTCATGCTTGTAGAGGGCCACTTCAATGATGCTGTGGAGTTCGCGGTCCTCGAAGGGTTTTATTATGTAACCGAAGGGCCCAGTTACCTTGGCCCTTTTAAGGGTCTCTTCATCAGAATAGGCGGTTATGTAAACTATGAGGACCTTAAGATGTTTTGATATCTCTTCAGCAGCCTCTATACCATCCATATCTCCTTTAAGAACTATGTCCATGAGTATTATGTCTGGCTTTGTCTTTTTAGCCATTTCAACAGCCTTTTCGCCGGTGGAGGCGGTGGCGGTTACCTCATAGCCCAGGGATTCAAGTCTCTGGGTTATGTCAATCGCAACTATGCTTTCATCTTCCACCACCATAACCCTAGCCTTAGACATGGTCCACCTCAAACTTTTTATCTTAAATTACTTCTGTGTATTACATCATATAAAGATGTGTCATATGCAAGTATATTTATCTGGGGTAATCCAATTGAAGTCCATGTACATATGCTTTGAGGGAATCGACGGATCCGGGAAGACAACCCATGCGGCTCTTATCGCCGGATGGCTAAGGGATAATGGCTTCAGTGTTGAGGAGGTGAGGGAGCCCACAGATTCAGAGATAGGTGCCCTTATAAGGAGGATGCTCACGGATTCCGATGCGAGGTCAGAGGATAAACAGAGGATCTTCGCCCTTCTCTTTGCAGCCGACAGGCTACTTCTGGACAGTAAAATAAGGGAAGAATGGGCTGACCGCGTTATTGTAAGTGACAGGTGCTACTATTCAAGCCTGGTCTATCAGGGACCCGTGGACTGGGTCAGGGAGATAAACAGGTTCGCACCCGAACCCGACATTGTTATTCTTCTTGATATTGATGCAGGGACCGCCATTGAGAGGTGTGGCGGTACCGATGAATTCGAGGACCACTCCTTCCTTGAGAAGGTCAGGGAGAGGTACCTTGAACTTGCAGATCAGAAGGGCTTCCATGTTATTGACGCTGCAAGGGGTGTCAGGATCATCCAGAGGGATATAAGGAGGGTGATAGCCCCTCACCTTGGCATCTGCACCGGGGGGATCTAGCCTTCAAGTTCCCTTATCCTTTCGTTGAGGAACCTCAGTATATGGTCCCTTGCCTTTTCAAGTTCCTCAAGTTCACCCCTGAGGACCGGGCCGTCATCTGTCTGTATCAGTTCAACTTCATAGCTGCTTATTATTTCTGCCATTGTGGTGTGTGTTATACCTGGTGGTAGTCTCATATCATAGAGCATTCAGACACCTTCCATATATTCCCTTACAGGTTTAAGGATCTCGACTAGGTACTCTGAGACTGCATTCTTGAGGTCAAGGGGGTGGAGTTCACCGCTGGTGTAGAGTTTGATGATTTCATCGTATCCAGCCTCAAGGTCACCCCCGAACTTCTCAGGCCTCCTGATGGTTATCTCTGGGTGCAGGGGGCTGATGAAGTACCTGAGGATCTCCACTACAGGGTTGCCCTCAGCCTCACCCATTGGACAGTAGGCCTTCCTTACCTTTTCCCTGATCTCATCAGGGGAGTCATCCACTGCAATGAAGTTGCCCTTGCTTGAGGACATCTTCTCGGAGCCATCCATGCCATGGAGCAGTGGTGTGTGTATGCATACAGGGGCGTTAAAGCCGAGCCTTGGCAGGTTCTCCCTTGCCAGCATGTGTATCTTCCGCTGTTCCATACCGCCAAGGGCAACGTCAACATCAAGGTAGGCCATGTCAATCACCTGCATCAGGGGGTAGATGACCTCGGCAACCTTATGGTCCCTGGCCTCTCGGGTTATCTGGGCCATGCTCCTCCTTGCCCTTACAAGTGTCGTTATGAGGGCGAGCCTGTAGACAAGGTCAGTGTACTCTGGTTCTGTCTGGAAGGATGATCCCAGGATGAACTCTGTCCTTTCAGGGGAAAGCCCGAGGGCAAGGAAGCATTCACGATTGTAATCAGCCATTTCCCTTATTGACTCCAGGCTCCCCTTTCCATTGAGGTATGCATGGTAATCTGCAAGGAGTATCTTAACCCTGAAGCCCACCTCCTGGAGTTCCCTGAGTTTCCTTACTGTTATGGCGTGTCCAAGGTGAACCCTTCCTGATGGTTCATAGCCTGTGTAGACCACGGGTTCATCCTTTCTGATAACCTCCCTGAGCTCCTCAGGGGTCACAACCTCCAGAACATCGCGTGTTATGAGATTTATACGTGATTCTGTATCCATAAAATCACTCCTGCAGATCATCCTCAATGATGTAGAGTCTTCTTTTGATTTCTATAACCGGAACTTCCTCTCCAATCTCCAGTTTTGAGGTGCGGCTGTCCACTTCAAGGTCAACCGGTTCAAATGTTTCAGGGTGGAGGACCTGGATCATGGTGGGGGACCTTGAAGTCACGGTGGTTCTTTTAACATCCCCTGCACGGGCTATAACCTCTATGTTATCGTATTCACCCCAGAGGATGGTCCTGATCTCCCCTGTCTCAAGGTCCCTTACGTTCACGCCACTGGCCTTGAAGCCCAGCACAGCACCCTTCTGGCCCCGGTGGGATATGAAGTCCCCCTTCCTGAATTCTGCAAGTCTGAGTGAAATCCAGGTCCTGTAGAGGCCCCTGCCTGTTGATTTATCCTGACCCATAAGCCGGGGGGATTCCATGGATATCCCACCCATCTCCTCTTTAAGGGCCCCTGTAACCTTCCTTGCAGACCTGTGGGATCCTATATAGTAGTCAACACCCTCCTTAACCTCAACCCTCCTGGGTAGGTAGGCGAGCCGGTCCCTCTTTGATAGCCTTGAAAGCGTCCTCTTGACTATCCTGTCGGCAGTTTCTACCTCGGACTTACTTAACCTTCTACTGTCGGCCCTGAGCTGTATCACTGCTTCATAGTATCCTGAGCTCTGTTTGCTGCAGGAGGGGCATACAGTGTTAATGAGCCTGACCTCGGTCCAGTATTCCTGGTGCATCTTCCTTCCAAGGACCTCGGCGTCAACCTCCACATGGCACCGGTAGATGCTGCCCCTCCTCTGGGTTATTTCAAGTTCAATCTCAGGGTCCTCCACAGGGGGCTCCCAGGATATGTTGTCCTCAAGGGCCCTGTATATGATTTCCTCTTCAGGGAGACCCTCATCCAGCCATCGGCCGCTTACGAGTTTGGAGTGGCAGTGGCTGCATATGTTGACGTCTATCCTCTCGGGTATGCTGAGGATACTGTACTCCTCCAGGAAACAGTCCCTGCAGAGGCCCTTAAATAATTCAGAATCAGATCTACCGCACCTTACACAGAACATTTCCTGTCCATGCTCCCTTCAATGATTTCAGACATTCTTGAGGGGGGCTTTTGCACCGCAGGCCTCGCATTTAAGGAGGGATATTCGTCCTTCCCTTATTATCCTAGTGTCCGGTCTGTTGCACTCGTGGCATATGACGAATTTCTTCACGTAGTCGTCTATCCTTTCATTTATAAGAAAATGGGTGAACTTACCCTGCAGTATGGCCCTTCCGCCTTCAAGGTTCCCTGCGGTACCCAGTTCCCTTAGAAGGAACTTGAGCAGGTGCTGGGGGTCCCTGTTGAGGGCATCCGCAACCTCCCTGAAGTTCTGGATGAAGGTCCTGTTTCCCTGTATCACGGAGTATGCCCGGGGGACCTCGAAACGTTTTGTCTCAAATACTTCAGGGGGTAACTGGTCTATGGCCCTTTCAAGTAATTTCTCATAATCATTCATAACTGATACCTCCAGATAAAAGTGTTAATATGGAAAAGCTAAACTATCTTAAGGTATCCTCTGCTGGGTTCAAATATAACTCCCTTGTCCTTGAGGATCCTTATGACTTCCTCCACCTTTTCCTCACTCACATTATATCTATCCATCATCTCAGATATAAGAATATTGGTGGGTGCCTTGCCACCGTATTCATCCTCAAATTCCCTTATGAGTTCAATGATCAGGCGGAACTTGTCCCTCTCAGATTTCGGTGTTCTCCCCTCAACCTTGTCTATGTCTATCTTTCCTGTTTCAGGGTCGTAGCCCACCTGTTTCAGACAGGCCTGGGATAACTTGATGGCCTTCCTGGCGTCTTCAGCCTCAACGTGTTCCTTGAGCTTTATCTTTGCACTGGCCTCAGAGAGACGTATTATGGCCTCCAGCTGCCTTGCGGTTATGGGTACCGGGGAATCCTCATCTGCAGCGCTTGCCCTCATTGATACATAGAAGTCCTCAAGGACCTGCATGGCTTCATCCGTAAGCACCGGCCGCACGTTCTTCCTTGCATAGGCGATGTACTTCCTCAGGAGTTCAGGGTCAATTTCGAAGGGCATCTGGTCCTCCTTATGGGTCTTGAGTATGTGCCTTGCAAGGGCACGGTCCTTGTCCTCATCGGGCTTGTCCTCAACCACAAATATGAGGTCGAAACGTGAGAGTATGGTTGATGGGAGGTCTATCTGCTCCGCTATTGACTTGTAACTATCGAAGCGTCCGAACTTGGGGTTTGCAGCTGCAAGGACAGAGCACCTTGAGTTGAGGGTGGCCATTATCCCTGCCTTTGCTATGCTGATGGTCTGCTGCTCCAGGGCCTCGTGTATGGCAGAGCGGTCCTCCTCACGCATCTTGTCCAGTTCGTCAACACAGACGTTACCCTTATCCCCGAGGACAAGGGCCCCTGCCTCAAGGGACCAGCCCCCGAATTCATCCCTGACGGCAGCGGCTGTAAGACCGACCCCTGATGTACCCTTACCGCTGGTGTAGATGCCTCTGGGGGCCAGCTTTGAGACGTACTTGAGCATCTGGGACTTACCTATACCAGGGTCCCCTACTATGAGTATGTGTATGTCTCCACGAAGCCGGGTCTTGTCATCAAGCTCCTTACCGGAGCCACCGAAGAGCTGGAGGGCTATGGCCTCCTTGACCTCACGGTACCCGTGGATTGATGGGGCCGTGGATCTTATTATCTTCTCATAGATGTTGGGGTCACTGGCAAGTTCCTTTATCTTCTCCTCATCCTCCTCTGTTATCTGGAGCTCCTCGAATTCCTGTTCAAGGAACTCTGCATAGTTACCGTATATGAAGTTCTTGAACCTCTTGGTCCTCTCATCCCTGACGGTTCTCAGGGTCCCGGTGACCCTCACTATATCACCTGGTGTGAGGGTGTCCACAAGGTCATCCTCAAGGACGACCGTTATCTGCCTGGGCTGCTCCCCACCTGAAAGGTTCTCCAGGGGCTCCTGGAGTTTCAGTGTCTGGGTGTCAAGGAACTCGGACTCATCCTGGAGCAGCCGGAATGACCGCCCACCACACTCTGAACACATGGAGGGCTCCGTTAACATGTTGGTTGACTGGGTCACCTCATGCAGCCTCATACATCCACGGCACTCGAAGACAGCCTTAACTATCCTGGGCCTTATCTCATCGGTTTTCCTCACAATCCCATCCACAGCCACAAATTTACCTATGAACTTGCTGCGGAGCTCCCTCAGGGGGATTATGTTGCTGATCCCCATGAATTTTATGTTGAGTTCAGCGTTCTTTCTGAGGGGGTCTATGTTCCTTATGGCCTGCTGGGCTGCCCTTATCACATCATCGGGTTTTTCAATTAAAAGGTCTGCAAGGTCCGGATCGAACATTTCAAGGTCAAGATAATCAACATGGATTGATCTTTCAGTAGGATATTTCTCTATAGCCTCAAAGACCTTATCCTTGTACTTTGTTGAGAAGAATTCCTCGAATTTGGTCAGTGCTGTTTTGCTCTTGTCAACGGTTTTCATCATGAAAACTATATTATGACCCCATTATAAAACTTTAATGAGGAATTTTCTTTGGGGGTATTGCAGGAATCATTAAGTGATAAGGTTCTGATTTGGTGATTGTTAAATAAGGGATTGCAGGGATCATTAATCATTAAGTAATAAAAGATCCTGAGTTTAAATGGACACCGATGAGATCATAGTGATGTAAATGTTTACTGACTAGGTTGAGTCCAGGTGATATTATGAGGAGATCAAGGATAAACATGTTCAAATTAACATCAATGACAATATCCATCCTGGGAATACTCCTTATCATAGGTACGGTACTGGTATTCGCCTACATTGGTGTTGATGCCATTTCAGAGGCCATATCAGGCAGTGTTGACAGGGGATCCCAGTATGATGAACTTGCCAAGCTTCAGAGTGATTACTCCGCCCTCAAGGTACAGTATGATGATGCTAAAAAGGAGGTTTACAGGAGGAACAATGATAACCTGACAAAGACATACCTGAATGCAGAGATCGAACTTGTGAAGGCAAAATCCGCCATAGATGATGTTAACAGTGCACTTGTAACCGATAAACCAAAGGAAGAGGTTGATGAGAGGATAAAAACTGCAAGGTACCAGCTTCAGGTGGCTGCACAGGCACTGGATGATTTGAGGAGAAGGCTCTGAGATTCCAGAGCCTTTCATCTCAATGAGTATGTTTTTTCATTCTTTACCATTTGTCGGGATTTGAGTGAATCTATGCTGTGATTTTCCCATCTTTATTCTGGATCTAGACGATGATCCTCTCCCATTTTCTTCTTCCCTTAAAGTCCCTTCCAACGATGTACATCTCAGCACTGGCCTTCCTGGATGATGCCGGCTTTGTGGTTTTAAGTTTCCAGAAGTCCCTCCTGAGCCTGGACAGGATCTCCGGGAGGTCAGGACCCTGAAAGGCCTTTATAAGGATGTTTCCCTTCTTATCAAGCACCCTGTAGGCTATATCAAGGACGTTCTCAACCAGTTCCATTGAACGCAGATGATCAATGTCCTTTATACCTGATAGTGATGGTGCGGCATCGGATATGACCACATCTGCCCTGCCGCCCAGTTCATGGATTATCCGATCCTTTATCTCTGGGTCGGTGAAGTCACCCCTGATGGACCTGAAGTTTTCAGCCGGAAACCCCTTTATCCTCTGAAGGTCCACGGCAACCACCAGTCCATCCTCACCAACCTTATCAAGGGCGACCTGTGACCAGCCCCCTGGAGCTGCTCCAAGGTCAAGGACCACATCACCCTTTTTTATGAGCCTGTAACGGTTGTTGAGCTGAAGGAGCTTGTAGGATGCCCTTGAACGGTAGTTCTCCATCTTGACACTCCTGTAGTAGTGGTCCCTCTTCCTTTCAGCCTGCCACCTCTTACCCATCGGCGGCACCTCCAAACTGCAGTGATCTGCATACAGGGGCCCCCACCTTAACAATCTCAGCATCCAGTTTATCATCCTCTACCCTGAGGAGCATGACGCTTGGATCCGTTAACCTGGGGACGGTGGGGCTTCCAGGGTTCAGGAGGAGGATGTCCCTGAGTTCCGTTATGAAGGGTTGATGTGTGTGTCCAGTTATGAGGACATCAGCGTCAAGCTCAAGGCCAATGTACCTCAGCTGCTGGGTGTCCCCGCGGGGGTAAACCTCACCATGGTTCAGCCCAATCCTTAAGGATTCGATCTCAAGGACCCTTGACCTGGGGATTTCGGTGTGATGATAGCGGTCCATGTTCCCCTGGACACACTCAACAGGTGCCAGTGTTTCAAGTTCATGGACGACTTCCATTGATGTAAGATCCCCTGCATGGAGGATCAGCTCCACCTCACTGAATACCCTGAAAACCATTTCAGGGATCCCCTCTGCCCTGTCCGGTATATGGGTGTCTGATATAACTCCGATCAGCATTCAAAGTCTCCATCATATTTACATTCAGAATATCTGTTTTCTGTTAAAATAAATCTTAGGGTCCATGATGCCCCGGTAAAACAGTTCATGGTCCTCTCTATTAAAAATACTCTATTTTCCAGATTAAATGTTTTGACCGGGAAAAAGCCGATTCCTGTACAGGTGGAATGTTCCCTTTTTCAGTCGCCTGCAAGGAATCCTCCGATGGCGCCACCGATCCCCATGAATATCATGGATACGAGTAGAAGTACAAGCACCAGGGCAGTTCCTGCAAAGGCCCCTATCAGGAATCCTCCTAAACCCCCCAGGACCGTGCCAAATATCACAAGAAGTATGGCCAGCACTATACCCCCCAATGCTCCTGCAACGGTGGCGTTCCAGAACCCTGCAAGGGCGCCCTCCTTAACCATGAGGCCCACAATGAAACCTGCAAGGAAAAGACCCAGCACCGAGGCCTGGTTAATGAAGGGACTCAGTATAACAGGAAACACCACCGAGAGTACGAAACCGGTAATAACCGCTCCAGGTTTAACCATTATAAACACCTGTGTAATCTATGGTGAATGATCCTAATAAAACTTTGCAGATTTATAGATAATGAACAGCCGATCCCTCTATGAAAATCCTTTTTAAATTTATAGATACTGTAGATAATGAACAGCCGATCCCTCTATGAAAATCCTTTTTAAATTTATAGATACTGAGCAACATATCTCTATTCATGAATGAAAAATCCGCTGCCCTGGTATTCCCCCATCACCTTATGAAGTTTCACCCTGCAGCAGAAAAAACCTCCCGCTTCATACTTGTGGAGGAACAGCTCTTCTTCGGTGACCCGGTATTCAGGCTGAATTTCCATAAGAACAAACTGGTACTGCTCCGGGCATCAATGAGGTACTACCGTGACCGCCTTGAAGGAGGGGGCATGGAGACAGAGTACATCGAACACAACCCGGACCCGGGGATGTCATACCTCAGGGAGCACCTTGAGGAATATGACAGGATCTACACCCTGGAACTCCTTGACCATGAACTCAGCAGGAGACTTAGGGGTCTCTGCAGGGAACTCAGTGTTGAACTTGTTGAACTTGAAGGTCCCTTCCTCCTGAAGAGGGACCTTATGGATAAATACTTCATGGGGGACAGGTTCTTCCTCACATCATTCTATATAAGGGAGAGGAAGAGGCTTTCAATCCTCACCAGGAATTCGAAGCCGGTTGGGGGTAAATGGACCTTTGATACCGAGAACAGGCGCAGATTACCACAGGGAATGAAGGTTCCAGAACCTGTAAGGCTTCCTGAGAACCCCTATGTCAGGGAGGCCAGGGCCTACGTTGAGGAGAGGTTCCATGATAACCCAGGGTCCACCGAGCACTTCAACTACCCCACCACCCACAGGGAGGCTGAAATATTCCTCAAGGACTTCATTGAGAACCGCCTGGAGAACTTTGGGAGTTACCAGGACTTCATATCCCGTCAGGAGATATTCCTCTTCCACTCGGTGCTTTCATCATCACTCAACACATGCCTCATCACACCGGCCGAGGTTATGGATGCGGCCCTGTCTTCCAGAGCCCCCCTGAATTCAGTTGAGGGCTTCGTGAGGCAGATCATGGGGTGGAGGGAATTTGTGAGGGCGGTTTACATCAAAAAAGGATCCTATGAGCGGAGCAGGAATTACTTCAAACACACGAGGAAACTCAACAGTAAATTGTACCTGGGATGTACGGGTATAGAACCCTATGATACTGCAGTAGGGAGGGTTCTGGAGTACGGGTACACGCACCACATAGAGAGGCTCATGGTTATAGGGAACTTCATGCTCCTCCTTGGCATAGACCCTGATGAGGTCTACAGTTGGTTCATGGAGATGTTTGTAGATGCCTATGACTGGGTCATGGTGCCCAATGTCTATGGCATGAGCCAGTACGCCGACGGTGGTCTTATGGCAACAAAACCCTACATCTCATCATCAAACTACCTGCTGAGGATGAGCAACCACAGCCGCGGCGAATGGTGCGATGTATGGGACGCCCTGTTCTGGACATTCCTCAGTGATAAAAGAAAGCTTCTTGAGGCAAATCCAAGAATCAGGGTACTCTACAGGCACCTTACAGATGAAAAGTTAAGGAGATTTTACAGGGTGAGGGAAGACTTTCTTGAGGATCTTGGCTACTAACCCCTCATTGTGTAGTCAAGGTATCCTCTGTTGTAGAGCCTCTGAAGGTCCGATGCATGCATCAGCTCATATGCAGCGTAGGGGTTGTTGAGGTATGGGTGTATGAGGCCCTTTATTATGTAGTAGTAGGCTCCGAGCCTCCCGTACTGTCTCCAGGCTATCTGGACGTAGAGGGGGAAACCGCAGCCAGGGTTTATGAATACGTTACCATCCCTGACCGTGCCATGGAATACCATGGGCATGGGGCCCTCCTGACCCTTTTCCCTGGCTATACGCTCAACGTAATCCATTGCCTCATCAAGGCTGCTGAATTCGTATCCATCAGCCCTGTAACGGTATTTGCCGTCAGGCACCCCGAATATGAATGCTTCAAGGACCTCTGTCCAGTCTATATCGGTACGGTACTCCTGGCTGATATATGCGAGTTCGATTATTGTTACGTTGCCCTCCCTGTAGTGGCGGTAGTTTGAGTCGCCTGCATAGTGGACCACAAGGGCGCATTTTGATCCCCTCTGGGCAGCGTAATCTGCCAGGACCTTTGACTGGGGATGCCCCGGGTACATGTCAGGATTTGCCACTTTAACAAAGCCCAGGCGTCCAACGGGTTCCACAGGACTCAGTGCCGTCACAGCGTAGAGGTATGAACCAAACAGAAGGACAGCTGCAATGATGATATACGATGACCTTGACATTAAAATCCTCGGTTTAGGTTTATGATTTAATCCTTACCATGGCATCATGTATAAAAGTAACGGTGAACTTCAGCCCCTCTTGACCTATCTTAAGTTCACAGCAGGGCTCGGGTTCAGTCCCTTTCCCTCAGCATATCCTTAAGTTCATTTATTTCCCTTCTAAGTTCTTCAAGGTTTCTCTCAATTTTTTCAATGCTATCATGGATCTCCTTCTCCTCCTCAGGGTTTTTAACGAATCAGGAGGCAAGGGACGCCGTGAGGAAGCCTATGAAGGTCACCCCGACCAGCATAAGCATGCTTGTAATGGCCTTCCTGTAGGGTGTTGCAGGTGTTATAACAACTTCACCTGAGAGTATGGCTGTGATGCTGTACCACAATGAATCAAGGGGGCCTCTGAGGGGGATCTGTTCACACCGGCTTCGGTGATGTAGAAGAGGAGGCTTCCTGAGGCAATGGCAAAGAGGAGTATGCCGAGGGCCTCATCGACGTGGGTGTCCACCATGAATGAGAAGATCTTTTTAAGGTACTTTCTAAAGAGGGCTAGGACCTTTATGACCCTTATGAACCTTAAAAACCTGAAGGCCCTGAAGAAGTCGATGGGGATGAATGCGATGATATCGACCCAGTTCTCCTTATGAAGCCCAACCTATCCTCGGAGCCCCTGAGGTTGAACATGAATTCTGTAAAGAGGATTAGGCATAGAACCAGGTCGAACTGGTTTACGGCGGTTACAACGGGGGGACTGGCTTTATAGATTGAGAGGTAAGTTAAAAGGACTATATCCAGGACTATGAGTATTATGAGGACCGCTTCCTTGAACTTCAAGAGTTTACCTGAGTCCATGGTACCCCCTGTGATGACTATTTATTTTCATCTTGAAATACTTTGCATTCATCAGGGAAGTGGAGGATCTCTGCAGTAAATCTATGAGAACCTGCAGACTGACCACCTTCAAAAACTTCGTAATAGACAGATATTACGAATTACACTGATAAAATTTTATTATGCCCTGACTTCAAATTAATATATAAATTAAGGGGGGGTGATGCTCTACGTTGGGGTGCGTAGAAGATCTCAAATGGATTAAGATGCAGAAAATCAAAATGCCTTAAATTATTGTTCTCATGACGGTAACCATAAAGTTAATTGGGGGTTTAAAGTTGTTAAAGGGAATTATGCACCTTTCAGATGACATCCTCCTTCTTTTAAAGTCTCCGGAGGAAGCACTTAAGAGGACAAAGGATATGGGGCTTGAAAATCAGGGACTCTATCTCTACGTCTTCCTCTCGGCTTTCCTTGGGTTCAGCCTGGGAGGAGCCTTATCCTCTGTAACAGGGGGATGGCTGATAATGCCGGTGATCTTTGCACTGGTAGTTCTTGTTGTTTCATTCCTGAAACTCCTCTTATGGTCGGTGATATCATATATCGTGGCCTTAGCGGTTTTCGAGGGTAAGGGGACCTTCACCGGAACCCTTAAAATGATGGGATTCTCGGCGGCTCCATTCATAATAGGGATATTCGCCTTCATGACCCTCACACTCCTCCAGACGGTCTTCACATCAACCCTCCTGATGGTGATAATGTACATATGGGTCATTATGATTGCAGCCGCTGCAGTGGACGCTGAACATGAAATAGGCTATGGGAGGGCATTCCTTTCAGTATTCGGCCTCCCGGCCACTGTGATGGTGCTTCTTATAATGCTCGTAGGGGTGTTCTGATGGATTCAGATAAACTTTTAAGCGCCCTAATCATCCTGGTACTGGTGGCCGCGTTCATCACAGCCCTTGCAGCGCCTCTGCTGCCATCAGATGATGATAGGGTTGTTAAGGAGAATTTCACACTTGAAAAGACGGGGGCGTCTGATGTTAAATATGTTAACCTGGATATAGAGTCAAACGCAACAGGAGTACTCCTGGCATTCACCAAAAACTCCGGGAATGTTTATAACATTGAAACAGAGAGGGATGAAGGTTCAGTGGCACCATCAGTTAACCATACAGTGGACGGTGAAAACCTGAACATAAATGTGAAAATGGATGGTGGCGCTGCAAGGGTCCTCCTTTCAAACGAATACACCTACAACATCACCATCAGGAGTAAGGTGGGTGGATTCACAGCCATACTCTCAAATGATTCAAGGATAGACACCCTCAACTCAACGATCGAGTATGCCGGCGGCGGAACACTTGTAATCGGAAGAACAGCCTTTAAAAACATATCAATGAGCGTAAATACAGGGGGATTCTACATAACAGAGACTCAGCCGGATATTCAGGGTAACGGATCAATATACACTGATGTGAACATCGGAGGAACCACGTTAGCAATGAATAAACTGAGAAACCTCAGGATAATGGCAGATGTTGATTATGGTGGGATATCCTTTGAACCCCGGGGCTTCAATGTTATCAGTAACAGAACAGGGCACCTTGAGATGGAGGGTGATTCCTACCGGACAGCAGATTCAAGGGTTGATATAATAAACAGGGTGGGCCTCGGCGGATTCAGCATGATACCCTACATGTTACCCTTCGGTTTCCAGTAAACCCCATATTTATTTTTTTGACCTGAAGGGTATTTTCGGTTCTATGTAAGTCCTGTAGAGTGTTTTAAGGAAAACACCTATCATGTAACCGTGTTTCAGGAGGTAGGATGGTCTTGAATAGAACCTGATGTAGGCCTTCACCAGCTTCCTCATTACAGTCTCCCGGCTCAGTCCAAGTTTCTCGTACTTTATAACTGGCTGTATAACCGTGTACTTATCCCAGTCCTCATCCAGGAGGTTCCTCTTACTGAGTTCATGGTAGATGGGTGTCCCTGGGAAGGGGGTGAGGATTGAGTACTGGCTGTAGTCAGGGTCGAGTTTTATTGAAAAATCAATGGTCCTGTCCATCTCCGAGGGCTTCTCTCCGGGGTAACCGAGGATGAATGAGGTTACAACATCAACACCCACATCTTTAGCAGCCTTAACAGCATCCTCAGCCTGCTTCAGGGTTATGCCCTTTTCCATGAGGTTAAGAATCCGCTGGCAGCCTGATTCAACACCATAATATACGGTGCTCATACCTGCGGACCTTAGATCCTCAAGAAGCGACCTCCTGACCATGTCAACCCGGGATGATGTGACGAAACTCACATCAATTCCCCTTTCTCTGATCTCCCGTGAAATTTCCCCTGCCCTTGGCCTGTGGAGCATGAAGGTGTCATCGAGGAACGCGATATCATGGAGCCCGTATCTGTCCACAAGCTCCTCCACCTCATCCACCACATTCTCAGCGCTCCTGAACCTGAACTTCTTACCCATTATGAGGGAGGATGAGCAGTACCTGCAGGGATAGACACAGCCCCTGCTGGTTATCATACCCCCGGCTTCCTGGTCCGATGTCTCATAATCACGGAAGGGTACAAGGTGCCTTGCAGGAAATGGTAAATCATCAAGATCCTCTATGAGGGGCCTCGGCCTATTTGTTCTTATGGAGCCACCCTCCCTGTAGCTTATACCGGCAACGTCCCTGAGGGATGGGGCTCCCCTTCTCTCATACTTCTCTGCAAGGTCAACAATCGTGGCCTCCCCCTCACCCATCACAACAACATCAAGGGCATCCGAGTCACTGAGGGTCCTTTCAGGGAGAAAGGTGGGGTGTGGTCCTCCTATGACCGTAAGCACATCAGGAAGAAGCCTCTTAACGGCCCCGAGGTATTCAAGTGAGGTCTTTATGGTTGCTGTTGTTGCTGTTATCCCAACAATGAGGGGGTCAAGTTTTTCGATGATACCTGCAACCTTCTCTGCACCCAGCCCCTGGAGGTCATCATCTATGATTTTAACACTGAAGGAGGCCCTTTCAAGGGCGGCTGCAAGGTACATGAGGTTCAGGGGTGGGAGGACAAGGCCAAGCTTATTCTTCACAGCATTTTTATCCAGGGGGTTTATGAGAACCACATCCAATAAGAACACCACCATCCATTAAATCATCACCGCCCATCATGCTGCAGAATTCAATGGGATTTAACGCGTGCTGCAGTTTCATCAATTTAACACTGAAAACACACTATGATGACCGGGAATACATGGAGGAACATCGGGGTTCATGGAATATCCAATTTTGAGATCGAGTTTTTCGGGTAAGGGCCTGACGGTGCATTTTTCCATGCATTATCATGTTTAACATGGAGAGCAAGAATCAATGGATCCTATTGCTTTTCATCTGCCGGTGATGTATCCATTTAATAATATCGTGGTGATGGTTTAAGTATCTTCTCCATTGTATCATCTCTGGATGGGGCACTGATTTAAATGGGGCGACCCATAACTTAAACCATGAAGATAACCGATGAAGATGTTATAGAATACCTGTCCCTCTTCACGAGCATCCCCTCCTTCCTTCTCGGGAGATGGGCAAGGTCCGGCACAAACCTCGCCTCAAGGTTCAGTTCACGGATAGTATCAGAGTACGGTAAACTTTCAGATCATGACAGGAGGAGGGTGAGGGCGGTCCTTGAGATGGACGTGGATGAGATCCAGGAGGTCCTGAGGAGGGCCCATGAAAGGACAGGTAAGAAGCAGCTAATGATACTTTCAGATCCATCATCAAGGGAATTCATAGAGAGGAACCTCGCCGAGATCAGGAGCCTAATCGGTGACCGTACATCCTCTCATAGTACCTGAGGTATTCCCCGCTCTTTATGTTCTCCCACCATTTGCGGTTACGGATGTACCAGTTGATGGTCTCCCTTATACCCTCCCTGAAGGAGTAGCGGGGCTTCCAGCCAAGCTCATTCCTTATACGTGTGGCATCAATGGCGTACCTCCTGTCATGGCCGGGCCGGTCCTCAACGAATCTTATGAGGGACTCATCTTTCCCCAGTTCCCTGAGGATTAACCTCACAATATCAATATTCCTCCTCTCATTGTTACCACCGATATTGTAGACTTCACCATCCCTTCCATGATGCAGGACAAGGTCTATGGCACTGCAGTGGTCCTCCACGTGCAACCAGTCCCTCACATTCATCCCATCACCATAAACCGGGAGGGGCCGATCCTCAAGGGCATTGGTTATCATGAGGGGTATGAGTTTCTCAGGGAACTGGTAGGGTCCGTAGTTGTTTGAGCACCTTGTAATGTTAACAGGAAGCCCGTAGGTCCTGTGATAGGCCCTCACCATGAGGTCAGCAGCGGCCTTGCTGGCAGAGTAGGGACTGTTGGGTGCAAGGGGAGTCTCCTCTGTGAAGTACCCTGTTTCAGCGGAACCATAGACCTCATCGGTGGATATCTGTATGAACCTTTCAATCCCCTCCCTCCTCGAGGCTTCAAGGAGGGTCTGGGTTCCAAGGACATTGGTTTTTATGAATATTTCAGGGTCCTGGATGCTTCTATCAACATGGGACTCTGCAGCAAAGTTTATAACAGCATCAACATCCCGGATTATCCTGTTAACAAGTTCCCTGTCGGTTATGCTTCCCCTTATGAAGGTGTAGCGTGGATGGTCCTCCACATCCCTCAGGTTTTCAAGGTTACCGCAGTAGGTAAGGGCATCAAGGTTTATTATGCTGTAGCTGTGCCTTTCAAGCATGTACCTTATAAAGTTACTTCCAATGAACCCGGCGCCACCGGTTACCAGAATTCTCTCCATGGGATCTCCTCACAGTTATGGGGTGTTTTATCTTCTAATGGATCTGGCCCCCTGTATCCTCAAAGGTATACAGGGTTTTCCCGTAGGGGCCTCCATTTCCGGTCCTTATCTGAGATTATAAGTTCATCCACAAGGTCGAGGGGCCATTCAATACCGATATCCGGGTCGTTCCATGGGATGCCAGAGTCATATTCAGGGTGGTAGAGACGGGTGCATTTATAGTTGAGTATGCACTCATCACTGAGGGCCAGGAATCCATGGGCAAAGCCTTCAGGGATGAAGAACTCCCTCCTGTTTGAATCTGATAGTATGACACCGGTCCATTCACCGTAGGTTTCAGAATCCCTCCTGAGGTCAACCGCAACATCAAAGACCTCCCCCTTCACCACACGGACCAGCTTACCCTGGGGTTTTCTCAGCTGGAAGTGAAGGCCCCTCAGGACGCCCCTGCGTGACATTGACTCATTGTCCTGCACGAATCTAACATCAAGGCCGCCATCAATGAAATCTGATTCATTGAAGGTCTCCATGAAGTAGCCCCTCTCATCGGAGTATACCTCCGGTTCTATTATAACAGCACCATCCAGTTCCGTCCTTATGAACCTGAATTTACCCATGGAAGTTACCCTCCGCAAGGTCCCTCAAGTACTTACCGTAATCTGTCTTCTCAAGCCGGGATGCCATTTCAAGGACCTGTTCCTTGTGATCCAGCCATTGTTATAGGCTATCTCCTCAAGGCATGCAATGTAGAATCCCTGCCTTTTCTGTATGGTCTCTATGAAGCTGCTTGCTTCAAGGAGGCCGTCATGGGTCCCTGTGTCCAGCCAGGCCATCCCGCGTCCCATGAGTTCCACCCTGAGTTTTTTCATCCTGAGGTACTCCTCATTGATGGATGTTATCTCAAGCTCCCCCCTCTCCGACGGTTTTATCTTCTCGGCGATCTCAACCACCCGGTTGTCATAGAAGTAGAGGCCGGGCACAACATAATTGGATTTAGGTTTCTCTGGTTTCTCCTCAAGGGATATCACCCTGCCCTCGCTGTCAAATTCAACAACACCGAAGGGTCGGGGGTCCTTAACATAGTAACCGAATATAACGGCACCATCCCTGAGGGAGGCGGCCCTCCTGAGTATTTCACTGAAACGGTGCCCGTAGAATACGTTGTCACCGAGGACAAGGGCGACCTTTGAGTCTCCTATGAACTCCTTCCCCACGATGAAGGCGTCCGCTATCCCCCTGGGCTTTTCCTGTACAGCGTAGCTGAATTTAACTCCGAACTGGCTGCCATCACCGAGGAGGTCCCTGTAGAGGGGCAGGTCCCTGGGGGTGGATATCACCAGTATGTCCCTTATACCTGCCAGCATCAGCACAGAGATGGGGTAGTAGATCATGGGTTTGTCATATACGGGGAGGAGCTGCTTTGAAACAGCCCTTGTTATCGGGTAAAGGCGGGTGCCCGAGCCTCCTGCAAGCACTATTCCCTTCATAGCTTCACCTCATACTTAACTGTTAAACACCATATTCCCTTTTAAGGTAATCCTTAAGGGCCTCCCTGTAGCTGCGGAGGGGTTTGAAGCCCTCCATGGTCCAGTTATGGTTTTTAAGGATGGAACACCTGGGCCTTCTGGCGGGCCTCGGGAAATCCTCGCTTCCTATCGGCTTGAGTTTCACGTCCATATCAAGGACTTCAAAGATCTCAAGGGCAAATTCGTACCATGAACAGTTCTCCGAGTTTGTAATGTGGTAGATCCCATAGGCCGGTCTTTCGATGAGTTCAGCCATGGCCAAGGCAAGGTCATGGGTGTAGGTGGGTGAACCGTACTGATCATCCACCACGCTTATCTCATGACCCGCCTCTGCAAGCTCTATCATGGTCTTAACGAAGTTCCTCCCGTTCCTGCCAAACAGCCAGGATGTCCTTACTATATAGAACCTGTCGGTGAGGTCCCTTACAGCAAGCTCCCCAAGGTACTTTGTCCTCCCATAAAAGTTCAGGGGGTTTGGTTCATCAAATTCAAGGTACCCTGAGTCCTTTTCACCATCAAAAACATAGTCCGTTGATATGTAAACCAGGGAAGCCCCTGTATTTGAGGATGCAACGGCAATATTCCTGGTTCCAAGGACGTTCACCTGATAGGCTGTTTCACGGTCTGATTCAGCACCATCAACATCGGTGAATGCCGCTGAATGTATCACAAGGTCCGGCTGCATGTCATGGATGGTCTCCACAACTCCCTCAAGGTCCCTCACATCCACATCGGTTGTTAGAACCTCATGATCCTTCTCAAGGACCTCCCTGAGGTCACTTCCAAGCATTCCAGACGCACCGGTTAACGCTATCCTCATAGAAACACCTCAGAGGCTTACACCTGCACCGTAAGCTGATATTATCTCGAAGAAACCTTCAACGTCATGCAGACCCTCAAGCACATGGTCTGCGCCGGCTGATTTAAGTTCAGCACACGTGAAGTCCCCTGTGGCAACCCCTATGGTCCTGAGTCCAGCCTCCCTACCCCCTGCGATGTCCCTGGGGGTGTCACCGACTATGAAGGTTTCGGAGGGGTTCACGGGTCCCTCCCTTGCAGCAAGCCTCTCAAGGGCCACCCTTATAATTGAACTCCTCCTGCACCCCTCATTACCGAAACCACCATAACTGAAGTATTCACTGAAACCTGCCTGCTGAAGCTTCAGCCATGCAACGGGTTCAATGTTACCTGTAACAACCCCCAGGGGGACATTCATCTCATGGAGTTTTCCAAGGACGACTCCGGCACCTTCCAGGGGCGTTATACGGTCCCTTTCAAGGTTTTCAAGGTAATGGCATGAGATGCTATCAACGATCTCCGAGAAGACACCATCATCAATCTCAAGGCCGTATCTACGGGCAGTACGGAATATTATCTCCCTGTCGGTCATCCCCTGGATGCTTCCAATGTCGATTTCGATTTCAACATCAAAGAGGTCCCTGAAGGCCTGTTTGAATGAATAAAAATGACAGTGGGATCCGGTAAGCAGTGTTTTATCTATATCAAAAATCATGGTTCTCATACTCTATTCTCCGCCGTATTTTTTTCTCAGGTGTTCTGAGGTGTAATCATAGTAGATCAGGTTTGATTTCAGGAATACTCTCTGGACAGGGTTTTCATCAATAAGAAAGGTCACGGTTATCTTTCTTTCACTTACACGTATATCCAGGGCGTTTCCCCCGACCCCTGTCCTGTAGGCGTGCTCCCCACCACCAAGGTCCTTTATCCTTATCCAGTCCACGGCCATTAACACATCCCCTTCACTTCTGGCTAACCGGCGGTATAATTATCTACACCCTATACTATAAACATATTTCATGAAAGGGGATATCTGTGAAGTTGAGGCTGCAGATGAGGTTAAGGTTCGAAGGGTCAGGGAGAGAATGCCATCAGATGGTGTGGTGAGGAGGGCCTCGGATGTTTTCAAGTTACTGTCAGAACCAACCAGGCTTAGGATACTCTACGCCCTATCGGCCGAGCCCCTCTGTGTGTGTGAAATAGCATCCCTCCTGGGGATGAACCAGTCGGCAGTTTCACATCAGCTCAGAATCCTGAGGTCGGCGGGCATCGTGAACTATGAGAGGGTGGGGAAGATGGCCCGCTATTACCTTAAAGAGGAGGGCATCGTTAATGTCATGGAGAGCTGTGAGCATATAGGATCCATGGAGGATCGGTGATGTACACCCTCCTATCATACCCCCTTGGAGCAGATTCTCCGGTCCACCCTGCGCTCCTGGATGTTAAAACCAGGATCAGGAACAGGATACCCTATGATGGATATGAGACCCATATAATCTGCACCGAGAACCATGCAGGCACCCATGTTGATGCACCGGCCCACTACCTTGAGGGTGGAAGGAGAATCATCGACTATGGGATTGATGAACTGGTATTTGAGAACCCCGGTCTTTTTGATGTTGCTGCTGAGCCTGGAAGCCCGGTAGGACCCGGGGATATTGAACTGGAGGATGAACACGATATAATCCTCATAAGGACCGGTTATGGATCGATGAGGGGCACCGAGGCATACCTCCAGGATAATCCATGGATAAGCCCGGAACTCATTGACGGTATAAGAAGGGATTATCATGGGATAAGGGCCATAGGGATTGACTGCATATCAATATCCACCCCATCCAGGCCATATGAGGGGAAAATGGCCCATCTGAATGCCTTCGTTGAGGGGGATGATTATGGGGATCCCCTTCTTATCATAGAGGACATGAAACTTGATGGAGTTACAGGGGAGATTGAAAGGGTCCTTGTTGTCCCCTGGATGGTTGAATCGGTTGATAGTGCCCCATGCACGGTTATAGCAGAGATGAGGGGGCCTTGAAATGGATATAGTTATAAGGCCGGTGGGGGTGATAAGATCACCCTTCAGGGTGAGGGGTGATGCACCTCCCCAGGGGAGATTCTCCGATGAGAAGAGCGAGATACACATATTCCCTGAATACAGGAAGGCTGCAGAGGGCCTTGAGCTTTTTGAGCACGTGTTCGTCATCTACTGGCAGCACCTTGCTGAGAGGGACGTCCTGAAGGTTGTTCCCCGCGGAAAAAGGAATAAAAGAGGTGTTTTCTCAACAAGGGCTCCTTCAAGGCCAAACCCCCTGGGACTGTGCCTTGTGAAACTGCTTGATGTGGATGATGTTCTAACCGTCCAGGGCCTTGATGCCCTTGATGGTTCACCGGTTATTGATATAAAACCCTACTATAAGGATATTGATTCTCCATGGTGAAACTCTTCCGGGTCCCGTGGCCTGCCTGAACATTCAGGCTGAGCCTCTATGATGTCAGCTCTCTTACAAAGGGTTCTATCTTGCAGTCGCAGGTGCCTTCCTTCATTTCCTTTTCAGTTATGGCCATGGTCTGGAGGGGTTCACTTTCAAGTATCTCGGCCATACGCCTGAAGGTCCCTTCTTCACCGGTACCCCCGTAGGTGCAGAAGAATGCGGCCTTCTTTATCTTTGAACGGTTTTCCTTGAGGTATGTGCTCACGGGGACAGAGGGTTTACCTGCCCATACAGGTGTCCCTATGATCACAAGGTCGTAGTCTGCAGGGTCCCTGCTGTAGGGTTCCAGTACGGTGTCGGTTTCCCTCAGGGCCTGATAAAGTGATTTTAAAGTCCCGATAATCCCTGAACGTTTCTGTGTATCACGTATCTCCTCAACATCGCACTCCATTTCACCGGCAATTTTAGATGCAACATCCCTTGTGTTGCCTGTTCTTGAATAGTATACCAGAAGTGTTTTCATGGGGATTTATCTGTAGCCGGGATCATTTATATTTCACGGAATCACTGTAGTTGAGGACTGGCAGTACAATTTTTTTTGCAAAGCAGGGATCATATATTTCGAACTGTAGCGGACTCTTGATGCGATTTGATATATTCATTAAAATTAATGAATCCAGCTTTAATATTAAGCGGAACCCTCAATATTCTGAAAAGTAGTGGCTGTAACTTTCATTATATGGGGGGTAGCTTCCAGAGATTTTAAAGGGGGGTTGTTAGGAGTGAAAAAACGGGGAGGTGCTTTTTCAATTTTTTTAATCTCTGGAAGCTTATAATTTTCTTGCTTTCAACAGAATTAAGTTCGGGATGTTGAAAGCAACAATAGGGGGGTGATGTGTGTATGAGACACACAAAACTATATGTCAGAGATCTCACATATAAACTTTTCGGTGGTGATTATGGAGGGACCCCTCTTCACAGGCCGTACATGGAGGGAGTACATGAAGATGTTTGACCTTGACACCGAGGATATAAGAAGCCTCAGGATACTGGACTGCCCCGCAGGAAGCAGTTCATTCACACCCTTCATGATATCAGGGGGAGCTGATGTGACGGCCTGTGACATCATGTACAAAGAAAAACCAGAAACATTATCTGAAAAATGCCGGGAACACCTTGAGTTTCTCACAGAGGCCCTAAGAAGAGTCAAGGATAACTTTAACTGGGAATTTTACAGTTCACCCGATGAAATGTTTGAGAAGCGCCTCGAGGCCTGCAGATGCTTTACTGATAGCTATAAAAAACACCCCGAGGCCTACGTGCAGGGTGATATAATGAAGCTGCCCTTTGATGATGAAAGCTTCGACCTTGTACTATCATCACACCTGCTCTTCATATATGATCACAGGCTTGACTGGGGATTCCACAGGAGGGCCCTTGATGAGCTGATACGCGTAAGCTCAGGGGAGGTCAGGGTATACCCCCTTGTAAAGGAGAACGGTGAACTATCAGGATACGTTGAAAGGTTCATCAGGGAGAGGGATGATGTTGAAGCAAGGATAGTCACCGTTGATTACGAGTTCAGAAGGAACGGCAATCTAATGCTCATTATAAGGAGGCCCTGAATTTGATGTGAGGGGTTTTGGAGGGATTCCTCATGAACTCCCATAAACCTCATGGTTATCGGGTTTCATGATGCTTTCAGAGCCCCTCACTGGCCTTTCATCCGAGGGATCAGGGGGTTACTTCTTTATCTCATCCCTTATGGCCTGATGCATTCTCCTTATGAATTCGATACGGTCCTCGTACTTGAGCACATCAAGGTAACCCTGGGCAACAAGATTGAAGGCAAAGGGAGAGGGTATCCTTGTGTTTATCTGTTTAATCTCCATTTCACCATTTTTAATCCATTCAAGGACCTTCATGGCATTCTCAAGGTCCATATAATCCTCCATAACCTCCCGCCGGGCCTCCTCAAGTATGGGGAACCTGTCATCAAGTTCACTCACGAATTTCAGAAGGATCTTCCCCCGCACCTGCTGCCTTCCAACGGATTTCTCCTCACCCTTGTACCTCCGGAGTATCATGAGGGCCCGGCCAGCGCAGTGCCTGAACCTGCTTGCAAGGGTTTCTGTCCTGTCCAGGGCCTTTTTAAGGACATCCCTAAGGTTTTCAGGTTCAAGGTCCATGAAGGATTCAAGCCCACCCATCTTACCCTCGGAGCTGAGATAGAATCCATTGTCTGATATGGATATCATAACATCCCTCCGGTAGCGTTCCGCAATGAGGTATGCGACGGCCCTTGAGAGTGCATCGTTCACCCTCCTGCCGAAGAGGCTGTGGAATACAAGGAACTTCCTGCCACCAAAGCCGGTGTAGTATTCAACGAGCAGCTTCCTGATGCTGGGTATCCCGGCATAGTGGTACTGCTCATGGAAGTACTGGTAGATGGCCCCTGCGGCAGTCTCATCCACGTGGAGGTAACCCCTTATAAACTCGATTATCTCACTCCTTGAGTGGCCATACTGGAACTTACCATCCATTATATCCCTGAACCTCTGAATATCAACCGCAAGGTCAAAGGATAGGGGTAGCTGCTCAGAGAACCAGGATGGTATCGTTGGAGGACCCGACGCGGGGGTTACATTCACGGTCATACCCCTTGCATAGTTGAACCTGTAGATTTTACCCCCAAGGACGAAGGTATCGCCCTTCCTGAGCTTCTCCATGAACTCCTCTTCAATCCTCCCAACAACCCTTCCCCCGCACTTGACAACAGCGGAGCTCCGGTCAGGTATGGTTCCAATGTTGGTTGAGTAGAGCATCCTTGCAAGCTTACCGCGTTTACCGAACTGGTTCTTCTCACGGTCAATCCATATCTTGGCATAGACGTAGCGTTCCTCAAGCTCAACGTACTCCCCTGCAAGGTAACTCAGGACAGAGAGATAGTCATCCCTATCAAGGTTGCGGTAGCAGTAACTGTTCCTTATAACATCAAGGGCGTGGTCAATGTCCCAGGGGTTTTCAATGGCCATACCGTATATATGCTGGGAGAGGACATCCAGGCAGTTCTCAGGGATCCTTATGGAGTCAATTTTCCCCTCAATGGCGTTTTTGAGTATGAGTGAACATTCAACAAGATCGTCCCTGTCCACAACCACTATACGCCCCTTTGATTTTTCATGGAGCTGGTGACCGCTCCTGCCTATCCTCTGAAGGGCCCTTGAAACAGACTTGGGTGAACTCAGAAGCACCACAAGGTCAATGTATCCTATGTCTATCCCGAGTTCAAGGGATGTTGAGGACACAACCGCCCTTAACTGGCCCTTCTTGAGTTTCTCCTCGGTTTCAAGACGGTGTTCCCTTGAAAGGGATGAATGGTGGGCCATGACATTCTCATCATTGTAGGTGTCGGGGAAGCGGCTCTTAAGGTTATAGACAACGCTTTCGGTACCGCTCCTTGTGTTTGTGAATATCAGGGTTGTCCTGTGCTCCATTATGAGGTCGTGGAGTATGTCGTAGAGGCCGTTACCTATCTCCTCAGGGTCTGCTGCAACCATGTCATCAACGGGGCATATGAGTTCAATGTCCAGTTCCTTGAGGTAGTTAACGTCGACTATGAGGCAGTCCCTCTCCCTACCATAGCTGTAACCCACAAGGAACCCTGCAACCCTTTCAAGGGGATGGACGGTTGCGGAGAGACCTATCCTGGTGAAGTCCCCCACAAGGTGCTGGAGCCTTTCAAGGCTAAGTGATAGATGAACACCCCTCTTATTGTCTGCAAGGGCATGTATCTCATCCACAATAACATAACGGACAGTTGAGAGTTTTTCACGGAATCTTGGAGCAACGAGAAGTATTGAGAGGGTCTCCGGCGTTGTTATGAGGATGTGGGGCGGCTTTGCAAGCATCCTTGAACGTTCATAGGGCCTGGTATCCCCGGTCCTCACCGCCTTCCTGATATCAAGGCTTTTCCCATTCTCCTCTGCAATCTCCCTGATTGCCCTGAGGGGCTCCTCAAGGTTCCTCTCAATATCATTGTCAAGGGCCTTGAGGGGTGAAATGTATATGCAGTAGACGCTGTCCTCAAGTTCTCCTGATTCTGCAAGGGATGTGAGCTCACTGATTATTGAAAGGAAAGCGGTCAGTGTCTTCCCTGAACCCGTCGGAGATGATACAAGGACATTCCTGCCCCTGTGTATGTCCATTATAGCGTACTTCTGGGCCTCTGTAAAGTCTTTGAAGCTCCTCCTGAACCATTCACTCACCCATGGGTGCAGTATGGAATGAATCTCCTCTGAACTGTATTTTTTCTTCTGTTTCTCTATCAAGGGATCACCATGTTCTCATGTGCATGAAGTTTTCAGGAGTCCTTCAATCAGAGAGAGGGCCTGTTTTCGGATGCTGTGAACTCCATGAGATCTCTGACGGTTCCAAACTCAAAGACCTCAAAGTCCTCCACACCGTACACAAGAAAGTCCTGGATACCGGCTTCCCTCAGGAATGGTGAAAGGATTGCTTCATGGAGTATATCCGAGCCCTCGGTCACAAAATTGAATGATGGCATGACAACAAGCCCCTTGTCCCTGAAGGGGCCCTTGAGGAAGCACTTGATCTTCTCAATCCTCTCACCGCTCCTGAGACCCACACATGGATGCTCATGTCCAATTATCACGGTATCCCCTCCTACAGGTTCGGGTATTATATGGCCGTGGGTTAAAAGGAAACCCGAAATTTCAAGGGTTTCAAGGATCCTGATGTTGCTGGTGTGGGGTATGTGGGGTATCAGGGGGTCATGGTTCCCCTTTATGAGCGTTATCTTCCTGAAGTTTCCCTGGAGGTGGTCGAGGGTCCTGGCTATTTCACGGTTTTCCTGCCGGCTGAGCTTACCGAATTCATGCTTGAGGTCACCGTTTATAACAATCTCAGCGGCCCCTGAGATGTCCTGTATAAGGTCTATCCGTTCAATTATCTTCCTGAACTGGAATGAGGGAACCATGACTCCCTGCTGGTTAAGGTACTGTTCATAGCCAAGGTGAAGGTCAGCGATGACCATGGTGTCATCGATGAGGAGTGAAAGGTCAAATATTTCAAGTCCGTCATCGAGGGGGAAGCCCTTCATTGAATCACACCAGCCATTATGGAGATGAGATAGAGGGTGTTGAGGATTCCGAAGGCCACAAGTGAATTCATAACGATTTCAGATTTCCTGACAATATCATCCCTTGTATCTGACCCTGAAAGGAAGGCGTGGAGGCAGGGGACGGTAACCATAAGTGAGAGGAGTGCCATTATGAGAAAATTGATGCTCTCAGCGAATCTGGGTGAAAACTCAAGGAGTCCGAAGAGAAGGGTTGCTGCAGATGCAGAGAGCACCATGATCCTCCTTGAACCATCCACACCGATCCTCACAGGAAGGGTCCTTTTACCACCTTCAAGGTCCTCCCGTAGATCAGGGATCTCAACGTTTACTATGAACACCATCTGAAGGAGCATCAATGATATGGAGAAGAGAAGGAGGGAAGTATCCAGGCCCCCTGATATTACAGCATAGCCCATACCCGGGAATATGAATCCTGTAAGTGAGGTCGCAATCTCCCCGAGCCCCCTGTATGAAAGTTTAATTGGCGGGGCACTGTAAAACCATCCCAGGAGGTTTCCAAGAACCGCCAGGAGGACTACAATAGCATTACCATAAACTGAGGCGTAGAGGACCGATATGGAAACTGAGAGCATTATGAGGGTGACTGCAAAATTCCTTGCAAAGCCCCTGAGCTCAGGGTGCCTCTGCAGGACACCGCTACCACCTGTGTAGGATGTAACAGCATCTGGATTATCATTTTCAAAGTCATAGTAATCGTTACTGTAGGATACAGAGAGGTGGGCGGGCATCACAATTGCATAGCCCATAATAAACCTTTCAATGGAAAACTGACCTGTCTGGACACCTGCAAGGAGCCCTCCTGCCGCGTAGAGGATTAAACCGGCCCCAAGGAATGGAAACCTTCCAAGTTTTATTACCTCGGCTACCTGACCCATACATGATTTTTATATTCCTTGTGGAATAAAAGATTACCACATGATGGTAACACAGGTAACGGTTCGACCCATTTAACCGGATGAAGTCAGGTGGTCCAATGGATTATGAGAAGATGAAGGAGAAACTGAACTCAATGGATTCAGGGGAAAAGATCAGATTCATCGATGAACTCAAACCCTCTGAAGAATCAGTGGAGCTACTTGTAGACCTTCTTGATGATGAAAGCCATCCTGTGAGGTTCAGGGCGGCTGAAAGACTCGGAGGATTTGGGGAGATAGCCCTGCAGAGACTTATCGATGTGATGGACACCCGTGAAGGTGATGTGAGGAGATACGCCACATTCGCCCTTAAAAGGATAGGCGACCCCCGTGTAACCGACCACTTCATAGAGGCCCTTGAGGATGAGGACTGGGGTGTGAGGAAGGTCGCTGCAAGGTCCCTCGGCGAACTCGGAGATAAAAGGGCCGTCGAACCCCTTATAAGGGCCCTTGAGGATGAGGACTGGGGCGTTAAACTGGCAGCTGTCCGCTCCCTCGGCGATCTAGGGGATGAAAGGGCAATAGAACCCATTAAAAAGGCCCGGAGAAAGGGGGATAATGACTTTAAGAAGGCCGCCAATAAATCCCTTAAAAAGATACAGTCCTGAATGGACTGTTTTCAATTAATTTTCCTCAATAACTGATTTTTTCATGATAATCCCTCATAGGGATCGGCAGAGCTCATGGAAATTGACGGCTTCGAACATTTCCATAAAGTATAAAAGTTCATAATTTTTAAGGATAATATATTAACAGTAGACTTATGAATGGGGGGTTATCATGGAAGCCATAATTGTAGGATCCGGATTTGGAGGGTTATCTGCAGCAGCCCTCCTTGCAAAGAAGGATTTCAGTGTCACGGTTATAGAAAAGAATGAGGGTCCCGGGGGCCGTGCAAGCGTATACAGTGAAGGCGGCTTCACATTTGATATGGGTCCATCATGGTACCTCATGCCAGATATATTCCAGAGCTTCTTTGAGGAGTTCGGAAAGAAGCCGGAGGACTTCTTTGAACTTAAAAGGCTGGATCCCTCCTATAAGGTGTTCTTTGATAATGAGAAGACCGTCAGCATATCAGCCGATATTGAAAAAAATTATGAGCTCTTCGATAGCTTTGAGGAGAGGGGGGCTGAAAAACTCAGGGATTACCTGGAATCAGCAGGGAAACTCTATGAATCCGTTGTAAAGAAGATGCTGTACAGGGATTACAGGTCAATCCTTGATTTACTCAACGGAAAACTTCTCCTGCAGGGCCTGAGGCTCAACATACTGGAGTCCCTTGAACACTTCGTCAGCCGCCGCTTTGAAAGTGAGGAGGCCCGTAAGATCCTCCAGTACTCCATAGGGTTCCTTGGAAGCGCCCCCCAGAACACACCATCCATGTACCATATAATGTCACACATCGACATGACAATGGGGGTCTTCTACCCTGAAGGCGGTATAAGACGGGTTGCGGCTTCCATATATGAACTGGCCCTTGCACATGGCGCCAGATTCCATTTCAACGAGGAAGTTAAACGGATAGAGGTCACCGATGGAAGGGCAATCTCGGTTATAACCGATAAAAACATCTATGAAGCAGATGCTGTAGTTGTGAACGCCGATTACCCCCACAGTGAACTTGAACTCCTTGATAAACCCCACCGCACCTATGATGAGGATTACTGGAAATCAAGGGTCCCCGCACCATCCGCCTTTGTGGCTTATCTCGGTGTTGATCGTGTCTTTGACAGCCTGGAGCACCATAACCTCTTCCTTGAGAAGGACTGGGCAGAGAAGTTTCAGCAGGTCTTTGATCCAGAAAAGGCTGCCTGGCCAGAGAAACCATCATACTATGTCAATGTACCCTCAAGGACCGACACAACGGCAGCACCTGAAGGCTCTGACACCCTCTTTATACTGGTCCCCCTTGCCCCTGGAATGGAGGACACACCAGAACTCAGGGAGAGGCTCTACAGTAACATAATGGACGACCTTGAGGAGAAGATAGGTGAAAATATAAGGGAACACGTGGTTGTTAAGAGAATATTCGCCATAAATGACTTCAGGGAGCGCTACAACGCATACAGAGGCACAGCCCTTGGCCTGTCACATACACTTAGACAGACAGCACTCTGGAGGCCTTCACATAAGAGCAGGAAGGTTAAGAACCTCTACTACACAGGACAGTACACCCATCCAGGTATAGGGGTCCCGATGACACTCATATCCTCCCAGATAGTGTGCAGGGAGATCCAGGATGAACTGGAGGATATTAAGGCCAAATAAAGAATCATGCCATGATGCAGGTGATGGAAAATTGGTTGATGACAGGATTTATTCGATATTCAAGAGGGGAAGTAAAACATACTTCTACAGCACCCTTTTCTTCCCGGGGGATGTTAGAAGGGATGTCTTCATCCTCTACAGTTTTTTAAGAAAGCTGATGACTACGTTGATGCCATACCCCAGGATACCGAGGGGTTCTATTCCTTTGTTGAACGATACAGGACGGCCATGTCAGGTGAGAGGACAGGGGACATAGTTGTTGACTCATTTTCAGAGCTATCAGCAAGGAAATCATTCAGGAGGGAATGGACAGACGCATTCCTCAAGTCCATGGAGATGGATATAACCGTTTCGGACTACGGTACAATGAAGGACCTTGATGAGTATCTCTTCGGATCATCCGAGGTTGTCGGGCTTTTTATGGCCCGGATAATGGGACTGGATGAAGATTCCTATCCCTATGCAAGGTACCTTGGAAGGGCCATGCAGTATGTTAACTTCATAAGGGATATTTCAGAGGACCTCCAGCTTGGAAGACTTTATTTCCCCAGGGAGGAACTTGAAAGATTTGACCTTGAAAGCCTGGAGTACGGGGAGGTGATGGGAAAGAAGGATAACTTCATATCATTCCTCAGGGCCCAGATAGGGATATACAGGGAGTGGCAGAGCACCGCAGAGAAGGGCTATTCATACATACCCTACCGTTATCTTCTGCCGATAAAGACCGCAGCGGACATGTACCTCTGGACGGCCCGTGTCATAGAAATGAACCCCTAACGGTCTATGAAAGGAAGGTCAAGCCATCAAAGGGAAGGATAGTCTCGGGGGCGATCACCAACATGTTCCGCATCATACCCGTGACCCACAGGGGCTGAAGTGATCAAATGGTCATCCAAGGGTCTCAAGGGCATGGAGGTGTCACTGACACCTTCAAATTCATCTTAAGAGTATCAAGGCCGCGTTTCTGGATTTACACCGGTGGAACATATGTTATAGGGTACACGCTGGGTGCATACGGGTTCATGGATTTCCTGGCCCCCTCTTACTATGTATACCTCATTTATTTCTTCCTGCCGGCGAACATCTTCATCTACGGTGTGAATGACTGCTGGGATGAGGAGACAGACTGCCTGAATCCAAAGAAGGGAACCATGGAGCACATGCTCGAGTCCTTTGAGAGAAGGAAACTGCTCATCTCACTGGCAGCCGTGGCGGTCCTCAGCGCGGTTCTCATGTTATCCCAGACACCCGAGGAGGCACTGATATTCCTGGGCTTCCTTTTCCTCTCCTACTTCTACAGTGCACCGCCCCTGAGGTTCAAGGAGAAGCCTTTCCTTGACTTCTCATCCAATTACCTCTACATAATGCCAGGGATATTCGGTTATAACCTGGTGACAGGATCATTACCCGATTTAAATCTGTTAGTTGCAGGGTTCTGCCATATAGCTGCGATGCACATCTTCTCTGCAGTCCCTGACACAGAATATGATTCTGAAGCCGGCATCATAACCACACCTGTCTTCATAGGGAGGAGGAAGGCCCTTGGACTCTCAGCATTCTTCTGGATTATACTATCCCTTCTGACGGTACACCTCACGGATTTCCATCCCTTAAGTTTCCTGGTATTCCTGTATCCACTGTTCCCTCTTTCAGTCCTTCTATCTGAGAGGATAAGGATTGAAAGGATTTACTGGTACCTCCCCTACATCAACACTTCACTCGGAGGCCTCCTATTCCTGGCACTTATAAATAATAGGGTCTTCCACTGGATATAGGGTATCAGGAACATCAGCAGGGTCCCCATATGACTACCATAGTCTGAGCCCCGTCCTGTAGAGTATGAGGGTGATGATGACGGTTCCGGTTATGAAGGGGACTTCAAGGCCGGTGAAGAGGGATGCGGCTGTCCAGAAACACATTATGAGGTAGAGGCTTGAAACAGAACCCTCTGGCATTTCCCTGAAACCATCCCTGAGCACGGCCAGGAGTATTAAAGCCGCCAGGAATCCGGTCAGGAGCCACCCTGCAAAGTTCTGCAGGGGCACCCCGTAGAATATACCGGGATTGTCCCAGACCCAGAAACGGAGGGCCACCGCCATGGGGTCTATCACCATGTCACAGAGAACAGCAAGGACGGCCGTCAGAAGAAGGAATCCTGGGAGCCCATCAACAGATTCCTTTGCAAGGTATGCGCAGCCAAGGAAGATTGGAAGCCATGCAAAGGGGACCGTGAAGGGCGTGTACCCCAATAACTTTAAACCTATAATGCCAGTATAATGGAACCCTGAGTATGGAAAACCCGTTATTATGGCGATAGTTTCAAGTACAATTGCATAAACCCCGAGTATAAGTATCAGAATGACGCCACGACCATCCATCCCCCTGATGATGGCAAGGAAGGATGGAACTGCAAGGGCCATGATAAAAAGAACCGATATGATGGAATACCCTGAGATGTTAACATTAACAACAAAGTAGGATACTGTGGCAAGGATTAACCCTGTAAAGAGGATAACGGCCGATTTAAGATTCAGTTTTCCTGGCAGCAGAATCACCCCTGTAGATTTCAGGTCTGCGGTTCCTTAGAATGGGAAGCTCCCTCCTTGTTTTATCAATGAGTTCCATTTCCAGGTCAAGGGTGAAAACACCCTCCCCTTCATCGGCCTCAAGGACAACACCTCCCCAGGGGTCGGCCACCATTGAGTGGCCATAGGCGACATAACATGCATCAGGGTTCCTTGCCTGAGAGACCCCAACACAGTAGCACTGGTTGTCAAGGGCCCTCGACCTTATAAGGAGTTCCCAGTGGGCCGGGCCCGTTGTCATATTGAAGGCCCCGGGGAATATGAGTATCTCTGCTCCTTCAAGGACCATCATCCTTGAAAGTTCCGGGAAACGGATATCATAGCATATACCGACCCCCACCCTACCGTGGGGGGTGTCTATCACGGTTGCACCGTCACCGGCAAGGAGGCTCTCTGACTCCCTGAAGGTTATCTCTCCTGGAACATCGATATCAAAGAGATGAACCTTCCTGTGCCTCCCGGCGATATTTCCAGCATCATCAATGATGAATGATGTGTTGTACACTCCCTCGGGTGTCTTTTCAGGAATTGAACCCGCCACTATGTAAACACCGAGTTCCTCTGCAAGGACCCCCATGGCACCTACGGCGGGTCCATTTTCATCTTCAGCATACACGGCAAACCTCATGGTGTCATAGGGGCATATGAACATTTCAGGGAGCACCACAAGGTCAGCCCCCATACCGGCGGCTTCCCGCACCATTGAAGATGCCCTTTCAATGTTCCCATACTTATCTTCAGTTACAAGCATCTGGCAGATCCCGATTTTAATATCAAACACCTCCCCGTAGCTTTCATGATTATCAGAGCGCGGTGTTCTCAAGAAGTATCTTCAAACCTATGATTATGAGGATGACGCCTCCAAGGGCCTCGGTCCGGTTCTCAAAGATATGCCCTATCCTCTCACCCAGATAACTCCCCCCAATGGACATGATGAAGCTCAGGACCCCTATTATCAGGACAGGGAGCCATATGGAGAGGTCGAGGAGCGCGAAGCTCACACCAACAGCAAAGGCATCTATACTTGTTGCAATGGACAGAATGAAGAGTTCACGGTAATTGAACTCGAATTCATCCTCCTCAAGCATGAAGCTTTCGTATATCATCTTCAAACCGATTATGAGGAGCAGAAGGAACGCAATCCATGGTGCGAATGCTGATACAATGGCCTGGATTTCAAGTCCTGATAACCATCCAAGGACAGGCATACCGGCCTGGAATATGCCAAAGGATAGTGCGGATATCAGGGTATAGTTGACTCCTGATTCATGGGTGATGACTCCCCTGCTTACCGAGACACTGAATACATCCATTCCAAGTCCAATTCCAAGAAATACCATTGACAGGATGTCCATTCTATCACTGCTTTAATTCTGTGAACGAATATTTACTTTTAATGAGATTCCATATTTGAAGAAAGTTTTACATTCACTTCATGAGAATCCCATAGGTGCTAGGACAAGGCCACATATACACATCTTATGGGCATGTATCCTTATAGGATATACTGTCTTAATAACCTATTCCTCAGCTTTAGTGGAATCAGGATACTCTTTCCAGGCGCTGAAGGTTCCAGAGGAGAGAAGAATCCGGGCTTCCCCTCTCACCATACCCTGAAGGAAACTCTTCATCAATGTTTATTAGACCTTCAAACAAAGAATTAGTCTGAGGATAGATGTGTGATGAAAATGGATCCATCAGGAAGAATAAAAGAACTTGAATCAGCCCTCAGAAACTCAGGATACATACCTGACAGGGAAATACTTATAACACTATTCCTCTCACTGGAACTTAAAAAACCGGTACTTGTGGAGGGTCCTCCAGGGACAGGTAAAACACTTCTTGCCAGAAAAACGGCAGAGGCCCTTGGAAGGGACTTTTTCAGGATACAGTGCTATGAGGGGATAACCTTTGAGCAGATCGTTGGGGAGTGGAACTATCAGAAACAGCTCCTGAGCCTTGAGAAGTCACGTCTGGGTGGCTATGAGGAGGATGTTTTTGGTGAGGAGTACTTCATAAAGAGACCACTTCTCTCGGCTTTCATCAATGATAAACCCTCACTGATACTGATAGATGAGATAGACAAGGCCGATGAGGAGGTTGAGAGTTTCCTGCTCCAGGCACTGGGTGAAAAGCAGATAACGGTCAATGACCTTGGAACCTTTGACCTTAAAAATGATATAATGGTGTTTTTAACATCCAACTCCCAGAGGAACCTCCTTGATGAAACAAGGGACAGATGCCTCTACCTCTACATAGACTACCCGTCCCCTGAGAGGGAGATGGAGATAGTGAAGGCCCATGTTCCATCAGTGCCCATGGGAATACTTGAGGAGGCAGTTTACTTTATAAACAGGGTTAGAAGGCTCAGCATCATAAAGAAGCCGTCCATCAGGGCTACTGTTGACTGGGTTAAAACCCTCATGTCACTCGGAAGGGAGCATATCGATGATGAGACCCTTGAGGAAACCCTTGGTGTGATCGTGAAGAACAGATCCGATGGAGATAAGGTAAGGGACCTCTTAAAATCAGGAATAAAAGAAAAATGAATGAAATAATCCGTTTTTCAAATATACTAAGGGATAAAAACGTCCCTGTCAGTATAAGAAGCACTAAAGATGCTTTCATGGCATACAGGATGTTCCGGGGGCGTGATGAACTCAGGGAGGCCCTCTTCTCTGTTTATGTTAAGGATATGAGGCACGCCGATGCATTCATGGAAGCATATGGGGAGGTGTTCGGGACAGCAGGGAAGGATGAACCCCTGGAATCAGGGGAGGATTCCACTGAGATTATCCAGGCACCCGACGGCGATATCAATGGAAAGGAAGGGGAATCCCTAATCCTTGATGATTTTAATGAACTTAAACCCGAGATTGAGGAAATAATTGACCTCAGGGGTGATGAGAGGAACATAATCGACAGGGATATGTCCACCCTGGACGCATTTGACCCTGAAATATTTGAACTCTGCCGCAGATTAGGGATTAAAATCGCAAACCGAAGGTCAAGGAGGCTCAGACAGTCAAAGAGGACGCGGCCGGATATCAGGAGGAGCATACGCAGGAACCTGAAGCATGGAGGCACCCTCATCGAGCTCCTAAGGTCAGAGCCAAGGGAGAGGAAAAGTCAGCACATATTCCTCAGTGATGTTAGCGGTTCATGCGACTGGATAAGTAACTGGTTCTTCTGCATAGTCTATGCTGCACAGAAAACCTTCTACAGGTCAAGATTCTTTGACTTTGACAGCAAGATCGTTGAGACAACCCACCTCCTTGACGAAGAAGACCTTTACGATGCCTTCAGGAACCTCAGGGAATCAAGGGCCAGGAACCTGATGCTCCACGGCACATCAAACATGTACACGGCCTTCAGGGAGTTCCTTGAGAACGTCAGCTTCACAGGGAGATCATATATAGTGATACTCTCTGACTGCCGTGACTGGGCCGGCCCAAAAAGGAATGGTGTCCCTGAAAGCCAGGGGTTAATTTCTGAGATGGCTGAAGGGGCCAGAAGGGTGCTTATACTCAACCCTGAACCCTCAAAAAAGTGGGATGCTGTTGATAGCTGCGTATCCCTTTACAGGGATGCCGGGGCAACCATAAAGGAGGTCAGGACACTCAGGCAGCTTGCAGAGGCCATAGAGAAACTATAGGCATATGATGGATCAGCTGAAGTTATCCAGGGTGACTCCCCTGGCTGAACGGAGCTCCCTGAGGGGTTCAAGGGACCTGAACTCCAGGCCCTCATCCTCCAGCATCTCCATAGCATCATGGGTTATTGATGGTGCTACAAGCATGCCCCTGACACCCCTCCTGTCATCCCGGAATTCATCAAGGTACCTTTTGAGCTGTTTAACCGCACTCACACCGGCTTTCCTGCTTTTAAGTTCAATTATGACCAGGGAACCATTCTCATCCTTCCCGAGGATATCTATAAAACCGGCATCCGTGGAGTATTCCCTGGCAACCGGCCTGAAACCCTTCTCAATCAGGTGGGGATGCTCCATTATCATATCACCCATATCCCTTTCATGTCCAGCCACCTCAAGTTCATGCCGGTCCCTTGCAGTGTAGCAGGATACCAGGTGGGCTTCATGGATCTCGACTTCAAGGCGCTCCTCAGGGGACCTCCTTATACTTTCAAGGTATAGCTTCCCCCCCTTCATGTAGCTCCTGCATCTTGATCTGGGGGGCTGCCAGTTCACCGGGTCCACCTTACGGTCCTGGTGTATCATGAAGGTCCCATCCGGTTTTATGACGATCAAACGCTCTCCAGGTTCAAGCCGGCTCCTGGCACGGCCCTCATAGGATGCACTGCAGCATGCAAGTATCACGATAAGCACCCTCTTCCTTATGCCTTCCTCAATAACCCTGTAGGCCTTCTTGGGGGATGGATTTTCAAAAACCTGACACTTCATAGGATTCACTTCTTCTGGGGTTACGTCTTCTCTTTTTTCATTTTGACTTTATTTTATTAGGTGGGGGTCTTTATGGTTTTCATTTTGACTTTCTTTTATTAGATTTTTGGAGGGAGAAGTTTATGGCTTCGGGATTATATTTTCTTCTAGATCTTCTAAAACTATTAGTACTTCAAGGGATAACCTATATTATGGTCTCATAGGAGGGATTCAGAATGCTCATAGACCCTATGAGATACTGTGCCATTCCATTCCTCGGGAGATAGGGTTATCATGATAAAGGAGTTTGTTATAGGGACAGAGCTCTCCCCGGCATATTACACTGACCTCCTTGATTTCATATACAGGTACTATTTTCTTCCAGGGGATTTCCTGGAAACCCGGAGATCCGGGGACCGGATAGTATTCAGTGCCCTGATTAAGGGGAAAGGGGTGCGGGGTGAGATAATCCCGGGCGAAAACTTCAGGCTTGTACTCGAGTACCCCCCGGACCTTGAGGCTGAAGCAGAGGGGATATATGAGGATATATTCACATCAATCCAGGTCTTTGAGGAAAACATGCGCCAGCACACCATATACTTTGCCTGGGTTGAGGGGGAGGAGATAATCCCTGAAAAGCCACCCTCAACCAGGAGGATGGCGTCAAAGAGCATATTCGGGAGCAGCCTCCTCCTTCTTTACATAATGTTCTTCGGCATCAACATATTCCTTTTCCTGCTGCTGGGGATATACGCTGTAATCGCCATACTACTCCTGCAGCTGGGGATCATACTCTCATCAGATAAATTATATGCAAGGATGGGTGAATGGACGGTTACACGTGAAAACCCCTACGTGCATGTCATCCAGTTCCAGCTACCAGAGGATGAGTTCAGATTCTTCATAAAGACCATGGGTGAGGATGCCATCGTGCAGATAAAGAGGAAAATCTACAGCAGGTCACTGGCATATAAGAAGCCACCAACCTGTGATGTTGCAAGGGATGTGCTGGGAAAACATGGTTTCAGATGCAACCCCCTCCAGGAGAGGTCAAGGACCGTGAACCTCTACGGTATTGTTGATGAAGCAGCCAGAAAATTCAGGATACCCACACCCAGGATAGTTGTATCTAACACCATGGTACCCAACGCCGCAGCCACGGGCCCAAGCCCTGGTAGGGGCCTTGTACTTGTAACAACTGGGCTTATAGTCCAGCTGGATGATGAGGAAATACTTGCAGTCATCGGCCATGAAATGGGACACCTTAAGGGGCGTGACTCGCTCATACTCTTTAGCATAGTGTCTCTTGAGTTCATACTGAGACTCACCGTACTTCTTCCACTGGTTATCATATCACCCATCATCTACATCATCTTTGCAATGGGCCTCATATTCTTCGTGGCAAAGTTCTTTGAGGCAAGGGCTGATCTGCTCTCGGCAATGGTTATAGGCAGACCTGAAGTACTTGCAGGGGCCCTCAGGAAGATAGGATACCAGAAACTTGTGATGGAGAGGATGGGCTCCCAGAGAATAAGGGGCTGGACCGCCTGGGACCCTCACCCTCCGATATACTTCCGGATAAAGAGGCTGGAGAACCTCAGGGACTGCACCGATATTAAAAGCCCCCTTCTGAGGTCCGCAGGAGATGTTATAAGGGGATTCAGGGACTCCATCAGGTGGATGTTTTTATAGGCCCCACCGGTGCGGCGGTCTCAGCAACACCTACTTCACCCTTGAGATCACCGCTTCGATGTCACGGAGGCCTATATCCTCAGGGCCCTTTATCCCGTACCTCATGCACTTGAACTCAACTGATTCCCGGTTTAAAATGTAATCAAAGAGGCTCCGGTACTCTTCGGCTGCAGGGTCATCCAGTCTTATGATCTTTTCGAGTTCAAGGATGGATTCCCTCAGCAGGTCATTTATCCCTTCATGCTTCATCAGTTCCTGGATAAATTCATTCTTCTGACCTTCATATGATCCAAAAAATTTTTCAAAGGACTTCATCTGCTGCATAGCCTTGTAGATTATCACCAGTTTATCCTGCAGCTCCAGGGCTTCATTTCTCGATAAAATATAAGATCCTCCTTTCACATGATAAATCATCTTATAGATTAAGTATTTACTACCGCTCCCCCATATAATCAATTACTGAAGCTTGGGGTGACAGCATGTACAGGCTCGAACTTGATAGGACAATGTGTATATCCTGCGGTAACTGTATTGACAGCTGCCCTGAACTCTTTGAGTTCGGTTATGATGGAATCTCATCAATCATCGGGGCTGAAGCCTCCGATACTCAGATAAGGGAACTGGAGGATCCCCTCTGCAGTGAAAAAGCAGCCAGTAACTGTCCTGTTATGTGTATAAAATTATACAGGGATGGTGAGGAGCTTGTATGATGGAGCCCCAGGGCCCTGCATCATCCCCGTGCACCCTCTCTGACGTTATCATAATATGCTTAAAACAGTTTTACATTGCGTTCAAAGCGCATGCGGCCCTGCCCATGACGTTATCATAATATTCTTAAAAACTGAACAATGGATGATAGAATGGAAGAAACTCAGCCATCATACTTCTCAATGGATGAATTCAGGTTTGAATCAGGAAAAAGGATCACTGACGCTGTTTTTGAATATAAAACAATAGGAGAACCCTCATTTGATGATGATGGCTCCATAAATAATGCTTTAATCTACATTCATGGATGGAGCGGCGACTTTGCATCTGTAAGGAGGATTGAAGGACTCATTGAACATGGAGGCGTCCTTGAAGATTATTTCATAATATCGGCGAGCTCCCTGGGCTCCCCGGGTTCGGCATCCCCATCCACAACTTCACTGGGGGATAAATTCCCTGATTACACCATCCTCGACATGGTGAATTTTCAGAGAAAGTTCATAAGGGATAAATTTGGAATAAAAAGGCTTAAGGGGATCATAGGGACATCGATGGGTGGTTTCCAGGCCCTCCAGTGGGCCGTTTCATACCCCGATGAGATGGAGTTCCTCATACCCCTTGTAACATCTTACAGGGTGAGGGGGATCAACTACGCAGTCTTCAGCTACATGAACCGCATCATTGAGGAGGACCCAGTGTATATGGCGGGTGAGAAACCCGAGAGGGCCCTTTCACTTGCATCCATGTTCATGTATCTCTATGGCCTCTCAAGGGAATACTATCAGGGCCTTGAAAACAGGGAGATAGATCATGCAATGGATGATATGGGCCTTGAAGGGCTGCAGATGGACCCATATGATGTTGTATGGAGGAACAGGGCCGCCATGGGCCATGACCTTACGGGACAGCTCCACAGGATAAGGGCGAAAACCCTGATATTCGGGATCAGACAGGACCAGTACTTCCCACCGGAACTTGAAACGGTTCCAATGGCAGAACTCATACCCGACTCAGAACTGGTTATATTCGATTCAGAATATGGCCATCTTGGAATAAATGAGATATGGAAGTACGGGGAGGTTATAAGGGAATTTATAGGAAGCGAATAATTTTCTGAGGATCCCGTGATTCCCTAATGGGAGGTTTCACTGGACAGTTCGGATGCAACCAGTATGCCGGGCAGTGGTGAGTCTCATATAATCATAGGTGGTGTTAGGTTTTGAAGGTTAAGGTTGAGGATTTTGGCTTCGATGAAGGTGCATGCATGAATTACGTGAGGTACCGTGTATCTGGGCTTGACGATGAACTCATGGAGAAACTCATTGAAAGACTTGAAGAGGACACTGAAATTGATGATGGCGACCTCATGGTAACGGTGTTCTACCAGAAGGAATACTTCCCCTTCGGCTCTGAGGAGGCAAAGGTCCGTATGGATGATTTCATTGCCAGGGAGGAGATTGAGATGACGGTTTTCCTCTCAAGCCTCCTTGAGGACTGAATCCGGTATATGGGGTTGAGGCGTGCCGGTGGAGGCCGGCATGGTTTTATGGTGTGAGGATTGAATCACCGGTGACTGGGAGGGAGCCCCCGGGTTGTGTTGGTATGAAGATTGAATCAATGAAAACAGAGAGGTCCGGTGACCGGTGTAAAATCGTATTAACCCTTCTAACAGGCCCTGAAACCCTGAAGATTTATAATTTACTGAGAGAACGGTTTAAGGATTACTCATTTTCCTTTTCCAAGGATAGGATAACGGTTAAAGCTTCCTTCAGGATCATGGAGCCATGGGAGGATGAAACCGTGGATGAGCTGGGAGAGTCCATCCGTCTTGAATTATCAGATTTCATCAGGGGGCGGGTCCTGGATGGTTTTTGAGGAATATGAATTCGGAGACATCATCTACCAGAGGAGGCACTGGATAATATTCCTTGCACCTAACCAGAGCAACCTCGGGACATGCGTGGTTGCCCTTAAAAGAAATGAAAGGTTCCTTGGAAACCTGGGGAAACCAGAATGGGATGAGATGCTTGAAATAATATCTGAACTTGAATATGCAGTCAGAAGGGAATTTGGGGCCACAATGTTCAACTGGGGCGTTCTCCTTAACACCTTCTACCGTGAGAACACACCCCCACCCCACCTCCACTGGCACTTCATACCCCGCTACAGGAGGGAGGTCGTCGTGAACGGTGAAACCTTTGACGACCCATTCTTCGGGTATATGAGGCCGAGGCCCCCCAGGAATGTCTCTGATGAGACACGTGAGGAGATAAAGTCAAGGATCCTTAAGCACATAAAGGTGGAATAGGTATAAAAAAAGGGATAGATTTGTGTTGGCTGAAGCCACCATGGCAGGGACTTCATAGTTTTGCTATTCTTTCCCTGAACTCCTTCCTGTGCCTTTTCTCCTCATCAACAATGTGCTTCAGCACACCCACAACCTCTTCATCATCTATTATGGCTATCTGCCTCTCGTATTCTTCAATCCCCTCAGTTTCCTTCTCTATCTGTTTTTCAAGGCCTGCCTTTATGTCTTCACCTATGTACTCTATCTCACCAGTCTCCATTGAGGGTCTGCCACCCCTCTTTGTTATGAGATCCGCAAGCCACCACATGTGCCTCATCTCATCAACCGCGATGGCCTCTGTGAGACGGCTTATATCACAGTCCTCAATGACAAAGGAATTGTAGGTGTAGAGCATTGTAGCTTCAAGTTCGTGCCTGAAGTCCCTATTCAGAAGTTCTATTATTTCTTCCGGGTCCATGATACATCACCATAATAACTTTGCTGCTTTCGATATTTATAATTTCAGAGAAAACATATTAATCCATGAAAAAAGAAGATTTAAAGGTGGTTGGATGACAGCAGATGTTTATTTTTCTGATTTCAGGGCAAGGTCACGGGATGAGAACAGGGGGATGAAGATACAGAGACTCTTTGATACGGCCTTCGGTGATGTATTCTCAGAGGATGATGTGGTTGCGGTTAAGGTGCACTTCGGTGAAAGGGGTAATGATTCCTTTGTGAGCCCGGTCCTTGTAAGATACATTGTTGAGAAGATCAGGGAGTCAGGGGCCAGTGTTTTTTTAACCGACACCAACACTCTCTACTATGGATCCAGACACAACTCGGTCCATCACCTTGAAACAGCGATACTAAACGGCTTTGATTATGCTGTTTCCGGTGCACCGATCATAATAGCAGATGGACTGCACGGGAAAAACCAGAGAACAGTCAGGGTGGATGGAAAACACTTCAGTGAGGTTAAGATTGCAGGTGACATACATGATGCTTCTGGGATGGTGGTGGTCTCCCACTTCAAGGGTCACGGGATGAGTGGCTTTGGAGGGGCACTGAAGAACCTTGCAATGGGCTGCGCCACCATTGAGGGGAAGATGGAACAGCATGAATGTGCAAAGCCCATCATTAGGGGTGACTGCACCTCCTGCGGGGCCTGCATCATGGAGTGTCCGGTGGATGCAGTGTGCCTTGAGGATGGCGTCAGGATAGACTATGAAAGGTGCATAGCATGCATGAACTGCCTTGACACCTGTGAAAACCAGGTATTTGACCTTGACTGGGAAAAGGATATACCAGAGTTCATTGAACGGATGATGGAGTATGCCATGGGTGCAGCAGCCCTTAAGGGGGACAGGATATGTTATATGAACTTCCTCATGAACATAACACCAGACTGCGACTGCGTACCCTGGAGCGACCAGAGCATAGTCCCGGATATCGGTATACTGGCATCAAGGGACCCTGTAGCCATTGACACGGCAAGCTATAACCTGGTGAATCAGCAGCCAGGTCACAGGAACTCGCTCCTTGAGAAGAACCATGGTGTGGGTGAGGACAAGTTCAGGGGTGTCTGGGGTGATGTTGATGGAACCCTTCAGCTGAGGTATGCTGAGGGGCTGGGTCTTGGTGTGATGGATTACGGGTTGATTCGTGTGTAGTTTTTCCCTGGTCAGGGTCTTGGTGTGATGGATTACAGTCTGATCCACGTGCAATAACATAAAAAAGTTTTCAGGAAACCTCAATCATCCTCTTAACAGCCCTGATGGCCCTTTCTGCAATATCATCAGGGACTGTGACGGCGAACTCCTCATTTATAAGGGAGTTCTTAACTTTCTCCAGTGTGTGGAGTTTCATGTTCTCACATATGGCCTCAGAGAGGAGGGGTATTGTCTCCTTGTCTGATTCAAGGCCGAGGCGGGTTGTCATGTCAACCTCTGTCCCTATTATGAAGCTTTCACTCTCTGATTCAAGGACCCTCCGAAGTATCCCGCCGGTACTCAGTATATGGTCCGCCATCTCCTGGACTTCAGGGTCACACTCGGGGTGTATAAGGACCTCGGCATCAGGGTACTCCTCCTTCCTTGCCATAACGTCTCCAGGTGTGAACATCTTGTGGACATAACAGTAACCGTTTTCTGGTATTGGGATTATCCTTTTGTCGGTGTGCTGCTGGACGTACCATGCAAGGTTCCTGTCGGGTCCAAAGAGCACCAATTCTTCATCAAGGCTCTCAACAACCTTAACAGCATTAGCAGAGGTGCAGAGGATGTCCGCCTCAGCCTTTGCCTCTGCAAGGGTATTAACGTAGAGTACAACTGCCGCATCAGGGTATCTCTTCCTGGCGGCCCTGACATCATCGGCACTGAGCATGTGGGCCATCGGACACTCAGCACCCCTGTCGGGTATTAGTATCTTTTTATCGGGGTTCAGAATGTAGGCTGTCTCTGCCATGAAGTCAACCCCGCAGAAAACAACCAGATCCACATCATCAAGTTCAGATGCCTTTATACAGAGCTCCAGGGAGTCACCTATGAAATCTGCAATTTCCTGAATCTCCTTTCTCTGATAATTATGTGCAAGTATGATGGCATTCTTATCCTTCTTTAACTCCAAGATCTCCCTTTGCAGTTGATTTAACATGAGATTCCCTACTGAAAAGTTATTGTGAAGTAAAATCAAGAATTAAGACTATTTAATATAGTGGTGGGTCATGTTTTATAAATATTTCTACCCTTTACGGTTCTGATGATCCAGTAAATGAGGTTAAGGGATGAGAAGATCATTCATCCCAAATCTTCTGAAGTTCAGGGTGTATCCTTTCCCTTATCCCAAGGGCCTTCATGGCACCTGAATAGGCACGGTCAATTTCAGTGAACTCGGGTCTTACCATACCCCTGAACGCATCATATCCCATTATACGCCCATAATTTTCTGTGATCGACCATATTATCTTGCTGAGGTCCTCTATTATATTTTCAAGATCGTAGTCTGCTTTCATAACATTGTCCCTAAGTTTTTCAAAATCAAGGGATGCATTGCTCCTGATTCCAACGTCCCTGAGGATTACCGGACACTCACTGTAGGGGAGGGATTTCCTGAGCATTCCACCGGCCGGTGCCACACCCATTATCTTGCTTGCCCCTATTGACATGGCAAGGAGGATGTGTTCATATATCTGGAGGGCGGCTTCTTTCATGCCTTCACGGTCATCGGGGACCTCAACGGGTTCAAGTTCAGGGAAGGACAGGGGTGGTTTGACTTCCGGTATTGATGGAGCTGAAACTTTATTAGATTCAGCTGAATCTGTTTCCATGGTTTCTGGAGTCGTTTCTGAGTATTTTATTACAGTTTCTTTCCTTGTTTTGGTGGGAGCTTCCATAGAAGTTATTTCATCTTTGGAGGTGCCTGTTCCAGGTTTAGCGGCAGTTTCCCCTAATTTTTCACCTCCAGCTTCTATCTGAACATCATCTGAGGAACTTCTGGAATCGGTTACCATGGTTTCCATTTCTGGGCCGGACTGGAGAACCTCTGGATGTGAAAGCAGGTTCCTGAGGACCCTTCTTGCAAAGAGAAGTATCTTCCCGAGATTGGAATCTTCACCAGCAAGGACAAGTAACTGGACCCTGTCGTTGATGATAATCATCTTACCCCGTGAAAACTCTATAACAGAGGACTCAAATTCCCCCTGCCCTGTTCTCATCACGAGCTTCTGGGATGAATCTGCAATCACAAGGGCCATTGATCCCAGGACCTTGAAATCAGGCACTTCACCCCCATATAGTATACGACCCGATTTATCTGTAACCATAACTCCCTCAACACCTTCCATTTCTTTAAGTTCACCGGCAATATCCCTCATTATAATAGGACCCCCTCTAAATATCCTCAGTCTTAAGTAGTCTGCAGTGTGTTATCCACGCCGCCTCCTTCTTTCCAGGAGGATAGCATGTTATGAGCATCAGACGGGCCTCCCCGCCCTGGGAAAACCTAACTGGATTTGTTTTATAATCCCACCGTATATCCTCCCCATTTGAGGTTACGGTGTATATGTAACGCTTTGAGGATACAGAATCCTCAATAATAACCCTGTCTCCCCTTTTAAGCCTTCCAATCCTCTTAAATGGTCCTGAATAGGTTGTTCGATGCCCTAGGATTCCACAGTCACCCCCCTGCCCTGGCATCACGCTCTCAGGGTAATGGTAGACTGAATCGTATGCATTAACGGTATCCTCCCTTATCCAGCACTCAAGACCTATCCTGGGGATGATGAGTTTACCTATGACGGAACCCGCATAGATGGTATATGTGTCTGTTTCAGGATTTAAGAGTTCCCTGGGAGCGTTTTTATAATTTTCAAGAGCTGCCCTGGACCTTTCAAGCGCCTTGTAATCCTCCAGGGTCTTGATTGCAATGCCGGAGCTGATTGAAATGAAGAGAAGACAGAGTACTCCAGCATATAGTTTTGGGTTATTCATTTTAACCATTTAAGAGTTCTTTGAGGATTTCTTTCACCTGAATGGCCATCTTTGACCGGCACCTGCTCACCATACCCGGATCAGATATCCATGCCGTCACCTTCCCGTCAATACCGGTATCCTTGAGCTCGAGGAGGAGGAGGCGGGGCTCGGGGTCAGGGAGTATCCCGGGGATTTCCAGGAGCTTATCCTTCACTCGGGATTCGAATTCCCCAGGGTCGATGCTGTAGTCAATGTTTACCCTGAGCTCAACCCTTCTTCTGTCCTCTGCAGTGTAGTTCAGGTAGGGTGTTTTTGCGAATGAAGAGTTGGGTATTGTTATTATTTTTCCATCAGGGGTTTTTATTGTTGTTGTTCTAAACCCGACCCTTTCAACCTTACCCCTGTTGCCTGACACCTCTATGGTGTCACCCACCCTGAAGCTTTTATCTGCAAGTATGAACATCCCTGAGATGAAGTTGGATATGAGGTCCCTTGACGCGAAACCCACCGCAACACCAGCTATACCTAGGCTCACTGCTATGGCGGTTATATCTATTCCAAGCTCCCTGAGGATTATACTGGCTGCAAGGAGGTATACGCTGTATTTTATTATGTCGTTAAGGACCTGGATAAGTGTAAGGTCAAGGTCCCACTTCCTCGCAGATTTCCTGAAGAAGTAGGAAGCCCATTTCACAAAGAGCAGGGCTGCCATTACGGTGACCGTTATTATGAGAAGGGTTTCAGCCATCATCATGGGGTTCAACTGCGTTCACCTCCAGCGTCATCAGGTCCTCAGCAACAACCGTCTCGGGGAATATCTCCCTGGCAGCCTCTTCAAGGACCTCACTCCTCCTGTAACGGGTGCTTAGATGGGTGAGGATGAGCCGTCGGACTTCAGCATCCCTGGCAACTCTCGCTGCTTCTGCTGCGGTGGAATGACCGCTTTCAGCGGCCTTGTCCTTCTTACCCGCTTCAAAGGTTGATTCATGTATAAGGAGGTCCGCGCCCCTTGCAAGTTTCACGATGGATTCGCAGGGGCGGGTATCTCCAGAGTAACAGATCTTAACACCCCTCCTGGGTTCGCCGAGAACCTCCTCAGGCATTATAACCCTGTCACCGACCCTGACAGGTATCCCCCGGTGCAGCCTCCCGAAGTCGGGGCCTGGTTTAAGTCCAAGGGCGATGGCCTTTTCCCTTAGGAAGCGGGGTCTTTTCTTCTCCTGGAAGCAGTATGCAAGGTTGGTTACTGAATGGGATCCCCTGGCGCAGCTGACAAGGTATTCATCTTCCTCAACAACAACACCTTCAGTTATCTCATTGACCTGGATTTCAAAGTCCAGTGAGAAGTAACCCACCTTCATCATTGATTCATAGACTTCAAGGGTTCCTGGGGGTCCATAGAGTTCAAGGGGTTCCTCCCTGCCCCTGAAGCCCATTGATTGTATCATGCCGGGTATCCCGAGGATGTGGTCCCCATGGAGGTGTGTGATGAATATCCTTGTAACCTTCATTGGACTGATACCTGCAAGGGCCATCTGCCTCTGGGTTCCCTCGCCGCAGTCAAAGAGGAACACTTCCCCTGGGATACGGAGGGCTATTGAGGTATGGTTTCTCATCTTTGAAGGAACCGCCGATGATGTACCGAGAAATGTAACTTCCATTGTATCCCTCTTTCTGTTCACGTACCATGATCTTTCAATTACAGCACCATAAGGTTGTGATGATCACATCTGGACATGATCTTGAGGAGACTTTATTCTATATGGACCGTGGGATAGAATTTATAATTCTCCTTACCGATCTTATATGACATCTGAACATAAAATTTATAATTCTCCTTATTATATTAAGTTTAGGGGATTTTTATGATCGACGTGATCCGGGAGATGATCAGGGAAGACGTTGGATTCGAGGACATAACAACCGACGCACTCATTGACAGGGACATGACAGTTAAAGCAGATGTCATCTCCAGAGAAGAGGGTGTTCTGGCAGGTGTTGATGTGGCTGAGGTCATGGTCCTTGACTTTGGAATTGAAATCATTAAATGGAAGCACGATGGTGACACTATAAAAGAGGGTGACAGGATCTTAACCCTTGAGGGGCGTGCCTATGACATACTTAAAATCGAGAGGACCATGCTTAACCTTATGATGAGGATGAGCGGCATAGCCACCCTCACTGCCAGGGTCCTTTCGAGGGCCAGGAGATACAGCGGGAAGGTCAGGATTGCAGCCACAAGGAAGACAACACCCGGGCTTCAGTGGTTTGAAAAACAGGCCGTTAAGATTGGAGGTGGAGACACCCACCGCTTTAGACTCGATGACTGTGCGATGATTAAGGACAACCACATTGCAATTGTTGGGGACGTGGAGGAGGCTGTGAAACGTGTCAGGGAACATGTGAGCTTCACAAAGAAGGTTGAAGTTGAGGTTGAGTCACCTGAGGATGCGGTGACAGCAGCAGAGGCAGGTGCAGACATAGTTCTCCTTGACAATATGAGCCCGGAGGTTATAGAGCATATTGTGGGTGAACTGAAAAGGCGCGGCCTCAGGGATCGTGTGATTCTTGAGGCTTCCGGAGGAATAAAACCTGAAAATATTGATCGGTACGCATCCACAGGAGTTGATGTTATATCCATGGGGTTTATAACAAATTCGGCGCAACCTGTTGACCTCAGCCTTGAAATAAGGGCATCTACATGAACTTTGATTCTCTGTACTTTTGACGCAAATTTTATTTGCTGATCATGGCTTCACCCCCATTCTGGTTGATGGTTTCTTTCATTATATGGATAGATTTATATACTCCGAGCATGATATAGTCATCTGGAGGTAGAAATTCATGGAAAACGAAGAATTCCAGAATAATAATGAGATCAATGAGAACGAAGAGGAAACCGAGGAGTTACCCTTTGCAAAGGCAGAAGTTGTAAGGCTTATGAAGCAGCACCTTGACAGTGACAAGATGATACGTGAAAGGGTCAAGGTTGAAATGAACAAATTCCTTGGTGAAATCCTTGAAAGGGTATGCAAGCAGTTAAACCAGTACCCCTACTCCACAGTCGAATACGAGATGCTTAAGGAGTGTATATACCCCTACAAAAACATTGATAGAATAAACCAGGAAAAGGAACGATTACTGGCACACCTTGAAGCAATCAAGGCCGACTGTGATGCCATGGGCATGGATATTAAACGCACACTTAAACTCAGGGACGTTGATGAGGAATAATCCTCATCAATCAACATCATCTCCTTCAAACATCAGAAATCCTGTCTTAAGGTTCTTTATCTCTTCTTCTGAGAGTTCTTCCTTCACGGCCTCAGGATGCCCCAGGAAACTCTGCCCGAAGGGATCCTCCAGGATTACGGTGACACTCCTTTCACCTTTACGGACTTCCTGAAGCATTTCCAGAATCTCAGATGCCTTTTCCCTTGATTCTTCTTCCTCGAAGAGGTTGATGGCAGTCCTGACAGCAGTCTCAAACCTTTCAACAACACCCTCTATATTTGAGATGTAACCTGTTGAGCGGGGTCCGGGTTCCACCTTGAGGCCGAGTTCGGGTATTCTTATGGTGGCAGACTGTGACTTGACAACCCTTGCATTGAGGGTTTTATCCTTAACCTCGATGATGTACCTTGCCGGCTCCTTCTGTTCTAGGCATATTATGTCTGTACTCCGGTACCCGCAGCTATCACATATCAGTATTGACTCCATTATCTCCCCGAAGTAGGGTATCTTCTCCACCCTGCTGATGGCGGTCATGGATTTTTTCCTCTGACATACAGGACAGTCTATTTTCATTCCCTGCTGGTTCATCACCGTCACCTCTCTGTTCATGATTTCTGATTATTCATCGGTTTCCCTGTATATTAACCCTGCTTCCTCAAGTTCCCTGAGTATTTCCTGGAGACTCTCGGGATCAGGCGCACATATCCTGTGACTGTGGACGTTATTGGAGAGGGTGTAAAGTCTTTCAAGGTCCCTTTTCCGTTTAGGACTCTCATTGAGTCTCTTTATAAATCTATCGACTTCTCTCGGGTCGTAGACATTCACTTCCCGCTTGAGTGGCTGGGAGAAGCCGGGTATTGGGTAGGACACATCAACTATCCTTCCACCATGCCTCTTTATGATTATATCGATGACATCCCCCAGACGATCAACGGGATGCTGGAGGGTGACCTCAGCACAGTTCTCCCTTATGAATGATAGCATCCTCTTAATAGTGCATTTCATGTCCTCATTGTTTATAACGGGCACATCATGCTCCCTTGCAGTTTTGACAAGATAATCATGGATGACACGGTTCTCCCTGAAGTACTCAAGGTGCTTACCACCCCTCTTGACCTCCATGGCCCTCTTCACGAACCTTTCCCTGTGAACGTTTTCATCTGCAGAAAGAACAAAAAAGTGGATTGAAGAATTCTCCCTGAACTTCTCGGTGTCAATGAGCCCCGGGAGGAGATGCACGCCTTCAATTACAACATCATCAGAGTCTGCAACGGCCCTTTCAATAACCTTCTCTATGGCGGGAATCACGAAGGAAGCGTGTTCCTCGAAGCCCGCACATATAAGGGAGTCAATATTGTTGTTACGGAACCGGTCTTTATCCCTGAGGGTTGTGTAGGCATCAAATGAAGATTTATGGAGAGCGGGAGCATAATCTGGCCCTATGATACCCCTCACTATTTCCCTTATGAAGTCGGTTTCAATGAGATGCTTTATACTGAGTTCCCTTGCAAGTTCAGATGCAACAGTTGACTTCCCGATTCCGGATGCGCTCCCTATGAGTATCACGTAGGGTTTTCTCAAAAATATACTCTCCATGGGAAAAATGTTATGTCAGGAGGTCCTTAACGCGTTCAGCGCTTCTCCTCATCTCGATACGTATAAGGCCAAGATTGATGTCAACATCTGTTATGAGTACAAGAATTCCCTCCCCTGCGTCTATCATGAGTGTCTTACCACGACTACCCTCAATCATGACCTGTTCAAGAGGCTCATGTTTTATCTCCTCTGCAGACCTTTCAGCGGTACCGAAAACCGCTGAGGCCATTGCAGCCACCAGTTCCCCGTCGATATCAGATGGAACCTCGCTTTCAATGACAAGACCATCCTTTCCAACAACAAGGGAACCGTTAACCCCATTGATCCTACCTAAATCTTTAAGTATTCTTGCTATCATACTATGCCTCCATAACAGAGTATTCCTACCCAAACTATATATGCTTTAAGTATTTATTAGTTAAATGAGTATGACTAACTAATTAACAGTTTCTATTTGATTCCAGCAAGAGTATAAAGGGAGTGATTCTTTGCACATATTATCTTCTGTGGAGGAACTTCAGGAACTCAACCCATTCATAATTATTGGCTGTGGCGGTGGTGGTGAAAAATTCGCAAATTTTGAGGGTGTTGAAGCTGTTGGTTTTGTAGACGACGACCCCAGAAAACATGGGACTGAGTTCTGCGGATGCACGGTCTCATCCAGCCTCCTGGACCTTATCGACAGGACAGACGCCAGAAGCGTTGCAATAATGCTCCCCATAGGTGCGGAGGGCGCGGCCCTCAAGTATGCTGTCCAGGCAATAAGTGAGGGCAAGAACGTTGTGACATCCTTCAGATCACTCCCGCTCTCTGAAAACACGTCCCTCATTAAACTTTCAGAACAGATGAACGTTAAGATAAAGGAGATAAGTCCACGACTTGATAATATAAAGAAGATATTCGGAGTCGCACCTTCCCGTTGCACTGAAGTTCTTCCCAAGATAAATTACAGGCACAGGGCCCCGGTTGTATTTGTAGGGGGGACTTCACAGGAATGCGGTAAACGCACAACAACAAGGCTGCTTGGTAAGGAGGCAATGAAAAGGGGTCTTGAGGTCGGAGTCATATCAACGGATGAGATGGGCCTTGAGCAGCCCGTAGATATCAACTTCAGGGCAGGGAGCCTCTCTGTCATGGACGTCGCGGCAGCGATAATGGGTGCAATGCGCTACCTTGAGGAGGAGAAGGACCCCGACATAATATTCGTGGAGGGACAGTCAAGCCTTACAGAGAGGGGAAACCCCCACCCTAGGGGGCTTTCAGCTTCAATACTCATAGGAGCCATGCCAGAGTTCACTGTTCTATGCCACAGACCTAACCACCCCTACAGGGAGCCCAGGGGGGTCTCAGAGGAGATAAGGGCAATTGAAGCAATCGAACCAACAAGGGTTATAGGCATTTCCTTAAACTTAAGAAACATGAAGGACAGAACAGTAATTAAAAGATATGAGGAGAGGTTCGGGCTTCCAGCAGTGGATGTTAAAAATGGGGGTTCTTCGCGATTGATGGATGTTATAATGGACTGCATAGGGGAGATCTAGGTGAGAGACGTTATTGAGATGCTGAAGAAGAGTGTGGGGCTGGATGATGAACCTGAGGAATCTCAGGAAACAGAGACCATAATAGTGCCAGAGCATTCATTCTATGAGATAATCCTTTTAAAGGCAAAAAACCTTGAGGATGTGGAGGATGCACTGTCCCAGGTTACTGAGGAGCAGAACCCGGTGATACTTGACCTCACAGAGATCCGGAGGGAAAATCCTTCTGAGTTCACGGAGGTGGGTGAGCGTATAAAGGACCTCAGGGAAAACAGGGGGGTTGAAGCCATACTTCTCTGCAACAGGGAGAAGAATGTTATTATAATCACTCCAAGGGAGATTAAACTCATCAGGAAGGGGTAGTGCTTTCATGGAGCTTCCAATAACCAAACCATCAAAGATTTCATATGGTGATGAGATTGATTTCATGGAGCTTCTTGATAAGCTGAGAGCAGAGGGGTATAATGGCTTCATAAGGGTCACGCATGCATCTGATGAAGGCTACATACTATTCATGGATGGCTATCACGTGGCAGCATCCTATGGTCGGGCAATGAAGGAGGAAGCCCTTGAAGAGATAATGAAGGTGGCGGATAAGACAGACACCCTCATAGAACTCTTTGATCTTAAAAGGTCCCAGATAGATTATCTCATGGATATAAACAGGATTTACAGAATAGAATCCGTTGAAAAACCGGTGAATGAACCTGCTGATGAACCATATTTCAATCCACAGGAAGTAAGCTACAGACAGCCAGTATCCGGTGAAACATCAGGATATGAGACCATGGAGGAGCCCGGCAGTGACAGGGATAAGGCCATGGAGGAACCTGAAAAACCCGAGAAAGCCGGTGAAATAGAATCTACTGTCCCTGAACCTGAATCTGTTGAAGGGGAGGTTGGGGGTGATGCTCAGATCGGTGCTGCGGAGTCTGCTGAAGGAGAGGTCCATGAATCAGAATCCGGTTCAGCAGCTGATGAAACCATGGAGGAACCTGAAAAACCCCTGAGCAGGGATGAACTCATGAAGAAATACGGTCTCAGGGACATTGAGGAAGAGGAGGTTGAAAAGGTCCTTGAGACATATAAGGGTGGTGCGATAACTGACATTGACCCTGAGAGGGTTGAATTCACACTTATGAATAAAATTAAAATGTCAATACTTGGCATACCCAAAATAAAGGGTGCCGAGGTCATAGTATTCCTGGATAATTCCCTTGACCTAAGCGGCAGGATCAAGATAATGGTTGAACATGAGGGTAAAGGTCTCTTCTCAAGGATCATGGGTGATTCAAAGGAGGAAGAGAATCTGAAGTTCCATATAATGGATATAGTGGAAATGGAGCTCAGAAAGACATTCAGGGATTTCCCTGAAATAGTCGATAACTTTGAGGTCAGCATTGAGATACGCTGATGATATCAGTATTTATATCTGGATAGCTGTATTATCTATGTGGAGGTATTATGAATGACGAGAGTGATCACAGTCGCATCAGGTAAGGGAGGTGTGGGAAAGACCACCATAACAGCAAACCTTGGTGTCGCCCTTTCAACCTATGGTGAGCGGGTTGTCGTCCTTGACGCTGATATAGCAATGGCAAACCTTGAACTTATTCTTGGCATGGAGGGAAAATCAGTCACCCTGCATGACGTCCTTGCAGGTAATGCTTCCATTGAGGACGCGGTGTATGATGGTCCGAACGGTGTGAGGGTTGTGCCTGCAGGAATATCCCTGGAGGGCTTAAGGAACGTTAAACTGGACAGGCTGGAGGATGCCCTCACCTACCTGATAGAGGATACGGACATACTGCTCATAGATGCACCGGCAGGTCTTGAAAAGGATGCCGTGGCAGCACTTGCCGCTGCAGATGAACTTCTCCTTGTAACCACACCGGAGGTTCCCTCAATAAGCGACGCCCTCAAAACAAAAATCGTGGCAAGCAAGCTTGACATAAACATAATCGGTGTGGTCATCAACAGGGAACAGTACGACAAGACCTTCCTGAGCGTTGATGAGGTTGAAACCATCCTTGAAGTCCCGGTCATAGCGGTGATACCCGACGACCCTGAGGTCAGCAGGGCAGCGGCCTTCGGTGAACCGATAGTTATTAAAAATCCGAAGTCACCTGCAAGCAACGCCCTCATGAAGCTGGCAGCTGACCTTATCGGAGAGGAGTACCAGCCCATCGAACCCGACAAGCAGGGTGTAATTGCAAAACTTATAAGTGGTTTAATGGGGCGAAGATAATCACCCCATGGTGATTTATTTTGATTGAAACCGTCAGCGTAGGGACCTGTAACATGGATTTTATTTTTCGCGTCCCATCCTTTGTAAGACCCGACAGTGAGATGAACATTGAGGAAGTATGTGTAACACCAGGGGGGTCAGCCTTCAATTTTGCTGCATGGACCGAAAGCCTCGGGCTCCATTCAGGCATAGTCTCAGTGGTGGGCTCAGATTACTACGGGAAAATCATAAGGGACAGACTTGCATCGGTGGGTGTTGACACTGGTGGTCTTTCAAGGGGTGATAAACCCACAGGCATGGCATTCATATCGGTGGATGCAGCAGGAAGAAGGTCCATTTATTCCTACACGGGTGCCAACGCAGAACTTGAAATAGGCGAGGAGGAATGCAGGTATATTGAATCAGCAGGAAAGGTTCACCTTACAGGATGCTACATTGAAGTGGCATTATCGGTTGCAGGGATAGCAGAGGACATTTCCTTCAGCCCGGGCACACTACTTGCAGGGTACGGTTTGAAGGCCCTTAAACCCGTCGTTGAGAAGACCGAGATGATGTTTCTTAATGATGATGAACTCAGGAGCCTTACAGGCCTTTCTGTTCCTTCAGGAGCCCTTGGACTCATTGAGAACGGTGCCGGTAATGTTGTTGTAACCCATGGACCATCAGGCGCATCCTTCTTTTCAAGGGGAGTCAGGGAGAACCTGAAGGTTAGGGGGGTCCGGGCTACTGACACAACAGGTGCAGGGGACGCCTTTGCAGCGGGGTTCATGGTGGAGTGGCTCGGCGGCTCCGAACCCCTCAGGTGCCTTGAGGCAGGTCATGAAACAGCCACCAGGGCAATTTCAAGGATGGGGGCATTCTAGTTTTTGATTTTAAGGAATTTCCTGATGTTTTTCTCAGACACCCTCATTATGTCCCCCTCACCGAACCCTGAGATCCTCATTCTATGCACGGTTCTTGGAACAGAAAGGGGATCAGAGGGGGACGAGCTCATGTCACTGTTAAGGACGAATCTGTCTGTCCCGTACTCCTTAAGGATCTGAACAGCCTCTTGGGGTGTGAGCTTTTCTGGCTGGACCGTAAGCCCCAGCATGAAGTCGGATTCAATAAGGAGGGGGATTACATCCATGTTAACATGTTCAATTACCGCGCGCCTCTCATCGATGTGCTGGCTCAGTAAATCCGCTATAAGCGGAGTGATCTCTTCCTTCCCGCTGCGGGGTGTATGGACAATCACCCTCCTATCTGTTTCATCAGCGATCCTTAACTGTTCAATAAACACATTCATTTCAGTTTCAGAACCTGAATCAAGACCTATCTCCCCTACTGCAACGACAGACGGGTCACTGAGGAGTTCGGGGAGTTCTTCAAGGACCTTCATGTAATCATGGGGGATGGCCCTGGGATGTACTCCAAGTGCTGTGTGCAGCTTCAGGCCATTAAGGGCAGCCCTATGAGGGTCCACTTTAAGGATCCTCCTGAAGTGGGCCATGACGACATCTGAGGATAACATTTCAAGGGGGTCATGTGCGCAGGTGACCGCCTCCCGTATACCGCTAACCGCCATGGCTTCAAAGTCTTCAAAGGGTCTTGTATCTGCATGGATATGGCTGTCTATCAAGTTAGATCCTCCTGCAGAATAACTGAAGAGTTTGTCTGCATCAAAATATTTAACCCTGAAGTATTATAATTTATTCTGATCTCAGGAGGCCCCTTCCATGTACCTGGAGAAATCCTCAGATATCTATGAATACCTTCATGAAGACGTACAGTTTTTTCTGAAATCCGCTGCAAGGTTTAAAATACTCCTTTCTCTCCTGGAATCTCCAAGATCCCTTGAGGAGATAAGGAACAGTTCGGGAGTCAGCATGCCTGCAGTCTACAGCAACATCAGGTTACTCCTGGAGGAGGGCCTTGTAAAAAGGTCTGGCAGTCTTTACAGCCTATCACATGAAGCAACCCTTCAAATACTTTCCGCCCTGAAGTTACTGGATTCTGTGAATGTTATAAGCAGATTTGAGGAGATATGGCTTGATCATGACATAAGCGGGATACCTGATGATCTTATTGAGGACATTGACTGGTTAAAGGATGCTGAACTTGTCAGGTCAACCCCCACAGATATATACAGGCCCCAGAGGACATACAGGAAACTTATAATGGGTTCTAATGAAGTTTATGGAGTATCACCCATCTCACAGATGGACCTCATTGATATATACGAGGGGTTCCTTGAGGGGGGCGTCCCGGTGGAACTGGTTCTAACGGATGAGATAATAAAGAACACGGTTTTAAATGCAAATATCCAGCTTCTTAAAACAGCCATCAAACGCCGCAGTCTGAAAATAAGAAGATTTAGGGGGGACCTGAAGGTTGCATTCACGGTAACTGACAGGTTCTTTTCGATGGGCCTATTTGGAAGTGATGGCCTTTATGACCAGAACAGGGATATAATGAGCACGGATAGAAGGGCTATTGAATGGGGCTTCAGGCTGTATGAATATTACCGTGAAAGGTCTGAGAAACTTGGTGTAGGCAACTTTACAAGGATAATGCTCAATATTTAACTATACCTGAGGGTATGGTGGCTTTAAGACATATAATCGTCACAGCGGCAGGTGTGTATGTTGAGGGATGTTCAGGAATTACTGGGTGAAGTAGGATTCCTGGCAGGTTCCAGGGTCAGGGCAAAGATACTGCTTGAACTTCTAGAGGGCCGGAAGAGTTCATCAGAACTCAAGGAAAGCATAAGGGCACCGGCATCAACCATAGCACACTCACTATGGGAGCTCGAATCAAAAAATCTTGTTGAGAGGGCATCAGAGTCATGCGTTCTGACCTCGAAGGGAAGACTCATGGGGACCGTGCTTTTAAGGTTCATAGGTTCCTTTGACTCTATCCGAGTCCACAGGGACTTCTGGAATGACCACTCCATTAAATCAATCCCAGATGATCTTTTCATGAATATAAATGTTTTCAGAAGGGCGAAGGTTATTGAGGCCACCCTTGAAGATCTTCACAGACCCCACGCATCCTATCATGAAATGCTGGACTCCACAGGGCACCTTAAGGCGCTCCTTGCAGTCTGTTTCCCGAGACACATCAGGGCCATAAAAGAACTTTTGGCCAGAGAAGCATCAGTTGAGGTTATACTGACACCTGAAGCATACAGGGAATTTATCAGGGACTTTGGACTCAGTGAAGTTAAAAATAACATTGAAAGGGGATCTTTAAGCCTTAGGATTATAAATGGGAAACAGGAACTATCATACATGCTTTCTGATAACTTCTTTTCAATGGGACTCTTCAATGAGACCGTGGCCTATGATCCATCAAGGATCATGATAGGCCACGAAAGGGAGATCCTTGACTGGGGCAAACGCCTCTTTAACCACCACAGGGGGATGTCCTCCAGGATCAACGTTGATGATATTATGGCTGGTGATCTTACAATGGATGAGAAGGAGGGGTTAACAGCCCCTGATGAGGTCCATGAGGGTTGATTTTAAATCATCAATCCCCACCCTTATCTGGCTGCAGTCATCACGCCTTCTGAGGGTCACCGTTCCATCCTCAAGGGTCTGATGGTCAACTGTAACTGCAAAGGGGACGCCTATCTCATCTGAGCGGGCGTACCTTCTCCCGATGGTACCTGATGAATCAAATTCAGCTATAAACCCGTTCTTTCTGAGATCCCTTTTTATCTTCACTGCAACATCCACCATCTCATCCCTGTTTACAAGGGGGAGCACAGTCACCTCAACAGGGGCCACGTGTGGAGGCAGCCTGAAGTAGGTTCGATCCTCCTCCTCGACACAGGAGTGTAAAAGCAGGGTATAGATTATACGGTCAATACCGAAGGATGGTTCTATCACATGGGGGTACACCTTCTCCCCTGTTATGGTTTCCTCAACCTCCTGGAAGGTCACGTCATCGGGTAATATTTCAAATTCCCTGTCAAGTTCAAGGAGGTATTTACCCTCCTTCATCAGGGCCTCTTCAATCTCTTCAGGGTCCTTTTCAGCCAGGGCCTCAACTATCCTTGCAGCGTCCTTCCTGAATCTTGGACCCAGCCTGCCCATCTCAGCTTTAACGACACGTTTCCTGATTTTCCGTGGTTCATCATATTCTATGAAGACCCTCAGGTCCTCCCCGCTGTGCTCGGCATGAGATTTAAGGTCGTAGTCTGTCCTGTCAGCTATCCCGATGATCTCTATCCATCCGTAGGCGTCTGTGAGGGCCTCAACATCCCAGCAGTCAATGGCGTAATGGGCCATCTCGGTGGGAAGGTGCTGCCTGAATCTCAGGGCTTCTTCAGGCACCCCAATGTCCATCAGGAACCTCCTTGCAAGGCAGAGGTGATATGTGAGAACTTCACTTGAGATTATTCCCCTCTCAAGGGCTTCACCAGCCGTTATCTCAAATGGTTCCAAGCCCTCCTCCTGGCTGCTTGCAGGGTAGAGCCTCAGGACATCGTCCCTTACAGATTCGAAGTCTGGGTGGGTTTTGTCCTCTGGATGCACAAATATCTCTGCTTCTGCCTGTGTAAATTCCCTGAGCCTTATAACGCCCTGTCTTGGAGATATCTCATTACGGTAGGATTTTCCAAGCTGCACAACACCGAAGGGGAGCCTGTTCCTGAAGAACCTGAGAAGCCTCTTGAAGGGTATGAATATCCCCTGGGCTGTTTCGGGTCTGAGGTAACCTGTCTTCTTTCCCTTGGCACCTATAAGTGTCTGAAACATGAGGTTGTAGCTCCAGACATGTGTAAGATGGCCGCCGCATCGGGGGCATCTGATACCCTCAGAGGAGATGATCTCTGTCAGTTCCTGGTTTTCAAGGCCCTCAACATCACGTCCGGTGGCATCCTCAATTATGTGATCCGCCCTGTAGACATCCATACATTCCTTGCACTGCGTCATGGGGTCATTGAAGTGATCGACGTGTCCTGATGCCTTCAGGGCCTCCTCAGGCATTATGGTGGGTGACTCTATCTCATAGAAGCCCTCCCTTACAACGTAGTATTCACGCCACCTGCTCATTATCTTGTTTTTGAGGGTGGCTCCAAGGGGGCCGTAATCAACAAAACCTGCAACTCCTGAATAGATCTCAAATGAAGACCATAAAAATCCTCTTTTCCTTGCAATCGTCATCGTTTTTTCATGATTCAGTGTGATCCCTCCTGTATTTTCCATTAAATCCGTATCAGAGTCTTGAATTCCTGATTTCATAGTCATCCTTTATCCGGCTTGTCTCAGGCCTTGTCTGCCCCACGTATTTACTGTCACGGGCAGGATGACCGTAGGGTTTCTCTGAGGGTGATGTCATGGTTTCAAAGACGATCTGACACACCCTCTGCATCGGATAGAGGGCCACAGGCATCTTCCCTATATTTGATATTTCAAGGGTTATCCGTCCATGGAAACCAGGGTCAATGTAGCCTGCGGTCACATGCATGGTTATGCCCAGCCTCCCGATGGATGAGCGTCCCTCCACCCGTGCAACAAGGTTATCGGGAAGACCGATATACTCATGGGTGGTTGCAAGGGCGAACTCCCCTGGATGTATTATGAAGGGACCCTCATCCACATGGAAGGACTCCATGTATGAATCAATATCAGAGGGGTCCTTGGGGTCGATGCAGGGCTTCCTTATCACCCTGAAACCCCTGAACTCGTTCCCTATTCTAAGGTCAACTGATGAAGGCTGTATCTGTCTTTCAGGATCATCGAGGGGGTCTATTGTGATAAGTCCCTCCTCAAGGTATCTTTTTATATCCCTGTCACTGAGTATGGCCATTAATTCCTCTCCTTATCCTTCTTTATCTTCAATTTCAGGGGGTCTTCCACAGCATTGGGTATCCCGCTGCTGTTACCCACACCTATTAAGAGTACGGAACCGGCATCTGATTCATCCATGATCCTTTTTATGGTTTCAAGGGCCGCTGAACATGCTTCAAGTATCCTGCCGGTCATCTGTCCAAGGGCCTCCTCAGGACCCATCTTTATTATGACAGCAGTGACATCCGATGAAAGGGTCATGTTTTCGATGAACCATTTTTCAACACCGCTTCCTCCAATGGCAACACCAACACCCTCTGCAACGGTCCCTGTCTCCTCTCCTTCAAGTTTTGCTGCCGCATCAACCATTATTATTCTGTCAAATTCCCTCTCATCAAGTATCTCCTCAAGGGCCCTGACAATTTTCCCAAGGCGTGGCCCGGGTCCGCGGGGCCTCAGGATGCTCAGATCCTTCCCATGGTAGCTTTTCCGCACATGTACCATGTCATGGATGTATTCACGTTCATCCCCCTCATCTATTAGCATACCCGCGGTAAGGGGGCCGGCACCGTCACCGATGGGTAAACAGGATGAGATGGCCCTTAAACCATCCATGTAGGCCCTTGCAGTTCTCATTATCAGTGCAAGGTTCATCTGGAGTGCAAGGAGCATCTGGAGGTTACCGGTTTTTCTTGCGGTTTCAAGGCTGTGATTAAGGAACTTAAGGATACCCCTAAGGCCGGTGCCTATCTTCAGGCACATGACTATCCTTGCCCTCAGTTCAGGGTCAGCTCCAGGGGCCAGTTTCCCGGCCATCTTCTCAAGGCGTTCATCACCCATCTCCAGTAGTCTGCGGAATTTCTCAGCAACACCATGGGGGTCAACGTCTGCCGGGGGCACGATGAAGAATTCAAGGCAGCCTTCAAGGAGTTCCCTCTCCTTAACCTGGCTGAGCTCAAGGATCAGCTCCTCAGCGTCCCCCACCATACCGGTAAGTTCGGCTATGGCGCCCTCAATGGATGCATAGATCCGCATCCTCATGATGATGGGCAGGAATATTATGAGGATGATGAAGATGAGCACACCGGCAATATCAATAATCCTCAACCCGTAAACCAGATAGAACCCTCCCTAAACTTTAAACATCCTTCAGATGGTTTTTGATCCTCCTGAGAACACCCTTAAGTGTGTGGGCCTCCCTGGCAGTTATGAATGCCCTTCCAAGGATGTTCCTGAAGACCCTTGCTGCAACACGCCTCTTGTGCTCCGGCATATCAACAAGTGATAGAACATTATCCATTTCATCTATAAGGAGGTTCTTTTCCAGTCCCGACGCCTCTTCAAGACCCTCGCAGGGGAATTCCCTCCCACGAAAGATTTCATAGAATATTATGGCTGCGGCATGGGTTATATTCATTATAGGGTACTCCCTGGATGTTGGGATGCTCACAACCACGTCACAGAGGTCAATCTCATTGTTTGAAAGCCCGTCACCCTCCCGTCCGAAGAGTATTGCGGTGGATGCAGAGGGATTCAGGGACTCTGAAAGCTGGGATGGTCTTAGCGGGATCCTTTCAACGTTGTAGCTTCCACCAGGAACACCGGTTGTCCCCACAAGGAAGTCAGGATTCAGGGCTTTCAGCATCTCCTTGAGGGAGGGGTATACCTCAGCGTTATCAACGATGCTCCTGGCGTGCATGGCATGATAGTAGGCCTCATCCTCCAGTCTGCAAGGGTTTATTAGTATGAGCCTCTCCATCCCGAAGTTCTTCATGGTCCTTGCAAGGAAACCGATGTTCCCGGGGGTTTCCGGTTCAACGAAGACAACCATGATGTTTTCACAGAGCATCCCATATTTATCCATGGATATCACCGGTTCAGTCCTCGGAGAAGGCCATATCCAGGAGTTCCAGGATGTTCATAACCTTAACATCCCCGAAACCCTCCCTTTCAAGGGATTCCCTTATATGAAGCTGGCAGAAGGGGCATATTGTTATCACAGCATCCACATCCAGTTCCCCTATCATACGGGCCTTCTTCTTACCAAGGGCTCCGGCCAGCTCTGGTTTCCCGGATTTGACACCACCACCGGATCCACAGCACTGGTCGGGTTTCTCCATCTCAACAAATTCCAGGCCCGGTATCTTCCCCAGTATCTCCCGGGGTTCAATCCTCACACCCTGGCCACGGGCAAGGTGACAGGGGTCATGGTAGGTTACCCTCATCTTAACTGGCTTCATCATGGTGCTGTCGAGCTTATCTGCCAGAAATTCACTTATATCAAGTACATTGAGTTCAACCCCGTACCGGGGGTAATCCTTTTTCAGGGTGGCCCCGCAGCCGGCGCAGACGGTTATTATGGTGTCATATTTTTCAAGGACTGCCCTGTTCCTTTCCACAAGGTCCTTAACAATGTCGAGCTGCCCGGTCCTTATCATGGGGGATCCGCAGCATACCTGGCCCTCAGGGACATCCACATCGAACCCCTCCTCCTCCAGGACCCTGAGAAGTGCGTATCCAACCTCTGGCATCCTGTAATCCACAAGGCATCCTGTGAAGAACCCTATACTGGCCCCTGGCTTTGCCTTCACTGATTCAATGAAACCCTCCCTTAATTTCTCAACTGACCTTCCGGTCCCTGAGATTAACTCTTTAACCTTCCTGTGGGCTTCAAGGGGACCCACACCCTCCCTGCAGGCGAGTGCCCTCAATTTCTCAATGGCATCCCCTGGAACATTGAGCTCCTTTGGACAGACCTCTGCACAAGTCCCGCATGTTGTGCAGCAGTAGAGGCCCTCCCTGAAGCCCTCAAGGGCCCTGTCTGACTCATCACGGGGGTCAAAGGCGAATTTGGAGAGGTACCTCATGAAGTAGGGACCCGCGTACTCCGTGCTCTCCTTTATAACCGGACATGAACTTATACAGGAGAAACACTCTATACAGCCCCTCAGTTTTTTTGAATCAAGGTAATCATCTGGTTTAATCTTCTGGATGCCCTCGGATGATGATTCGAGGTAAAGGCGCATCGAACGCGCCTTGTTTTCTATTTCGCTCCTGTCAACCATGAGGTCCCGTATAACCGGGAGGTCAACCGGTTCAATGACTGCACCGTCCTCCACCTCAGCCTTACAGGCAAGGACAACCCTCCCATTCATCTTAACGGCGCATGAACCGCACTGCCCTGCCCTGCATGAACTCCTGAATGCGATGTTGGCCCTGTACTTCTCATTTATCATGTTCAGAGCGTCAAGGACCTTCATACCCTTCCTGTGGGGTATGGTGTACTCTTCAAGGTGTGGTTTCTCATCTACACCTGGTTCAAATCTTAAAACCCTGACCTTTATCATTTCCATCTCCATGCTGATTCATATGAAAAACTTAGAAGGAACTAAATTCTTATTGTCCACAGTATATATTAAGGTTTGTGATGGTTCTTGCAAAATATATTTTATAGAATCCATGCAAAGTATCTTAAGGCCTTAGGTCTGTAGATTGGAGGTGAATTAGTGGGTTAAGGTCCGCCCAGTAGATTCACATTACACAGCAGATAAAAGTGTGGGAGTATCCTCCAATGAAGGGAAATTCTCTGAATTTTCACATAATCAGCAGGACAATACGATGAATTAAAGGTGATTTATCATGGAATTAGAGGATATTGTAGATGCCCGGAAGGGCGATAGAATGTTCCTCCTTGGCAATGAGGCTGCCGTGAGGGCTGCGGTAGAGTCAGGTGTGGGTGTTGCAAGCACCTACCCTGGCACACCGTCATCTGAAATAGGTAACGTTTTATCAGAAATTGCAAGGGATGCAGGGATATACTTTGAATTCTCCATCAATGAAAAGGTTGCACTGGAGGTGGCGGCTGCTGCTGCAGCTTCCGGTGTTAGATCATTCACCTTCATGAAGCATGTGGGACTCAATGTGGCATCAGACTCATTTATGAGCGCAGCCTATACGGGTGTCAGGGCAGGTATGGTTGTCCTCTCTGCGGATGACCCCTCAATGTTTTCATCCCAGAATGAGCAGGATAACAGACACTACGCAAGACTTGCAGGGGTCCCCCTTCTTGAACCCTCCAGCCCCCAGGAGGTGCTTGATTACATGAACTTCGCCTTTGAACTCTCGGAGGAGTACGGGGTACCGGTCCTTTTAAGAACCACCACAAGGGTGTCCCATATGAGGGGCGTTGTGGAGGTTGGTGAAAGGCGGATGAAACCTCAGAAGGGATTCTTCAGAAAGGACCCTTCACGTTTCGTGCCCGTACCTGCAACAGCAAGGGTTATGCACAGGAAACTCATTGAGAAGATGAAGGCCCTGGAAGATACTGTTAACGACTCAGATCTTAACATGGTGTTCAATGGGGAAAGCAGTTCAGGGTTCGGTATAATAGCATCAGGGGGAGCCTTTAACTATGCATATGATGCGGCTGAGAGCCTGGGCATGAAGGTACCCATACTCAAACTTGGATTCACCTACCCATTCCCTTCAGGGAAGGTCTCCGAGTTCATCTCAGGACGGGACCATGTCCTCGTTGTGGAGGAGGTTGACCCTGTCATGGAGAAGGAGGTGGTTGCGGTTGCCGGTTCTGAGGGCCTGGATGTGGATGTCCATGGAAAACTTGACGGCACACTTCCTGAGATATACGAGTACAACGAGGACATACTCCGCCGGGCCATAGGAGGCTTCACAGGCATTAAGGTCCATGAGAAGACCTTTGAGGCACCTCAGATACCTGAAAGGCCCCCTGCACTCTGCCCGGGGTGTCCTCACAGGGCGGTATATTATGCTGTCAGAAGGGCCGCCGGTGAGCTTGGCATGGGTCCCGATGAACTCATCTTTCCCACAGATATAGGGTGCTACACCCTGGGGATAGAGCCCCCATACTCTGCAGCGGACTACCTACTAAGCATGGGGTCAAGCATAGGGACCGCCTGCGGATTTTCAGCCGCAACATCCCAGAGGATAATCTCATTTATCGGGGACTCAACATTCTTCCATGCGGGTATCCCTCCTCTCATAAACGCGGTCCACAATAAGGGGAGATTCGTGGTGGTCATCCTTGATAACAGGACAACTGCAATGACAGGGGGCCAGCCACACCCTGGACTGCCCGTTGATGGGATGGGTGATGAGGCGCCGGAGATATCCATAGATGACATTGTAAGGGCTTCGGGGGTTGAATTCGTGGAAACGGTAAACCCCATGAACCTCAAGAGATCGGTGGAGACAATTAAAGGGGCGCTTGAACATGAATCAGTTGCCGTGGTGATATCAAAGTATCCATGCATGCTCTCCAGGGGAGCTGTGCGCGGAAGGCCAATGAAGGTCCATGAGGAGAGGTGTGACCTCTGCATGGACTGCCTCAGGGAACTGGCATGCCCCGCCATTGTCAGCCGGGATGGAAGGGTGTTTATAGATCCCCTCTACTGCCGTGGCTGCAGTGTCTGCCTCCAGATATGCAAGAGGGGAGCCATAAGACCATCAGGGAGGGATTAGAATGTACAACATATACGTATGTGGAGTTGGCGGTCAGGGAATCATAAAGACATCTGTGATAATCGGCGAGGCAGCCATGAAGGAAGGCATGAACGTGGTTATGAGTGAGATACATGGAATGGCCCAGAGGGGTGGCGCAGTTTCCACCGAAATCAGGATAGGTGATGTTAAGGGGTCAATCATACCCGATGGAGAGGCGGACCTTGTGATAGCATTCGAGCCACTGGAGGCCCTGAGGGCGATTCCAAAGATCTCAGGTGGCTCAGATGTCATCATGAACACATCGATGATACCTCCCTTCAACCTGGTCAACAGCCTACACCCTTACCCCCCGGTTGAGGAGATAGTTGGGGCCCTGAATGAAAGGGCAGGGACCGTCAGGGCCTTCGATGCTGAAAGGATAGCTGTGGAGGCAGGCCATATAATGTCACTCAACATGGTCATGCTGGGTGCGGCGGCAGCCACAGGGAAACTCCCCATTGATAGGGATGTGATCATGGATTCAATGAAGGAGAACCTTCCCTCAGGGCTGCTTGATGTGAACGTGAGGGCCTTCAATGAGGGCTTCGGTGAAATGATGAAATGAAGAATAAATGGTTTGATGTCTGGAGGATAAAGACATTCCTCCAGATCCATATTCCAGGGTCTATGATTTTTTATTTCCATTCTGTCTGGTTTCAGGGGCTGTGGTTCTCTGATACGGAAACAGTAAAAAAGAGCATCAGAGGATGTATATATCCTCTGATGAGAGTACCGGTATTCCTGCATCCTCAAGGGCGTTTATGCCATCATCCACGTTCTCTGTCCTGATGACAACAACCGCCTTTTCACCCTTCTTCTCAACAAAGGCATAGATGTACTCAACGTTTATGTCATGGTCTGTCAGGACAGCCAGTATCCCGTCAAGTCCCCCTGGTTCATCAGGGACCTCAACGGCTATCACATCATTGACCCTTACAACGAAGTTGTTTTCTTCCAGAACCTCCTTTGCCTTCACCGGGTCTGAGACTATCATGCGGAGTATCCCGAACTCGGAGGTATCCGCGATTGAAAGTGCCCGGATGTTTATCCCGGCCTCTGAAAGGGTGTGTATAGCGTTTTTCAGTCTCCCCTTTTTATTCTCAAGGAAAACAGATATCTGTTTGAGTTTCATAGAGAGCACCTCATATATTTATTTAATCAAATTTCCTTTTATCTATAACCCTGACAGCCTTGCCCTCACTCCTCGGGAGGCTTCCCGGTTCAACCAGGGTCACGTTGACCCTTAAACCGATTTCGTTGTGGATATGTTTTTCTATCATGCGTTTGGCTTCCTCCACATGCTTGACCTCATCAGAGAAGAGCTCCGGTGACGCTTCAACCCTGACCTCCAGTTCATCAAGGAATTCTGGCCTAGTGACAACTATCTGGTAGTGGGGTTCAAGGCCCTTCACTCCAAGCAGCGCCCTTTCGATCTGGGATGGGAATACAATAACACCCCTTATCTTCAGCATGTCATCGCTTCGACCGGTAATCCTGTCCATCCTGACGAGTGTACGTCCGCAGCCGCATGCTTCATTCCTCAGGGCGGTTATATCCTTTGTCCTGAACCTCAAGATGGGCATACCCTCCCTTGTGAGTGTTGTGAGTACCAGTTCACCCTTCCTCCCGTAGGGGAGTTTCTCAAGGGTCTTTGGGTCTATGATCTCGGGGTAGAAGTGGTCCTCAAATATGTGCAGACCGTTCTTTTCAGGGCATTCCTGAGCAACCCCGGGCCCTATTATCTCTGTAAGACCGTATATGTTGAGGGCGGTAAGGCCCAGCCTCTCCTCTATAGCATTTCTCATCTCCTCTGTCCACATTTCAGCCCCGAATATCCCTGACTTCAGGTTAAGGGCCCCTATGTCGACACCTTCATTTTCAAGGACCTCTGCAAGGTAGAGGGCGTAGGATGGTGTGCATGTTATCACCGTTGTGCCAAAGTCCTGCATTATCTCAATCTGCCTCTTCGTGTTCCCTGCAGATATGGGTATGACAGTCGCCCCGATCCTCTGGGCACCGTAGTGAACTCCAAGACCACCGGTGAATAATCCGTAACCATAACAGTTCTGTATACGATCCTTTTTCGTCGCCATACCCATTGTAAGGGCCCTGGCCATCACCTCAGACCATATCTCAAGGTCCTTCTTCGTGTACCCTGAGACAACGGGTTTTCCGGTGGTCCCTGATGATGTGTGCACCTCCACTATCTCCTCATCAGGCACCGCGAACATACCGAAGGGGTAGGCTTCCCTCAGGTCATTCTTTGTTGTGAATGGCAGTTTAGAGATATCCTCAAGGGTCTCTATGTCCTCAGGAAACACGCCCGCTTCTGTTAAGCGCTTATGGTAATAAGGAACATTCTCATAGGCCCTTTTAACGGTTTTCTGGAGCCTTTTAAGCTGTAGTTCCTGTCTTTCTTCAGGGTCCATGCATTCTGCTTCAGGGTTCCATATCATTTCAATCGCCTTAAATCAACTTTCTCTGGAATCTGTTTATAAAGACTTATATGCTAATTGTCATCATCATTAATTATAATTTAATGGACTGAAGGAGGATTTAGGATGGATCTTTTAATACTTGGTATCGTGGTTCTCATATACTTCCTTCTTACCGTGTCTCCACCTCCCTTACCTGTTGGACGAACTGATCAATCGTGGTTCTCATATACTTCCTTCTTACCGGGTATGTGGGTTATGTTGCCTGGCGGAGGACGGAGACCTCTGAGGACTACATGGTTGCCGATAGGAAGGCCCACCCCTATATTATGGCCATGAGCTATGGCGCCACCTTTATCAGTACCGCGGCGATAGTTGGTTTTGGCGGGATGGCCGGTGTCTTCGGGATGGGTATCCTGTGGCTTGTGTTCCTCAATATACTCGTCGGTATATTCATAGCATTTGTGTTCTTTGGTAAGCGCACGAGGAAGATGGGGCATAACATGTCCGCCCTAACATTCCCCGAGTTTATCGGGAGAAGATTCAGGAGCCGTTTTCTCCAGTACTTTGGAGGGGCGATAATATTTCTGGGCATGCCACTCTACGCCTCTGTGGTCCTCATAGGAGCTGCAAGGTTCCTTGAGACGACGGTGAAAATAGACTTCGGGATAGCCCTTATACTGATAGCACTTATAGTTGCCGTTTATGTGGTTATGGGTGGTATAAAGGGTGTTATGTATACTGATGCCCTCCAGGGGACCATAATGTTCCTTGGAATGATATTCCTTGTTGTTTCAACATACTATATACTGGGAGGGGTTGTTGAAGCCCACCAGGCACTCACAGGGATTTCAAATCTCATACCTGCGGAGGCAAAGGCTGTTGGTGCAACTGGATGGACCAGTATGCCGGTTTATGGCAGTCCATACTGGTGGACCCTTCTGTCAACGATAATCCTGGGTGTGGGTGTGGGTGTTCTTGCACAGCCACAGCTCATTGTGAGGTTCATGACGGTGAAGTCCAACAGGGAACTCAACAGGGGTGTACTGATAGGGGCCCTCTTCATATTCGTAATGACCTGGAGCGCCTATGTTGTCGGAGCCCTGTCGAATGTGTATTTCTTCAGAAAGGCGGGGATGATTGCTGTTGAGGCTGCCGGTGGAAATGCTGATAAGACAATACCTGTCTTTATAAATTCCGCCATGCCAGAGTGGTTCTCATACATCTTCATGCTCACCCTTCTTTCTGCTGCCATGTCAACCCTCAGTTCACAGTTCCATGTTCAGGGCACATCCATTGGAAGGGACGTCTACGAGACCATTATGAGGAGGAAGGGTGACAGGTCAGTTCTTATAACAAGGGTTGGTATCATCATCGCCATCCTGATAGCGGTTGTCCTCGGGTACATCCTCCCTGGAAGTATAATAGCGCAGGGAACAGCCCTCTTCTTCGGTATATGTGCAGCGTCCTTCCTTTCAGTGTATGCTGCGGCGCTGTTCTGGAAGAGGGCTACAAGGGAGGGTGCTATTGCAGGGATGGTCTCAGGCGCCCTTGTAAGCCTCTTCTGGCTGCTCTTCGAATACAAGAAGACTGCAATGGCCCTGGGGGTTACCAGGGTCATATTTGGAGGCCCTGTCATATCTTCAATGCCTTGGCCTGTTGTGGATCCTATACTGGTGGGTGTTCCTGTATCTGCTCTTATGCTTGTGGTTGTGAGTCTGATGACTGAGCCACCATCCAGGGAACACCTTGATAAATGTTTCAACGGAATAAAGGGAGTTTAATTCAAGGGAGCGTGGTGGTTAAGGATGGTTCTTGGAATACCTGACCCCTGGGTGTGGAGCGCATATCTGCTCTGCATCCTCATAACCCTCTTCTGTGTTATCTATGGAGTCCTTAACTGGAACAGTGGAGGGGAGGATGAGGAAGAACAGATAATGGAAGAAATCAGATGGGAGGAAGAGGAGAGGAAAATGGAAGAGGATGAGCTGGGCCTCTAGGCATGGCCTATCCATATATTCTGGACAGTGCTGTTCTTTTCTTTTCATATGATGTGGTTGAGTTTTTTTGAGATAAGTAAAATTCGGTTTTTTACATTTTTCAGTATCCTATAAAAAAAAATAAAATTAGAAGAGACCGCTTTCTTCGAGTTTGCTTTCCATCCAGTGGGCTCTTTTATCCATCTTCTCCTTGACAAGTACCGTTATGCAGAAGGCCATCACCGGGAAGACACTGAGAAGGGCAAGGTTCATCCAGTAGCTGCTCCAGATCACACCCCCAACAACCTCCCTCAGGGCGCCAACGGCATATGTGAGTGGAAGGTAGGGGTGTATTGCCTGGAAGAATGGCGGTAAAAGTTCCACAGGGAATATCCCGCCTGTACCTGTGATCTGGAGTACCAGCAGTATTATTGATATGGCCTTACCCGCGTTACCCAAGGCTGATGTCAGGGAGTAGACTATCAGCATGGAGCAGATACTGATGTAGACGGTTGTGAGTACAAAGAGTAACCTGCTGGTAAGCTGCACCCTCAGGAGCATGGCGCCGGCTGCAACCACAAGGGCCTGGAAGATGGAGATTATCAGGAAGAGACCCATCCTTCCAAGGTAAACCTCTATGCTACTGTAATTACCTCTTGCACGCATGGTTATCATGGCAACCGCGATTATACCACCTATCCATAGTGATAGGGGTACATAGAATGGTGCAAGTGCTGATCCATAGTTCTCAACCGGATATATGTGCTGTTTCTCCATTTTAACCGGGCTCTTGAAGTACTCCCTGACTGCGGAGGGATCCGTATCTGCAAGCCTTATGAGGCTGTCGATGGGGGATTGAATGGAGGGGGGGCTTCACAGTGGACTCTGTGACGTATCTGCAAGCCTTATGAGGCTGTCGATGTCATCCTCGCTGATTGAGTTCAGCTTCTGATTTGCCTCCTGGATCGCTGATCTGATAACAGGCCACTTTGAATTTGCAATGCCAAGTTTCGCTGATGCTTCACGCATTGAAGAGTCGATCCGGTCTTCATTTGCCATCAGCATGTTGATGGCGCTGTCCATCCTGTCAAGCGATGCCTTAAGCTGCACAAGACGGTTGCTTGTCTTCTTTGTTTTGAGGTCGGATTCAATGGCCTGGAGTATGCCCAGAACTTCACTGGCCTTCTGTATATTGGTGTCTATCTGATTTATGGCTGTTTTTAGCTGAGGATCGCCTGTGGCAGAATATAGGCTACTTAAAACTGCTTTAAGGTACTTCAATGATGTTATGGCCTCTGATAGGTGTGTTTCCATGTTCTCTACTGTGGTAAGTGCCTTTTCAGGGTCCTTTCCAATGTAACTTTCAAGCAGACTGTACTTTTCCCTTACGAAGTTTGAATTGTCCCTTATTTCAGGTAGATATCCCTTCAAACCTGACCAGAAGCTCTGCCCGGTCTGAAGGTCAGAATTGGCCCTTTTAAGTGTTTCATCTATATTCTGAATGTTTCCATTGAGTTCGTTGATGAAACTCTTTGTCTTCAGGAACTGGGCCTTGTTTGCCCTTGCAAGTTCACCTGCACTGCTTATCTTTCCGAATATGATGCCGTCTATGGTTTTAACGATCTCACTGTTTATCTTTGCCTGGAGCGCATCTGCACCGGCATTTGTTATCCTCGGAGCAACCGGGTTCAGCTTGTCGTTTACTATGTACTCGATCTTGGCCTGTCTGGGGGTGCCGTTCTTAATTGAAAGGATATCTGAACTGAAGTTTCCAGGGATTATCAGTACAGCGTAGTATTCTCCGCTTTTAAGTCCCCATTGCTTTTCCTCTGTCAACGAACTGCCAGTCGAAGTTCCTGTTTTTTCTGAGTTCGTCTACAAGCTCTGTGCCTATGTTTATATGTTCACCGTTTAGAACCGCGCCGCGATCCTCATTTACAACAGCTACACTGAGATCTGATGTCCTTGAGTAGGGGTCAAGTGTTGCCTGTATGTTGAAGACAGCATAGAGTGCCGGTATACATATTATAACTGCAATGACGAAGAGAACAACCGGACTGTTCTTTACCGTTTTCAGGTCATTTCTGAATATTTTCAGGGCATTTCTCATGGATTCTCTGCCTCCAAAAAATAAAGTTTATTTTTGTAAGAAAAAGTTTAAGGGTCATCAACCTATATAAAGGTTTCCCTCAGGAGGAGCTCATGCTTTCAGGAACCCCGACGGCTCTTGGGTTTGACTTAGATTTTTATACTCAGAAAACCAAGAGTAATATTATGAGTTAGTTATCTGGATGGTGGTACCATGAGAATAGTTGAAGATATAGTAGGTAAAGAGGTTCTTGACAGTGCTGCAACTGTTATAGGCAAGGTAAAGGATGTTGAGGTTGACATCGAATCCCAGACAATAGAGGCGCTGGTTCTTGGTAAGGGTGGAATATCAGAGGGTCTTGGCATCTCCAAGGGTGAAACAATAGTGCCCTATGAGATGGTTAAGAAGATAGGTGACAAGATACTCCTCAAGGGAGGAGAGGAATAGAACCTTATCTTTTTTAAGGGTGAAGAAATTTGCATCTTAAGGGTATCTGCAGCCTCTGCGGGAGGGCAGATTTTCTTCACACATGCCGCCTCTGCGGTGCAAACGTGTGTTCAGAATGTTACATTGCAGATATGGGAGTCTGTAGAATATGCCGGTCAAAAATTCAGAGAAGCTCAGAGAGACACTCATAAAACTCCTCAATGAAAGGGAGGTTATAAAACACGGGAAGTTCATTCTTTCGTCAGGAAGGGAGAGCGATTACTATGTTGATATCAAGAGGGCGGTCACGGACCCTGAGGTTCTCAGGGTAATAGCCCGCATGATAGCCCTGGAACTCATTGGTATAGACAGGGTTGCAGGACCCGCCCTTGGCGCGGTGCCCATTGCAACGGCAGTATCCCTTGAGTCAGATAAACCCCTCCTTATGATAAGGAAGGAGAAGAAGGGTTACGGCACATCAAAACTCATTGAGGGCGAACTTGTGGAGGGTGACAGGGTTGCTGTTGTGGAGGATGTGACAACGACAGGAGCATCCCTCCTTAAGGCCATTGATGCAATCACCGGAAACGGAGGTATCGTTGAAAGGGCATTTGTTGTGGTGGACCGTGAGGAGGGAGCACTGGAGAAATTCAGGGAGAGGGGACTGGAACTTGTACCCCTGCTTTCTGTCTCTGATTTCAGATGATCATTCCCTCAGGTGCTTTACAAGGTGCGGCAGTTCAGAGACCACAAGTTCAATTCCCAGTTTAACGGCGTTTGGGGAGCCGGGGAGTGCAAATATGAGGGTCCTCCTGTAGACCCCTGCAGTTGCCCTGCTAAGTATTGCACCGGCCCCGAGCTCCCTGAAGGTGAGGTGCCTGAATATCTCACCGAAACCATCAAGTTCCTTTTCAAAGAGTTCCTTAAGGGTTTCAACGGTTATATCCCTGCTCCCTATACCTGTGCCCCCTGTGGTGAAGATAACCGAGGCACCACCATCTATCAGCTGGTTGATGGTAGCCACCAGTCTGTCTGCATCGTCGGGTATTATTATATGGTCCATGACAGAATAATCTTCAGAGAGGACATCAACCAGTGTTCTTCCTGAGATGTCACTTTCAGGGATTCCACCTTTCTTCATAAATTCTGAATACTTTGAGTCGCTGAGGGTTATGACCCCGCACCTGATGCTCCTGGGGGCATCCCTCCGGTGTTCCTCCATACTCGGACTTTTCATATTAACCAGCCACTTTATTAATAATACATGTTCTATGTAACACAGTATTTATTGCAGCCACTGTTTATAAGTCTTTTGATTTTTCTGTCACTGAAAAGGTTTATATCTGGTTTTCTGACACCCGGAGAAAAGTAATAAAAATTTGTGACAGTTTGGTTGGGGTAGGGTTTGATATTGGATTGGAGGCGGTTTCAATTCCAATTTAAAAGACCAGAATGAGTTTAAAAGTCCTGGACCCTACCCGAGTAGTATATATGATTAACACCATTTATAAAGTTTTCGCCAGTTAATTTAAACGGATCAAATGGCATCCTATTACCTTTAAATGGGCTGAAAAACCTTAATTTCTAAAAAAGAAGGTTCCGATCCATTTCACTGAATTTTTTAGTAATACTTTTTAACCGGCGACAGATTATCCATAACATGCCACGGATATTATCCATGAAGGCTACCACCCTGAAGGTCCCCCTGATTATCCTGTGACATCCGTGCAGTACCCCTGATCCCCGACGGCTACTCTAATCTGGATCTCAGGTGTCATCAATGAGGTTTCATCAGCCAGCTCACCATGAAGGCCACCTTAAAAAACCTGGACCCATACCCTCCTAACTGGCTCAGAAAATTAGATATGATAATTGCCTTCATAACAAGTGTAGAGTGATTTCCATGAAGAAGGTTCTTGATGCATCGGCATTCATAAACGGTTACATACCCTCTGATAGGGATAATTACACGGTCAACCAGGTTATTGAAGAGATTAAGGACTTCAAATCCAGGATGGTATTTGAAAAAGCCATTGAAGAGGGTAAATTAAGGATAGAAGAACCAGACCCTGAAAGTATGGAAATGGTCCAGGAGGCGGTGCGGGAATCAGGAGACGTACTGAAGCTTTCAGAGACGGATAAAAGGGTCATAGGACTTGCAGTTTCACTCAAAGGGAGGGATGATGTTACTGTAATAACAGATGACTACACGATACAGAACACCCTGAAGCTCCTTGGAATAAGGTTCAGAAGCGTCCTTACAGAGGGGATAAAGGAGACCTACACCTGGATCAGGACATGCAGGGGATGTAAAAGGGAATACTCCGATGATTACCCCCATGAAGAATGTGAGGTATGCGGGTCCGGGATAGTCCGGAAAAGAAGAAGATGACGAGGGGATCATATGAAGATAGGCGTGGTTGTGCACGGACCACAGATAGTGGACTCTGGCTATGCAGCGGAACTCATAGAGTTCCTCAAAAAATACGGTGAAGTAAGGGCAAGGCTCGGCGGAACCATGGGCAGAACCGCTGTCTACGACGCCCACCTTGAGGACACCATAGACATATCAGAAAAGAGACTACCAAGCGAATCAGCGGACCTCTTCGCAGAGGAGGGCGCTGACCTTGTCGTCCTCATGAACTATGGAAAATCCCGTGTGACAGGGCATGGATTCGGATACAAGGTGTTCAGAAGATCAAAGAGGAAACCAGATCTCATCCAGATAGAGAGACCAGGTGAGGATGATGGAAGCGTTGTACCCTGGACAGAATCCGTGCATGAACTTGCAGGGGAAATTGCCAGGGAACTCCACCTGGAACTCGTAGATCCTGATGAGATATGCCGTGAACTCTTCCATGACGAACCCTGCAGGGACACGGAGTCCAACGGCACAGAATACCGCAGACTTGTGGGGGTCTCTGAGAATGAGAACATCTTTGTCAACGGCATCGTTGTAGGGGTTTCAACATCAGATGAGGTCACCCTGGTGGCAGAGGACGGTGTAATCACAGAGATAATCGGGGGCAGGATAAAGGAGCACGGTGTTGAAAAACTTGGAAGGATAAACCTCAGCGAAGCCGTAGTAAAGACAGGACTCCTCAGGAGGGCGAGTGTAAAACCAAGGAAGGTTAAAAGGAGGGAAAAAGAAAAGAAAAAATTCAGGGTATCATTCCTGAACCATGCAGCCGAGGACATATACCGGCTTCACAGCTCCGACCTCGTCGTGACCGTTGGCGATGACACCACCCTTGTAGCCGCGGATATCCTCTACAGATTCGATGTACCCATAATAGGCATCACCGATGGCGACATAGACAGGGTGGTAAGGGAGGGCTTCAGGTGCCTGGGCTCATTGATAATAGAATTTGAAGGCGGATGGGACGATATAGTCGGTAAGAAAATACATGAGGAACTCTTCAGGGGCAGAGACAGCCTTGAAACTGAAGATGTGGAAAGTTTTAAAAGGGATCTCCTACAGATTATAGATAATATAGGTGCCAGCTACACTATAAGATCCACCTGAATCGATAAAAAGAGGTGTGGAATTGGATTTAGATTATATCATCCATTCCCTTAAGAATTTTGAGGGTGTAACAAGGAAGCGACCCATAAGGAACATAGTTTCTATTTTAAACGACGCATACAATGTTTCAGGCAACACCTACCTTGGATTTGACGACGACGCATCCGCCATAAGGATTGGTGATGGAAAACTTCTTCTACTTGCAGCCGACGGGATATGGGGGCGGCTGCTTGAATCGGACCCATACTGGGCCGGCTACTGCTCGGTGCTGGTTAACGTGAATGACATTGCAGCAATGGGGGGTAAACCCATAGGGATGGTTAACGTCCTCTCAATAAACAGCAGGGAGACCTGTTACAGTGTAATGGAGGGCATAAGGGACGGTGCAGAGAAGTTCGGGGTTCCGATGGTGGGGGGACACGTCCACCCCGACACACCCTACGATGCCTTGGATGTTTCAATTGCAGGAATAGCCCCTGAGGATGCCATAATAACAAGCTGTGATGCCCGCCCCGGCGACAGGGTTATAATAGGGATAGACCTTGATGGAAGGCCACACCCATCCTTCCCCCTAAACTGGGATACAACAACACACAAGACACCGGAGGATGTGCAGGCCCAGATAGAGATAATGGCCTTGATTGCTGAAAGGGGTCTTGTAACAGCAGGAAAGGATATAAGCAACCCGGGGACCCTGGGGACCCTTGGAATGCTCCTTGAAGCATCGGAGGTGGGGGCAAGGGTTGAGATGGAATCCATCCCCAGGAACAGTTCAGTGGACTGGGTGGACTGGCTCAGGATGTACCCTGGTTCAGGTTTTGTACTCACAGCACAGGAGGAAAGGGTGGCTGAATGCATGGAGCTCCTGGAATCCGTGGGAATAGAGGCATCAGATGCGGGTGAAATAATAGGTGAAAGAAAACTCTATCTAAGATCAGGTGATGAGGAGGGAGTGCTCTTTGACCTTGAAAGGGAGAGGATAATGGGTGTGACTGAAGAAAAATCATGGGGGAGACCTGATGTTAGTTAAGGTTAATGGAGTTGAGGTTGAGCTTCCGGATGGATCAACCGTTGAGGATGCAATAAGGGCCACAGATGCACCCCACATGGAGAGGACCCTTGTAGGGGTAATAAAGGGTACCCAGGAGCTTGAAGAGACCATAGACACCTACAGGATCAGGACAACAGCAGGAAGTGTCCTTATAGAGGTCCTGCCAGATGAAGCACCCCTACTTGTGGATACCTGGAGACGGATCTACAGAAAACTTGAAAATCTGCGTATAAGATGGACCACCCCATCTGAGGTTTCAATGGGCCCCCTGAAGACAGACCTTGAACCAACAAGGAAGGAGTTCAGCTACGATGAAAACGAGGTTGTAATAAGCCTTTCAGGTTTCAGTCCGGATTCAACCCATATAATACTCTCAAAGGAGGATCACAGGGCAGTCTACGGTGCACCAGATGAAAACAGGGGTGTTTTTGCAAGGATAACCGGTGGAAGAAGAACCCTTGAAAGATTAACCGATGAAGACGTTATAAAATCCGTGGAACCTGTTGTTAAGAGAAGGAGCATAGTGAAGAGTGCCGCGGTAACCGACCTCCAGACACCCCTTGAGGACGGTAACCAGTTATTCACCTATGTGAAGGTTAAGGCATCAATGGATTCACCCCAGTCGGTTGAACACTTCTTCACAATGTTGGAGGATGGTAAATTAAGGGTTGACTATGAGGCAAACTCCTTTATAGGGTTCTACTCACTACAGGGAATAAAGAAGGACCCTGAAAGGATAGATAAAAGGAAGAGGGGCACGGTAACGCTCCGAAACACAGGTAGGGGAGCCGGAAGGGTCTACATCTACAGGGAGGACAGGGTTTCAACACCATCCCATAACATAATAGGGAATGTTACAGAGGGCATGGAACTCGTGGACATAGCCGGTGAAGGGGACAGCATCACCATCCAGAGCGAACCCGGAAGGATAATGACGGTCTCAATGACCCAGAAGGAAGCAGAGGAATACCTCAGCAGTTACGGTATAGAGCAGGTAAGGGAAGGCCTCATGGACGATGAAGCCATAGTCGTTGCCCAGGACCCAGCATACACCATGGAAATACTCAGGGAAGGAAAGGTTAAAACAGTGGGCATAGACCCTGAAAGGATCATTGAGATAGAGATGGATCCACAGGCTCCGAGATCCTCATGGTACTTCAGGAGGATGACGGGCCTCCTGGACACACCAATAGGATCCATGAAGGTGCACTTCGCCTTCCCCGGGATGAAGGTCGTGATGTTTGAGGGTGAAAAGTCAATGGCAAAGGGTCTGGTACCTGAAAACACACCTGAAGGCTGCGTGAAGAAGGGGGAGATAGGCATAACAAACATGTCAAGAAGACACATCGGAATGGTTGGTGTGAGGCTTGAGGACAACGATGAATACGGCCCCACAGGGGAGCCCTTCAACGGCACCAACATAATAGGCAGGATCACAAGGGGCATTAAGAATGTGGAAAAATTCAAGGAGGGGGACACGGTTTATGTCAGAGAAAGAAAAAAATGATGAAACTTCAACCAGGATGATAATCCTGAGCCCATCTGCAAGTATCAGCTCATCTGAACTTGTCCAGAAACTGCACCTCCTCGGCCTTCCCCTTACAATAAAATCAACATGCTACGGCGCCCTCATCCATGGAAACACAGAAGACGTTAGGGAAGCCATTGAAAAAATAAGGAGCATCGACCCGGCCAACATATTCACCAAGGAGAGGGGATTCCCACCAGGGGACCCGAGGAGATGCAGGGGACACAGGGGCGCTGCCCGTGAAGGATACCACCAGCTTGAGAAGGAATTCAAACTCCTGGGCCATGTAAGCGAAGCCCTAGAAAGACCGGCTGAGGTCACCGTAAAGAGGAAGGGCAAAGTCCCGGTAGAAGAATTCCGGATGATAGCAGAAGAAAGAAAAAAATCAAAGGAGAATGTTGAGGACTGATAAAATGAAAATAACAGCATCATCAGGTGGAGATGAACTGAGGGACCTTGGAATGTGCATACATGAACTCGTAAATCGCCTCCCCCTCACAATAAGGAGTAAAAATTCCCCTGGACTCAGAATAGAGGACGGTAAGGTGGTGGATGACAGCTACACCGGACCAGTCCTTGAAAAGGTCCTTGAATCAGGGGAAATAGCACGTGAGACACCTGAAAGCGGCCCCTACAAAGGCACACCAGTGATCGTGGTCCCCCTCAAGGAGAAGGGTGAGGTGATCTGCGCCGTAGGCATAGTGGACGTCACCAAGGGCCTCTTCACAGACATGGTTGAAATAGCCAGAAGACCCGAGGATGTTGACAGGGGGGAGTTCTATTGAAGATAGCCATATTCCCACCAAATTCACTCATACTGGCTGATCTTGTTGAGAGAAGGGGACATGAGCCCCTGGTGATCCAGAAGGAGATAAAAAAGAAGGTCACCGATCCGGAGATAGATTCACCACCCTTCAACATAACAGAGGAGGACCCCATAAAGGGCCTGAAGTACGCCGCCATAGAGGTCCCCTCAGGAGTCAGGGGGAGGATGTCAATCTTCGGACCGCTCATTGAGGAGGCAGACGCAGCCATAATAATGGAGGAAGCACCCTTCGGGTTCGGATGCATCGGATGCGCACGGACCAATGAATTATGCGTCTTCCACCTGCGTAAGAAGGGGATACCAACCCTCGAACTCAAGTATCCCACAACACGTGAGGAGACGATAGAGGTCGTTAACAGGATAAACAAATTCCTTGATGAACTGGAGGCTAAAAATGGTTAAAATAGCCCAGATATCATGCGGAACCGACTACAGTGGTGTTCAGAAGGAAATAGAGAAGGCGGCAAGCACCTTCGGCGCCGAGATAGTGATCCCCGAGGCTGACCTTGATTACATAGACGAGGCCTATGAAAAGTTCGGATTCAACTGCGCCAGTTCAAGCATAAGACTCATGATAGCAAGGGCGATGTCCCTTGTGGAGGGTAAAACAGATGCAGACGCGGTCTTCATAGCAACCTGTTTCAGATGCGCTGAGGGGGCCCTTGTCAGGAACGAGATAAGGAGATTCATACAGCAGAACACGAGACTGCCCGTCGTAACCTATTCATTCACAGAACGGACAAAGGCCGATGAGCTGTTCATACGAATGGAGGCACTGGCAACAATAGTTGCAAGGAAGAGCATACTTGCAAGGGAAAAACAGGAGGGCCTGACCCTGGGCATTGACTCGGGTTCAACCACAACCAAGGTGGTCCTCATGGAGGACAATGAGGTTATAGGCACCGGATGGGTTCCAACAACGGATGTGCTGGGGTCAGCAGAGAAGGGAATAGAGGAGGCCCTGACAGGAACAGGTTATCAGATGAAGGACCTTGAAGGGATAGGCGTCACAGGCTACGGGAGGCTCACAATAGGAAAGCACTACAATGCAGACCTCATACAGGAGGAACTCAGTGTTAACTCAAAGGGGGCAGTGTTCCTTGCAGACCACCAGAAGGGTGAGGCAACGGTCCTTGACATAGGTGGGATGGACAATAAGGTCATAACGGTCAACGATGGCATACCCGACAACTTCACCATGGGAGGTATCTGTGCAGGTGCATCGGGCCGTTTCCTTGAGATAACCGCCAGGAGGCTCGGGGTTGAAATCGATGAACTTGGAAGCCTGGCCATGAAGGGGGACTACAAGAAGGCCCTCCTTAACAGTTACTGTATAGTATTCGGTATACAGGACCTTGTAACGGCCCTGGCAGCAGGAACATCAAGGGAGGACGCCGCAGCTGCAGCATGCCACTCTGTGGCGGAACAGGTCTATGAGCAGCAGCTCCAGGAGATAGACGTGAGGGAACCCCTCATACAGGTTGGAGGAACATCCCTCATAGAGGGCCTTGTAAGTGCAGTCAGCGAAATCCTCGGCGGGATCGATGTGATAGTACCGCCGTACTCACAGCACATCGGAGCAGTTGGCGCAGCCCTCCTTGTTTCAGGAATGAGAGGAGCCGGTGAGGGGTAGCAGATGGGAATAAAGGTTGAGTGTTATGACCCCGAGGGTGCTGCGGTCTATGAAATAATCGCCAGACAGGTGCTCCAGGACCTTCAGCTTGTAAGGTCAGTGGAGGATCTCAGGGTGTGGGCGGATCCAAGGGGACCCGTCTTCATAATAGCGGTTAAAACCCAGAGGGCATCCGAACCCGTATACCTTGAGGACATGGCTGAACCAGAAACCGATAAAGCCACAGGGGCAATTCACCTGAGAATAAAGGATGAAACATATCTGCCGGAGCTCCTGGAGAAGTTATGGGAGACACAGGGTCGTGGAAGGGTCCGCCAGCCATCAAGGTTTGAGGTTGTGGTTGAGGATCCTGTATCAGATATAAGCGGCATGATAATCCATGACCCCTCCATGAACCTCCGCAAGAAGGTCTACGACGCCATATTCCGGATAATACCTGAGGGATTCCGTGTTATAAGGGACCTCTCAGAGGATGGCATAATCGCCATGGTATGCACCGATGAGACAATAAGGGATGAATGGATAATGAAGGCCAGGGAGATAATTAAGGATATGAGAAGCTGAACTTCTCGAAAAGGTGAAGATTATGATATCAGTAAAACCTATCAGGAGGCACCCCTAATGCCCGCAAATCCGAGACAGACAAGGTTTGCCCATATAACAAAGGCTCACCCCTGCTTCAATGAAAAAATACATGATAAGGTGGGTAGAATCCACCTGCCAATCGCTCCACGCTGTAACATACACTGCAAATTCTGCACAAGGGACATAAATGAGTGTGAAATGCGCCCCGGCGTCGCTGCAAGGGTAATGACGGCTGATGACGCGGTGGAACATGTAAAGAAGGTCAGATCAGAGATGCCAATCAGTGTGATTGGGGTTGCCGGGCCAGGTGATGCCCTTGCAAATGAAGAAACCTTCGAGTTCTTCAAGAAGGCCAGCAAGGAGTTCCCCGACCTCCTTAAATGTATGAGCACGAACGGGCTGCTTTTACCTGACAAGGCAGATGAAATTGCCGAGATGGGGGTTAACACGGTCACGGTAACCGTGAATGCGGTTGACCCTGAAATAGGCGAGAAGATCTACTCCTTCGTCATCTACGGGGGTAAGGTCTACCGTGGAAGGGAAGCCTTTGAGGTACTCTCAAGGAACCAGCTTGAGGGTATTGAAAAACTCGCCGAAAGGGGAGTAATAGTTAAGGTCAACAGCGTCCTCATACCAGGCCTCAACGATGAACACATAGTTGACATTGCAAGGGAGGTTAAAAGGAGGGGAGCATCCCTCATGAACATAATACCCCTCATACCCATGGGGGAGATGAAGGACTACCCGAGACCCACCTGTGAACAGATTGAAAGGGTCAGGGGAGAGGTTGAGAAGATAATACCCGTCTTCCGGGCCTGCACACAGTGCCGTGCAGATGCCTATGGAATACCCGGCAAAAAGGGCGCGGACAAACACCTTGACATGACACCAGCAAGCCACTACTGATAAATTGAAGCCCCTGGGTGAGTAACGGTGAAGACCCTTGAATGGAAGGACGGAAAGCTTGTACTTATAGATCAGAGAAAACTCCCGGATTCCCTTGAATACTTCGAATGCAGGACGTACAGGGACGTGATATACGCAATAAAGGAGATGGTGGTGAGGGGCGCTCCAGCCATCGGTGTTTCAGCAGCCTTTGGGGTTGCACTTGCCCACCTGGCAGGAGAAGATACCGCCAGGGCCGCAGATGAGATAAAGGCGTCCCGTCCAACAGCAGTCAACCTGTTCTGGGCTGTTGACCGTGCCATGAACTCTGAATCCCCCCTTGAGGAGGCCCTAAGGATGTACAGGGAGGATGTGGAGACGAACATGGCAATAGGAAGACACGGAGCAGGGGTCATTGATGACGGTGACACCATCCTGACACACTGCAATGCAGGTGCACTTGCCTGTGTTGATTACGGGACAGCACTGGGCGTTGTCAGGGCTGCAAGGGATCAGAGAAAGAATATAACCGTAATATGTGATGAAACACGCCCCGTTGGACAGGGAGCACGTTTAAGTGTCTGGGAGATGCAGCAGGAGGGCATACCCGTCAGGCTCATTGCTGATGTCGCTGCAGGGTACCTCATGCAGACAGGAAGGATAGACAAGGTCATAATAGGTGCTGATCGTGTTGCCACCGGCGGGGTGGCGAATAAAATAGGATCCCTGATGGTCGCCCTTGCAGCAAAACGCTTCGAGGTTCCTTTCTATGTTGCAGCACCCCTCAGCACCTTTGACAGGGAAAATTCCATCTACGATGTTGAGATAGAGGAGAGGGATCCCTCAGAGGTCCTGTATTATGGCGGCTGCAGGATCGCGCCACAGGGCACCAGGGCCATCAACCCGGCCTTTGACATAGTCCCATCAGACCTCATAACCGGGATAATAACAGAGAATGGTATTATTGATCCATTATAGTGGTCTTTCTCTTCTTTATTTGCATCAATTCCCTGTGTTGGGGTTTTATTTCTCCATCTTTTAATTAATCCCTGTATGGTGTTTTCATTTCTCAGTTTTCTTTATTCTGGCATCAATTCCCATATGCCATACCCCCGGGCTTCTTGACTTCACCCTTCTTTTATCAATAAATTCCACACTGAAGGGTTCAGCGGCCTTACTGAGACGCTTCATGGGAGTTTCAAAGTCCCGTGCGAATTCATAGTAATGTATTATCCCGCCATCCTTCACAGCCCTCACGGCATCATCAAGGAACTCGCAGGCCGTCCCGGGGAGGTTCATGATAACGTGGTCTGCGAAGGACTCCCTTCCCCTCAGGAACTCCCTGACGTCACCCTCAATGGCAACTATACGGTCCCCTCCGGGGTTGATCTCCGCGTTCTTTCTGATGTAATGGACCGCGTCAGGGTTTATGTCTACAGCATACACCTTTGAGGCCCTTCCGTGCCTTGTAATGGCAACGGCAAAGGGCCCCGCCCCTGCAAACATGTCAAGGACAACTTCACCATCCCTGACCTGACCCGCCACAATCTCCCTTTCATTGGCCAGCCTGGGACTGAAATAAACCTTCTTGACATCAACAAGGATCCTGCTACCGTACTCCCTGTGGACAGTCTCGGATACAGGCTCCCCTGCGATGAGCTCAAGTTCCCTTGTCCTCACAACGCCGCTTACACTCCCCCTCTTCATGTAAACGGCCCTTCTCCCTGTGAACTCAAGCACGGCCTCCCCGATTCTGAACCTGTAATCCTCAAGTTCATAGGGTATCTCAACGATCACAACATCCCCTATGATATCAAAGGACCTCCTTATGGATTCAAGGAGTTCAGCTGGAATTTCATCCCTGAGTATGTCAATAAAACTCCTCGGCGACCTTTTACTTTCATCAAAGGAATCATCTATGACTGTCACACCATCAATTTCAGGGACATCGGCATCTTCCAGGATGGGTATGTAGACGTGTTCATCATCCCTCCTGATCCTGTAGTCCCGGTTAATCACCGATGATTCAACAAGAAGCTTTATTATTTCATTGGCCATCTTCTTCGGAACCTTCAATCCCTTCATAATGAGAACTTCCCTCTCGCTTATTGCCTCTAATTTCGGTATGATCACGGGAAAACCATGGCTTTCTGGCCCCCATGAATCTTCCCGCAGCCCCTTTAACCCCCTGTTTAACTTAAGGGGGGGGCTGATGCTGTCTGTCCGCTGATATTCACCATCTGCAGGAACTGCAGGGGACCTTTTTGGGTTCAGTGTTTTCCCATACTCCCGGTGCTGTAAGTATGGAAAGGCTGTAAAATTACCTGAGGTTCAGTGTTCTCCATACCCGCCCGGTTACTGCAAGGATAATATATCAGTACATTTACTATTATAACTGATGTAAAAATTTTCGGCTCCCCCTTGGAAGGAGATCTGCCGCTGTTTGGGTTAAATTTACTTACACCATCATGAGAGGTCTTATATATGCTCTACATAATTGGACTTGGACTTTACGATGAAAGGGACATATCGCTGAAGGGACTTGAAGCAGTTAAAGGCTGCCATGAGGTCTACGCAGAATTTTACACTGCAATGCTTCAGGGCTCCAGCCTCTCGGCGATTGAAAGATTAACAGGGAAGGATGTAAGGGTCCTGAGGAGGGAAGAGGTTGAGGAGGACAGGGTACCCCTTCAGAGGGCTGAGGAGGTTGATGTAGCCCTCCTTGTCCCCGGGGACCCCCTGATTGCCACAACACACACGGAGATTCTGGTGGATGCCAGGAGGAGGGGTATTGAGACAAGGGTGATCCATTCATCATCGATAATCTCAGCAGCACCAGGCCTTGCAGGGCTCCAGGCCTACAAGTTCGGGAGGATAATAACCATACCCTTCACAGAGGATAACTACTTCCCCCTCTCCCCCTACCTTAACATCAGGGCTAACCTTGAAAACAGCTCCCATTCCCTTGTCCTCCTGGATATACAAGCCCACAGGGAGAGGTACATGACTGCAAATGAGGGCCTCAGTTATCTGATGAAGGCATCAGGGGAACTGGATGATGACACCATCGGGGGGGACACCCTTGCAGTTGTAATTGCAAGGGCTGGTTCAGAGGAACCTCTTGTGAGGGCTGACCGTATAATGGACCTCATTGATGAGGACTTAGGGGATCCTCTCCACTGCCTTGTTATCCCGGCGGGACTTCACTTCGTGGAGGCAGAGTACCTGGTGGAGGTTGCGGGAGCCCCGAGGATCTTGTTAAGGGGATGATACTTTAAACACCAGCGAACCCCTTATTTCAATTATTTGATGATGTAGTCGCATTTTTCAACATTCTGGAGGGGTATGATCATCTCCCTTTTTCCGAATTCTCTCTCTTTAAAACTAACCTTTATGAAGCATTTATCCTTATCAACCATTATGGCCTCCACCCCGAATTCACCCCTCCTGAAGTGATGAACCGTTCCATTTGTCATGGTGAGCTCCATCTTATCAATCATAAAAAACACCACAGTATTATATCTCTCTCCCTCCCTATATATCCTTCAGGGGATTCACAGGGAGTCCCATGATACAGGGTATAAACTTAGGGGAGGTGAAGTAATGGGCCATGTCCATGCAGGAAAATCAACAAGGGACCTTATTGATGCAGAGGATCTTATGAAGCTCCTGCCACTTGGAAGTGGAGACACCTTCCTTGATGCTGGCTGTGGAGATGGATTCATTTCAATTGAGGCATCAGGGGTGGTTGGTGACGGAGGGATGGTCATTGCAGTTGACATCTACCCTGAATCAGTTGAGAAACTTAAGGCCAGGATAGGGGACAGGACGAATATAACACCTCTAGTTGCTGATATAACCCGGAAAATGCCCATTGATGATTCAACGGTTGACCTCTACTTCATGGCAAATGTCTTCCATGGTACGGTGGCCAATGATGAGGTCGAACCCCTCATGGCTGAGATAAGGAGGCTCCTCAGGGGGGATGGTAAACTTGCAATCGTTGACTTCAAGAGGATACCCGATACTCCAGGACCCCCTATGGATATAAGGCTATCTGAGGACCGGGTCAGGGAGATACTTGAGGAGCATGGATTCAATGTACGTGATGTCCTTGATGCGGGCCCCTACCATTACATGATCATTGCATCGCCTGTTCCCTGAGGATGATCTCAGTAGAGCCGGGTGTATTTTTTCGGACGGTGGGTGGGGCCTCAGGGATTTTTTCAGGATAATTCAGTAGAGCTGGGTGTATTTCTGGAGAAAATCCTGTTTTTCATGGTCAAGTATCCTGAGGGCTGACATGTTCACAGGGGATGATGCGGCGCGCTCCTCAACAAGGTTCCTCAGGGTCCCCTTCTTTATACGTTCACGGACCTCTCTAATGACAAGGTTAAGGGTCCTCCTGTTCTCCTCCACAAGTTCTTCAGCGCCCATTTCATATAAACGGTACTCATTGAGGGGGTAGGTATGTGTCTCTGTAAGGAACACGTTTAACCTTCCGTAGAACTCTGCCAGGGCATCGGAAAATATATCCATCCCCATGTAGGCAAGGAGGGGAATGAATGCAGGGTGTGAAAATGTTGAACAGAGGAGTGTGTCGGGTTTAAGGGCCTCACGGAGTGATGTGACAGTTTCAACGAGGTCCCTGGGCCTCTGCAGAAGTTCATCCATGTTTGCCACTATGAGTCTCCTGAAACCAAGATCTTCAAGTTCAAGGGCACATTTTACCCTGAGGTCCCTGTACATTGAGCCATGGATGAATGCATATTCTGCATCTGAGCCTGAAGCCATCCTCAGGGTTTCGGCAACACCCCATTCTGCAAGCTCCCGGGGGATGCTGTAGGGGAGTGTCTCATATTCTGCAATTTCCATCTCTTCATGTTTAAGGAGGAGGGGTGTCTCCGCACCTCCGACCATCCCGTACCTTGCAGGTCCATCATGGATTTTTATCTGGTAGTCATCAACCTTCATCTTAACACCGTCTGCTGATTAGGTTAGTCTGCGGAATTACTAACCATTTGTGTCACCTAAAAGGTTACACTTTGGCAATTTTTAGGAATCTTTATATATCCATAAGGGTCACAGTCTAATAAGAAAAATCTGAGGTTTAACAAACCAGCGATCTTTCAGGGTGAGAAACAATGTCAGTTCTAAAGCGCCTAAAAGAAATCCTGATGGGTGAAAAGAAGGAAGAGGACAGTGAAGCAGAGAAGACTGAGACTACAACCGAACCAGCTGAGAAAAGTGAAAAACCTCAACCTGAAAAAACTTCAGAAAAACCTCCGGAACCTGCAGAACCCGTAGATGACGCAGTCGATGTTCCTGGTGTTCAGGAACCTTCAGGGGCTGCTGATGTTCATGAATCAGAGGAGTCTGCAGGTGAGGATGTTAAGTCTGAAGAAACTGAAGGAACCTCCGATGAAACCGAGGAGATTGTTGAGGACGAACCCTCTTCTGAAGATGAATCAGAAACTTCTGAGGATGAATCAGAGGAAGAGGATAAAGGTGAAAGGAGTGGTATAATGACCCTACTAGAGCGAGAAGAAAACATAATCAGAAAGGGTAATATTGACAAGGAATTCTCTGAAAAAATAAAGGAAGCCGGTGGAGACAGCCTTGAATACTGTTTCCAGTGCGGTACCTGCACAGGATCCTGCCCATCCGGAAGGAGAACACCCTACAGGGTGCGTCAGATAATAAGAAAGGCAAACGTGGGATTAAAGGATGAAATAATAGCAGACCCAACACTCTGGATGTGCACAACCTGCTACTCCTGCCAGGAAAGATGTCCCCGTAAGGTTAAAATCGTGGACGTCGTGAAACTTGCAAGGAACGAGGCAGCTAAGGCAGGATTCATGGCACCGGCCCACAAGGCAGTCGGATCCTTCGTTATAAAAACAGGTCACGGCGTGCCAATAAACGATGCCACAATGGAATTAAGGAAGGCTGTTGGTCTTGGAGAACTACCACCAACAACACATCAGTTCCCTGAAGCCCTCGAAGAGGTCCAGAAGATCATCAAGGCAACAGGCTTTGACCAGTTAATAGGATACAACTGGGAAACAGGTGAACTTGAATAAGGAGGCATTGAAATGGAAATCGCATACTTTTTAGGATGTATCATGAACAACAGGTACCCTGGAATTGAAAAGGCAACAAGGGTGCTGTTTGAAAAACTCGGAATAGAACTCAAGGACATGGAAGGAGCATCCTGCTGCCCGGCACCCGGTGTATTCGGGTCATTCGACAAGACCACATGGGCTGCAATAGCAGCAAGGAACATAACAATCGCCGAAGACATGGGCATGGACATCATGACAGAATGTAACGGATGCTTCGGTTCACTCTTCGAAACAAACCACCTCCTCAAAGAAGACGAGGAAATGAAGGCAAAGATCAACGAGATCCTCAAAGAAGCAGGAAGGGAATACAAGGGCGAAGTCAACGTAAGACACCTTGCAGAAGTCCTCTACAACGATGTGGGCCTTGACAAACTCGCAGAGATAGTTGAAAAACCACTCAACCTTAACGTGGCAGTGCACTACGGATGCCACTTCCTCAAACCAAGCGACGAAATAAACATAGACAACCCTGAAAGACCAACAATCCTCGATGAAATCGTCGAGGTTACCGGCGCAAAATCCATTGACTACAAAGACAAGATGATGTGCTGCGGTGCCGGTGGTGGAGTAAGATCAAGGGACCTTGACGTTGCCCTTGACTTCACAAGGGAAAAACTCACCAACATGAAGGAAGCAGGTGTCGACGCCATAGTGAACGTCTGCCCATTCTGCCACCTACAGTTTGACGTTGGACAGATGGAAATCAAGGACAAATTCGGCGAAGAATTCGACATCCCCGTGCTTCACCTGGCACAGCTCCTTGGACTTGCAATGGGTCTTCCGAAGGAGGACCTTGTGGTTGACGCACACCAGGTATGTGTAGACGAGTGCCTTGAAAAACTAGAGGAACTCGACCGCCTTGCACCTGGAAGCGGATAAACCAGTTTATTCATTTTTAGAGGGAGCACCATCTCCCGTAAATAAATTTTTTGAGGTGTTTTTTTGTTTATAGCTACCTTAAAGGGAATATTCACCCTGAAGGATCTTCCTGAAGAATTCCGCCCGTTTGTGGACTATAAGGCAGGCCTTGAAAAAAAGAAGTTATCAGATGACGATGAGATAGCCATAATATCCATAAAGGGCACCCAGAGTAATCATGTACTCTTCTTGGACTCATACAGCAGCGTAGATGAAATTCGCCGGGAACTTGAAGAAGCAGGTGCTAAGATAAACCACACAACCCTAAAAATTCTGGAAGGACACCTATGACACTCCCTGTTGAACAGACATGGTTTGTGCTTGTTGAACTTTTAACTGACCTGAGAAAGAGGGACGTGGAAGTCCCGGTATCTGTAACAGAGGACATAAGACTTGTCAGGACATCAATAAACTTTTACAAGACAGACACAGAAAACCCTGAAATGATTAAGGAGCTTAAAAGGATAAATGACATGCTGAACTCAATTCAAGAAGAGCTCCTTGACCTTGCCGAGAACCTTGATCCTGACTATCCAGGGGAATGGATTGAAAAATTGAAGAGAGCCGCGCGCGGAGAGGAAGTCCATAAACCACCCGAAACAAAATCCAGGTTCATTGTGGGTGCTCCACCAGGATTTGCAGCAGCAAGGGTACATCTTAAGGAACCCCTTGCAGAAGACAGGGTTCAGGACATCGCCGAAACCCACAGCCTGATAATAGAATTTGAAGAAGATGACCTCATAGCTGTTTACGGCGATTCAGAGGATATAAAGAAGGGTTTGAAAGAGATAGGCTCCTTTTTCAGGGAATAAAAGGAGGGAATTCAAATGAAAATCCTTGCTGTTAGTGATCTCCATGGCTCAGGAATCCCGGAACTCCACAGGTACCTCAGAAACAACAGGGTGGACCTGATAGTCGTTGCAGGGGACATAACAAACTTCGGGCCTTCCGAACTTGTTGAGGAACTGCTTAATGACCTGGCATCCCACAATATACCGGTTCTGGCAGTGCCAGGGAACTGTGATCCCCACGGCACCCTGGAGAAGATAGAAAATTCAAAGGCCCTTAACCTCCATGCAAGGGCTCTTAACATAAAGAACATGAGGATCTGCGGTCTCGGGGGATCCAATCCCACACCATTCAACACACCCTTTGAATTCAGTGAGGATGAGATCCAGAGGGAGCTGGATAACCTCCTGCCCGGCATGAATGATGAGATCTCCATACTTGTAACCCATGCACCACCCCACGCCACGGAAGTTGACAGGATACCATCAGGCGATAACGTGGGAAGCACCGCTGTACGGAATATAATAGAAAAACATGAGCCATGTGTCAATATCTGCGGACATATACATGAATCTCCAGGGGTGGACAGAATTGGGAGGACGGTCATCGTAAACCCGGGACAGCTCTCAGATGGAAGAGCAGCCCTTATTGAAATTTCAGAAGACGGCTCTGTGACGGCCGAAATCCTGGACCTTAAGTCCAGTTAAATGTATAGAACCATGGCAGGGGTTGAAGGTCCCTCTAAAGATGCAACCTTAAGTCCAGTTAAATATATAAAACTCTGATTTCAGATTATTACCGGACTCTTTTTGAGGTGAGTAAAAATGATAATGGTTCAGGGAGAGGTAAGCGGAAAAAAATACACAGAACCCTTCTCAAAGGGTGTGCTGGCACGTTCACTGACCAGAGCAGAAATGGATCCCAACAAGGCATACACCTTCGCTTCAATGATAGAGGCTCACCTTAAAAAGAAGAAGGTCGATCTTATCACAATAGATGAACTCGTTGAGGTTGTATCAAGGCACCTCAAGGAGGAGGACCCTGAGGTCGTAGAGAAATACATGCTCTGGAGACGGATAAGACAGTGCAAGGAGCCCCTCATAATACTTATAGGCGGTGCTTCAGGTGTTGGAACATCATCCATCGCCTTTGAGGTGGCAAACCGTCTTGGCATAAGGAACATGATAAGTACCGACATGATAAGGGAGGTTATGCGTAAGATAGTCTCAAGGGAACTTCTCCCATCAATCTATGAATCCAGCTACACGGCATACCAGTCCCTGCGCATACCCCCACCACCCGAACTGGACGAGGTGCTCATAGGCTTCAGGGACCATGTTGACAGTGTAAGTATAGGTGTTGAGGCTGTAATTGAGAGGGCCCTTACAGAGGGCATAAGCATAGTTATTGAAGGAGTCCACATAGTGCCCGGTTTCATAAGGGAGGATCTTGTTAACAAGGAAAACGTTGCAATGTTTGTCCTGACAGTTTCGGATGAGAACATACATAAGGGCAGATTCTATTCCCGCTGCAGGCAGATGTGGGCCAGGAGGCCCTTGAAGAGGTATATAAGTTACTTCTGGGCCATTAGAAGAATCCACAGATACATTGAGAGTCAGGCAAAGAAACACAATGTGCCTGTCATCGAAAACATAGATGTTGTTACGACGATTGATTCGATCATAAAATCACTCACAAAAACCAGTGTTAAAGGAGGCAGAGAGGTTGCTGAAGAAACTGAATGAGATTAGTATTGGAGAAGTGATGACAGATGATGTTATAACTGTCGAACCATCTGAAGATGTCGTGTTCGCATTCGAAAAACTGATGAAGCACAGGATAAGTGCACTTCCAGTAATTGAGGATGATGAGCTTGTTGGGATTGTCACGGCATCGGATCTCGGCCATAACCTCATACTTGACAACTATGAACTTGGAACAACAGTCGGTGAGGTTATGGTTAAGGATGTTGCGACTGTGGAGCCATCAGAAACCCTTGCAGATGCCATTGAAAAAATGAATGAATACGCTGATGATGGTATCATCAACCAGCTTGTTGTGGTAAAGGATGGAAAAATGATGGGCATCATCTCTGATGGGGACATAATAAGGGCCCTCAGAGATATATGATTCCCTGGTTTTGAGGGATCATGGTACGGTGCATGATCCTTGAGATGGTATCAGAGGATACCTGTATCGGTCTTCGTGGTCCTTAACTTGACTGCCTTCCCTTAGGAGGGTATCATAGGATACCTGTCAGTGTATAGATGGCCGCTGCCATAACAAGGCATACAGGTATGGTTACGATCCAGGTATAGGCTATATCCTTTATAACATCATATTTGACGGTTGATGTTCCATGGGCAATCCCAACACCTATCACGGATCCAACGAGGGTCTGCGTGGGGGATATGGGCATACCATAACCCAGAAATAAATATACAACAGTAGCTGCAGCCATCTGGGCTGAGAAGCCCCTGCTGGGTGTAAGATCGGTTATTCTTCTCCCAACTGTTTCTGTAACCCGATTACCTGCAATGAGTATCCCGGTCAGGAGGCCTGCAGCACCCAGCAAACGGATTTCATTTCCACCGAAACCTCCAGCTGCAAATACCACACCCGTTGCAACGGCTATGTCAAGGGCGCCGAGGTTAAGGGCTGAGAACGCTGAGCTGAAAATCTGCAGATACGAAAAGACCTTTTCAAGACGATCCCTGAAGCCGATATTATTGGCGGGTTTAAGTAAAATGGTTCTAAGAGAATAATAGATTATAAATCCCGATAAAAAACCCAGGATGGGAGATAAAACCCAGCTTAGAACTATGAATCCAAGGACATCAACCCTGATGTTGCTTAGCCCAATACTCGCTATCCCGGTTCCAAGGACTGAGCTCACAATGGCATCAGAACCTGAAACCGGTATTTTTTTCATTAACGTGAAGGTTATCCAGATCGAAGAGGTTAAGACAACCACAAGGGCTGCACGTGCACTGAAAAGGCCAGCGGGAATTATCCCCTCACTGATTGTCTTTATTACATTACCTCCAAAGAAGAGGGCACCTATAAGGACAAATATGCCACCAATCAGGAGAGCCCTTCTCATTTTCAGGGAGCCGCTCCCCACAGCGGTACCCACAGAGTTACCTATATCATTTGCAGCAAGGTTGAATGCCATGTAAAGACTTAAAACAACACTTATGATCATCAAGGTATCCATAAATTATTATTGGATCCCGTATTATAATTCTGTTCTCATGGATGAGGGATGTGCTGTTACTGGAAGTACACTGAACTATTGGTTCTGTTTAAGGATTAAAATTACATATCTCATCAGTCAAGTCTCTTTTAGGTGGCTGATATTGTTCATATGATTGTCTTTACCAGGGAAACATTAAAATACCAGTTTATCCAATGAATAGAATGGGCTAGACTGGAGGGTTAGGGGTCCTCTGTAAGCGCAAATCCCCTATACGGCGCGGTCGAAGTTCAGGGGACGGCTGGCTAACCGTTCGCCGGCCCTGGAGGCTGGTGTCGAAGCCTCGTCCCACAGGATTGGTGGTGATGGGGCCCTGACTGGAGGGTCAGGGTAAACCATCTTAGCCATGGGAACGGGTCAGGCCTGGAAAGGAGCAGCTCTACCATGGACAGCCGATGCTTGTGGATTAACGGGGTGGAGCTGGTCTTCAGGATCACCGGCGAATGGAAGGCCAGTCAACCCCTGGACGTGCCCATTCATTAAGGGCAAACTATTTATTGAAGGAAAAATTTATAACAGGGAACACAGATAGATTAACTCAAGGCCGGGGTGGCCCAGTCTGGTACGGCGTTGGCCTGCTAAGCCAATGATCCTTTGGATCTCGCGGGTTCAAATCCCGTCCCCGGCGTTTAATCTGATTATTTTCATGAATT
>NZ_CP044013.1:377500-1724502 GCF_009914355.1 Methanothermobacter sp. THM-1
AGTCCTGGGGTCCCCTGAGGGCTGCAAGGGCAGCTACCTGGGAGAGTGAAGGTGCGCAGGCAGTACTGTACTGGTGCACCTTAAGGAGTTCCTCAATGATATCCTCCCTGCCGGCAACATAACCCACCCTGAGGCCTGTCATGGCGTATGTCTTGGAAAAACCATTTATTACAAGGGCGTTATCCGTGAATCTGGCAGGACTGTAATGTTTCCCATCATATATTATCTTCTCATATATCTCATCGGATATTATTATGAGGTCACGGTCCTCTGCTATCTCAGCAATACCCCTGACATCATCCTTCTCCATGACGCTTCCGGTGGGATTTGAGGGGGAATTCATGATTATTGCAGCTGTATCCTCGGTTATAAGTGCCTCAACGGTTTCGGGCTTCATGGCAAAGCCGTCCTCCATGCTGAGGGGTACCGGTATCCCGCGTCCCCCTGCAAGCCTCACACAGGCTTCATAGGAAAGAAATCCGGGGTCGGGTATGAGGACACTGCCACCCGTCTCAACAAGTGCCTGCGTGCACATGAATATTGCTTCACTGGCACCCACGGTCACTATTATTGAATCAGGGTCGGCTTTAATCCTGTTTTCAGCTTTAAGTTTCTCTGCTATGGCCTCCCTCAGCTCCTCCAGCCCCATGTTGGAGGTGTAATGGGTGAATCCCTCGTCAAGGGCGTCCTTCACAGCCCTGCTGACGTGTTCAGGCACACTGAAGTCAGGCTCACCTATACCAAGGTTGATGGTGTCCTCGCCTGCAACTTTAAACATCTTCCTGATCTCTGAAAGTCTTATATCCCTTACTCTTGATGCAAACTCCATGATCTCAACCCTTAACTGCTCTTAAATCTCGCAGGATCCCCTGAATTATGATTATAATGCTTCCTTTAAATCAGAACAGAACTGGGAATTTATACTACCCCCGGCACCCTTTCCTCATGCATCCATGGCATCCTGATTCATCACACCAATCTGTTAGTATGCCCCTTTTCATTTTTATGTATTCCTCCATAAGGAAATCTTCCCTGAAACCAAGGTCTATATTATTCCAGGGTAGCCTGTCCCCGGGCCGCCATCCGGGTGTGTGACGCTCCCATTCCCTGAATGGCACCCGTGAGGAGGCAGCCATCTCCAGCAGCTTCCCCACATCAGGGCCACCACAGGAGAGCACGTACTGTATGAGGCCATTCCTGGGGCCTGCGAATTTAACCGGAAGCCCCTTAAGTAGATTTCTCATGAATCTTATCTTCTTTTTCAGGGTCTTCGAATCATAGCCTTCCCACTGCATGGGTGTGTGTGGCTTTGGTATGAGTGGATTCACGCTGAAGCTCACAGCACCCCTTCTCATGTCTGAGAGCTTCTTCATGAAGGATGCCAGTTCCCTGAGGTCCTCTGATGTTTCACCCGGGACCCCTATCAGGAAGTACATTTTAACCCTCAAGCCCATCTCAAGGGCCATGCCTGTTTTTTCAAGGACCATTGAATCCTCAATGGGCTTGTTGAGACTTCTTCTTATCTTCATGGTGGACTCGGGGGCCACAGTCACCGTCCTCAGACCACCACCTGCAAGTGTATCCAGGAGGGTTTCTGTAAGGGATTCTATCCTCAGGGATGGCATCGAGACCATGAACCCCATATCTGTGAGTTCACTGCAGAGTTCCTCTATGCGGGAGTAGTCGGATGCAGCCGCACCTATAAGGGATATTCTATCATATCCTGTGGCCCTCCTGCCTTCTGCAGCGATTTCAAGGAGCCTTTCAAGGGATGTTTCACGTTTTGGCCTGTAAAGGTAACCTGACATGCAGAACCTGCACCCCCTTGAGCATCCCCTTGACACTCCAAGAAGGAATGATCTTCCAAGGGAGGGTGTAAGGGATTTTTCGGTTGTTTCAGTGACAATCTGCCTTACAGGGTGACAGGCCCTGTCCATGTCCTCAACGATAACCCTCTCTGCAGGGTTATCAGGCACATAAACCCCCCTTATATCCATGAATTCCTCTATATCACTTCGGGGGTCATCCAGCTCAATGCAGAGGTCAGCAACCTGGTCAAGGACAGGTTCAGCCTCGCCTATTATGAAGAGGTCTATGAAATCCGATACCGGCAGGGGATTGGATGTTATGCAGGGACCGCCTGCAATCACCAGGGGCCCTGAACGTTCATCCTTCCGCACGCCGAGACCCCCATCCTTCAGCATCTGGAGGACCCGCAGGTAGTCCTCCTCATAGTGTATGGTGAAGCTCAGCAGGTCAAAGTCCCTGAGAGGACTGCCGGATTCAAAACTCCTCGGGTAGGGGTGTATGACCCTCTCACACCACACGTCCTCCCTTGAGTTGAGAAGGTGGTAGATTATATGGTAACCCAGCGAGGACATGGCAGTCCTGTAGGGCCCAGGGTAACATGATGCAACCCTCAGGTCAATGTTCCGCGGGTTTTTTATGACTGTGTTGTACTCCCTAAGCTGCATAACTAATATATTGTAGCTCCTGCTCTTTATCTATATCCCTACGGTAAGGGTTGAGGGGTTTAAGCAGGCCTCTCTTCATGCTGGTTGCAAATTCTATATGATGGGAGGTTTTTAATCTCATGGAGGTACTCAGGGGGGGGTAGTGCGCAATCTATATAATTAATCGCGCATAATTTAAAGTATCGACCTGAAGATGATAGGATGAAGAGGAAAAGATACTCGCTGGTAGCTGTTGGCGGCACATTCGACAGGTTTCACAGGGGCCACAGGAGACTCCTTGATGAGGCATTCCGGGTGGGAGAAACCGTTATGATTGGGGTGACCTCTGATGAGTTCGCTTCACGTAAGGGTGAGGATATTGAGCCATGCAGGAGCCGGATGAAGAACCTTGAGGAGTACCTCTCAAAGAAGGATTCTCATTACAGGATAATGAGACTGGACGACCCCTACGGGACAACGGTAACCGATGAAAGGTTCGATGCCATAGTTGTCAGCAGGGAAACAGAGCCGGTGGCCCATGAGATAAACAGGATAAGGAGGGAGAGGGGCTTCAGGGAGATGGATGTCGTAGTCATTGACATGGTCCCTGCAGATGATGGGATCCCCATATCATCCACAAGGATACGTAGGGGTGAGATAGACAGGATGGGCCATCTCATCAGGAGGATAAGGGGTGCACTTAAAAGAAAAAGGTGATTTGAAGATGTCCACGAGGGTTAATGTCGGATCAAAAAATCCTGTGAAGATCAGAGCCACAGAGAACGTCCTTGGAAGAATACTCGGGAGTGTCCATGTAAGGGGTGTTGAGGTTGACTCAGGGGTCCCTGACCAGCCCGTGGGGATGGAGCTCACAATCAGGGGAGCCGTCAACAGGGCAAAGAATGCATTCATGGACTGTGACCTCAGTGTAGGGATTGAATCAGGGCTTCACAGGGCCCCTGAAACAATAACAGGATTCATTGACCTCCAGTGGTGTGCCATCTATGACGGATCCAGGATAACCATTGGTGTCAGTGCGGGCTTTGAGTACCCCCCTCCGTTATAAGGGATGTGCTGGCTGGCAGGGAGGTTGGTGAGGTCATGGATGAACTCACGGGTGTTGATGAGTTGGGTAAAAAGAGGGGTGCTGTCAGTTTTCTGTCACATGGGCTCTTGGACAGGACTGGTAATACGGAGCAGTGCGTCCTGATGGCTATGATACCTAGGATGAACCCATCACTTTACGGTATTGACTGAATCAGGAGACGGTAGTTTGGATGAGCGTCTTAGGATTTTTAGCATCGTTCTTATCATATTTTTAACGGGTTTCCTTTTCAGGGTCGAGACATCAAAGCTCCACGACCTCAGTGTCGATGAGAAGGCCTATCTTACAGATGAGCATGGACTCCCCTACATGTATGAACTTGACTCCTACTACAATTACCGTGTAAGCAGGAACTATTTGATGAACGGTCACCTTGGGGATTCATTGAGGGATGGTGTCCCATGGGACTCCTACTCATACTACCCCCCGGGAAGACCCGCCAGTTATCCTCCAGTCATTGCGTGGGTTTCCACAAGGGTTTACCGGGTGCTCAGCATATTCATGGATATAAGTTTCTATGAGACCTGTTTCTGGTTACCGGCCGTCATCGCACCCTTTGCAGGAATAGCAATGTTCTTTTTACTCAGGAAGTATTCAGGGGATCTTGCAGGATTCATCGGAGGTGTTATGACAGTAACAGCTCCGCTTTACTTTTCAAGGACCCTCCCCGGGTTCTTTGACACGGATATGTTTAACATCCTGATACCTGTAATGATTGTATTTTTCCTTACAGAGGCCGTTGAGGCCGAGGATAGGAAGAGGAGTTTGTTCTGCATTGTTCTGAGTTCCCTTTTAATTCTTTTGTTCTCACTGTCATGGAGGGGCTGGCCATACATCCTCTACATCATTGCAGTTTCTTGCATACTTTATCTTTCATGGAGGGCCATTGGAGGTAAAGACTGGTCATTTCCTGCTATTATGTTTTCAGTGCTTTTCCTGCTATCCATAACATTTTGTGGGCTTCTGAACGCGTGGAGTGATGTCATTCACATCATTAACCCCCTGAACATAATGAATTCAACTTCAGCCACTGGAGGATGGCCTGATGTATACCTATCTGTCTCTGAACTTAGCAGACCATCCTTTGAGATATTTGTATCCGCTGCAGGACCCCTTAATCTCGGATTCGGGGTTCTGGGGTTGATAATGATAACATCGGTTATGCTCAGACCCCCAATGAGGGATAAACACCTTGGAGGGTTTAATGTCTTCATTTTTATCTTTTCAATTTTGTGGATGGCCGTGAGTTTACTGGCTTATTATTCAAGCGTCAGATTCAGCATTCTTGCAATCCCTCCCTTAACATTTATTTCAGGAGTATTCCTTGGACTGGTCTTCTCCTATATGGGTGAGGTTGAGTCCTGGATGTCTCTCATGGGACATGGGGCAGGAACCATTATGGTGGCCATCATATCATTACTTGTTCTTTCAGTCTCCGTGGTGCAGGCATCTGAGATCACGATGAAACCCTTCATAAATGATGACTATGAATCTGCTGCAGCATGGATACATGATGAAACACCCCCTGAAACCGTAATTGTGACTGACTGGAGTTATAGACACTATTTTACTGCAGCCTCAGGGAGGCCTGTATTATTTGACGGGGGCTCTCAGAACACTAAAAGGGCCTACTGGATCTTCAAGGCATTCGCCACCGATAATGAAACACTGTCCCTGGGCATACTTACAATGCTGACGGCATCAGGGGACAGGGCCATCGATCTCCTTGAAAATTACACTGGAAACACTGCAGATACGGCAGAGATACTTAACGGTATACTCTGTGTGGACCGGGAGACTGCAGCAGGGTTACTCACTGATGAATATGGTATGGGCCATGAATTCACGGATGAGCTGCTCTCAGCCACCTACGCTGAGAGAAGACCCTTCATAATCCTCACAACTGAAGGTATGAAGTATGCAGGTTACTGGTACTTCTATTTTGGGGACTGGAACTTCACCTCAAAGAACACCATACCCGTTTATCATGTGGAAACCGTTGACGTGTCACAGATCGATCGTTCACTGAAAAGGGGATTATGGGATGGTAAGAGGCCCCACAGTTTTATTATAAGCGATGATAGGGGGATTGAGACCATCAGCGTGGATAACAGTAGCAAGTTCTCCGTAATATTTCTTCCTGCTGAAGGGAAAGCGTTCATCATTGACAGCTCATTCAATGATTCCCTGTTTGTAAAACTTGTTTTACTTGGAGAGGAGACAGAACACTTCAGGAAGATCTACCAGAAGGGTGATGTAACCGTGTGGGGTGTCAGGTGATGTTGAGGGGATCCAGGGGGACCTTCATCCTCATCATGATCATATTCTTCACTGGAGTTTTCCTAAGGATGGCCAACGCTGATCTTACAGACCCTGCATACTTGGATAGTGAGGGCCTCCAGTACTTCCAGGAGAGTGACTCCTACTACAACTATCGCCTGACATGTAATGTGCTCATGAGGGGTCATCCGGGTGATGCCATCATCAATGGACTTGAATGGGATCTCCATTCATATTACCCTCCAGGTGTCCCCCTTGATTACCCCCCGGCACTACCCTTCGTAACGGTCTTCATTTATCACATGGTTGACCTATTCGCATCAATTAGTCTGAGGAGTATCTGCATGGTTCTCCCCGCACTGATAGCTCCAGCTGCAGGGATCCTTGTCTTTCTGCTCGTCAGAAGGTCTCAGGACTGGCTACCAGCATTTCTTGCAGGGATACTGATGGTATCAGCACCCCTGTACCTTTTAAGAACCAATTATGGTTTCTATGATACTGACATGTTCAATCTCATCTTTCCACTCGCATTTCTGCTTGTACTTGCTGAAGCTGACTCTGTGAAGGTGGAAAGACACAGGATTATCCTTTCATCAATCGCAGGTTTTATAATGTTCACCTACTCCATTTCATGGAGCGGATGGCAGATAATATTTTACATGACATTCATAACCTTCTTTATCATGTTAATACACATGAAATCTACTGACATGGGAAAAGTCCTTCGAACCTTTCTACCAGCATTCGCGGTTCTATTCATGTTTCTCATAATATTCAATCGTCTGGAATTCCTCAAGTTCATCACAGCACCCTTTCATCTCTCTGATCTTGCAGGAAACACCGATGTCTGGTATCCTTTCCCTGATTCATACCTGAATGTGGCTGAACTTCAGAGGACATCCCCTGAGGACACGCTAATAGTCTTATCCCCTGTTTTGATCTTGATGGGGTTTTCAGGGTTCATTTTAATGAATTTAAGGTCACGTTCTGCAGGGTGGTCACGTCTTATGCAGATATTCATCTCGGTATGGACAGTTTCATTTATTTTACTTTCACTTACGGGTGGAAGGTTCCTGATGTTTTCGGTGCCTCCAATGTCTGTCCTTGCTGGTTTATTCATGGGCATATTCCTGGATTATACTGGGAGTTACAGTAGGGGTTGGATCAGACCGTTATTCTCAATCATACTCATTTTAACAGTATTCACTCAAGTAGCAGCATCATACATGATCATTGATAATCTGAAACCGGGATATGATGATTGCTTTGAGGATTCAGCCCGCTGGATCGCTGAGAACACATCCCCTGATGCTGTCATAATAACAGACTGGAGTTACGGTCATTTCTATGCATCCGAGGCCGGAAGACCAGTCCTATATGATGGGAGGCTGGCCTACATTGAAACCCTGCCTGCAAGGGAATTATGGTATGATGACTCCCTAAATCCGGAGATTCCGTCAACAGCCAGGGACTACTGGGTGAACCTTGCCCTGGGAACCAGCAACCCGAAGCTCTCGACAAACATATTCAGGATGCTTGGAAATTCAGGTGATGACGCATACCTCACCCTTGAAAACTATACCGGGGACAGGGATCTTTCGTTCAGGATACTGAAGAGGATCCTTGCACTTGACAGGGAAGAGGCTCGTGGAGTGTTAATTAAGGATTATGGGTTCTCAGAGACTGAAGCATCCAGCATCCTCAATAAAAGCCATCCGGTCAGTTCACGGGAGATAATCGTGGTTGTGCCCTGGAAGATGATTGGAATCGCATCAGGCATGTTCAAGGCAATTTATTATCCATCAGAATCCAGTCCAGTGTTCTGCAGATTTAATGGAACGTTAAATAATGAGATTTATTCTGTCATTGAGTTTGATCCTGATGACGGAGTCACTGAGCGGATACTGAATGCATCCGGAAATCTATCAGTGGTGAGCATTCACGGTAGAGAATATCTTATGGACAGGAATTATACTGATTCAGTGATCTTGAAGCTCTTGATGGGTGAAAAAGAGGATGGCTTCATCCCGTGTTATAGAAACAGATTTATAAATGTTTATAGGGTTTAAAGTTTGTTAGTCGTGGAGTCACGGGCGGTGTTGATTACTTCGCTGATGTTTCCTGCTATTATGGATGCGGTATGTCTTCTTCTGAAGGATTATAGGAGTGATAGGTGAAATTATTTGCCATAAGCCATGATAAGAGGTTAATTAAATAATAACCTAATAGGGCCATCTAATTATATGGCCATCATGAACTTTGATGGGGTGAAAATGAGAGAATATTTTATATAATATGGCTGTTACGATCACACCAGAGAAGGACAGTTTCATAAAAAAAGAAGGTTTTTGTATTACTGGAACATTTTATGTTTATAGAGTTTAGAGTTTGTTAATCGTGGAGTCACGGGCGGTGTTGATTACTTCGCTGATGTTTCCTGCTATTGATCCGGAAATGCTGAAAATGTAGGAGCCCACGGCTATGACTATTACTAGGATGGCTCCTACTATGAGTATCATTTCAGCGCTTATCTGTGCCTCTTCCTCGATTAACAATTCAACCTACTCTTTTTAAGTTCAGTCAGACCTGGGCTTCTGTGACGTTGGTTCTTACTTCGTCTATGTCCTTTGCTGCGTCCAGGTTTGATTTGCTGAAGTATGCTTTGTAGATCACTAGTGCTGCTATGGCTATTACGATCACACCACCGAAAAGCAGTATGTATTCAGCTGCTCCCTGTCCAGCTTCATCTTTTAAGAACTTCATACATTTACACCTCCCATTATAACATGCTGTGTTTATTCTTTATGAGGGCACCCACATATAAAGTTAATGGACACCTTCCCTGGACATGATATCCTCTTCACAACCATATGAACATATTTAAGTACTGTTGTTCATAATGTCACAAAGGGATGAGTATGCCGCGGAAGTACAACATTGATAGGGTGATACTTGAGATCCTTCAGGATGGGGATCTCAGCAGATCTGAAATAGGGAATAAAATAAGGTCAGAGCACGGGTTTAATGTAACCGATAAAACAGTGAATGAGGCGATATTCAAGCTCCTTAAGAACAACAGAATAACCGTTACCGGGTATGACCTCAGCATATATGATGGTGTTGAAAGGGTCCAGTCACTTAAACCTGACGGCATAGTTTTCGGTATCGTGCAGAGGGACCCAATTGAGATGAACATCCTAATAAGGAAACTTGAGTCTGAAAATCTCCATGAATCTGAATCAGCCCTTAAAAGACTTAAAAAGATATTCATGGCAAAGACTGCTGAGATGGGTGTTGATGCTGAGGGGATATTCAGGATGATAATAAATGAAATACTCTCCCTTGAACCTGACCAGAGAAGAGTGATCACACAGAAACTTGCGGTGGCCCTGAGTGATGATGAAGAAGCAGCAGAACAGCTGAAGCACCTCATCACCTACTTTGAGATCAGGGCGGGGACACTGTAACTCAAATTTTTTCTTTTGTTCTAGGACCTACAACGTAGAGTTTACATTACTTCTTACGGTTTCCATGTCTGCTGCCACGTTCAGGGGATTTGTACTTTTTATGTAATTCGTATAGATCATGAGGGTTGCTATCGCTATTACAATTACACCACCAAATAGAAGTATATACTCCGCGGCTCCCTGGCCTCTTTCATCAGATATTATCATTGAAATCGCTCCACAAAATTATGATCATTAATTATGATAAATTCAAAGATTATATATTTTCTGGTTTCATGGAAGGGGACTCTTCTTCTGCAGCTGTGAGTAACTCCTCCGCAATAAATCAAAACATTTTATAAAGGGAAGCAGAAATAAATAATTAAAACCAGTTAGTAGTACCCTGGGAGCGGGAGGCATTCAATGATATACTTGTTAATCACATTCGCAGGAATTGTTATGATATTTGCAGGTCTTTACTTCATGTCCCTTGGTTTTGCCACACCACCTGATATCTTCATGTTCATGCTTGGTCTCCTTCTCTTTGTCCCGGGACTTATAATAACACTCCTCTTCGCAGGAAAAATCGATCTTGAATCCATAACTAAGGCATCAAAAGCCAGGACTTCCAGGGATAAAAAATCAAAGGCTACTGTAAGACCAGCAAGAAGGATGAAAAGGCTTCCAGAAGAAGTTAAACCTAAACAGACTTTCAAAACAGAGAAAAGCTTCAGGCAGATAAAAAAACCTCTTCCTGAGACAAAGGATGAATCTGCTGGTGTTTCTTCTGGTGGGGTTAGGTCTGTTTCCGGGGTTGAAGGAGAGTCTGCAGATGCATCGGCTGAGAAGGAACCTGGAAGAGGGGTTACCTCAAGGGTTAAGGTGCCTGAACCTGCAACTCCAGAACCTTCATCCAGAAAAATGGAAATAACACCTTCCCGGGTATCACCCCGGAAGAAGGAACCTGAAGTCCCACTAAAAGAAGCAGTGAAAGAAACTGCACCCAGAAGACCATCTCAAACCAGGAAAAAACTCTTCAAACTACCAAAACTGGGAAGAAAGAAGACTCCTGAGTCAAAGGAAAAACCCAAACCCGCTAAGAGTAAGGTTGCTCCTCAGAGAACTGCAAAGACCCTTAAAACTCCACCCGCAGATAACAGCTATGTCACTGAAAGATTGAAGAAACTTAAACAGGAATACATTGAGAACGTGGATGATGTTGAGGACCTCCTCGAGGACCGCCTTGATTCATTCAAGGGCGCAATAAACAGGATAAGGGCTGAGACAAGTGAACCCAGCATAATATGGTCATTTGATGCATCGGATGTTCAGGATGCAATGAAGGAGACAATAAACAGTGCAGAGGAGAAGGTAATGCTCATGTATCCATGGATAAAGAATATAGATGTTTCTGTTCTAAAAAAATTCATGGATACAGACAGTCGCCTCATAATCCAGGAGGCCAGCCTTGATGATGAGGCATCGGTTGAACTTATAAAGGTTCTCCTTGACAACAATGTCAGGATAAGGACAATGCCTCATATACACACCGTTGCAGCTGTTTCAGATGATAAGAACGGCCTCATAATCTCCACGGACCCAATATATGAGAGCTTTGAAGTGGGAGTTATCTACAAGGACAAGAAATCAATTTCAGAGATAAAGAAACTCTTTGAAGAGGCATGGAACCTTTCAGATGAAATCAACCTGGAGGGGACTTAATGAGGATAAAATGGTTTGGACACTCAGCCTTTGAGATAGAATCCGGTGACACGAGGATACTTATAGACCCGTTCATAAGCAACAACCCTGTCTGTAGCACGGCAGTTGAGGAGTTTGAACCTGACGTGATCTGTGTAACCCACGGACATGCAGATCACCTTGGAGATGCAATGGAGATCGCTGATAGGAGCGGCGCACTTTTAATAGCAAACCATGAACTCTCAGTATTCTTCTCAAGGCAGGGCCTTGAAAGCAACGGAATGAACATCGGCGGCACAGTAAACCTTGACGACATCAGGATAAGGATGGTTGATGCTAAGCACTCCTCGGATATAGATTTTACAGAGGAGGTGACCTCAGGGGGTAGTGCCTGTGGATTCATCATTGAGACAGGAAAGGGGAGAAGCATATACCATGCAGGAGACACAGGGCTCTTCATTGATATGAGGGATGTTATCGGTGAGATATACCGGCCTGACATTGCACTTCTCCCCATCGGTGACAGGTACACCATGGGGCCGGAGGATGCGGCCATTGCAGCTTCCTGGTTAAGGCCCGAGAAGGTGCTCCCCATGCACTACAACACATTCCCTGTTATTGAACAGGACCCGCAGATATTCGCTGAACTGGTGAAGAGGTCCTCCCCGGGCACGGAGGTTGTTGTGCTTGAGGTCGGAGGCATCTATGAGGAATAACATTGAAAGCAGGTAAGAAGTGGTAGGATGGCGAACTTTTTCACAAATTTTCTGGACAAACTCCTTGGAAGGAACAGAAAGGTTAAGATAGGGCTCTATGGACACCCAAACTCAGGTAAAACAACCCTTGCAAACAGGATGTGCGAGGACTGGCTTGGAAAGCCCCTTGGCCTTACATCAGAGATACCCCATGAGACAAGAACAGTCTACAGGAAGGAGAAGGTCACCATAAAGAAGGATGGGGCGGAGCTGGACTTTGACATCATCGACACACCAGGTATAGCGACCAAGGTGGACTACAAGAACTTCCTGGAATTTGGATTATCCGAGCAGGAGGCCAAGGAAAGGGCTAAGGAGGCTACAAAGGGTATAATAGAGGCAATAAAATGGCTTGACGATGTCACCGGTGTTCTCCTTGTCATGGACTCAACAGAGGACCCCCTTACCCAGGCAAACATAACCATAATAGGTAACCTTGAGGCAAGGAAGATACCATTCATCATAGTCGCCAACAAGATAGACCTTCCAGATTCATCGGCTGAACGGATAATATCGGTGTTCCCGCAGCACACGGTTGTCCCTATCTCAGCCCTTCATGGGGAAAAAACAGACGAGCTTTACAGGGAAATGGTTAAAAAATTCAGGTAGGGGGTTAAAATGGATGGCTTAAAAATGGATTTCCTTTCATCAAAGGCTCTTGAAGATAAAAGCAGCATGGAAAAGATTTCACTCATCATAGATCGTGTGAAGGACGGGGACATACTTGTACTCGAGGGCAGCCTTTCACCATCGGAGGAGGCGGAGCTGATAGAGACAACAATGAGGGAAATTGATGTCGATAACTTTGTAGGTATAGACATATACACCCTTGAGAAGGATGAAAAGGCCTTCCTCGGCCTCTCAAAAAGGAGGACTGTTGGCCTCACCATAATCGGACCTGCAAACGTTATGAGGACTGTTAAGAAGAAGTCAAACTTCCTTTCAATGATTGCAGAGATTGGTGATTCCGGTGCATCAGTGCATTAACTGCGGTGCAACGTTCAGGTCTTCAGATGAACTGGCAGATGGCTGCCCTAACTGTGGGAGCAGATACTTCAGGTACATTGCAGAGAAGAAGGATGAGGTCCGAACTTCCGGTGAGGCTATTGAAACCATAATGGTTAAAAAGAAAGGTATCTATGAGGTTAACCTCACATCCCTCCTTGAGGATGACTCCATCATAGTCTCAGATGAGGAGGGCAAGTACTTCATAGACCTCAACTTTTTACTTAAAAAAAACCTTAAAAGGAAGGTTAAGTGATACCTTATCCTCGAATGCCTGGATTAAACCTTGGAGATTTTCAACCTTAAGGAGGTTAACTGATACCCTAACCAGGGGGAGAGTTTAAGGGACTTCAGTAATCCTGAGGGACATCACTGAACTATATCCCCTTTACCCGGCGGAAGGACCCTTATAAAGTCCTCTAGGGTTAAAATGTTTTCTTTATCAATTCTTGACTTTATCTCCCTTGCAAGGGCTTCTTTCTTTGTATAACCTGGCTTTATAACCACGTAGTTATCTGTTCTCTTCTCAACCGCTGACTGGGGACCGCTCATGAGTCTTTCTCCATCATAGTCCACGATGCCGACGGCTATCTTGAGGGGGACGCCCCTTATATAATTCCTTGAACCGCGTATTATGAAGGCTCCCCTGGCAACGAATTCCCCGGATTTTGGTGTCTTTGACACCTGCTCAGGATGGACCCAGTAGACGTCAAGGGAACTGAATCCGCGGGTCCATGCACTTGAGAATGATGCAGCGAATACCGCAGCCTCCTGTATGGTTGTCTCGGGGATCTCCTTTCCCTGGCTCTTGATGATGACAGATGGCGCTCCATGTATGTCAGAGTGGAGGTATATGTCCCTGGGTTCCATGTGTCTCTTAACAACAATCTCGTTGGTCCCGGCGTCCCGGCCTCCTAGGACAAGGAAACCGTCTGAGGAGAGGAACCATCTGAACTTTTCAAACCACTTCATTTCCCTTTTAACCCTCTTCCTTGGGACCGTAATGTTCCTCAGCGCCTCGTCCTTCCGTCTGGTGATCTTCTCTATTTCCTTTTCTGTCCTTTCTATGGCCATCAGGACCCCTTCTATCTTTTTCCGGGCCTTCTTTGCCTTTTCATAGTAGACCTCTGCATTTTCGGGGATGCTAAGTTTTGAGTCAATCTGTATCCTTTCACCCTCAATCTCAAGGGTTATCCTCCCCATGGGGTCAATTTCAATTATATCTTGGGCCTCAGGGAGCCCCCTTTTCCGGGCGTCGGCTATTATCTTCCTTATTTCCTTCCATGAGTACCTTTCACGGGCATCCCTTATGCTGTCCAGTATCTCCTGGATCCTCTGATAATTGGCGTAGATGAGTTCCCCCTTCCTTGTTGATGTTTCAATTGTTTTCCTGAACTTTTCAAGGGTTTCTTTCTGTATTCTGAGCCTCTTTTCAAATCTGCCAACCTCCTTTGCCCACCGCTCTTCATGGATCCTTTTTATCTCCTCCCTGAATACTGAGCTGAAGAATTCATCTGCAGCATCATTAAAACTTTCAAAGTATTCCCTTGGCCTTTTTTTGTATATTCTGAGTTCAATGGGGAGCACGTCTTCTTCCCCGTCTTTGATGATGTGGGGTTTGAGGTCCAGGCTTTCAAGTGGACTGAATGTTTCCCTTATTGCTTCATGGATCCTTTGAATATCCTCGGAGGACAGGTCACTGGCTGGAGTCTCCTTATCGAGGCCTGTTCTCAGCACTATCTCCTCGGCATAGAGACCCCCGAAGCCGCTCCTTGCAAGGGTTCTTATAAGGTCAGTATCTGAATTTTTCAGGATCTCTGTGAGCTCATGGAGTTCATATTTCAGGGGGTTCAAGCCCCTTGATGGGGGGTAGGCGTATTTTTCATGGGAGGCTATCCTCCTGTCACTCCAGGTTTTCCTTTTAAGGGGGAGGATTATTTCACCCTCTTGGTTGAGGAGTATGATGTTTCCCTTTGAGAATAGTTCAACAACCAGGGTGTACTCCTGGTCCCTTTCAACCTTTATCTCAACTATCCTGTCAAATCCATGCTGCCTGACGGACCTTACTATACCTCCCTTGAGGTATTTCCGGAGGAGCATTGGAAATGATGGCGGGGTCCGGGGGTTCTCCGGGGGGTAGCGCGTCCTGTGAATCCTTACACCTGCCTGCATAACAATATCAACCCTTCCCTCCCCTGGTACATGGAACCTGACTATCACCGTATCCTTAAGGGGCTGGTAGGCCTTATCGACCCTGGCGCCGGTGAGGAGCTCATTGAGTTCATTGGTGACCGCGAATACATCAACGTTTGACATTGTCTTCATTTCCAACACCTCTCCTAGAATCAGCAATTTATAAGCTTAAATATAATATGGTACAAATGGCTAATTAATATCTTGTGCTGTCCTCAGTTTATGATGAATTATCGGGGCAGATTAAACCATGGAGGTTTCAATATGGATGCTGATGCTAAGATGACTGCAATTCACGTTCCTGCAGGTATAATCGCGGCTGTGGCTTCATTTTATGTTTCAAACGGTTCAATACCTACCTTAGGCGAAAATCAGGCGATGGGAACATTTTTAGGTCTTGTGATCCTTCTGATCACAGGAAACATTGCTGAGAGAATAATTGGAAAGGAGGAAGCCGGAGGATTCAAGGGGTGGCTCTGGAGTGGCATAGTCCCATTTCTCTTTATATGGTTTGTCGTATGGGCCATGCTGATAACCTCGGTGACCATAACTTAGTCTTTTTTATTTTTTTCCTGCAGTAAGTCTGTGCTGATAACCTCGGTGACCATAACTTAGTTTTTTATTCCACCCAATCCTGTATGCTTATTTCAGGACAGGAAAAAATCTTTTTTCAGGTTTTCAGAAGGCTTGCTGCTGATCAGATTCATGCCCAGTAGAAGATCCATACGAGGACAAATATGATGGCAAGTACGAATATCAGTGGAGCTATCACCCGGCTCACCGCGACTATTGAGCTTATGGTCGAGACAAGCTCTGTTGAATTTGTAGGGCCAAGAGTGTTCAGGCCGTTTATCCTGACAACCCTGCAACCTGCCATGGCATCCTCAAGGTCATCCAGGGCCTCCTCAACAGCAAGGGATATCTCCCCTATAATCTCCTCCCTTTTTCTCCTACCAACAGGGTTGTGGCCACCTGCCAGCGTGTTCACAAAGTGGGTGTCAGTTGTCATAACCTCCACATCACTGACTCCAAGCCCCTTCACCGCGGATATGATCTCATCACGAAACCCCATCACCATATTGTTGGAGTCAAGGAGCACGTAGGCGGTTCTCTGCGGACCCGCTTCAACCACCAGGACCTTGACACCGCTCCTGCCAACACCATCCTCCTTTGAAAGCCCATCCATTGGCCTGTGGGCGCACCCCACCCTCAGGGAGTACCTTTCGGGGGGGCATTCAATTGACTCAACAGCGTCAAGGAAGTCAAAGACCTCTGGGTTCCCAGGGAGTATGCGGCCTGATTCGCCCCTGAAGGAGTTATGGCAGTCAATCATAACCACGTTCCGTGACCCGCACCGGCTCCTTGCAAGGTTCATCATTGAAAGCCCCACCCCGAATTCTATATCATCAAAACCCTCTGGGGCCATGGTTGCAAGGAGCAGAAGGTCCTCTCCAAAGAACTGGAAACCCACGGTGGCATGGTTCTTCACCGAACGCCTGAACTCACTCACCTCATCAGTATACTCCATGTCTTTAAGGGCGCCTTTAACGGCATTTTCAACCTTCACCAGTTCCCTTGAAGATACAGGGTTGAAGTCATGGGTTGAGGGTCCATGGGCAACCATGGTGAATACACCGAACCTCTCTCCAAGGATGGTTGGCATGTTAGCCCCGCCGATGGTCCCGATGGGTCCAGGGTGCACCGAGGGGCTTATGAGGAGGGCCTTTAATCCCGAAGCTGTTTTAAAGGACACAACACCTGCAAGGGTGTCCACGGGTTCACCTATCTCAGTGAAGATTCCCTCAAGTTCCGGTGAGTCCTCGGTTATATGTGAGAGGAAGAGGCTCAGGAATTCCAGCGAACCAACCCCCAGGTTCCTCCTCATGGGGGACTCTACAACCATTACAAAGGAGTAGATTGCAAGGATGAGTATCGCCGAGGCTATGATTATCTTCAGCAGGAATCCGATGACACTGAAGTAGCCAATATTCGTGGTTAAACTGAGAAAGGCCACAACTATGTTCATGCTTACGATGAGTAACGGCTGAACCGAGGACACCAGGGTTGAATTCATGAAGCTTATGTTTGATGTGCCCCAGATGACCAGGAGGCGGAATGCGAATATAACCGCGGAGCCAAGTATTATTGAGTCAAGTATGAGGTCACTCTTCACCAGGGATGAAATGATGCACCCTGCAAGGTAGATTAGGGAGAATATCATCATTGAGAAGAATGCAAGGAACATGGACTGCTTCATCTTCATCCTTCTGCCGCCAAGGGAGTTCACCCAGGGCTGTGTGATGGCACCGGCCATTATTGAACTGAAGCCCAGCACAAGGACACCGTTGGCACCACCATAGAGTATGTCATGGAGGGCGCTGGTCCCGGGCACAAGGTCAATGAGAAAACCAAGGGAACCAACAATGAAACTTATAAAAATCATTGAGAGGAGCGACACCCTGGTTTCAGGGAGTGTCATGATGTACTTTGAGAGATCCGTAACATTCTTCATACTTGACATGTTCTACCTCTATCATGATTCTGGGTATCCTGGAAAATTTAATTAGAGATGCTCACTATTAATTTATTCAGGATCATTTATACGTTATGGAGATGTTTCTCATGGAGCTTAAACTTGAAACACCACTTGCAGATGAGACAGCCCAACTCAAAGCAGGGGATGTTGTTTACATCACAGGAAAGATATTCACAGCACGTGACAGAGCCCATAAAAGGATAATCGAGAGGGGTGCGCCCTTCGATATTGAGGGATCCGTGATATTCCATGCGGGCCCCATCATAAGGTTTGAGGGTGAAATAGAAAACCCTGAAGGGACCATAGAGAAGCCCCCTGCCAGGATGGTTGTTGTGGGTCCAACCACAAGCAGCAGGATGAACCCATTCCAGGCGGAGGTTATAGGGATGGGTGTGAAGGCGGTTATAGGTAAGGGGGGGATGGATGAAGATACAAGAAGGGCCCTCATGAAGCACGGGGCCGTCTACCTTGCAGCGGTTGGTGGATGCGCAGCCCTTTACGGTGCCGCGGTTAAGGGGATAGAGGCTGTTCACTGGCTTGACCTGGGAGTCCCCGAGGCCATATGGGAACTTGAGGTGGAGGACTTTGGACCCCTGGTGGTTGCAATGGACTCAAGGGGGAGGAGCCTTTACAGTGATACAGTCAGCGAACCTGATCTTGAAGTCCAGAAGATACTTTAGGAAGCCAAGAACCATCAAAAATCCTTCACTGAAGTCTTAACCATCATGTGCACTGTTCGGGACGTGGATCCATGTTTGATTTCGAATCTTCTTTCCATATTAAACTGGATGGCCTTGTGGACACCCACATCCACACAGCCCCCGATGTAAGGGAGAGGCTTCTGAATGACCTTGACCTTGCATCGGCAGCCCTCAGGGAGGGCATGGAGGCTGTTGTGATCAAGAGCCATGTTGAGTCAACTGCAGGAAGGGCCAGGCTGGCATCGGAGGCAACCGGTATGAGGGTTCTTGGCGGTGTCACCCTCAATGATTCTGTGGGGGGACTGAACCCTGATGCGGTAAGGGCAGCGGCCCGGATGGGGGGCAGGTTTGTCTGGCTCCCAACGGTTTCAGCCGGAAACGTGACAGGGGACCTCCATGAGATAATGGGAATAATAGGGGAACATGACATGGTCCTGGGGACAGGACACCTCAAACCGGATGAGATATTCCATGTACTTGACATTGCAGCAGAGTACCGTATCAGGAAGGTTATAGTCAATCATCCCCTCACCGGAGTGGTTGGAGCCAGCCTTGAGGAGCAGAAGGAGATGTCAGGAAGGGCCTACCTTGAGCACTGCCTTGTCGCCTGCATGCCACGGCATGATGGACTCGACTTCCGGAGGATTACTGAAGCCGTGAGGTATGTTGGACCGGAGAGGTGCATCCTAGCCACTGACTTTGGACAGAGACACAACCCATCACCCATGGATGGTCTGAAGCAATTCATACACCTCATGAGGATGGAGGGGTTCAGGGATGAGGATATTATCAGGATGTGCAGGGACAACCCCCTGGAACTGATATCCTGAGGCACTGTCCTGATGGGAGCATCCGATACATATTAAATGGCGGATGAGGCAGTGGATGGTCGCCCCATTTCTTTTCAGGTCTTTGAAATCCTCCCAGCGGTCTTCATCAGGGCATGGAACGATACATCCCTGATGGTTTATCTGATGCCTCCAAGGCATGCAAAAATTATATATGAGAAATCAAATTAAGGGTAAAAACAACTCATTCTTGGGATTAACTCTGCGAGTGATATAATGTCCGATAAAAAGATTGAAAGGGAACTTAAAAAGAGGATAAATCATTTTAAAAAACTTTTGAAGAATGATGAAGAAAGAGAAAACTTCTATAACAGCATATGCGGTTCAGAGATCCTTGTGAGGATTGAAATATTTCTTCCATCAGCCAATCCTGATAAATACTATGATGGTCTTTTCCTCTACCTCAATGATGAGGGTAAAATAGTTAATGCCGAGTACTACTACAATGAGGGCGGTGATGCTGCGGTTAAACAGCTGGATGAAGATTCCCTCATGCTTGTGAAGGATCTCTTTGAGGATGAGCTGTCCCTTGAAATAGAGTAACTGGCGCCTTCCTTCCCCTATTACTTAACTTTATTTATAATGAGTTCGATAATTATCATGACTGAATTTTTTTAGTGGAGGATTCAATACCATGCGAAGTTTTGAGAAACTGACTTCCCTTAAGGAATACATCCCTATAAAGAAGAAGGAGGGCGGGGAGAAAAACATAGGCCTCCTTGTTGATGGACCTAACATGCTGAGGAAGGAGTTCAGCCTCAACCTTGACCTTGTAAGGAAAATATTATCTGAATACGGAAACATGCGGGTTGGAAAGGTTCTTTTAAACCAGTACGCCTCTGATAAACTTATAGAGGCAATCGTTAACCAGGGCTTTACACCTATTGTTGTTGCAGGAGATACCGATGTTTACATGGCTGTTGAAGCCATGGAATTGATTTACAACCCTAATATTGATATAATAGCCCTCATGACCCGTGATGCTGATTTCCTCCCCATAATCAACAAGGCAAAGGAAAATGGCAAGAACACCCTTGTTATAGGGGCTGAACCAGGATTCAGCGCTGCACTTCAGAATTCTGCAGACCATGCAATAATCCTGAAATCAGAGAACAGCAGGGCAAAAAGACCCCGGCCATCTGAGGAACATTAGGAACAGATGGACATATACTGGAACTGCTGTGTGTGAACTTTAAAAGGTGAAGGGATGCTTACTGAAGACATCATGGATGAGGTTAAACGCAGGGAACACGCCCTTGAAATAATAAGGAAACGTATAGGTGATCATGGCCGCAGCGGCATCTATGACCTTACAGGGCTCTCAGGCGGATTCTCCCTTGATGAGGATGACATGGCCCTCCTTGAAACCTATGTGGGGCCGGCAGTCTTCGAGGAAAGACTCCAGGAGGCGGGTGTAAGGCACCTTGGAGGGGAGAAGGTTGCTGCATTCAACAGGACAAGCAGCGCAATACTTGCAGCCGTACTTGCAATCACAGAGCCAGGTTCAGCGCTGATACACTATCTCCCTGAGATGCCATCCCATCCATCGGTCCCTCTGAGCGCCGAGCTTGCATCTGTAAGGTACCATGAAACCGATGATTTCAGAGAACCCTTCCCTGAAGACACCAGCCTTGTTGTTGTAACAGGCTCCACAATGGACCACCGGGTCATCTCAGAATCACTTCTCAAGGACATCATAGGGAGGGCCGGTGATGCAGGCATTCCTGTCCTCGTGGACGATGCATCGGGAGCCAGGCTGAGGACGGTTATATTTAATCAGAGGAGGGCCTGCGACCTGGGCGCTGACCTTGCAGTTACAAGCACGGATAAACTCATGCATGGTCCGCGGGGAGGATTGATGGCAGGCAGGGCTGACCTCATTGACAGGGTGAAGTCAAAGGCGTATCAGTTTGGACTTGAGGCGCAGCCCCCCCTTATAGCTGCAATGGTAAGGGCCCTTGAGGATTTTGATCCTTCAGATATCCTTGAAGCCCTTGAAAGGAAAGGGGAGCTCCTTGAGATGATGGATGACCCTGACATTGAGGAGACACCGACAGGTATCATGATCAGAACAGAGTCCCTAAGGAGGAGATACGGCTCAACATGGAGCGGTGAGGATCTCTCCGCGGCCCTTGCAATGATACTCCTTGAGGACCATGGGATAATCACAATACCTGCGGCTGGAATGCCGGGGGCATCAATGACCATCAGGCTGGACCTTGCAGCCGCGGATGCAGGAAGACTTGGAGCAGAGGCCATAAAGTCTGCGCTCACTGATTCAATGAGGAAGCTTGCAGGGATCATCGATGATGCTTCGGCAATGAGGAGAACCATATTCGGCTGATTTTCCATCTCCTGGTAGCTTAATTGGGAGGTATCTTATCTGATAGTTATTGATGGATCCTACGGTGAGGGAGGGGGTGCCGTTGTAAGGGTATCGGTGGCACTTGCAGCGGTAACCTCCAGGAGGATACGGATACACAGTATAAGGGCCAGAAGGCCCCGTAAAGGCCTTTCACATCAGCACCTTACAGCTGTAAGGGCCATTGCAGAAATCAGTGATGGAACCCTTAGGGGGGATGAACTCGGATCCCAGGAACTTGAATTTTCACCGGGAACCATAGGCGGCGGGAACTTCACCTTCGACGTTAAAACAGCAGGAAGCACGGGCCTGGTACTCCAGGCCATCCTGATTGCAGGGGCGGCAGCTGATGGCAGACTTGATGTCACGGTATCAGGGGGTACCGATGTTCTCTGGGCCCCCACAATCGATTACCTTTCAGAGGTAACCCTGCCACTACTGGAGAAGATGGATTACTGTGCCAGGCTGGAACTCATTCAGAGGGGCTACTATCCCCGCGGCGGCGGAAGGGTGAGGGCAACTATAGAACCGTCAGAACTAAAACCCATCATCCTTGAGGATGCAGAAATTGACTTCATAGCCGGTATCTCCCACGCAGGAAACCTGCCGCTCCATGTGGCTGAAAGACAGGCAGATGAAGCCCTCAGGGTTTTAAGGAAGACGGGTCTTGATGTTGATATAGCTGTAGAGGAAGCCGACTGTCCCCTGGGCAGGGGCTCGGGGATAACCCTCTGGGCGGGGGGTAACACGAGACTTGGCGCAACATCACTTGGGAGGCCGGGTAAAAGGGCTGAGCTGGTAGGATCAGAAGCCGCAAAGGAGCTCCTGGGGTTTATTGAAGCTGGAAGCCCCCTTGACAGGTACATGGGTGATCAGATAGTACCCTACATTGCAATGGCCGGATCTTCAAGGGTGGGGACATATGAATTAACCCTTCACGCAGAGACCAACATATTCCTGGCCGAGAGGATAACTGGAAGGCCCTTCAAAGTACAGGGGGCGTCTGGAAAGCCCGCCATCATAGAAACAGCATAAGGTCCTCAAAATTTCGTTTTAACTGATTAAATGCCTAATTTAGAATTAGATTTTATTAAGGCGTGCTGCAAGATTCCGGAGGTATTTATTAGGCTGTAATTTACTTAATTAGATTTAATGGGCAGCTCTGCCTCTTAAAAAATAGAAGTAATTGTTTATCAGTGGTGTATGCACTCCCCTGATATTATCTTCCTCAGGGTACCATCATCGAGTTCAAGGATAAGGGCCCCCTCACTGTTTATACCAACAGCCTCACCATATACAATCTCACCGAGCTGTTTTCTTATTTCAACTCTACTGCCGATGGTTTTGGACAGTTTCCTCCATTCGGATAGAATCTCATCAATTTCACCATCTTTAAATGAGTTATAGACATCCTCAAAGTTTTCAAGGAACTTTTCTATCAATGCACCGGATTCTATGTCCCTTTTGAGCTCATTTTTAAGTGAAGTCGCCCCTTCCCTGAGGTCATCAGGGAATGCCTTCACATCCACATTGGTATCTATACCGATGCCCACAACAACATATTCCAGGGTGTTGAAACGGACATGGGCCTCTGTAAGTATTCCGCAGACCTTTTTGTCCCCTATAAGGATGTCATTGGGCCATTTTATACCAACTTCAAGGCCACATTCATCCTGCAGGGTCCTTGCAACTGCAACTCCGGTTACAAGGGTGAGGAGGAGGGCCCTTGATGGATGTACCTCAGGCCTCAGGATGATTGACATCCAGATACCGCCCTCTGGTGATATCCAGGGCTTCCCCCTCCTGCCACGACCACGGGACTGGGTCTTTGCAATTACAACCGTGCCCTCAGAGGCACCCTCCTCAGCCAGGCGCTTCGCCACGTTGTTTGTGGAGTCAACCTCATCAAAGCATTCAATTCTATGACCTATGTAACTCGTTTTTGCCTTAACGCTGCATGGATCATAATCTCCCATAACATCACCCCCTCCGGGCATGCATGTATGTTCCTATGGCTGCGGATATGGCAGCCACCTTCTTTGATGGCAGGAATGTTGACTGGAGGCGTTCAACCATCTCCTGATCCTCCTTAACGATTTTTTCCATCTCAGCGTCTATTCCTCTCCGGTGCTCATCGACGAAGTGGGTGTGGAGTTCCCCCCTTCTGAAGGCTTCATTCCTCATTATCGCCTTATGGAATGGTATGGTTGTCTTAACCCCCAGGATTATGTACTCGCTGAGGGCCCTTTTCATCCTGTTTATTGCCTCATCACGGGTCATGCCCCAGACTATGAGTTTTGATATCATGGAGTCATAGAATGGGGGTATCTCATAGTTCATGTAAACCCCACTGTCAACCCTGACACCTATACCCCCGGGGGACCTGTAACCCGTGATCTTACCAGGATTCGGGGCGAAGTCTGCAAGGGGGTTCTCTGCGTTTATCCTGCATTCAATGGCATGGCCCCTTATACTCACATCCTCCTGTGAGAACTCCAGCTCCCCACCGGCAGCAACCTTTATCTGTTCCTTAACAAGATCAACACCGGTTATCACCTCGGTTATGGGGTGCTCCACCTGTATCCTTGTGTTCATCTCCAGGAAATAGAAGTCCCCCTTTGAGTAGAGGAACTCAACGGTTCCAGCATTCTCATACCCGATGTATTCAGCTGCCCTGACAGCTGCTGAACCCATCCTCTCCCTCAGTTCAGGGGTCATGATGGGTGATGGTGCCTCCTCTATGAGTTTCTGGTGCCTCCTCTGTATTGAGCACTCCCTGTCCGCCAGGTGTATAACTTTACCTGATTCATCTGCCATTACCTGGAATTCGATGTGCCTTGGTTTTTCAAGGTACTTTTCTATGTAGATGGTGGGGTCTCCGAAGGCGGATTCAGCAACTGATCTTGTGGACTTAAAGGCCCTTACAAGTTCGTCCTCCTCATAGACGGCCCTCATACCTATACCCCCTCCACCGGCAGAGGCCTTTATGATGACCGGGTAGCCGATGGAATCAGCTATCCTGGCAGCATCGTCGGGGCTGTCAACACCCTTCTCTGTCCCGGGGATCACCGGAACCCCGGCCTTTTCCATGAGCTTCTTTGAGGTTATCTTATCACCCATGGCCTCTATAACTGAACTCCTTGGCCCTATGAGTTTGATGCCATGTTTTTCACATTCCTCACCCAGGGAGGGGTTCTCTGCAAGGAAACCGTAACCGGGGTGTATTGCCTCTGCACCGCTTTTTTCAGCAACCTCAATGATCCTGTCCACACGGAGGTAACTCTGGGAGGGGGCGGGTTTTCCTATTTCATAGGCCTCATCAGCATATCTGGTGAAGAGGGCGTTCTTATCTGCCTCTGAGTAGACCGCCACACTCTTGACTCCCAGCTCTCTGCATGCACGCATAACTCTTATCGCTATCTCACCACGGTTTGCAACAAGGATTTTACTGAACATGTGACCGCATCCTGTAGTTGGATATCATACAAGTATATATGGAGCTACCTCTTTTTAACTGTAAAGCCAGTTATTATATTATATATACGGGGGTTCTATGCCTGGAGGGGGTTGATCTGCTTTGTTGTATGATATGGTCTTATTGGAGATGGTGACTGTATGATAAAGAGGAAAAGACACCTTGAGATGCTTCTTGAAAAAATCCCCCCACATCCTGGACCCGATCCTGAACTTGAACAGTACCTGACTCCAGCCCCCATCGCCGCTGAGGTTCTGTGGTCGGCAAGGAGCATGGGGGATATTGAGAAGAGGCGCCTGATTGACCTTGGCTGCGGTACAGGGATGCTGGGGATCGGAGCGGCCCTTCTGGGTGCAGAACATGTTTACTGTGTTGATATTGATGAGGAGGCCCTGAAAGTGGCCCGGGCAATGGCAGATGATCTTGGACTTGAGAACATGACCTTCATCGCTGCGGACATCCGGTCTATGGGCCAGGACATTCCGGGCATTGAACCGGCAGATACTGTAATTCAGAACCCTCCCTTCGGTTCCCAGGAGAGGGCTGAGAGGGGTGCTGACAGGGTCTTCATGGAGACTGCGCTGTCCCTTGGCAGGGTGATATACTCATTTCACATGGCAGGGGCAGAGGACTTTGTATGCCGATACTATGAGAAGCTTGGAGGCAGGGTCACCCACAGGATGCCCCTCAGGTTCCCGATACCGAGGACCTACAGCTTCCACAGGGAGGAAGTTTCCACTGTTAATGTGGTTGTTCTCAGGATTGAGAGTATATGATTTCATAAGATATTAGATCATCATGGGGGCTTCCCTCTTATTTGGACCATATCATCGTATATGATTCCATAACTCCTAGAAAATGTGGATAAACCATATCATCCTATATGATTCCATAACTCCCTCTTTACACACCATGAACCCTCTACGGTCACGGATGGTTCCCTGCCGTGGAGATGTCTGCTCCCTTCCATCCGCATGTGACATGATAACGGAAACTTTAAATACCCCCACCGTACAATTTTTAGTACCTATTGCAAATTTGCGGTGAATCCGCTCGCATTGTATACAGGAGTATATGATGTGGTCTGTGGCTTTACTTGCCCAGTCTGCATTATGAAAATATTTATAAAAGATCGGGACAAAGATTAATAAATGAATGAATTAGATTTGTCCATATTCATCCCGGATTCACTGACAGCGGAAACAAAGGATCTTAAAATTAAGACCTACAAGGTGGGTCTTATTGCAAGGGCCGCTTCAATATTCGGGGTTAAGCGCATTGTGATCTATCGCGATGGTGCAGATGGAGAGGCAAGGTTTATTAGGGATATCCTATCTTATATGGATACACCTCAATACCTTCGAAGGAAGGTTTTCCCGATAATGAAGGAGTTGAAACATGTGGGGATACTCCCACCTCTGAGAACTCCTCATCACCCAACTGGAAAGCCGGTTACGGGAGAGTACAGACAGGGTCTCACAGTTAAAAGGGTAAAAAAAGGAACTCTTGTGGATATCGGCGCAGATAAACTTGCACTGTGCAGAGAAAAACTCAGCGTAAACAGGGTAATGAGTTTCCGGATCACCAGGATGGGTAAGGAAATACAGATAGAGCCAGATGAACCAGAGGACACCTACTGGGGATATGAGGTACTGGATACCCGCAGGGATATCGCAAAAAGCCTTAAAACAGTAGACGCGGATGTTGTGATCGCAACATCCAGGTATGCTTCGCCCATTACTTCTATTCTTAATGAAGTAAAGTCAAAGATGGATGGGGCGCGGAAAGTGACCATCCTGTTTGGCGGTCCTTACAGGGGATTACCAGAGGTCAGGGCAGACATAAATGTCAACACCATTCCAGGACAGTGCACGGAGACTGTAAGGACTGAAGAGGCCGTTATGGCTACTCTTTCAATATTTAACATGCTAACTCAGATTGATGAACCCATAGGAAATGATGTAAGGAGGTAAAGTTATGGCTAGACATCATCAACCAAGAAAAGGATCAGTTGCATTCAGTCCAAGAAAAAGGGCGGCAAGGGAAACCCCTAGGGTCAAGTCATGGCCCAGTGTGGATGAGCCGGGATTGCTTGCCCTGGCAGGCTACAAGGCAGGGATGACCCATGTCATGATGATTGACAACAGAAAGAATTCCCCCACAGAGGGAATGGAAGTCTCCACACCTGTAACCATCCTTGAGGTACCGCCACTTACCGTCATGGCTGTAAGGGCCTATGAAAAGACAAGCAGAGGACTTAAAACCCTCGGGGAAGTCCTTGCAAAGAGTACCAAGGATGATCTCAGGAGGAAACTCACCCCGCCTGCAGAGGACTATGACCAGGAAGCTGCAATTGAGAAGATAAGGTCAAACATGGAACACGTGGCAGACGTAAGGGTTATAGTTCACACAAACCCCAGGCTTGCAAGCGTGCCTAAAAAGAAACCCGAAGTATTCGAATGCGGTCTCGGAGGAAAGACACCTGAAGAGAAATTTGAATACGCCCTCGAAGTCCTTGGAAAGGACATCAGGGCATCAGAGATATTCACAGAGGGAGCCTTTGTTGATGCAATAGCAGTCACAAAGGGTAAAGGATTCCAGGGCCCTGTTAAGAGATGGGGTATAAGGATACAGTACGGTAAGGCTGCAAGGAGCAGTAAGGGAAGACACATAGGTTCATTGAGTCCATGGACACCATCAAGGACAATGTGGACCGTCCCCCAGGCCGGTCAGATGGGTTACCACAGAAGGACAGAGTACAACAAACAGATACTCAAGATAGGAGATGCTGAAGAAGCAGACCATGTAAACCCGAAGGGAGGCTTTGTAAGGTACGGTCTTGTGAAGAACGATTATATTATGGTTAAGGGGTCAGTACCGGGCCCGACCAAGAGGCTTGTGGTACTCAGGAAGGCAATAAGGGCTGCCGGTAAACAGGAGGAGGCACCCCAGATCAACTACATCAGCACAGCATCAAAACAAGGAGTATAAGAGTGGTTTAAAATGAAGATCAAGGTTTATTCCCTGGAAGGTGAAGCCATAGACGAAATGGAACTTCCTGAAATATTCAATGAAGAGTTCAGACCAGACGTGATAAAGAGGGCTGTTATCTCGGCACAGACAGCAAGGGTACAGCCCTGGGGACCTGACCCGATGGCAGGTAAAAGGACTTCAGCAAAGTCCTACGGTGCCGGACGCGGTGTTGCCATGGTTCCACGTATAAAGAACGGTTCAAGGGCAGCGTTCGTCCCGCAGGCCGTTGGAGGTAGAAGGGCCCATCCACCAAGACCACAGAAGAACTACCATGAAAGGATAAACAGGAAGGAAAGGAGACTGGCCATAAGATCAGCAATAGCCGCAACAGCACGAAGGGACCTTGTTGAGGCAAGGGGTCACAGGATAGAGGACCTGCCCCAGGTCCCCCTGGTGGTTAACGATGAACTCTCAAAGATTAAAAGGACAGCTGATACAAGGGAAGTCTTCAGGAAGCTGGGCATCATGGATGACATAGTAAAGGCAAAGGAAGGTAAAAAGATCCGCGCAGGTAAGGGAAAGATGAGGGGAAGGAAATACAGGTCACCAAAAGGACCCCTCATAGTGGTCGGTGAGGATAGGGGTATAGCACTCGGTGCAAGAAACCACCCCGGCGTCGATGTTGTAACGGTTGAAAACCTCAATGCAGAACTCCTTGCCCCCGGAACCCACCCTGGAAGGCTCACCATCTTTACAAGATCAGCGATAGAAAAACTTGAGGGACTGTTCCAGTAAAAAATTAGATTACGGGTGTAAATATGGATCCATATGCTGTTATTGTAAAACCACATGTCACAGAAAAGAGCATGAACCTTATAGATCAGAACAATGAACTGGCATTCGTGGTTATGAGGAAAAGCACAAAGAAGGACATAAGAAGGGCCTTTGAGGAACTCTTCGCGGTTAAGGTTGAGAGGGTTAACACACAGGTAACCCCCAAGGGCCATAAACTCGCCTACATAAAACTGGCAAAGGAACACAGTGCAGAGGACATAGCCGTTAAACTGGGAGTATTCTAAAAACTATCTGGAGGATATTTGAATGGGAAAAAGATTAATATCACAGAGGAGAGGAAGGGGGACTCCTACTTACAGAAGCGCATCCCACCGTTTCAAGGGGAAAATAAAATACAGGGCCTACGACTCCCTTGAGAGTGAGGGAAGCCTTAAGGGGAGTGTTGTTGACATAATGCACGACCCGGGCCGAACAGCCCCTGTAGCCCTTGTTAAATTTGAGAATGGTGAGAAGAACCTTATACTTGCCCCTGAAGGACTTGTACTCAAGGATGAAGTTGAATGCGGTGCCGGGGCAAAGGTAAAACCCGGGAACTCACTTCCACTCAGCCAGATCCCTGAGGGGACACCCATATACAATATTGAGAACAGGCCAGGGGACGGAGGAAAACTTGTGAGGTCCTCAGGTACATATGCTTCTCTAATCACCCATGATGCTGACAAGGCAGTGATTGAACTCCCATCAGGTGAACTCAAGGCACTGAACCCCCAGTGCAGGGCCACCGTTGGTGTTGTTGCTGGAGGAGGACGAAGGGAGAAACCATTCCTGAAGGCCGGTAAGAAGTACCATGCCCTCAGGGCAAAGGGTAAGAAGTCTGTCAGGGTCAGGGGTGTTGCAATGAACGCAGTCGACCATCCTCATGGTGGTGGAAACAGACAGCACCCAGGAAGGCCAACAACTGTTTCAAGGCATGCTCCTCCAGGAAGAAAGGTTGGTTCAATAGCTGCCAGAAGAACAGGGAAAAGGAGATAAATAGGAGGTGACCTATTGGCACGTAAAGAATTCAGGTATCGTGGCTACACCCTGGAAGAACTGCAGGAGATGCCACTTGACGATGTTATAAAATTGTTCCCATCAAGGCAGAGAAGGTCCCTTAAAAGGGGATTCCTGCCAAGGCAGAAGAAGGTACTCGAGAAGATAAGGAAAATAAAGAAGGAAGGAAAAACCGAGGGAAGACCCCCTGTAATCAGGACACACTGCAGGGACATGATAGTGTTGCCTGAAATGGTTGGCATGACCTTTGGAATCCACAACGGCAATGAATTCGTTGAGGTCACAATCCAGCCTGAAATGATCGGCTGTTACTTCGGCGAATTCGCACCCACAAGGAAGAAGGTTGAGCACGGAGATCCCGGTATGGGAGCTACCAGATCATCAATGTTCGTGCCTCTTAAATAAGGAGACTAGACAATGGCTAAGGTTAAATACGCTTATAAAGATGAAGATAAGTCCAGAACAGCCAGGGCGTCAGCAACTCAGCTTAAAATTTCACCAAAGCACGCAGTGGAGATCTGCAGGGAGATCAGAGGAATGGAAGTGGAGAAGGCAAGGAAGTACCTTGAAGAGGTCATCAACATGGAGCGACCGGTGGCATTCAAGAGATACAACCGGAAGGTGGGCCACAGGAGGGGCCTTACAGGATGGGCCAGCGGCCGCTACCCTGTAAAGGCAGCGACCCATATACTGAAGGTCCTGGAAAATGCCGAGGCAAATGCAGAGTACAAGGGACTTGACACAGAGAAGCTAAGGATAATCCACATATCCAGCCACAGAGGACCTGTGATAAGGGGCTGGATACCGAGGGCCTTTGGAAGAGCAACACCATTCAACACACCAACAACACACGTTCAGATAGTTCTGGGGGAGGCGTAGATTTTGATAGAAAAGGATTTTGTCGTCGAGGGTCTCAGAAGAACAAGGATAGATGAATTCCTGGAAAAGGAGCTTGAAAGGGCCGGCTACGGTGGCATGGACGTCCAGGTCACACCCATGGGTACCATGGTCGTGGTCTACGCTGAAAGGCCTGGTATGGTCATAGGTCGTGGAGGTAAGACAGTGAGGACCATAACCCAGAAACTCAAAAACAAGTTCGACCTCGAAAACCCCCAGGTTGAGGTCAAGGAGGTTGATGTCCCTGAACTCAACCCCAAGATAATGGCCCACAAGATAGCAGCCATGCTCCAGAGGGGAATGCACTTCAGGAGGGTTGCCTACACCACAATGAGGAGGATAATGGCCGCAGGCGCCCAGGGAGTTGAAGTGACCATTTCAGGTAAGATAAGGGGCGCCCGTTCAGCAACAGCAAAGTTCACTGATGGATACATAAAGAAATGCGGTGAACCATCAACAAAGCATGTAAGGGAAGGATTCGCCACTGTGCAGCTTAAACCAGGAGTTCTTGGAGTATACGTACGCATAATGCCTCCAGATGTTGTTCTTCCAGACAAGGTGGACATAGAAGCCCCAAAGGTTCAGGAAGCTCCTTCAGAGGAACCTGTGGATGAGATCCAGGACCTTGAAGAGGTCTATGAGCTTGAGGATATCGAGGAACTTGAAGAGCTTGAGGACATTGAGGAACTTGAAGAGGAACTTGAGGCCGAAGAGGAAGCAGAGACACAGGACGAAGATGGTGAAGAATCTGAAAAATAATATATATCTGCAGATTCATATCAATGATAATAGAAAGGGATTGAAATGGCAATACTTAGGAGCGAAGAGATAAGGGAAATGGAAAGGGAGGAAATCCAGAAGAAACTGGATGAACTCAAAGCAGAATACGCCCGATACATTTCCAAGAGCGCCGCCGCCGGTGTTCATGAGAACCCCGGCAAGATGAGGGAAATCCGAAGAACAATAGCCCGTGTTCTCACCATCATGAATGAAAAATAGAAGGAGAAATAAATGAAAATCTGCGATGTATGCGGTCTTCCGGAAGAACTTTGCGTATGCGAGGAAATAGCACGCGAAGTTCAGACACTGAAGGTTTACACAGTAAGACGAAGATTCGGTAAATTGATGACCATCATCGAGGGCATCGACGAACACGATATAGACATAAGGGAACTTACAAAGATACTCAAGGCAAAATGTGCCTGTGGCGGCACCGCCAAGAAGGGCCAGATAGAACTTCAGGGGGACCATAAGAAGAAGGTCAAGGAAGTTCTTGCTGAAATGGGCTTTTCATCAGATACAATCGAGATAAGGTAGGGGGTCCCCTTTGATAACCCCCCGGAATATTTTCAGACATGAACTTATTGGCCTTTCTGTTACGGTAGCCAGAAGTGTTCACAGGGACATTCAGGGGATATCTGGAAGAGTCGTGGATGAAACCAGGAATACCCTTAGAATTGAGATGGGGGATGGCAGGGAAATAACGGTTCCAAAGAAAATAGCCATCTTCCATTTCATAACACCGCAGGGTGAAGTGGTTGAAATTGATGGTAGAGCTCTGGTGGCTCGTCCTGAGGAGAGAATAAAGAAGAAATTTAGAAAACCATAGTGGTGATATGATGGTTGGCATTGATGTTCCAGAACCTAAATCTAAATGTAGTGATCCTAACTGTCCTTTCCATGGGGACCTCCCTCTGAGGGGTCAGATACTGGAAGGAACTGTAGTCAGTGACAAGGCAGAAAGGACAGTTACGGTTGAAAGGAGTTTCTACAAATTTATACGCAAATATGAGAGATACGAAAAGAGAAAATCCAAGATTAAAGCCCACAAACCTGACTGTATAGAGGTTAACCTGGGGGACACAGTAAAGATTGCTGAGTGCAGACCCCTGAGCAAGACAAAGAACTTTGTGGTTGTTGAGGTTAAGGGGGAAGACTGAAATGAAGGCAATTACATCCAAGGTTACCCGTGCATTACCTGTAGGCGCCAGACTTCAGTGCGTTGACAACACCGGTGCAAGGGAAGTTGAGATAATATCTGTCAGGGGATACAAGGGTGTCCGCAGAAGACTGGCAGCAGCCGGTGTAGGTGACATGGTTGTGGTCTCTGTAAAGAAGGGAACGGTTGACATGAGGAGAGAAGTCCTCAACGCTGTTGTCGTAAGACAGAAAAAGGAATACAGGAGACCTGATGGTTTAAGGGTGAAATTCGAGGACAACGCTGCAGTTATAGTGAGCCCTGAGGGTGTCCTTAAGGGTTCAGAGATAAGGGGTCCTGTTGCAAAGGAGGCAGCAGACAGGTGGCCCAGTGTGGGAAGCGCAGCCAGCATAATAGTGTAAGGGTGATATAATGTCAAAACAGCCCAGAAAACAGAGGAAATATATTTATGAAGCACCGTTACATGCTCGCCGCAAGATGATGAGCGCTAACCTCAGCAGGGAACTGAGGGAAGAATACGGTAGAAGGTCCCTGCCACTGAGGAAGGGGGACAAGGTTGAAGTCCTCCGCGGCGACTTCAAGGGACACGAAGGCAAAGTGGAAAAGGTGGATCTCAAGAGATACAGGGTTTATGTTGAGGGAGCAACAATCCAGAAGGTTGACGGGACATCAGTTTACTTTCCGATACACCCCTCAAACCTGAGGATAGTGGATCTTAACCTTGATGATGAAAAGAGGATTCAAATCTTAGAACGGAAGGGATAAAAAATGGCAATAATGGCATCACGAAAACATCTTAAACGTTTCAAAGCACCAAGTCACTGGCCCATTCATCCCAAGGAGTACAAATGGACGGTTAAACCATCACCCGGGCCCCACGCCATTGAAAGCTCACTGCCCCTCCTTGTGATTGTAAGGGATATTCTTGGAATTGCAGACAATGCCAGGGAAGCAAGGAAGATCATAAACAGCGGTGAGATCCTGGTGGATGGAAGGCCAAGGAAGAACTACAAGTTCCCGGTCGGGTTCATGGACGTTGTGACCATACCTAAAACAGGTGGAATGTACAGGGTCCTGCCTGATGAGAGGGGAAGGCTGGTTCTCCATGAGATCGACGAGGAGAAGGCTTCCTTTAAACTGTGCAAGATAATCAACAAGACAACCCTCAAGGGTGGTAGGACACAGCTGAACATGCACGACGGTCGAAACTGCCTTTCAGAGAATGAATTCAGGGTTGGAGATGTTGTTAAACTATCCATACCTGACCAGGAGATCCTTGAAAGGATACCCTTCGAGAAGGGCAGCCTAGGACTTGTTACAGGCGGTAGGCACACAGGTGAGATCGGCAGGATCAAGAAGATAAACATAACAAGGTCATCCATGCCAAATACCACCGTTATTGAGACAGCTGATAAGAAGACATTCCTAACACTCAAGGATTACGTCTTTGTCATCGGAAGGGATGAATCAGTGATTTCACTTCCAGGAGGGAAATAGATGAACCCGATGGAGGAAGTAAGGATATTCAAGGTCACCCTCAACATAGGTGTAGGTGAAGGGGGTGAAAGGCTTGCAAGGGCTGAGAGACTCCTCGAGGAGATGACAGGCCAGAAACCCGTGAGGACACACTCAAAGGTCACAAACCCCGAGTTCGGTATAAGGAAGAAACAGCCCATTGCATGTAAGGTCACTCTCCGTGGTGAAAAGGCCGAAAGGATACTTAAAATGTTCCTTGAAGGAATAGGGAACAAGTTAAAGGCCAGACAGTTTGATGAGTACGGTAATGTTTCAATGGGAATTGATGAACACATTGACATACCTGGGATGAAGTACGACCCGGAAATAGGGATATTCGGTATGAACCTCTCTGTGACATTTGAAAAACCAGGTCACAGGATAAAGAGGAGACGAATACAGCGCAGGAAGGTTCCTGAAAAGCACAGGGTCAGCCGTGAAGAGGCAATGGAATTCATGAAGAACAGATTCCAGGTTAAAATAGTTTGAAGGTGATTGTATTGCCAAGGAAATATGGAAAGGCATCAAGGAAATGCTCAAGATGCGGGGACCACTCTGCCCTGGTCAGAAGATACGGGTTAATGCTGTGCAGGCAGTGCTTCAGGGAACTTGCCCCGAAGATCGGATTTAAAAAGTATAACTAATCAGAGGTGTTTACCGTGACTCTTATGGATCCTCTTGCAAACGCCCTGACAAACATAAGGAACAATGAGATAAGGGGTAACGTCAGGTGCAGGATAACCCCTGCCTCAAAGCTGATAGGGCGTGTGTTAAGGACAATGCAGAAGGAAGGCTACATCGGGGAATTCGAATACGTTGATGATGGCAGAGCAGGGAAATTCATCGTTGAACTGGAAGGAAACATAAACCAGTGCGGAGTTATAAAGCCCAGGCACGCTGTTAAAAAGGACGAATTTGAGAAATTTGAAAAAAGGTACTTGCCAGCCAAGAACTTCGGTATAATAATAGTATCAACCCCTGAGGGTATAATGACCCACAAGGAAGCAAAGGACAGGGGCATCGGCGGCAGACTGCTGGCATACGTCTACTAGGTGATAAACATGGTTCTAGCAGCTCTAATTCGGGAGGAAATCCCTATCCCTGAGGATGTAGACGTCACCATTGATGGTGAAGTCCGTGTTAAGGGACCCATGGGTGAACTTTCCCGAAAATTCAACCATTCAGAGATTTCAATGTCAATGGAAGACGATAAGATTGTCCTTGAAGTTAACTTCCCAAAGAAGAAGGACAAGGCAATGGTGGGAACGGTGAAGGCCCACATAAACAACATGATAAAGGGTGTTACCGAGGGCTTCACCTACCGTATGAAGATAGTCTACGCCCACTTCCCGATGAGCGTGAAGGTGGCAGGGGATAGTGTTGTAATAGAAAACTTCCTTGGTGAGCGCCACCCAAGAAGGGCCAGGATAGTTGGAGATACAAAGGTCCAGGTCAAGGGAGATGAGGTTGAAGTAAGCGGCATCAACAAGGAAGACGTTGGTCAGACAATGGCAAACATCGAACAGGCCACAAGGATTAAGGGAAGGGACCCAAGGGTATTCCAGGACGGCATATACCTTGTGAGCAAGGAATAGGGATGGTGATTCAATGAAGAAAAAATTTAAAAGACAGGAATACGCCCGATACAAAAAACTAGGGGAAAAATGGAGGAGGCCCAGGGGAAGAACAAGCAAAATGAGGAGATACGAAAAGGGAAAACCAGCAATGCCTGCAATAGGCTACAGAAAACCCCGGGCAGGCAGGGGTCTCCATCCATCAGGGTATGAGGATGTCCTGATATCCAGCCTCAGCGAACTTGAGGCACTGGAACCTGAGAAACAGGCAGCGAGGATAGCCTCAACAGTAGGGGCCAGAAAAAAGACCCTGATGCTTGAAAAGGCAAGGGAACTCGGCATCAATGTACTCAACCCATAATCTGGTCAAAGGGTTCACAGACCAGGCTAAAAAAATTTAAGGGGAAACCTGAATTTTTTCAGGTTTATCAGCAAAATGCTGAATACAAGGAGGTTTCTTGAATGAATCTTACTACTCAGAAAAGATTAGCTGCAGACATACTCAAAGTAGGGGTTAACAGGATATGGATAGACCCTGAAAGGATCGATGAGGTTTCAGGGGCCATAACAAGGGATGGTGTCAAGCAGCTAATAAAAGACGGAGCTATAAGGGCTAAACTAAAAAAGGGTATAAGCAGTTACAGATCCAAGAAGATAGCCCAGCAGAAAAAGAAAGGTAGAAGAAAAGGACCGGGCAGCATAAAGGGTGCCAAGGGCGCAAGAAGGCCTAAAAAAGAGGAATGGATGACAACCATAAGGGCCCTGAGGAAGGACCTCAAGGAGATGAGGGACAACCGTGAAATAAACAGGAGCACCTACCGTAAACTCTACAAGATGGCGAAGGGTGGAGCATTTAAGAGCAAATCTTACATGAAAACCTACGCCCGGGACCATGACATGCTGAGGTAGGAGGGATTTGATTGGCACATGGACCAAGATATAAGATGGCATTCAGAAGACGAAGGGAAGGTAAAACTGATTACCGGGCCCGTTACAAGATGATAGAAACAGGCAAGCCCAGGCTTGTTGTCAGGATAACCACATATCATGTCATTGCACAGATCATCAATGTTGGTATGGAGGGCGATGAAACACTTGTTTCAGCCCACTCAAAGCAGCTCCAGAAGATGGGATGGAAGGGAGCAACAGCCAACACAGCAGCAGCATACCTCACAGGATACCTGTGCGGTAAAAGAGCCCTGAAGGCAGGCATAACAGAGGCTGTGCTTGACATAGGCATGAGACCTGCCATAAGGGGTTCAAAGGTATTCGCTGCACTCAAGGGAGCTGTTGACGCAGGACTCAACGTGCCGCATGGAGAGGCAATACTTCCTGACGAATCCAGGATCAGGGGCGAACACATAAAGGAATACGCGGAATCCCTTGATGATGAAGAGATGCAGAAGAGGTTTTCAAGGTACCTTGAGAGGGGTCTTTCCCCTGTGGACCTTCCAGAACACTTTGATGAAATCAAAAAAAGGATAGATGAAGAGGTATGATTATGAACTTCAACATGGAGGAATGGGAGCCAAGGACCAACCTGGGACGCCTTGTCAAGGAGGGTGTCATAACGAGCATCGATGAGATCTTTGAAGAGGGACACCCTATAATGGAACTCGAAATAATTGACGCCCTGCTTCCTGACCTTGAAGAGGAAGTGATTGATGTTAACCTTGTCCAGAGGATGCACAAATCAGGAAGGAAGGTTAACTTCAGGGTCATAGTTGCAGTGGGTAACAAGGACGGATACGTTGGACTTGGCCAGGGTAAGGCAAGAGAGGTCGGACCTGCAATCAGAAAGGCAGTTGACGATGCAAAATTCAATATAATAAAGGTAAGGAGGGGCTGCGGTGACTGGGGCTGTGTCTGCGGAAGAGAACACACGGTACCCTTCAAGGTCTCAGGTAAGAGCGGAAGCGTCCGCGTAACCCTCATACCGGCACCCGGTGGTGTTGGACTGGCCATCGGTGACGTGGGCAAAACCATAATGAGGCTTGCAGGCATAGACGATGTATGGTCACACACCCGTGGACAGACACAGACAACGGTTAACTTTGCCAGGGCAACCTTCGACGCCCTTAAACAGCTGAGTAAAGTAAAGGCAAGCGAAAAGGACCTTAAAAACCTTGGTGTTTGCAGTACCTGAAGGTGATGGCAGATGTTCGCAGTAGTAAGGGTAAGGGGATCAGCAGGCGTCCGAAGGGACATAGCTGATACCATGGAAATGTTAAGGCTCAACAGGATCAACCACGCCGTCTTGGTTGAGGAAACACCCAGCTACCTTGGCATGCTCCAGAAGGCCAAGGACTACATAACATGGGGTGAAATCGACCAGGAAACCCTCAAGGCAATGATAATGAAAAGGGGAAGAATCATCGGCGGAGATAAAATAACCGACGACTACATAAAGGAAAAGACAGACTACGATTCCGTGGAGGAATTCGCGGAAGCAGTCTTCCAGGGCGATGTTAAACTGGAAGACGCAGGTATAAAGCCTGTATTCAGACTGCACCCCCCAAGGAAGGGTTATGAAGCAATAAAGAAGGCCTTCAATGAGGGTGGAAGTCTGGGTTACCGTGGTGAAGAGATAAACAACCTTTTAAAAAGGATGATCTAATCCGGAGGAATTACCGATGATCAGAAAAAGACGAAAGATCACAAGGATGAGGGGTTCACGAACCGTTGGCGGAGGATGCTCCAAGAAGAGAAGGGGAGCAGGTCACCGCGGTGGTAGAGGACAGGCGGGCGGACACAAGCACCACTGGTCCTGGATAGTCAAGTACGACCCCAAACACTTTGGAAAATACGGGTTCAAGAGGCCTCAGAAACTCATAAAGAGACCTGAAACAGTGAACCTTGCTTACCTTGATGAGAAGATACCTGAACTCCTTGAAAGTGGCGTTGCAGTTGAAGAAAACGGCATGATCGTCATAGACGTTACAGAGCTCGGCTTTGAAAAGATCCTTGGAAGCGGCAGGCTCACAAGACCTGTGCATGTGAAGGCATACGAGTTCTCAGAGAGTGCTGCTGAGAAGATAGAGGAAGCCGGAGGAATGGCTGAAATCATAGAATAACTCTGATTCAGGCAGGGAGTGAAGCAGTTGAAGGAAAAATTTGACCCCATATTCTCATTAATACCACAGGTCAAGTCACCGGGCTACAGGGTTCCCTTCAGGGAGAAACTCAAATGGACAGGAGTAATACTCATCCTCTACTTCTTCCTGGCCCAGATACCACTCTACGGGCTGAGCCCAGGGGCTGTTGACCAGTTCGCCCAGCTGAGGGCGGTGCTTGCAGGGAACTTCGGTTCAATACTGACCCTTGGTATAGGACCCATCGTTTCAGCATCCATTATCCTCCAGCTCCTGGTTGGTGGTAATATCCTTAAACTGGATCTTTCGAAACATGAGGATAAGGCCTTTTTCCAGGGACTGCAGAAACTCCTTGCCATTGTCTTCACCTTCTTCGAGGCACTGATCTTTGTGGTGACGGGTTCACTTGCACCGGCAGCCCCTGCATTCACCTGGATCCTGATACTACAGCTCACCATTGGAGGAATACTCATAATATTCCTTGATGAGGTGGTGTCCAAGTGGGGCTTCGGTAGTGGTGTGGGACTCTTCATCGCAGCGGGGGTGTCTCAGGAGATCATAGTCGGTGCCTTCAACCCGCTTTCTTCACCGGTTCAGCCAGGAGTGCCTGCAGGTAGGATACCTGGTTTGATATATCTTCTGACAACAGGACAGGCCCCTGACCTCCAGTACTATGTGCTCCCTGTGGTTGCACTTATTGCAGTCTTCCTTGTGGTTGTCTATGCAGAGAGTATGCGCGTCGAGATACCCATCACTATGGGAGGGGGTAAGAGGCTCACAAGGGGTGCTGTTGGTAAGTACCCCCTGAGGTTCGTGTATGCAAGTAACATGCCGGTTATCCTCACAAGCGCCCTGCTACTCAACGTCCAGTTAATGGCGAACGTATTCCAGAAACTGGGGTACCCCATACTGGGAACCGTGGTTAATGGGCAGCCAGTAAATGGCCTCGCATACCTGCTTACGGCACCAAGGTCCTTCGATGCAATAATCCTCGACCCCTTCAGGGTTATATTCTATGCTGTCGTGTTCATAGGGCTCTGCGTATTGTTCGCATGGCTCTGGGTTGAGATAAGTAATATAGGATCCAAGGATGTTGCAAAACAGCTCTACCAGATGGGTATGCAGATACCTGGCTTCAGGAGCAGCAGGGGACACTTTGAAAGGATACTCAAACGTTACATACCTGCAATAACCATCCTTGGAGGGGCCTTCGTGGGGCTTCTTGCATTTGTGGCTGATCTCACAGGTGCCCTGGGTGGAGGAACAGGGGTACTTCTAACCGTGGGTATAGTTTACAGGCTCTATGAGGAGATAGCCCAGGAACAGCTCATGGACATGCATCCAGTACTTAGAAGCTTCCTGGGCGACTGATAAGTGAATAATGATTAATGGGAGTGGTACCATGAAGGTTGTTGTAGTTGCAGGCATACCGGGTTCAGGAAGCACAACGGTCCTCGAAAACACACTTGAAGAACTGGATTACATCAGCGTGAATTACGGGGACGTGATGCTGGAGATAGTCATTGAGAAGGGGCTTGTTGAACACAGGGATGAGATCAGGACACTCTCCCCCGACATCCAGAAGGATATACAGAGGGCTGCTGCGAAAAGTATAAGAGAAAGGTCACGGGAAAATAATATAATCGTTGACACACACTGCACAATAAAGACACCTGCTGGTTTTCTACCAGGGCTTCCGGTATGGGTTCTTGAGGAACTGGAACCGGACATGTTCATACTTATAGAGGCGGATGCAGAGGAAATCTTCACAAGGAGAATAAGTGATAAAACAAGGAACAGGGACATGGAGTCCCTTCAGGAGATAGACCTCCATCAGCAGATGAACAGGGCCGCTGCAATGGCCTATGCAACCCTCACCGGGGCGACCGTAAAGATAGTTAAGAATCATAACAACCAGCTTGAGTCTGCAGTTGGTGAGATGAAAAGTGTTCTGATGTAACAGATCTACGAGGAAGCTAAGATGGTACTCGAGGTTGTATATGGGGCGCTGAACGCTGTATTCGGACCCTTCATCGCAATGGACCCGAACCCCCAGAACCCCATATTCACGGTTTTCCTGATATCCACCATTGTGGCCTTTGTCATAACACTGGCCAACAAACTCCTGGTGGATCAGGAGAGACTGGAATCCCTGAAGGCTGAGATGCAGGAATTCCAGCAGGAAATGATGGAGGCAAGGAAGAAGAATGACGTCCAGGCGCTGGAGGAGATCCAGAAGAAACAGATGGAGTTTATGGATAAGCAGCGCGAAATGATGACAATGTCATTCAAACCCATGATCGTCACCTTCCTTCCCATAATCCTTGTCTTCTACTGGATGGGGCAGGAGCCCCATATAGTGAATACCCTGGTGATACTGCCCCAGGTGGCATACTATGTGCTCCTTGTCCCACTGTGGCACATGTTCTATGGCATGCCACCAAACGCACCGGCTTATGCCATCGGCTGGCTGGGATGGTACATATTATGCTCCTTTGCAATGTCCCAGATCTTCAGAAAATTCATGGGACTTAAAGGAATGTAAATCCTAAGGAGAGATTAAAAATGCCAGAATTAAGATACAGATCCAGATCATATAAGAGAATCTTCAAGAAAACCCCTGGAGGAAGAACGGTTATCCATTACCGAAGGAAAAAACCATCAAAGCATGTCTGTGCCGGATGTGGAAAACCACTACATGGTGTTCCCAGGGGAAGACCCTACGAGATAAGGAAACTCGCCAAATCCAAGAAGAGACCCAACAGGCCATACGGCGGGTACTACTGTTCAAGCTGCGCCCGCAAAGTCTTCAAGAGAGAGGCAAGGTCCTGATGATCCTAACCATCGGTGGTCTGGCAGGCACCGGTACAACAACCGTTGCCAGGATACTTTCTGAGAGGCTTGGAATTCCATGCGTTTCTGCGGGGGACGTGTTCAGGCAGATGGCTGCTGAGAAGAACATGGACCTCCTGGAATTCAGTAAACTAGCCGAGGAAAACCCTGAAATCGATATTGAAATAGATCGCAGGCAGGCCAGACTTGCAGATGAAAATGAGGACCTCATCCTTGAGGGAAGGCTCTCGGCACACTTCACCAGGGCGGACCTCAAGGTTCTTCTGATAGCCCCCTTTGATGTCAGGGCGCAGCGTATAAGTGTAAGGGAATCCAAGGACATTGAAACAGTGAAGGAAGAGATCCGCATACGTGAGGAGAGTGAAGCCCAGAGGTACCTGGAGATTCATGGAATCGATGTGGATGACCTTGACGTGTATGACATTGTAATAAACACCAGCCATTTTGACGCTGATAGGGTGGCTGAGATCATAATAAAAGTTACTGAGGTGATTTAATGGCAGCAATAGAAGTAGGAAGAGTATGTATAAAAACCGCAGGAAGAGAAGCCGGTGAAAAATGTGTGATACTCGACATCATCGACAAAAACTTTGTTGAAGTGGTGGGAGTCAACGTTAAAAACAGAAGGTGCAACATAAACCACCTTGAACCCACCGAAAAGAAGATTGAAATCAAATCAGAGGATGTTGAGGAGATAAAGAAGGAACTGGAATCCCTTGAATAAACCCACCTCTTATTTTTGCAAGTATCTTTCATGGCAAACTTCATCGAGTTAAGGGAGTCTCGGACAGACCCCGACTATGGATGTCCTCCCTATGAAAGGGATATCCAGACACACATATCACATGGTGTCATTAACCTTGACAAACCCGCAGGCCCCACATCCCACCAGGTGGATTCATGGGTGCGGGACATTCTCAATGCAGAGAAGGTTGGCCACGGAGGCACCCTTGACCCCGGGGTTACGGGTGTCCTACCCCTGGGTATAGACAGGGCAACAAGGGTCATGCAGCTCCTCCTCGAGGCCCCCAAGGAATATGTTTGCCTTATGAGACTGCACAGGAAGGTGGATGAGGACAGAGTACGTGAAGTGTTCGGGGAGTTCCAGGGAAAAATATTCCAGATACCACCCCTCAAATCCGCTGTTAAAAGGGAGCTCCGTGTCAGGACGGTCTACAGTGCAGACATCCTGGAGATGGATGGTCAGGATGTGCTCTTCAGGATTGCATGCGAGGCAGGGACCTATGTACGTAAGTACTGCCATGATATAGGCGAGGCCTGGGTGTGGGCGCCCATATGGCGGAACTTCGACGTACACGGGTCGGACCCTTCACCGAGGAGGGGATTGTAACACTCCATGACCTCAAGGACGCCTACCAGTTCTGGGTGGAGGATGGAGACGAGAGCTTCCTGAGGGAATGTATACTGCCCATGGAGGTGGCTGCAGGTCACCTGCCAAGGGTGGTTATCCTTGACTCTGCGGTCGACGCCATCTGCCACGGCGCAGACCTTGCCCGAGGAGGCGTAGCAGGCCTTGATGACAGCATAGTTAAGGGGGGTACAGTTGCGGTACTGACCCTCAAGGGGGAGCTGGTGGCTGTTGGAGAGTCAACAATGTCCTCCCTGGACATCATCGCGGCGGAGAAGGGCATCGTCGTTGAAACCCGGAGAGTCTTCATGAAACCAGGCACCTATCCCCGTATGTGGAGATAGCCCTGGTATCGATGCAGACATCCCCTTGAAACATGCCATCAGCAATACTTAAATAGCTGTCAGATTACACACTTAACTGAATACATCATATGCCGGGATAGCCTAGCCAGGTAAGGCGCAAGACTGGAAATCTTGTGGAGCTCTGCTCCTCCTGGGTTCAAATCCCAGTCCCGGCGTCGGTTGAAGCAACTGAGGTTGCACCTACGACTCTTATGAAATGTTATGAATTCGCAGAACCCCCGTCCCGCGAATTCACTCTTACTGGAGGTTAATGAATGGAAGAAGAATTCAAGCATATGGTTCGTATTGCCAGGAAGGACATAGATGGTAATAAGACCATGGAAAATGCCCTTACAAGTGTAAAGGGTGTTGGTAAGGCTCTTTCAAGGGCAATAATCATGTCAGCAGGATACGATCTTAACCAGAGAATAGGTTACCTTTCCGATGAGGAAATAGAAAGACTTGAAGAGGCTATAAAGAACCCTGCAAAGTACAACATCCCCTCATGGATTGTTAACAGGCGTAACGATTATGAGACCGGTGAGGACAAGCACCTCATAGAGTCAGACCTTGACATGTGCCTCAGAGAGGACCTTAACAGGATGAGGAAAACAAGGAGCTACAAGGGAAGAAGGCACGAACTGGGCCTGCCTGTCAGGGGACAGAGGACAAAATCCACATTCAGGAAGGGTTCATCTGTCGGTGTAAGAAGGAAGAAGAGATAGATAAGGAGAGATTAAGATGGGACATCCACGTAAAGCAAGAAAAAAATATGATACTCCACCTCACCCATGGAACGCTGAAAGGATAAAGGAAGAAAACAGGCTTGTATCAAAGTACGGCCTTAAAAACAAGAAGGAAGTCTGGAAGGCAGAGACGATGGTGAGGAGATACAGGAGGGACGCAAGGTACCTCCTTGGTCTATCAGGCGAACACACAAAGACAGAAAGGGAGCAGCTCCTCGGCCACCTTGTAAGGGCAGGGATACTCAATGAGGGAGCCAAACTCGAAGACGTCCTGGACCTCACCGTTGAGGATGTGCTCAGAAGGAGACTCCAGACCATCGTCCACAAGAGGGGCCTTGCAAGGACCGTGAATGAGGCAAGGCAGCTGGTTGTCCATGGCCACATAACCCTGAACGGAAAAAAACTTGACGCCCCAGGCTACCTTGTTAAAAGGGGAGAAGAGGATAAGATAGGATTCTACCCCTCATCCCCAATGAAAAAACAGATGGAAGCAGCCCAGGACGCTGAATAAATTCAGGGAGAGATAAAATGGCTGAAAAGGAAAAATGGGGAATAGCAAACATTTACTCATCATTCAACAACACCATAATCACCATAACAGATATAACCGGTGCAGAGACCATCACACAGTGGTCAGGTGGTAAGGTTGTCAGGGCCGACCGTCAGGAATCATCACCCTTCGCTGCAATGGAAGCCGCCACAAGGGCAGCTGATGATGCAAAGGAGGAGGGCATAGTTGGCCTACACATCAAGGTCAGGGCACCAGGCGGAAACGGTCCAAGGACACCCGGACCCGGTGCACAAGCAGCTATAAGGGCCCTTGCAAGGGCTGGAATGAGGATAGGTAAAATTGAGGATGTAACTCCCATACCTCACGATGGAACAGGAAGACCTGGAGGTAAGAGGGGAAGAAGGGTCTAAAATGGATATCGCTGTTAAGGAAAAAACTGACACCGAAATGGTCTTTGTGGTAACCGGCGTCACAGTTCCATTCATAAATGCCATAAGAAGGACCTGCATGATGGAGGTCCCAAAGCTGGCAATTGAATACGTGAACATGTACAAAAACGACGCCAAAATGTTCGACGAGGTACTTGCCCACAGGCTTGGACTCGTACCCCTCGCTGCCGAACAGGAACTCATGGACACTCTTAACATGCCTGAGGAATGTGAGTGTGAGGAGTACTGCCCGGAGTGCAGCGTCTCCCTGACCCTCAAAAAGGAGGGGCCCGGTGTGGTCTACTCAGGGGACCTCTCACCGGAGACACCATCGGTCAAACCCGCCTTCAAGGACATACCCCTCGTGAAACTTGGAGATGAAGATGAGGTTGAACTTGAGGCAATCGCACAGCTTGGAACAGGAAGGGAACATGCAAAATGGGAACCAACAACTGCATGCGCATACAAGTACTACCCCAGGATAGTTTTCAGGGAGAACTGTGACGAATGCCTTGAATGTGTCGATGCATGTCCAAGGGGAGTTCTTGGAGAGGAAGATGGTAAACCAGCGGTCCTTGACACTGAGAACTGTTCAATGTGTAAGAGCTGTCTGAGGGCGTGCGATAAAGGGGCAGTAGATGTGGGATACGAGGAAGGTAAGTTCATATTCAGGATAGAGACCGACGGATCAGTTGACCCCAGGGATGTTCTCTTAAAGGCATGCGATATCCTAAGGGAAAAGGCAGAGAATATTATAGCATTTTGTGAAGGAGGCTAACTTATGGTAAGGCAGATTACCAAAACAAATCCCAATCTTCTAAAACTCATACGTAATCTCAGGAAAAAGTCGTCCCAGGAAGGCGCAGCCATATGGAAGGACGTTGCCAGAAGGCTTGAGAGGCCTACACGCAGAAGGGCTGCAGTCAACCTGTCAAAGATAAACAGGCACTCAGATGAAAATGAAACAGTACTTGTACCTGGAAAGGTTCTTGGCAGCGGAAGCCTTGACCACAGTGTCCAGGTCGTTGCCCTGTCATTTTCAAAGGCAGCCAGGGATAAAATAGAAAGGGCCGGTGGAGAGTGCCTGACCCTCGGAAGCGTAGTTGAGGAAAACCAGGCCATAAAGAACATAAAGATAATAGAATAAGGGTGTTGCTCATGATTATCAATGGAGAAGGACATATCCTTGGAAGACTGGCAAGCGTGGTCAGCCAGAAACTCCTCGAGGGAGAGGAAGTGGTTGTCTTAAACGCAGAGAAGATCATAATAACCGGTTCAAAGGAATGGGCATACAGGAAGTACAAACAGAGGATCGACAGGGCAAGCATATCCAACCCCCGAAGGATGGGGCCCAAGTACCCCCGACGACCGGATGACATATTCAGGAGAACGGTAAGGGGAATGCTACCCTACAGGAAAACAAAGGGGAGAGAAGCCTTCAAGGGTCTGAAGGCATACGTCGGTGTACCCAGGGAATTCCAGGATGAAGAACTTGCAGAGATACCTGATGCAAAGGCAGGTAACGTTAAGAAGGGAATGGAACTCGGAGAGATCTCAAAGCTCCTGGGCGCAAAATTCTAGACATTAGGAAGTGTAATCATGAAAAAGGTTATTCATACAAGTGGTAAGAGGAAAACCGCCATTGCAAGGGGGACCATCAGGGAAGGTAAAGGCAGGGTAAGGATCAACAAGGTCCCTGTGGAACTCTACACACCTGAACTTGCAAGGCTCAAGATCATGGAGCCACTCAAACTTGCAGGCGAAGCTGCCGGTGACGTCGACATAAACGTCAGGGTCGTTGGCGGTGGAGTTGTTGGTCAGGCAGAGGCTGCAAGGATGGTCATCGCCAAGGGCCTTGTCGAGTGGACAGGTGACATGGACCTCAAGGAAAGGTTCGTACAGTATGACAGGACAATGCTTGTAGGGGATCCAAGGCGTTCAGAACCCAAAAAGTACGGTGGCCGGGGAGCCCGTGCAAGGAGACAGAAGAGTTACAGGTAAACCCATCGATAACTTTATATATTTTTTATTTACAAACTAAAGAGTAGAATGATTCAGTATGATTCCAGTAAGATGTTTAAGCTGCGGAAAACCTGTATCAGCCTATTTCAATGAGTATCAGGAGAGAGTGGCTGATGGCGAAGACCCTGGAAAGGTCCTTGATGACCTGGGTCTTAAGAGGTACTGTTGCAGGAGAATGTTAATTTCACACGTTGAGACATGGTAGGGGACCGTAGGGTAGCTTGGTCCATCCTCCCAGCCATTGAAGAAGTTTCCATGGCTCTTCAACTGGAACGGGGATGGTCAGCACCGGAACGCTGGAGACCCGAGTTCAAATCTCGGCGGTCCCATCAAACTTTTAATCCAGGAACAATTTATTGTTTTTCCTTGGAGGCAGAATATGGCGTCAAAAAAACTTACACGTTTTGAAAGGGCAAGGCTGATAGGTGCCAGGGCACTTCAGATATCAATGGGTGCAAGGCCCCTCGTTGATATTGAGGAGTCACTGGACCCTGTTGACATAGCCCGGAAGGAACTTGAAAAGAAGGTTATACCACTGGACGTTAGAAGAGATAAATAAACTCTAATAAACCACTATTTTTCAGGATAGAGTTTATTGTGAGGTGTTTTTGTGGAAAGTATCATTGAAGATGTTAGAGTAAGGAAGATCCTTGATAGCAGAGGAAACTCCACGGTTGAGGTTGATGTTGTAACCTGGAATGGCTTTGGAAGGGCGGCAGCCCCGAGCGGTGCCAGTACAGGTTCAAGGGAGGTTGTTGCCTTCCCATCAGGTGGGGTGGATGAGATAATAACAGAGGTTGAGGATATAATCTCCTCAGAACTCATAGGGATGGACGCGGAGGACCTCCAGGACATAGACCTTGTTCTTAAGGAGATCGACGGCACAGAAAACCTGTCATCCCTGGGCGGCAACACCGTGGTTGCTGTTTCCATGGCAGTTGCCAAGGCAGCGGCATCATCATACAACATGCCCCTCTACAGGTTCCTGGGCGGAAACCTTGCAACATGCATACCCTACCCCCTGGGTAACATGATAAACGGAGGCGCCCATGCAGGAAAAAACGCCCCCGATATACAGGAGTTCCTTGTTGTCCCAACAGGGGCGGAGGACATATCAGAGGCGGTATTCGCGAATGCAGCTGTACATAAGAAGATAAGGGAACTGATACAGAAGAAGGACCCATCATTCACCGGAGGTAAGGGTGATGAGGGTGGCTGGGTGCCAAACATTTCAAACCATGACGCCCTTGAAATACAGGTAACCGCCTGTGAGGAGGTCACCGATGAACTGGGAGTCAGGGTGAGACCATCACTGGACCTTGCAGCAAGCGAATTCTGGGACTCTGAACAGGAAAAATACGTTTACAAGCAGGAGAATGTCAGTAAGGATACTGGTGAACAGGTGGACTTTGTCAGGGAGATAATTGAAACCTATGACATGTACTACGTTGAGGACCCCTTCCATGAAGGGGACTTTGAGGGCTTCGCCGAGCTCACAGCACAAGTCGGTGACAGCTGCATAATCTGCGGTGACGACATATTCGTGACCAACAGAGAGATACTCGCCGAGGGCATAGCCATGGGCGCGGCCAACGCAATAATCATCAAGCCCAACCAGATAGGTACACTCACCGACACCTACCTGACGGTTAAACTCGCCAGGGAGAACCAGTACACACCCGTCGTATCCCACAGGTCAGGTGAAACAACCGATGAGACAATAGCCCACCTTGCAGTGGCATTCGGAGCACCCCTCATCAAGACAGGCGCCATTGGCGGTGAAAGGATAGCCAAACTCAACGAACTTATACGTATACAGGAAGAAATTCCATACTCAAGGATGGCTGAACTGCCATTCACTGAATAACACTCAAACTTATTAGAGGTGATAGATTGTCAGAACTACTCATACCGCTTGACAAATACCTTGCAGCAGGACTGCACATAGGAACACAGCAGAAGACAGCTGACATGGAAAAGTACATCTACCGTGTAAGGTCAGACGGACTCTACGTCCTTGACATAAGGAAGACGAATGAAAGGATAATAGCAGCTTCAAAGTTCCTTGCAAAGTACGAACCAGACGATATACTTGCAGTTTCAACCAGACAGTACGGGCAGGAGCCTGTAAGGAAATTCGGTGAGGTTACAGGTGCAAGGACCATACCAGGGAGGTTCATTCCAGGTACGCTGACAAACCCCAACTATGCAAAGTTCCTTGAACCTGAGGTCCTGGTTGCAACCGATCCGAGGTCAGATTCACAGGCAATCATCGAGGCCAAACAGATAGGGTTACCGGTCGTCGCCCTCTGCGATACCGAGAACCTCCTGGGTAACGTTGACATTTCAATCCCTGTGAACAACAAGGGACGTAAGGCCATAGCACTGGTCTACTGGTTACTGGCAAGGCAGTTCCTGAGGGAGAAGGGTGTTCTCAAGGAGGATGAGGACCTGGATATACCTCCAACCGAATTTGAACTGAAAATCTAGAGTGGTTCTATGATAAGAAGACCTGCAGTGGCGGGGGCCTTCTATGAGGCAGACCCTGAGGCCCTGAAGAGGAGGATAGAGTGGTGCTTCAGCCATGAACTCGGCCCTGGAAGCATACCCTCCATGGGCTCCGGCAGAACCATAAAGGGGGTGATCGCCCCCCACGCAGGTTTCATGTACTCTGGACCCGTGGCAGCCCACGCATACCACGAACTTGTCACAGATGGCATACCCGAAACGGTTATAATAATCTGCCCAAACCATACAGGGATGGGTTCAGGTGTTTCAATCATGCACAGGGGTGCATGGGAGACACCCCTGGGCACCGTGGAGATAGACACCGAACTTGCAGATGCGGTGATCAGGGAATCGGGCATCATTGACCCAGACCCCTTGGCCCACAGCAGGGAGCACAGCTGTGAGGTCCACCTCCTCTTCATACAGTACTTCACAGATGACTTCTCCATAGTACCCGTAACCATGTGGATGCAGGACCAGGAAACAGCAGCCGATGTGGGGCATGCAGTCGCATCAGCCATAGAGAGAACGGGCATAGACGCCGTGGTGGTTGCAAGCACGGACTTCACCCATTACAGTCCCCAGGACCTTGCAGTGCGAAACGATAACCTTATAATTGAGAGGATAAGGGCCATGGATGATACAGGGATGTATGCTGTTATCAGTGAACTCAACGCCACCATGTGCGGTTATGGACCGGTGGCTGCAAACATAATATCATCAAGGCTGAGGGGTGCAGCTGGGTGCAGACTCCTCAAGCATGCCACAAGCGGGGATATAACCGGGGACTACAGTTCAGTTGTGGGCTACGCATCACTGGTCCTGAGATGATCTGAGGGTGAAACTTTGAGGTCAGCGGCATCTGCACCCGGCAAGGTCATTCTTTTTGGTGAACACGCAGTCGTATACGGCAAACCAGCAGTTGCAGTCGCCATCAACAGGAGGACCACCGTCACCCTTGAGGACTCCGGTGAGATGAGGATAGATATACCATCACTCGGCATCAGCTTCACAGGAGAGTCAGGGACCCCTGCGGGGGGTATACTTGATTACATCATGCGGGCCCTTGAACTCTACCATGACGGCTCACCCCTCAGGGTCAGGGTGGACATGGAGGTACCTGCAGGGTCAGGTCTCGGATCATCAGCGGCACTCACGGTGGCCCTCATAGGAGCCCTTGACGCTTACCATGGAAGAGAAGCGGGCCCAGATGATACGGCTTCAAGGGCCCATCGGGTGGAGCTGGATGTGCAGGGAGCCGCCAGCCCCCTGGACACGGCCGTGAGCACCTACGGCGGCCTCATATACCTTGCACCTGACAGGACCGTGAGGAGGCTCTCAGCCGACCTCAGAGATTCCCTTGTAATCTCATCCACCCATAGGTCAGGTAACACGGCAGAGATGGTTGCCTCGGTGAGGGAACGGTATGAGAGGCTGCCTGAGGTCATGTCAATGATAATGGATGCAACAGAAATGATAACAAGGACAGCCTGCAGGTTTATCCTTGAAAACAACCTGGAACCCCTGGGTGAACTCATGAACATCAACCATGGCTTGCTGGATGCCATGGGAGTCTCAACACCCGAGCTCTCCATGATGGTCCATGAGGCCAGGGCTGCAGGAGCAGCAGGAGCAAAGATTACAGGGGCCGGTGGAGGCGGCAGCATAGTGGCCTTCTGTCCCGGCACTGCAGGGAGTGTTGCAGAGGCGCTTGGCAGGAAATGGAACACCCTCAGGGCGGAATTCTCCAGTGAAGGAGTTTTACATCTTTAAGTTTTTCTGGCCACAGTGATTAAGGGGCTCTTATAATGATAATTCTTAAACTCGGTGGAAGCGTAATTACCAGAAAGGACTCTGATGAACCCAGAATTGACATGAATAACCTTCAGAGGATAGCATCCGAAGTAGCAAATGCTTCACCGTCATCACTCTTAATAATTCATGGGGCCGGTTCATTCGGACACCCCTTCGCAATGAAATACTCGATAGGATCAGAAATAGTGGATGAAGATGAATTCAGGTACAGGAGGATGGGATTCGGCATAACACAGAACTGGGTTAAAAGACTGAACACCCATGTATGCCAGGCCCTCCTTGATGAGGGAATACCCGCTGTATCGGTGCAGCCATCAGCCTTTATGGTGGCTGAGGACGGCCGCATAAAGGACCCTGACCTTTCACTTATAAGATCATACCTTGACGAGGGATTCGTACCGGTAAGCTACGGCGACGTTGTACTTGACCTCAACAGGAAAAGAAGGTTCTCTGTGGTGTCAGGGGACCAGCTTATAAACCACTTCTCGGCGGAACTCATGCCCGAGAGGGTGATACTCGGCACCGATGTTGACGGGGTCTACACAAGGGATCCAAGGAGATACCCTGACGCGGAACTCCTAGAGGTCATAGGTTCCATCCATGACCTTGAAGCCCTTGAGGGGACCGTAAACACCGATGTAACAGGTGGAATGGCTGGAAAGATAAGGGAGCTCCTGGCCCTCGCAGAGAAGGGTGTGGAGTCAGAGATAATCAATGCAAGTGTTAAGGGGAACATTGAAGGAGCCCTCATGGGCCGTGAGGTAAGGGGGACAAGGATAACCCTTAAGGGTTAGCGTTACCTGCAGCAGGCGGACCTGGCAGATCATGGGTATCACTGAGGGAGGCACAGTCCCCAGGGTTAATTCATTTACGATTATCAATCAAAAAGGGAAATAAAGGGCGTTAAAATGATTTCAGATAGAAAACTGGAGCATCTTATACTGTGCGCCAACTGTGATGTTGAGTACAGGAAGAAAACAGGATTTGAAGAAATTGAAATAGTGCACCGGGCAGTGCCCGAGATCAACAAGGAGAAGATAGACTTGAGTCTTGATTTCCTTGGCAAGAGACTTTCATCACCGGTAATGATAGGCGCCATTACAGGGGGGCACCCTGCATCCCTCAAAATAAACAGGGAACTTGCAAGGGCAGCCAGGGAACTTGGAGTTGCACTTGCACTGGGAAGCCAGAGGGCTGGAGTTGAACACCCTGAACTAGCCGGGACCTACTCCATTGCAAGGAGCGAGGCACCTGAGGCCATGATCATAGGTAACATTGGAAGCTCCCATACGGAATACGCTGAAAGGGCTGTTGAAATGATAGACGCGGATGCCCTTGCAGTACACCTAAACCCCCTCCAGGAGTCAATCCAGCCAGGAGGAGACATAAATTCAGAGGGAGCCCTTGAATCAATAGGGGGAATAGTTGAATCGGTTGACGTGCCGGTCATAGTGAAGGAGACAGGTGCAGGTATATGCTCTGAGGACGCGATAGAACTTGAAAAACGTGGAGTGTCAGCCATTGACGTTGCAGGTGCCGGAGGAACAAGCTGGGCTGCAGTTGAAACCTACAGGGCAGATGACAGGTACCAGGGAGAAATATTCTGGGACTGGGGGATACCAACCGCTGCAAGCACCGTGGAGGTCACCCAGTCAGTCAGCATCCCTGTGATCTCATCAGGAGGCATAAGAAGCGGCCTTGACGCTGCAAAGGCAATAGCCCTCGGCGCCGAGATGGTTGGAATAGCCCTGCCCCTCCTCGAGGCCGCCAGCCACGGTTACCGGTCAGTTATCAGACTCATAGAGAGATTCAATGAATCACTCAGAATAGCCATGTACCTTGCAGGTGCAGAGACACTTGAAGATCTTAAAAAATCACCAATCATAATCAGAGGTCATACAAGAGAATGGCTACATGAAAGGGGCTTTGAAACAGCAAAATACGCCAGGAGGTCATAATTTTGAGCGTTGAAGTAATTGCAATCGGTGGATACGAGGAAGTTGGAAAGAACATGTCCGCCGTTAAAGTTGGAGATGATGTTGTAATATTTGATATGGGGATCCACCTTGACAGGGTCCATATACATGAGGACATGGACATAGCAAGGATGCACAGTCTTGACCTCATTGAAAGGGGGGTTATACCCGATGACACGCTGATGAAGGACGTTGATGGTAAGGTAAGGGCCATAGTATTCACCCACGGACACCTTGACCATATAGGGGCCGTTGCAAAACTTGCCCACAGATACCAGGCACCGATAATCGCAACGCCCTACACCATAGCCCTCATAGAGAGGACCATAAAGGCCGAGAGGAAGTTCAACGTCCTCAACACCCTCCAGGTCCTTAACGCAGGGGAGAAGTGCCAGATATCCCCGGGCATAACCCTGGAGTTCATCCAGTCAACACACAGCATACCCCAGTCAGTCATAGCAGCCCTCCACACACCGGAGGGTATAATAGTCTACGCCCTTGACTTCAAATTCGATGATCACCAGAAGATATCCCCTCCACCTGACTACCACCGCCTCAGGGAACTCGGGAGGAAGGGCGTCCTTGCAATGATCGTTGAGACCACAAGGGCGACAGAGAAGCAGGAGGTCAAAACACACTCAGAGAAGGTTGCAAGGATAGTCCTCGAGGATATAATGAAGAACCCCCTCGAGGAGAAGACAGGGATGATCGTAACAACCTTCTCCTCCCACATGGAACGTATCCAGGCCATAAGTGACATAGCCGCCAAGAGCGACAGGCAGATGCTGCTCCTTGGAAGGTCAATGGAGCGCTACTGTGGACTTGCAGAGGCCATGGGCATACTCAAGTTACCTGAAAATGCAAGCATATACGGAAGCCCCAAGGCAGTTAACAGGGCCCTTGCCCGTGCAGAGGCGAAACGCGAGGACTACCTCCTCATAACAACGGGCCATCAGGGGGAACCCGACGCCCTCCTCCCGAGGATAGCCAATGCAAAGACCCAGTTCAGGATACAGAGGGGGGATAACGTGGTAATATCAGCCCCCGTCATCCCGAACCCCATGAACGTGGCAAACAGGAACCTCATGGAGCGCAGACTGGCCTCCAGCGGTGCAAGGATCTATACAAACGCCCATGTATCAGGCCACGCAGGCAGGGAGGACCACAGGGACTTCATAAGGATGCTTAACCCCATGCACATAATACCGGCCCACGGTGACCTGAACATGCTCTCTGCCTATGCAGAGGTGGCTGAGGAGGAAGGATACAAGCTGGGTAACGACATCCACATACTGAGGAACGGACAGGCACAGGTTTTTAATGGAGGTATCCGATGATGATGGAAGTGACCGATATTCTCAGAAGGTACTCTGCCCTAGCTGATGAAAAAATAGGGGAAGTCATCAGGGACATAACACCCGAAACACTCCTGAAGGCTTCGGAGCACCTGATAACAGCAGGCGGTAAGAAGATAAGACCGTCACTGGCCCTTTTGAGCTGTGAAGCCGTTGGAGGCAACCTGGATGATGCTGCAGGCGTCGCGGCAGCCATAGAACTCATCCACACATTCTCACTCATCCACGACGATATAATGGATGATGATGAGATGAGGCGCGGTGAGCCATCGGTCCATGTGATCTGGGGAGAACCGATGGCGATACTGGCAGGGGACGTGCTCTTCTCCAAGGCCTTCGAGGCCGTTATAAAAAACGGGGACCCCTCCATGGTCAGGGAGGCCCTTGCAGTGGTTGTTGACTCATGCGTCAAGATATGTGAGGGCCAGGCCCTTGACATGGGATTCGAGGAGAAGTTCGATGTGACAGAGGAAGAGTACATGGAGATGATCTACAAGAAAACCGCAGCCCTCATAGCCGCAGCAACAAAGGCCGGTGCAATAATGGGTTCAGGAACCCCTGAGGAGGTTTCGGCCCTGGAGGACTACGGTAAATTCATAGGACTGGCATTCCAGATCCATGACGACTACCTTGACGTTGTAAGTGACGAGGAATCCCTGGGGAAACCCGTAGGCAGCGACATAGCAGAGGGTAAGATGACCCTCATGGTTGTCAAGGCCCTTGAAAGGGCATCCGCCGAGGACAGGGAGAGACTGATATCCATCCTCCAGGCAAAGGACCAGAAACTTGTATCAGAGGCCATAGAGATCTTTGAACGCTACGATTCAATCAACTACGCCCATGAAGTTGCACTGGACCATGTGAGGATGGCCAAGGAACGCCTGATGGTTCTTGAAGACTCCGATGCAAGGGCAGCCCTCATGAGGATAGCTGACTTCGTCCTTGAAAGGGAACACTAGGTGGTGATAGGGTGGAGGACCTTGCCTACAGGTATGCCCTCATGAATGCGGTTAAACATAAGGGGAAGGCCAGTCCCGGCGCTGTCATGGGAGCCATAATGAGTAATGAACCCGAACTCAGGAAAAGGGCCGGGGAGGTGAAAGCCGCGGTCGAAGCCGCTGTGGAGAGGGTTAACTCCATGAAGCCGGCTGAACAGAAGGATGAAATGGATAGACTCGGCCTTCAGATAAGGGAGAGGAAACAGAAGAAGCGGAAGGGCCTCAGGGACCTCCCTGATGCAGGTGAAGAGGTGGTCCTGAGGTTCGCCCCGAACCCCAGCGGCCCCCTCCACATAGGCCATGCAAGGGCGGCCATCCTCAACCATGAATACGCCAGGAAATACGGGGGCAGGCTTATACTGAGGATAGAGGACACTGATCCAAGGAGGGTTGACCCTGAGGCCTACAGGATGATCCCTGAGGACCTTGAATGGCTCGGCGTGGATTGGGATGAGACCGTGATACAGAGCGACCGAATGGAAACCTACTATGAATACACAGGGAAGCTCATTGAGAAGGGAGGAGCCTACGTGTGCACATGCACCCCTGAGGAGTTCAGGGAACTTAAAAACAGGGGAGAGGCATGCAGATGCAGGGACCTGGGGGTTAAGGAGAACCTTAACCGCTGGCATGAGATGTTCGAGATGCCGGAGGGATCAGCTGTTGTAAGGGTGAAAACAGACCTTGAACACCCCAACCCTGCCATAAGGGACTGGGTTGCCATGAGGATAGTTGAGGCGGAGCATCCGCGCACCGGATCAGAGTACAGGGTCTACCCCATGATGAACTTCTCGGTTGCAGTGGACGACCACCTACTGGGCGTCACCCACGTGCTCAGGGGCAAGGACCACCTGGCGAACAGTGAAAAACAGGAGTACCTCTACAAGCACCTTGGATGGGAGCCCCCTGTATTCATACACTACGGACGCCTTAAAATGGAGGACATAGCCCTCAGCACTTCAGGGGCCCGTAAGGGTATAGAGGAGGGCCTCTACAGCGGCTGGGACGACCCCCGCCTCGGAACCCTGCGTGCAGTTGCAAGGAGGGGTATAAGGCCGGAGGCACTGAGGAAGCTCATGATAGAAATCGGGGTGAAGATAGCAGACTCAACCATGAGCTGGAAGAAGATCCACGGCCTCAACAGGACCATCCTCGAGGGGACCGCAAGGAGGTACTTCTTCGCCGCGGAGCCTGTTAAACTTGAAATAAAGGGTTTGCCGGGGCCTGTGATGGTTGAGAGGCCCCTGCACCCTGACCACCCTGAGATGGGGAACCGTGTACTTGAACTCACCTGGGAGGTCTACCTGCCAGGGGAGGACCTTAAGGAGGGACCCCTCAGGCTCATAGATGCTGTTAACGTGATCTATGAGGATGGTGAGCTCAGGTACCACAGTGAGGGCATCCATGAGGCGCGTGAACTCGGTGCTTCAATGATACACTGGGTCCCGGCAGACTCCGCCATCGAGGCAGGGGTGGTGATGCCCGACGCATCACTTCTTTCAGGGGTCATTGAAGCCGACGCCTCGGTGCTTGAGGTGGATGATGTTGTACAGCTTGAAAGGTTCGGCTTCGCCCGCTTGGATTCCCTTGATGATGGAATGATATTCTACTATGCCCACAGGTGATCCGGTTTATCAGGGCATCTTTTTTAACATTTTTCGGTAATAGAGACCATTCCGTGGACTGACTGGATGTGGTGGGGTAATTTATTGTTTCCGGTGAGTACTGCAGTTATTTGAATAGATTTGTATGGAAATTGCATTCATGTATGTTGATCCGGTGAGTGCTGCACGCTGAATCAGTTTTATCGGTTGGGGGTTCATCCGGGGGATGGTACAGCAATTTTTATTAGCTCCCCAGGACTACATGATAATATTCTTATGGATTATCCTTCGGGAGGTATTAGATCATGGTGACTGTAAACGAGAACTACCTGCTTCTTAAAAGCAGTTACATCTTTTCTGAGATAAACAGGAGAGTTGAGGAATTCCAGACCAGAAACCCTGATGCAGATATAATCAGGATGGGTATAGGTGATGTGACAAGGCCCCTTCCAGGGGCAGTTGTGGAGGCCTTCCACAGGGCCGTGGATGAGATGGCCGGTGAGGAAACCTTCAGGGGATACGGACCGGAACAGGGGTACCCCTTCCTCAGGGAAGCCATTGCAGAGAACGATTACGCCTCAAGGGGGGTTGATGTCACCCCGGATGAGATATTCATAAGCGACGGTGCCAAGTGCGACACCGGAAACATCCAGGAGATCTTCGGACTAGACAACGTGGTTGCAGTCACAGACCCCGTCTACCCGGTATACGTTGAGAGCAATGTAATGGCAGGGAGAACAGGACCCATGGATGAGTCTGGAAGATATGAGGGCCTCGTTTACCTTCCATGCACAGAGGAGAACGACTTCATACCCCCTCTGCCGGAGGAGAAGGTTGACCTCATCTACCTCTGCTATCCCAACAACCCCACAGGAACAGCCCTGACACATAAACAGCTTGCGGAATGGGTTGACTATGCAAGGGATGCTGGAAGCATAATACTCTTTGATGCAGCCTACGAGGCCTATATACAGGAGGATAACATACCCCACAGTATCTATGAGATAGAGGGTGCGAGGGAGGTTGCGGTTGAATTCAGGAGCTTCTCAAAGAACGCGGGCTTTACGGGTACAAGGTGTGCCTTCACGGTGGTGCCCGAGGAGCTTGAGGTCCCTGACAGTGAGGGAAAGATGCACGCCCTGAAGGATCTCTGGAACAGGCGCCAGACAACCAAGTTCAACGGAGTATCCTATCCGGTCCAGAGGGCTGCGGAGGCTGTCTACACGCCTGAGGGCCAGAGGGAGATAAGGGAATCAATCGATTACTACATGGAGAACGCTAAGATAATAAGGGAGAGCCTTGAGAAGGCAGGTTTAAGGTACTATGGTGGTGTTAACGCCCCCTACATATGGATCAGGACACCCGAGGGTATGGACTCATGGCAGTTCTTTGACAGACTCCTCAATGATGCGGAGGTCGTTGGAACACCGGGCGTCGGGTTCGGTCCAAGCGGTGAGGGTTACTTCCGTCTCACGGCCTTCAACTCCCTCAAGAACACTGTGAGGGCTATGGAGAGGTTATCTGAGCTGAGCTTCTGAGTTAAAGAACCGTGTGTGGTGGTGGAGGGGTTATCTGAAGAGGTAACTTCTCCAGACCTTTAAAATAAAAAAATAATTATTTTTTTAATTCATTGCCCTGTTTATTGCAATGTAGGCGACACTTGTACCTGTGTTGAGGTCCCTCTGGACTATTGACGGGCTCCTTGTCCGGGTCCAGGCTGACCAGTTGTTTCTTCCGTTGAGGTATCCGCGCTGCATAAGTGTATAGAGATCTCCTGACATGTAACTTATCCTGGGTTTAAGGTATGCTGCCTGCCTCTCGTAGCTTGAATGAAGTGATGAGGACTCCCTGCTCACACAGTGAGGTGCATAGAAGGTGTCTGTTATGTAGTGGCTTGCAACACCAAAACAGTAGCTTGCATACCTGTAGTTCCTGTTTTTGTAGGCGCTCCTGCCACGGTCAAGCCACTTCTTAGCTTCGGTGAAGCTCCTGGGAAGCTGTGCCTTACCGTGGCATGGAACTTTTCATCGGGGTCGTTGGATCCGTCAACCATGACGTTAACATTCAGCTTTAATTTCTTGGAGGATGGCAGCTTCTCGTAGATGACTTGTGCGGTGTCGTAGTGGGTCACCGTCTTCCATGCATAGGCGGAGGGTGTAAGTAGCATGACAAGCACAAGTATTAAGGACACACCCTTCAAATTCATGTTAAAAACTCCACATGTAAGTCTATATATTCACATGTATAAGCCTTTCGGAGGTTTGAAGTTGATAAAAGGAAGTTTTCTGGTGCTGTAGCTAAAATAAAAAATTAGATAAAAAATGGTTCTATTTTCCTGCTCCGCCTTTCAGGAACCCGAATGCCACGAGACCTGCTGCAGCAAGGACACCAACGATACCGTAGACGTACCATGCTGATGAACCGCTGTCGCTACCGGGGGGGTTGCATTCTTAACCTCATAGACCCTTTTACCTTCAACTGAAGATTCCTCTGAGACCTCGGATGCTGCACTAACACTTGCAGGGGTGGCGCTGATATCCTCACCTGGAGAATAACCGGCATGTCCTCCTGTAGCACCATGAGATGATCCTGAGGGAACACCACCTGTTGAACCGCCGGGCACACCACCAGGAACACCGCCCTGGTTTCCATCATGTGATCCTCCATTGTCCACCTGTACAAGGTCAGCCAGGGTCCTGTTGGCGGGGATGCTGAAGATGTATTGAAGTGCATTCATGGATCCTGTTCCGCCTGCAAGGAGTATGCCGAGTTCCTCACGGTTTATCAGTCGCTCTGCCGCTGTACTGACGGTAGGTAATGAGACGAGGTTCGGTGATGAGCAGTCATGCTTGTAGAGTCGGATGTACTCCTCATAGCTGTTGGATCCCGGGACGAATCGTGGACTCTGCCATGTGATGATGGCAACCCTTCCTGTGTTGGTCTTCTCATCCCATACTATGATGTAGCCCACCATTCCGTTCATTCCCCCGCCTGTTGTTTCAAGTGTTGTCTCCTCACTTGTAAGCCTCTGGTTTGCATAGGTTCCCTGTCCAGCTGAAACACCAAGGAGCATGAAGAGTATATCGTCCTTACAGTTGTCGAGTGTCGTGACGTAGATGTACTTCTCATTCTCACCCTTGGGGTAATTGTTGAAGATATAGTCTGCTATCAGGTAACCGGGTGAGCTTCCACCACAGACATGGTTATGGAAGAGCCATCCCATCAGCACATCGAAGGGAGGATCATATGGAAGTACCTCCTCTATTATGTAGCTAGCTGAATTCTGAACAGTGAATGTTCCACTTGTTACGTTGTAGTAGATTGATTTGATTATCTTCTGTGTACCGTTAACTAGGCAGAAGTCGAATTTAAGGTTTCCCCAGAGTGGTGCGTGCACAGGAAGGAGGGTCTTTCTGCTGAGTCTTGATCCAAGGACGTCGTAGATCCCATCCCATACAGGACTGGTGTCCTGACCGTTGAGCCTGACGTAACCCGCTGATGTGAGGACGAATAACTGATAGTCATCCCTCTCAAGTGTTATGCCGATGGCTCGGAAGAGTTCGATAGCCTTCTCTGCTGCAAGTCGACCGATGTTCCTCAAGTCGTCATATGTTAGAGTACCTGTACTGTAGGTTCTGCTTGAGGGGGTTGCATTTATCAGGTTTGTCTGGTTGAGGATGTAGTTGAGGTCAAGGCCGGCTGCTGCGACGGTTGTGTTTCCCTTGTTTGGTTCATATCCCATGAGATAGTGCACCTGTTCCTCTGTGAGATTGTCGAATGCGTAGAGGATATCCACAAGGGATTCGGGGTTTGTTTTAAGTTTTTTAACAGCCCATGCATTGAATTTAAGTTCGGATACTGCTGTTTCATAGGTTTCCTGTTTGTATTTCTTTATAAGTTCCTGGAGGTTGTAGGCCATTATGATAAGCGTACCCGTCTTTGTCTTTGAATTCCATCTGATGAAACCCACGATGTTTGTGTCTTCGGTTGTGTTGAATCCAACGTAGGCCCTTTTACCGGGTGTTGCGTCCATGGCGTATATGAATACGTCGTCATCTGAGCCGCCGGGCACACCGATAACCTGGTAACTTACACCCTCAAGGGGGAGGCCGAATTCATTTGTCGCCGGATAATATTTGAGGAGTGTTTCTATCATGGCGTATCCGCATATTGTTCCCATGCAGACGTGTCCATGGAATGCTGCTTCCCGTAGGATGTCCGGTGATAGTCCGATGGCCCATGCATTGGCAAGGCTTGCTATGGGGAATGTGTCATCTCCCAGCTTTTTCTGTAGCGTCTGGTACTGTGTGAGGGTCATATTCTGGCTGACAGTCCCTACATACAGGGGTGTCATACTTGCATTCTTGAAGTAGGCCAGTATAAGGTCGTTGCCCTTCCTCACTATGAATGCAAAGTCCAGCGGGTCAAGCCTGGTTTTCCTGAGCATCAGCAGATTTCCTTTACCATAGCTTATTATTCCACGTCCCTGGTTTAGTATACCCTCAAGGACGTCTTCCGTTGTCTGGTTCTTGTAGTAGGCGCTTCCGGCTGTTGTTATCACAAGGACTTCACCTGTTTTTGTGAAGTTCAGCAATTGATCGGCCTTCTTTGTTATTTCCCTTCCGCGTTTGTAGGCGTCGGTGGCGTTCATCTGCAGTGATAGATGGGCTGCATATCCTGTGCCGTAGCTGGCTAACTTGAACGTGTGTGAGAGTTCCCTGTAACCAGGGGCCCTGATTTTTACCGTGAACACTGTGTTTTCGGTTATGTTTTCATAGTTGAATTTGATTTTTGTCATATTGGCTGCAGGGTCAAATGTCGTGGTGAAGTTAACCTTTATACCGTTACCATCTGTTAATTCTGGGTATCAGGATTTATATTGCCATTATCATCGGCGTATTCATAATTTACCCTGATTCCCACCTCACAGTTTGTATCCACTGCGCTCACCGAACCTGTCAGTTCAACAGCAAAGAGAAGAACCATGAAAACCATGAAATACTGTCTTCCCATAACATTTCACCTCCTTAAATCTTTTATCATTAAAAATAATGATGTTACTAACATATAAATATTTATTATTACTATTTCCATGTTAATCAGGGATGTTGTAATACTAAGCAGTTTAAAGTGGGGGTGATGTGAGGAAATAGAGGATCACTCCAGGCTGCGCTCTGGGGGTTTCAGTGAAATCAGATTCATGGGACCCTTTTCAGCCTTAAGGTGATTATCTCACTTGATACCTTTTTCATGCATTGTGGAGGAACATATCAGGTAGCCATGGCATGGACTGGTCATGAATGAACAAACTAAAAGCGTCACTTTAGAAAGAAGTACTAAAATCTGGGGAATCAATGCAGCAGGATCAGGTTTTTTAGAATTACATGCCGGGAGAAGAAGCTCCGAGGACTATTAGGGGTAAGGATTCATCCATATGCAGCTTATTGTATCCTGGGGGTACTATCTGGTAACAAATAAAAAAAGGAAGTTATTTTTTCCTCTCAACCTTTATTGAGATTGGAGGTTCGATTCCCTTCCTGCGGATCACCCAGACCGTGGCTCCAAGGACAAGGAGAACTATCAGCCATGCGGGTATCACGAGGATTGTGTCGGTGGTCCTTATTGTCCTGGTCTGATGGTAACGTCCATAGTTGATCTCTGTGGTGGCGGTGTATAATCCAAACTCAAGCCATCCAGGCTTCCAGGTCTCCATGAGGGTGTAATTGTCTTCAGGGTAGACTACACCTGAGATGGGAACCCTCTGTTTCCCGGTTATACCGCTGATCTCTATGTTTCCTGTCATGTTGGCCTGCACCGTACCGTTATTCTGGAGCAGGTAGGTGAACTTCCCTGGCATGAAACTAACAAGTACTGAGGGTGCCCGGTGTTCAAGGAGCCTCAGTGACTCTATTATAGGTCCTGGCAGACCAACGTAGATGGGGATTACCAGTTCAACTCCCTGAGTTATCTGTATCTGTCCCCTGGTGGTGTTCTGGAGGGGGACACCCCTTATCACCACCGCACCGGCGGCATCAAGGTAGTTGATCTTTGATGGCGCGTTTACCGTGAACCTGACCTTCCTGGATTCACCGGGCTTCATTATGAATGTGGTGTTGCCCTCAATGGTTATCCACTCTGCTATCCCCCTATCAGAGTAGACGAGGTTTACGCTGTCCATCAGAAGCCTCTTCTTCTCAAGGGTGACGTTGACCGGTTCCTTCCCAGTGTTCCTCACCGTTATCTCACCGCTTACAGATCCATTCGGCTGGAGATTGTAGCGGAACTCTGCAGGTGAGGCCCAGAGTCCGGTTGCAATTGATGGTGCAATGGAGCCGAAAATAAGTATGACCGTTAAGAGGGCTGTTATGTTCCTTAGCTTCATGGTATCAACCTTCCATAGAAAGAGTCTAATTTAAGGGTATTTAAAAATTTATTTTATAAATAGAAAAAAGGGGGTAGTTTAAAAAATTGAATGTTTATGGTGAAGGTGCTGCTCCGTTGTGTTTAACTGCGGTGTATGTGTTTGTTATGGTGTAGACACCGTCCTCTGTGAATGATGGTACTGTGAGTCTTAGAGTTGTACTCCATGTTGCTGGGTTACCAGTTCCCTGCTGTGCCTTGTTCATGTTGTCATATATCTTCTGTGAGCTCGTTAGGAAGGTTAGATAGCTTCCGGTTACATTACTGAATATGCTGAAGTTCTCAATTCCTATGGTGTCTGTTGCGGTTGGACTTGTGAATGCTGAAGCATCGGCCCTGACGTAGAGGTCTATCTTAACGTTACCCGTGTTATTTATAGTGAAGGATGGGCTTGTCCCTGTACTTCCTGCAGCTACACTTCCAAAGTTTACATCTGGAACCTGTATTGAGATAGCTTCAGGAACTGTCACTGTCACAGTCTGGGTTGCGGTTGCAGCGTAGGATGGTCCATTGAATGTCCCGATTCCCACCACAAACATAAGTGCAACAATCAGTGGGATTATCCCCATTAATTTTTCTTTCATATCAAGTCACCGATTTTATTGATAGAATTAGTTCTCCCATAGATCATATATAAAGTTTTCGAGTTTTGTGACCATGGAAACCCATATACCATGAAGCAGTGACCAGAGTCACAAAAATGTTTTTGGATGGTTGAGGTGTACGTCAGTGTGATGTGTGCTGGTGGGGGTAACAGGGTTCAATGTTATGTTGCAGTGTATATGGGGTGTAGGAGGGGAGGATTGGGGACAATAAGGTCTGGTGTTATGTTGTGGTGTATATGGGGTGTGGGGGGCTTGGGTGCGACAAGGTCTGGTGTTATGTTGCAGTGTATATCAAGGTAACCGAGTAAGTGCCGGGGTCAGTGTAGGGAGGTACCGTTATGTATAGGCTCAGGGGAACCTCTCTAGAACCCCGAGGATCAAAAATACCGCCGTATGTTGCTATAACATAATCGCTGGTCGTGAATGATCTCTTGGCAACAGAAGGCGTGCTGAATTTAAGATTTGAAAGGGGGATCGTCTGGGAGCTGTCTGCAGTGTTTATCATGTCACCTGAGGCCCTTACAGAAAGTGTATCTCCTAATGACAGGAAATAACGGACCCTTACGTTCACGATGTTCGTATAGCTCCTCTCAACACCATCCGGGTAAACGGTCCCCAGGTTTACCGTGGAGGGTTCAGCCGTTACCGACACACTAAGTGAAAGGGGCTGAACAGTGGGGCCCTTTGATGCATTTTTAAGGTCCGTTGTGTTGTTCACGGTGTCATTTTCTGCCGCAGCCCCGAAGATTCCAGCAACAAGAAGGAAAAGTGAAATTACAGATAGAGTCTCTGTCTTCATCGTCCCAAACCTCGATATTATAAATAATCAGGTTCATCTTAAAAAAACTTTGCGATTTTTCCAGGCCATACCCTCGTACTATCATGGTGGGGGACCGTTGGGCTACCTGAGGTCAGTTATTATCCTCTTTCTTGGTTTGTGCCTCCGGAAATCAAGGGATGTTGTAACATGGTCCAGGTACTTCCTGCTCACCTCAGCAGCCTCCATGATCAGTTCAGGGCCTGGTCGGGGTGCCCCGAGTTCGTTACCGTACTCCATGTAACCGGTTATCCTGTAACTGACGTTCAGTGGGGAGAGGAATGATGCTATATCCTCAATCTCATCAACATCCACGATACCGGGGATGAAGACGGTTGCAACTTCAAGGAGGAAGTCATCTGAGGATGCAAGGGCCTCTATGCACCTAAGGACTTCCCGGTTTGATGATCCTGTGAGTCTTCTGTGCTTTTCATCGTCAAGGGCCTTGAGGTCCACGTGCACCTCATCAAGGGCGCACCTCTCTATGACATCCCTCCTGGTGCCGTTGGTTGAAAGGATCACCCTGAGGTCATTTCGGTGTAGGATCTCTGTGAGCTCCGGGAGATCGGACTGTAGTGTGGGTTCACCCCCTGCAATGAGCACAGTGTCGGTGTCTGATTCAGCCATAACATCAATGATAACGTCCGCCACCTTGGATGGAGTGTACGATCTGCACCCCATGGGCCTGAAGAAACAGTAACTGCACCTGAAGTTACATGTTGGTGTGAGTAGGGTTATCACGTCGCTTATGGATATGTGGGATATGAGAATAACTTTCACCTCTAACATCTTCTATTTTGATTGACCGGTATATATGTAACCGTCACTTTCCGGTCATTCAGGGCATCTTCTCCCCTGAGGATGGTCCTGCGCCAGGGTCCTAACTTCGCTATAGCCCTATATAACGAATTTATCTGCACCCCTTGGAACTTCATACCACTGGGGTGGGCATCCTTCACCATGTTTCCATATCACAATCAATTTAATGATTAAAGCTTATCTTTTAACTTTTCTGCCGGAAGCCCAGGAGGGGTAGTTCACTCTTCCCTGATGCAGAAGTAATCAGTGACTCTGCCTTCACCGAGTCCGTGTTCATCCCATACCTCGCATTCACTGCAGAGGCAGACCTCATGAGGGTCTATGTCCCTGCATATGGCCCTGCCTGTTGAGCAGTAGACCCCGGGAACCCTGTCGGTATCCATGCGCATGGCACTGTCAAGGTCCTGCTGTGTTATGAGGAGCATGATCTTCTTTTTATCGGCCACGCACCTGCTCCTCTTCTGGACAGGACATTCAAGGCAGAGGCACCTCCTGATGTTCTCCATGCTGAATTCAACTCCCATTGTATCATCCCCATATCTACTTGAAACTTTGATGATATTGTAACGGTTATGGGCCTCCACCATATCTACATGAAATCCTGGTGGTGTAAACCAGCATCACCCAGTAATATGTTGTCCCTCCAGGCGGTTCAAATTTTCGAAAAAATAAAAATTTCATTAATAATCATGATAAATTAAATTTTTTTTTCAAAAAATAGTCCATATTTAAATCTTTTGTCTTGTAACTTTCAGAAAACAATATTAATGCTAAAGATCCATTTGTTATTGGTAGAGTGTAAGTCACCAGGATCCATCCTGGAGCATTTCTACCGAAGGTGATCTAATGGCTGAAATATATGAAAAAATGGTAAAAGAGGCCATGATGGCCCAGAAAGCCGATGTGGAAACCATAAAAAAGAATAGAGGAAAGGAGTTTAAGATAAAGGATACGAAGGCCTACCTGGACGTTGTGCAGGACATGGAAGCCGTGGACAACCAGAGCGAGGCAGTTATAAACCTGCACAAGAACTCGGTTAAGGCACACTACGAGATCCTTGACAGCCTTACAGACACCATAAGACCCGAGGACGACCCCTTCGTGGAACACTACCAGACACCGGTAGTCCTTGAAATCTTAAGGGAAGAGGACAGTGAATTTGAGAAGAGCCTTGAGGCATTCATAGATGCCATAGGAAAAGCCGAAGCCCTCATTGGAAGGGAGGCAATAAGGAGATATGGAGGATTCTACGGTCCAACATGTGTCGTCGACTTTGCCCTCATGCCCGGCAGCACAAGTAACGTTGTAAACAGGATACTGGCCGGGACAGACATACCCGAAATGCACAAGCAGGCAATACTCGCAGCAAAATCATGGGGCATGAACACCTCCTACGGTATAGGCGAGGTATTCGCTAATGAACTTGAGAACGGAGCAACAGCTGCAGAGGCAGCCCAGAAGGAAATAGAGATGGTCAAATACATCTATGAGGAACCTGTTGAGGCACAGGCAAAACTCATGGATGACCTTGGACATGAATCCTTTGATGTAAGGGAGTACATGTCCCGCTACAAGAGCCAAATGGAGGGAACAGTTAGGGCAGCAATGGACGATGGCGTCCACTACGGTAACATACTCACGGTTCCAGCATACTGTGTCGGGGACATATCACACCACATTGCCCAGTCCACCTACAACATGTGCAAGGATGATGTTGTCATGGCCATAATCGAGGCAACCACCGAGGTCATGGACAGCACCCTCAACAGTGCAGTGGGATCCTTCAAGAGCGAATACGATGTCCTGAGCCTTGCAACAGGTTCATCAGCATGTGCAGTTGAATACATCCTGGAACTTGACGGGTTCAACGCCATAGGCGTGGTTGACCTCCTTACAAAGAGGTTCCATAACTATGTACAGCTCTACCCGACAAGGGGGGCGGCAGCAGAACTCCACAACAGTGACTTCATGGACATGATCTACCGTGGATGGATCCACCTTGATAAGACAAGGAGGATGCTCAACGGATCAGAGGGACCCCTCGAACCAATGGTTGGAGATTACAGGGTTGACCTCTCACCGATACATGAAAACGAGGTCATAATGAACCCGCAGCGCTACACCTACCCTGCATGTGCAATAACAGTCAGGTTCTCAGCTCTCATGAGGCTTGCAGACTATCCATGCCTCCTTACAAGCGAACCTGTGACCGCGACACTCATGACGAACATAATAGCACTTCACAAGGAGAGCGCGGCTTCACCTGCAAGGACATGTAAGAACTGTGCAGCAGCAGCCCTTGTGGACTTCAGGCACAACCACTGCCAGTGGAGAGAAGCTGTATAGCTTCTGAACCTTAAATTTTTTTCAGGGGGGTTTAAATGAAATGCTATGTATGCGCGGAGCAGGGAAAGGACACGGATGCTGTTGCAATCTGCATCGTATGTGGAATGGGACTCTGCACCGAGCACGCGATACGTGAGGAAACCGAGATATGGAGTGGAGGCTATCCCTTCCCTTCAGAGAAGGTCAAGGGCACACTTCCAAGGATACTCTGTCCCTACTGTTATAACGTGATGAAGGAGGACTAGGATGGTATCCCTTACAAAGAGGTGCATCGCCGAGTTTATAGGCACCTTCTTCCTTGTATTCTTCGGTGCCGGCTCAGCAGCAATAACCCTGATGATAGCATCCGGCGGCACGGCCCCGAACCCCTTCAACATCGGCATCGGCCTGCTGGGCGGACTCGGTGACTGGGTTGCAGTGGGCCTTGCATTCGGTTTTGCAATAGCTGCAAGCATATATGCCATGGGTAACATCTCGGGGTGCCATATAAACCCTGCGGTGACCATCGGCCTCTGGTCGGTCAGGAAGTTTCCGGGAAGGGATGTTGTGCCCTATATAATCGCACAGCTCATGGGAGCAGCCTTCGGTAGCTTCATATTCCTCCAATGTGCGGGTCCGGCAGCAGCCACAGTCGGAGGGCTAGGTGCAACAGCACCGTTCCCGGGAATCAGCTACTGGCAGGCACTCCTTGCAGAGATAGTGGGAACATTCCTTCTCATGATCACAATAATGGGCATCGCCGTGGATGAGAGGGCCCCAAAGGGCTTTGCAGGGATCATAATAGGCCTCACGGTTGCAGGTATAATCACGACCCTGGGTAACATCAGCGGAAGTTCACTGAACCCGGCCCGTACCTTCGGACCATACCTCAATGACATGATATTTGCAGGTACAAACCTCTGGAAGTACTTCCCCATCTACGTCATAGGACCCATAGCTGGAGCGGTCCTGGCAGCCATGACCTACGTGTACCTGACATCAGAACCCTAAATATTTTATTTTTTCACGGCCTCCGTTCCCATTCCCTCCAGGAAAAGGGAGAGGATGAACGTCATGGCAATACCATTGCTGTAGTTACATTGATGAGAAAGCGCCAGCGCCGCCGAGTTACCGTTCAGGCATGATGATGGCCTGAATTGATGGGAAAGCAAATACTGAACCGATATGCCCTACCCTTTCTCTGCTCCCTGGAGGAAAGGTGTCCCTATGTATGCGGTTTCAAAATGGTTTATCATAAAACTCCACTAATATCACGGATAACCATCACAAGCCCATCAGACTTGTTTCAAAATGCTTTATCATAAAACTCCACTCTAGAAAATACGCTGCTGAACCAATGCCATGAGACATGGATAAGCCCTTAAAATAAAATTTGATTTGTGGTTTCTATTTGCAGAAGATTTCAGAGGCGGAAAAATGGTGTTGAATCACTGGTTTATGAGTTTTAAACCAGTGATGGCTGCCGTGTTGGTGTCAAGTGCACGGAGGTCCTCTGGACTGAACTTCCGTATGTCGTCGTGTCCTGCAAGCTGGGCAAGCATCTTGGCCTCCTCAGTCATGGACTTTATGTAATTTGCAACCCTCCTTGCTGCAAGGTCAACGTCCATGCGTTTCCTGAGGACAGGGTCCTGGGTTGCAACACCAACGGGGCACTTGCCTGTGTAGCACATACGGCATGCCCTGCAGCCCATGGCAATCATCGCACCGGTACCTATGTATACGGCATCGGCACCCATGGCCATTGCCTTGGCAACATCTGCACCGCTCCTTATACCTCCGGTTATTATGAGGTCCACCTCTTCCTTGAGTCCGATGTCATTGAGGCCGTTAACTGCCTGTACAAGGGCTGCGAGTGTTGGTACACCGGTATGTTCAATCACGACCTCTGGAGCAGCACCGGTACCTCCCTCCATACCGTCAACGGATATTATATCTGCACCGGCTTCTGCAGCGATCTGAACGTCCTCATATACACGGCCGGGTCCCAGCTTCACAACAATCGGAACCCTCCAGTCTGTGACCTCCCTGAGGAGTTCTATATGCTTTGCAAGGTCACCCTCCCTTGTGGCGTCAAGGAAACGTGCCGGGCTGAGGGCGTCTGTACCCTCGGGGATCCTACGGATCCTGGCAACTTCAGGGCTCACCTTTTCTGCAAGGAGGTGACCCCCCATCCCGGGCTTCGCCCCCTGTCCGATTTTAACCTCAATGGCATCCCCGACGTTCAGGTAGTCAGAGGACACACCGAACCTTCCACTGGAGTACTGCACCATGAGCTTGTCTGCAAGCTCCCTTTCCTCTGGAAGCATTCCACCCTCACCCGTGTTTGCACAGGAACCAACCATGGCCGAACCCTTGGCCATCGCCAGTTTACTCTCCTTGCTGAGGGCACCGAAGGACATACCCGCAATCAGTACCGGGGTCTGGAGTACCAGCGGTTCCTCGGCATACCTGTCACCCAGGACGACGCTGGTGTTACATGGTTCCCTGTACTTGTCCACCGGTGGGATTGATGCCTGTGCTGGGAGGATAATGATGTTATCAAAGTTAGGGAGCCTCCTCTCGGTACCGAAACCCCTCAGGACGTACTTTCCTGCCTTGGATGTGTACCTGATATCCGCGATTGTCCTGGGGTCCCAGATACTTCCGGCCCCTGTGGGCAGGAGTACCGGACAGGCAGCAAGGCATGATCCGCACATTATACACCTTGTCTTATCTATCTTAGGACTGTTATCAACGATTTCTATGGCGTCTGTTGGGCATACGATTTCACAGGTCCCGCAGAACACACAGAGGCCCTGTGTTGCAGCTGCAAGGTCTGATGATGGTGATGATGGTGTGATTGAACTGGAACCCGGTGTTTTAACTTCAAAGCCCCTCTGGATGTCGCTCACATAGTCCATGACGTCCATGGCTTCAAGGCAGCCCTTTTCACATGCAGCCACACATGCAGGGGTGTCGCCGGGGTTCTGGATGCACTGCTGGTCACACTTAACCATACCATCCTCTGTGTAGGTTATCGCTCCAATTGGACACATGAGCATGCATAGCTTGCAGCCAACACAGGATTCCTGGTCAATACTCACGGTGCCGTTTTCCCTCTTTATGGCGTCCCTGAAGCAGCCCCTTGCACAGGATGGGTCAATGCACTGCTGGCAGACAATTGCATGGTATCCGCTGTCCATCTTGTTCAGGAACAGGGCGCTCTTTCCAAGGACCTTTTCACAGGCTTCTATGCACTCGTTACATCCATCACATTTTTCAGGTTCTGTTAAGAGTATCTGCACCATTTAAACCACCTATCCATAGAAGGGACGTATCTCCTTTCTCTGTATCTTTTTGAATTCTTCTGGTGAGGCATCCACGGAATACTGATTGAAGAGTGCTGAAAGTTTATCAACGTCCTCCTTTTCAGGTTCAACAACCTTTGCATTTGTCCCTGTTTCAAAGTCTCCGGCCACGTATATGTTCCCGCCGATTATCCAGTCACCAAGGTCTTTACCGGCGTCACCTGTTATTATAAGGTCCCCGCTCAGCATGTAGAGGCCTGCAAGGTCTCCTATGTCACCTTCGATGATTATCACACCACCCTTGTTTAGCTGACCGATGCCGTCTCCGGCGTCTCCATGGACCACTATTGTTCCATTGTAGGTACCGAAGCCAACACCGTCATCGGCGTTTCCATGGACCACTATTGTTCCATTGTAGGTACCGAAGCCAACACCGTCATCGGCGTTTCCATGGACCACTATTTCACCGGAGGTCATGTTGTTACCAACGTATACCGGTTTTCCCGTGGATCTCTATCCTTGGACCGTGGTTGAGGGCTCCCACGAAGTCACCGAACCTTCCATTGAGGATGAATTCTGCTTCCTCCCTTATGCCCACAACGATGGAATCAAGCTCAGCGTTGCTCTCTATGCTGAACCGTCTTATGTTCTCGTTGAGGGCTTCCTTTATCTTTCTGTTGATGTCCCTTGTTGATAGGTCATCACCGGCAATTTTCAATTCCTGAACAGTCATCTAACATCCCCTGTTATTTTTGCTCTTTAATGAAACATCTTCAAATCATCATAATTTAAGGATTCCCATTTCTGAAAACATGGGGTATAAGGATAAATATGATAAAGAGAATATTATACATTATAATGAGAATAGTCTATGGTGGTTATAATGAAGACCCTTGTAAGTAACCTGCGGGGAAGGTGCCTCTTTGATGCTGCAATGAAGACCCAGATCGATGGCCTGATATCTGTCCAGTCTGAAAATTTCAATGATTCATGCCTTGAGAAGTTCATAAAGGGAGGTGTGATTGTAATTGGCACACAGAACCCTGTTAAAGCGGCTAAAAAGATTTCTGAAGTTATCAGGGGCGCTAAAAAACATGGGGAGGTTTATGTGGCGGCTGATGGAAGCGGTCTCGGTAGCATCCTTTCGTTTATAGGCTACAGGGAATGTGTCGACGCTGTTTACACATGCTTTGCTGACTCTGCAGTGAGAATGCCGCCCCTGAAGCTCGATATATCTGATACTAAACTTAGGATACTTGAGGCCCTTGAAAATGAAAGCCTGAATGCGGTCCTGATATCAAGGGAAGTTGGAATTTCAAGGGCAATGGTCTACAAACACCTTGCGGGGCTAATTGAGATGGGACTTGTAAAGCAGTCAGAGATGTTTGACAGGTATTTCATTACGGATGCAGGTAAACTTGTAATAATATGAACACTTCCAGGGGAGTGAAAGAATGCCTGCCAGCATATGATTAGAGGTTTTCTGTCCGGTTACTGCAGTTATTAAAGGATTCCAGAGCTTTCATAACCTCTGGAGTGCGATTTTTCCAGGTAAAAAAGAATTTAATGCTGGGGGATTAAGTTAAAAATGAAGGGTTCATTCCATAGGGTACCCGACCCTTAGCCTGTAGGATGCCTTTTCACTTATAAGGACGGTGCCGGGTACAAAGAAGTCATCGAATTCAGCCACCTTTCGCTTCATGCACGGCTTCAAATCCTCCTTGTTTGCATAGGAGGCGCATTCATCCCCTTCGATTATCCCCTTCCTGACAAGTTCAATGTACCTCATCTTAATGGTTTCATCATCAAGCACACCCATCAAAATCACCAATATTTACTATAATCTGGATACATATATAGTTTTTGTATCATAAACCCAGAACCCTATAAGTATTTATACAACCTTCGACAATACTATATACAATGTTCAGAAAGAATTCTTCAGGATTCTGTCTGAAAAAACTTAAGGGGCCTGAAATGTTTAAAAAACCTTTAAAGTATAATAAAACTGAAACCGGAAAAAGACTTAAGGGGCCTGAAATGTTTAAAAAACCTTTAAACTACAATAAGATGGATTCAGAATACCTTAATATTTTAGGAACAGTTACAGAACACCTCAGGAGCAGGGGATACGATGTGAAGATAAATAACGGCAAGAAGAAAATAAGGCCAAGAACCCTTAAGGGGTTCATGCCTGATGTCCACGCATTAAATGGTGCTGATGAGATAATAGTTGAGATCCTGACTGATGATCCTGATATGAGAAAATGGAAAAGATTCGCAAGCACCGATGGAAAAAGATTCTGGATCATAGCCCCCCAGAGGTCAGTTGATTCAGTAAGGACACGTATAGAGGCCTTTGGAGTTGCCGCAGAGGTCTACAGATGCAACGGTAACATGAAACTTGAACGTATTTTATGATGTATGTGCACATGGATTCATATAACTCCAGTAACATGAACGTATTTTTTCAACTTTCGCCGTGGAAAGAAGACATTCAGTATAACTGTTAAGACCTGGAACGTATTATCACACATAGATTTATATAACCGAAGAGCCAACTCTTTTTAAAATAATTTTTATTAAATTCACTGAGGTTAAGATGAGATTCATCATTCTAGCCGCAGTCCTTATTCTTGCAGCGTCCCAGATTCAGGGTGCACATGCATGGTCCATAAAAAATCACCATGAAATCGCAGAGAGCGTCTACCATGCAATGCCTGAAGATGTAAGGTCAAAGCTCAGCCTTGATGAGATGAAGAACGGTGCAGATGACCCCGACACAGTATTCTTTGATTTTAAATACCACACCTATCCCTACACTACCCAGAAGGCCAGTTTCTGGTTAAACCAGGGAAAAATCAGTTACGAGTCAGGCAACTACAGGTATGCCAGCTACTGTTTTGGTGTTGCAAGCCACTACATATCCGATGGCGTATGCGGTCCCCACACATCAGGCGGGTCCAGTCGCTACTTCCACACCCTCTATGAACTGAGGGCGATGATGATCAAACCAGGAATGGCTTACACCGAGGGCGAAACTCATGAAGAGGCAGCCATTCTCTGGAGGAAATGGGTCCTTGAGGGTGATGACAGATACATCAGCGATGCCCTGGACATGGCATGCGGCCTGTCATACAGGGAGATAATGAACTCTATCGGATACTTCTAGCTTTTGAGTTATTCTTGGTTCATATAGTCCCTTTTTAATTTATAATCAACCGAAGGTTGAGGAGATCCAGTCTCCTGTGTAATGTGTTATTATTATCAGGATGATGGCCATTACCAGGTGCTCACCAAGGACCCGGATCACAGGGGCGTTCTGCGAACGGGCAATATGAACACTTAGAACACCCAGAAGGACCAATCCCCAGATTACAGATACAATAATGGCAGCATGAAGGGCCAGGAGAAGGACAGGGATAATGAAGGTTGATTGCAAAGAAGAACTTTGTTACAAAGGTTGCGATGGTGGACTCCCAGACCTCCAGGTGTGTATGTTTATCCTCGGCCTCCTCAGCAATGTGTATTCCAAGGGCATCTGAGAAGGCATCCGCTACTGCTACCGTCAGAACCCCTCCGATAACCGCAAGTCTTGAATGGGTTCCTGAGTGCAGTCCAACCATAAGGCCAAGGGTTGTTATTATGGCCGAGGTGAGACCAAAAACTGAAAACTGTTTTAAGGGAATGCCTCATATCAAGGGCTTCCTTTTTTTTTGATTTTAAGACCCTTATTTCATCATTATATCGAGGACCCCATGTCCTCTCTTCTTTTTCTCTCCTCCAAGGATCCCTGACTCAAGAAATTCCCGGTTAGCCCTCCTGTTGATTTCGGTGAAGATCATCCTCTAGGCCTCGCACTGGTGGTCAACACCATCAATCCTCATCCTCCCGTCCTCTATGGTCACGGCATTGTAGGGGCAGCCGCCAAGACAGAACCTGTAGAACTCGCAGTCCCCGCATTCCTCATCAACAAGCCCCCTCCATTGATAAAGGGATTTAAGGGCTTCACTTTCCTCCAGTTCCTCCATGGAGGGCCTGTCAGACACGTTACCCATTATGTACTCCTTCATCCCAACAAAGCGGTAGCAGGGGTATATGTCGCCGTATGGGTCCACCGCGAAGGTGTTGCCGATGCAGTCTGCATGGGTGCATACGACTCCGCGCCTTAAGAAGGAACTCTTGGCAAAATGGTCAATGTTCTGTATCTCAATCTCATGGAAGTGTTCAAGGTACTCATCAAGGAGGTAGAGGAGAAGTTCACCGTACTCCTCTGCACCTATAGCCCACTCCTCAGGATCCTCACTTTTAAGGGAGGGGAGGGCCGGGTGGAGCTTCATGTTCATCCGGTTCTCAAGGAAGAAGTTGAAGACCTCCTCCTTCCTCTTTATTGAATAGGATGTGAATGTGCTTATGAAGCTGACCTTCAGGCCGTGCCTCTTTGCTATTTCATAGCCCCTCATGGTCTTCTTAAAGTATCCTTCACCCCTCTGGAAGTCGTTGAGCTCTTCAGGTCCGTCAAGACTTGAACCTATGGGTATGCTGTACTCTGCAAAGAGTTCTGCCAGTTCATCTGTCATGAGCCAGAGGTTCGTCTGTATGGCGAAGGCAGGTCTTAGAAATGAGAGCTCCTCTGATATGAGCCTGAGGGCCTCACGGTAGAAATCGTAACCTGCAAGGAGGGGTTCCCCTCCATGGAAGGTGAAGGTTGCAGGTTCATCCCTGAATCCACGGAGCCATTCAACGGTATCCCTTATGGTTTCAATGTCCATGACCTTTGAGTCACGGTCCACGCCCCAGCAGTAACTGCAGTCGGAGGGGCAGTTCATGGATGGGATGATCATAACATGAAACGCCATGGGATCACCTAATCTGCAGTCTCAAAGACATGGCCGCACTTTTCACAGACGATCTCCTTCATGGATGTCCTGGATTTATGTTCATCCATGAATCTCCTCTTAACAACCTTGTCCCGGCACCCGCAGACAGGACATTCTGCCAGAATTTCCTCTAAATTCATTTTCAGACCTCTATTATCTCCTCAACAACGTAACCGCCTCCACATGGACACTCCTCTATCCTGTCACCCATATGGTAGGGTGTTTTGCCATGCAGAGATCACAGTATGCATGCACTATCCACATCATGTAACTAGATATATGGGGAGGGATATATAAAATATCATAATGGGGGGCTGTATCTTGACCGAGAGTCCGGATTATCATGTTGAAGTGAAGGATGGAGAATTTGAAGTAAGACTCTACCCTGGATACATACTGGCCCAGGTTGATGTTGAGGGGGATTTCAGGGATGCCCTGCTGAAGGGTTTTTCAATACTTGCAGATTACATATTCGGGAACAACAGGAGGAAGGAGGAACTCCCTATGACATCACCGGTGACCATTGTTGAGAGGGGCTCCTCTGAGAGGATACCCATGGCAGTCCCTGTTACAGAGGAGGTCCCTGATGATGTGGAGGAGGGCACCTACAGGATATCATTTACCATGCCATCAAAATATACCCTTGAAACACTCCCGGAACCGGTGGATGATCGTATAAGCTTCAGGGAGGAGAGGAATCAGCGCATGGCAGCCTACAGGTTTTCAGGCAGGGTTAACAGCAGGATGGCACGGGAGAAGATAGCTGAACTCAGGGAGTGGCTCAGGAAAAATTCCATTGAGCCAGGGTCAAGATTCATAGTGGCGCAGTACAACCACCCTGCTGTACCAGGGTTTATGAGGAAAAATGAGATCCTTGTAAAGGTTTAGTCAGACATGGATCAATTTGAGAGTCCCTGCATGTTGACTGGAGGTGACTTGACTTGAATGAAATTGAAAGGAACCGCTACTTCCTCAAGGACAGTATAAGGAAAAGAATAGATTTCTCAAGGACGCCACAGAGCATGGGTGTTGAGGCACCACCATTTGAAAAACCGGTGCCATCCGATGCAGAGCTTATCGATCTCCCGGTCCGTGACTGGGCCGAGGTCATTGACGTTAACATCGTAAGCTGCATAAGGAACAGGATGAGCAGAAGAAGCTACAGGGACGCCCCAGTATCCCTTGAGGAACTCTCATTCCTTCTATGGGCAACACAGGGGATAAGGATGGTATCCGGTAACACGGCCTTCAGGAACGTGCCTTCTGCGGGATGCAGACACACCTTCGAAACCTACCTTGCAGTCTTCAATGTTGATGGACTGGATCAGGGACTTTACAGGTACATCCCATCAACACACAGGTTGATGGTTGAATACCGTGATGAAGGGCTCTCAGAGAGGATAATTGAGGCTTCCTTCCATCAGAGGTTCACGGGTGAATCTGCTGTCACATTCATATGGACCACCGTACCCTACCGGATGGAGTGGAGGTATGGCCTTGCAGCCCACAGGGTGATACTCATGGACGCGGGTCACGTCTGCCAGAACCTCTACCTTGCATGTGAGGCCATAGGGGTGGGTACATGTGCTGTTGGAGCCTATGACCAGGAGTACCTTGATGAGGTCCTTGGCGTTGACGGTGATGACGAGTTTGCCATCTACATGGCCCCTGTTGGCAGGGTATAACATGAAATGGATTTTTTCCTTGGGGAGATAGTGTCTCATGGGATTCAGCAGTCTAAAAAAATGAAAATAAAGAATTTGGATTTTTACTGAAGATGGGAGCTGCATCCTCTTATGGGACGTGTGGGTTTTTACAATCCCAGAGTACATCTTGAGGAGCGTCCTGTAGCCCATTACCTTTTCACCGAGCTTTATGTAGCGGGGGGGCCCTGAGATACCTCCTCATGTAACTGTTAATGTTTCTTGCAATGCTTCGGTATTCCTTTCTTGAGATGTAACCCCCTGAAGGTGGTTTTTACACGGGGGTTAAGGGGTCCTTTAACATTCAGGGGCCTTATGGGTCCGTTCATATATTCTGTGACCATGAGGAGGAATTTATGGGGGCTGTAGCCATAGTAACTACTCTTCAGTTTCTTCCGGAACGGATTGTCCTGTATATCCATCAGCCACCACAGCCATCCTTGCAGGGTCAACGCTGTGGTATGCTATCAGCTGGGTGTTATAGAACCTTCCATTGCATGATGTAATTGCAGGCTTCTCGTAGAGTATCCTGATTATCTCAGATGCTATGAACCGGCACTTATCCTCCCAGGACCCATGAGGACAGTCAACATTGGGCTGTATTATCATCACACCTGCAGATGTAAGGAACCTGTAGGGGTCCTTTATACCTGCAAAGTACTTGTTTGAGAAGTTATCATCCCATGCCCTCTAATGAAAGGGTTTTTTTAAGGTCGAGGCTGCTGTATTGATGAATATGACGCCCTTTGAGGATACGCTGGCAAGCTTAGCAACCTCCATCATTGCCCCTGGACAGGAGGCTGCAAGATAAATCGCCACGCCATTATCAGGTGCACTGGACACGGCTCTTCCCCATTCACCAGGCTTCGGGGCGAGGGGGTCCACCTTGACAGTGTGCTCGCTCTGTTTTTCTATGGATTCAGCTATGATGTTGAGGCTTTCAACGTCACATGTTTTATTACAGGATATGCAGTCTGAGGTGAGGAATATCTCCGTTGCGCTGACATCACCTATCGCCACTGAAAAAATTAATATACCAGCTGCAAGAAGAAAAATTTTGTTCAGCTGCAAGCTATCAGCTGAACTGATATTATCTTTCATAATTCTAAAATAGTTTTTCAGAAAATGTTATATAAGATGAGGGTCTACATTTAAGTCCAGATTTTTTTCTGATCTACTGGAATGGTGATAATTTGGTTCCTGAGATAGAACAGAAGTGCATGATATGTGGTGAACCATGGATTGATGGAAACGAGATATGTCCCCACTGTGGGAGCAAGAACAAGACAGCAAGTTTAGACTCTGAGGAGGACCTTGAACTGCTGAGGTCACTCAACAGCATCCTCAAAAAAGAGAGGGCTTCAGAGCAAATTTTTTATTTTATACACCTTTTAATGAAAAATTTTCAATTGAGGGTGGGGATCTGTAAGTTCAGCACATCCACACCCCATATTTAACTATTCTATGTACTGTTTCACGTTTTCCCTGACTATGGCCGATGCACCGAATCCCTTTATCTCTTCGAGCATCTCAGGAAATCTGTTCTTTTCTATGAGGACGTTTATCTGTGAGAATTCACTGCCACTTACAACTGTTGGTTCGTCTGAACAGTAACCCTTAGATACAAGGAATTCAGCCACATCACCGGCCCTGTGGTTTGCTATGTTGAACTTAACATCAAAGTACTTCCGGGCTTTGGTCGCCCCGTAGAGCTGCTTGAATATCATCTTGGCTTTCTCCAGTTTTTCACCGGTGCATGATGGACCAGCATACAGGCCTGCGCTTGACTCCATTATGGTGTCTATTATCTTGAGACCCGCCTTTCGTAGGCTGCTGCCTGTCTGGGTGTTGTCCACTATGAGGTCGGCGCCCTTGGCGATGTAGACCTCGGTTGCACCGTCTGAGTTTATTATCTGGACCATCTCATTGTCACCGTCCCGGAGTCCCCTTATCTGAACCACGGGGATGCTGTCACCGAAGACCTCCCTGTAGCCGGGGTTCTTCATGAAGAAGTCCCTTGTCAGGTTGGGGTACTCTGTGAAGCAGAGTATCGGGGTTTCACGTTCCCTGTTTTCCAGGAAGAAATCCTCGAGGGAACTGTAGGGGTCGTCCATGGGCACGGCAACTATGAGCCTTGTCTGGCCATAGTCAAGGTCACCTATCTTTTTTATGCTTTCATCACCACTGTTTATGGACTCTTCCCGGACCCAGTCCTCTCCTATTATTGCAATATCAAGCATCCCGCGGTTCAGTTCAACGGGGGCGCTCTGGGGCCTTGTAAGATAGGCCTTTATCTCGGGGTCATTTGTTATCTCAATCTCGTTCTCCTCACGGCCGGGCTCATATCCCTTAACTTCATAGCCGGCGTCTGTGAAGAGCCTGTAGGTGTTACCCCTGTTAACATTATTCAAACTACCCTTTGGCAATCCTAGAATTATCTTCTTCATAATTTCACCTGATGTGCTGAATTATCCTACTTCTTTTTCAAATCTCTTGCGGTCCCTTTTTAACCTGCCGACCACTGAATCTGTGCAGATATCAGATACCATTATGGGTCATTTGAGGTTTCTTTATCTATCATATTCCATGATCATCTAAAGCTTGGAGTTTAACTACCATTTTTCATGGTGTATTCTGTCGGGGTCGAAGAGGTCCCTTTTACCCGGGTCTTCTGCAGGGTATCCGATGGGTATTACTGAGAAGGGGATGACATGGTCCGGTATCCCGAAGAGCTTCCTTATACCCTCAACACGGTCCTCAAGGGGGTATACTCCTGTCCATACTGCTCCAAGTCCCAGGGAGTGGGCTGCAAGGAGGATGTTCTGTGATGCGATTGAGCAGTCCTGTACCCAGAAACCAGGGAACCTTTCAAGCCTTGTATCGCAGCATACTATTATTGCAACCGGTGCGTCCTTCACCATTGCACCGTAGGGGTGCACCTCCGGGATCTTCCTGAGCATCTCCTTATCCCTTACCACCAGGAAGTGCCAGGGCCGCTGGTCCACTGCTGATGGTCCACACATCCCAGCCTCAAGGACCCTTTGCAGGAGTTCATCGGGCACATCCCTTTCCTGGTACTTCCTTATGCTGCGTCTTGTCTTTATGGCTTCAAGGACTTCCATATCTATCACCGTAGTGTTATCTGTATGTGAACCTTTATATGATGGAAGGTACATATTGTTTTATAGAATACGAACAGGTGATGTTATGAGGGTCGAGGATCTGAAGAAACCATGCCCTGAGTGCGGAGCTGTGGATAAGGATGTTTCAACAGTTAAATACCCGCAGAAAAAGGAGAAGCTTAAAGAAGCAGGGATACCTGAGGACCAGGAAATCGTAGGCGCCATAAAGTGCAGTAACTGTGGATACGTCTTTGAGTACTGTGCCGGAGGCACCTGCAAAATAGAGGTCAGGAAGGTTTCCCTTGACTGAGTCACCTCCTGAACCCCTTCATCAAACCAATAATTCTTTTAAGCCCTGAATCCTCTTCAACAGTTCCTTGATTCAGGTTCTTCTCCATAAAATCTTTGAGCCAGTCTGCCAGCTGATAACTGCCAATGTCCCCCGGCTCAACCCATGCAAAGCCCTCATGTTCATGGCTCAGTTCCACCTCTCCACCGGCACCGCACCTCATTATGATGTGTATAGCATTTATAACCGGGAACTTCTGCTCAGCAACACCCACAACCTGGTGGGGAGTAATTTCAAGGCCTGTCTCCTCCTTCACCTCCCTTTTAAGGGCCTCCTCAATGGATTCACCCGCACCCACCTTACCTCCAGGCAGTTCCCATGTTGAGGGGTTTGTCTTGGAGTTTGATGATCTTTTTATAAGGAGAATCCTCCCTTCACTGTCCTCAATCAATGCACGGACCGCGATTATATAAACGCTTCCAACCATGTTAACTGTTCCTTCAGGGTTATCTTCTAAAGATTATGATTTCATATTAATTTATTTTTCATGCGGCTCCTGAACGTGGAAGATACTCAACATTTCCAGTCCCTGAATTCAATGGAGAAGCAGGTCCCGTTATCAGATTTAACGTTTAAATTAGCGTTTAACTGTTCTGCGAGGCTCTTTATGATCCGCATCCCCATTGTCGATGAGGTCTCCCAGTCAAAACCTTCCGGCAGCCCAACACCATCATCCTTAAATTCAAGCCTGTAGGTTCCATTCATCCTCTTAAATGATACGCTCACCGTTCCCTCAGATTCACCTGGAAAAGCATGTTTCACAGCATTTGTGAATAGTTCATTCAATATAAGGACCAGCGGAACAACGGTGTTTATATCAAGTTCAGCATCATCTATATGAGTTTCAAGCTTAAGCTTCTTTTCATGAGTGAAGCTGTAATAGAGGTCCTTTAAAAGTCCCCGGAGGTACTCTCCGAATTCAACTCTCTTATGTTTTCCTGAACGGTAGAGTCTCTCATGGAGGAGGGCCATGGATCTGGCCTTTGCCTGGGCCTCCTTGAAGAGCATGAGATCATCAAGATCCTTCACATACCTTGACTGCAGGTTCAGGAGGCTTGATATGATCATGAGGTTGTTCTTGACCCTGTGATTTATTTCCCTCAGAAGCATTTCCTTTTCTTTAAGGGTCCTTTCAAGTTCAGTATTCTTCTTTAAGAGTTCTCTTCGTGCTGCTGAAAGCTCATTGTTCAGTCTTGTGAGTTCATTGAAAAGTTCAATATTGACATCTGCCTTTTTTGAGGGCGTTAAACCACCCCTCCACGGCGCATCAATCTCAACTGCACGGTATATCTTTATCATACCCTCCCTTTCAGGCGAACCAGCAACATAAATCCTTTCTCCGTCACTGAAACCGGAAAAATGATACATTTCAAGGTTTTTCAAGTTCATTTCCCAGTCATAGGCCGCTTTTTTATTTCTGATCTCATTTATAAATCTTGAGGCCTTTTCATGACATGCAGTGTCAAGTATATTAAGAAAAGAGCCCCTTTGCAGCGGAATATTTACCCCATAGTTTACAATTTTCTCAATGATGCCGCCATGGTCCATGATCAGGAAAAGTCCTTTAACATCTACCATAGATCTCACCTTTTTTTTAACCGGCGCATAGCATAACCAAGGGTTTAAGGGGTCTCGTGATTAGAGCACCCGTTTTAACCATTTTTTCTGAACCTGGAATCTCATCCGACTTCTAGGAACTCCTCAGCCACCTTCACTGCTCCTGATGCGTTAACTGCATGCATATCGGCACCAACCTTTTTCCAGAGGGAAGTGTCGATGTTGAAGGGATAGCCTCCTACCATTACAGCCGGTTCCGGATCAAGTTCCCTTACCTTATCTATTATTTCCTTCACATGGCCTATGTTGAATGTCATTGTTGCGGAAATTGCCAGGACTTCAGGTTCTGTTTCACTTACCATCCCCGTTATGTCATTGGGGGGCGTGTTTGATCCAAGATAAACAGAGTCCCAGCCATTCATCTCAAAGAAGTCACTAACCATCCTTATTCCAATTTCATGAAGCTCATTGTTTACACAGGTGGCAAGAAGCTTCAGGTCTTTCCTCTCGGAAGCCCTGTAGATATATGGGTAGAGTTCTGACATGATCATCTGTGTCACAGATGTACAGTAGTGTTCATGGGCAACCGAGATATGATTTATCTGCCAGAGCCTTCCGATCTCATGCTGTACCGGTTCAAAAACATAGCGGTAGATGTCATGGACCTTCACACCGGAATCAAGGGATGAAAGTATGAGCTCTCTGGCTTTCCCCGCCTCTGTGCTGAGGACAAGTTCAAGGTACTTCTCTGCAAGTTCCTTCAGGGGCTGCTCGGTAATGCAACTCTCTGACAAGCGCTCCATTTCAAGGATTTTAAGGGATTCTTCAATATATTCCGATGCGGGTTCTGCGGATTCAGGATCAAGGGCCAGTATTGCATTCCTGATGCTCTGCAGGGAGCCTTTCAGGCATTCTTCTGGGAGTCCAAGGTTTGATAGAAGTATATCAGCCCAGAGCACATAGTCATTGAAGAGTGCGGGACTTGAATTTTTAACGGCCTCGTCAAGATACTGGAGATGGTACCTTATGTCCTGCATGCAGATTTCTTTATCCTCCTCCCTGGCCAGACCTTTTTCCTTAAGGTCACTGTAGACCATTGATGCTATACTTTCCTGTTTTTTCCTGATAGACACCTGCATTCCCCCAATTTATCGTGCCCCGGATTTTTAGATTATCAGCCAACAGTACACCCCCAATATATATTAGGATGGAATGTAAATAAAATGGTTATCTTTCTTAAGAGGATCATTATGAAGTCAATGGAAGGATACAGAATAATATCAACGACCAGTGAATGTCCGGAATGTGTTTATCGATGTGAGGCTGTTCTTGAGGATACCATGGAGGTTAAGATGTACTGCAGGCATCCAAGGGGTCCGGGAAACCCTTCTCACTGCATATACTTCAGGAGGGACAAAAAACTTGATGAAGATTAACAGATTATCAGAATCAGGTGTCTATGATAAAAAAACATATTAATAATAAATTATAATTATTATTCATAATAGATTCAGGTGTTAGAATGCTTACCTCTGTTCAGAAGGAGATACTCCAGACACTCATCAACCTCTACAGGAACTCAGGCGGAAAGTCCATAAAGGGGGAGGAGATAGCCGCGATAATGAACCGCAACCCAGGGACAATAAGAAATCAGATGCAGTCCCTGCGCAGCCTTGGACTGGTAAAGGGGGTTCCAGGGCCCAGGGGCGGATACAAACCCACCATAAAGGCCTACCATCACCTCAACATCTCATCTACAGGCAGGGAAACAGCCGTACCGATATACAGGGGTGGTGAGAGGATAGATGATCTTTCTGTGGCAAAGATAGAGTTCACCAGCATACCTGATCCCGGTGAATGCGAGGCCGCCATAAAACTGGTGGGGAGCATAAGAAAACTTGATCTCGGTGACAGGGTAAGGATAGGCCCCACACCAGTCAACAAACTCGTTGTTGACGGCGTCGTGGTTGGAAGGGATGACATGGACAACATAATACTCCTTGACACCACCGCAATAAGGAGCATACCCAAAAGGACAGTCAAGGAAGTTGCAACAGAGGACCTTATAACCCTTGACCCTGACATGACGGTAAAGGAGGCCGCAGCAAAACTCTCATCCCTTGGAATAGAGGGGGCGCCGATAGTTGAGGAAGGCCGGGTTATGGGTATAGTCACCCTCAGTGATATAACATCATCCATAGCAGAGGATAAAGAGGAACTGAAGGTATCCGAGATAATGTCAAAGAACATTATAACCGTGGAACCCGAGATGATGATATCCGATGCAATAGAGGTCATGAACAAGCATAAAATCGGCCGCCTTATTGTCACTGATAAGGAGGGGAGACCTGCAGGAATCATAACACGCACAGACATCCTGGATAGTATTGCAGGACTTGACTGATTTTTCAGGGATCTGATACAAGGTTTATAAACCCTAAAACCATATCCTATGACGGGGCTGATGATAGTTCAGGCCCCATGAATTCTGCTTATTCCATCATATAATTGAGGAGTGTTTATTTTGAAGGTTAATCACATGAAGATTACACCAGAAATGAAGATAACTGACCTTATAGCGGAGATGGGCCGTTCAGGTGTCCTGGGCGCTGGCAGGGTCTACAGGGCAACCCGGCTGCTTGAGAGGATGATCCTTGACGATGAAATGGCCATATTCATGAGCGTCGCAGGACCCCTTGTCCCTGGAGGTATGAGGAGCATCATAAGGGACATGATAGATCAGGGCATAATCAGCGCCCTCATCACAAGCGGGGCCAACATAACTCATGACCTCCTGGAGGCCTTCGGGGGTGCACACTACAGGGGCCGCGGTTTTGATGATGAAAGGCTCCATGAAGAGGGAATAGGACGTATAGGTGATGTATATACAAGGTCAGAGGACTTTGAAGTCTTTGAATCAAATATACAGGAAATATTCTCATGTATATTCAGCTCAAAGCCCCACCTCTCCATCCAGGAACTGCTACATGAAATCGGGGGTTACATATCCGATGATGAATCGATAATAGCAACAGCCCATCAGAGGGGGGTCCCTGTCTATGCCCCGGGACTCATTGACAGCATGCTGGGACTTCAGCTCTGGATGTACACCCAGGATAACAGGGTGTGCCTTGACGCTGTCAGGGACATGCACAGCCTCTCAGACCTTGTCTTCAGCTCAGAGAGGATAGGTGCGGTTATACTTGGCGGGGGCCTCCCAAAGCACTACACCCTGGCATCCACCATCCTGAGGGGCGGTGTTGATGCCGCGGTCCAGATAACCATGGACCGGAGTGAAACAGGAAGCCTCAGCGGGGCCCCCCTTGAGGAGGCAAAGTCATGGGCAAAGGCCAGGGCAGGATCAAACCTTGTAACCGTGATAGGTGATGCAACGGCACTCTTCCCTCTGATACTTACAGGGGCCCTCTCCCGTGCAGAATTATGATGTGATTGTATGTACTGGATCCTCTATCCTGTTTCAGGATTTCTGATGAAAACCGCTGATGACTCAGAGGATGTTTCAGGGAAGCGACTCCAGGGCCTAATGGCAGGGGGCCTCTGCGGTCTTTCAGTGGGGGTCCTGGCACTCAATGACCCTGACGCAGCCTCCCTGTTCCTCGGGATATTCATGGGAACTCTTCTCTCACTCAAGATAGACTGTCCGAGCCACATCCTCGCGGCGATGGTCTTCATCTCGGTTATTGTAGCTGGCGGTCTTCCAGGTCTCTGGCTTCCAGGGTTTGCCGTGTGCACGGCAGCAGCATACATCGATGAATATGGAAACGACAACCCTAGAATCTACAGCAGGGGATCCTTTTTCAGAATATTCTTTGGATACAGATTTTCACTTAAAATTGCGGTAGCCATCCTTGCTCTTCTATCCCTGGGCGGGATGGCTGCGGGCACGGGCTTCAGACCCGAAACATTTATATTCTTCCTGCTCTTTGAGGCAGCCTATGAACTTGCAGGCAGGATCAGCATCCATAAAGGGTCTTAGGTTCCTTTAACAGGTACTTTTGAAGCTGCAGATAAAGGCATTCTGTCATTATGGGCGGTCCCTTCATGAAGGAAAAGGTCAGGTTGGGAAATGGGGGATGTTCAACCCTTTATTGATTTTATTATCCCTTTAACAGCGGCTTCAGGGTTATCTGCAAGGTAAATTGATCTTCCAACGATTATGGCATCTGCGAATTCAAGTGTTTCTGCCGGGTCACCGCCCTGGGCACCCACACCAGGAGATATCAGGAAGGAGTCATCACCTATTATCTCCCTCAGCCTTGAAAGACGTTTTATCCTTGTTGAGGGTCCCACGAAGTTTCTGATGCCCAGATCAACCCCCATCCTTGCAATATCATCCGCGGCACCCTGTATGAACATCTCGGCGCCTGGATGGGACATCTCGGTAAGGAGGAAGATATCCCCTCCCATTTCATCCGCAACCTGCATGCAGGATGTCACGCTGTCAGGTCCCGTGAATCCATGGACTATGATTGCATCGGCCCCTGCCCTGAATGTTGCAGCGCATATCTTCTCATTGGTCTCTGGAATATCCGCAACCTTAAAATCAGCTATTATCCTGCAGTCAAAGTTCTCCCTGAAGGCACCCATTACATCCGGACCCTCTGACAGGACAAGGGGGTAGCCGATCTTGATGGTGTTGATGTAACCTGAAACATCCTCGGCGACCCTCAGTGCTTCATCAAGGTCCATAAGGTCCATTGCCAGTATAATCCTGTTTTTAACATCCATGATGTGAATTATTGGATGTCCCCTCTATTAAGTGTTTTAACTACTCTGGGAGTTCCTTCTTTCAGGGACACCGGCTCTCAAGAAACCTTTAATTAACATCAGAATTAATAGAAAATATTATATACTGAGATATTAAATTTTACTTTAACAGGATTCAAGAAGGTGATAAATTGCATATCATGGAAGGATTTCTACCATGGCAGTGGTGCCTCTTCTGGTATCTTATCTCAGCACCGGTTATAATCTACGGTATCATGAGGATAATCAGGATTTCGGATGAGAATCCAGAGGCAAAACCACTCCTTGCAGTGAGCGGTGCATTCATGTTTGTACTATCATCCCTTAAACTACCATCGGTAACAGGGAGCTGCTCACACCCCACGGGTAACGGTCTCGGGGCGGTGCTCTTTGGACCCGCAGTCACATCTGTAATGGCACTCATCGTACTTATATTCCAGGCTGTTCTCCTTGCCCACGGCGGACTCACAACCCTGGGGGCAAACGTCTTCTCAATGGGTATCGTCGGCCCAGTGTTTGCATGGGGCATCTACAGGCTGGCAGGTAAGGGCCTTTCATCCTCGGTTGCTGTTTTCCTCGCAGCGTTCCTCGGGGACATCATGACCTACGTCACAACCTCGGTTCAGCTGGCCATGGCATTCCCGATCCCTGGCTTCTCAGAGGCCCTGATGAAGTTCATGGTGATATTCGCCTACACACAGCTCCCCCTGGCAGTTGCAGAGGGACTCCTGACGGTTGTCATATTCGAGAACATACTTAAGCTCAAACCCGACATCATGGAGAAACTCCAGTTAATAGGGAAACCATCACCAGGACAGGAGGCCTGAAAAATGGAGAAGAGACACTTAGTGATGATCCTTGCTGTTGTTATAATAAGCGTACTCCCCCTCATAATCTACAGCGGCCTTGGCGAGGAGGAGGGCTACTTTGGAGGTGCGGATGACAGTGCAGGTGACGCCATAGCCGAAACAGGCTATGAACCATGGTTTGAACCTATATGGGAACCTCCAAGCGGTGAGATAGAGAGTCTCCTCTTCGCTGTCCAGGCAGCCATCGGAGCACTCATAATAGGGTACGTTTTCGGATACTACAGGGGGCGCGGAGCCTCCGAATAAAACATTTTATGGGGACATGCACATGAACGTCTCTGTGGATTACTATGCACATACCAACGGACTCAGAAACACCAGCCCAGCCTTTAAAATGGCCCTGGCCCTCATCACCATGATAATATCCCTGGCATCACCCACTCCGCTGATCCCATTTACTGTCGCAGTCCTCATGACCCTCATCATCCTCCTACTTGCAGACATCCCTCCAGCTTACTACCTGAAATTCGCAGCAGTCCCGGCAGGCTTCGGACTGCTCACACTGATACTCATGGCTTTATTCTTCGGTGTTAACCCCGTCTGGAGCCTGATGGGTATTAAAGTCTACAGTGATGGTCTGAACACAGGTTTACTGGTATTCTCACGGATAATGGGGGGTTTCACCTGCCTCGCATTCCTTGCCCTCACAACACCCCTCAATGAGATCTTCCAGGAACTTGAAAGACTAAGGGTCCCCAGGGCATTCACCGAGATAGCCCTCCTCATGTACAGGTCAGTATTCATATTCCTTGAGGAGGCGTCTGTAATATACCATGCCCAGGACACCAGACTCGGATACAGCGGCATCAGGAACTCCTACAGGTCCCTTGGGCTGCTTGCAGGGAACCTCTTTATAAGGTCATGGCTCCGTGGCGAGGCACTCTACAGGTCCATGGAGTCAAGGTGCTACCAGGGAAACCTCCCTTCCATGGGGAAACAGACATCCACAAGTCCAGGGGAACTGGCCCTTCTTCTACTCTTCGACGGACTCCTGGTTCTTGGCGTAATCTTAACCTCAAGGTTAACCATCTTCTGAACTTTTTCTTCTGATGCACCATGGTGCTGCACACTTAAATTAGAGTAACTCAATAGTTAATCCAACAATGATGACGGTGTGAACATGAGGATTATCGAGGCAGTGGACATCACATACACCTATCCGGATGGCACAGAGGCCCTCAGGGGAATAAACTTCCATGCAGAGAAGGGGGAAATGATAGCCCTCCTTGGCCCCAACGGCGCCGGTAAATCAACACTTTTCCTTCACTTCAACGGGATACTGAGACCAACCTCCGGTAAGGTGGTGGTGGATGGTGAGGAGATCGACTACAGCAAATCAGGACTTTCAAGGGTCCGTCAGAAGGTGGGGATAGTATTCCAGAACCCTGATGACCAGTTATTCGCACCAAGGGTTGCTGAAGACGTTGCCTTCGGACCCCTGAACATGGGGCTCCCTGAGGATGAGGTGGAAAGAAGGGTCAGGGAATCCCTTGAGAGGGTTGGTATGGCCGGATATGAGGACCGGCCCCCACACCACCTCAGCGGCGGTGAGAAGAAGAGGGTTGCAATAGCCTGCATACTTGCAATGGAACCTGAGATAATGGTCCTTGATGAGCCAACCTCCGGCCTTGACCCCCGGGGGCATCACAGATACTGAGACTTCTCCATGAACTCAACGATGCAGGGATGACCATAATAATATCAACCCATGACGTTGACATGACACCATTGTATGCTGACAGGGTATATGTAATAAGTAATGGTGAGATAATCAGTGAGGGCACACCCCACAGTGTCTTCTCGGACATAGAGACGGTAAGGGGCGCGGACCTCCGCCTCCCACGGATAGCACACCTCATTGAGATACTCCAGAAGGAGGACGACATCCAGTTCGGTGACTATCCCCTCACGATCGGTGAGGCCCGGAGGAAGCTCCGTGAAAGGTTGAGGTAGAGAGGTGATACCATGATAAGGGTGGGTATATGTGACACCACATTCGCAAGGTACGATATGGGTGGCGCTGCAATCGATGAACTTAAGAAGCACACGACAGGTATAAAGATAATAAGGAGGACCGTCCCCGGGATAAAGGACCTTCCTGTTGCATGCAAGAAACTGATAGAGGAGGAGGGGTGTGAGATTGTAATGGCCCTGGGGATGCCGGGACCGGAAGAGAAGGACAAGATATGCGCCCATGAAGCATCAACAGGCCTTATACAGGCACAGCTCATGACAAACAGACATATACTTGAGGTCTTTGTACATGAAGATGAGGAGGAGGACCCCGAGGAGCTCAAGGCCCTTGCAGATAACAGGGCAAGGGAGCATGCCCAGAACCTCATCATGATGCTGTTCAAACCTGAGAAGATGACCAGACAGGCGGGTATGGGTATGCGTGAGGGCAAACCGGACGTGGGTCCACTCTAATATCAGCTTATGGAGGTAATGAATATGGTTAAGGTTGTAGGGATCTGTGGAAGCCCGAGGAAAAACGGTAACACCGAGATACTTCTAAGGGAGGCACTAAGGGCTGCAGAAGACTGTGGTGCTGAAACTGAACTTATAAGGCTTGCGGGACTTGATATAAACCCGTGCAGGGCATGTGATTCATGCAAGAAGACCGGTGAATGCGCCATTGACGATGACCTCAATGATGTGATTGAAAGGGCTGCATCTGCAGACGGTATAATCATAGGAAGCCCTGTATACTTCGGTTCGGTTACTGCCCAGACAAAGATGTTCATGGACCGCACAAGACCCCTCAGGAGTGGCTTCAGGCTCTCAGACAAGGTTGGAGGGGCGGTCACCGTCGGGGGTTCAAGGAACGGTGGACAGGAGACAGCATGCAACGACATCCACAACTTCTTCCTGATCCACGAGGCGGTTGTGGTGGGTGATACCGCCCCAACCGCACACTACGGCGGAACAGGTGTCGGCGGAGCCAGGGGAGATACGGAGAAGGACGCCCAGGGCCTTGAAACAGCAGGTAATCTTGGAAGAAAGGTGGCATCAGTTGCAATGAAGATGAAATGAACTTACTTCAAGGGAATTCCATGGATGATGATGTGGCCAGGAAGGTAATGGTTGTTGTACCCGCATACAATGAGGAGGAGACGGTTGAAGGTGTTGTCGGATCCCTCCTTGAAAGGGGCTACAGGGTCCTTGTGGTTGATGATGGCTCAAGGGACTCAACACCTGAGATACTGGGGCGGATATCCTCCAGAAGCAGGGAGGTGTCGGTCTACACTCACATTATAAATGTGGGGCTTGGAGCAGCCCTCAGGACCGGTATAAAGGCGGCTCTCCTTGAGGGGGCCGACTACATCGTAACATTTGATGCCGATGGACAGCACGACCCCGACGACATCAGTGGTGTTCTGGAGCCGCTTCTTGATGGCAGAGCAGACGTTGTTATAGGCAGCAGGGACTTCAGTGAGATGCCGGTATCAAGGAGGATGGGTAACGCCATCATGAACATCCTCACCCTCATCTTCTATGGCTGCAGGGTCTCGGATTCACAGTCAGGGCTGAGGGCATTCACCAGGAAGGCAGCATCCCTCCTTGATATAAGAAATGTGGGTTACGGTGTCTCCTCTGAGATAATCGGTGAAATAGGCAGGAAGAACCTTAAAATGTTAGAGGTGAACATAAAAACGATATACACGCCTGAAACCATAGCCAAGGGTACTAACACATCTGTGGGGATCCGGATACTCCTTAAGCTCGTCCTGGATCTCTTCAGGAGGATTTAAATGATATATCAGGTTATTGGAATAGTTGTAGGGATAGCTGGCATAATAATATCACTTATAAGGTTCAGGGAGGCCAGGACATCACCTGGGGGCCTTCTGCTCTGGCTGATCCTCTGGTTCTCAATGATATTCTTCTCCCTGAACCCTGCATCATCGACGAAGATAGCCAATCTCCTTGGAATTGGAAGGGGACTCGACTTCCTCCTCATAGCAGGTATACTTGGATCATACTACCTTCTATTCAGAATTTACCTTATGATAGAGGCCCTGAGGCAGGAGATAACTGAACTGGTCCATGAGATAGCTCTGAGGGATAAGAGAGATGATTGAATGTTCACAGATTGGAGGCACACTGGAATCCTGTCCTTCAGACGGAGCCGGCTCCCCCTTGAAGTGGATGGATAAGGGTTCTGTGGATACGGATACATACTTGATTAGTTCAGATGATGATGGATTCCATCAAGACAGGGAGCATACTTGATCCTCTCCAGAGTGTAAATGGGAATATTCCATCAAGATACAGGAACTCCATCTATTCAGGTGGTTTGGATGAGGATATGCATTGTAACAGAGTACTTTCCAGGTGGCGAGGACCTTGATATCAGGGGAGGGGCCGAGGCATGCGCCTACAATGAGGCCAGGATGCTATCCGAGAAACATGAGGTCACGGTCCTGACATCAAGAACACCTGAAAACCCCGGGGACTACACAGCAGGGAACATGCAGGTAATGGTGTGCGGACCCGAAAGGAGATACGTCCAGGCGGGCTCCATCACAGGGAGGCTCAGATTCATGGCTTCAGCCCTGAGGAGGGGTCTTAAACTGGACCCTGACGTGGTTATAGGCTACAACTTCATAACCCACCCCGTCGCATGGTGGATAGCAGAGAGGAGGAATGCCGCCGCGGTTGCACGCTACCATGACGTCTGGCTCGGTGAATGGATAAAGAACATTGGATTATCCGGGATCCTGGGTGAGGTACTTGAAAGGTACACCCTCACAAGAAGATTTGACAGGATAATCACGGTGTCAGGGTACACGGCAGGGAAGGTCCTTGAAAGGTACCCCTGGCAGAGGGTGTCAACTGTCCACAACATGGTGGACTTCAGGGCCCCGAAGGTTGAAAGGACACCCGGCCCCTCGGTCTCCTGCGTCTCCAGGCTTGTGGAGTATAAGAGGATACAGGACCTTATAAGGGCGGTTGCAGATCTCAGGGATGAATTCCCAGATATAAGGTGCAGGATAATCGGTACAGGACCCCTTGAGGAGAGCCTCAGGAAACTTGCACTCCAGGAGGGTGCGGATGAGAACGTGGAGTTCCTGGGATTTGTTGAGAGACACGAGGATGTCCTGAGGGTTGTTGCAGAGTCATGGGTCTTCTGCCTTCCGAGCGTTGTTGAGGGATTCGGGATAGTGGTTGTTGAGGCCATGGGCTGCGGCACACCCTTCCTTGCTGCAGAGATACCCCCCGTGGTGGAGGCAAGTCAGGGAAGGGGAGGCCTCTTTTTCAGGCCCTCTGACTGGAGGGACCTCAGGGATAAACTCAAACTCCTGCTCTCAGACAGTAAGCTCCGCTCAAGACTCAGCTCAGAGGGGGCTGAGGTTTTCAGTGGATACAGTGCAGACGCCATAGGAGAAAAACTTGAGGAAATCCTCATGGAGGTCACCCACCATAAAGGGAATGAATAGGTGCAGTGCCCCGTTCATGATGAATGTTTGCTTGAGTGGATGAGGTGCCATGTGGTTCTAGATTAAATCAATGTTTAACAGGTAGAATGGAAGGAGAATGGGAATGCTAATCTATTTCAGGGGATGTCTTGCAAGGGAGAAACTTAAAAGCATCTCGGATGCCACAGAATCACTCCTCAGGGAGGCCGGGGTTGATTACAGGGTACTTGATGATGAAACATGCTGCGGTTCTGTTCTACTTAGAACAGGATTCCTTGAAGAGGCCCGGAGACAGATGGATGATACCGCAGCAAAGCTCGGCGACAGTGAAGTTGTTGTCTCATGCGCCGGATGTTACAGGACCATTAAGACAGACTACGCCAGGGAGGGGTACACTGTAAGGGTGAAGCATATCTCACAGCTCCTCCTGGAACTCATTGAATCGGGGAGACTGGATCTGAATAAAATCAACATCAGGGTAACCTACCATGACCCCTACCACCTCTCAAGGCACACAGGAGAGACATCGGCCCCAAGGGAACTTATAGGTAAATTCGCTGAACTTGTTGAGATGGAGAACCATGGGGCGGATTCAAGGTGCTGCGGTGCCGGTGGAGGTGTGAGGTCAGCCCACCCGGAAATATCAGATAAGGTGGCTTCTGAGCGCCTTAAGGAGGCCAAGGAGACAGGTGCGGATGTACTGTGCACGGCATGCCCCTTCTGCAGACTCAACCTTGAATCAGACACAGTCGAGGTCCTTGACATAACAGAACTCATGGAAAGGGCCCTTAGGGGGAGGCATGGAAATGAATGAGGACAGCATAATCCAGATGAAGAAGTCCTTCAGGAAACTTGATGAAAGACGCCTCAAACTCCTTGATGAACCTGAAATCCAGGAACTCAGGGACAGGGTCACCAGAATCAGGGAGGAATCTGTCAGGAATATGGATAAACTCTTGAGGACTGCCAGGAAGACCTTCACTGAAAATGGTGTTGAGTTTCACCTTGCAGCGGATGCTGATGAGGCATGTAGCTTGATATCAGGGATCGTGGCGGGTGAGGATGCTGTTGCAAAGTCAAAATCAAACGCACTCTCAGAGATAGGACTCTCAGGGCACCTGAGGGATAGGGGGATGGAGGTTGTTGAAACAGACCTGGGGGACCGTATACTGCAGCTGGCAGGGGAAAGCAGACCCGCGCACCCTGTGGGACCAGCCCTCCACCTCAGCACCGGTGAAATAGCAGGGATTGTAAGGGAGAAGATGGGGGTCCATGTGGCTGATGATCCCCTTGAGATAATGGCAGCGGTTAAATCAGATGTCCTCAGACGGCTTGAATCCTGCAGTACCGGTATCACAGGAGCCAACTCGGTTGCGGCATATGACGGGTCAGCGGTCATCGTGCATAACGAGGGGAACATTGGAAGACTCTCACTGATGGACACCCACATCATGGTCTTCGGGATTGACAGGCTGGTACCCACCCTTGAGGATGCCGTATCGGTTGTGAAACTTGAAACGGTCTATGCAACAGGTACCAGGGTCCCATCCTACATAAATGTAATCTCAGGGCCATCCAAAACTGCGGATATAGAAAAAATGCTCATAAGGGGAATGTATGGCCCGGACAGGGTTGTTGCAATAGCCCTCGATAACGGGAGGTCATCTGCACCGGCCGAGTCACTCCTCTGCATTGGCTGCGGCAGCTGCATAGTCAGCTGTCCCGTCTACGGGTCAGTCGGGAACCGCTTCGGGTACAGGGGATACCTTGGAGGTAGGGGTGCCGTGCTCAGGCGTTACCTTGATGATGGGGAGGGTGCTGTGGAGTCAGGGCTCTACATGTGCACCCTCTGCAGGCTCTGCAGCGAGAAATGTCCGGTGTCACTGCCAACGGCCGATCTGGTTGAGATGGTGAGGGCCGAGTGTCAGAGGAAGGGATTAAGCAGGAGGGCCCACAGGGAGATAGCTGAGAGGATCAGGAAAAGGGGTTCACCCCTCTGAAAAGAAAGATATAAAAGGGTGCTCCATTAAATAAAATAAAAATTATCATGTCATGGTTTCTCGGGAATATCATTCCATAATTTTTACCAGGAGGTTATTGAATTGCTTCTATTGATAAGTCCAATTAACACTGAAGAGGCATTTGAAGCCATAGAAGGCGGTGCAGACATAGTTGATGTTAAGAACCCATCCGAGGGCTCCCTGGGGGCTAACTTCCCATGGGTGATAAGGGAGGTCCGTGAAATGACCCCTGATAACATGCTGGTAAGCGCAACCCTGGGTGATGTACCCTACAAGCCAGGGACGGTTTCACTTGCAGCCATGGGTGCCCTTGTATCAGGGGCAGACTACATAAAGGTGGGCCTTTACGGTACAAGGAACTATGATGAGGCGGTGCATGTCATGAAGAACGTTGTGAGGACCGTGAAGGATGAATCAGACGCGATAGTCGTTGCGGCAGGATATGCAGACGCCCACCGTGTCGGTGCAGTTGATCCCATGGAGATACCAGGAGTGGCGGCTGACTCCGGAGCCGACCTTGCAATGCTTGACACTGCAGTTAAGGATGGTAAAACACTCTTTGATTTCATGGACATGGATAAACTTGAATCATTCGTTTCAATGGCATCTGAACATGGCCTGAAATCAGCCCTTGCAGGTTCGGTTGGAAGGGAGCACCTGAAGCCCCTGAAGGAGATTGGATGCGATGTTGTTGGTATCAGGGGGGCTGCATGCGTCGGCGGAGACCGTAACACAGGCAGGATTCACAGGGACGCTGTAAGGGAACTTAAGGAGCTTATAAACAGCCTCTGAATTATGTGGGAGGGTAGCATGTATCTGAAAAAATTAAAGGAAGCAGAAACCGGTTACACATTTGATGATTTCCTCCTTCTTCCCCAGGCATCATATGTGGAACCAAAGGACGTTGAAACCGGCGGCAGGGTCTCAAGGAACATTGAACTCAAGATACCCATCATAAGCTCCGCCATGGACACGGTCACTGAGTACGAGATGGCCACAGCCATGGCACAGGAGGGGGGTATCGGGGTCATCCACAGGAATATGAGCATAAGGGACCAGGTTGAACAGGTTAAGAAGGTTAAAAGATCAGGGGAACTTACCATAAGGGACGTTATAACCATCTCCCCTGATTCAACCCTGAGGGAAGCCCATGAGATAATGGATCAGGAGGAGATAAGCGGACTTCCGGTGGTTGAGGATGGAATGGTCATAGGAATCATAAGCCGGAGGGACATTGAGCCGATATTCAACTCAGATGCAGACAGGAAGGTCGACCAGGTCATGACAAGGGACGTTGTGACTGTGGATGAATCAATAACCCCTTCAGAGGCCCTTGACATTGCATATGAGAACAAGGTTGAAAGACTGCCTGTTGTCAAGGACGGCCGGATAGTGGGTATCCTGACGATGAAGGACATCCTTGAAAGGAAAAGGTACCCCAACGCCTCAAGGGACCCTGAGGGCTACCTCCGGGTTGCGGCTGCAACAGGACCCTTTGACCTTGAAAGGGCCCGGGCCCTTGATGAGGCAGGCGCCGACATACTGGCCATTGACAGCGCCCATGGACACAACATGAACCTTGTTAAGAATGCCGGGAAAATGAAGAGGGAGATAGACGCAGACCTCATAGTGGGTAACATTGCAACTGCAGAGGCCGCCGAGGACCTCATCGCACAGGACGTTGACGGCCTCAAGGTGGGCATAGGTCCCGGTTCAATGTGCACCACAAGGATAATCGCAGGGGTGGGAGTGCCCCAGCTCACAGCCATCGCCGAGGTTGCTGATGTTGCAGCAGAGTACGATGTCCCTGTAATAGCGGACGGAGGGATAAGGTACTCCGGTGACATAGCAAAGGCCATAGCAGTTGGCGCAGACTGTGTGATGCTCGGCAACCTCCTTGCAGGTACCTATGAGGCCCCGGGGGATGTGGTTGTCATGAACGGCCGTAAATATAAACAGTACCGTGGAATGGGGTCCCTGGGTGCAATGACCGGGGGCATAGGTGCCGGTACAGACAGGTACTTCCAGGAACCCAGGGGGCACATGAAGCACACCAAGGTCGTCCCTGAGGGTGTTGAGGGTGTTGTACCCTACAGGGGCACGGTGAATGAGGTGCTGTTCCAGCTTATAGGAGGTCTCAGGGCATCCATGGGATACTGCGGCGCAGCGAACCTTTATGAGATGAAGGAGAAGGCAAGGCTTGTCAGGATAACCTCAAGCGGTATCAAGGAGAGCCACCCCCACGACCTTCTCATAACCAATGAGAGCCCGAACTATCCAACACTAAAATAATTCTCTTTTTCATGACGGGACCTGAACTTGAATCTGCAGTAATCCTCTGTGGGGGTATGGGAAGGAGGATGGGTGCCGAGAAGGGCCTCCTTGAAATTGAGGGAGAACCATTCATAGTAAGGATCTCATGGGGGCTCATGGAACACTTCCAGGAGGTCCTTGCAGTATTCCGTGATGAAGACCAGATGGGAATGTATGCCGATATCCTTGATCCATCCATCCGCCTGCTTACTGATGAGGTCCCTGGCCTCGGACCCCTCGGGGGTATACTTACGGGACTTGAGAACATCTCAACCATGGCAGCCCTCTTTGTACCCTGTGACTCTCCCCTTATTACAGGGGAATTCCTGGTTAACATGAAGGTTGTTTTCTCTGAGATGGGGTCTTCGTGTGATGTGATAGTACCTGAAAATGGGGGGAGGCTGGAACCACTCCACGCGGTTTACTCAAGGAGTCTCAGGGGAGACATAAGGCTACTCTTATCCAGAAATAAAAGGAGGGTAGGGGAGCTCATTGAATCCGTGAACTCCTGCCCTGTACCGGCCATCAGACTGGATCCGTCCCTTGAAAGTTTCAGGAACTTCAACCGTCCGGAGGATCTCAGGATCTGATGTCTACTGTGCGTGGATTTCTTCCCATTTCAAGAACAAATTTGTTAACGCGCTCAATCATGTCGATGTAGTTTTCTTTATGAATTTTATTTCCATCAACAAGCGCATAGTCGGGAAGAGACCCGTATATGTTCTTAAATTCAATTATCTCATTAACCATTTCCCTATACTGCTCAAGGGTCAAACGATCCATGGATACCAACCATTGGAGTTTTTCTATAATCTCTTTCTCCTAATATATAAGTTATACGATTTTGTTTTCAGTTAATGTCAATATTAAAATTTTTAATTTATTTATGAAGAATCCTGGGGTTCCATGGACCATCAGCTGACCTCAAGCCCCTTTCCTTGGTGGGGTAAGGGTTTATGTGGGTTTCACTCTGTTATTTCAACCTTCACCCGGGGGTTGAAGGGGTTTTTCCTGACTGCAAGGGAAAAGAGGTATGGATAGTTTTCACTGAGGTGTTCCATGTACCTCACCCATTCACTGACAACCCCAGAGTACGCCCTGGTAAGGTCACCTGCAAGGTGCTGGTAATCTGTATCCGGAAGAAGACCTAAAAGATCATCCCTTGCTTCCAGTTCCTCCATAAGATGGAAGACAGCCCAGAGCATATCCGTGAAACTCTCATGTTCAAGGAGGTTGGGGTTCTCAAGGAGGCCGAGAAGGAATCCTCTCCGGGATATAAGGAATTCTTTAAGGTACTCCATGAGTTTGATGGTTTCAGGTGAGCCAAGCTTGAATCTGAACTCCATGTCAGCTATCCTGGAACCCAGTTCCCTGAAGTCCCTGCTCTCCCATGAAGTGTCTATCCTGAGTATGGATGCGATTCTTCCGCTCATGGATTCATATCCGGACACCTCCCTGAGGAATTCTGTTCCAAGTTCACTGAAGAATGCGCCTATAACCATGTTCAGTTTCTCAAGTCTTTCTGCAAGCTCCCTTGAGGATATTGCGGCTTCAACCACGATGACAACAATCAGTATCTCAAGGGGTACGAATGCAAGGTCTATGCCGATGTAGAAAAGTTCTGTTTCGGGTTTATGAAAGATCAGGTATATTATGAGGTAGATTGAGGCCGAAACAAGTATTAGGAGTGCAGAGAGTTTAACCTTCCAGTTCAGCTTTCCCATAGGATCACCATTGAGTATTTATCACTTTAATAGGGACATGATTCCGGTTTTCACAGGGTGTATATTATTGAGATGGGGTTCTGGGCCACCATCATGGTTCCCCTATCAAGCATCCGGCCCCTGGAGACACTGACCTCCGTGATCCCCACCTCGAATCCAAGGTCCCTGAGGCACCTTAACGCTTCGTACTTTGTCTCAAGTAGTATGGCGGTTACAATGATCCGTCCACCGTCCCTGAGCCTCTCGGATGCAAGTTCAAGTATCCTCCTGAGTTCCCCTCCATTCCCGCCTATGACTGCAAGGTCAATTTCCCCAAGGCCCTCAAGGGCCTCGACAGCATCAAGGTTCATTAAACTGACATTGTCGCCGAGTCCGTGTTTCTCAAGGTTCCTTCCTGTGATGCTGATGGCCCTGGGGTCCCTGTCAATTGCATAGACCCTTGAGGCGCGCTCTGCAAGTTCAAGGGTTATCCCGCCTGTTCCGCATCCAACATCAACCGCAACCTCATGGCCCCTGAGACCGGCAAGGCACATTACAAGGCATCTGACCTCAAGTTTTGTGGGTCCAGGGACATGGGGGTCCCTGATGAACTCATCATCGGGTATCAACTCATATCACCTTCAGGCTTCCTCTGATCAATGTCACCGGTCCATCTCCTGAATAGCTGGTTCTCTATTCCAAGGACATCAAGGACCTTCCCTGCTATGAAGTCAGCCACCTCTTCAATGGATGCTGGTCTGTGATAGAATCCAGGCATTGCAGGGAGGATTATACCGCCCTCCATTGAAATCTTCAGCATATTTTCAAGGTGAACGCTCCTGAGGGGTGTTTCCCTTGGCACAACCACCAGTTTCCTCCTCTCCTTGAGGCATACATCGGCGGCCCTGGTGAGGGCGTTCCCTGCATAGCCGTTTGCAATGGATGAGAGGGTCTTCATTGTGCAGGGAGCTATCACCATGGCCCTGAAGGGTGATGAGCCGCTGTTAACCGGGGATGTGAAGTCATCAGCATCGAAGCATTCATCAGCCAACTCTTCAAGGCTCTCAGGTTCCTTACCAAGTTCATAGCGGATTATTTCCCTGGCGGTGTCTGTTATCATAAGGCCAACCTTCTGGTCGAGGTCCCTGAGGGCCCTAAGGATCCTTTCACCGTAAATAACGCCGCTTGCTCCTGTCATGGCAACTATTATCATCCATATCACTACCTTAATGTTTAACCTTCACCTTCCCCGCCCGCCGTGACCTTCACCACATGTTTACAGGGACATTTTCCCGACTTTTTTTGATTTGAAGGGGAACCCTCCATAATGCATCATCACCTGAATTTAAGGTAATCCGGGACCGTCAGGCGAAGCTGTCTTGGATGGGAGGGTCTTCTTTCAGGAAGGTCCATGTAGTCATGGAGGCTGAAGTCCCTGAATGAATCCACATTTTCCCCTGGCACGTAGACGCAGATATCTGCATGGTTGAACCGGGCCTCCTTCAGGGCCCCTACAAGGCTTGATATGTGGCTCAGGTTGACTATGGAGTCCCCCACAGATACCTGGGTCCTCATCTCATCAAAGGCAGGGTACTTGGGAAGGTTCACGATAACATAGTCAGGGTCCAGGTCCATGTCCTCTGCGATTTCCTCTTCAGCCCTCTTTATCTCGGTTTCCGTGATTTTGAAGACACGGTGGGGGTCCTCGAGTTCATTCAGTTTAACGGATTCAACCATCTTGAGGAGGTCCCTGTTGTCCAGCCTCCTCATCATGTCCCCTATGAATCCTTCATGGTTCCTGCACATCACTATGAGGTCCATGTCATCATAGATGTAGATCCTTGATGCGTCCAGCTCCTTCTGGTCTATGAGCTTCCTGAGGCACCTTCTGAACATTGAGTTAACGATCCTTGTGGTGTGGTGCTGGTAGACGCTGGGATACATGAAGTACCTTGCAAGCAGAGCTGACTCCGCAGCCTGAACACCCTTCCTGTCAAGGACAAGGTCGTTCTCCATCTTCATATTGTATATCAGTCGTTCAACGTCTATTATACCGTAGGCCACACCCGTGTAATGGGAGTCCCGGAGGAGATAGTCCATCCGGTCCACATCAAGCTCTCCATTGATGGCCTGACCAAGGACACCCTCACCCCTGAGTATGCTCATCACCTGGGCAGGGTCGTATTCCTCAGATATTATATCTGAGAGCTCTGATTCCCCTACAAGTTCAAGGGTCAGGCTCTCATGGGACCTCTCAAGTACACCCTCGGATACATGTGAGAATGGACCGTGGCCGGCGTCATGGAGAAGGGCGCACAGCCTCAGAATACCAGTCTTCTCCTCACTGAGGCCAAGGTGCTCTCCAAGCCTTGATGCAAGGTACATGGCACCTATGGAGTGTTCGAACCTTGAATGGTTGGCTCCAGGGTAGATGAGGCTGGTGAATCCCAGCTGCTTTATCCTTCTGAGCCGCTGAATCTGGGGTGTATCCACAACCCTGACCTCGAATTCACTGAGCTTCAGGTTGCCGTGGACACTGTCCCTTATGAACTTCATCAGATCACAGCCCCTTAACCCCCGGACATGATGATGTTCTTCCCGCTGTCGGTGTATTCCTCCTTCTGGAAGTCAAGCTCATGCTTTGTCCTCTCGATTATCTCCGCCATGGCATCAAGGGTCTCCCTCCGGTGGGGACCTGCAACCGCGACCATGAAGAGGGTGTCTGAGGTGTAGAATTCGCCGATGTAATGGACAACGGCCACGTCCCTGACAGGGTACTTCTTCTTAACGTCCTCCACAATTTCCTCAAGGCCCTTCTGGGTTCTTTTTGGGTCAGGGGTCCTCAGCACGAGCTTCTCTGTTTTCTTATCATCCACTCCCCTGACGATTCCCTCGAAGGTGAACACTGCTCCGCACTCATCAAGGTAGGGGCTCTTCTTTAAATGTTCGATGAGATCCTCCATCCTGAAGGATCCTGCTTCATCTGTCACCTTAACGATCATTCATGGCACCTCATATCGGTTCATTCGGTTAGGGATGTTCTATCCAGCATCATACAAGTTCACTCAGTTCCTTCTGTGCAAGGTGTTTTATGCGCTCAACACCCCTTATCTCATTTATAACTTCCACAACAGACTCAGGGAGGAGTGACTGCCAGTCACCATCATCAAGCATCCTCCTCCGGACCTCCGTGCCGGAGTATTTTTCCCTGTGGAAAAGTGGGGGTGCTGTAACCTCATAGCCGTCCTCACTGAAAAGCCTCTGGACAAGGGGGTTTCCACTGTAAACACGGTCAAAGGGTGGTGTAAGCATCTTTATATGGGCCACCCAGAGGGCGTTGCATTCAATGTCCTGCACAGGGATTATATAGTACCTTGATGCGGGGATTCCGTTCTCACTGAGGGCCTTCGTCAGCATCATAACCCTCTCACCTGCGGTGAAGGGGTCCCTGGTGCTGTGGCTCAGCTGGGCGCTCCCGACGCATATTATGAGTTCATCAACCTCCCTGAGTATCCTTTTAATGACCTGCAGGTGCCCCCTGTGAAATGGCTGCATCCTTCCAACCAGCAATCCCCTCATTGATATCACCGCATAAAGGTTATTATGTCAGTAAAACTATTAGAAATATAATGATTCTAGATTATATACTCATGGGATAAAAATCTTCAGGATCAGGGATTGCAGGTGATTCAATGATACGGGTGGAAAACCTTACAAAGACCTATAAACTTGAAAATGGAGAGGAATTCAGGGCACTCTCGGACGTTAACCTTGAAGTTGAGGAGGGTGAAATCCTCGGGATAATCGGCATGAGCGGGTCAGGGAAAACAACCCTACTCAGGATCCTCAGGGGTGTTGAACCCTTTGATTCAGGCAGAATAACCCTTGATGATGTGACCGTCGAGGCATCATCCAGTCAGTACTATTTTTCAAAGCTCAAGAAGAAGACAGCCATCCATCTCCAGAGGTCCTTCGGGCTCTGGTCTGAAACAGCCATACAGAACGTTATAAGGAAACTCTACGCTGCAAGGTATGGTGATGAGTCCATGACAGACTTCGAGTACGCCTTTGACGAGTTCGGTGATGAGGCCATGGAACTCCTCAGGATAGTTGGACTGGATCATAAGGCGGATCACTTCGCACCGGTCCTCAGCGGCGGTGAGAAGCAGAGGCTCATCATGGCCAGGCAGCTTGCAAAGAAGCCCAGGGTCCTCCTCCTGGACGAACCCGCCACCATGTCCTGTCCAAGGACGAAGCAGGAGATACTTGATGCCATAAAGAACATCAACAGGGAACTGGGAGTGACGGTTGTCCTGGTATCCCATCTGCCCGAGGTCCACGAGTACCTTGCAGACAGGGTCGTTCTCATGGAGGATGGGCGCATCATCGATGAGGGGGAACCCTCCAGGATCATAGAGGAGTTCATGGGGGACATGGAGGCCCCGGTTGATTATAAACCGTCTGCCTCTGACAGGAAGATTCTCAGGGTCCGCGATATTTCAAGGAGGTTCGTCCTCCTGAGGGGTGGTGAGGTCCTTGAGATGAAGGATGTTAACCTTGACATAAATGAGGGTGAGATAGTCTCGATAATAGGGCCGAGCGGGGCCGGTAAGACGGTTCTCCTGAGGATGATCGGAGGCCTCGACTACCCTGACAGCGGCACCGTGGAGTTCAGGCTCAACAGTGAATGGGTTAACATGCACGAGCCCGGTGTCATGCGGATGGGTATAAGGAGGAAGATGGGCTTCATGCACCAGGAGTTCGCCCTCACACACCATGCCACCATAAGGAGCCAGATAGCTGCAAGGCTCGGTGTTAAGGGGGAGCATGTTGTTGATGAGGCAAGGAAGAGGGCTGAGGAGCTGGGTATAAGCGACCAGGTGCTGGACGTCCTCTACCAGCTCACTGATCTGCCTGAAACAGAGGCCCGGCAGCGCCTTGAGAAGCTCGGCCTTTCACCTGAGATACTTGAGGATCTCTTCCCCAGCTTCCCTGACAGGGAGGTTAAAAGGTATGCTGAACCCGTGTTCAGGGCACTGGACCTTCCAATGGAGATACTTGACCGCAGGTCCTATGAACTATCCGGCGGTGAGAAGGTGAGGGCGACCCTTGCCCTTGTCCTTGCATCAGGACCCGATGTACTCATACTTGATGAGCCCTTCGGGGACCTTGACCCCCTGACACTCAGGGTGGTCTCCAACTCCCTTAAGAGGATAAACATGGAGTTCGGGACAACCATCATAATGGTGAGCCACCATGTTGACTTTATAAGGGAGCTCAGCACCAGGGCCGTGATGATTGAGGATGGCAGGCTGGTCATGGATGGTGAACCAGGGGCACTGTGTGATGAATTTGTTAACAGGAGTCATGCAAGATACCTTCAGAAGGTTAAGGGGTGATTGAATGGATTTTGAAGATTTTCCGGTTGAAAATGCCCACAGAATACTGACACCAAGACCCACGGTGATTGTAACAACCGTGGATGAGGAGGGGAACATCAACGCGGCCCCCTTCTCCTTCACCATGCCAGTTTCCATTAACCCGCCGATTGTTGCCTTTGCATCTGCACCGGGCCACCATACGGCAGGGAACATCGAGAAGACCCATGAGTTTGTCATGAACATAACACCCGCCGCGATACTTGATAAGATGTGGATAACCGCAGAGAGCATGCCCGCAGGGCAGAACGAACTTGAGGCAGCAGGACTTACATGGATTCCATCAGAGAAGGTGAAGCCCCCAAGGATAGTGGAGGCTGCCGGGCACCTTGAATGCGAACTCCTGAGGATAAGTGAGATCGGTGACCATAACCTGATAACGGGTTGTGTTGTCAGTGCATCAGTACCCTCAGGGTGCATGAAGGATGGTCTACTTGATGTTGAGGCTGTGAAGCCTGTGCTCCATGTTGGGGGTAAGGAGTTTGTTATAGGGGATCATGTGAGGCGTGTTGATTGATCTAAACGTGGTGGAATGGATGTTTGAGAAGATAATGGTTCCAACGGATGGCTCTGAATACGCTGCAAGGGCTGAGGATATTGCCATTGAACTTGCCGGGCGCCTCGGTGCGGTTGTTGTGGCCGTCCATGTTATTGATGAGAAGCTGATCTACCCCTTTGAGGTCCTTGAGGAGGAGGGTAAGGAGATTCTCGGGGCAGTACAGAGGAAGGGGCGTGAGGCAGGTGTCAGGGTCGATGAGGTCCTTGTATTCGGGAGTCCGGCCCATGACATGAAGAAGATTGCTGATAAGACAGGGGCGGACCTTGTTGTTATAGCATCCCATGGAAGGTCAGGTCTTGAGAAGATCCTCATGGGCAGCGTGGCTGAGACGACCCTCAAGACGGTCACGGTACCTGTTTTACTGGTGAAGTGAACCCTAATTTTTCATCTTTTCAGGGGTAATGGCAAACTATATATACTGGTATTTTATAATCTGATATATCAAAATTTGATATATGAGGTGTTATGTTGGGAAAGATTCTGGGTGGAATAAAGGCATACCTTACAGACTGGAAGAACCTTCTAACCCACACCCTCGTAGGGGTCATGATACTTGCCATTGCAGTCTATGCACCCGTAAGCCCCTACCTCAGGATGGGTTTTGTTGGATGCGTTGTGGGTTTCAACGTTGTAAGGATGAAATACCTTGACTGAAAAACCCATTTTTTATTTCTGAGTTAAGTTCCCGAACCTTCATAGGCTCTTTTTAATGAATAACCACTTTTCAGTGCCCATAAATTTTTTGTGCAGGCCCTGGATTGTCACATGGATCCCTGGTTCACGGTGAGTGTGTAGAACTTTATACATTTTTTTGCAATCCTGGCTTGTCACCACTACTTAAATGAAGGCAGTATCTGAAAAAACCACATTTTTTTCCTGGCTAATTAACCTTCTGTTCTGAATGGATTGGATAATTATAAATTTTAGAAGGATAATAAAATAGACCAAGGAAATTCACAAGGTGTTGAATGTGAAGCGGTACAAATGCAGGATATGTGGCTACATCTACGACCCTGAAAAGGGAGAGCCAAGGACAGACACTCCACCGGGAACACCCTTCGAGGAACTCCCCGATACCTGGAGATGCCCGTCATGCGGTGCAAAGAAGAAAATGTTCAAACCACTGGATTAGACTGGAGGTGACTGAATGGATAAATACGTGTGTCAGATGTGCGGTTACATCTATGACCCTGAAGAGGGAGACCCGAATTCAGGTATAGAACCAGGAACACCCTTTGAGGAACTCCCCGACGACTGGGTATGCCCTGTGTGCGGCGTTGGAAAGGACCAGTTCAAGAAGATGGATTAAATGACCGTCAAAAGGATAGCTGACGGGGTCTACTATACTGGCACGGTTGACTGGGATCGCAGGACCTTCGATGAACTCGTGGAGATCCCCAGGGGTACAAGCTACAACTCCTACCTCATAAGGGGAAGCGGTGCATCAGCACTCATAGACACCACCGAGCCCTCAAGGGCAGGGGAACTTCTTAAAAACCTTGATTCGGTGGGAGTGGAACCAGACTACATAATATCACAGCACGCAGAACAGGACCACTCAGGAGCCCTCCCTGAACTCATAGAAAGGTACCCTGATGCTGAGGTTCTCGGAACCGCACCATGCCTTGAACTCCTTGAGAATCTCCTGGACTTCAGAGGGGATATGAGGGCCATAAAGGACGGTGAGAAGCTCTCCCTCGGGGATAAGACCCTGGAATTCAGGGTAACGCCATGGGTCCACTGGCCGGACACCATGGTAACCTACCTTGAGGAGGAGGGAATACTCTTCAGCTGCGACTTCTTCGGATCCCACCTTGCAACATCAGAGCTCATGGAGGAAAGACCCGGAGAAATCCTGAGGGAGGCCAGAAGGTACTATGCCCATATAATGATGCCCTTCCCTCAGATGGTCCGGTCCAACCTCAGGAAGATATCAGACCTTGACATATCCATCATCGCACCATCCCACGGACCCCTCATCATGGAGCCCGGGATGATAATGGATGCCTACAGCCACTGGTCCTCAGGGGGCTCAGGAAAGACGGTCATACTCCATGTCACCATGCATGGGAGCACCGAGATAATGGTATCAAGACTCACAGAGGCCCTCATGGAGCATGATGTCAGTGTGAGACCCCTAAACGTTGCATCAGCAGACTCCGGTGAACTTTTAACGGAACTGGTGGATGCATCATTCCTTGTTATAGCATCACCAACGGTACTCACCGGGCCCCACCCTAAGATTGCAGCAGCACTCTACCTTACAGGCGCCATGAGGCCGCCCATAAAGTACGCCGCAGTCGTAGGATCCTATGGATGGGGCACCCGGATTGAATCTGAGGTTAAGGGCATACTCTCCCGCCTTAACCTTGAATACCTTGACCCGGTCCTTGTGAAGGGCCTTCCAGGGGATGAAGACCTTGAGGGACTGGATGAACTTGCACTTAAGATAAGTGAATTAGGGGGTGAATATTTTGGTAAGTGAAAGTATGCAGGAGGCCCTTAACAGGCAGCTAAACGCTGAGCTTTACTCAGCATACCTCTACCTTGCAATGGCAGCCTACTATGAGGCCTCAGACCTGCCAGGATTTGCAAACTGGATGCGCGTACAGGCACAGGAGGAACTCTCCCATGCCATGAAGTTCTACGACTACCTGGTCCAGAGGGGGGCCAGGGTTGTCCTTGATGAGATAGAGAAACCACCCTTCGAATGGGAGTCCCCCCTTGAGGTGTCAAAGCACGTCCTTGAACATGAAAGGAAGGTCACCGGACTCATAAACGACCTGGTGGACCTGGCGGTCTCTGAGAGGGACCATGCAACAAACAACTTCCTCCAGTGGTTTGTGGCTGAACAGGTTGAGGAGGAGGAATCTGCAGGGGCGGTCCTCCAGAAGGTACGCCTTGCAGCGGACTCACCAAGCGCACTCCTCATGCTGGACTCTGAACTGGGCCAGCGAGTCTATAACCAACCGGCAGATGAATGATGGGGGTTAATCTATGGGTGAGAAGATATACGAACTCAGAAAGATAAAGAAAGAGGGGAGGGGGATGCCCCTCATAGGTGACAGGTTCCCTGAAATGGAGGTTCAGACAACCCACGGGATGATGAAGCTCCCCAAGGAATTCAGTGGACGCTGGTTCATCCTCTTCAGCCATCCTGCAGACTTCACACCGGTATGCACAACGGAGTTTTTGGCATTCCAGGAGGCATACCCTGAACTCAGGGAGATGGAATGTGAACTTGTGGGCCTGAGCGTTGATCAGGTCTTCTCCCACATAAAATGGATCGAATGGATAAGGGAAAACCTTGAAGTTGAGATCGAGTTCCCTGTTATTGCAGACACAGGGAGGGTTGCAGACACCCTGGGACTCATACACCCTGCAAGGCCCACAAACACGGTGAGGGCCGTCTTCGTGGTGGACCCTGAGGGGATCATAAGGGCCATACTCTACTATCCACAGGAACTTGGAAGGAACATCCCTGAAATCCTGAGGATGATCCGGGCCTTCAGGGTCATAGACGAGGAGGGTGTTGCAACACCCGCCAACTGGCCTGATAACGGGCTGATAGGTGAACGCGTAATAGTACCTCCTGCCTCTGATGTTGAAACCGCAAGGAAGAGGAAGGAGGAATACGAATGCTATGACTGGTGGCTCTGCCACCGGGAAATATGATGGGGGTGATATGATGGAGAAAAAATTCTATGAACTACCTGAACTGCCATATGGGTATGATGCCCTTGAACCCTACATATCAGAGGAGCAGCTGAAGGTGCACCACCAGAAGCACCACCAGGCCTACGTTGATGGTGCCAACGCACTCCTCAGGAAACTTGACGGGGCAAGGGAGAACGACTCAGAGGTGGACATCAAGGCAGCCCTCAAGGAACTCTCATTCCACGTAGGGGGCTACGTACTGCACCTTTTCTTCTGGGGCAACATGGGACCCGCCTCTGAATGCGGAGGGGAACCCGGAGGAAGACTTGCGGAATACATCAAAAAGGACTTCGGAAGCTTTGAAAGGTTCAGGAAGGAGTTTTCACAGGCAGCTATAAGTGCAGAGGGTTCAGGATGGGCCGTTCTGACCTACTGCCAGAGGACCGACAGGCTGTTCATAATGCAGGTAGAGAAACACAATGTCAACGTGATACCCCACTTCAGGATCATAATGGTCCTTGATGTGTGGGAGCACGCCTACTACCTTGACTATAAGAATGTAAGGCCCGACTACGTTGAAGCCTTCTGGAACATAGTCAACTGGAAGGAAGTTGAAAAGCGCTTCGAGGACCTCTTTTAATAAAAAACTTTCTTTTTTTTTGATGGGCACTTTCAGGGCGCTTAACTGTACCCTACCTGTCTTTTATGGTTCATTTTTAGGGGATCCATACCCCTGGGGATCTTATGGCCCGGGGTAAGATTTATTTTCAGGGGCACCATAAACCATTACAGTTGCACTGATTCAGGATTGATTCGAATGATCTGGAATAGGGAAATGGAATGCATATCAAGGGATGAACTCGAGGAACTGCAGCTTAAAAGACTTCAGGATACCGTGAAGAGGGCCTACGAGAACGTTCCCTACTACCATGAGAAGTTTGATGAGAACAACGTCCACCCCGAGGACATAGAAACCCTTGAAGATATAGTTAAACTCCCGTACACAACAAAGGATGATCTGCGGGAGGTCTACCCCTTTGGAATGTTCGCCGTTCCAAGGAGTGAAATAGTTGAGGTCCACACATCATCAGGGACCACCGGAAAACCAGTGGTTTCAGGTTACACAAGGGAGGACATTGAAATATGGAGTGAGGTGGTTGCCAGGGGGCTTACAATGATGGGCCTCACCGAGGACGATGTTATACAGAACACCCACGGCTACGGCCTTTTCACAGGAGGATTCGGCGTACACTACGGTGCACAGAAGATAGGTGCAACGGTGATCCCCATCTCAACGGGCCAGACAAGGAGACAGATAGAGATAATGAAGGACTTCGGCACCACGGTACTGATATTCACACCCTCCTACGGCCTCTACCTCTCTGAAATTGCAGAGGAGGAGGGATTTGACCCTGAAAAATCAAAGATAAAGGCCATAGGCTTCGGGGCCGAGATGTGGACAGAGGAGATGAGGGCCGAGATAGAGAGAAGGTTCAGGGCACCTGCATTCAACATCTATGGCCTTACAGAGATCATGGGACCCGGCGTTGCAATGGAGTGCAGCATGAAGAACGGCCTTCACATTGCAGAGGACCACTTCTTACCTGAAATAATAGATGGGAATGGTGAGAGGCTGGGACCCGGTGAACGCGGAGAACTGGTACTCACAACCCTCACAAGGGTGGGGATGCCGGTTATAAGGTTCAGGACAAAGGATATAACCTCAATAGATTATGGGCCATGTGGCTGCGGCAGGACCCTTGCAAGGATCTCAAAGATCACAGGCAGGGTCGATGACATGCTCAAGGTCAGGGGAGTTTCAGTGTTCCCATCCCAGATAGAGAAGGCGCTCCTCCGCATAGAGGGTATTGAGCCCCACTACCAGATAATAGTGACAAGGCCCCACCTCATGGATGAACTTGAGGTGAGGGTGGAGACCTCCCCTGAACTCTTCTCAGATGACATCCGGCAGATGGTAGAGACCAGGGACCGGATCGAGGAGTTCATAGAAAACGAGATAGGCCTCAGGGTTAAGGTGACCCTGGTTGAACCAGGCACGATACCAAGGAGTGAGGGGAAGGCAGTAAGGGTGATAGATAAGAGGAACCTTTAAATTTATGGTGATACCATGAGGGTTAAGCAGATATCAATATTTCTTGAAAACAAGAAGGGAAGGCTCTGGAAGGCACTGAGTACACTTGCAGAGGCAGATATAAACCTGAGGGCCCTATCACTTGCAGATACATCAGAATTCGGGATACTCAGGCTCATAGTACCTGAACCTGAACGCGCGGCAGATGTGCTTGAGAATAGCGGCTTTGTTGTTAAGCTGAAGGATGTTGTCGCAGTTGAGATGGATGACAGACCAGGGGGCCTTGCATCAATCCTTGGGGTCCTCAAGGACTATGACCTGAACCTTGACTACATATACGCATTTGTCCATGAAAAAAAGGATAAGGCGATACTCTTCATGAGTACAGAGGATCTGGATGCCCTTGAAGGGGCCCTGAGGGATGCCGGGATCCGGATGGTCCCACCAGAGGAGGTCTACTCCCTCTGAGCGGAATATTCAACCATGTCGGGCTGGGGTCTACTCCCCCTTAACCCTGACATCCTCAACCGAGTACTCTATGCCCTCATCTTCCAGTTTCTTTGTTATGCTTCTGCTCATCTTACCAACTGCAAGTACGAGGACATTCAGACCCCTCTTTGCGGCTGCAAGGGCAGCATGGGGGGTTGCAAATTCAAAATCAACATTTAAGTTTAACCTGGTCGCTGCGGCCCTTGAAACTGTCCCCATTATACCTATCCTGTCCTGACCATGGGCGAGTTCCCTTATCCTTTCAAGGTCCGCTGCCCCTGAACCGCCCTCGGATATCCCCGGGAGAACCGCGATGGTCACCTTTCCCCTCTGGAGAGGTATGGTGCCGCTGAGTTCTGTGAGGGCCACGTCCTCGCCCTCTGAGGCACTTTTCATGACTGTGGCGTGGGCTTCCCCGTTGGTCCTCCTCCGGGCGTAGAGGACGCCGTCGTCCATGAACAGTTCGACCTCATCACCTGCGTTGAGGTCCTCCCAGGCGATGGCTGGCCAGATGGACTTGTAGGAACTCATGTACTCCAGGACCTCATCGGCGTATTGCCTGAGGCTCACAGCAGCACTCTTGAGCTTCTCACCACCCCTCCGGGTTATCTTGTAGTGGGACCTTCCACTTCCTGCCTCCACAAGGCCCTCTGCTATGAGGCTCTTTATGTTCTCAGACACTGCCTGGACCGTTATTCCCAGTTCATCTGCTATATCCCGTTGCCTCACATAGGGCTGACGCCTCGCTATCTCACTCAGCACCTGGAAACGTGTAAGTTCTCCCTTCTTTCTGAAAGCCTTCATCAATTCACCTTCACCTTTTCTATGGCCCTGTTAAGGAGTTTGAGGAATTCTTCCTCATTCTCAGAGGGTATGTATGCTCCGCAGGCGGTCGCATGACCACCGCCACTACCCCCGACCTTCTCTGCCACCCTCTGCATGATTGAACCGAAGTGTATACCGTCAAATGCCAGGAGGCGAGAGCACCTCAGTGAAACCTTGAGCCCATCATCGGTTTCAGCAAGCCCTATCATGGGCCTCCTCCAGTCACCGTAGCCCAGGAGCATACCGGCAACCGTACCCACCACCGAGGTCTTCACTTCCGGCGCATGGAAGTACTGGAGGTTATCCATATCCCTTATGAGTTCCTCGTCCATTATCCGGTCAAGGGTGACCGCCAGGTAGGCCCTGTGTTCCCTGAGGATGTCCTCAAGTTCATCCAGCCTTCCATGGCGGTTCCCCCCGATGATATCCATTGCAAGCTTCCACCTTGAGTTGCGGTTACATGCGTTAACTGCGGTTGAGAACTCTGAGAGGTCCCTGAATACTGTGTACCTCTCCTCTGATCTTAACTCGTAGACCTCACCGAGTATGAGCATGGGGAGGTATTTATGGTACCTCCGGGGGACCTCATTGACCATCATACGGTATATCTCGTTGAAGAGTTTTCTTTTCTCGTCATCTGTAAGGTCACAGAGCCTCCTCTGGGTTTCGCCGTTTTTCAGGGGTATATCCAGATTCTTAAGCCTTGCTATGCACTCGTTGGTATTGTTTGTTGTGGGCAGGGTAACATCCCCGAAGTATGAGAGGGCACTTACGATGGATCTGGTGTGTCTACCGTAGATCGTAAGGTCACTGCGGCAGTCAACCACACCCTCCCTTATACTGTCCTCAAGGATCACCCGGTTGGCCCCAACCATCTTACCTTTCTTGATGTTCTGCATGTCACCCACTGCTGCAAGCAGACCCATCCAGCTGAGCTCAGTGTATCCGAACTGCCTTGCAAGTAGATATGATAGGCCACCACCTGAGATGCTGGTTGAACCATCCATTCCATAGAAGATGGGATTTATTTCAAGGAGCTCACCCCGTGGAGGTTCAAAGTTTCTATTTCGCACTGGGGGGTGGTGGTCGAGTATGAGAACACGGGAACTCCTTTCCATGTTTTCATGGATCCTCTGTCCGGATCCAAGGTCACTGAACACTGTTAGATCCGGGCCGGGTTCAACCTCGGTGACCTCATTGATGTTTATTATGCTGATCTCATGGTCCTTCCCGAGACCCTCAAGGAGTTTGCTGAGGATTGTTGCCGCTGTTATACCATCACAGTCTGTGTGGCTGTAGACTGTAACCGTCTCAGCCTCCTCAACCAGCTTACGGGCCCTTCTGAGCGCCCCTTCAAGTTCGTCCATGTTCATTATTACATACCCTCAACTCTTCTTTGAGGACCTCACAAGCCTTGCAAGTTTTATGAGCAGTTCCCTCTTACTCCCCTCATATTCAACAAGAACCCTCCCTGATGATTCCCACCAGGAGGGAGGGTATGACTTATCAGATTCCATACGGGCTTCAAGCTGGAGTTTTTTTGCAGCCCTGAGTATTTCACTGGCGGTGGGGGATTCAACCGCGTATTCAAGGGGCACCCTTCGCCCCTGGCTCCGTGATTTCCGTGAATCCAGATAGGCTGGCCATATTATCACATTTACTCCTCCATCATCCTTTCTGAAAGTTCGGCTAGCATGTCCCTGACCGTGTACCTCTGCGGGATGACTGCACCAAGACCATACTCCTCAAGTTTCCTGAGGGTTATGGGGCCTATTGCAGCCACATGTATCCCCCTGAGGGCATCGATAAGATCACTCTCTCTGTCACCTGCAATTTTAAAGAGGTTTTCCACTGTAAGGGGACTTGTGAATGTAACCGCATCCACCTCCCCTTTGATTATGCCCTCTATCATTTCCTCTGCTGGTGCTGTATCTTCTGGTATCCCGGATTGGTAGGCCTCTGCAACAAGGACCTCTGCGCCCATCTCCTCGAGCCCCCTGGGGAGGACCCTCCTTGCAGAGAGCGTCCTTGGAAGGGCCACCCTCATCCCCTCAAGGTTGTATTCCCTGAGGACCTCCAGGAGACCCTCCGCGGTGTAATCTTCCGGCACAAGATCCACCCTGAGACCCATTTCAGACGCTGCACGGGCAGTCTTGGGCCCTATAACCGCAACAATACAGTCATCCCTGAGTTTCTCATGGAAGTCCCTGCAGGTGCTGAACAGGGATTCAACAGCCGATGGGGAGGTGAATATAACCAGGTCCCATTCAGGGGCCCTCCTGCACACCTCCCTGAGGGAATCTGTTTTCAGGATCTTCAGCTCGAGGGTTGGGGCGACAAGGGCTTTTCCACCGGCACCCTCTATCAGTTTAACAGCGGCAGATACCCTCTCAGCGGGTCTTGTGAGGGCGATGGTCTTACCCCTGAGACCCTCTAATTTCCCGGTAGACATTAACAACCTCACCAACCACTATGATTCCAGGCGGCCTCAGATCCCTTTCTGCTATATCCTCGAGTGTGCCCAGGATGACCCTCTCATTCTCCGTTGTCCCCTTTTCAATCACACATACAGGGGTTTCAGGGGGCCGGTGCTTCATTATCTCCCTCATGTTCTCCTCCACGTTACCGACACCCATGAGTATTATGAGGGTATCTGCCCTGTAATCCCAGTGCACCTGTTTTTCAGGTTTTGTGGGGTCCTCGTGTCCTGTGACAACAGTGAAGGATGTTGCAACGCCCCTGTGGGTCACAGGAAGCCCTGCAGATGTGGGAACGCCCACAGCGGAGGTCACACCGGGAATGACCCTGGCCTCAACTCCGGCCTCCCTGAGCGCAAGGAGTTCCTCGCCTCCCCTTCCGAAAACGAATGGATCGCCGCCCTTGAGCCTGACCACTGTTTCATGCTTCTTTCCTTCCTCAACCAGGATCCTGTTTATCTCATCCTGTGTTTTGTGGTGTTTACCGGCCTTCTTACCTACGTATATCAGTTTTGCGTCTTCAGGGGCGTATCCAAGTATCTCCTCACCTGCCAGTCTGTCATACACAACGACATCAGCCCTCTCGAGAACCCCTATGGCCTTAAGTGTTATGAGTTCAGGGTCCCCTGGACCCGCCCCAACAAGATAAACCACCATGAGCATCACCTCTTTTTCACTGGCGGGAATCAGATCTTCATTATGCCACTGAAGAATTTGAAACCGTCATCTGATCCGAGTATCATCTCTGAGGCCCTTTCCGGGTGGGGCATCACAGCACATACCAGTCCTGATTCATCGCAGACCCCTGTTATTCCATCAAGGGAGCCGTTGGGGTTTTCACCGTGGAACTGCAGCACGACCTGGTCGTTATCCCAGACCTCGCTGACGTCTTCGTGGTAGTATCTCCCCTCTGCATGTGCAACAGGCATCCTTATAACCTCATCCCTTCTGAAGAGCCCTGTGAAGGGGGTTCTCGTGGTCTTAACCTGCAGGCTGGTCCACTGACAGTTGAATTTCGGGTGCTCATTCACGGTGAAGACCCCTGGAACGAGGCCGACCTCTGCCAGGATCTGTGCACCGTTACATATTCCGAGAACAGGTTTTTCCTCCTTAACCAGCTCCTTAACAGCATCCATAACGGGGGTTATGGCTGCGATTGCACCGGCACGCAGGTAATCCCCGTAGGAGAAGCCTCCAGGAATTATAACCGCGTCCAGGTGTCCCAGGTCCCGCTGATTCCACCATACATACTCGGGTTCTGCCCCGGCAAGTTCCAGGACATGGTAAACGTCACGGTCACAGTTGGATCCAGGAAACCTTATAACTCCCACCCTCATGTTTCAGCCTTCCATTTCCTTTATACTGAACTCGTAGTCGTGGATAACCGGGTTGCAGAGGAGGCGCTGACACATATCCTCCACCTCCCGCCTGACATCCTCAGAACTCTCCTCATCCATGGTGAATGTTATGATGTCACTTGTATCGGTATTTTCAACCTCATACCCCAGGAGTGCAAGGGCCCTCTCAATCGTGGACGCCTCCGGGTTGAGCATACCCTTCTTGAGCCTTATTCTGACCTCAACCATAAATTTCATCCCATCACCTCAGATTTTAACGTTCCATCTTTCAATGTCTTCCATCTCAAGTATCATTTCAGCAACCCTTCTGTAGGCGCTCACAACCCCCTCCTCTCCCCGGCGGAATATGTCCTTGTCCAGGGGTTTTCCGGTCTCCATGTCCCAGAGGCGGCAGGTGTCAGGGCTCACCTCATCCCCCAGGCGTATCCTTCCAGAGGAATCTCTTCCAAATTCCAGTTTGAAGTCAGGTAGAATTATGCCTTTTTCTCTGAAAAACTCCACAAGGACATCGTTTATCTTCAGTGTCATCCTCCTTATCTCTGAGATCTCGTCCCTGGTTGCTATCCCGAGGGCCAGGATTATGTCCTCATTGAGCATGGGGTCGCCGTGTTCATCGCTCTTGTAGTCCATCTGTATGATTGGGGGCCTGAATTTCTGTCCCTCAGTGAAGGGGAACCTTCTAACAATACTTCCCGCTGCAATGTTCCTCAGTATAACCTCTATGGGTATCATGTCAAGTTTCCTTGCAAGCATGCAGCCGGGTTCTGGGAGTTCCAGGTACTGGGTTGGCACACCGGCCCCCTCAAGAACCTCAAATATTTTGGCTGAAATAACAGAGTTATAGTAGCCCTTCATTTCAAGGGTGTCCTTCTTTTCACCGTCACCTGCAGTTATATCGTCCCTGAACCTCACGGCAACGATTTCAGGGTCATCTGTCATGAGAACATCCTTCGCCTTACCACTGTAGAGTGGGCCGTTTATTTTCACGTTCATGCTATCACTTTTAAAGCCTTGAGATTAAATCTCTCCTCTAAGACTTATATATGTGTAAATCTTATTAGAGTTATATTACGATTCAGTTATATAATCTTGTGAACCTTATCATGCTTCTAAGGTGGTTAAATGTGTGGCATTGTGGCTTGTATACTCAAAGATAACAGGGCGGCGCCGGTACTCCTTGAATGCGTCAGGAGACTTGAGTACAGGGGCTATGACTCTGTAGGTATTGCAACGGCAGATCCTATGATAAATATCAAGAAGGACAGGGGTAAAATCGACGAGGTAGACTCAGAGCTGGATCTTGCTGATCTACCAGGCAGCATTGGCATAGCCCATGTCAGGTGGGCCACACATGGTCTTCCAACCGCTGAGAACGCCCACCCACACACAGACTGCACCGGGGAGATAGCCGTTGTTCACAATGGGATAATAGAGAACTACCTGGAGGTCAGGGAGGAACTTGAATCAGAGGGCCATATCTTCAGGTCCGAGACAGATACAGAGGTGATACCCCACCTCATAGAGAAGTACATGGATGAGGGGATGGACCTTGAAGCCGCAACAGCCACAGCACTCAGTAAACTTAAGGGAGCATATGCCATTGCAGCCATATCCTCAAGGGAACCCGGCAGGGTGGTTGGTGCAAGGAAGGAGAGCCCCCTCATAGTGGGTGCTGGTGATGGCGAGTTCTTCCTGGCATCTGATGTCCCGGCCATCCTGAACCACACAAAGAACATCATATACCTGGATGACGGTGAGATGGTCATAATTGACGGTGATGTGAGGATAAGGGACCTTGAGGGTAACACGGTGGAGAAGGAAGTCCATGTAATTGACTGGACAGCGGACATGGCCGAAAAGGCAGGATACGATCACTTCATGATCAAGGAGATACATGAGGAGCCAGGGGCCGTCAGAGATACCCTCACAGAGATGGATGAGGTTATGCGGGTGGTGAAGGAGATAGGTGAGGTTGAAAGGGTATGCTTTGTTGCCTGCGGGACCTCCTACCATGCATCACTGGTCGGCAAGTACCTGTTTGAAAGCATCCTGGGAATACCCACCGATGTCATCCTTGCAAGTGAGTTCAGGTACTCTGCACGCGCACTCACAGACAGGACCCTTGCAGTATTCATAAGCCAGTCCGGTGAAACAGCCGACACCCTGAACGCACTGAGATCTGCAAATTCAAGGGCCAAGACCCTGGCGATAGTCAATGTCCTTGGAAGTTCAGCAACAAGGGAGGCACAGCATGTCCTCTACACGAGGGCAGGTCCTGAGATAGGTGTTGCAGCCACAAAGACGTATGTGAGTCAGCTTACCATCATATACATGCTGGTGGCTGCCATGGGCGCCCCTGAGCTAATTGAAAAACTTGAGAGGGTCCCAGCTATAATGGAGGATGCCATTGGGGATGAGGATAAGATAAGGGCACTGGCATCCCGCTACAGCAACGTGAGCGACTTCTTCTTCATAGGGCGCGGATTCTCCTATCCAACGGCCCTTGAGGGAGCCCTTAAACTCAAGGAGATAACATACATACATGGGGAAGGTTATGCCGCAGGGGAACTCAAACACGGGCCCCTGGCACTCATAGATAATGGGGTGCCTGTTGTTGCCATCTCACCCCCCGGGCCATGCCATGACAAGACCCTGAGCAACGTTGAGGAGGTCAGGGCGAGGGGTGCCAGGGTTATAGGTGTCGGGAGCACCCTTGATGAGGCCCTAATGAAGGAGGCCGATGACTTCATAGGTCTAAGCCCCGAGGTGGACGAGGTACTCTCACCCCTCGTGTACATCGTTCCCCTGCAGCTCCTCTCATACTATGTGAGTGTTGAGCGGGGACTTGACCCTGATAAGCCAAAGAACCTTGCAAAGTGTGTAACCGTTGAATGATGGAGATGACAGAAAGAATAAAGAAGTACTATGGGGCCCTGACGCTTTTATGCGTCCTTACAGGTTTATTATTCCCCCAGTTTTCAGTTTTATCAGGCTACACGCCTCTGCTTCTCGCATTTCTGGTGTTCTCCCTTGTCATTGAACACAGTCTCGAGGACTTTGGGAGGATCATCCACCACCCCCAGTTTCTTGGTCTGGTCTCTGTGTCCAATTTTCTGCTATATCCAGTTCTGGGGTTCATTTTTATTAAAACATTCAATTTCAGCGGTGATATTGTCTCGGGGATCATACTACTCTCATTTGCTCCATCACCTGTTGTTGCGGCCCTCTGGACGGAGCTATCCGGTGGTGACGGCACCCCTGCCCTTTCAGCTGCCCTTACATCGATGCTGCTATCTGTTGCAGTTTACCCTGCTGTCCTCTACCTCATGGGTGTGGCCTCACTTTCAGTGGCTTTCAGGGTATTTGAACTGCTTGTATTCACAGTATTCCTGCCTGCAGTCGCTGCACTCATCCTGAGGCTTGAGGAGGAGAGGTTTATACCTGCAAGAAAGAACCTTAACTTCCTGTCGGCGATACTTGGACTTGTGATAATAGTTGTTGCGGTTGCCCACATGTCAGGTTCGGTGAGAAGTGGTGGTGTGATGGAGATTGTCCTTATGGTATCTGTGATGCTACTTGCAGGTTTCACCTATGGCTTTATTCTTGGAAGGCTAATGGGACATGATGGGGCAGCATATGTTTACACGGCGGGTATGCGTGATGGTGTGATCCCTGTTGGCGTGGCCCTCACCTACTTTTCACCTGCAGCTGCGCTTCCTGCCACGATTTTACTTGTGGTGATGCCAGTATTCACGGGAATTGTTTACTATAAAGCTTAATCAATAAAGAAAGATGTTTTAAAGGGTGTTTATATGAATATACTAATAATACCACATGTACCTCATACGGTATGTAATATACCTGGTAGATCCAACTTTTTTATTGAAAATCTGAAAAAAAATAATGAAATTCATGTGCTGTCATGGGACATGCCATATCCCCTCACATTTAATCGAATAAGAAATTTTAGTAGTATTATAAAAAATTATACAACTTCCATAGAAGATAATATATTTGTTCATCATGTGGGCAGGACCTTTATTTTACCACCTCTTAACAGGGGGGTTGTTAATGCTCAGATAAGGGACATAATAGATAAAAATTCTATTGATGTTATATTTTCTGAAAGTTTCATATGGGATTTAGTACCTCCATTTGATGAGGTTCCTGTTATTTATGATCTGGTAGATGATCATGTAGATTCCTATAAAAATGTGCCTCTAATGATGAGGTTTATGAGTAAATTTCTTAGAATAGAAGATTCTATTGGTGAACAGATAGAAAAAGCAGACCATACAGTTTTTGTTTCATCTGTTCTGAGAGATAAATATAAAAATCTATCAAAAGAAGCATCTGTTTTACCCAACGGCGTTGAAATTAATAAATTCAGGATGGCAAAGCCGGATAGGTTTATTGATAAATTTAATTTAGATAATTATGATTATGTCCTTGGCTATGTAAGTTATTTTGGTGAATGGTCAAATCTATATGAAACAGTGAGTAACTTAATACCTTTTCTTGAGGAAAAAAATTCTGTAATTATTATAGCCGGAGTTGGTCCTGAAGTTGATAAGTTGCGAAAAATAGGATCTGATAGGGTAATATTGACCGGCATGGTTGAACATCAGCATATTCCTTCTCTTATGAAAACATTTGATGTAGGATTACTTCCTTTTAGAAAATACCCGTTTACTGATGCTGCTAGCCCTATAAAATATTTTGAATACTCAGCGGCGGGATTAAAGGTAGTTTCTTCTCCTCTTGAAGAAGTTAGAAGGATAGAATTTGGTAACACAGTGTTTTTTGATGATATTAAAGATATCAGAAATGCAGTTGAAATGGCTATAGAGATTGATTGCGACAAATCGGCTTTAATGAGATCTGTTAAGCTCTACGACTGGTCCAGATTATCAAATAGCCTTGAAAATATTCTTAAGACAAAACTATGAATCATACTATGGACTTAAGAAAAATTCATTTATACAAATTATTTTTAATTTATTTAACCAACCAGACATCTAATAATTAGAGGATTAAAAGGGATATTATGAAAATATGCGCAGTTGTTGTCACCTTTAACCGTAAAAAATTGCTTCTGGAATGCATTAATGCGTTAAGAAGTCAAACAAGACCACTTGAAGCCATATATATAATTGACAATTCATCCTCTGATGGGACACCAGAACTACTACAAAAGGAGGGGTATAGCCCCTCCCCTGATGGAGGAACATTGACCATTGAAAACCTTTACAATGAGGAGGAGATAAGGATAACCCATCTTAGACTATCAAGAAACATTGGAGGAGCTGGGGGTTTCTATGAAGGAGTCAAAATGGCTTATGAAGATGGATATGACTGGGTATGGTTAATGGATGATGATGTAGAGCCCTTACCCAATACTCTTGAGAATTTAATTAAAGTGGGAAATTCTATAGAAAAAAAATCTGCCCTTGTACCAGTAAGATTTTTTAATGGTTCGCTTTTCAATCTTGAGACAAAAGAATTTAATTTTAAAAATCCTTTAAGGAATTTCACATATGGTATAATTTCAGAGGATGATCTTATTAATGAATATTTTGAGGTTTCAGCGATATCATTTGAGGGTCCCCTGATAAGCGCAGATGCTATTGCGGAGATAGGTTTTCCTGATAAGGATCTTTTTATAATAGCAGACGATACTGATTATGCAATAAGGCTCAAAAAATATGCTCCTATTTATATGGTGTCAGAAGCGAAGATGATAAAAAAGGTTGTGGCGGATCCAGAATTCAACTGGAAGACACATTACCTTATAAGGAATATTGTTTATCTAGATAGAAAGTATGGTGAAAACCTTTCTACCAAATACTTAAGGCCAATAAGAACACTCCTCCAATACATCATTATATACGCTTCAAAGAATCCAAAAAATATTAAAAAAATATTAAGGGCTTTTAGAGAAGGTTATACTCTAAAAAAAGGGATTACAGTAGCTCCTGGTGAATTTTAACTGGATCAAATATATTATTCACTCCGAGGTTCTACTATTTTGTAATTTTATTTGCTAGATTTTTGTAGATGTTTTCTAGGGAATTCACTAAAATGTCCCACAGGAAATATTTTTCAATTCTTTCTCTTCCTTTTTTACCCATATTGACCCTAATATCATCGTTTTTAAGGATTAAGCGGATTTTTTCCTTGAGTGAATCTCTATCACAGGGTTCCACAAGAAATCCATTTTCACCATCATTTATAACCTCAACAACACCCCCTGACCTGTATGCCACAACCGGCACAGAACAGGCGTTTGCCTCTGCAAGGACCATCCCGAAGCCCTCCCTTGTTGAGGGAAGGACAAGCACCTTCGCCCCTTTAATAAGGGATATGACCTCCCTGTAGCTCAGGCTGTGATGAAATGACACCCTTGCGCCTATTCCATATTCATCAACCATCCCTTTCAGCCGGGTTCTCTCGACTCCATCTCCAATTATTTCAAGTTTCAGACCTGGAAAATCACTGCTAAGGGATCTGAAGACTTCAATAAGGTGATCGACATGTTTGTGTGGGGCGAGTCTACCCACAAATATTATGTAGTCTCCGGTGGCTGGGAGCGTGGAGTCTATCAGTTCAAGGTCCACGCCGTTGGGAATGATATGTATACCCTCGGGGGATCTACCATATAGTTCCATCAGCGCAGATGCAGTGCTCCTGCTCACCGTGATGACGCCATCGTAGGGTAGCCTCATGAGGATCCTCTCGAGGATTGATGCCAGCCCTGATGACTGTAACCACTGGTCTCCATTGGAGGAGCTCACATCATGGATGGTTGCAACCATTGGGATCCCACGAAGTCTTGCTGCAAGTAGGGATGGTAGGAGCGGCGAGTATGTCTGGGCGTCTATTATATCATAATCATTCCTGCATATCCATAGGAATACAGCCAGCATGAACCTCATAAAGTCAAGGGGTTTTCTGATGGGAGGCTTCCTTATTCTGGGGCCAACATGATGCACATGGATACCCTCAATTTCCTCATGATCAGGGACACCGTGAATTCTCATGGAAATCACGTCAACCTCGTGTCCCCTCCTTACGAGTCTCCTTGCAATTTCAAAGTATCGCCTTTCCCCTCCTCCATTGTAATGGGGTACAAAGAAATCTGACACTATTAGAATCCTCATAAAACCCACGTCTCACTTCCATGGATTGATTCACTTTCCTTAACTATATATCTATGATGGATAAATAGTGATAATAATACCCGGGTGGTCCCATGAATCCACTGGCCCTGATTTCAATCACTGCTTTTGTGACTGCAACCCTATCTGGAATATACATCTTTGTGAAGAACCCTGAGAGCCGTTTCAACAGGACACTCCTTGCTTTTTCGGCACTTGTCGCATACCTTTCACTCACAGATTTCGGCCTTTACATCTCAGAATCCTATGGGATGGCAGCCCTCTGGGTCAGAATGGGGTTCCTCTGGCCATTTGTGGTTCCTGTGATCCTCCATATGGTAATGATATTCACGGGAAGAATGAGAAGATGGTACACTCTCGCAGCACTCTACGTACCTGCATTTATATTTTCAGTCCTTGAGCTTACAACTGGCCTCATAACGGCGGGCCCGCTGCTTACACCATGGGGATGGACCTTCGCAGCATCCAGATCACCAGCATATGACCTTTCAACCATCTGGGGACTCGTCGTGGGGTTGATTGCACTTATACTTGTTGTGATTCACCTCAAGTCATCCTCCAGTAAAGGGAGGACCCAGGGACTCTACCTTTTCACGGGCCTCCTACTTCCCATTATAACTGGGTTCCTGACTGACTTCATGCTCCCATTTACGGGTATTGAGGTCCCATCACTCACAAACCCTGCTGCCGCAGCAGGGGTGGCAATAATAGCCTACGGGGTACTCAGGTTTCACATACCAGTGCTCAGTCCAATAAATGCAGCGATGGACATTGTAAGGAGCATGAACAGTTTCCTCATCATAACAGACCTTGAATTCAGGATATCCTACGTTAACCCGGCAGCTGAGAGGTTAACGGGTTTCAGTGCAGCGGAACTTCTGGGAAGAAGGATAGATGAGGTCATGGAATTTGAGGGTAAACTATCTGAAATGATGGGATCCATGGCGGAGTCAGCCCTGAAATCAAGGGATGGGCTGGTACCTGTTGTTGTATCCGCTGGTCACATTCATGGAAGTGGAGGTGAACACGTTGGCCTCCTCTTCACAGGCTCAGATATAAGGCCGATAAAGGAGATGGAACAAAAACTTAAAAGGAGGGAGGAACGCCTTGTGCTGCTCACAGAGCACATGGCTGATGGCCTCGGGGAATTTGACAGGGACTTCAACTTCAGATACCTCAGCCCATCAGTGAAGAACATAACAGGTTACAGCCATGAGCACCTCATCAACAGGTCCGCCATCGATTTCCTGGATTACGTGCACCCCGATGACCGGGAAAATGTCAGGGACCTTATCATGAGTGATGAGGAAATGCACAGGGCAACATTCAGGATAAAAAGGCCAGATGGGAGCTACAGGTGGGTGGAGTACGTTGACAGGCCCATCCGCAGAGATGGTGGTATCAGTGGCTATGTATTCGGCCTGAGGGATATACATGAACATAAACTCGCAGAGGAGGCCCTCAGGGTGAGCCGGGAGAAGTTCAGGGAGCTTTTCAGGAACATGAATGCAGGGGTAATCGCTTTAACTCCTTTTAAAGGAGGGTTCAGGGTTTTATCCATGAATCCTGCCGCTGAGGAGATGGAGGGTGTCGTCTGCGGGGACGTGAAGGGAATGGAACTTGAGAAGGCACTTCCAGGAATCGCAGAATCCAGTATCAGAGAAGCCCTTGAAGGGGTGACTGGGAAGGATGGACCACTGCACCTCCCTGAGGTTAAACGTGGTGAGAGATGGCTTGAAGTGTACATATACAGGCTTTCAACAGGTGAGGTTGTTATAATATACTGTGATATAACCCTCAGAAAGGAGTATGAGGAGAGGCTGAGATCCTCCCTAAGGGAGAAGGAGGCGCTTCTGAGGGAGGTGCACCACAGGGTCAAGAACAACTTCCAGATAATATCCAGCCTCATAAACCTCCAGTTATCTGAAATCCAGGACCCAGCACCCCTCCTGGACCTTCAGAGCAGGGTTCAATCCATGGCCCTAGTACATGAACTCCTCTATGAATCTGAGGATATTACCAGTATCGACATGAGGCGCTACATTGAGAGGCTCACATCATCCATCCTGGACAGCTACCATGCAGCGGGAATAGAACTGAATGTCTCGGCCAAGGATGTGACTCTCCCCATCGAGACAGCCGTGCCCCTGGGCCTCATAATAAATGAGCTCATCACAAATTCCGTGAAATATGCATTCAGTGAGGGGGGCGAGATCACAGTGGAACTGGAATCAGAGGGTGATGATTTCATACTCACCATCTCAGATAATGGTGTGGGTTTTCCACCTGACTTTGTACTTGAGGAGTCTGATTCACTGGGCCTGAAACTTGTAAGTGGCCTTGTGGATCAGCTGGACGGGGACCTTGAAGTGGATATGGAGGATGGAACCCAATTCAGGGTAAGATTCTCGGTTGTGCCCTACAGGCCCAGAATATAGGAAGGGCAAACTTTAAGTTAAAATGCACTGGATCATTTAACATGGTACTCACACCAAGGGATGATGTTCTGAGGGCGGTTAGAAGTTACTTTGAAAGTGAGCGCCAGGATGGGAGAAACAGGCGCACTGAAGTATGGCGTTCACTTTCAGATAGTTTCATAAGAACCGCTGATGGCTCATACACCCTGGAGTCAGATTCCGGTGGGGAGGCCATGCACACCAGGAGCGGCGCCATAACAGAGTCCTTTGAAAAATTTGTAAGGCCCTCGATACCACCTGATGCAGAGGAAATCAGGGTTCTCGACCTATGTTCTGGCCTCGGGTATAATACAGCGGCGCTCCTTGAATTCACATCTGCCGGTGAGGTTACAGTGGACATGGTGGAGGTCTCCCCTGAGACAATGGCAGCGGCCCTTATCGTCCCCTCGCCGGTAAAATCCCATGAACTTGTCAGGGCTGCCTATGAGGACCGCCTTATGGATATGGGAATCGTCAGCGTAAGGGCATCTCCCCCACTGCCCCCTGAGGTCACCCTGCGGGTTCACTGCGGGGATGCAAGGGAGACGCTCCAGAAACTTGAGGCTGAATACTATGATGCCGTCTTCCTTGACGCATTCAGTCCAGGGGTTTCACCTGAACTCTACACGGTGGAGTTTCTATCACAGATAGCCAGGGTTATAAAGCCAGATGGAGTCCTTGCAACCTACACCTCCGCGGCTCCCCTGAGATCCGCCCTTATAGATGTGGGGTTCCATATTGGGGCCGGCCCGGTATTTGGAAGGAAATCTGCAGGTACACTGGCCTCAATGGATCCCTCAAAGATTAAAGAGCCCCTGGACTGGAGGGATGAGAGAATGGTGGCCCTCAGCGATGCAGGGGTACCCTACAGGGATCCCACACTTTCTTCAGATGGTGAAACCATAATTGAGAGACGTAGACTTGAGCGCATGGTAATTCGTGGTGTTACAAGGATATCATCCGCGGTTAAAACCCCGATCTACCTTGGGGGTTCTGTTGAAGGGGACAGGATCGGGCGCAGAGTCCGGCGGAACCTTGAGAGGATGGGCATATCCGATCTGAAGGGAGGGGAGGCACTCTACATAATATGCCCCCAGCTGGATGAATGTGTATGTGGCTGTGGCGAGGAAAGGGTGACAACCTCCAGGGAAAGGATACTCTCAATGAGGAGGAGACTGCTGGAAGTGGCCAGTTTCAGAGGGATGATACAGGAGAATTCAATCTGGTAGTTCATCGGGTTTTAGTGTTCTACTGTAAATTCATATTAGAGGATTCAATGCGTTAATATAAGAATTGATACTTGCATATTTATTAGCGGATTCACTGAGTTTAATGTTAACATAAGGTAATTTCATATTTTTCAGAGCGGATTCGATGAGTTTAATGGTTTAATATTGGGAGGATTTCATGTTTGAGATAAGGTCAAAGGACAACCTGGGAAGAACTGGTGTACTCAAGACAGAACACGGAGAGGTCAGGACACCGGCGCTGATGCCTGTTATACATCCAGGTAAGCAGACCATTGACGTTAAGAGGTTCGGCGCTGAGATCGTGATAACCAATGCCTACATAATCTACAGGAACCCTGAACTCAGGGACGAGGCACTGCGGAGGGGTGTCCATGGACTCATAAACTTTGACGGACCTGTAATGACGGATTCAGGTTCATTCCAGCTCTCAGAGTACGGCGACGTTGAGGTTGAGAACCATGAAATAGTCCGCTTCCAGGATGAGATAGGAACAGACATAGGGACGTCCCTGGATATACCAACACCGCCTGGTGTGAGCCACAGGAGGGCCCTTGAGGAGGTTGAAATCACACTTCAAAGGGCGAGGGAGTCCCTTGAGTACAGGGAGAGGATGATGCTCAACGCCGTTGTACAGGGATCAACCCACCCTGACCTCAGAAGGTACTGCGCCTCACAGCTTGCAGAGCTCCCGGTGGAGCTCCACCCCATAGGTGCCGTCGTACCTCTCATGGAGTCCTACAGGTACAGGGAGCTGGTTGACGCTGTACTATCCTCTGTTTCAGAACTTCCACCATCAAGGCCAAGGCACCTCATGGGGGCTGGGCATCCAATGATATTCGCCCTCGCTGCCTCCATGGGATGCGACCTCTTTGATTCGGCGGCCTACATACTCTATGCAGAGGATGATCGTCTTCTGAGCACAGAGGGGACATATAAACTTGAGAACCTCCAGGAAATGCCGTGCTCATGCCGGGTATGCACGGATTATACCCCATCTGAGCTCCGCGGGATGGAGGCTGAGGATAGAAGGAACCTCATAGCTGAACACAACCTCCATGTGAGCTTTGCAGAGATAAGGAAGGTCCGCCAGGCAATTTATGATGGGAGCCTAATGGAACTTGTTGAGGAGAGATGCAGGGCACATCCAAGGCTCCTTGAGGGATACAGGAGGATGTCGGCTTACGTTGAACTCTCTGAGAGATTCGAGCCAAGGTCCAAACGCTCAGCATTCTTCTACACTGGACCAGAATCACTGGGGCGTGTTGAGGTTCACAGGCATCTTCAGTGGGTTAAGAAAAACCTGAAGGGAAGGATGGCCATCGCAGGCCCATCAAGGAAACCCTACTCATCCACTTTACCCTCCAGTATCAGTGGTTTTCGCTCAATGAAGCCCCAGGCTGATGGAGAATGGAGTGTTGTGGTTGCAGACGTACCCTTTGGCCTCATACCCCTTGAACTTGATCAGGTCTATCCACTCGCCCAGAGCGATGCGCCGGGTATCATGGATCTGGAGGCCAGGCACTTCCTGAGGGAACTGATACTCGACCTTGAGGGGGACGTGATCATCAGTGAGGACCTCTGCAGTGAACTTGGACTTCAGCTTCCACACCCCTATTCTGGGGAGGTGGAGACCTATGTTGATGACCTTGACCGCATAAGGATGATTGCAGAGTACCAGTTCGGTGAGGGGGCCGGCGATGCCCTTTTCCCTGATGATGTGAGGATTGAGAGAAGCCGTAACACAGGGAAGATAAGGCACATCTACTCAGGAGAGAAACTGATATGCACCATGAGGGCATCTGACGGCCTATTCGTGCTCTCAGCCGAGGGTGCCAGGAGGCTTCATGATGGCACAGCCTACCCCCGCTGCAGGGTGGCCGTGAATGAGGAGTCTGAACCATTTGCAAGGGAGGGCAGGAGTGTATTTGCAAAGTTTATAATTGACTGCGACAATAATATAAGGGCCGGTGATGAAGTTTTAATTGTTAATGCTCATGATGAACTTCTGGCCACAGGCAGGGCACTTCTCTGTGCCGAGGAGATGATGGACCTCAACCATGGTCAGGCAGTGAAAACCAGGAAAGGAGGATTTTAAATGATACCGGGCATGGGAATGAACCCAAAGCAGCTGAAACAGATGCAGAGGGCAATGAAGCAGATGGGAATGGATATGAAGGACCTCCGTGGCGTTGAGGAGGTTGTGATCAAACTCAAGAAGAAGGAGATCATAATAAAAAATCCCCGCGTGAATGTCATGGACTTCATGGGCCAGAAGACCTATCAGGTGACCGGCAAGGCCCGTGAATGTGACCTTGAAGCTGAGGTTAAGATACCCGATGATGACATTGAACTTGTCATGAACCAGACCGGTGTAAGCCGGGAGGAAGCCACCAGGGCCCTTCAGGAAACCGGGGGTGACCTGGCAGAGGCCATTATGAGGTTGAGCTGATGGTCTTAATAGCCCATATCTCGGATCTCCATGTGGGCGCACCCAACTTCAAGGAGGACATACTCCTTGAGGCCATAAGACAGATAAATGAGCTTAAACCTGACGCAACCGTTATAACCGGTGACCTTACAGATAACGGCTACTACCTTGAATTCCTGCAGGCCGCCGAGTACCTCAGCGACCTCAAGGGGCCCCACATATTTGTTCCAGGGAACCATGATGCAAGACATGTGGGAAACGAGACCTTTGAGGATGTCTTCAGGTACAGGAAGGGGACCTTTGTGATGGATGACCTCACAATAATAGGACTTGACAGCAGTGAGCCTGATCTCGACTACGGCAAGATAGGGAGGTCCCAGCAGATATGGATGGAGGAGGAACTTGAGAGGGCCTCAGAGAGGGGACATTTCAGGGTTATAGCCCTCCACCACCACATAATACCCGTACCGAAGACGGGGCGTGAGAGGAACGTCCTTGCAGATGCCGGTGACGTGCTCCAGTCAATAATAAATGGCGCCGCTGACCTTGTGATATCAGGCCACAAGCATGTCCCCCATGTCTGGAGGGTTGAGGACACCTTCTTTGTAACCGCCGGGACGGTTTCATCCCTTAAACTGAGGGGTAAAGATATTAATTCATATAATACATATTACATTACTGAGGATTCTATAAGAATAGTTCTCAATGAGGTGCAGGGGGAGAGCAGGGAACTGGCATCCCGCAGCATTTAAGGGGATTGAAGGGTTCACAATAATCTTAAAGGTGGTTACTTGAGGGTCATTATAGATGCATCGAACGTCGCCCATTCAAGGAAAAACGACGATGATAGGCCATGCATAGAGAATATACTGTCAGCGGCAGAGGAGCTTGAAAAACTCGGCTATGAACCTGTTATAATTGCCGATGCATCCCTGCGACATGAGATAGATGATAAGGAGAAGTTCAGGAAACTCCTTGAGGAGGGGAAATTCCAGCAGGTTCCCTCAGGTACCACGGCTGATCACTTCATACTCAAGATGGCAGAGGAGGAGGATGCCAAGATACTCTCAAATGATGTATTCAGGGAGTACAAGGACGAGTTTCAGGACATAAACAGCAGGAGGATACCCTACACATTCAGGGATGACAGGATCCTCATAGGGACCTCTGGAAAGCCAAAGAAGGTTAAGAACATCCTCCAGAAAATCTGTAACGAGGCCCTCAAGGAATTCGAGAAGAAGAGGATAGACTCATATAAGGCCAAAAGGGGCAAGAAACTAAGCGGGATAGCCATAGCCAAGGAGGCCATTGACAGAATAAGCAGGAGTCAGGAGGAAGGCCTTGAACCCAAGCTTGAGGGTATATTCATGAAGCTCCCCCTCTTTGAGAAGTTCATGAGCATGGTGGAGGAGGTGGAGCGGACCAGCAACTACATAATATTCGTGCTGGTGCACCCCAGGGACTACAGGGAGGCGGTGAAGTACGCAGGTAACATTGCGGTGACTGTGGGTGACAGGCTCAAACTGGAGCACGCCCCCCTGGTGGCTGTAAGGAACGACCTCTTCCTGAAACCAGGCACATTTGAACTGAACATAATGTACTCTGAGGATGTCATGGAGGAGGCCCCCTACAACGTTAACATAACCATAAATGATCATGACTACAGCTTCGTTAAGAAGAACTCAAGGAACATAGCAAGCACCATCGCTGCAAGGATAGGGTCCTGGAGGTTCCCCATAGTCTCTGTTAAACCAAGCATGCTTCTTGAGAAACCCGGAGAATTCGAGGTAGTTCTGGAGAAGGGAGGCAATGATTGATGGTCATGGATTATCTGCTAAGGAAGATACTGGGATTTTTCATAGGACACAGGGTTCTGAGTATCGGGACCAAGTACATGCCAACGAACAGCACGGAACGGGAATACGTTGAAATGCTGAACTACACCAAGACGATGCTCATAGAGATAGAAAGGGCCCATATAAACACCAGCAACATCTTCGACAACCTCACAAAGGAAATCGGAACAGAAAACCTGCCTGAGAACCGGAAGTTCATTGAACTGAAACCTGCAGAGAACCGGGTGGATGAATACGCCCTCCTGAGCAATATAATCATGGGAAGCGACCGTTACCTCTACATTGAGGTGTTCGATGGCGGGCGCATAACCGATGACTTCGCAGAGATAATCACCGGTGAACATGGGAAGATAATAGAGAAGAGCCCGAAGGAAGTCCTTGCAAGGTTCCTGTCAAAGAACGACGCCATAAGGGTAGCTATAAAGATTATAGGGGCAGGGAGCCAGAGGGGGATAAATGTAAGGGCTGCTGCCGGGATGACAGGTGCCGCTGCAATTGAACGGGCCATAAACCTCAACAGGGAGATAGGTGAGGTTCCGGGGGTGGGCTTCACAAAGCTTGGAGGGGAATTTGCAATAATATTCACAAACGAATTCAAACCCTCCAAGGGTGAGCCCTCCTACAGGGACAACTACCTCTTCATAGACGTGATGGACTCAACAGGGTTCATAGAGGAGCATGGACGCGACACCCTGGTTGAGATCATGAATGATATAAAGGTTTACATGGAAAAGGAGTGCCACGGGAAGATAGAGGGCTACAGGGAGGGTGGGGATGACCTAATCGCCAATTTCCCCACCAAGGACATGGCTCTCAGGGCGGGTATCGACTCTGCGTGGCATGCGATGGACAGCGGCGCCAACATAAGGGTGGGTATAGGAAGGACTCGGAGGGAGGCTGGGGAGAGGGCCCAGCTTGCAGATAACATAAAGCTGTGGAACCCCACATCCATCATGGTCTTTGATGTTGCAGATGGGATCTATGGCTACTTTATCCCATCCCCCTTCACACGGTCGGTTATGGATTTCCTCATGAACAGGAAGGCAGCTGTGCTCCTGATATTCATATTCGTATTCACGGCGACCTTCCTTGGCTGGAATATGGGACACTGGGAGTTCGGTTTAATAGCCATTCTACTGGCTGTCATCTACGCTGTAACTGCTTGATGCTGGAAATCTATTTAAGATATTAAATTGAAACTAATAAGGGGAGTTAAAATGAGACCTGAAACTGAGGCCAGAATAATAATCGGCTTTCTGATTTCCCTCATCGCCTTTGGCTGTGGCTCAGGTCTGGGCATTGCAATAGGTCTTTCCAATGGCACCGTTATGGATATTGCTGTCAATAATAGTTCTAGCAATGATAACCCTCAGCTCGTGCCCAGCAACACCAACACCCTGCCGATGACGGGTATAAAGGATCGTGGAATGGATGCTGCCAGGGGCGATGGGGAAGTCAACGTTGTCAATGAACAGGGATCCGCCAACAACACAACATACTGACACATGGGGGTCCCGGTGAACTTTTTTTCAGGGGGGTGATGTTCACGCGACCCTGTCCTGAAGCTGAAGGGTATGATTTAAAGGGTAGTGATGCTTATGGAACTGAAGTTTATAGATGGTGGAGTGTGCGCCGTTGATGGCGTGCTTGCATCGGGTTGCCGTGAAGGCAAATACGGTGTTGGAATAATCATCAGTAAAGATTCAAATGCAGCAGCCATATTCACATCAAACACCGTCAGGGCTGAGCCGGTTAAACTCACAGAGAAGGTCATGAGGGACGGTAAACTCTCTGCAATCGTTGCAAACAGCGGTAATGCCAACTGCTTCACAGGAAAGGAGGGGATGGATGACGCTGTCCGGATGGCAGAGAGGGTGTCGGAGGCTGCTTCGGTTGACATGGATGATGTTGCCGTTGCATCCACCGGTGTTATCGGAAGGAGGATGCCACTGGAAATCATAGAGAGGCTCATAGATGATGCTGCAGGGAGACTTGAAAATTCTCCCAGGGCATCCCGTGAACTTGCTGAAGCCATCATGACCACAGACACATATCCAAAGGAAGTGGCAGTGGAATTCGAACTTAAAAATGGCAAAAAGGCACGTATAGGTGCGGTTGCCAAGGGATCAGGGATGATAGCCCCCAACATGGCGACCATGCTGGCATTCATAACAACGGATGTTGATGCAACACCCTCCGAGCTTAAAAAGGCCCTCAGGAGGGCTGCTGATGAGAGCTTCAACATGCTCATCATCGATGGTGATGAGAGCACCAACGACATGGTAATAATAACATCCACCTGCAGGTCAGGGAGGATGGATGGGAACTTCCAGGAGGCCCTCAAGGTGGTATGCAGGAAACTAGCATGGATGATGGCCAGGGACGGGGAGGGAGCCACAAAGTCCTTCATGGTGGACGTGGTAAATGCAAAGGACAGTGAAGATGCACGTAAAGCTGCAAGGGCAATTGCAGGTTCATCCCTTGTTAAAACAGCCATATTTGGAGCGGACCCCAATTGGGGGCGTATAGTTGCGGCTGCAGGTTACTCGGGCGCGGAATTTAACTCTGATGATATCAGCGTGTCCCTGGAATCAGATGCGGGTTCGGTCACGGTGGTCAGGAGGGGTGAAATACTTGCCTTTGAGGATACAGGGGAACTTGAACTTGCAGAGGAGATAATGAAGGAGAAGGAGATAAGGATTATCGTTGACCTTGCAGCGGGAAGTTCAGGCGCGACAGCATATGGATGTGACCTCACATATGATTATGTGAGGATAAATGCAGAATATACAACGTAATTTAGATTAACTTACCGGAATCATTCTATCAGGTGTTTAAATGAAAACAGTAAATATCCTTGTGGAGGCATTGCCCTACATCAAGAAATTCCATAAGAAGAAGATAATGATCAAGTACGGCGGCCACGCCATGATAGATAATGCAGCCATGGACTCAACAGCCCGCGACACCGTCCTGCTGAAGTATGTGGGCATGGAACCTGTTGTTGTCCATGGCGGAGGACCCGAAATCTCAAGGGCCATGAACAAGATGGGTAAGCAGCCAGAGTTCATTGAGGGCCTCAGGGTTACGGATGAGGAGACAATGGAGATAGTTAAGATGGTCCTGGTTGGTAAGATAAACACCAGCATCGTGTCAAGGATATGCTACCATGGCGGGAGGGCCGTTGGCCTCTCAGGTAAGGACAGCAGCCTCCTCCTGGCCAGGAAGAAGGCGCCCCACGTGATCAGGGATGATGAGACCGGTGAGAAGAGGGAGATAGACCTTGGACTGGTAGGGGAGATCGAATCCCTTGACACCGGAATAATCGACATGTTAACGGAGAACGGTTACATCCCTGTCATATCCCCTATAGGTGTTGACAGGAACGTCAACACCCTCAACCTGAACGCTGATACCGTTGCAGGTGAGATAGCATCGGGTATAGGCGCTGAGAAACTAATAGTCCTCACGGATGTCCCTGGTATACTTGAGGACCCATCGAACCCTGAAACCCTCATAAGGAGGATAAGCGTTGATGAACTGAGCGACCTTGTAAAGAGTGGTGTTATAGAGGGCGGGATGCTCCCCAAGACCCTCACATGCATAAAGGCCATCAATGAGGGTGTTTCATCAGCCCATATCATCGATGGAAGGGTTAAACACTCCCTCCTCCTTGAGATATTCACAAAGAAGGGAATAGGCACCATGATAACCGGGTGAAGCGGTATCTCATGCCTTTCAATGTGATATGCAGCTTCCAGCATATCCCTTTTTTATAACTTCTTTTGATGATGAAAAATACGGTTTCCTTTTAATCACGGTGATTCAGGGGCAGTAACTGTCCACAGTATCCATTGAGGATTACAGCTCAAGGACTTCCTTCCTCACAGCATCGGCCATCCCGGATGTGGTTGCAGTCCCGCCCAGGTCAGGGGTCATGACACCCTTCTTCAGAACCCTCTCAAGTGCTTCCTGTATTTTCTGGGCTTCTTGTGGTTTTTTGAGGTGTTTTAGCATGAGTGCTGTTGATAGTATCATTGCTGTGGGGTTGGCTATGTTTTTTCCGGCTATTTGTGGTGCTGATCCGTGTACTGGTTCGAATATGGCGTTTTTTTTGCCTATGTTTGCTGATGGTGCTACTCCGAGGCCTCCGACCAGGGCTGCGGCTTCGTCTGAGAGTATGTCTCCGAACATGTTGGTTGTGACGATGACATCGAATTCATGGGGCTGTGTGATGAGGTACATGGCTGTGGCATCCACATAGTAGTCATTGGCCTCCACCTGGGGGTAACTGGAGGCGACCTCGTAGAAGACTTCCCTGAATATGCCGTCTGTCTTCTTGAGGACGTTGGCCTTATGGACGGCCGTAACACCGCCGCGGCCATCACCCACCGCGTAATCAAAGGCAAACCTCACAATCCTCTCGGAGGCAGCCCTGGTTATAACACGCCTTGCAACAGCACCATCAGACGTGTACTCCTCATCACCAACATAGAGATCCTCGGTGTTCTCACGGACAATCACAAAATCCAGGTCCGGATAAAGGCACGGAACCCCTGGAAGAGACCTTACAGGCCTTAAATTCGCAAAAAGGTCCAGTTCACGCCTCAGGGTGATTATGGCGCTTTTCTGCCCCGGCACGGTGGTAACTGCTCCGAAGAGTGTTGCATCAGCCTTCCTCACAAGCCTTATGGTCTCATCGGGTATTGTCTCACCGCACCTCCTGAAGCACCCGTCTCCTGCCTCTGCCAGTGTAAATTCAAATTCAAGGTCAACAGCGTCCAGCACGGTGAGGGCAGCATCCATAACCTCACCGCCAATACCATCACCGGGTATAACCGTAATCCTGTACATTAATAACACCTTCAAGATCTACTGGGGGAAATTCATGCATCTTTTTGAAGTCCTTCAAGTACTCTACAGTAAAGATAGAATATCTATTTAACTCCGTCCTGATAAATATAGACTGGGGGATTTGCATGTTTCGGCTGAATTTTTTAAGCATATTTGATTCGCTCAGGAATAAAGGGGGGGCCCTCAAACATTACAAGCAGAAGCTCCATGAGTATCAGGAACATGAAGCCGAGGTTCTCATAGATATAGGTGTGATCTACCTTGATCGTGGCGAGCCACAGAAGGCTGCGAAGAACTTTGAGGCCGCACTTGAAAACTACAGGAAACTTAATTTCCCGGAGGGTATTGCCTATGCATCAGAACTCCTCGGGGATTCGTTCATGGTCATGAGGGACTTTGAAAGGGCCCTTTCATGCTACTCTGATGTTCTGTCAATCTACTCTGAGATCAGATCTCCACTTGCAGATGACATCAGGGAGAAGATATACGAGGCAGGTAAGATCAGGGAGGCCATATCCTCCATTGAAGATGAAAATGAATCTGAGGACTCTGCTGAGGATAAACTTGCCATGGAGGTCTCATCTGAAGCAGAGACCCTGTTCAGGCTTTCTGATGAACTCCTTGAATTCGTGGATGGATTTGAAACATACAGGGATGCATGGAGCTGCAGGGACATGGATTTCCTGAGGGATAACCTTGAATCTGCGGCGGTCATTGGTGATGGTTCATCAGGGGCCGTCCTCAACCTGCTTACTGGAAAGCATGAACTCGAGGAGGGAGGGATTGATGATGCCCTGAGGTTCATTAAAAGGTCCAGCAGGCTCTTTAAGGAGACCGGTGACATGAAGGGACTTGCTGTTTCGCGTGTTATAACAGGGATAGTACTTTTCATCATGGATGAACGTGAAAACCTCTACCGGGTCTTTAAGGAGGCCCTTGCAACATTCAGATCTCTGGAACTTGATGATGCCGAGAGGGTTGCCATGAAGATCATAAACACCCTCAGCAGGATGTAGTTAGTTCATCAGGATCCCATTTTTTCCTGTTTTGAGTACTTCACGGCAACTATTTGTATAGATTTTAACATAATTCATATGAGGTTGATAATATGCAGAGGAGAGAGAACATTGAAAGGATCATTGAGCAGCTGAAGGAAGATGATGAACATATGAGGGTGCAGGTTGTTGAGCTTCTCTCAGAGATAGGTGAACCAGCGGTTGATCAGCTCATTGAGGCCCTTGACAGCGAGAATAAACTTGTAAGGAGGGGTGCTGCAGCTGCCCTGGGTAATATAGGCGACCCCCGGGCCGTGGAGCCACTTATCAGGGCACTGGAAGATGAGAACAAGTGGGTGAGGCGTGAAGTTTCAACTGCCCTCTCAAAGATGGGGGAGGAGGCCTTTGAACCTCTCCTTGAGAGCCTTTCAAGTGATGACTGGAAGATACGTGGCGCTGCAGCATGGATCATAGGGAACTTTAAGGATGAAAGGGCCATTGAACCCCTTGTCGGGCTCCTTGAAGATGACAGTGGATTTGTAAGGAGTGGAGCCGCCCGTTCACTTGAACAAATCGGTGGAGAGAAGGTTAAGGTTGAAATGGAGAAACTGGCAGAGACTGGAAGCGGTTTTGCAAAAAAGGTGGCCATTAATTACCTTGAAACACATTAGGAGGCGCTTATTTGAAGGTTAGTATAATTGGATCAACAGGGCGTGTTGGAAGGGCAACAGCACTTTGTCTTGCAGAGGAAGAGGCCGTCAATACCCTTCACCTTATATCAAGGGAGGAGAGCCTCGAGCAGAACATCGGAGAGGTTCTTGATATGAGCGATGCCCTTGCAGCCAAGGGCGTATCTGTCAAACTTGAGAACTCCGCAGATATTGAGAACATTCATGGTTCGAGGATAGTTGTAATAACAGCTGGGGTTCCAAGGACGGCAGAGATGGACAGGGATGACCTAGGATTTCAGAATGGAAAAATAGTGGCAGAATACGCAAGGAAGATAGCAAGGTTCGCCCCCGATTCAATTATACTTGTCGTCACCAACCCCGTCGATGTGATGACATATGTGGCCCTCAGGTATTCAGGGTTCCATCCAAGCAGGGTCTTTGGCCTTGGCAACCACCTGGATTCCCTTCGCCTAAAGAACTACATGGCCAGGCACTTCAACGTCCATGTCAGTGAGGTCCACACTAGGGTTATAGGGCAGCACGGCCCCTACATGGTCCCCCTGATAAGCTCCACCTCCATTGGAGGAATACCAATTGAACACTATTCCAGCAGGGATTACTTCTCTGGCTACAAGAGATTTGACCTTAAAAAGACCATTGATAAGGTCATCAATGCAGGGAGCAACATCATAAGTAAGAAGGGGGCCACCGAGTACGGACCTGCCTTTGCAATCTCAAACATAGTTAAAACAATACTGAATGATGAGAGAAGGATACTCACGGTATCAACCCTCATGGAGGGTGAAATTGATGGTATAAGGGACGTATGCCTGGGGATCCCTGTTAAACTTGGCAAAAAAGGTATTGAGGGTGTTGTACCTGTGCTAATGGACAGGGATGAGAGGGAAGCCTTCAGGGAAGCTGCTGATTATGTTAAAAGCTCCACCTACAGGGTGATGGAGTTTCTTGAAGATGAACTCTGAGTTTCCCCTCCCCCTGACCCTTCATGTTCTGTGCGGATAACACTGTCACTGTAGGGGGCGGGCTCTTCATCCACTTGCCCTTCCGGTTGTTTATGGGTGCTAATACCGTTTTTCTTATGGTTCCGTCAGAGGCGCGTTAGTGGAAGGAGGAGTCACTGAAACTCTGCTCCTTGGTATTTTTATGGTTCCCTTTCTGGATGTCCTATGATGATCCGATTTTTCCTTCATCCCTTAACCATTGGCGGGGTTATGGCACATCATACTGTTGATGGTCGGTTCATCAGTTTTTTTATTACATCCATAGAATGTATCTATGGCATATCATACCGTTGATGGAAGAGGCCCATGGAAACTTTTATATAATTGTTCAATTATAAGTTTATTCAAGACCTGATTTCTGAACATTGTACATCCGAGTTTCTTTGTGGGATCTGAAGTTCAGAAAAAACAGTAGCCGGCAATTATTTTCCGGTAGTTTTATATGGTCCTGTGTTTAAAAGATTACTTAAAAACTCTAAAAGGAGACAGCATGATAAGGATAGGTATTCTTGATCTGCAGGGAGATGTTTCTGAACACCTTGAGATGACCCGGAAGGCCATTGAAAGGATGGGTATAGATGCAGAGGCCGTGAGGGTGAGAACAGCCAGCGAAGCCTCATCATCCGATGCAATAATAATCTCCGGGGGCGAGAGCACCGTCATAGGGAAGCTCATGGAGGAGACAGGAATAAAGGACGTCATAATCAGGGAAAAGAAACCAGTCATGGGAACATGCGCAGGGCTGATCCTCCTTGCAAGAGAAACAGACTACCAGCAGCCCCTCCTGGGACTCATAGACATGAAGGTTAAGAGGAACGCCTTCGGAAGACAGAGGGACTCCTTTGAAGAAAAAATAGAGATACTTGGGAGGGAAATCAGGGGAATATTCATAAGGGCACCTGCCGTCACCGAAACCGGTGAGGGAGTTGAGGTACTGTCAAGGCTCAACGATAAGATCATCGCCGTGAAGGAGGGATGCAACATGGCGCTGGCCTTCCACCCTGAACTTGGAGAGGACACAGGGCTTCATGAATACTTTATAAAGGAGGTATTAAATTGTGTGGAATAGCAGGAGTGGTCTACAAGGATGGGAAACTTCACCCTGTGGGAGCAGACATGACAAGGATGCTCCATGCACTGCAGCACAGGGGACCTGATTCAGCAGGATTCTCAATATACGGGGGACTCGGACTTGAGGAAAACGAGTACCTTCTTAACATTGAGGTCAGGGAAAAACCAGGCCTCCTAGACACTGTCAGGGAAGCTGTTGAAACGGTAAGCCCCATCAGGGCAGATGAGATCATCCCATCAGTTGAAAACTACATAATATACCGCTGCAGGATCCAGCTCGAATCATTCTCACAGCTCAAACCACTCATAATGGACATAGATAAACTTGAAGACGTCATGGTCCTCAATGGAAGCCACTCCTTTGAGATGATAAAGGACGTTGGATCGGTCCTTGAAATAGCTGACAGATACGATACATGGTCAAAGAAGGGGACACATGCAATAGGCCACACAAGGTTCTCAACAGAGAGCATAGTCGACCGCTACCATGCACACCCCTTCCAGAGCTACATAATCCCTGACATAACAGTTGTCCACAACGGCCAGATCACAAACTACTGGAAGATAAGGGAACCCCTTGAGAGGAAGGGCCACATATTCGAGACAAACAACGACACGGAGTGCATAGTCCACTACGTGGCAGATAAACTGGCATCAGGCTACAGCCTTGAAGAAGCCCTTGAACAGTCCGTGAAGGACATGGACGGTCCCTTCTCATACATTGTAGGGACACCTCAGGGTGTTGGAATAGCCAAGGACCAGCTGGGCCTCAGGCCAGGGGTCATGGCAGAAAACGATGAGGTCTTTGCCGTGGCATCCGAGGAGGTATCCCTCAGGGAGGTAATGGACACCACCGAGGTTGAACAGATATCCCCCGGAGAGGTGAGGGTGTACGAGATATAGGTGATAGTATGATGGAAGCCATAATTAATGCTGAATCAAAGACCCCCAGGGAGGTTAACAGGGAGATAAAGAGCCTTGCACCGAACCATGACAGGATAATAGTCAGAAACCCCAATGCAATGCACTACCTGGGAGCCGGCCTCACAGAGGATGTTGAACTCATCATTGATGGATCGGCAGGATACTTCGCCGCCACAATGATCCACGGTCCAAGGGTGACCATAAAGGGTAATGCAGGATGGTTCCCTGCAGATAACATGACAGAGGGTGAGGTCATCATCGAGGGCTCCGCCGGTGACGGTGCAGGTCAGGGAATATACGGCGGAACCGTAGTAGTAAGGAGAGATGCCGGTTCAAGGACCGGGGAGATAATGAAGAACGGCACCATCATAATCGGCGGTAACTCGAGCTTCATGACAGGTCGTTTAATGATGGGCGGCAGGATAGTGGTCCTGGGGGACCTTGCAGAGGATGCAGGGGAATCCATCATAAGGGGGAAGATCTATGTCCGCGGAGAGATCAAAAGCCTCGGTAAGAACGCGAAGGTTGAAGGGATAACCCCTGAGGAGGAGGATGAACTGAGGGAACTACTGTCAGGATATGGCTTCGACCTGGAGGATGATGATTACAGGGCCTTCAGAAAGATAGTTCCAAGGAGTAAAAGGCCATTTTATGGTGAAGAATCGGAGGAAGGATAATGAGCAAATCAAGGTATGCGATGGCTGGGACACCCTGCCAGATAACCGCAGCAGCCCTCATGGAAAATTACACCGAAGAATTCCCTGTTGAAATCAAAATAGGGCTCTTCTGCATGGAGAACTTCTCATACACCTACCTCAGTCAGCTTGCCATGGAGGAGGGTGTGGATCTGGCTGATGTTTCAGAGTGCAGGATAGAGAAGGGGAAGCTCTGGTTCAGGCTCAATGATGGAAGCACCGTGGCGGTGCCCCTTGAAAGGGCAAGGTCCGCAATGAGGAAGAGCTGCGCGGTATGCATGGACTTCGCATCAGAACAGTCAGATATATCAGTAGGGTCAGTTGGCTCACCCGAGGGATGGTCAACCATCATAATAAGGACGGATAAGGGCCTTGAACTTGTTGAAAAGGCAAGAAAGGCAGGGTACATCGAGACGGAACCCATAAAGGACAGCGGACTCAGACTCCTTGAGAAGCTTGCAGCAGGAAAGAAGGAGGAGAACCTTGAGGAGATAAAGATGAGGGAGTCCGTTGCAAGGCCGGTCATGTACTGGCGCGTGATGCCCGACGATGAATACACCGAGGAGGTGAAGGACTACCAGTTCGATGACCTCCGCTCTGATGTAATCGATGTGGGTGCATGCGTACTCTGCGGGGCCTGCCTGGCATCATGCCCCGAGGACATAATAGGGATAGAGGACAGGAAACCGGAGGTCAGGGGAGAATGCCCGCCGGGCTGCAACATCTGCTACCTTGCCTGTCCAAGGACCTATGTACCCGACAGCATAGTAAGCCGTGAATCCGCATCAGAACCCCTGGGCGAGTACATGGAGGTACTCTCTGCAAGGGCACCCATGTTCAGGGGACAGGATGGTGGTGTTGCAACGGCACTGCTGGCCTTTGCAGTGAAGGAAGGGATGGTTGACGGAGCCATCGTGGTTGATAAAGAGGCTGAGAGACCATGGAAACCGGTACCGAAACTGGCAGAGGATCCTGAGGATATAGTGGGGGCTGCAGGCACAAAGTACTCAGCATGTCCTATCTTCAGGGTCCTGAAGGAGGAGGGGGATTGATATGCCTTTTAAAGTTGAGAGAAAGGAAGAGGTATGTAAGAGGAACTTTGACCGTCCCGGCTGCTGCTGGTACATGTGCGACAACAGGGACGAGTCACTCTGCGCAAACTGCTATTCATGCTACAATAACTGTCCGCATGATGTTTACGAGATAATAAACGGTGAACCTGTACCCTTAAGACATGAAAACTGTGTAGGGTGCCGTATATGTGAAGAGATGTGTCCAAACAAGGCCATAGAGGTTAACGCTGTACCCGAGGACAGGAGAAACGTCTGGTCCTTCACAGACCTCCTTGAGATACAGCGCAAGTCAAGGGAGGGCACCTACAAGGTCAGGGGCTGCGGTGCCGTGAGGCGCATACCAACCTTCGATGACCTTGTCATTGTACCGGCACAGGTTTCAAGGCCACCGATAGACAAGTACAGGGAGCCCTGCAACACCAGAGTCGTCCTGGGTGACAGGTTCGCTGAGAAACCCCTTGAACTTGACACGCCCATAATGATAGCCGCCATGTCCTTCGGCGCCCTGAGCAAGGAGGCCAAGATAGCCCTTGCAATGGGCGCAAGCCTCGCCGGCACCGCGACAAACACCGGTGAGGGCGGAATGCTCCCTGAAGAGAGGAAGTACGCATCAAAGCTAATTGCACAGTATGCATCAGGACGCTTCGGTGTATCGGCAGAGTACCTTAACAGTTCAGACGCCATTGAGATAAAGATAGGTCAGGGTGCCAAGTCAGGTATGGGAGGCCATCTCCTTGCAGAGAAGGTGACTGCCGAGGTGTCAAGGATAAGGATGATACCCGAGGGCACAGATGCCCTCAGCCCCGCAAGGCACATGGACATCGTTGGACCCGAAGACCTGAGCATGAAGATATCCCAGCTCCGTGAGATAACAGACTGGAAGGTCCCTATAATGGTCAAATTCACATCCGGTCGTGTGAGTGACGATGTAAAGATAGCTGCAAAGGCGGGTGCAGACATCGTCGTGGTGGACGGTATGCAGGGGGGTACGGGTGCCGGACCCGACGTTGTAACCGAGCACTCAGGCGTACCCACCATAGCCGCTATTGTGGAGGCCGACGAGGCCCTCAAGGAGGTCAACCTCAGGGATGAGGTCAGCCTCGTTGCAGCTGGAGGTATAAGGAGCGGGGCGGATGTTGCAAAGGCCATAGCCCTGGGGGCTGATGCAGTGTACATAGGAACAGCAGCCCTTGTATCAATCGGCTGCCGGGTCTGCCAGATGTGCTACACGGGAACATGCAGGAAGGGTATCGCAACTCAGGACCCTGGCCTCAGGAAGCGCCTTGACTATGTGGAGGCAGGTAAGAACGTTGCACGCTACATAGAGGCCATGACTGAGGAGGTCTGCATGCTGACCCAGCAGGCAGGTAACACAGACGTGAGCAAACTTGAAAAGGATGACCTCAGGGCCCTTACCGTTGAGGCATCGGCCCTCACAGGGGTTAAGATGGCGGGTATGGAGGCCCCCGTCAGATTCTAACCACCTTTTATTTTAGAATGGGAAATTATCAGGATTCCAACTTCTTTTTTAAATTTTTCTATTTTTCACCTCCAGAGAAATTATTTAAATGCCCCGGCTGATAGTAATAACCAGTTTCATCTGGAGGGATTACATTTGAATGGCGAAACTGAGGGATCACTCAGACTTTACGTTCTTATTGCGGCAACCCTTTCATCATTTCTAACACCCTTCATGGGCTCTTCCATCAACGTGGCTCTACCCGTTATAGCGCTTCAGTTCCGGATTGATGCCATACTCCAGACATGGATACCCACGGCATTTTTACTTGCCGCGGCCATATTTGCGGTCCCCTTTGGTAGGTTATCCGAGATTTATGGCATGAAGAGGATATTCATCTACGGCAACATCATATTCACCCTGGCGTCACTACTCTCAGCCCTTTCACCCTCTGCGGTCGCCCTCATAATATTCAGGGCAATTCAGGGTGTGGGCTCTGCAATGATCTTCGTAACGGGCCTTGCCATACTCACAAGGGTCTTCCCGCCAATGGAGAGGGGTAAGGCCATAGGTATAAACACGGCGGCGGTTTACATAGGCCTATCACTGGGTCCGGTCCTTGGAGGCTTCCTCACAAGGTTCCTTGGCTGGCAGAGCATATTCCTTGTAACTATTCCCTTAACACTGCTGGTGCTTGCGGTGACGGTCTTCAGGATCAGGGGTGAGTGGGCAGATGCTGCAGGTGAAAGATTCGATGTCCCGGGTTCAATCACCTACTGCATATTCCTCTTCCTCCTCATGTACGGTTTCTCAGCCCTCCCTGATATGATTGGGGCGATAATGATACTTATGAGTGTTGTGGCATTTCTGGTGTTCCTGAGGATGGAGCTTGCCTCAGGAAGCCCTGTCTTCAATGTCAGACTATTTAAAAATTTAAGGTTCGCCTTCTCAAGCCTCGCGGCCCTTATAAATTACAGCGCCACATTTGCAGTCTCCCTCCTTCTAAGCTATCATCTCCAGTACATCAAGGGACTTGACCCGGGTTCAAGCGGCCTTATACTCGTAACACAGCCTGTTGTCATGGCCCTGGTTGCACCGCTTGCAGGGAGGGCCTCTGACAGGTTCAACCCCCAGACACTTGCAGGTCTGGGCATGGCAATAATATCGGTGGCCCTTATAAGCTTGAGCCTCCTTGGAAGGGGAACCCCCGTTGCCATGATAATACTGTCACTGCTGATCCTTGGCCTCGGGTTTGGACTTTTCTCATCACCCAACACCAATGCGATAATGGGGTCCGTTGAGAGGCGGGACTATGGAATAGCATCTGCAACCGTGAGTTCAATGAGGCTTATCGGTCAGGCCTTCAGCATAGGTATTGTTACACTTATCTTCGCCTTCCTCATAGGAAGGGTCCCCATCTCACCCGCCAACTATGAGCTCCTTATAAAGAGCACCAGGATATGCTTCCTGATCTTTGGTGTCCTGTGCTTTATAGGCATATTCGCCGCAATAGCCAGGAGGAATGATGCGCATGAAAAGGATAAAGGTTCTTAAGGACGGACCATACCTTGTTGAGGGGTCGGTGCCCCTCTACGAGGAGGTTATAGTAACCGATGAGGCGGGACATACAAGGGAATTTGTTGAAAAGCGAAAGTTCCCCCTGAAGGAGAAATATGTTCTCTGCAGATGCGGAAAATCAGGTAACAAACCCTACTGTGACGGTACACACCTTGAAACAGGCTTTGACGGTACAGAGACCGCATCAAGGAAGCCCTACATTGAAAGGGCCAGGGTCTTCAGTTCAGGGGACCTTGAACTTACAGATGTCCCGGAACTCTGCGACCACTCAAGGTTCTGTCTCAGGGCAGGAGGTATAAGGGAACTTTTAAAGAAGGGAGACCCTGAGAGCATCCAGATGGCCATCGAGGAGGCCATGATCTGTCCATCCGGGAGGCTGGTCCTCTGGGACAGGAAAACAGGAAAACCCTATGAGAGGGACTTTGAAAAGTCCATCGTGGTTGTACATGACAGGCAGAAGAAGTGTGAGGGGCCCCTCTGGGTCCGCGGGGGCATACCCATAGAATCATCCGATGGAACCATCTATGAGGTGAGGAACAGGGTCACCCTCTGCCGCTGCGGGCTATCTGAAAACAAGCCCTTCTGTGATGGCAGCCACTGGATGAATGCTGAGGAGAAAATTAAATTCAGAAGGAAGTGGGGCCTTGAATAAACATCATGATATCTTCCTCTTCATCCACAGGGCACCTAGGACCATCCCGAGTATAACCCCTATGAGGGCCCCTGATGAGAAGGGTGTGAGGAAGTCACTCCCGGCACCCACATCTGCAGAGTCCAGTTTAAGGAGGTTCTCCCTTATGGAGTTTTCATCTGCACTGCAGTAGGCCACACGGTCGGAAAGCTCAGGGTGCCTGTTGAGGAATTCTTTAACCGTCTCCTGGTAGGCAACTGCAAGTATCTTCTTGTTGGGGTTTCCCAGGGCATGTTCAAGTTCATGTTCAACGTCTGCGGCGCTCTGGAACCTGTAGACGGTTACGTTGACCCCTGTTTCATCGGCCACTGAACGCGCCAGTTTTCCTGTTGAGTTATCGGCTATTACAATGAAGGACTCGGGTGTTATCTCGATTCCATGGGCAGCCACGCCACCAACAAGGAGGAACATTAAAAGTACAGTGAACGCCTCTTTCATCCAATCACCTACACCTTCTCCATTGCTATTAGGTCCGGCTTCACCCTTTCAAGGAATGAGACTATGAATATGTTGGCAGCGCCCTCAACCACAGCCACGAATATGTAGAAGGGTATCAGGGTTGCCATGAGTATCTCAGGACCGGCAACACCGGCTGCAAGGAGTATCAGGATATGAAGTGCGGCTGCAGCCATTATACCTAGGAATGTGGCTGAGAAGACGGCCAGTGTACCGTCAAGTTCACTGACAACCCTGTAAACAGCGTATGTGCCTATTCCAAGCCCGATACCCATTGTGAGGATGTTGGCACCCATACTCGTGATTCCACCCATCCCCAGTATGAAGAACTGGATGATGAGGCAGAGTGTGGCGACAAGGACCGCTGTCATGGGGCCGAGGATTATGGCTGCAAGGGGTATGAGGAAGAAGTGCACCGGGACACCCAGGGGTGAGGGTACAGATACTGAGGAGACAGCCGCCGCTGCAGCCGCGAAGAGTCCTGTTGCAACCATTCTCCTATCCTTTCCGGGTTTATCTGAGAATATATAGAAGAATATGCCTATGTTAATGAGGGCCACAGCCCAGTAGACTGCGGACTGCCATAATGGTATGATTCCGTCGGGTATATGCAATCAATCAACCTCCATGAGGGGGATGTTTCATTTTCTTGGAAATTTCAGGGCGGTTAAACCAAAAACAAGGCAGAGCCCTGCTACAGCAGGTATAAATCCATAGCCGCCATTTACATGGTTATTATCACTTGTGATGTTTTCTTCACGGCTCTCATTCCTATCTGAGGAAGTTTCGTTCTTTTTGCTCTGCTCTCCGTGATCTGAAACCTCCACCGGATCTTTAACTGTGGAACCTGTTTCATGGCTGACGGTGGCCGGTTTTGAGGATGAAGACCTGCCGGTTGTTGATGTAGCAGAGTTCTTTGATGTGCCTGAGGACGTTGAAGTTGATGTGTCTGATGTCTTATCACCTGGGTCGGATGGCTCTTCAATGTAGTATCCGTGGCCCGGGTGCGCCACTGAATGACCTGAAATGTTGAGTACCAGTGCCACGGCAATCAGGAGTATAAGGAACCTTTTCATATCATCACCATTAGAACCATTTTGAATCTTCAATATATAAAATCTTTTATTACTCTCAGGAGGTATTCATGGAAAAAGTAATACTATCTGCCGTTAACCTGTCATGGAGGCTCATGGGCGCATGAAAAATAAGTAGGGGGTGGTGATTGTCAACCGGTTGATTGTTAATCCCGGGATGAAAGGGGTTGGGGGGAGTTCACTTTGAGGATTCAAGTACATCCAGGAGGGCATGGGAGATATCCCTGAAACTGTAGCCCTCACCCCTGAGGTCGCCTATGAGTTCAGAGTCGGTGTAACTCTTTGATTCAAGGTTCTTCCTGAGGATCTCCCTCAGGTCCCTCTCATAGTCCCTCCGTATCTCCTCCCTCGTAGGCATGTTCTTCCTCTTTATCCTGTTTCCTGTGAAGGACTGGATTCTCCTGAGTCGGTGAACCTCCCTTCCAACAACAAGGGTGAATGATTTTCCGCTTGAACCTGCACGTCCGGTACGCCCGATACGGTGGAGGTAGTACTCGTTCTCAAAGGGGAGATCATAGTTTATCACGGCCTCAACATCGGGTACATGTATACCCCTGGCTGCAACATCAGTTGCAACAAGGAGGTTGAAACGTCCCTTCTTGAACCGGTCCATGACACGCTCACGCCTGGACTGTGAAAGATCCCCATGGATCTCATCTGCAGAGTAACCCATACGTTCCAGCTGCTTCCGCAGTCTCTGAACCCTCTTCTTGGTGTTACAGAATATCAGGCCCATTTTAATGTCATTTGATGAGATTATCCAGTCAAGGAGTTCGATTTTATCCTCTTCCCTCGTTTTGAAGTAGAACTCCTCTATTCTAGGGCTGTGCTTCTTCTCAACACGCATGACCTGTGGTTTGTCCATGTACCTATCGGCGATCCTGAGTATTGGTTTTGACACGGTTGCAGAAAAGAGCATTGTCTGGCGCTTTTCAGGGACATTCTTTAGTATCCTTTCAATATCATCAATGAAGCCCATGTTGAGCATCTCATCTGCCTCGTCAAGCACCAGCATTGAGACACTTCCAAGGTCCACGGTGCCCCTTTCAATGTGATCCAGGAGTCTTCCGGGTGTTGCAACAACCACATGGACACCCCTCCTGAGCTGTGATATCTGGTTACCTATGCTCTGACCACCGTAAACAGCAAGCACCCTGACATTCATGTATTTCCCTATCCTTTTGATCTCCTCTGAGACCTGGAGACAGAGTTCACGGGTCGGGCAGAGCACAAGGGCCTGGACAACCCTTTCAGGTTCAAGATTTTCAAGTATAGGTATGGAGAATGCCGCGGTCTTCCCGGTCCCTGTCTGGGCCTCTCCAACGACGTCCATACCATCAAGTGTAACAGGTAACGTAATTGACTGGATCGGAGTTGTCCTCTCAAATCCCATATCCTCAAGGGCCCTGTTAACCTCCCCTGAGATGTCAAATTCACTGAATTCTAATCCTATCATTTTATCTTCCTTAAATTCTTAAAAATCGATTATCAATTATTAAACTGCCAGTTGGCAGAGTATAATTGAGGACCTGACCGGACTGTCAACTATTCCTGCCACCGCAGAAAAATAATTAAAAATCAGCACAGTATGATATTGTATCTGCTGGTATTTAAAGTAGAGCATTTTTTCCATGTTCTCCCGGATTCCCGGTATCATGGGATTGTTGGAGTGGATGGTTTATATGTGGGGGCATCCGTATCTTAATAACCATCTGATGATGAGCATCCACCGGTTTTCTTAGGGTAATAACGTTTTCACCTCACGATGGGTATCCTCTCATCAAGGAATAATCTTATAACCCTCAGGGGGGTTACGATCATGTTTATTTTCTCGTCATGCTCCTCGGAGGGCACCGATTCAACTATCTGAAGTTCATCAACGGTGGTTGCCACGGGTGTCCTGCTGTCAATGGCGCCCTGGGATCTCAGTTCATGGAGCTCCCGGTCGCCGTAGCCACCACCCTTACCAAGGCGGTTACCCCTCAGATCAACGGCCACGGATCCCTCAACCACAAGATCAACCCTGGGGAAATCCCTAATGGATGAACCGTAACGATAGGCACCCTGTATGGTTGACGCAGCACGCTTATCAGGGACCTCATGGGATATGAAGAGATACCCATCCTTTATTCTGGGTGTTGGCATTATAAGGTCCTTTCCACACCTCAGGGCAAGCTCCCTTACAGGTTGCTGTGCAGAATCAGGGGATGAAAACACCCTAACAGACCTTTTCCATTCGATGGTCCTTGAAAGCCTCCGGGCAGCATCCCATGATCCGGTGAAGTCTGGTATGCGGCCATGGGGTCTTCTGCTAATACCCCTCCTCTTCAGAAGATCCCAGATGTAACCGCGGAGATCAACCTTTTCCTTCAATCCCATCTCCCTTCAGCTGGTTTCAGTTTCATGGCCATGGATCGGTGGCATGATCCACACTTTATCCTCTTCACCCAGCCCATGAGGCTTTCTCCCAATTTACTTAACCCTTTCAGCCATCACAACCCCTGTGCCTGCTAGGGAGTCCATCAGCCTCAATGAGGAGGTGAAGTATCCAATGAGGATATCAGGGATGAGAGGAATCCAGAGCACCTTTGAAAGGTTCCTTACAACCACCTGCCAGGGTTTCAGTTCACCCTCCTCTGAGACAACGGTAAGCTTCTGCAGCCTCTTACCAGGGGTGCCTCCACGGTACTCAAGGTAGCTGAAGTATAGGAGTGTGACAATCCCCAGGAGGATAAACCAGTAACCGTAGACTGAAAAAAAGCCTCCCAGGAGCACCAAGGGGTAGACTATGATGGTCAGGGCGTACATAATCAGGGTTACAATCAGGAAATCTATGATGAATGCATAGGCCCTTCTCTTTGTAAGTTCCTCCATGAAGACACCACCATAAAACTTAACAGACCCTCGGCACCGGATCGGCCACGGGGGCCTCAAGGATTCTCCTGCCTCCAAGGCGTGTTTCAAGGATCACATGTCGCTCGCTGTTAACCTCACCGATTATCTGGGCCTCCCCTCCATATCTGGTCTTCCTGATTGCATCGAGGACTTCATCAGCATATTCAGGGTCAACGCCAATGATGACCTTGCCCTCATTTGCAACCTCATAGGGGTCTATACCCAGCATCTCCGAAACAGCCAGGACCTCCTCCTTAACAGGGATCCTCTCCTCCTCAACAACCATACCCACACCAGACTTTTCTGCGAGTTCATTGAGTGCATTGGCTATACCACCCCTGGTGGGGTCCTTCATTGCGGTGACACCGCCGGTGCTGAGGGCGGCTTCAACCATCTCCCATACCGGCGCAACATCTGATTCGAGTTCGGTGTCATAGCCGAAGCCTTCACGGAATGCCATGAGGGCCATCCCATGGTCCCCGACGCTTCCGGTGAGGATTATCATGTCACCTGGCCGCAGTCCAGAGTCCCTTACTATCTCGCCACGCTTCACAACACCTATCCCTGTGGTTGTTATGATCATCCTGTCGAGTTTGTCCTTCTCCATGACCTTGGTGTCGCCTGTGATGATGGATACACCGGTCTCCTCTGAGACGGCATCCATGGACCGGACTATCCTTTCAAGTTCCTCGCCCCTGAAACCTTCACTGAGGACCATTGCACTTGCAATTGCAATGGGCCTTGCACCCATCACAGATATGTCATTCACGGTCCCTGCAACAGCTATTTTACCAATATCCCCTCCAGGGAAGAAGAGGGGGTCAATGGTGTGACCATCTGTACTTATGACTATTTCATATTCACCCAGGGGTATGCTTGCACCATCATCAAGGTCTTCGAGGCCCACTCCCCCGTTAACCCTTGTATTCCTGATGTTTGATAATATTATATCTGATATCAGGTCCTGCATCAGTTCTCCGCCTGCACCATGGGACATGCCGATTTTCATAGATTCACCTTTGCATCTCTTGCTGATTAAGGTATCTTGCTGATGATATAAAACCTTTCATGGAAGCACAATCTTTTTAAATGAGGGATTTATATTATACTATACTGAGCCAGAAGCTCAACTCAGTTTTACTGATTCTGACATAGAATGATTATGAGGTGAAATAATGGCAATTTGGCAAGGTAAGTCAATGAAAAAACCAAGCGGCGGAAGAGCCAAGATGAACCGTGGTAAAAGGAAATATGAACTGGGCAGAGAGCCTGCCGAGACAAAGATTGGTGACAGGCGCGTCAGGATGATAAGGACACGTGGAGGTAACCATAAGGTGAGGCTTGCAGCCGATACAAGGATAAACGTCGTTGACCCTGAAACAGGAAAGGTTGAGGTTGCAGAGATAAGGAATGTTATAGAGAACACCGCAAACCCCCACTTTGTAAGGAGGAACATCATAACAAAGGGTGCTGTTGTTGAAACAGACCTTGGAAACGTCAGGGTAACATCAAGGCCTGGCCAGGACGGTGTTATAAACGGGGTTCTCATCAGGGAATAGGCAGTGGAGGGTGTAAATACTCTCCAGTGTTCTGAATCTCCAGGGTGTTTATTTTGAGGGAAGACTTGGAGGGTGAAATACTCTCCCAGGTTGAAAAATTTCTCAGCTACATCAACAGCAACCTCCCCGAGGGTATGGAGCTAGAGTTCGAGGGCTTCTACAGGAGGGGCTTCTTTGTCACCAAGAAGAGGTACGCCCTCATTGAAGATGACACGATTGTTGCAAAGGGACTTGAACTTGTAAGGCGTGACTGGGCACCCATAGCTAAAAAGACTCAGAGAAAAGTACTTCTGGCACTTCTAAAGGATGGTTCACCTGAAAAGGCCAGGAAAATCATAAGGGAAGTTGTAAAGAGGATAAAGAGCGGTGAGATTGAGATGGATGACCTTGTTATCCACACCCAGATCACAAGGAAGCTCTCTGAGTACCGCCAGATAGGCCCCCATGTGATAGCCGCAAAGAGGTCCCTTGAGAGGGGAAGACGCATCGAACCGGGCTCCATAGTTAGATACATCATTGTGAAGGGGAGGGGTCCCATAAGTCAGAGGGCGGTTCCTGTTGAGGACGCCGCCGGAATGGACTATGACCCTGATTATTATGTTGAAAACCAGGTGATGGCTGCTGTGTCACGTATAATGTCATCCCTCGGCTACTCAACCGAGGATATGAATTCCCTCTGCTCCAGTGAAAGGCAGAGCAGTCTTGACGCCTTTTTCTAACATTAAACTCCATATTGAATCGGTTTTCAATTAAATTAATTTTTTTAACATTGTAATCTATCCGGGCTGTTTCTTAGCTGTATTTTCATGTTTTTTGGTTTTTTTATTTTACTGGATGTAGTTTCTTCATTTTCGGTCTGTGTCGTCTGGTTTTAGTCATATCTCACGGTTTTTTAATATCCGAAGCCAAACCAACAATATTATAATTGAGTAATTATAGAAGTTTCATTACACACGGCAGGTGGGAAGATGCTCAAGGCGGTTTTCTTTGATATTGACGACACCCTTTATGATACCTCGGGATTTGCCAGGCTCGCAAGAAAGGCGGCCCTGAATGTGATGATAGATGCCGGTCTTCCATTATCAAGGGAGGAGGCCTACCGTCTCCTGCGGGAGATAATCGCCGAGAAGGGATCCAACTATGATAAACACTTCAACGTACTCACAGAAAGGGTCCTTGGTGAGGAGAAACCGCTCCTCATCGCTTTGGGCATGATAACATACCACAACGTTAAGTTCGCACTCCTGAGACCATTCCCCAACACAATATCCACCCTGATCCACCTTAAAGGGAAGGGCTACCGGCTGGGCGCAATATCCAACGGTATAACAATAAAGCAGTGGGAGAAACTGATAAGACTCGGGATTCACCACTTCTTTGATGAGGTGGTAACATCAGAGGAGGTGAACTCCGAGAAACCGGATATAGAGATATTCAGGGAGGCCCTCAGGAGGATGGGGTGCAGGCCAGAAAGGTCGGTCATGGTGGGTAACAAGTTCACTGAGGATATACTCGGAGCCATAAATGCGGGGATGTCAGCCATACTCGTTAACTCAGAGCTCAGCGATGATGAAAGGGACCGCATAAAGAGGGAGGGACTTGATGTTACCGTAGTCCAGGAAATCGGTGAGATCAGGGAGATACTTTAGGGGGGGTGTTTTTATTGAACTGCATGGAGTACTATCATGATGAAAACATGGAGGAGACCTTTGAGGATCTCCAGCAACCAAAGACGCTTGAAGAACTTGGACTGTCCTACTTCTTTGTCAGGGATCTTGTTCTAAAGATAATGTTAACCTACGGCACCTTAAGGTCCAGAGAATAACTGAGATCACAGGCATACACCTTGACATACTTGAGGAAGTCCTTAACCAGATGGAGAAGGACGGGTTCTGCGCCCAGGTAGGCGGCAGTTTCCTCTTCTCAAGTGTTGAGTACACCCTGACACCCAGGGGGGTAGAGAAGGCAAGGCTTGTCATGGAGGAAAACCCTTACATGGGAATGGCACCAGTCCCCTACGACAGGTACTTTGAACTTATGGATAAGCAGCTTAAGAACCGTTTTCCAATTGAAATCCCTGAAGAGGTTATTGAAAAAACATTCAGGGATGTTGTGGGGCTCTCCTATGCAAAGGAGTGCCTTGTTGAGGCATGCACCATAGGTAAGGGTATATTTGTATATGGGGCCCCTGGGACCGGCAAGACCTTCATAATCAGCAAGGCATCGGACCTCTTACCCCCAATCGTTATACCGCGTTTCATAGAGTTCAGCGGAAGGGTTATACAGATCTTTGACCCTGACTTCCACAGGCCCTGCCCTGAGGAGCCTGATGATCCGAGGTGGATTAAGATACACGCACCCTTTGTCTTCACTGGATCGGAGCTCAGCTTAAATGAACTCGAGACGACCTATAACATGAACAAGGGTGTCTATGAAACCTCACCCCTCATAAAGGCCAATGGTGGTGTGCTGCTCATTGATGACCTCGGGAGACAGCGCGATGACCATGAGGTTATCCTGAACCGCCTCATAGTCCCCCTTGAGAACCGGAAGGATGTCATATATGTGAGGGGCGTTCCGGTGATATTCCACACACACTTCATACCAGCCTTCTCAACCAACCTTGATGTCAGCATAATGGATGAAGCCCACCTCAGAAGGGCCCCCATGCACATATCCCTCAAGCATCCCCCGGTTGAGAACGTTGCAGAGGTTTTCAGGCGAAACCTAGATTATACCGGTGAGGAATACGATGAGGAGGTTATTGAGAGATTTAAAAGGGTATACACTCCTGTTGCCGATGGAGGGGAGGGTCTTCAGCCAAGTTATGCCCATGCAAGGGACATTGCCCAGATAGCACAGGCCGTGAGGATAAACATGGGAAGGGATAGGATAGACCTTGAGGTTATTGAGAGGGCCCTTGAAAAACATGTCCTCATAGCACTCCAGAGGATGGACATTGACATAAGCCAGGTCCATCACAGTATAAGGACGTTCCGGATCATAACAGGAGATTCTGAGAGGGCCGTGGAGGTACTGAAACTCTACGGGGCCCTTACGGTTGCCCTGGAGAAGGGGGCTGTTCTTGCAGACTTTGAGGACTCCATAAGCCCATCACAGCTCCTTGAACATCTTCAGGTAAATGGTGTTTCCGCTGAAAGGGTTGAGGTGATCTCGGAGACACAGCGTGAGATCAAGAAGACCATCCTTGAATACAGGGACTGAGAGGGCATGGTGTCTGGATGAATTATCTGATCCTCGCTGCAGCTGTTTCTGCCGGAGTATCCATTGGAGTATGGATTATTCTTGAATTCATCCCTGTTTTGATGCCGGTGGAGGCAGGAAGACTTGCCGCGCACCTCAGGTCAAGGCCAGGTAACATTATTGAGGTCGCATACTACCTTGAACTCCTCTTTGAGGGCTCACCCTGGAAGCGTTTCATGGCCTTGAAGTTATCAGGGACCTCTTCAATTCAAGGATACATGAACTTGAACTTTTAAAGTACTCCAGGTGGAAGGAGGAGGTGGAGTCCCAGAAGGAACGCATGGAGATGAGGGAGCTGAACGATGATGAGATACTCCATATTGAGGCTGCCAGGGAGATGATGGATAAAATGGTGTCACAGGGAAGGGCAGACGGTCAAGGTCACTTTACCCTAACCGGGAAGAGGAGGAGTTCATAAGGCTCAGGAATCATAAAAGGAACATGCTTCTGGACCTCAGGGATAAGTATTCTGATTTCAGGATATGGGCGATAAGGAACAGGGATATACTGAAATACGTGCAGGAAAGGGTTTTCAGTAACAGGGAGATTGACCTGGAGAACCTTAAAAGTCACAGTCAGGAATGGGCCCTTGTGAATCTCTGGGGCCTTGAACCGCCTGAGAAGTACTCTGAGGAGGACATATTCAGGGATATAATCGTCTACCTCCAGGTAACTGATGACAGGAAAATGAGGGGTAAGCTGGCAGCAGCCCTCAGTGACCATGAGGACGCGGTAACCTATCTGGATGAGGTGATATCCTCTGTTCTCTCATGGAAAGGCGGTGAGGGTATCTCTGAATCTCAATGAACCTGTTTTTTGAGTTCATGGCGTCATCTGCTCCCTGCCTATTCCAAGTTCATCATGGATGTTCACCCTACTGCACACCCTCCATGTGACCTCTCCTCCAGGTTGGTCCTGTGAAGTTATGTTTTCTGGATGTCTCATGCTTTCCGGTTACCTGCAGGGGCATCAGTTCTTTCTTGCTTTTATGGGCGCATCTATATCTCTATTTCGAGTCCTATGGGGCAGTGGTCTGAACCCATCACATCAGAGAGTATCCATGACCTTTTAACCTTTTCCTTGAATTCCTCATTCACGAAGAAGTAGTCGAGCCTCCAGCCAACGTTCCTTTCACGTGCCCTGGTCCTGTAACTCCACCACGTGTACTGACCAGGTTCTTTGTTGAACATCCTGAAGGTGTCAACATAGCCGTTTTCAATGAATTTATCAATCCAGGCCCTTTCAACCGGCAGGAATCCTGAGACGTTGCTGTTCTCCCTTGGCCTTGCAAGGTCAATCTCCTTATGGGCCGTGTTGAGGTCACCGCAGATCACCACGTTTCTACCGGAGTCCTTCTCCCTGTTCACGTCCTCAAGGAATGCATCATAGAATTCGAGTTTATATTTAAGCCGTTCCTCTGACATTTTACCGTTGGGGAAGTATATGTTGTAGAGGAGGAAGTCATCAAAATCAGCTATCTGAATCCTGCCCTCATTATCGAACCTCTCTATACCGAAGCCATCCCTTAGTGATTCAGGCTCAAGGCGGGTGTACATGGCAACTCCACTGTATCCCTTCCTTGATGATGGGGTGAAGAAGCTCCCGTAACCATCAACGTGTCTCAGTCTTCGGGGTAACTGTTCAGGCCTTGCCTTGATCTCCTGGAGGCATAGAATATCCGGTTTTTCCTCAAGGAACCAGTCAAGGAAGCCCTTACGATAGACAGCCCTCAAACCATTAACGTTCCATGATATTATCCTTATGACGGTCATGGGGATCACTGTTTATCTCTTCTGTGTCTCATGGTTAAAATCTTTGGAGGATCACCGAGTGGTTTTATCCCTCTTATAGGAGGATGGTATTCTGGGGGGGGGCATTGAGTGGTGTTTTCTTTCTTCTATGTGCTATTATGAGGTCACTGGGTAATGCAAGTACGGCCGATCACTCGAGGGCGGTGAATGGGTTGTGGTATTATGAGGTCACCGGGTAATGTCACTACTATAGGATGAAGGGCAGTATCCTTGCAAATATACCCCCAATCAGTATTGCTGATCCAAGGTTTGCGAGGGTTATCACCGATGTTGACTTCCACCCGAATTCCCTTGCAAGTATGGCGATTGTTGAGAGGCACGGGAAGTACAGCATCCCCACAAGTGTCAGTACAAGTATCTGCTGGGCTGTGAGGGCTGCGCCGATGTTGGTACCTACAAGGGATACAAGGCCAAGCAGTATGAACTCCTTCCTCACTGCACCAAGTATTAGAAGTATACCTGCGAACACCGGGAGTTTAAGCCACCCCACCGTCAGGGGGGCTATGAAACTGCTTATTGGGTCCAGTACTCCGAAGGCGTAGAGTACCTGTATCAGGGCGCTTCCAACTATGTATATGGGGAATACGAGGTATATGAGGGATTTTGTCCTTGTCCATGTCTGCCTTGCAATCACCCTGAATGAGGGCATTTTCAGGGCGTGCATCTCCATTATAAGGCCTGTGGTTTCCCCTGGGAGTGCCTTGAGGGCGAATTTTCCCATGATGAATATTATGAGGAGGTCTAGGGCGTAGAGTCCTATGGCCCACCATACATTCACAAAGAGTGCTACAAGTCCAAGTATGAGGATGGTCCTTGCCGCGCAGGGGGCGAAGGATATTGCAAAGGCTGCAAGGAGCCTCTCCCTCTGGGTTTCCAGTATCCTGGTGCTGTCGATGGCTGGGACACTGCACCCGTATCCGAGGATGAGGGGTATAAGCGCCTTCCCGTGGAGCCCTATCTTCCTCATGAAGGCGTCCATCATGAAGGCGACCCTTGTCAGGAGTCCTGAATTTTCAATGTAGGATAGCATGAGGTAGAAGGGTATGACGAAGGGTATGACAAGGGTCAGTCCGGCGACCACGCCTCCAAAGGCACCGTTCCATATTATTGATGTTACTGAACCTGAGAACTGGGGGTCGACTGGCTGGAAGAACCCGAATATCCCTGTGAGGATGTCTGAGAAGAATTCGCCAACAACGAAGGTCCAGAGGAGGAGGCCGCCCACAACAAGGGCCGAGGATATGTAGCCATAGACGGGATGCGTCAGGAAGCTGTCAAGTCGCTCTGAGAAGGATGTGCTGATGTCAGTCTGTTCCTGGGCCCCTGAGGCTATCACGTTTGACAGAGCATATCTCTCTGATGTTATAACAGAGAAGGATGGTTCATTATGTATCCTTTCAACCTCCCCGGCGAGTCTTTTTGCAAGGTCCCTGACTTCACAGGGCATCATCTCTGTTATTTCAGGGTCATTTTCAAGGAGCTTTATAGCCACCCATCGCCTTGAGTATCCCTCAGGGAGTTCGGGGAGGTGCTCCATGAGTTCCCTTATTCCTGACTCAACTTCCTTCCCGTATTCTATTACATGGGGTTTTATATTTTTGTCTGCAGCTTCAAGGGTTTTCCTGAGAAGTTCCTGGAGTCCCTGACCCTTAACAGCCACCGTGGACACCACAGGGACTCCCAGGGCCTTTTCAAGTTTCTCCTCATCTATGACTATCCCCTTCTGTTTTGCCATGTCCACCTGGTTGATGCATATGACCATCGGCACTTCCATTTCAATTAGCTGGAGTGTGAAGAAGAGGTTCCTCTCAAGTACCGATGCATCCAGGACATTAACCACCACATCCGGTTTCTCCTTGATTATGAAGTCCCGGGATACTATTTCCTCCATTGAGTATGTTGAGAATGAGTATATGCCCGGGAGGTCTATTATGTGGATGCTGCGACCGTGGAACTGGAGATAGCCCTCTGCCCTTTCAACGGTTTTACCGGGCCAGTTACCGACTATCTGGTTGGATCCTGTCAGCTGGTTGAAGATCACGCTTTTACCCACATTTGCGTTCCCTGCAAGTGCAACGGTTATCTCTGATTTTTTCATGGAGGGCACCCTTCACTCTTCTTCTGTGTCTATGAATACATTGTCTGCTATGTCCCTTCCAAGGGCCACCCTTGAACTCCTGACCTCCACCTCAACGGGTCCGTTGAGAGGGGCCTTCTTGATTACCTTCAGTGGCACTCCTATGGTTATCCCCATGTCCATGAGCCTCCTAACGACCCTGTAATCTCCCCTTATGAAGGACACTCTTCCTGTTTCTTCTTCATCCATTTCCCTGAGGGATCTGAGTTTCTCATCCCTGCACCCTATCTCTTCGATGTCCGCGTCCTTCATTTCAAGGCATTCCTCGCAGGTGCTGAATTTGAAGTCACATGCGGGGATGGGGTTTTTATCGGGGCATTCCCCTGGTACGTTGAGAAGATGGCAGAGGGCCCTTTCAGCATCATCAGATAGGGAGTGTTCCATTTCACAGGCCTGTCTGTGTATCTTTTCCCTTTTTATTCTAAGTATGTCATGGAGGAACCTTTCAAGTATCCTGTGTTTTCTTGTCATCCTGCGGGCTACCCTGTATCCCCTCTCGGTCAGCACGGCTCCTCTGTAGGGTGAGTATTTCACATATCCCTCGGAATCCAGTTTTTTGAGCATCTGGGTGACACTGGCGGGTGCTATGTTCATTGTTCTTGATATCTCCGTGGTACTTGCGGTCCTTCCAGATTCAATGAGCCTGTAAATGGTTTCAAGGTATTCCTCTATACTTTCACTGAGATGCTTCATTAGGTTCACCTAAATCCCTGATGTTGATTTAGTTGAACCTAATTCAATATAAATCTTTCTAAATATGGTTAATCTAAAAAATAAAGGGGGAGTTTGGAAAGGATATTCATGTTGGGAGCACGTTCCTTCCATAGGCTTCGTTGATGACCTCTGCAAGGCCAACGTACATGGCAGCAGCACCCGTGAATATCCCCTCATAACCTGCAACCATTGTTATCATGGCTGAACCTGTGATTTCACCGGCTGTAAGCAGGAAGAACAGGATGGCAAGGCTTATGAATATCACCTGTATTCCCCTTTTGAGTTTGAGTGTTGCGATGAACATCGCCAGCGTGAAAAGGCCCCACATGAATAGGTAAGCTGCCATTGAGGTGGGGTCTGCTGCGGCCGCCGCCGTACCAGTTGTCTCAATGAACCTGATGTTCGGTATCATCAGTAGGAGTACCAGTGACCACCAGAAAAGTCCATATGAACCGAAGGCCACGGTCCCGAAGGTGTTACCCTTCCTGTACTCCATTACACTTGCAAGTATCTGGGCTATACCCCCGTAGGCAAACCCCATTGCAATTATCATGCTGTTTATGGGAAAAAGACCTGCATTGTGCAGGTTCAGCAGTACAGTGGTTATACCGAACCCAAGAAGCCCGAGGGGAGCTGGATTGGCGGTTCTGTCAGATATAACCACTTCTTTATCTGTCATTGTTTTTCACCTATGCATTTTACCATTTAAACTAGACATGGAACCTTACTCCTCAAGTGTTGAGGTATCTCCAGGGTCCCTGCCCTCCTCTCTTGCCCTGAGGATTCTCCTCATTATTTTCCCGGACCTTGTTTTTGGAAGCTGTTCAACCTGGACCATTTCACCTATAACCGCTACCGGTCCAAGTTCATGGCGCAGGTGTCTCTTCAGTTCCTCTATGAGGGCTGCGTTCAGCTGATGACCCTTTTTAAGTATAAGGAAGGCCTTTATAACCTCCCCCTTAATAGGGTCTTCCTTTCCTATAACAGCTGCCTCTGCAACTGCAGGGTGGGCTACAAACACTGATTCAACCTCTGCGGTGCCTATCCTGTGACCTGCTATGTTAAGCACGTCATCTGATCTTCCCTGGATCCAGATGTAACCGTCCTCGTCCTTTCTTGCCATGTCACCCGCGGTGTAGACCCCTCCGGGGATCTGTTTCCAGTAGACGTTTATATACCTCTCTTCATCGTTGAAGAGTGTCCTGAACATTGCCGGCCAGGGCTTCTTGATTACAAGGAATCCGCCCTTACCCAGGGGGACGGGTTTACCGTTTTCATCAACTATGTCTGCCTCTATACCCGGCAGTGGCTTTGTGACCGATCCTGGTTTCAGCGGTGTTACGGGAAGCGGTGCTATGAGGTGCATTCCTGTTTCTGTCTGCCACCAGGTGTCTATTATGGGGCATCTTTCCCTTCCAATGTTTTTGTAGTACCAGATCCATGCCTCGGGGTTTGTGGGTTCCCCCACGGTTCCGAGGATCTTCAGTGATTTGAGGTTGTACTTCCTGGGGTGTTTATCACCGAACCTCATGAGGTGCCTTATTGCGGTGGGTGCTGTGTAGAACTTGGTGACACCGTACCTTTCAACTATACTCCACCACACCCCTGGGTCAGGGTAGTCGGGGGCTCCCTCATAGAGTAGTGTTGTTGTTCCAAGGAGCAGGGGTCCGTAGACAACGTAGCTGTGTCCTGTGATCCATCCAATATCTGCCGTACACCACCAGAGGTCCCCGTTGTGGATGTCAAAGGTCATCTGGAGGGTTGATGCAACACCGACCATGTATCCCCCTGTTGTATGGAGGACCCCCTTTGGCTTGCCTGTGCTCCCTGATGTGTAGAGTATGAAGAGGGGGTCCTCTGCATCCATTTCCTCTGTCTCGCACTCGTCATCCTCCCCCTCAATGAGTTTATCGAAGAGCATTTCACGGCCGCTTATATCTGACATTTCAATTTCGATGTCAGTGTGTTTCACGACAACCGTTGTTTCAATGGTGGGGCACTGCAGTATTGCCTCGTCCACTATTGGTTTTAATTTGATTACCTTGCCCCTCCTGTAGGTTCCATCTGCAGTTATGATTATCTTGGCCTTTGCATCGTTGAGGCGCTCCACCAGGGCACCGACACTGAGGCCTGAGTATATGACGCTGTGCACAGCTCCGATCTTTGCACATGCAAGCATTGATATTACGAGTTCCGGGCACATGGGCAGGTACATTGCCACCGCATCGCCCTTCCTGATCCCGAGCCTTTTAAGCACGTTCGCGGTCCTGTTGACCTCACGGTGGAGTTCATAGTAGGTGAGTTTCCTTTCCTCACCCCTTTCATTCACGTAGAGGATGGCGACCTGGTTTCGTTTGTCGGTTTCGATCCATCTGTCAACGGCGTTGTGTGTCATGTTGGTTTTGCCGTTGACGAACCACTTGTAGAATGGCTTGTTGCTTTCATCAAGGACCATGTCCCACTTTTTGAACCAGTCAAACATTCTGGCCTTTTCTTCCCAGTATTTCTCATGGTCCTTTCCCTTTTCGATTTCAGCCTCCCAGTTTTTTATGTGGGCCTCCTCCACTATGGTGTAGTGGGGCTTGAACACCCTGTCTTCTTCCAGGAGAACTGAGGTATCCTTTGACATTTTTCATACCGCCATTGTTTCTTAGATGGTAGTAAGTTCTTCCAGACTTATATATTTTACTATTATTAATCATGATAGATAGGTAATTAATCATGATATATAATATATATTTAAACTTTTTTATTAATTACATCTAAAAAATTAAGGGTGTTACATCATGGGGGGCATTCCGCCCATGCCTCCCATTCCACCCATTCCTTCCATATCATCCTCATCCTTTGAGGATACATCGAAGCCCCTGGCAGCGATCATATCATCGATACGGAGGATCATTTCAGCTGCTTCGGCTGCAGACTGTATAGCCTGTTTCTTGACCCTCTGGGGTTCAAGGACACCCTCCTTTTCCATGTCAACAACTTCACCGTTGAAGACATCGAGTCCCATGTAGGGTGATTCCTCATGGGCTGCCCTCAGGTCCACCAGTATGTCGATGCTGTCAAGACCCGCGTTTTCTGCGAGGGTCTTTGGAACTATTTCAAGGGCGTCTGCAAAGGCGGATACTGCAAGCTGCTCCCTTCCACTTATGGTTTCAGCGTATTCACGGAGTTCCCTTGCTATTTCAACTTCAGGTGCTCCTCCTCCAGCCACAACATGCCCGTCCTCAAGTGTTGCTGATACAACGCCTATAGCATCTTCAAGGGCCCTCTCCATCTCCTCTGCAACATGCTTTGTGCTGCCCCTGAGGATTATGGATATGGCCTTGGGGTCCCTGCATTTTTCAACGAAGGTAAGGACATCGTCGAAGATCTTCTTCTCATAGACAACTCCGGCCTCTCCAAGGTCCTCCTCGGTGAGGTCTTCTATGTTTGTAACGAGCCTTGCACCTGTGGCCTTTTCGATGCGCTTGATATCGGACTTCTTAACCCTCTTGAGGGCCATTATACCCTGACGTGAGAGGTAGTGGAGTGCAAGGTCATCGATGCCCTTCTGGCAGAAGACGACGTTGGCACCGGTGCTGACTATCTTGTCAACCATGTCGCGGATCATCTGTTCTTCCTGTTCAATGAAGGCCTGCATCTGTGATGGGTCGGTGAGCCTGATCTTTGCATCAGTTTCAAGGTCCTTAACCTCTATTGGATACTTCAGGAGGGCTATTTTAGCGTTTTCAATCCTCTTTGGCATTGAATTATCTGCCCTTGCCTTGTCTATCACTATACCGTTTACTATTCTTGACTCGTTGACTGAGGCTCCCTGTATCCTCTGGATGTTGATGTTGTCCTTGTCCATTTCACCGTCCTCTTCAACCTGAAGAACTGCCTCGACAACGAGTTCTGCAAGTTTATCCTTAGCCCTCTCTGAACCCTTACCGGTCATGGCTGTCACCGCAACCTTCCTGAGGGTTTCCCTGTCACTGGCCTCTATTGATATCCTGTCAAGTATCTCCTGAGCCTTCAGTGCTGCCTGCCTGTAACCCAGCGCTATTATTGTCGGGTGGACACCCATCTCGATGAGGTTTTCAGCCTCCTTCAGGAGTTCCCCGGCTATTATGACTGCTGTGGTTGTCCCGTCACCCACCTCGTCTTCCTGGGTCTTGGCGACCTCCACCAGCATTTTTGCTGCAGGGTGGGAGATGTCCATTTCCTTCAGGATTGTAACTCCATCATTGGTAATCACGATGTCCCCGAGGGAGTCAACCAGCATCTTGTCCATACCCTTGGGTCCAAGGGTTGTTCTCACGGTCTCTGCAAGGATCTTACCTGCAAGTATGTTGATCCTCTGGGCTTCTTTTCCAACGTAACGGCTTGTATCCTGGGGTAATATTAATATGGGCTGCTGTCCCTGTGCCATTCAATCACCTCTTGAATAAATAAAGTATGCAATTATCCATGGGTTTGAGGTTCTATAAATAGTTTGTGCAGTTATGGTCTGTGGTTTTAGGGGTGCAGTGATTTTTCATGGATTCCTGCTTAATGTATTGATCAGGGGTTTGAGATGGTTTAATATGTGGTTCAGCTCCATTAAATAAAAAAATAAAGATTTTTAATTAATTTTCGGTCTCATGAAGGAGAGGGTCACTGGTTGGGGAATATCCTGGGGAGGAACGTCTGACAGAAGTCGGGTGTGAGCTTTGAGGTCTCATGTTCAAGCTTCTCAACGATCTCCTTCTCGATTTCAGGCGTCCTTGTTGCCTCAACAGAGAACCGCTTATCATCAATGAGGACCCTGAGGGATTCGGTGCCCATTGTCATCTCAAATTCAACTGTGTTTCCCATCTCCATGTCACGGAGTATATCCTCCATGATATCATCTGACAGTTTCAGGAGCTTCCTACCCTCCGGTTCATAGACATTCCTTGATGTTCTGATCCTCTTTATATGGACGGGTGCACAGCCCTCTTCCCTTATGGTCTTCCTCACGGTCCAGAACAGACTCACCACTATCTTCTTCTCAGGGTCGTGGCTACCTTTAAATTCAACGGTCTCCATTCAAATCGCCTTCATCTCCTTTATCCTGGCCCCTATATTTTTACCTATCTCGTAGCAGCGCTCAAGTTCATCCTCGCCAGGCACATAGTTGACCTCGACCGTCTCAGCAACCTCAAAACCGGTTGAGGAGAGTTCATCTGTGAGTGCCTTCACGGCACCGCCTCCCCATCCCCTGGACCCGAAGACAACTGCAAGTCTTTTAATTCCTGTCCTGTCGAATGACAAACCCCTTAAATAGTACATGATGTCTCCGAGGCTCGGGAAGGGTCCGTTAAACATTGTGGGGCTTCCGATGAAGACGGCCCTGCTTTCAAGTATATTCTTCACGATTTCACTCCTCTCATCATCATGGAGGAAGTGCATCACAACATCTATCCCTTCTGCCATGAGTCCCTCTGCAAGGGCATGTGCAAGCATCCTTGTTGAGTAGTGCATGGTATCGTAGATTATGGTTGCCTTCTCAGGGCATTTACCCGTGGCCCAGTCTGTGTATGCTCCGATCACCTTCATGGGGTCCGTCCAGATCTGTCCATGGGATGGTGCAATCATCCTTATCTTCTCAAGGAGTCCCAGTTCCTTTACTTCACCGAACTTCCTGAGGACAAGGGGTGACAGCGGTGTCAGGAGGTTTGCATAGAACTTTGAAGCCGCATCCATTAGCACATTCTCAGGAACATCCCGGTCGAACCTTTTGCTGATGCAGAGGTGCTGTCCAAATGCATCATTGGAGAAAAGAACCCCATCCTCTGCCAGGAAGGTGAACATGCTGTCTGGCCAGTGGAGCATGGGTGCCTCAAGGAAGGTGAGGGTTTTTCTGCCAAGATCCACAGTGTCTCCCGTCTTAACGGTTCTGAATTCAATGTCCTTCAGCTGATGATAATGCCCCCTTAAACCCTCCGCCGCCTTTTCTGTGCAGATTATCTCGGGTTCATATTTCCTCAGGACCTCTGGAAGGGAGCCGCTGTGGTCCCTTTCAACGTGGTTCTGCACCATCACGTCTATCCTTTCTTCCAGCCCTTCCCTTCTAAAGGCGTCCTTTATCCTTCCGAACATCTGTGCTGATGTTCCAGGGTATGTGTTGTCTATCAGGGCAACCCTTTCTTCTCCAAATACAAGGTAGACGTTGTAGGTTGTACCGCCCAGGGTGTAGCCATGGTAACTGCGGATATCCCAGTCCATGACACCAACCCAGTAGACACCGTCTGCAATCTTGACTGCATCAGCCTTCATATTATACACCGGCATAATTTATGTTGGAGCTTTAATATTAACATTGCTGCTGGGATTCCCTTCCTTGGAGGGTAGTTTACCATTAATCTCCGATGTCTTTAAGTGCAATCACCTTGAATTCGCTGCAGCTTCAGGTTTCGCCATCAACCTCTCGAATCTTGACCTTATATGATGGTAGCCCTTTGTATAGAAGGGGCAGTTTTCTATGCAGAATGTGCAGCCCTGACTGCACCCTATACACCTCTCATCCATCAGAACCACACTGGAGCTGCAGCATCCTTTAAACTCAATGAGGGCCTCCTCTGGGCATGCCCTGATGCACTTGCCGCACCTTTTACAGTATTCGGTTATCCATTCATGTTCGTTATCATCCTTCAGGGGGAGGCTGGCTATGCTTGTGATTATGGCTGAAACCTTCTGGGCCGGACCTGATTCAGGGGTTATGAGGAGGCCGCTGTGGCCTTTAAACCCAATCCCTGCCCTCTGGGCCATCAGTGTGAGGTTGAGGATTCCGCTCATTGGGTGTATGGCCTCTGCAAAGTACCCCCTTTCCCTGAGGTAATCTGCAAGCCTGAAAGTCATCTCAGCCAGCCTGTCATAGAGGCTGCTGTTCAGCCTCCGGGCCTCTTCACCGGGCGCTGTTTTTATAAGCTCTTCATCCATTTCAGCGGTAAGTACTATGGCACTGGGGTACTGGATGAACCTTTCAGCAATGACAACATCAGGGGTAACGAGGGCGTATCCGACCTTTTTAATTCCCAGTGAACCTGCATATTCTTCAAAATCTTTAAGGAATCCTTCATCCACCATCACAGAGGGTTTTGATGGGTTTGGAATCCTGCACTGGTCCCTGTATTCTATGAATCCGCATCCACATTCACTCTTTGAATCATCCTTCTGTGGTTCACTGTTTCCACAGCAGCTTCCATTTTTCATGCCATCACCGTCATCTAATTCACTAACTATTCATATATCTAAATTTATAAATATATATATGTTACTGACACCCCATTTTGGTGTTCCTGGAAAATCAGAAAGATGGTTTATCAGGTGATCCTTTTCAGGTCCCGTCAATCTTCTATTTCATATTCAAATTCCCAGAAGGGAGTGCCCTCTGCCTCCACGCACCTCAGGTGTTCCATTTCATGGGCCACACCGTAGGCACCTGAACCTGTGAACTCCAGCGGACCTTCTATCCTCTTGAGCCTTATTTTAAGGTCCAGGGGGTCAAGAACAGCCCTCAGTATGTAGTCACCATCCACCAGGACACGGTAGGGCCTTTTAACAAGTTCCCTTTCATTCCTTGAGCTGCACTTCTCAAGCCGGTAGACAGTTCCCTCCTCCCTGAGCACCGATGGATTAAGGAAGAGGTAGACTATTTCAAGGGTCCTGCCCACCATTTCCTCTTCATCAAAGCGGGTCACCTTCTCCTTTATGGCCATGAACCTGCCGGTTTTCTCTGCAAGGCTCCAGTCACCACCAAAACGTATGGAAAAAAGAAGGGGTATGAAGGCTTCCCCGGGTATGCCAAGCTCCTGGATAACCTTCTTCTCTGTAAGTGAGAACCTGAGGAGTTTCTTCAAATCGGCATGGTCCAGGGGTTTCTCAGTTCCTGTCATGTTTTCCCTGTGCTGTTCGTTCCAGAGATGACATCTTCAGATCCTTAAACAGGAAGACCGGGTTTTCATGGTGTCTTCCTGGTGTTGAAATCGTTAATGGCCATCTCAACAACGTCAATTATGGCATCATCCAGCTCATCCTGGGAACCATCCCTGACAACGGGTATGTTGTCACAGTATACAACCTCAAGTCCAGCCTCCAGGGCGTCCCTGGTCGCCACGTCAACTGCAGCGGCCTTGAGTTCGGTGAGCATAACATCCGCCTCGTTGATGTACCTTTCAATGTCCTTCTGGAGTAAGGGTCTGTTTGAGAGGTGGGGTGTTGTTCCAACGACCCTGCACCCGTACTCTGATTCAAGGTGCTCAACAAGGAGGCCCTGCACGGATTCAGGGGCTGTTGTTGCAAAGAGCACATTCTTACCAGCTATATCGCCCAGGGGTTTCGGTCTGAATACGGTTGCTATGACCTCTGCATCGGGGTTTATGTCCCCTATGAACTCGACTATCTCCCTCACCTTCATGTCACTGGCCATGGGTTCCTCGCACATGGTGAGTATAACAAGGTCCGCCAGTTTGATCCTGAAGGGGCCGAGGAAGTTTTTAATGTTCATGATGGGCTGGTTTGCTCCAACAAGGACGATGTGTCTCATGGACTTCACAGGGGGTATGGCGGCCCCGCTCCCCTCAAGGATTATGAAGTCGGCGTCAAGGGTGTTTGCAAGTTCAGCGCCACGCTTCATGTTGGTTATGAAGACATCCCCTGCCATCCCCCCGCCGCAGCGCCGGCAGCCAACGGTGAGTATGCGGCTCATGAGGGCGTCCTCCCAGTGGTCAGAGGCTGCATGCACACCCCTATCTGACTGTTCCATCAGGTACTCGGGGGTTATGTCAATCTCATCTCCACGAACGATTTCAGGTTCTTCAGGACCGCCCCGACCCATTGCAACCACGCATGGGTTGTACCTGCGTTCATGGATGAGGCGGGCTGCATAGGCAGAGACGGCTGTTTTACCTATCCTCTTACCCGTCCCCAGGATCTTGAGGGATGGTTTTTCAAGAACATCGTATTCTGTGAGGGGCTGGAATTCAAAGTCAGGGCCCCTGTAAACCGCACCCTCACCAAGGACCACGGAGGCTATCCTGAACCTCTTTGAGTAATCAAGGACAGGTTCATCACTGAGGTCCATGACGGTGTCTGCACAGTACTTTCTTATGAGTTTGCCTATGAGTTCATAGGGGATCCTGTCATGGTCCTCACCGAAGTAGACGGGCCTCTCCATCATCTCACTGTACTCATCCGGCGAGGAGGTTCTGAGCTTCTCGGTTCCACCTATGAATATGAGGGCCTTCACATCGATGTGCTCCATTGAGTCAAGGGTTTCAACGGCGGCCTTTGTCACAGGCAGGTAGTGCTCTCCATCCACAAGACATATCATCCGTTCCATAGCCTTCATTAAAAACACCCTCCTGATTAACATTGCCCCGGACTTCCAGAGCTGTGAAATCATGATAATATTATAAAATTGTCGCCCCCGTGTATTAATAGATGATGGTAAAGGGAGAGAATCTCAGGGTCGGGATGATCCTCTGCTGATGGCTGCATTTAATATGAGACTGGCATTATGGCTAATGCTTAAAATTAATAGGATATATTATGTGAATGTGAGGGGAGCTTATTTTGCCTCGAGTTTGGCTTCTATCTTAACGAGTTCCTTTCTTGAGCGCTTAGCAAGCTCTGAAAGTCCATTAACCACGTTCGGAGGGAGGTTGTTGTTTTCCTTTTTGGCGAGTATCTCTGATATGGCGCTTGAAAGGACAAAAATAGCATACTTGTGTTCGGCCTTGGTCCGGTGGATGTGATGGGGGCTGATGTTCAGGGAGAAGTACTCCTCGCATTCGTCTTTAATATCATATCTATTCTCAAGGTACTTCAGAACATATACTAAAAATTGGTGAAGTTGTATCATTTCGTCCTTATACATTTTACCAGCCTCATTCTCCTTATAAGTATGTATTAAATTTATTATTTAAAAATTTTGGTTCACAGAGCAGCCCCTTACCAAAATCGGAGATACGGTATTCATTAATAAAAAAAACATGGCAGTTCAGTCCTTTATATGAACAGATTTTAACCATGTTTAATATTGATGTAAGATGGGGGAAATAAATCTATTTATTACTCCAATTTTTCAGAATATTAAATTCAGCACTGTGCCTGCCTGCCGGCTAAACTAATTAATCATTTTTTCTGATAACCCTTAAAAGGAGCGGCACCATAAAACTAATTATTTATATCAATCTCATGGAGGATCATCCCGATGAGGATAACCGACTTTGATCATGACAGGATTCAGGAACTTGTTGAAAGGTCAAGGATAGACGTTGATGATGTGCTTGGACCGGTAACCGAAATCATAGGAAGGGTGAGGTCGGAGGGTGACCGGGCCCTCAGGGAGCTTACAGAGAAATTTGACGGAGTCTCACCTGAAAACTTCCTTGTTGATGGGAAGGAGATAGAGGCAGCCCATGAAAGACTCGACCCTGATGTTAGGGGGGCCCTTGAGGATGCAGCATCGAATATAGAATCATTCCACAGGCTCCAGCTGCCATCAGGGTGGATGGAGGAGGTGAGGCCCGGTGTAATGGCAGGGCAGATAGTAAGGCCCCTTGAGAGTGCCGGCTGCTACATCCCCGGTGGAAGGGCTGTTTACCCGTCAACGGTCCTCATGACGGTCATCCCGGCAAGGATAGCCGGTGTGGGAAGGATAGTCTGCTGCACACCACCTGGAAGGGATGGTTCAGTTTCGGATGCCATCCTCGTGGCGGCTGACCTTGCAGGTGCAGATGAGATATACCGGGTCGGGGGTGCCCAGGCAATCGCTGCAATGGCCTACGGCACAGAGACCATAATGCCCGTGGACAAGATAGTGGGGCCGGGGAACATATTCGTGACCGCAGCAAAGAAGCTGGTCTACGGGGACGTGGATATTGACTTTCCTGCAGGACCATCAGAGGTCCTCATAATAGCCGATGAAACCGCGGACCCCGACTACATCGCATATGAGATACTTGCCCAGGCAGAACATGACCCGCAGGCTGCAAGTGTACTTGTAACTGATTCAGAGGGACTTGCAGAGGATGTGAATGACAGGGTCCGTGAAAATATTAAATACATGGAAAGGGCCACTATAATAGAGGAGTCCCTTGAGAGATACGGGATGATAGTTATAACCTCAGACCTTGATGAGGCTGTGGAATTCAGCAACCACTACGCACCCGAACACCTTGTTATAATGACAGCTTCCCCTGAGGAAACCCTCAGGGATGTAAGGAACGCCGGATCCATATTCCTGGGTGAACTCTCACCGGTCGCTGCAGGGGATTATGGTTCAGGCACAAACCACGTGCTCCCGACGGCAGGCTGCGCAAGGATGTATTCGGGGCTGTCCACAGAGTCATTCATAAAAAAACCAACAGTGCAGAAAATAACACATGAAGGCCTTAAAAATATCAAAGACACTGTTCTGAAACTTGCAGAATATGAAGGCCTCTATGCACATGCAGAATCATTCAGGAAAAGATTGGAGAGGTGATTTAATGTTACTAGGAGATCTTCGAAGAAGTCACTATTCAAAGGACATAGACCCGGGGATGGATGGAGAGGAAGTCACGGTCATGGGCTGGGTCCATGAGATAAGGGACCTTGGAGGAATAATATTCGTTCTTCTAAGGGACAGGGACGGACTCCTCCAGATAACAGCCCCCAGCAAAAAGATTGACGAGGAGCTCTTCAAATCCATCAGGAAACTTAAAAAGGAATCAGTGGTGGCATTTAAGGGTAAGGTGCAGGAGTCAGGCAAGGCACCGGGCGGATTTGAGGTGATACCCTCCTACCTGAGGGTGCTCAGCCCATCAAAACAGCCACTCCCCCTGGACCCCACAGAGAAGGTGAAGGCTGAGATAGACACGAGGCTTGATGCAAGGTTCCTGGACCTTCGAAAGCCGGGTGTAAGTGCAATATTCAAGATAAAAAGCAGGATGCTGCATTCAGTCCGCGTATTCCTCGAAGAAAATGATTTCCTTGAAATAAACACCCCAAAACTCGTGGCATCCGCCACAGAGGGGGGCACGGAGCTCTTCCCCATAACCTACTTTGAGAGGGAGGCCTTCCTTGGTCAGAGCCCCCAGCTCTACAAGCAGATGATGATGGCAACCGGCCTTGACCGTGTATATGAAATCGCACCCATATTCCGTGCAGAGGAACACGACACCCTCAGGCACCTCAATGAGGTCATCTCCATCGACATAGAGGCATCCTTCCTTGACCATGAGGATGTCATGAAGATACTTGAGAACCTCGTTGTAAGGGTCATTGAGGACGTCAACGAGCACTGCTCGGATGCACTGGAAACCCTTGGAAGGGAACTTGAGGTCCCTGAAATACCCTTTGAGAGGATAGAATACGATGAGGCGGTTGAGATGGTTAACTCAAAGGGGGTCCCCATGAAGCACGGCGAGGACCTGCCGAGGGCGGCTGAGAAGGCCCTTGGTGAGATAATGGATGGCTACTACTTCATAACCTCCTGGCCGACAGCAATAAAGCCCTTCTATGTCATGCCTGATGAGGATGAACCCGAGAGGAGCCATGCCTTTGACCTGATGTACCGCGACCTTGAGATATCCTCGGGTGCCATGAGGGTGCACCAGCACGACCTCCTTGTTGAGAAGATCAGGAGGCAGGGACTGAACCCTGAATCCTTTAAGAGCTACCTTGAAGCCTTTGAGTACGGGATGCCTCCCCATGCAGGGTGGGGACTTGGAGCTGAGAGATTCAACATGACCCTCACTGGCCTTAAGAACATAAGGGAAACAGTGCTCTTCCCCAGGGACAGGAGGAGGCTCACACCGTAGGTGATAGAGTGATGGGTGCATCCACAGGCCAGGGCTATGAGATTGCTAGAAAGAGCAGGGAGATAGTCAGGGAACTCATAGGGAATGACATAGCCGGTTTAGGGGAAGAGGAGGCTGCCATAGTTGAGAGGATAGTTCACTCCACGGCGGACCCTGAATATGCAAGGATTACAAGGTTCAGCAGTGACTTTGTACAGGCAGCCCTGGGGTCCCTCAGGGAATCGGGGAGCATACTCACCGATATTGAAATGGTTCGGGCCGGTATAACAGGCGACAGGGCGGTGTCCTTCATCAGGAGGCCTGAGGTTGCGGAGATTGCAGCCGGCAGGGAAATCACAAGGGCCGCCGCCGCGGTGGAGTACGCTGCAGAGAAGGGCTTCAGGGGGCTCATCGTCATTGGAAACGCACCCACAGCCCTCATGAAGGTAATTGAACTTGTAGAAGACGGGTCACTGGATGCAGATGCTGTTATAGGTGTTCCTGTAGGCTTTGTAGGTGCTGCAGAGTCAAAGGAGGCCCTCCGGAGGACAGAACTACCCCACATGATAACGGAGGGCCCCAAGGGGGGGACTCCCGTGGCTGTGGCTGCAGCAAATGCGCTCATAGCCCTTTCGGAGGGTAGGAAGGTTTAGAGTGGAGCAGTTAAAGGTTTTCGGATTTTATGTTACTTGAAGACTGGTTCAGAGGGATCTTGTATGAATTCAGAGGAACTTTTTAGAATGGCTCAGGATGTTCTGCCAGGCGGTGTGAGTTCACCTGTAAGGAGGTTTGAACCATACCCTTTCTTTGCAGCCGGTGGCAGAGGATGCGTACTTGAAAGTGTTGATGGCGTGGAATACATAGACTACTGTCTGGCCTACGGGCCCCTTATACTTGGACATGCCCATCCAGAGGTTGTTGAGGCGGTCACCCGTCAGATCAGGAGGGGAACCGCCTATGGTGTCCCATCGGAAGGTGAAGTAGAACTTGCAGGGATGATAATAGACAGGGTGCCCTGCGCGGAGATGGTCCGCTTCATGAACTCTGGTACCGAGGCAACCATGGCTGCTGTGAGACTTGCAAGAGCATTCACGGGCAGGGATAAGATAGTTAAATTTGAGGGGTCATACCACGGAGCCCACGACTACGTCCTTGTAAAACCAGGATCCGGTGCAGCGGCAGCCCCTGACTCCCCCGGGATACCCGGGGCAACGGTGAGCAACACCCTCACAGCCCCCTTTAATGATGAGGAGGCAATGGTTGAACTCATGGAGGAGATGGGCCCTGAAATAGCCTGCATAATGGTGGAGCCGGTTATGGGTAACGTCGGGTGTATAGAACCCATGAACGGTTACCTCCAGTTCCTCAGGGACATAACCATGGAGAACGACATACTCCTAATATTTGATGAGGTTATCACAGGGTTCAGGGTTGCGGCTGGAGGGGCCCAGGAGTACTATGGTGTTGAACCTGACCTGGTTACACTGGGAAAAATTGCCGGTGGAGGGTTCCCTATGGGCGTACTTGCAGGTAAAAGGGAGATAATGGAGAATATAGCGCCTGCAGGGCCAGTATACCAGGCAGGGACCTTCAACGGAAACCCTGTATCGGTAGCTGCAGGTATCAGAACCCTTCAGCTCCTTGATGAAGACCTTTACCATGGACTTGAAAGGATGGGCTCATATATGAGGGGAGGTTTAAGGGACATCCTCTCGGACCTTGACCTGAACTATCAGGTTGCAGGCCTTGCATCAATGTTCCAGGTCTACTTTACAGGGGAGGAGGTCACAGACTACAGGACCGCCAGGACCTCTGACACTGAACTCTTTATGAGGTACTTCCACTCCCTCCTTGATGGTGGGGTGTTCATACCACCGTCACAGTTTGAGTGCTGCTTCATATCAGCCGCACATGAGATGGAGCACGCTGACAGAACCCTTGAGGCTGTTGAAGCAGCCCTGAGGGAATGTCAGGGGCACTGATTCACCCAGTGTCCCCTAAGAATGAATTTTTTTTTGATTCTTCTGGTGTTTGCCTGAGATGAATTCAGTGAACGTTAAAAAAATTCTTTGAGACCTGTCTGATAATTTGCAGGGTCTTCATGTTAACTTTATTGCGAAAAAGAAGTATACGAAACATATTGCTATAAAAATAAGCAGAATTGTAACTGCGGTCTTCAGGAACCGGCTGTTAAGGGAACTTCTGCCATCGAGTTCAGCCATCATGTCCCTCTGCTCACGTACCTGTGATATGAAGTTTTCAGTCTTAACACCTGTACCCGTTACAAGGTTACCTTCAATGATCTCCTCATCAAGGAGTTCGTTCACAAGTTTCTTCTGTTTTCTGACATCATCCAGGATTCTTTTCTCGGCAACAAAGTCCATGAGGGACCATTTACCATCTGTTATTTCCTCCAGGGTTTTCTTCTCGTTTTCGATGCTCTCTGATAGATCCTTCAGAATGTTTAACTTCCGGTCATCAGCATATTCAACGTAATCACCGGAGCTTTCACTGGGTTCTTCATAAACCTCTTCCAGTCGCCGATGATATTCCAGCAAACCTCCACATTCGCAGGAATCAAAATCAGATGGACTTTCACCGGCTTTCAGCTGATAGTAGCCTCCACAGTTTGTGCAGATCAGGTAACCCCCGGATTTTTCACTGTCATTCAAAGACAAGGTAATCCCCCAGAGTCTATATCTACATTCTGATAGTTAAGTTTTGCGCTTAATGATCCGGTTTACCAGTTTACTGTAAAATAAAAAATATATGTGGGGTTAGGTGGTTGCCCTTTCTATCCCGGTTGAAATCAGGAACTGGATAAACGCCCCCTGGGGTACCACAACAATGTTGCCCTGCTGGTACTGCTGTATACCTGCATTTACAAGGGCGATGTACTTTGACCTGTCCTTTGTTGCATTGAATATTGCCTTCATCAGGGACTGGACCGCGGGGCCCCTTGAGGAGCCCTGCCTCTGCTCATCCCTCAGGAAGTTTATACTGTTACCTGAGACATAGCCCTGTCCTTCAACATATACAGGTCCTATGGCCTGCAGTATTCCGTCAACTGCCTGTGGGGTGACTATGACCACGATATCTGTCTTCACGCCGGTATTGTATTCAACTATTTCCTGGGCCAGCCTGACCCCCTTCTCTGTGTCCGCTTCCCAGAGGGAGTCGTGGAGTAACCATCTGTTCACTCCCTGAGCCCTGAGTGCAGCGGGGGGCTCCGCGGTGGGGTGGGCCATGTTGTGTGGGTAGACTGCGGTTACATTGGTTATGTTACCGTTATTCAGGGTTAATATGAATGCCATGTCAACGGCACCGATTCCTGATCTTGGTTCGCTTGGATCTGCGCAGAGCAGAAGGACGTGTTTCTCTCCGATAAATACGTTCTGGGAATTTGTAATGTAATTCTCATATGTTAAAACTGAAAGACCGATAATTACAATGAACAGTCCTAGGATTATCTTGTTCTTGGTATCCATAGTTTTACCTTCCTCTTCTTTTTTGAAGGATAATTAGGATTTTAATGGATCTGCATATTATTTTTCTGTTAACCTAAAAATCTATTTCCAGATCTTTCATATAAATTTAGCGCCGTGGTTGGCGGAACATTTATAATCAATAGGACACCACCATTATATATATTGTTATGATACTCTAAATGCACCTTAACCTGACTGAAGACAGTGGCTGAACACCCTCCCTAAAAGGAGGCCCGAATTATGAGCCAGTAATACTGATAAAGGGGCTTTCTAAATGAAGATCATTGCCGGTGCCGGGGACAACACCGAGATTGAGAAGGCAGCTGAAGCCGTTGATTTTCACGTTGAACTTGTTCACTCCTCTGAGGAGTTCATCAGACACATAAAAGAGGAGGATGCAGACGCATACGTAAGGGGGTCCCTGCCATCTGCGGACATAATATCAGAGCTCAAGGGGGAGGGCCCCCTCAGGAGGGCATCATGGATAAAAACAGGCACAGGCAGCTTCCTCCTTGCACCCGTCGGTATAGATGAGGGGAGAAACCTTGAGGAAAGGGCTGAAATCGCATTAAGCGCCGCCAAATTCCTCATGAAAACAGGAACAGAACCGTGCATAGCCGTGATTTCAGGTGGAAGGGAGGGTGACCTTGGAAGGGCCCCTGAAATTGACAGGTCAATACGTGAGGGTGAGGCACTCACATCAATGATAAGGGATAAATATAAAGTTAAACACTACCACATACTGATAGAGGAAGCCGTTGGCGACGGGTGTAACATAATCATAGCACCCGACGGGATCACCGGTAACCTCATATTCAGATCACTGGTTCTCATCGGCAAGGCCAGAAGCTACGGCGCCGTTGCCCTGGGCTTCAAGGGAATTTTTATTGACACATCACGGTCCCAGACAAGGGAAGGCTATATAAGGGCACTGAACTTCGCCCACTGGCTTGCCACAAGGAGAACTGATCATGATTAAATTTTAAATTTCAGATGACCCGGAAAAACTGGAAGGGTAGATATGAGATGTCACCTTTAAAACCAATCTATAGACTATATGAATGGTACATATCCCGCAACCTCAAAAAAGAGAAGATGCCCAGACACATAGCAATCATAATGGACGGTAACAGACGATACTCACGGATCCATGGCAGCTTCGACCCCATTGAGGGCCATAAAAAGGGCATCGAGACCCTTGAGAAGGTCCTGGACTGGTGCGTTGACCTTGGCATAGAGATCGTAACAGCATATGCATTCTCAACAGAGAACTTTAAAAGGCCTGAAAGGGAAGTTAAAGGCCTCATGAACCTCTTCAAGGAAAACTTTGAGGCCATAACCAGCAATGAAAAGATACATAAAAACAGGGTCAGGGTCAAGGCTGTTGGCAAACTTGAACTCCTACCTGAGGACGTGAGAAGGGCCATAGAGGTGGCTGAGAAGTCAACGGAGCAGTACTCCGACCGCCTGGTGAACATAGCCATAGGCTATGATGGCAGGCAGGAGATAGTTGACGCTGCAAGGAAGATTGCAGAGGATGTGAAGGCAGGGAAAATAGAACTAGAGGACATCGATGAGGACCTGATAAACAGGAACCTCTACACAGCAGGCCTTGAGGACCCCCACCTTATTATAAGGACAAGCGGCGAGGAACGCCTCAGCGGCTTCCTCCTCTGGCAGTCCTCCTACTCGGAGCTCTACTTCTGCGACAGCCTCTGGCCTGAACTCAGAAAGGTGGACTTCCTGAGGGCTATAAGGTCATACCAGGAGAGGGAACGGAGATTCGGAACATAAACCCCTCATTTATTTTAAGATGTTCTTCTGGAGGTATCTTTCATTATAGATATTCACTGTCACCTTGACTTCAAGGACTTCAACAGAAACCGTGAAGAGGTTATTGAAAGGGCAAGAAAAAAACTTGACGCTGTTATAGACTCGGGGGTGGGTCCTGGAGGTAACAGGATGGCCCTTGAACTGGCATCACAGCACCCTGACTTCATATACGCCACCATGGGCTTCCACCCCACCGACGCATCCAAGGCAAGGAGGGAACTCATAGAAGAGGTTGTATCCCAGATAGAGTCCAGCATCGACAGGATAGTGGCCATAGGCGAGACAGGGATGGACTTCCATCATACCAGGGATCCGGGGGGTAGAAAAAAACAGGAGGATACCTTCAGGGTATTCGCGGGACTGGCGGCTGAATATGAAATGCCCCTCGTGGTCCATGCAAGGGATGCGGAGGAAAGGGCCCTTGAGGCAGTGCTTGATTACAGCATCCCTCTGGTGGTATTTCACTGTTACAGCGGAAGCCATGAAACAGCCCGCAGGATAATTGATGAGGGCTACTATATATCGGTGCCTACCATGGTTGTATTCTCGGAGCACCACATGGACCTCGTGGAGAAGCTACCCCTTGAGAACATCTTAACAGAAACAGACAGCCCCTACCTCTCACCCTTCAGGGGTAAACGTAACGAACCGGCCTTCGTTGAGGAGGCTGTTAAAAAGATAGCCGAGATCAAGGACATTAAGGTAGGGGAAGCTGACAGGATAACCACTGAAAATGCAGGGAAGGTCTTTGGATTGTGATGGGGCTCATGGTTTTTTATAGGTAGTACCATGGGCCTGTCCTTTGATTTTGATGAGGATCTTGAATTGCTGTTATAGGTTTACCGGAGTCTCTGGGCTGTGATGAGGGTCGCGATGGCTTACTTTACCCTCCTGTTCTTATTTTTCAGTCTCTGAAGGCTTCCTTTGCTGCTATGGCCCCGTTTATCGCTGCAGGAAACCCTGCATAAACAGCCATCTGAATGATAACCTCTATTATTTCCTCCCTTGTGCAGCCAGCATTCAGGGCACCCTTAACATGACTCTTGAGCTGCTTCTCAGCCCCCAGAACCGTCAGCGCAGCGATTGTGATAAGCTCCCGGGTCTTAAGGTCAAGGCCCTTCCTTGAGTAAACATCACCGTATGCAAACTCAGCCACAAAACGTGAGAGGTCGGGGGATACCTCTTCAAGCTCCTCCTTAAGGGCCCTGTAGGATTCCCTGTTAATTGATTCAAGGATCTCCATCCCTCTCCTGTACCTGTCCATAATCTTAACCTCCTTTTATTGTGTGAATGACTGATTTATAGGATGATGGATATAATGTTATCAATACAGACATCTGAGGGAATAGGATGAGGCCCCACGTGATACTGAACGCTGCAATGACACTTGACGGGAAGATTGCAACAGAAACAGGAAGTTCAGAGATATCTGGAAGGGAGGACCTTGTAAGGGTCCATGAACTTCGAAGGGAGTCCGATGCCATAATGGTGGGTATCAACACGGTCCTTGCAGATGACCCCAGGCTGACCGTGCATAAAATAGATGCCAGTCCAGAGGAGAACCCAATCAGGGTGGTGGTTGACAGCAGGGCAAGGACACCCCCGCATTCAAGGGTGCTCAATAATGAGGCCCCCACCATAATAGCTGTCTCAGAGATGGCACCTGAAGGGAGGGTTTCTGTCCTCAGGGAGAGTGCCGATGTTATAGTCACTGGGGGGGAGAGGGTGGACCTTGAGGTGCTCATGGAGGAACTCCACAGGAGGGGTGTGAGGAAGCTGATGCTTGAGGGGGGTTCAACCCTGAATTACTCCATGATCACAGCAGGCCTGGTGGATGAGGTCAGGGTCTGCATAGCACCCATGATTGTGGGTGGCGAGGCTGCAAGGACACTGGTGGATGGTGAGGGCATAAAGGATATGGCTGATGCAGTCAGACTTGAACTCATAAAACACTACACCCTCGGAAAGGACCTTGTACTTGAGTACAGGGTGAAGGTGTGATCCGGTGGAATGCCGGTGAACTATGATTCTGTCAGGTACCAGGATAAAGATGTGGTCTTATGCTTGAAAAGGTCTATGAAAGGATAGTCAGGATAAGGGATGATGGTTGCAGGGATTGCCTGAGTGTTATATGCCGTATGGATGACTTCCAGTTCAACCAGCTGATGTCAAGGCTCCAGCTGGAGATTGAGATAACGAGAAAGTATAATCCGCCAACAAGGCCGGCCCTTGACCCTGTGATCTCAACCGAACTTGGGGTTTACAGGGGTGATGATGAGAATATAGGACGCCTCCTGGGGTACCCTGAATGCTGTATCAGGAGCTTCTCAGAGGATACAAGGTACGCCATTGATGAGGATCACCTTGAGGAGCTGGCTGAACTGGAGGTGCCAGGGGATGCATGTGCGGTTGTACTCCCATCAGGTTTCATACCCTGCAGCCTCAGATGCAAGGAGGCCTGGGAGAGGAAGCTGATAGCCTTCGCTGACAGGGAGGATATGCGGCGCATCCTTGAACTCGAGGAAGAACTCAGAAGGGAACTCCCACACTTTCACATAGCCTATGATGAGTACTTTGAAAAGATAATCATAAAATAGTCTCCCTTATTTTTACAGTATCTCTCAGAATCCTCCACTGCATTTTCCTATCTGACCCAACCGGTCATTTAAGCTTCTCTAACAATCCAGTATTACATTTTCCAGGACTCCTTTAAATGTATTATTACTTAATTCATTTTAGTTAAGATTAAAGTACCCTTGAGAGTCATATCATCCATGTAAAATAATAAAGGAGGTGAAAATATCAGGAAATTCCTACTGGTCTTAATATTGATAATGACGATTTCAGTTCCAGCAGTATCTGCAGCAGATGATAACTCAACGGCAGATAACGGTACAAAGATGCTCAGGGATACAAATATGGTTGTGCTCATCACAGGCTGCGTTGTTGGAACAGTGGACCCCATAATGAACGATGCCTACAGGAACCTGACAGGCGAGGGCTACAACTTCAGCCTTAAAATCTACACCATGGACACATTCAACCTCAACTCAACGACCTCAGCCAGGTTCCGGCAGGACATAAGGGAGGCGGACATATTCTTCCTCTTCACAAGGCCAGGATACCCTGTTACCGGCATGAGCTACGGGACAGATTTCGATGCTCCCGTTGACTTCCAGGCCCTCGCAACGGATCTCAAACCAGGAGCAAGGATCTTCGTCCTCGGACCCGTAAAACCCAACCTTACAGGTGTTAATATAACAAACCTCCCTGCCTATGGACCGGTAGCAGCACCTGCACTCTCATGTGAGAACGTGAAGAGAACACTGCTGGAGGTCCTGAGGCTCAGCGGTGCGGTGAACCTGACATCCAATGACACGAAACTCGTACCCGGCCTCCAGGACTTCCTATACCATCCAATGGCACCCGGGACATACACCGACAGGGAGGCCTACATGGACTGGTACCGCAGCACACCAATGTACAGGCCAGGGGCTCCATGGGTGGGTATCGCCATACTCAACAGGTACTACCTCTCAGGTAACATGGACGTCTATGAGACACTCATACAGAAATTCGAGGCAAAGGGCCTCAACGTGATACCCTACTTCTACTGTTCGGATCCAATAGGAGCCTCAAGGCGCTTCTTCATGGACAACAACACATCGGTGATCGACGCACTTGTTGCATGCGTACAGTTCGGTTACTGGCCAGACAACCAGACAATAACATTCTTCACAGACCTCAACGTACCCGTCCAGGGCCCCCTCCCGGTCTTCCTCCAGACATCCCTTGAAGACTACATAGAGGGAGCAGAGAAGAAGGGTTTAAGGGGCCTTGAATACTACTGGCTTGCAATGTTCGAGATGCAGGGCCGTATAGAACCCATACTCATAGGGGGAAACAGGATAACAGGGACAGATCCTCTCACAGGGGTCACCCTCAAGGAATACGTTGCATATGAGCCCGGAGTGGACCAGCTTGTTAACAGAACCCTTGCCTGGGTTAACCTCAGGAACAAGGAGAACTGTGACAAGAGGATAGCCATGGTCTACTTTGACAGCACCCATGATGAGGGGATGCCGGCCACCAATGGACTCAACCTCTACGCCAGCCTCAGCAACATACTCCTTGCAATGAAGGCAGCAGGCTACAGGGTCGGCGACTCAAACCTCACCCCCGAGGCCATCTATGAGATGATAAACAGGGCAGGCAGGAACCCCCAGAACATGACACAGTCAGAACTCAGAAGACTCGTGGAAATCGGCTGCGTCACAGTACCCCTCCAGGATTACCTCAAATGGTATTCAGGACTGCCAGCATCACTCAGAAGACAGGTAGAGGCCATGTGGGGTCCCGCACCTGGCAACATCATGGTCTACAATGGAAGCATAGTCATACCGGGGATCATGATGGGCAACATATTCCTGGCTCCGCAGCCGGTCTGGAAGAGGAAGGGGACCATCCAGGGACTTGATGATGGAAAACTCCCACCCACACATCAGTTCATAGCATTCTACCTCTGGCTCAAGAAGGGGTTCAGGGCCGATGCGGTTGTACATATAGGACAGCACGGGACCCTGGAACTCCTCCCTGGAAACTTCAATGCAATGACAGAGAATGACTGGCCAAACACTCTCATAGGGGCCATGCCAAACATACACCTGCTTAAGATGGAGGACCCCCTTGAGGCCGTTATAAACCCGGCCAAGAGGAGGGCCTATGCGGTCACAGTATCCTACCTTGTACCCCCAGTCATAAGGACAGAGCTCTACGGCGTCTACCAGGAACTCGCTGATCTCCTAGGATCCTACACAGTCGCCGAGGCCGCAGGAGACACCGAGAGGATGACGGCCCTCGAATCCCTAATCCGTGATGGTGTCAGGAGGACGGGCCTTGAAACAAGGCTTGGAACTGGCAGCACAGCATCCTTCAGCGTACTCAGGGAAAAACTCCACGAGTACCTTGAGGAGCTTACAGGGATACTCACACCCTATGGACTCCACACCTTCGGCAGCCTGCCTGATGCAGAGATCCTTGAGAAGTTCATAGACTCAATAATCTCCTTTGACCCTGCGAACAGGACCTCCATGAGGGATGAGATAAGGAACCTTCTCATTCAGAGCGCAGCGAATGAGATGAACTCACTCCTCAGGGCCCTCAACTGTGAATTCATACAGCCGGTGACTGCAAAGAGCCCGGTTATCAACCTAGCCACACTCCCGACAGGACGTAACATGTACACCTTTGACCCATCAGCCATACCTGATCAGGCTGCCATGATTACAGGGTCAAGGGCTGCCGAGGAGATGCTCAGACGCTACCGGCAAGCCAGCAACGGCAGGTACCCTGAAACCGTTGCAGTGGACATAGGGGATGTTATATCAACGAATGGTCAGAGCATAGCAGCCATATTCTACTTCCTGGGAGTGAGACCTGTCTATGAGAGCGGAACCCTGATAGGAACAGAGATAATACCCCTGAGTGAACTTGGAAGGCCAAGGATCGATGTTCTTATAAGTGACTTCCACAACTTCAGGGGCCTCATACCAGGGGCTATGGATGTCATTGACAACACCATAAAGAGACTGGTCAGCCTCAACGAGCCTGCTGAACAGAACTATCTAAGGAAACACTACCTGGCTGTCAGGACAGATATCTACAACCAGGTGGTATCATCAGGGATGAACAGTTCAGAGGCGGAGGAACAGGCGGATCGGCTTGCAAGGACAAGGATATTCGGGCTTCCACCAGGGGCAGACCCCCATGGTGCAGGTGTCGACAGGATACTCTGGTCAAGGGATAACTGGACACCAGAGGAACTTGCAGAGACCTACCTGAGCTACTACTCATACGCCTATGGAAGGGGACTTAACGGTGTACAGAGCCCACGGCTCCTTGAGGCCCTCCTGAGGACAGTTGACACCAGCATAGTTATAATGCCATACAGGACACCAGGGGAGGGCACATGCCTCTACAGGGTCTCGGTGACCGTTAACTTCATGGTGAACTACCTCACAGGAAGGGATATAACGGGTTACATTGCAAGGACCGCATACGGAACACCGATCATAAGGACCCTCCAGGAGTCAACCTACGATGACCTTGCCGTGACACTCCTCAACCCGGTATGGGTGCAGGGCAAACTCAAGGATGGACCGTCTGGAAGCGTTTCAATAGCACTCCAGATAAGGGATCTCTTTACATCAGACGCCCTCGTGGATGTTGCATCAGCTGATGTCTGGAGGAGGATAGCTGAAACCTTCCTCCTTGACGCCTCGGTGAGGAGTCAGATGGACCCATCAGCGGTCCGGATGATTGCAGGGTACATCAGGCAGGCCTACACTAGGGATATGGTGCAGCTATCATCAGCCGAACTCAGCACCATCTCAGGGATATTCGGTGAGACTACCACTGGTGGTGAGACAGGCACACCACATGGAAAACCCCCAGTAACCGGACATGGAAGGGATTCACAGCCTGGAAGGACCCCTGGTGGTGTATCAGGAGTTTCAGTCGGAACATCAGCTGCAGCAAGAACTTCACAGTCTGCACAGGAGTCAGCATCCCTTGAAGCGCTAGGTAAAGAACCTGGAAAGGCTTATGAGGTTTCAACCCCTTCAAGGCCACAGGAATCAGCAGGAACACAGTTATATGCAATCCTGGGGGTTATTGGAATATTCTGTCTCCTTGGAGCAGGATACTTCTTCGGTCCGCTTAAAAAATAAACCCTATTTTATTTTTTTATTTAGCTATTATGATGGGGTCCTGGTTATTTTATATAAATGATTCTATGAGAATCTCCTGAAGTGCTGTGGATTGAAGCCGGCCTTCAGTATCAGATTCTTATCCTCACCTGTTAGTTCATTTTCACTGGTCGGGGGACAGGTTTTCCCTTCCTTGCAAGGATAACACCACCCTTCCTCTGGGCACCCATAAACTTACCCGCGTCACCGTTTACAATCAGGTAACCGGACCTCATGTCAATCCCTGAAAAGTCATCACAGTCACCATCTATTATCACGGTGCCCCCGCTGAGGAGTGCCCCGGTGTTCTTACCTGCATCACCCTTGACCATCACTGTACCCCTCCTCATGAGTATCCCTGTTGAGAGATCCACATCTCCCTTGTGGATTATCTCGGCATCGGTATCCAGGCGGGCCCCCAGGGTGTCCCGGACGTGACCATCATCGATAACCATGCGGTTACCTGTTAGGGTGGCTCCAAGGAGTTTTTCACCACCATGACCCCCTGTAAGGACATCTGTAACTGAGATGAACTTCTTATATCCCCTGCGGTCAGATTTAACCTCTATGAGGTTACCTATCGGGTCCCTGACCTTGCCCCTGACATAGATGGTCCCGGAGACCATGCTTATACCCATGCGTGTATCCACGTCTCCATCAACGGTAAGGGTCCCTGCCATCACCGACCCTCCGGTCCCCCCGAAGTATTTGAGGTCTGCTCCCATGCTTGAGGCCAGCCGGTGACCTGCATCACCCTTTATCCTCACCTCCCCGCCACTCCTGACGTGCTCAACAACATCCCTGTAACTGTATTCTGTTCCTGGTATCAGCTGGTCGGGGTCAAGCTTCTCACCATGGTGCTGCCAGTAGAAGTTGTAGGTGAAGTCGGCTATACAGTCAACAGGACCGTCGGGTTCAAGTTCAATAAGGTTTCTCTCCTCTTTCTTCCTCCCAAAGATTCCAAACATTGAAGTCACCCCCTTTCCTGAATCCATGGTGTGGTTTTAAGGAACACCACTGAACTTATATTATTATGGGGCTCTGATAAACATTTACATATCATGGGGATCTGCTTTGAGGATGGTTATTCTGTCCCTGGAGAATTCATGCATGCCAGGGGGTGGCGGCGCCATTGGATTCGGAGGCTGGCTTTCTGCCCTGATAAACATTAACATATTTCAGGTGGGGATAGGATCTTTAGTGATGGAATGGATGATGGGAGGAGAAGAGAGATTCTGAGGTTCCTTGGAAGGATCGGTGTGGATACAAGGTTTGTGAGTGTAACCTCTGGGGGTGTGCTTATAAATAATCTGAGGTTTTCAAGGTTTTCAAGGAGGAGGGAGGAGACCTTCAGGAGGGAATTCCCTGACCTGGAGGTTGTACGCTCCAAGGTCTTTCAGAAGATCTGCTCAAGATCATCAAGGATCCTTGCATCATTCCTTGAGCCAAGGAGCAGGGTCTCTGTTGATGCTGAGGGTGAGCTGGCCCTGGCACTCTACACGGTCCTTGAACCCTACACAAGGAAGTACGGCATAGTCTTTGATGATGAAGGGATAAAGGCACGCCCCGAGACCCTTGACCATGCTGCTGCAGCAGTATTTGAAGATATGCTGGGGGGTGAAGGGATAAGGAATCATTACAGGTCATCGGGGAGCATAATATACCCCTTCATAACGGTGCCGGCTGAATGGATCGAGTCATGGCTTGGAACTAAAATAAGGGTGACGGATGACCCCATGGTTGAGAACTTTATGGAGTTCTTCAGCGCCAGGGTCCCCCAGTTCAGGGAGAAGCTGATGAAATCCCTCATCTATCTGGATGAGAATTCGCAAGGAAAATGACAAATCAGGTGACATTAAACCGGAACATCTCTGTCTTTTTCTCTGGATCTTCTTCATCCTTCATGTAAACCGGTGGATGTGCATCTTCCCTCTATTTGAACTGGAACAGTGATGTTTGCTTCTCCTTTGGTTTTTCATCATTCTTTTTATTTTTCTTTTCACCTTGCCCATGGGACCTGTTCCTTTCAGAGCCATCTTCAGGGGATTTTCTACTTCTTCCCTTATCCGCGCCGGCTTCATCATCCCTTTTCTCCGGACCTGGCAGGGGTCTCCCTGGGGTTTCAGTTTTCTTTCCGGGTTTCTTCCTTTCAGGGGCCCTGATCTTCCTCTTCCTGAAGAGTTTAACCTCCTCATCGGTCAGTTCAAGGTATTCCTTTATCTCATAGGCCATCTCATCGTTCTCGAAGATTATCTCAAGGAAGGGGAACATTGAAATAGCCACCCTGGGTGATATGTGCATCTTCCCGGCCATCTTCCTGGCCACGCTGTCCCTGAGGGCCCTCTTCTTCCTGGTCCTTCTAAGTATCCTGAATGAGGATGAACCGCTGTAGCGGACAAATTTCCGATAGGTCTCATCCTTTGATAGGGCGACCCCTGGACCCATGAGTTCAGATGCGTAGCGCCAGTAGGTGTAGTCCCTGCTCCTCACAGCACGCCCGAAGAACACATCAGCCCGGGAGAGCATATCATAGGCCCTGCTGATCTCATGGGGCTTCTCATACTCCCTCGGGACGTTCTCTGCAATGAACTCAAGGACGCTTGTGGGGTCATCATCAACCCTCATGGCCTCCCTGACCTTAACCACATCGCGGCTCTTCAGCACGGCCCTGACGGCATCAAAGATTGTGGAGACGGCATCCTTGGCACCGGTGTCCAGGAGCTCCTTCCCCACACTTTCCTCACCCTTTGCCATGGCCTCAAGGTCGTTGATGGCCGATCTGAGGTCCCCCATGGACCTCTTTGCAAGTTCCTTCAGGACATCGGGGGGGCAGTCAATACCTTCAGCCCTGCAGATCCTTTTAAGGGCGGCTGCTATGGAGGCTGTGTGAACCTTGCGGATGTTTATAACCTTGCATTTTGGTTTTATGGTCTGCAATCTCTTGCTGTAGGGGTCGTTGGCCGTCAGGACCAGGGGTTGCCTGCTCTCCTTTATTATCCTGTTTATGGCCTGGACACCCCCACGGTCCTCATTACCGTGTATACCGTCAACCTCGTCGAGTATTATGAGTTTAAGGTCATGGTTGAAGAGGGAGTAGGTTGAGGATGCCTCGCCTGCGGTCCTCCTGATGGCGTCCTGGGACCGCTTGTCGCTTGCATTGAGTTCAAGGGTGTCTGAGAACTCCCGTCCTATGATGTGTGCAAGGGTTGTCTTACCGGTCCCAGGGGGCCCGACCAGAAGCAGGGGTGGCTGGGGGTTCCCGGCCTTCCACTCGTCAATCCACTTCTTTATCTCCTCTATGGCCTTCTTGTTCCCTGCAACCTCTTCAAAGGTCCTGGGCCTGTACTTCTCTGTCCATGACATCCTGGGCTACCCCTTGAGGATTTAACTGTATTCCAGGAACTTTGCAAGGAGGGCTTCAAGCTGTATCCTTGGATTTGCACCTTCCCTTATCCTGAAATCGTATTCACCTATTGCTTCAATGAGTTTTATGTACTTCTCACCCTCCAGAGCCCCCTCCATGGCCATCCTGGATAGTTCCTGGTATATCTGGGTCACCATGTCCTCGCCGCTTATACCCTGCAGGACCATTATCTCCCGGAGTATGTCCCTTGCATCCATGAACTTGCCGTTGAGGACGGTGTTGATCATCTTCCTCACATCCTTGGGCCTTGCCCTTGAGACAACCTCATAGATGCTCTCCTCTGTTATCTTCTCACCGAGGGATGCCGCTGACTGAAGGAGGTTTATGGATTTCCTGAGGTCCCCCTCTGCAAAGTAGACTATGGTGTCAAGGGCCTGTGGCTCGTATTCAAGGCCCTCCTCCCTGGCGATGTATTCAAGCCTTTTTATTATCTGGTGGCCCTTGAGGGGAAGGAACCTGAATATGGCGCACCTTGACTGTATGGGGTCTATGATCTTTGATGAGTAGTTGCAGGAGAGTATGAAGGAGGATGTCTTGGTGTACATCTCCATCTCCCTTCGGAGGGCGTGCTGGGCGTCCTTTGTCATGTTGTCCACTTCATCAAGGAATATTATCCTGAAGGGCGCACCCACGGGTTTCAGGCGGCAGAAGTTCTTTATACTGGTCCTTACGGTGTCTATACCCCTGGCGTCTGAGGCGTTGAGTTCAAGGAAGTTCTGCCGCCAGTAATCGCCGAGGATCTCCTTTGCAAGGGCCAGGGCAGTTGTTGTCTTACCCACACCTGCTGGTCCTGTGAACATGAGGTTCGGCATGCTCTTCTCCTCAACATAGCGCTTGAGGCGTGGTATAACATGTTCCTGGCCTACGATATCATCAAGTTTCTGTGGTCTGTACTTCTCTACCCAGGGTCCGCTCATAAAAATCACCGATCAAAGATTATAATACTTAAGCATGAATTAATAATACACCATCTGTTTTACCATTAAATCATTATTGTCGGAGCATCTTAAAATCTTTGGGTCAGATACTATCAACAGGCTTTCATGGGTTCAGGGAAAAATTATGGATTAGCAGGGCAACCGTTGCATGTATCAGGATTCAATCTTTCCTCCAAAGACCCTCAAGGACAGCCTCCTCCATAACATCGATCGGGGCTTTCCTGCCGGTCCATATCCTGAAGGACTCAGCACCCTGATACACGAGCATCTTGAGCCCTGATACAGGAACAGCAGATGCCTTTTCAGCCTCACGGAGGAGAACGGTCCTTACGGGGTTGTAGACAAGGTCATAGACAACCATGCCCTCATGCATGAGCTCGGCGGTTACCAGGGCTTCGTCATCTGTATGGGGGTGCATCCCGACGGGTGTCGTGTCTATGATTATATCGGCATCCACCGCAGCCTCAGGTATAAGGTCGTAGCCCCCTGATGATACATCAAAGCCGAGCTTCTCCCCTATATCCCCTGCAAGAGAATGGGCCCTCTCAGGTGTCCTGTTGAGTATCAAAATCCCCGAGGCCCCTGCAAGGGCCAGCCTGAATGCACATGCCCTGGCAGCCCCACCCGCCCCCAGTATCAGGACACTGGAGTTCCTGACGGAGGTGACCTCTTCAAGGGCCCTCAGGCATCCATCGGCATCGGTATTGTAACCCCTCACGGTACCATCATCAAATTCAAGGGTATTAACGGCCCCTATCAGGGATGCGGTTTCATGGAGTTCGTCAACATATTCAATCACAGCCTCCTTATGGGGTATGGTGACGTTCACACCCCTCACGTTGAGGGCTTCAAGGCCGCGCACAGCCCTTCCAAGCTTTTCAGGCCTCACAGGGAATGGAACGTAGACCCAGTCCATATCAAGGCTCCTGAATGCAGCGTTGTGCATCTGGGGGACAGGCTGTGGCTTAGGGGGTGGCCGATTATGCCGGTAACACGTGTCCTGCCGGTTATCAGTTTATCACAACCTCTATCCTCTGATCCTAATTATCTTCCAGGGAATATAATTTTTCAGTTAACTTCAGTTAGGGGAGGGGATTTTTCATCCATCGTGCAATATTTATTTATCATCGGCGATAAATATCATTCCTGTTGATGTAAGGGGATTGCGACATGCCTGCAAAGCAGAGATTTGTACTCGATACAACGGCCTTCACAGACAACCAGTTAAGGGAGATGCTTGGAGAAGGAGACCTTAACAGGTCAGTTGATGCAATGCTTGATCTCATTGCAAGAAGCAGGATAAAGCTCAACATCAGCTGCCACATGCCCCCTGTAACATACAAGGAGTTCACGGATTACATGACACGCTACGAATGCCCCCCGGAAACCCTGATTAAGGCAGAGACATGGATAGTTAAGAAGACCCCCAACCGCTATGACACCCAGATACCCTCCCAGATATTCTATGAATACGTCCATGACATAAGGGAGAGGATGAACAAGGGACTCAGGATCTCGGAGACCATGCTGTGGGAGGCAGGGATACAGTCAATCATAATGGCATCAAGGGATGTGAAGAAGACCGAGATCGAAAGCAGGGTCCTGGCTAAGGCCATAAAGGACCTCCGTAAAAAGTACCGTTCAGCCCTCAGGAAGGGCACCCTCGACAGTGCACCTGACCTTGACGTCCTACTCCTTGCCAAGGAACTCGGTGCAGGTGTCGTGGCTGCAGATGATGGCATCAGGGTATGGGCCGAACGCCTTGGTTTAAGGTTCCTTAACGCCTCATCATTCCCGAAGATGCTCAAGGAATACCTTAAATATTATGAATGATGAAATCTCACTACATCTCTTTTATCATTTTTACTGGAGGAATCACCGTCATGGATATATCAAGACCTAGAGGAACAAGGGATTTCCTTTTTGCCGAGATGGAAAACAGGAAAAGGGTTGAAAACAGGCTCAGAAGGACCTTCGAAACCTATGGCTATCATGAGATCAAGACACCGATATTCGAGGAACTCAGACTCTTCACACTAAAGTCGGGGGAGGAGGTGGTCAACCAGATATACCACTTCACAGATAAGGGTGGAAGGGACCTGGCACTGAGGCCCGAACTCACAGCCCCGGTTGCAAGGCTCTACATGAATGAACTCCAGAGAACACCCAGACCCATAAAGATGTACTACTTCGGCAGCTGCTTCAGGTATGAGAGGCCACAGAAGGGCAGGTTCAGGCAGTTCTGGCAGTTCGGATGCGAACTCATCGGTGGAAGATCACCCCTTGCAGAGGCAGAGGTAATAACCCTGGCATCCCATGCCCTCAGGGACCTTGGACTCGAGGGCTTCGAGGTCCACATAGGCCACCTTGGAATCCTGAGGGGGGTTCTTGGACATGAGAACATCCAGCCCGACCTTCAGGACAGGATAATGGGTATCATAGATAAGGGCGATGTGGATGAACTCAGGTCATGTCTTGAAGGCACTGAAATCTCAGATGAAGCAAGGGACCTTCTGATGAACCTCATAGGGACCAGGGGCGGTCCTGAAGTACTTGAAGATGTGAAGGGCCACCTTACTGGTTACGATGAGTCACTGGCAGCCGTGAGGGAGTTCCAGGAGCTCCTTGACGTCCTTGAGGACTTTGGAATGGACGGCTACAAGGTTAACCTGGGCATTGCAAGGGGACTTGACTACTATACTGGGACGGTCTTCGAGATCTACGTCCCTGAACTGGGCGCCCAGCGGCAGATATGCGGCGGGGGAACATACAATCTGGTTGAAACCTTTGGGGGCGAGTCTGTTGAATCAACAGGCTTCGCATTCGGATTTGACCGCCTCATGAACGCCCTTGAAATGGATGAATCCGAGATGAGGATGGTTGACGTCTTTGTGATACCCATACATGAATCTGTGAGGTCCGAGGCCGTGAAGATAGCACAGGAACTCAGGCTTGCAGGAGTATCGGCGGACCTTGAGGCAGGGGGCAGGAAACTCAGGAAGGCCCTCTCCTATGCAGATCACCTTGGAGCAGCCTTCACGGTCCTTGCAGGTGAGAGGGACCTCCAGGAGGGTGTGGTGACCGTGCGGAACATGGAGGACGCCACCCAGGAGACCGTTAAGAGGAATGAAATCGTGGATTATATTAAAGGGAGATGTTAGCATTTTACTGAATTTCAGACATAATATTAATGGCGAAGACCTTGTAATCGCAGTTGCACAGGACCATGAGACAGGCGAGGTCCTCATGGTGGCATACATGAACAGGGAAGCCCTCAAAAGGACCCTTGAAACAGGAATGGCACACTACTGGAGCACCTCCAGGGGCAGGATATGGCTTAAGGGTGAAAGCTCAGGCCACGTGCAGCATGTAAAGGAGGTGCTGGTTGACTGTGACATGGACGCAGTCGTCCTCCTCGTCGAACAGGAGGGAGGGGCCTGCCATACAGGCTACAAGTCCTGCTTCTACAGGAGCATAGAGGGCGATGAACTCAGAGTCAGGGAGGACGCCGTGAAGGTCTTTGACCCTGAAGAAATATATGGGGATGGTTAAATGAAGATTGTTCCAGATACAAGTGTTATTGTCGATGGGAGGATCACCGGGATAGTCCAGGAGGACGAGTTCAGGGGCAGCGAGGTGATCGTGCCCGAGGCAGTTGTATCTGAACTTGAATACCAGGCCAACCGTGGCAGGGAGACGGGATTCAACGGTCTTGAGGAGCTCAAGAACCTTCAGGAGCTCCACCGGGAGAACATAATATCCCTGATATTCGTTGGGAGACGCCCCACACTGGATGAGATATCCCTGGCAAGGGGCGGTGAGATAGACTCGATGATAAGGGAGACCGCCAGGGAATACGACGCCCTCCTAATAACCAGTGACAGGGTGCAGGCAGAGGTCGGGAAGGCCCAGGGTCTTGACGTCTTCTACATAAAACCCGAGGTGCTCGGCTATGAGGAGCTCGAGATAAGCAAGTACTTTGATGAGTACACGATGTCGGTGCACCTCAAGGAGAACGTTGCACCCATGGCCAAGAAGGGCCGGCCAGGGAATATCAAACTGGTTAAAATTGATGACCGGCCACTGAAGCACTCAGACATAAACAGGATGGCCCGTGAAATCGTTGAGAGGGCTAAAAGTGATTTCAAAAGCTTCATTGAGATAGAAATGGAAGGAGCCACGGTGGTCCAGTTCAGGGAGTACAGGATATCCATTGCAAGGCCACCCTTCTCAGAAGCCTTCGAGATAACCGCCGTCAGGCCCGTTGCAAGGGTATCCCTTGAGGACTACAAGTTATCTGACAGGCTCATTGAAAGGCTCAGGGACACCGCCAAGGGTGTTCTCATCGCAGGATCCCCGGGGGCAGGTAAGAGTACCTTTGCCCAGGCTGTTGCAGAGTTCTACAGCAGGGAGATGAAGGCCATAGTCAAGACAATGGAGTCACCAAGGGACCTCCAGGTGGGTGACGAGATAACCCAGTACGCACCCATCGAGAGGGACATGCAGAAGACAGCCGACATCCTCCTCCTTGTAAGGCCAGACTACACAATCTACGATGAACTCAGGAAGACACGGGACTTCAGAATATTTGCTGATATGAGGCTTGCAGGGGTGGGAATGGTTGGCGTTGTCCACGCCACTAGGCCAATAGACGCCATACAGAGGATCCTTGGAAGGGTGGAGCTTGGAGTTATACCCTCCGTTGTCGATACAACAGTATTCATTGAGGATGGAGAGGTTAAGGCCGTCTATGATGTTTCACTCACGGTTAAGGTTCCCACCGGGATGCAGGAAGCAGACCTTGCCCGTCCGGTCATAGAGATCAGGGACCTTGAGTCCGGTGAACTCATGCATGAGATCTACACCTACGGTGAGCAGACCATAGTCATGGATGTCGCAGCAGCATCGACCCGGGCCAGAAAACCATCAGCCCACAAGATAGCCGAGAGGGAGATTGAAAGGGAATTCAAAAAGAGGATCCCCGGTGCAGGGGTCAGGGTTGAACTTGAATCAGATGAACGTGCAAGGGTCTGGATAGAGGAGAAGTACATACCCCAGATCATAGGAAAGAAGGGCAGGACCATTGAGGAGATCGAGAAGAACATAGGTATAAGCATCGGCATAGAACCCCTCGAATCAAGGGAGATCGATGAAACGGTTGAGGTCCCTGTTGAACTCGCAGGAAACTACGTTGTCCTCAACTTTGGCAAGGACGCTGTCGGCGTGTCCTTTGACATACTGGTAGATGATGAGTATCTCTTCACGGCCACTGTCGGTAAGAAGGGCACCATAAAGATCCGGAGGGATATTGAACTTGCAGATATCATCATGGAGGCCATGAAGAAGGATATACCCATAAGGGCGAGGGTGAGACCCGAGGCCTGAGGTGATCTCATGAAGATCGGTGTCTCAACCCTGGCACTCGCAGAGCACAGCATAAGCGAGATCCTTGAATACCTTGAGGACATTGGCGCCGATTACTGTGAAATCATAAACGAGTACCCCATGGCCGATGTTGAGGTCACGGATTCATACAGCATCGGATTCACGGTACATGCACCCATATCCGACATCAACATAGCATCACTCAATGACAGGGTAAGGGATGCATCTGTCAGGGAGGTGATGAGGTCAGTGGACCTTGCAGCCGATATCGGGGCAGATGTCCTTGTGGTCCACCCTGGACTGGTCCCCTTCCTAGGAAGACGCTACAGCGGGAGGATAATGGAGAGGAACATGGAGTCCCTCAGGGAGATAGTTGATTACGGGGAGGAGAGGGGTGTTGGTGTTTTCCCCGAGAACATGCCCCGCCTTGAAGGCCCCCTTATGAGGGACCTTGATGAGCTATGGGGTGCCGTGGAGGAACTTGACACCATGGTCACCCTTGACGTGGCCCATGCAGCCACCATGGGTTACGGTGTGGATGAGATGGTCACAGGGAGGGTGGGCCACGTACACCTCTCTGACAATGACCGTGAAACCGACAGCCACGACGCCCTGGGTGAGGGCAGCATAGACTTCAGGGGCCTTCTTGATAAACTGGAGGACCATGGCTACAGGGGTGTGCTGACGGTTGAGGTTAAGAACACCCGTGAGATTGAGAGTAGCATTGAATTTTTAAGGAGAATAATCCACTGATTGAGTTTTAAGGTGATGAATATGAAGATTGCAGTTATTGGAGGAACAGGAGATCAGGGACTTGGAATCGCCCTGAGACTTGCAGTTGCCGGTGAACATGTAATTATAGGTTCAAGGGACCCTGAAAAGGCGGATAAAGCCGTCAGTCAGGTCCTTGAACTCGCAGAAAGGGATGATCTCATGGTGGAGGGAGCCGCAAACCCTGAAGCCGCGGAAGCAGCAGACGTTGCCATACTGACGGTGCCCCTCCAGGCACAGATGGCGACCCTGGGTTCCATAAAGGATCAGCTCAGGGACATGGTCCTCATAGATGCCACCGTCCCCATTGAGAGCTGCCTTGGAGGCTCAGCTGTCAAGTACGTTGACCTGTGGGAGGGTTCAGCAGCCGAGAGGGCGGCGGGCTTCCTTGAGGACCAGGGCACAAGGGTTGCCGCTGCATTCAACAACATAAGCGCATCCGCCCTCCTTGATATTGAGAGTCCTGTTGACTGTGACTGTCTGGTGGCATCGGACCATCAGGACGCCCTTGAGACTGCAATGGAACTGGCAGAGAAGATAAAGGGTGTCAGGGCAGTTGACTGCGGGCCACTTGAAAATGCAAGGATCATAGAGAAGATAACACCCCTCCTCATAAACCTGAACATCAAAAACAGAGTGAGGAATGCGGGTATAAGGATAACCAACCTCCCTGAATAGTTTGTTATAAAATGTTTTAAGTTGATTGAAATGGAGATACTTAAAAACACCGTTGCAAAGATCACAGAACACGCCAACAGGGCCATAGGCCAGGTTGATGAATCAGAGCTTGAAAGGATGATATCCTCTATAATGGCTTCAAGGGCGGTCTTCATTGTGGGAACTGGAAGATCGGAACTTGTGGGTAAGGCCTTTGCAATGAGGCTCATGCACCTTGGATTCACGGTTTATGCCGTTGGTGATGTCACCACTCCCGCAATAAGTGCCGAGGACTGCCTTGTGGCCATTTCAGGGTCAGGAGAGACCAAGACCGTCACCCTTGCAGCCGAGACATCAGCCTCAGTGGGTGCAACGGTCATCGCAATAACAGCAACCCCAGGGTCAACCCTCACCGAAAGTTCAGATGTGGTTATAACCATACCAAGCAAGACAAAGGAGCCATGGAAGTACTACACCTCAAGTGTCCTCAGGGGGGACTATGATGACCTCACGCCCATGGGGACGCTCTTCGAGGACACCACCCACCTTTTCCTTGATGGCCTCATAGCTGAGTTCATGTCAATACTTGGAAAGAAGGAGAAGGATCTTAGGAAGAGGCATGCTATAATTGAGTAGCTGTGATGGTGTTTGAGGAGAAGGATCTTAGGAAGAGGCATGCTATAATTGAGTAGCTGTGATGGTGTTAGGGGGAGAGGATGGAGGGGACATGCTATAACTGGGCAGGGATACATGTCCTCATCACATATAAATCAGCTCATGCAGGTAAGTCCAGAAATGGAGGAGTGATGAATGCAGGGACAGCTTGGAGATGAAGTGGTAACAGTAAAACTGAACTCGATGGCAAGGAGGCTTCATGAGAAGAGCCATTATGGTAAGATCTATGAGGAAAGACTTCAGATTTCCCTTATCGAGGCAGCCTACCTCATGGAGAAGGGTAAACTCAAACTGAAGAAGGATGACGACGATGTTACACTGGAGGAATTCATATCCCTCCTTGCTGAGAGGGGACTCTACAGCAAGTACCTTGTCTACAGGGACCTCAGGAACAGGGGCTACATCGTGAAGACAGGATTCAAGTACGGTGTAGAGTTCAGGCTCTATGAGAGGGGAGGAGCCCCCGGAAGGACCCATTCAGCCTACCTTGTCAGGGTGATATCCGAGAATGCAACCATACACGCCCTTGACTTTTCAAGCTATGTGAGGGTGGCCCACGGGGTTAACAAGAGACTGCTCCTGGCCTTCCTTGATGATGAGGAGGACATTACCTATTACCTTGTTGACTGGATAAGGCCATGATCTGATAAGATCACCCTTTGACGGGATAAGCCAGTGATTGCCTGAACTGTTAGATGGGTAAGGCCATGATTCTGGAACAGAAGATTCTGTAGGTGATTGTAGTGATAGATCCATGGGGATCAGCAAGCCTTGAATATCAGGAACTTATCGAGAAATTTGGTGTGAAGCCCTTCAGTGAGATACTGGATGATGTACCTGACCCCAGCTGGCTCATGAGGAGGGGGATAGTCTTCGGGCACAGGGACTACGAAAGGATCCTTGAAGCCGTCAGGAAGGGGGAGGACTTTGCAGTTGTGACTGGGATGATGCCAAGCGGAAAAATGCATATCGGCCATAAGATGATAGTTGACCAGCTCCGATGGTATGACAGCATCGGAGCCGAAATATTCATACCGATAGCCAATATGGAGGCATACTCTGCCAGGGGCATTGACTTTGAAACATCCAGGAGGATCGCTGTTGAGGAGTACATTGCGAACTACATTGCACTTGGACTGGACCTTTCAAAGAAGAACATTCACGTCTACCTCCAGTCAGAGAACCTCATGGTTGAGGACCTTGCATACATTCTTGCAGGAAAGGTTAACTTCAATGAACTCAGGGCCATCTATGGCTTTACAGGTTCAACAAGCATGGCCCATATGTACGCCCCCATAATCCAGGTCTCTGACATACTCCACCCCCAGCTAGAGGAAATGGGTGGTCCAAGACCCACCCTCGTGCCTGTTGGACCGGACCAGGACCCCCATATAAGGCTCACCAGGGATATGGCGGCGAGGTTCAGGGAGAAATTCGGATTCATACAGCCATCATCAACCTACCACAGGTTCATGAGGGGCCTTACAGGGGGGAAGATGTCAAGCAGCAAGCCAAAATCCGCAATATTCCTGAGCGACACCCCTGAGGAGGCTGAAGCCAAGATAAGGAACGCTAAGACAGGTGGAAGGGAGACCCTGAAGGAGCAGAGGGAACTTGGAGGAGTCCCCGAGGATTGCATCATCTATGAGACACTCCTCTACCATATGTCAGGGCGGGATGATGACCTTGAGGAGATATATGATTCCTGCAGAAACGGTACACTTATGTGTGGTGAATGTAAAAATAATACTGCAGAGTTTGTAAGAAAGTTCTTTGAGGAACTTTCAGAAAAACGAGAAAAGGCCCTACGTGTTGCTGAGGGGGTTCTTGAGGGATAAAATGAAAAAGGAACGGTATGAGGGGACTCTGAGTTACCTTATAAGGACCAATGAAACATTCTTGATGGTTTCAACATTCATTTTTCTTGCATCGCTTTTTGCAGGGTACCTGTTCTCAGGGGCGGTTGGCGGCCTGCTGAACCCACTGATGGATGAGTTCAGGAGGAGCATTGCTGAGGGTGAACTGAAACTCACAACAGCATCAATATTCCTCCACAACCTCCAGGCCGCCCTGCTGATATACGGTGGGGGTATTCTCCTCGGTGTTTTCACTGCCCTCTTCCTGTTTGTGAACGGACTTTTCATCGGTTTCTTTGCATCGAAGGTTCCCCTCGGAGATTTCTTTCTCCTGACGATGCCCCATGGAGTATTTGAGATACCCGGACTCATAATTGCAGGGGCCGCCGGCTTCAGACTGGCGAGCTTCACCTATCACTTCCTTGGAGACGTCATTACCGAGACATGGTACGGGTCCCTCACCGAGAGGATGCTTCATTTCTACTCTGAACACAGTGATGAGCTCAAGGATTCATTGATGCTTCTGGGTATAGGGATAGTGTTCCTCATTGTGGCAGCCTTCGTTGAGGCGAACCTGACCCTGGGGATATACACCTACATCAAGGGGGTCGTCTGATCAAAGTTCTTGAGGGATAAAGGTTATCTCTTCTTCATTTCGATCTATCCTTGCGGGTGAATTTATGATAAAATTATCTTCCGGTTAGCATACATCACAGAATAAGTGCTTTAACATAAAAAGTAATACTGGTGACGTGACACAGTTAACAATAACTAACAACGAAGGGCTAGACAGGTATAAAGGAGAAATAATTCCATTTCACTTAATTTTTCAATCTCTGCTTTAATATCACTTTTTTGCCAAGTATAATCTAATGAACTGTTAAAATCTGATGGGACAAGTTTCCAGAGCATTTAAAATTATAACTTCTGCATTATTTTGGCCTTCACTCAGCGCTGCATGTTCTTCTGCCTTTTCTATTGTTATAGCTTTTTCTGGACATAATAGAGTGCGTAGAACACATTTTCTGCATTCCTTTTCGCTTTTTCAGATTGTTCATAAACTTCGTGGGGACAGAACTCGACGCAAATATTGCAGCCTTTACACATGTTTTCATCCAGGTTATCGGTTGATTCAGTGCTATACTATAATCATCTTTGATTCTATGCTTTATTTTTCAGTGAAGATGCCCATTCACTCTTTAAAGAATTTGGCTTGGAACCTGCTTTTTCCATCATTTTGCACATTTATTTCATCTTTTCCTTATCTGGTAGTTTTGCATCATTTTAGAGTTATCTGTATTTTTCATCTGGTCTGGCACATTTCTTTCATCTTTGAATCCATTTTATCACCTCTTAAAGTTTATAAATTAAAACAAGAATATTTAGCCGCAGCAACCTCCTCCTCCACCTAATCTAAAACCTAATCTGCCTAAAAATAACGTATATCCTTTATCCATAAGTTCTAACTGGCTTATCAACGCATAAATCCCTATTTTTTCAGAGGAGAGTAATTCTATGGATTTTGTAGAGTCATTATTTTTTTAATAAACTCGCCATATCTTTTGCATCCATACTAAACATTAAATCAGCCGCAGGACGTTCTAATTCTTCCGGATCTTTAATACTCCCTTTTAACCGGTCTTCTTTTTCTAAAAGGATGATTTGTTCATCATTTTCTGTCATTGCCATTGCGATAGTAGCACCATTAACCAGACCAGTAAATAGAGAAAAATCTAGCCCAGTCTTCCCATAATTCAATGTTAAAGTTCTTTCTTTGTTTATCTTTTAATTTAGCATTTATTTTGTCAAATTTGTTCTTAATGTGCTCATATCCTTTTTCATCGAATGTACATGCCTCTATACAGTAAATACAGCCCTGACTTTAGCCAATGCAATTTCTTGTATTTGACTTCTTCGCCCCCACAGCAAGTTTCTATTTCTACCAATGCTTTTTCAGGGCAGGCTTTGATGCATTCACCGCATCTTTCACAGTATTCAGGTATCCACGCATGCTCATTTTTATCTTTTATAGGTAGATTTGCTATGCTTGTAATTATTGCTGAAATTTTTTGTCTTGGACCACATTCAGGAGTTATTAAAAGACCGTTTTTTCCCTATATAACCTATTCCTGCTTTTTGAGCAAGTAGGGGGAAATTTATAACTCTCCTTCAAAAGGGTGAGCAACTTCTGTTGCATAACCTTGTTCTCTAAGATAGTCAGAGAGTTTATAAGTTAAATTACCTAATCTTTCATAGTTTGCATTATTTAATGCCAATGCTTCTGGACCCGGAGCTGTCTCAATGGTTTCGTTACTCATTTCCATTGTCAATACAATGGCATTTGGGTATTGAATAAATTTATCTTCTTAATTAATAGCTCAGAAGTAAGCTGAGTGTATCCTATAACTTTTATACCTATTGAATGAGCACGTTTTTCAAATTCTTTAATAAATTCATCATCTGCTATGAAGGTAGGCTTATCAGGGTTATCCACAAGTGATTCATCAGGATGTTTAGCTCCACAACAACATCCAGCATCTTCTTCTATATCTGTATCATCAGATCCACAACAAGGTTCAACATTTTCTTCTGCCTCAGCAGGCGGTTCATCTTCACATCCACATTTATTATTTTCCAAAACACTCTACCTCCGCGCATAATTTCTAAAGCTGTTAATTTATTTATCATCAAACTCATTCTAATCATTAAATTCTTGAAATGTTCTTTTTAAATAAGGTAAGAAGAAGAATTAAAATCCATTATATACATTCTAATTTGAGCAATCTTTTACCCATTTATCTTTCCCTTTTAAAAGAGAAAATGCTCCTTTTGAGCGAGACCGAGGTATTGCTGTTTTACCAAGGTATTCCAGATGTTCTATGATTTTAGGAAGCATTGATCCTGGAAATCCCAGTATGGCTTCATGTTCGCCTAAATCTGTAGCGTCTCTACAGCCATAACATCCGTAAACAAAGTTCATGCGTTGACTGAGGAATGGAATGATGGTAGCATCAACGCAGGTTGCCTGTAAAATGGCAGTAGAACTTTCTATTCTTTTCCCACCCACAGCATGTAGATACGCAAGAGCAATCCACATGAGTTTTTCAGGGTAATCTTCCACAATCACAATATCCGGAATATATTCCGCCTTTTCTAATGGAAAAATATGCAACTGCTGAATCTGTCCAGGTTTCAGTTTCGACATACCTTCAAACATTTCCTTTCCAACTTCAGGGTCTGATACTATACCAAAACCTACAAGACCCTTTCCAGACTCAAGTTTCTCTGGTAAAGGACGGAAACCAAAAGCAACTGCTGCAGCAGGGCATGAAATTTCTTCTCCAGCTAGAACAACGTCTTCACCGCTCCTAGCCTTCATTAAAGCTTGACAGTATCGATGTTTTTCAAGAAATTCCACATTTACCGGTGCTTTTTCATCTGTTTCTAAAAATTTTACTCCAACTGGAGATTTATTAAGATCTAAGATTGATATCATTTCCTGACCTATTTTTTTTTAACTTCTTCAACGTTCATAATTATTCCCCGGTCTTTGCTTTCATCCGTTCTTTTACAGAGCCAAGCTTTGTCAGATTTTCAGCCACTTGATTTATTTGTTGGCCGGGAATTGTAACTATCAGTTCTTCATCTGTGTATTCTTCACCGATCATTTTCACAGCTTTTTTTGCAGCACCACACGGAATTGCAAAACTAACTTCATCATTTAAATAAGTTCTCGCTGTCGTATAACCGCAGAAACTGTAAGGCGCTGCAAACTCTGCGTTTATACTACCTCCAGTTTGATAAATAGAGGCATGTATAAGCTCATGTGCATTTCTTGCATTAGTGGGGAAAGCTAAAACCACATCAGGATTTTTAGCATCTTCTAAAGGCTGTATTAACGTTCCTTTTACATCTTTTAAACGAGGGACAGATTCAACTAACCGGGTTGCCGCACGAGTATCGGCTGCAGAACTTTTATTAATATAGAACTCCCCAGTTTTTTCAAATTCAGGGGTATCACCCATCCCTAAGACTGCTTTACCTCTGGGACATGATTGCACTTCAGCAGGAGCATAAAATGATTTTCTTTCGCTTGCAGCTTTTTTAAGCATCACACAATAAAATAATGGATTTTCCAATGTTTCAATACCATCGGGGACATATTTTTCGTCCTTTATCAATGTTACTCCTACGACCCCATTTAAATTCAATATTTCTTTCAATTTTTTTGCTGTTTCTTTCATTGAATCGCCTCACTTCTCCATAACACATTTTTTCCATAAGACAGCTTTCTTATGCTTCGTATCTGTATATCAATATATTTAAATATATAAATTTGTTTTATGTACACTGCCTAACATTAACGCTCTTAACTCCATAGCTTATTATAGATTTATATGGCGAAATATCGCCTCTGAAAAAGTAGTGCTACATTTACAAGACTTATAAGTAGTGGAAACTCTATTATGGCCCAATTAAAGTTGCAAACGCTGCTACTGATCCTATTCCAAAAACTGCAGTGGTCACAGCAATTGTCAGCTCAAAATTGTTATTTGCAGCTGTAAATGAAATTGTTGTGGTTTTTGAGTAATGCGCCTATCTTGATGTGATGGATAACAAATTAGATAACGACAGAAAAAAGAAGTAAGAACGGAATTAATATAGTCATTTATTTGCAAGTGTCAAGCTTGGAAGTGTTTATCCTAAAGAAGAGGATCAATTCTTCTGCTTATGGAATTTTGCAATAGTAAATTAACAATTACTTAAGACGTTTTCCTTATTTAGTTTTATAGGGAATATTTAAAAATTAGAAAGGTCATATTTGAACTGTGGTTGTGTAATATGTGGTTTTTGTTACTTTGATCAGCCAAAATAGACATAATGTATAACCGTTTGGAGGATGTTTATGATAAGATGCATATCATGTGGTAGGGAATACGCTTTAGATGAGATTATCTACACCTGCAGTGAATGCGGGTCAGTACTTGAGGTTGAATGCGAACCTGATGTTTCAAGGGATGTTTTCAGCTGCAGAAGACAGAACATGTGGAAGTACAGGGAATTCATGCCTGTTGACCCTTCAAGGATCATCAGCCTTGATGAGGGCGGAACACCCTTTGTCAGGTGTGACACCATCGGAGGGGAAACAGGAGTTGAACTCTATGTGAAGGTTGAGGGTTCCAATCCAACAGGGAGCTTCAAGGACAGGGGCATGAGCGTAGGGATAACCAAGGCCGTTGAACTGGACGTTGACACGGTTGGATGCGCCTCAACAGGGAACACATCAGCATCTCTGGCAGCCTACGCGGCAAGGGCCAGTCTTGGGTGTGTCGTGCTCCTGCCATCGGGTAAGGTTGCCCTGGGTAAACTGGCCCAGGCAATGTTCCATGGTGCCAGGGTCCTCTCTGTCAGGGGGAACTTTGATGAGGCCCTTGAGGCTGTCACAAAACTCGCCCTTATGGGTGAACTCTACCTCCTTAACTCTGTAAACCCCTTCAGGCTTGAGGGTCAGAAGTCCATTGGATTTGAGATCGTGGATGACCTTGGCTGGGAGTCCCCTGACAGGATAATACTTCCAGTTGGAAATGCCGGTAACATCTCGGCGATATGGAAGGGGATCTCCGAGTTCTACAGGGCGGGTTTCATCGATGATAGACCAATGATGACGGGTATACAGGCCGAGGGAGCCGCTCCTGTTGTTGATGCATTCAGGAGGGGCAGTACCGATATTGAACCTGTTAAGGATCCCGAGACCGTTGCAACGGCCATAAGGATAGGGGCCCCTGTGAGTTACCTCAAGGCCCTTCGCGCCATATATGAATCCGATGGTTATGCAGAGACCGTGACCGATGAGGAGATACTCTCTGCCCAGAAGCTCCTGGCAAGGAAGGAGGGTATAGGTGTTGAACCGGCATCTGCAGCCTCCATCGCAGGGCTGTTGAAGCTTGTTGATGAGGGCGTCGTTGACAGGGGCGAGCGGGTTGTCTGCGTGGTAACCGGCCACGTGCTTAAGGATCCTGACACCGCCATAAGGGCTTCAACAAAGCCTGTTGAAGTTGAACCCGATATAAACCAGTTAAGGGATGTTATAGGTAAAAATAAGCCATAATACTCCTTTTAATATTTGAGGCTAATTTTTTCCTTTTAAATTTTTCTATTTTTTGTTAATCCACTCTCATGTTAATCTCTCACCTTACTGAACCCTCTGATTATATTGATTTGGTTAAGGTGCCCCATGGACCAATCTATGGCCGAGAGAAACCCTAAGATTAGCGATATATTTATATAGGATAATATGATAGATAATATTACATAAAATGAGGTGGTTAATTATGGAATTGCCAATAGCCCCAATTGGGAGAATAATAAAGAATGCCGGTGCAGAAAGGGTGAGTGATGATGCAAGGGAAGCACTTGCAGAAGCACTTGAAGAAAGAGGCGAAAAAATCGCAGTAGAAGCGGTTAAACTCGCAAAACACGCCGGCAGGAAAACAGTAAAAAAGGATGACATCAAGCTGGCTGTTAAAAAGATGGAACTCTAGGGATGTAGGGATCCTTTACATCCGGTTCCAATCATTCATATTACCTTTTTGTTAGCGGCAAAACTTTATATGTGATGAAAGATCAATCTTTATTAATCCTTGTTTTCCCGGTTTGATCCGGCTGAGCCCCCGGGAATTTATATTAATACGATTTCTCATGAAAATCCGTATCCAGCAACTTTTATATAGCGAGAACATATAAAAGTACTCACCCAATTCATGTTAATCCATAAATTGGATTACTGATCCAGATTGGTGTAATTACCGATGGATGGTATGAAGACCAGATGAAAAAGGAGGTAAATAACATGGCAAAGGCAATATACGTGAAATTTGATGTACCAAAGGAACTGGCGGATAAGGCTGCAGAGGCCCTTGAAATCGCCAGGGAAACAGGGAAAATATCCAAGGGTACCAATGAGGTTACCAAGGCAATCGAGAGGGGAGTTGCCCAGCTCGTGCTCATAGCCGAGGACGTTGAACCTGCTGAAATAGTGGCTCATATCCCGCTCCTTGCAGAAGAAAAGGAAATACCATACATATACATCCCGACAAAGGATGAACTGGGAGCAGCCGCAGGTTTAAACGTCGGCACAGCCTCAGCATGCATAGTGGAATCAGGAGATGCTGAGGAAATCATAACCGAGATAATAGAAAAGGTTGAAGAACTCAAAAAGTAAATGAAAGGCAAAAACGCCTTTCACTTTCAATTTAACATAAAGGTGATTTAATGGAGGAAGCAACTCCAGCGGAAGTTATTGAGGTCCTCAAAAGGACCGGGATGACTGGAGAGGTAATGCAGGTAAAATGCAGGATCCTTGATGGAAGAGACAAGGGAAGGATACTGACAAGGAACGTTATGGGTCCTGTGAGGGAAGGCGATATCCTCATGCTCCTTGACACCATCAGGGAAGCCAAGGAAATCAGGACCCCCTAATGAGTAGGTGTTTTAAATGAGAGTCTGTTCATTCTGCAACGAGGAAATAGAGCCGGGTACCGGTAAGATGTACGTTAAGAAGGACGGTACCATTTATTTCTTCTGCGGCAGCAAATGCGAGAAAAACATGATAAAACTGGGAAGGGTTCCAAGAAAAGTTAAATGGGTTAAAAAATGATGGAAAGAAGCTTTGTAATGCTGAAACCTGACGCAGTGAAGAGGCGCCTCGCAGGAAGGATAATATCCCGATTCGAGGAAAGGGGACTCCAGATAGTGGCGGCAAAGATGCTCCAGATCCCTGAGGAACTTGCAATGGAGCACTACCAGGAACATAGGGAAAAACCATTCTTCACAGACCTTGTGTCCTACATAACCTCCGCACCCGTCCTTGCAATGGTCATAGAGGGCAGGGACTGCATATCACTCATAAGGAAGATGGTGGGCGCCACAAACCCTGCAGAGGCAGATGTGGGAACAATCAGGGGAGACTTTGCCCTTGAAACAGGAAGAAACATAATACACGCTTCAGATTCCCCGGAATCAGCTGAAAGGGAGATTAAACTTTTCTTTGACGAATCCGAAATCTGCACTTATGAAATGCCTGATAGAGAGATGATTTACGAGGAATAGACCGGAGATTCCAATGAAGATCAGATCACCAATTGTCTCAGTACTCGGACACGTTGATCATGGAAAAACCACCCTCCTTGACCATATAAGGGGCAGTGCAGTTGCCTCAAGGGAAGCGGGGGGTATAACACAGCACATAGGAGCAACAGAGATACCCATAGATGTCATTGAAAGGATCTGCGGAGACTTCCTCAAGAAATTCTCCATCAGGGAAACACTGCCAGAACTTTTCTTCATAGACACCCCCGGACATGAGGCATTCACAACCCTCAGGAAACGTGGAGGGGCCCTGGCAGACCTTGCAATACTCATCGTAGATATCAACGAGGGATTCAAGCCCCAGACCCTGGAGGCCCTCAACATCCTTAAAATGTACAGGACACCCTTCGTGGTGGCTGCAAACAAGGTCGACAGGATCCCCGGATGGAAGGTCCATGAAAAGGAGCCCTTCATGACCACCTTCAGCAGGCAGGACGCCCGTACACAGCAGGTACTGGACACCAGGGTCTATGAACTGGTGGGCAAACTCCATGAGGAGGGCTTTGAGTCAGAGAGGTTTGACAGGGTAACCAACTTCGCCTCACAGGTCAGCATAATACCCATAAGCGCTGTAACAGGAGAGGGCATACCCGAGCTCCTGACCATGCTCATGGGACTTGCACAGCAGTACCTCAAGGAACAGCTGAAAATCGAGGAGGACGCACCTGCAAAGGGGACCATCCTTGAGGTTAAGGAAGAGAAGGGCCTTGGAATGACCATGGACGCCGTCATATACGACGGTATACTCAGGAAGGACGACACCATCGCCATGATGACATCCGGTGACGTTGTATTCACAAGGATAAGGTCACTCCTCAAACCAGGACCCCTGGAGGAGATGAGGGAATCCGGGAGGAACTTCCAGAAGGTTGATGAGGTTGTTGCGGCTGCAGGTATAAAGATCGTTGCACCCGACGTCGATGATGTGATGGCAGGATCCCCTCTGAGGGTTGTAACCGACCCTGATACAGTGAAAGAGGAGATACTCGGTGAGATAGAGGACATAAAGATAGACACAGACGAGGCAGGAGTGGTTGTTAAGGCAGACACCCTCGGCTCCCTTGAAGCCGTTGTCAAGATCCTCAGGGATATAGAAGTTCCCATAAAGGTGGCTGATATAGGGGATGTCTCAAGGAGGGATGTGGTCAATGCAGAGATAGCCCTCCAGGAGGACACTGTCTACGGCGCCATAATAGCCTTCAATGTGAAGGTACTGCCATCAGCTGCCAGTGAACTCAAAAACTCAGAGATCAAGCTATTCCAGGGCAACGTCATCTACAGGATAATGGAAGAATACGAGGAATGGGTCAGAGGCATTGAGGAAAAGAAGAAGAAGGAATGGATGGATGCAGTTATAAAACCTGCAAGCATAAGGCTCATACCGAAACTTGTCTTCAGACAGAGTAAACCAGCCATTGGCGGTGTTGAAATCCTCACAGGCATGATAAAACAGGGCTACCCCCTGATGGATGAGAATGGAAACCCTGTGGGTACCGTTGAGAGCATGCAGGACAAGGGCGAAAACCTCAAATCAGCATCAAGGGGTCAGAAGGTTGCAATGGCCATAAAGGATGCTGTTTACGGTAAAAACATCAACGAGGGAGACACGCTCTACGTTGACATACCAGAGAACCACTACCGTATTCTCATGGATGAAATGTCAGGGGATCTCAGTGAAGAGGAACTTGACCTTTTTGAGAGGATAGCCGAGGTCAAGAGGAAAAGGGATCCTGACTGGGGAATGAAAGCACCATTTTAATATAAATAGAATCAGGAGGAGATATATTGGCATTTAAGATTGTGATTTCAGACAAGGAGAAAAGCGTCCAGATGGAGGTTGACCCGTCAGAGTCCAGGGGACTTGTAGGCCTCAGTATAGGAGATGAATTTGAGGGGTCAATCATAGGACTGGAAGGATACAAACTGAAAATCACAGGCGGAAGCGACAAGAATGGTTTCCCGATGAAGAGAACCATACCCGGAGCAAGGAGGGTCAGGAGCCTTGTATCCGGTGGTGTTGGTTACAAACCAGCCCGGAAGGGTGAGAGAAGAAGGAAGACCTTCAGGGGAAACACTGTATCTGACGACATAGTTCAGATAAATACGGTGGTCATTGAAAAGGGTGAAAAACCACTGGAAGAACTCATAGGCGCCCAGGAAGAATAATAAACCAAAAATTATAGGTGTAATCTGTGAAAAATCAATCTGAAATAAACATTGGTCTAGTGGGGCACGTGGACCATGGTAAAACAACCCTTACAAAGGCCCTCTCAGGTGTGTGGACCGACACACACAGTGAGGAAACCAAGAGGGGTATATCCATCCGCCTAGGATATGCGGATATAACATTCAGGAAATGCCCTGAATGCGAACCTCCAGTGTGCTACACAACGGCAACGGTATGTGAGAACTGTGGCACAGAGACAGAACTCCTCAGGAAGGTGTCCTTTGTGGATGCACCGGGCCATGAAACCCTCATGGCAACCATGCTTTCAGGCGCAGCCCTCATGGACGGTGCAATACTGGTAATCGCGGCAAATGAGCCCTGCCCCCAGCCCCAGACAAAGGAGCACCTGATGGCCCTGGATGTTATAGGGGTCAAGGATGTTATAGTCGTCCAGAACAAGATAGATATCGTGTCAAGGGAGAGGGCCCTTGAAAGCTACAGGGAGATAAAGGAGTTTGTAAGGGGTACATGCGCTGAAGATGCACCTATAATACCAGTGTCTGCTCAGCAGGGCGCAAACATCGATATTCTCATTGAAACAATTGAAGAGAAAATCAAAACTCCTGAAAGAGAAGTTGACAAGCCCGCCAGGATGTACGTTGCACGGTCCTTTGATATAAACAAGCCAGGCGCAGACCCTGAACATCTGGCAGGAGGGGTTATAGGAGGCTCCCTGGTCCAGGGACGATTCCATGTCGGTGATGAAATAGAGATAAAGCCAGGCATACAGATAAAGAAGGACGGTAAACAGACATGGATGAGCCTGCACTCCGAGATCACAGGTCTTGTTGCAGGAGGACAGGAGATGGAGGAGGTTGGACCTGGAGGGCTCGTCGGGGTCGGCACCCTCCTCGACCCTGCACTCACCAAGGCAGACTCGCTTTCAGGTTCAGTTGCAGGCGAACCAGGGACACTGCCACCGGTAAGACATTCCTTCACAATGGAGACCCACCTCCTTGAACGCGTCGTCGGTACCAAGGAGGAGACAAAGGTCGAGCCAATAAAGACAGGAGAACCCCTCATGATAAACGTGGGGACAACAACAACCGTGGGAGTTGTTAAATCTGCAAGGGCTGATGACGCAGATGTTGTCCTTAAACTCCCTGCATGTGCAGAGGAGGGTCAGAGGATAGCCCTCTCAAGGAGGGTCGGTGCAAGATGGAGGCTGATAGGTTATGGTATCATCAAATAGGGTGATTCTGGACGCCAATTTTTTATGATACCCTACCAGTTCAATGTTGACATAGTCTCTGAACTTGAAAGGCTCTTCCCGACCCATGATCTTGTCGTGCCCTCCTTTGTTATAGGGGAACTTGAAGCCATCAGGAGAAGATCCCGTGGAAGGGCAGGTATAGCTGCATCAGTGGGGCTCTCAATCGCCAGAAGACCCCCCTTCAGGGTGGTCAGAGAGGAGCTCAGGGAGGGCGAAACCCCAGACGACGCTCTCCTCAGGATTTCAGAGATACTCTGCACCAATGACAGGGAACTCAGGAGAAGGGCAAGATCAAGGGGTATAACGGTTGTATACCTCAGACAGAAAAAATATCTTACAGTTGATGGCCATATATGAATTAGGAGGTTTTTCATGAATCTATGGAAGGATATAGAACCAGGACCATCCATACCGGAAGTAGTATACGCTGTTGTTGAAATACCAAAGGGCTCAAGGAACAAGTACGAGTACCATAAGGACCTTGAGGCATTTGCCCTTGACAGGGTACTGTACTCACCCGTTTTCTACCCTGCAGAGTACGGTATAATACCAAGGACCCTCTATGATGACGGAGACCCCATGGATATACTGGTTCTCATGGACCAGCCAACATTCCCTGGATGCATCATAGAATCACGCCCCATCGGTCTTTTAAGGATGATCGATGGAGGAGACCAGGATGACAAGATCCTGGCAGTGCCGGTGGAGGACCCCCACTACAGGGGTGTTAAGGATGTATCAGACCTCCCTGAACACATTCCAAAGGAAATAGCACACTTCTTTGAAGTTTACAAGAACCTTGAAGGCAAGGAGACAAAGATAATCGGTTGGGAAGGCGCAGAAAAGGCATTTGAAGCTGTCAACCACTCCATTGAACTCTACAGGGAGAAATACATGGAGTAATCTTTTAATGGGGGATCCCCATTGTATTATGTAACAAAAATTGTTGATACCGTCAGAATACCTCCGGACCGCTTCGAGGAGCCGATTGAGGAGGTTGCCGTAGAGGTTCTCAACGAGACCTACGTTGGAAGGATGGACAAGAACCTCGGGCAGATGATAACCGTCAATGAGATAGAGGATATAGGCATCGGGAAGGTCATAATGGGCGACGGCGCAGCCTACCATGAGGTGACCTTCACAGCCCTCTTCTTCAAACCAGAACTCCATGAGATCGTTGAGGGCGAAGTTATAGAGATTGCAGAGTTCGGCGCCTTTGTACGCATCGGGCCACTGGACGGTCTTGTCCACGTATCCCAGGTTACCGATGACTACATAACCTACGATGGGAAGAAGGGCTCCCTTGTGGGTAAGGAGTCAGGTAAACGCCTGGACGAGGGCGACCTTGTAAGGGCAAGGATAGTGGCCATCAGCCTCAAGGGCAGAAGGGAAGGAGTCAAAATAGGCCTCACCATGAGGCAGCCCGGCCTTGGAAAATTCGAATGGATAGAAGAAGAGAAAAGGAAGAGTAAAAAATGAGTGAAAAGGCATGCACAAGGTGTAAGAGGATAACAACCGGTGAGCGCTGCCCGGTCTGTGACGTGCCGGCATCCACCAACTGGAGCGGACTCCTCATAATCATTGATCCGGAAAGGTCAGACATAGCAAGGGAACTCAACATAACACTTCCAGGCGAATATGCCCTGAGGGTAAGGTAATATCACTTCTGGAAGGAAACAGCAAGGGTGTCAGAGAGTGTACATACTTCCACAGGAACTGAGAAGGGAACTGAAGGAGCCACTAGGGAAGCTCTACCGGTCGCTCAGTGATGTCAGGGTGGATGAGGAGTCCTTCCTCATAACCGTGGGTGATGTCACAACCAGCAACGCCCTTAAACATGGTCTGAAGCCAGATATAAGTATAATTGACAACAGAATACAGCGAAGAGCTTCAGACCAGGACCTGAAGGATACTGCAGAGGTCATTAGGGCGGAGAATCCCCCGGGCACGGTAACCCGCAGCCTATGGTCATCAATAGAGACAGCCATCAGGGAGTCATCCAGTAGCGGTAAACGTTTCATGATAATCGTTGACGGTGAGGAGGACCTTGCCGTCCTCCCATCAATCCTGCTGGCACCACCAGGAACCACGGTCCTCTATGGCCAGCCCAATGAAGGCGTTGTCCTGGTGAAGGCCGATGAAACATTCAGAAGAGCTGAAGAACTCATAAAAAAATTTGAGGAGGCATAGTATGGATATTAATATAATAGAGGAAAAGGAAAACCTGCTTTTTAACAGAAAGGAGATCAAATTCGAATGCTTATATGAAGGTGAGGCAACACCGAAGGTCTTTGAAGTTAAAAACAAACTTGTTGCCATGCTCGATGCGGATAAGGACCTTCTGGTGGTTGACAAGATCGACCAGGGATTCGGCGAGCCAAGGGCTTCAGGGTACGCCAAACTCTATGAATCCCTGGAGAAACTCAGGGAGATAGAACCCGAACACGTTATAAAGAAGAACACAGAGGCATCCCAGGAAGAAGAGGAGGAAGAGTAGATGAAGAAGTTTGAACTCTATGAGGTAAAGGATGATAAACTCGTAAGGAAGAATCCCTTCTGCGTCAGATGCTCAAACGGTGTCTTCATGGCAGACCATGGGGATAGATACGCCTGCGGTAAATGCGGATACACAGAATGGAAAACCAGGGAATAGGGTGGAAGCTTGAATCTCAGGGCTGGCAGACTCGGTAAGGGCATGGAGGATGAGGCCGCAGATTTCACATCCTCCCTGGAATTCGACCACCACATATTCGAGGCGGATGTTGACTGCAACATAGCCCACACATCCATGCTGGCCCGTGAGGGTATAATACCCCATGAAGTGGCTGATAAGATCATAGAAGCCCTCCGGGAGCTCAAAGAGGAGGGTGTAGAGGCCCTTGACATGGACCCCTCGGTTGAGGACATCCACATGGCTGTGGAGAACTATGTAACCGCCAGGATAGGCCCTGAGGCAGGGTTCATGCACACAGGCAAATCAAGGAATGACCAGGTGGCAACGGACCTCCGACTGGCCCTCAAGGACAGTATCCAGGTTATCAGCCATGAACTCCTTGATTTTATTGATAAGATCGCTGATCTTGCATCCGAGCACACCGAAACCGTCATGGTGGGCTACACCCACCTCCAGCATGCCCAGCCAACGACCCTGGGACATCACCTGATGGCATATGCATACTCACTTAAAAGGGACTATGAGAGGCTCCAGGACACCCTTAAGAGGGTTGACATGAACCCCCTGGGCTCCGCTGCCATGGCAACCACCAGTTTCCCCATAAACAGGGAACTTACAACCGAACTGCTTGGTTTTGCCGATTACATGAGGAACTCCATGGACGCCGTGAGTTCAAGGGATTTCATAGCTGAAGCGGTATTCGACCTCTCAATGCTTGCAGTTGACCTCAGCAGGATCTCCGAGGAGATGATACTCTGGAGCACCTATGAATTCGGGGTCATAGAGCTTCCTGATGAATTCTCATCCACATCATCCATAATGCCCCAGAAGAAGAACCCTGACGTTGCAGAGATAGCCCGTGCAAAGACATCCAGTGTCCAGGGAGAACTCATGACCATCATGGGGATCATGAGGGCGCTGCCATACACCTATAACAGGGACCTCCAGGAGGTAACACCACACCTCTGGCGGGCTGTGGAGACTGTTAAATCCATGATACGTGTTGTGAGGGGTATGCTGACGGGTATAAGGGTTAACAGGGAACGCGCCCTTGAACTTGCATCCTCGAACTTTGCAACGGCAACCGACCTTGCGGATCTCATGGTCCGTGAGAGGGGGATCCCCTTCAGGGTGGCCCACAGGATAGTGGGGAGGCTAGTTACAAGGGCCCTTGAGGACGGCCTCGGACCAGGTGATATAGACTCAGGCTACGTTGATGAGGTGAGCCTGGAGGTTACAGGGGATAAGCTCGGCCTTGATGATGAAACCGTGAGGAAGGCCCTTGACCCCCTTGAGAATGTAAGGGCAAGGATGGTTCCAGGCGGACCCGCGCCTGAAATGGTCAGGGAGTCGGTGGCAGAGATAAAATCCTTTGTCAGGTCCGAGATGTAAATCTATTTTTCCCTTCATGGATGTGACCCTCATTTCTGTATCTGAATCTCCTTTTAATGGCTGCAGAGTCAGAACCTGAATTTCCTACTTTTGATGGATAACACCCATTCGAAATTTTTATATATCATTTTTCACAGATAATTATTACATGAAATCCGAAACCGAACCAAAAATAATAGGTCTTCTGGCGGTACTTATAGGTATACTGATGATACTCTACCCCCAGCTTGTAGGGTACCTTGTTGGAGTATTCCTGATAGCCTACGGGTTACTCAAGGTATTCGCCGAATAACCGCAGTTTTCCCTTTTATTTACAGATGCTCCATACCAGTTCAAGGGCCTCACCTGGTTCAAGGACACCCGCCCTTGTCTCACGGAGCACCCTCTGTATCGAGTAGCGTCTGAGGTGAGGGTGCCTCCTCTGGACCTCCCCGAGGAGGGGACAGCCAAATACCCTGGAACCGCTGATTTTAAATGCTGATGCAACCGATCTGACCTCCTGCTTTGACGCTGCAAAGGCTGCAGGGAGATTTATCCTCAGAACACCATCGGTAACCTGGAGGGACTGGTAACCGGTTGCAAGGAGGTCCCCGAAGACCACGGTGTCCAGACCGGCCTCCTTCACCCTTCCGGTAACCGCGTCCTGTATCATCCCTGAGCAGCGACCGCAGGGATGGAACCTTCCCTCAAGGGCCTCCTCCAGGAAGTCGCTGAAGTCCACCTCTATGAACTCATGCCTCACACCCAGGGCGCTGCAGAGCCTCCCTATCCCTCTTTTAACATGACCAGGCAGTATGATGGTCCCCGGGTCAACGGTGAAGGCCTCGGGCTTCAGGCCAATATTCTTTGCAAGTATGAGGGAGAACGAACTGTCAACACCACCTGAGAGAGCAACACCCACCCTTACACCTGTTTCATCCCACTCTGAAAGGAAATTAAAGGCTGAAAGTTTATCAAGACGCATCCTGAGGGGCTCTTCAAGGACACGGGTGGCCATGAAGGATTCCCTGAGTTCCTTCACCCTTTCAAGGGCAAACCTCACCCGCATCCTCCTGACGCTTACATCGGTCATGGCCTCAACATGGACCCTGCCGGCACCGAGCTCCTCCCTCAACCTGCCGGCCACCCATCCACCCTTACCTATTATCAAGGACTTATCTGACCTGTCAGGTGCAGTTATCAGGAGGTCGCCTGTTTCATCATCCAGGACCACATCACAGATCCTTACCCTTGCATCATCATGGCCTATATCGGCCCTTATCCTTCCTATAATTTCAGCCAGCTCTTCCTTATCCATAAAATATATTATGCACCGTTGAAATATTAATATACATATAAGCCATGGGGATGTAAAGGGTAATGCCAAAGATAAAGAGCCTTCTTTTCGGTGACCGGGAGGAGGAGTGGAGCTACAAGAGGGAAAGTGAAAACATAATAGTGGGTTACGGTTACAAGAAGTTCAGCAAACCCCCGGTTATAGGCAAGAACCCACTCCTGCGTTCAAACACGGTGATCTATAATGATGTCACCATAGGCGACAACCTCAGGACAGGGCACAACGTCCTTATAAGGGAGAAGACCACCATAGGCGATGATGTACTCATAGGTACAAACACGGTTATCGAGGGCCATTCAAAGATAGGCAGCAATGTCAGCATCCAGTCAAACGTTTATCTCCCCAAGAACAGTTACATAGAGGACAATGTCTTCATAGGCCCCTGCGCCTGTTTCACCAATGACCGCTACCCTATAAGGGTCAAGTATAAGCTGAGGGGACCTATAATAAGGCAGGGCGCCTCTATAGGGGCTAATTCAACCTTCCTATCAAGGATAGAGGTGGGTGAGGGCGCCATGGTGGCCGCAGGTGCGGTGGTTACAAGGAATGTGCCTCCATGGTCACTGGCGATAGGTGCGCCGGCCCGTATAAAGGCACTCCCACCCAAACTGAGGGTTCCCAACAATATCTAGTGCATCCTACAGTTCATCAGGTCATATCTTCAGGGTTTTAGAGGGTGGAAGTCCACAACTTAGAGAGGAAAACCCAGGTTATGATCTCTAGCCTCATTGGATTCCTTTTTCTTAGCCCTCATGATCAGGGCAGACCCTCCATCCCTGAACCTGCATAATGCGTGGGTCAGCCCCTCCTGTAGAGGCCTATGATCTCTGCCTCTGCAAGGACATGCCCCTTCATAGCCTCAAGGACATCCTCCTTAGATGAGCCCGGTTCAAGGTCAAGGGTCGTGTCAAGGGCGTAAAGCATGAAGAAGTACCTGTGGACCCCTGAGGGAGGGCAGGGCCCGCTGTAGCCTATTTTTCCTGAATCATTGTAGCCCTGGACTGAACCATCAGGGAGTCTCCTTAGGTGGGGCACCTCTTCATCAAGTCCTCCTGAGTCAGGGGGGATGTTGAATATCACCCAGTGGGTCCAGACCTTTGATGGGGCGTCGGGGTCGTCGCATATTAATGCAAGGGATTCGGCCTCCTCAGGGACACCATCCCAGGAGAGGGGTGGTGATATGTTCTCACCATCACAGGTGTACTTTGAGGGTATCCTGCCACGGTCATTGAATGCGCGGGTTTTGAGGTTCATGGTATCACCTTAATCATTATATGTTGAAGGATATTAATTATTATTATGGATTTCAAGGTGAACCGTGCAGAGGACAACAGGATCTTCGTTGAGACAGAGTCATTCAGGAGGCTCATTGAGGAGCTTGAGGAACTTAAAGGGAGCCGGGGAAATATACTGCACGTTATAGGGGCTCCAGGGACAGGTAAATCCTCCAATATATATTATGGGATCCGCAAGCTCGGAATGAATGTCTATGAGGTGCCATGCAACCTGGAAACTGTTGAGGTCACCGCGGAGGAGGTTTTCAGATCCATACTAGAGGATGTGAAATCAGAGCTTGGAGTGGATTCAGCCGCTGATGTCTACAGACGGTTCGCTGAATTCGATGCCGTCCTCTTTGCTGACAGGTTCCATGACAGCCATGACTTCTCTGATTCTATGGGCTTCAGCCAGTGGACCCTTGGAGCTGGAGGCGAGGCCCTGAAGTTCTACCTGAAGTGTATCCGGGAGTACCTCAGATACAGGTCGGTCTTCAGGGACATGAATATCATATTCCAGACGGCCTGGAGGCTCCGCTTTCGAGGGAAGAAGCCTGATATCTTCACAGACATACCCGTCATATCACCTTTACTCTGTCATCTTCTCATGGTTCCCTTCAGGGCCGTGAAGATAGATTACACCCGTCAGGAGACCTTAAGTATTATAAGGGCCCATATGGACTGTGCAGATGCCGATGAGATTCAGGGGTACATTGACCTATACGGCTGCAGACCGAGGCTGATACTGGAGAAGATGAAATGCTGAAAACACTTTTAAGGTCAACGAGGATCAGCTGGGGAGCAAAGAACGTCCACATGTACCTTCTTGCCCTCACCTACGCATCCAGCGTGGATCCTCTAGGGTTTCTCATGGGACTTTTCCTTGTAACCCTCCTCTGGGGCGGGCTGTACTCACTCAATGACCTTACAGACATCGAGGTCGACAGGAAGGACCGGATGAAGAGCAGCAGACCCTTCATAGAGAACCATGTTGAACCATGGAGGGTTCTGGTCTTCATAGGAGCTATCATCATAACCTCCCTCTTGGTTTCATACATCCTCAACCCCATTTTCTCCCTTATCATGCTCCTCATGGTCCTTAACCAGTTCATATACACCCTCCCACCCCTGAGGCTGAAGGATACCATGCTGGCGCCCCTTGCAAGCACGGCAACAAACACGGTCCTCAGACTTGCTTCAGCCTCTGTACTCCTTGGAGGCTTACTTGTTGTTCCACCACCGGTTTATCTCATGATGTACCTTGCAGGGATGGGAACATACCTCATGTACAAGGAGAGGGGGCTGATGACAACGGCCGTATCCATCATCTTCTGCATAATCCTCGGCTATGCCTACCTTGAAGGGTACATCAGCATCCTCCAGATACTGATAGTTATACTCCCCTCCTTCATTGCAACGGTACCATTATACCTTTCAAATTTCACTGAGAGGGAGCGGATGGTTGAGATAGCCGACTTCATCTACCACAGGGTGCTGATGATTTTCTATCTGGGCTGCATAATCATACTTCTATACATGAAGGGTGCTTAGCATCAAGGGTCAGGGGTCCCTGTTTACATGATAAAAAAGTAGGAGTTGAACAACTGGAATAAATTAGAAGAGCTTACCCAGCTTTATAAGGGCCTTTGGGGAGACCTTTATGAGTTTCTTCACAAGCTCGGTGGTGCTCACCTTCTCAAACTCAACATCCTGGAATGCCTCTGCAATGGAGTCAAGTTCGCTGTCGCTGAGTGTGAGCATGTAATCCTTGACCTTGAGGTACCTGTCTATCTCCTTACCGATCCTCTCACGGCAGTCCCTTTCATACTCCATGAGCCTCTTCTCACTGACATCTCCATCGGCAACTGCAGCCGCAGCAACCCTTCCGGCCAGCATACCCCCGGTCATGCCGCTTATTATACCTCCACCGGTCAGGGGGTTCACCTGACCTGCAGCATCACCAACGACCATGAGGCTGTCTGCAACAAGTTTCTTTGGCATTCCACCAACAGGGTCACCGCCTATGTTGAGTTCAACTGGCTGCGCATTCTTTGTAGCGGGGCAGGACTCCACAAATTCAAGCAGGTGTTCATAGGCGCTCTTATCTGTTTCGGTTGAGAGTACGCCGAGGCCCACATTGGCTATGTCATCACCCTTGGGGAATATCCATGCATAACCACCCGGTGCCACGCTCCCGAAGTAGAACTCTATGCAGTTGTTGTCCTCCATTTCAACTCCCACCATCTCGAACTGGGCGGCTGATTCCATGTCCTTGGGCCTGGTGGCTGTTCTGAGGCCCCCCCACCTTGCAACCCTTGACTCGGGGCCATCAGCTGCGATGACTATCCTGGCCTTTATATCGAATTCCCTGCCCATGGATTCTGCCCTGACAAGGTAGCCGTCATCGGTCTTCTCCATGCCCGTTGCAAGGGTCTTAACCATTATCCTTGAACCGGCCCTTGCAGCATCCATGGCCATGTGCTTGTCAAAGACCTTCCTCTCGAGGATGTAGCCGGCCTCAGGGAGTTCAACCTTATCGGAGGTCAGCCAGACATCGGTACCGTTTGGTGATACGAGGCGTACACCATCAAGTTTCTTTGTAACCCAGCGGGGACTTGGCTTTATACCCAGGGATTCAAGACCACCGATTGACACTCCCTCAGCACACCTCTTTGGGGCTCCTATTTCTGATTTTTTATCTATAAGGAGGACTTCAGCTCCCCCGAGGGCTGCATGTTTTGCTGCTGTTGAACCGGCCGGGCCGGCGCCTATTACAAGGACATCTGTTTCAGTCACCATGATATTCACCTCTCAAGCGCCCTCACAGGGCAGGCATCTATACAGATATTGCATTCCTTACACATATCCTCTGAAAACCTGATGGATGTTTCCCGGACCTCTATGAGGTTGCGCGGACATACACCGGCGCATTCCCCACAGAACATACACCATTCCTTAACCTTCATGATATCAACCTGTAAAATCAATTACCTTAAAGGGTCCATTATCTGAGTGGATATACTTTGGGTCTTGCCCTATATATAGTTCCTAATCTTTTGGCGGCACCCTATTTATATCTTTCATTTCAGTGAATGCCCTCATAAACTATAAATTACATTCATGGCATAATAATATTGGAGGTTGCTAAATGAAGAGGTTTTTATTTCTAATTCTCGTTGCCGCGGCGGTAACGGTATCTGGATGTGTGAGTGAGGAACCCCAGTCCAAGAGCTTCTCTGACGGGACCTGAACTTCACCTACCCTGCTACATGGGAGACCTTTGATTCTGCCAGGGCACAGGGGGCCTTTGCAAGGGAGCCGGGGATTTCAAAGGATGTAATCGTTTACCTTGGTAATGACAGTTATGAACTTGCTGTTGCAAGGGTCACTGCAAGGGCTGGATACTACCTTAAGGATGCTGAGACTGTTAAGAACCAGATGAAGGATGAGTCAGGTGTGGTCTCTGCAGAGGTGAGGAAGGTTGATGGCCGTAACGCTGCAGTTGTGAAGGCTCTTGATTCAACAAGTTCAACCATATTCGTCTACATTAAACTTGACAGGAACAATGGCTACGCCTTCATGTACACAGGGCCTAGGAACAACGACACGACCTTTGAGGAAATTCTAAGCAGTGTCAGAATAACATAGCTATGGATCCTCAGAGTAAAACATGAACTTTTATTTTTTTGCTTTGGGTTCAAATAGAAAGACTTTTATTAAATAAAAAGTTAATTATTAATAAAAGGGGGAACAAGATGTCTAAAAAGAAGATTGAAGAGCAGATAAGGAGTAAGGATCCTGAGGAGCTCAGGAAGGAGGTTGATGAGCAGATAAAGACCAAAGGGGAGTATTCTGAGGAGCTCAGGAAGGAGGTTGATGAGCAGATAAAGACCAAAGGGGAGTATTCTGAGGAGCTCAGGAAGGAAGTTGATGAGCAGATAAAGGGTGATAAAACAGAAAAACTTAGAAAAAAGATTGATAAACAGATAAGAGGAGATAAAGATTAGTCATTAATTTTTAGTTTATTTTTTCCACCCGCTTATGATTGTTTGTATTAGTCATTAATTTTTAGTTTATTTTTTCCACCCGCTTATGATTGTTTTGCTTTTACCTCTTCTTCAGGTTTCATGGCGTTAAACTAATTTTTAATGATGTTGATCTCCTCTGATAATCTAACCACTTCACGTTAAATGGATATAGGTATATAAATATTTCTATTCCCTCCTTTTAGAAAAATTATTAAATATCATTATTTAATATGAGAAATGTAATTAATGGGAGGTGTTAAATAATGGGATCATCATTCAAATCCCCTGCTGATACAGCGAAAGCCTGTTCTGCGATCGCGGAACTGAAAGAAAAAGCACCACTTGGAAAGGTTATAGTTTTGAGTTTCCTTGCGGGTGCATACATAGCTTTTGGAGGCCTCTTGGCCGAAGTTGTAACTGGTGGAATGGCCAAAGCAGGATACCCTGCAGGTCTTGTTAAACTTGTCTTTGGTGCAGTGTTCCCAGTCGGGCTCATGCTTGTCATAATTGCGGGTTCTGAGCTCTTCACAGGGAACTGTATGTACATGCCATTTGGTATACTCGATAAGAGAGCAAGTGTCATGGGATTGATAAGGAATTGGGTAACAAGCTGGGTATTCAACCTTGTTGGAGCAGTATTTGTTGCTTACTTCCTTGCAGTTGCTACAGGTATCCTTTCAGCAGACCCCTGGCAGGCATCTGCCCTGCAGATTGCCAAGCTCAAGGCTCTTGGAGGAGTTGAGTTCGTTGCTGCAGGTAAAACCATAAAATCACTTACATGGACTCAGGCATTCCTCAGGGGTATTGGCTGTAACTGGCTTGTTTGTCTTGCAGTATACCTGGCGATTGCTTCTGATGATATCATAGGTAAAATCTGGGGAATATGGTTCCCTATATTCGCATTCGTTGCCATAGGATTCGAACACAGTGTTGCAAACATGTTCTTCATACCAGTCGGCATCTTCCTTGGTGGAGTTACATGGAGCCAGTTCTTCATAAACAACATGATACCAGTTACACTCGGTAACATTGTAGGGGGCGCTGTCTTCGTTGCGTGCCTCTACTGGTACACCTACCTCAAGGAGTAGGTATACCATTTACATTTTTTTTAAATGGAGGTGATAATATGAATATTGAATATGTTCCTAACACATGTCCTTACTGTGGTTGTGGCTGTGGAATGAACATAATATCAGTCAACGGGGAAATAGAGGGTGTTGAGCCCTGGAAAAGGCATCCCATGAATGAGGGAAAGTTGTGTCCTAAGGGTAACTTCGCCTACCAGTTTGTGAGCAGGGACGACCGTCTCAAAACCCCTCTGATAAAGGAGAACGGTGAGTTCAGAGAAGCATCATGGGATGAGGCCCTTGACCTCATCGCATCCAAACTTAAAGAATACCGTGAGGAGGATCCTGATCTCCTAGCATTCCTTGCATCTGCAAGGTGTACCAATGAGGAAAACTACAGCCTCCAGAAATTTGCCAGGGCAGTGATCGGGACACAGAACATTGATCACTGCGCAAGGCTCTGCCACGGACCATCAGTCGCTGGGCTGGCACAGACCTTTGGGTCAGGTGCAATGACAAATTCAATTATAGACATCGAGGAAGCCAGCTGCATATTCATTATAGGTTCAAACACAGCAGAACAGCACCCGCTCATATGGAGAAGGGTTCTCCGTGCAAAGTCCAAGGGCGCAAAATTAATAGTTGCAGACCCCAGGATCACACCAACAGCCAAACAGGCCGACATATACCTGCCCTTCAAACCAGGCACAGACATCCCGCTGCTTAACGCAATGATGAACGTGATAATCGAAGAGGGCCTGGAAGATAAGGATTTCATAGAGAAAAGGACAAAGGGCTTTGAAGAACTCAAGGAAGTAGTGAAGAAATACAAACCAGAGGATGTTGAGGAATTAACACTCACACCTGCGGATAAGATCAGGGAAGCTGCAAGGGTGTATGCAGAGGCAGACAGCGCAGCCATACTCTTTGCCATGGGTATAACACAGCACATTACAGGTACAGACAACGTTATTTCAACCGCAAACCTAGCCATGCTCACAGGTAACATAGGTAAGCCCGGTGCAGGGGTCAACCCGCTGAGGGGTCAGAACAATGTTCAGGGAGCCTGTGACATGGGAGCCCTCCCTGCATTCTATCCAGGATACCAGAAGGTCATTGATGAGGAAGCAACCGAGAAGATGACCTGTGCATGGGGATGCAGTGACCTTAAATGCACACCAGGGCTGACAGTCGTTGAAATGATGAATGCGGCTGAGAAGGGAGAGCTCAAGGCCATGTACATAATGGGTGAAAACCCCATGGTCTCCGACCCCGACATTCAGCACGTTAAGGAATCCCTTGAAAGCCTCGAATTCCTGGTTGTCCAGGACATATTCATGACAGAAACCGCTGAACTGGCTGATGTTGTTCTACCTGCAGCTGCCTGGGCTGAAAAGGACGGTACATACACAAGCACAGAAAGGCGTGTTCAGTACATAAGAAAGGCTGTTGAAGCTCCAGGTGATGCCAGAGAAGACTGGGACATAATATGCGACCTGGCAAAGAGGATGGGAGCCGAAGGATTTGACTTTAACTCCCCAGCCGAGATCTTTGAAGAGATAAGGGAGGTAACACCCCAGTACGCGGGCATGAACCCTGAAAGGCTTTCAAAACCAGAAGGTCTTCACTGGCCATGCCCCGATGAAAGCCATCCAGGAACACCAATACTTCACACAGAACAGTTTGCAACACCTGACGGCCTTGGAATATTCTTCCCAATAGAACACAAAGACCCTGCTGAAGTTCCAGATGAAGAGTACCCATTCATCCTTACAACGGGTCGTGTACTGTTCCATTACCACACAGGATCAATGACAAGGAGATCAGAGACCCTTGACAGGGAACTGCCAACAGGATTTGTTGAAATAAACGACGAAGACGCCTCTGAACTTGGAATCAGAAGTGGTGACATGGTTAAGGTCAGAACAAGAAGGGGTGAAATTGAGATAACAGCAAGGGTCACACCCGATATAATGAAGGGTGTTCTGTTCATCCCATTCCACTTCGCAGAATGCGCTGCCAACATGCTGACAAGCTCCAGCGAACTTGACCCTGCAGCCAAGATGCCGGAGCTCAAGGTTTCCGCAGCCAGTATAGAGAAATGAGGGGGCTTGATGATGGTTGAAGTAAACGATATGTATTATGCTTTTTCAGAGAATGAAGAAATTGCAGAAAAAGGTGAATATGGAGGGGCCGTAACCTCACTGCTGAAATTCCTGCTTGAAGAAGGAATCGTTGACGCGGTTCTAGCCGTTAAGAAGGGTTCAGATCTCTACGATGCCGTCCCAACCCTGATAACAGATCCCAATGAGGTCATAGAATCTGCAGGTTCACTCCACTGCGGTACACTCAACATTGCAAAGGTCATCACACGTTACCTTAACGGCGCAAGGGACATGAAGATAGCTGTCACAACAAAGCCATGTGATGCCATGACAATAGTTGAGGTCGCCAAGAGGGGTAAGATAGACAGGAACAACGTGATAATGGTGGGTGTTAACTGTGGAGGAACACTTCCACCTGTAAAGACGAGGCAGATGATAGAAGAAGTATATGAAATGGACCCTGACGACGTTATCAAGGAGGAAATAGCAAAGGGTAAACTGATAATTGAAACATCAGACGATGAAAAGGGCATCAGTGTTGATGAAGTAGAAGAGATGGGTTACGGTAGAAGGACCAACTGCAGAAGATGTGAGAAGAACATACCAAGGATGGCTGACCTTGCACTGGGTAACTGGGGTGTTATAGGACCCCTGGCCGGCAAGGCAACCTTCGTGGAAGTAACATCTGAAAAGGGTGCTGAAGTCCTTGAAAAGGCAATAAACGCAGGAGTGATTCATGTAGAGGACCCAATACCCAAGGGTATTGAAATACGTGAAAAGATTGACCAGGCAATGGTTAACCTTGCAACCAAGTGGCAGAAAAATGACTTCAGTGAAGAAAGCGGTGCTGAAATCCTTATGAACCTTGATAAGTACATGGATGACCTGAACCGCTGCATCAAGTGCTACAGCTGCAGAGAAGCATGCCCGATCTGTTACTGTGAAGAGTGTTCACTTGAAACAAGGACTCCTGAATGGCTTGAAAAAGGTAAACTTCCACCATCCCCTGTCTTCCACCTTGAGAGGATGATGCACATGGTGGATTCATGTACCAACTGTGGCCAGTGTGAGGAACTCTGCCCTGCAGAGATACCCCTTGCAAGGATATGGCATGAAATAAACATCAGGGTACAGAACACCTTCGGCTACAAGACAGGGTTTGACACAGGTCAGGAACCTCCACTGACCCATAAATAAAAAAACCATCCTATTTTATTTTTTTTAAGGTGATACGATGATTATAGATCAGTTACTGGAAAAAAACCAGGAATTCCTGAGGAATTTTAAGGGTGAAGACCCCGGTAAAAGACCGGCCAAGAAACTTGCCATCGTAACATGTATGGACACAAGGCTAACAGACTTCCTTGAACCTGCAATGGGCCTTGAAAGGGGTGACGCCAAGATCATAAAGAATGCAGGTAACACCATAACAGATGATGCACTGAGGTCACTTGTGGTTGCGGTGCACTCCCTCGGCGTCGAGGAGATAATGGTCATAGGGCATACTGACTGCGGAATGGCAAATGTTGACTTTGAAAGACTCAGGGAAACCATGGAAGAGAAGGGAGTCCCCCCTGATTTTATCGAGGAACTTGGACTGGAGGACTGGATCCTGGCAATTGATGATGAGGAAAAAAATGTTATTGAAGGTGTCAGGACCATCAAGGAATTCAGGGCAATCCCCCATGATATACCTGTCCATGGACTGATAATCGATGTTAGGACTGGAGAACTTAAGGTTCTTCATCGCGACTGATTCAATTTGTTTCATTTTCCAGTTTTCATCAATACCATAAAACAGGATTACGCAACTCCTCAACGCTTATAACCGGGATTTTCATATTATTCATTGTTAGGGAGTGGACAATTGGATAGATAGACAAAAAAAAATAGTTCTTGTGGTATGCTTTGTACTTGTTGCAGCTTTATTTCAATCCCATTTTGGTCTGATTTTAACGGTCAACAACGGCTTTATGGCCGTTGCTGAAAAAGTAAATTTCAATCCCATTTTGGTCTGATTTTAACAATAAATAAAGAACTTGAAAAAGCAATAGACACCATAAATTTCAATCCCATTTTGGTCTGATTTTAACCGACGATGAAGGCCTCACACAGACATTGCAAATCCTCATTTCAATCCCATTTTGGTCTGATTTTAACCCAAAAAAAAAAGAAATGGGGTGAAAGAAAATGGAAATCAAAATTTCAATCCCATTTTGGTCTGATTTTAACTGCATAGGTCTGGGGAAGATAGTGACGTCAAACCAAATTTCAATCCCATTTTGGTCTGATTTTAACTTGCAATAATAATAATGACAATAAGTCTACTGATCAATTTCAATCCCATTTTGGTCTGATTTTAACCCATGCATGGAGAGACCGAATCCCAGAAATAGATGAAGATTTCAATCCCATTTTGGTCTGATTTTAACGACGTTATCATAGATTCCGGTCAGAATACTCCTCCCGATTTCAATCCCATTTTGGTCTGATTTTAACGCATAGGTCTGGGGAAGATAGTGACGTCAGACCAAATTTCAATCCCATTTTGGTCTGATTTTAACCTTGCTAAAAACCTTAATCAAAAAAATATCAAACCAATTTCAATCCCATTTTGGTCTGATTTTAACTGAGGGATGGGCGGAGTATCACCATAGCATCTGAAAATTTCAATCCCATTTTGGTCTGATTTTAACAGTAGTTGAAATGGGAATGCCAGAAGAAGAAAGAAATATTTCAATCCCATTTTGGTCTGATTTTAACCAAAAGAATATGGGGTGATTTGATGAAAAAAACAGAAATTTCAATCCCATTTTGGTCTGATTTTAACTTATACTTCGCATTATACTTCGCATTATACTTCGCATTATACTTCGCAATTTCAATCCCATTTTGGTCTGATTTTAACCCTGGGCAAAAAACGCCCAGGCAGTACTAGAAGAAGCATTTCAATCCCATTTTGGTCTGATTTTAACATACTATAGACGATAAAGAATAGCATACCAAAACGGATTTCAATCCCATTTTGGTCTGATTTTAACTGGAGGAGCAGGTGGAGGACCCGATCCGCTTCCTCCATTTCAATCCCATTTTGGTCTGATTTTAACGGTGAGAAGTACGCACAAGATGCGTACTTCGCCAAGTTCATTTCAATCCCATTTTGGTCTGATTTTAACGGTGAGAAGTACGCACAAGATGCGTACTTCGCCAAGTTCATTTCAATCCCATTTTGGTCTGATTTTAACTTATCATGTAGTTTTACCAAACATACCATTTGAGTGTATTTCAATCCCATTTTGGTCTGATTTTAACGGTGCGGAGGAGTATGAGGCGTACGTGAACGTTGAGCATTTCAATCCCATTTTGGTCTGATTTTAACCGAGTTCATCGAGAGTGAAGTACTTCCTCTCGAATTTCAATCCCATTTTGGTCTGATTTTAACCCTCACAAGCCGTGGGAAATATGTGAACGGAAAGTACATTTCAATCCCATTTTGGTCTGATTTTAACCAGAGAAAGAGTCGAAATATTCGAAGACGTATTCAAATTTCAATCCCATTTTGGTCTGATTTTAACGGATCTCGCTGAATACATTGAGGAGGCGAAGAATATGATTTCAATCCCATTTTGGTCTGATTTTAACAGAAGTAGCCCTCCCCGACAACTGCGAATTAATCTTCATTTCAATCCCATTTTGGTCTGATTTTAACCTGGTTAATGAGTATGTAGGTAGTGTATAGTCTACCATTTCAATCCCATTTTGGTCTGATTTTAACCTGGAACGGCATTCCAGAATTATTCATTACCCTTTCATTTCAATCCCATTTTGGTCTGATTTTAACCCAGGTAAGATACGTGGTCGGAGTCACAGTGGAGGATTTCAATCCCATTTTGGTCTGATTTTAACTAGGCAAACGAAAAAGAATAATGGAAATCACAAAAGAATTTCAATCCCATTTTGGTCTGATTTTAACTCATTTGAGCAGATAGAATTCGCGCTTATGGACCCACATTTCAATCCCATTTTGGTCTGATTTTAACTTTCCTGGTGTTTTCTACTAGTTTTCCGCCGTGTCGCATTTCAATCCCATTTTGGTCTGATTTTAACAAGAGGCCGGGTAAAGCCACCAGAACCCCCTGGAGGATTTCAATCCCATTTTGGTCTGATTTTAACGAGAAATATTCGCCAGGATATGCATGGAAACAACATTTCAATCCCATTTTGGTCTGATTTTAACGATGAGCTGGAGGAAATAGCAGGATCAGAATTAGATATTTCAATCCCATTTTGGTCTGATTTTAACAGTACCAAAGTCCATATAGATTATTATGGAGGTTTTATTTCAATCCCATTTTGGTCTGATTTTAACAAGAAGTAATATGTCTCCAAATAGAGCAAAAGCCGATTTCAATCCCATTTTGGTCTGATTTTAACTGATGAAAGAAGATAATTTAGAACAGGCTGAACAAGTTCATTTCAATCCCATTTTGGTCTGATTTTAACACACCACCCAAACCAGTCATAGAAGCCTACTTCACAGATTTCAATCCCATTTTGGTCTGATTTTAACTCCTCCACCACACCCTCCAAGACCAGGAAGGATGGGATTTCAATCCCATTTTGGTCTGATTTTAACTTCACTGGATGAGCGTTCGGAGCAACCGAAGCAGATATTTCAATCCCATTTTGGTCTGATTTTAACGATTCATAGTGACAGGCAGCGTAAAATACGTGCAGATTTCAATCCCATTTTGGTCTGATTTTAACTCTTCCTGTGGGAGGTTTCTGATTGTCTCTGAGACGGATTTCAATCCCATTTTGGTCTGATTTTAACCCTCAGCGAAGAAGGCGGGGCAATAGTAGTCAGTGGCATTTCAATCCCATTTTGGTCTGATTTTAACCAACTTCGCTGACAACAAAATACACATACATAATATATTTCAATCCCATTTTGGTCTGATTTTAACTCACACTCGAACACAGGAAAACACAGGAGAAGATCAATTTCAATCCCATTTTTGTCTGATTTTAACTATATATACTTGATTCCATAGATATAGATATGTGGTATTTCAATCCCATTTTGGTCTGATTTTAACGGATCTGAGGCGTCAGAGCCGCCAGCCGATCACCAGATTTCAATCCCATTTTGGTCTGATTTTAACGATTCCCAAGGGAACTGTTAACATTGTTGATGGCTTATTTCAATCCCATTTTGGTCTGATTTTAACGAATTCATTCACCTCCACCTTGAATAAGTCGATGCGTGAATTTCAATCCCATTTTGGTCTGATTTTAACAGACCGTCGCTGAGGCTTATGGAGACACTATATTTCCATTTCAATCCCATTTTGGTCTGATTTTAACAATGAATAGAAATATAAGGGAAATAAGGGAATATGATTTCAATCCCATTTTGGTCTGATTTTAACTCTGCCACCATGAAACTTCCCAATTCCCATTAGGAACATTTCAATCCCATTTTGGTCTGATTTTAACGATGACATAATAACATTTGCATACCAATTACACAAAGTATTTCAATCCCATTTTGGTCTGATTTTAACCTTCTCCTGTGACTGTGAATCTAGCCCCTACATCGATTTCAATCCCATTTTGGTCTGATTTTAACTCTGTTGCGTTGTTGAAGTATCCTAGTTCATCTATGATTTCAATCCCATTTTGGTCTGATTTTAACCAATACAATTACCGAGTACTTGTAAAGCATCTTCAGATTTCAATCCCATTTTGGTCTGATTTTAACAAATGTTACGTCTACAATGGCACAGGAAGGTATGAATTTCAATCCCATTTTGGTCTGATTTTAACCAGTAGCCAGTTCAATGTGAACATCACTGAATTAAATGATTTCAATCCCATTTTGGTCTGATTTTAACTGTGCGGAGGAGAACATTCCGCAGGGACGGATATGAATTTCAATCCCATTTTGGTCTGATTTTAACCGTCAGGAGAATCACCATCATGGCCAGCATCCTCAAATTTCAATCCCATTTTGGTCTGATTTTAACTTTCTACTACGTCCATATGCATCACCTCTTTCCCTTATTTCAATCCCATTTTGGTCTGATTTTAACCCGTGCCCTCCATGGAGGAAGACTGAGTCCTCTAATTTCAATCCCATTTTGGTCTGATTTTAACCGGGGGCCGGGAGGACAGCATCATCAATCTTCACTGATTTCAATCCCATTTTGGTCTGATTTTAACAAGAACATGGTGTTGTAGCGTTTGGCTGAGAGTTCAATTTCAATCCCATTTTGGTCTGATTTTAACTTCCTTAAATGATTTGCTGAGTTTCCCCACTTCCTTTGATTTCAATCCCATTTTGGTCTGATTTTAACAATGCATCAGGAAACCAAAAGAAATGGGTATCATACATTTCAATCCCATTTTGGTCTGATTTTAACATATCTTATTATGTATATATCTTTTTTGTATTCATCATTTCAATCCCATTTTGGTCTGATTTTAACTTTTAATCAAATTAGTGGTGCAATGGTGGATACACGATTTCAATCCCATTTTGGTCTGATTTTAACCAATATTGCATATTTATTATGTTCATATAATATAAAAATTTCAATCCCATTTTGGTCTGATTTTAACCAAAGCCTTAAAAAGCACCATCCAAAAAGTCATAGAATTTCAATCCCATTTTGGTCTGATTTTAACGAAAGCACCGCTATGCACCCCGTTCACGGAGAAACCATTTCAATCCCATTTTGGTCTGATTTTAACCCAAGGGCAAAACCCTAATCAACAACGTCAAAGTTGATTTCAATCCCATTTTGGTCTGATTTTAACTTATTTTCATTATATTTATCACCTATATTTATATAATATTTCAATCCCATTTTGGTCTGATTTTAACAAGTAGATTACTTAAACTCCAGCAATCACCAATGTTATTTCAATCCCATTTTGGTCTGATTTTAACTTTATGTTTCTTACATGTCTTGTTCCTTGACTGGTAATTTCAATCCCATTTTGGTCTGATTTTAACTTCGCCGATCCGGTAGGGTGTGTTGAAACTGCTCCCTCATTTCAATCCCATTTTGGTCTGATTTTAACAAGGCCACCCTGACGCCAGACCACCCAAACCACCACATTTCAATCCCATTTTGGTCTGATTTTAACACTATGTCTTGTATTTCTTCGTATTCACTGTGACTTATTTCAATCCCATTTTGGTCTGATTTTAACTGAACGGTTTAATATAGTTTATGATGATATGGTTGGATTTCAATCCCATTTTGGTCTGATTTTAACCTGGTGTAGAGGTGAAAATTGTAAGAAAAAAGACTACAAAATTTCAATCCCATTTTGGTCTGATTTTAACTTAAAGAGTTTGTTAATTTTGTTAAAAACCCGTTTGGATTTCAATCCCATTTTGGTCTGATTTTAACTATTAATAAAAAAAGATATAGAACAGGCGGAACAAGTTCATTTCAATCCCATTTTGGTCTGATTTTAACAGGACGGATTTTTTCTCTGTTTGGCCCTTAACGCTATGAAATTTCTCCTTTCAGATATATAAATTTGTCGACCCCCAATAATGCACTCCATTTATAAAGGCAGACGACTCAACAAAACATCTCCAAATAAAAAAATAAGACACCGAAATGATCTAAAACAATTTTAAAACAATCATAACAAGATAAATAATCCATGGTGCCTGTACAACCTTTTAAAGTAAAAAAGGAGTTAAAATAACTTATTGTTATTAAAATTTTCCTGTGAATTTTCATGGGATAGACGACTGAACCAGAGGCCTTAAAATAACCAATAAACCGGCCATAACACCTTAAAATAAAAATAAAAGAATTAAAACGTGCAAGGATATATTTAAATCAATGTTTGTTATCATTGAAGTAAGTTTTAATGTGCTGTTTATTCAAAGAGGTCTTTTAAGCACTTTAGAGTCCATTGAGATCCAGATTAAATATAGTTGATTCAGACACCATCAAAGACTCATGGGACTATGGTCACTAAAATAAAAAAATCAACAGTTTAACCATGAAACAGCCCTTTTGTTCTCAGGTCATCTCTAACTATGTACTTCACAAATTTTCATGGTCTGCTTCTTCGTCAGACCTGTCACATCGGTCATCTCTAACTATGTACTTCACAAATTAGGTTGAAGAATTCCACCCCAGATTACAAAGGGTCATCTCTAACTATGTAATTCACAAATCACTCATCATTTGCCTTGTAAAAACGCCCGCCATGAACTATCATGGATCTTATCTATTTACAGTATCCGATTCCAGAATGGGGTGCTGAAAGGGGTCATGAACCTATCATGAATCCTATCTATGGTATCTGTGGGGTGCAGGGGGTCTCATGGATCCCCTATTAATTCTGACCGAACCTTCGTAATAGAGAACTATAACGAATATTGGAAGGGTCCTGCACTGGGGATCAGAACCACACTTTCATCTGTGATGTACTAAAACAGGCACTGCTCGATTTTTATGGTTCTAAAAATGTTATTAAACTGTTAATACATTCAGATCTCTCATTCCTGGTGTCTATCAAAAAATATTTATAGAATTCAGTTTTATAGTACGAATGGGTGGTTAAAATGTCTTTTATAAAACCCATGACCCTTGATAAGAAGATATCTTACCTGACAAGCATTTCAGTCATGATAATATCAACCATAACCCTGGTCCTCTTCATTGCAGGCCACCATGTTTCTGCAGGAAGCTCCTTCTTTTTTGATAACAATCCCGTAACATCCATAAGTTTCATTCTCCTTTCAATATCAGTACTCACGGTAAGATACTCGGAAGGAGCAGCATCCCTTGCCCTTGCAGCCATCCTCTTCATCCTCCAGGTTACAGGAAACTGCAGCTGCATACAGGGGCTGCTCAACCTCCAGCTCCCGGCTGCATGCACCGTGACATCAGCACTCATCATAGTGTACACAACAGCCATAATACTCTTCACATTCAGGTGTTACCATGCAGCCCAGCTGTGCTGCTACATTGCAGGCACCGTTGGCTATGCAGCATTCCTCTCGGGCATTACGGGTGTCATTGAGACATCACCCAGGCTACAGACATCCCCTGCATCGGCAATCATCCTTCTCCTCCTGGCTGTGGGCTTCCTCAGCACCAGAACATCGGAGGGGCTCGTGGAACCCCTATACTCTGAGAGGATAGGAGGCTACACAGGCAGGATGCTCATCCCGGTCATGATGGCAGCCATCACACTCACAGCCCTCATAATAATCACTGCAGAGGAATACCTTCCCTTCTCCACCGAGATATTCCTTGCAGCAGTAAACCTAGCCCTTGCCATCATCATAATAACCTTCACGGCCTACAGGCTCAACCTGGTTGACACCGAGAGGATAAGGAACCAGAAAAGGATGGAGAGAACCTGGAAGTTCTTCAGGAACGTTATTGACCACATGGAGGAGGCTGTAACTGTCCTGGACGGCACCGGCAAACCGATCTATGAGAACACAGCCATGAAGGAACTGGGGATCACCTATGGAGGATTCTGGGATGAGATGAAGAAGAGCAAGCTGCCACAGCCCGTTGAAACCTTCAGGGCAAAGGGAAGGTACTTCACGGGGTGGATGATCCCCCTGGAGGATGGGGGTATCATCTCACTCATGGATGTTACAGGCATAGTGAGGATACAGGATGACCTGAGGGCGAACATTGCAGAGAAGGAGGCCCTCCTCAGGGAACTCCACCACAGGGTCAAGAACAACCTCCAGATAATCCTGAGCCTCATAAACATCCAGCTCCATGATGCGGATGAAGGGGCAAGGGAGGCCCTCATCGCCATACAGACAAGGGTCCAGGCAATGGCCATGATCCAGGAATCCATATACAGTAAAGGGGACCATACGCTGGTCAGCATGCAGACCTGCACCTCAAGGATAATCGATCACCTGAAGTCGGTCTTCGATGCCTGGAGTATTGACTTCCACCTGGACAGTGATGTGAAAGTCAACCTTGAAACAGCCATGCCACTCGCACTCATAATAAATGAACTGGTCTCAAACGCCCTGAAACACGCATCCCCGGGGAGGATAGAGGTTGAGATCAGAGAACAGGATTCAGGGTATCATTTAAGGGTGGCTGATGATGGTGCCGGGTTAAAGGATTTTAAGGCAGGAACAGCCCTGAAACTTGTAAGGGCCCTTGTAGGTCAACTTGAGGGTGAACTGAGGATACTCACCATGGAGGATTCACGGGGCACAGAGTTCATGGTACCCTTCAGGGAACTTGAATACAGGAGGAGAACATGAATTCAGGATAGCAGAACCGTCCTTGAGGGTTTCACCCCCAGCTTATGGGGATCCTTCATTGATTTTCTGAGAACCATGAACATGACACTTACCTTCTCAGGAAACATTCCTTTCTATTATGGTCTTCCCGGAATTTCCCTCTCCTTAGGGTATCCATGTAAAAGGATCTGCTCATGAATGAAGTCTATCTCAAGGCTGTCTTCCGGAAGGTCCATTATAATCTGGAAGAGGTCCCTTGCAGAGGTCCCTCAAACCTAGGGGTGATGATACCCCGGGTATCCCTATTCTCTTAAGGTCTTAGGTTTTCATATAAGTCATCCTGCAGGCTTTATTAATAATTTGATCTGTTCATGAGGGAACCATCCAGTTTAGATGATAAATTTTTTTGACTCATCAGATATTTATGAGACATGAAAGATATATCCATTAACAGTAAATATTAATTATGGTGATCCAATGGTTTACTGCTGGAACTGCGGAGAGAAGAACCGCGACGATGCAAGGTACTGCTTCAACTGCGGCAGGCCCCTGAAGGACAATGCTGGAGGAAATGGGGGTGAAGAGAAAGAGAACCCCTGCCCTGAAGTGGTTCTCAGGGGGGATGATACCGAGAACCTGGACATGCTGACCCCTGAAAACTTTCTGAGGGACATGAAGACCCTTGAGGAATACAACAGGAGAATCCTCAAAGCTGCAGAGAAGTTCAGAAGAAGAAAGATCAGGAAGAAGGACTTCAGCAGAATGCTTGAGAACCTTAAAGATGCCATAAGTTCGGAACTGGATGCCCTCAATGATGAACTTGTCTGCATCAGCCCGGCGGTCATGGAGGTCACGGTATCATGTCACGGGGATGACCCCGTCATCCTGGAAGTTAAAACCGGTGCAGATAAGGAGAAACTGCAGGGTTACATGGGGATGGTTGTGAATAAGATGGCTCAAGACGCGGGTCGCGGGAACTATGAGAAACTGCAGGGTTACATGGGGATGCTTGAGGAAATAAAAAGGGAGGGTAAGGAAATGCCTGAAACACCCGCCCCCGGCGAGGACCATGAAGAGGAATTCAAACCCCCTGCAGATGCATCATGGATAGAACTCTGCCCTGTCTGCAGGAAGTCGAGCCTTGAACCCTACACCGAGAAGAAGCTCATGGGCCTTTTAACAGAGAATGGTTACCGGTGCACTGAATGCGGCGCTGTATTCGCAGGTAAGGATGACAGGTATTCCCTTCAAAGGGTCGGGGATGAAAATAATGCTACATGGAGGACCTATGCCCACCAGGCCCTCACCGGGGAGGAATGGACCAGGATAGCCCACGGTGGAATGTCAGACGCCCTCCAGAGGGAACATGATATTAAGAGGTGGCTTGATGATGCAGCGGCCGGGAGGGTTAATTTCAGGGAACCCGAGTCCCCGGTGATCCTCAAGAAGAATGAGAGGGCTGTCCTTGTCCTTGAAGGGGTGAGCTTCTGGGAGCCAAGGGCTGTCCGCCGCACCATAGGAACCTACGGGGGACCGACCGTAAGGGTTTCAAAGAATGTTTCCCTGCGCCTGGGGGGATTGCAGGCCCGGAGCGAGTCCCAGGAGGAGCTCAAGGAGATCGACAGGGGGGTCCTGGTCCTGACGAACCGGAGGATGATATTCGCCGGATCCAAGCGTACCATAAATATTGACCTCAGGAAGATACTATCCATTGATGCCTACAGGGATGGTATAGCCTCAAGGCGGGAGAACAAGCAGAAGACAGAGTACTTCCTCAACACCGACAGTTCAGGGATCAGCATCAGCGTCGATGGAAGAACCTACGATGTCCCCGTGACGGGACCGGTGCTTAAGACGGTGATTGAGGGGATGATAAGAAGCCTCTGATACCCTGGATAAAACGAATTAAGGGTTTATCCTGTCATGATGCCATGCACCGTCAGGTTGTGAATAGGGTTCTGGAGATAGGCAGGCCTCTTTTTAGCACCGCTGGAACAGTACATGTTAAGTCTCTCTGACCTCTGAAGGATGATTCATTTCCCTCCTACTGCTCTGTCATGTATAGGTATACAACGAAGTCCCTGTTTTCGTAGACCCTTTCAAGGTAGGTGTGGTTGAGGCTGGATACATTGATGAGTGACGGGTTATAGAAAATGAAGCCTTCAGAGACTTTGAATGTGAAATTACCTGTTGCTTTAAGTCTTTTATCGAATACAAGGTATCGAGTGCCGTTTTTTGAGATTTCTTCGGCTGTGGGCATTCCTCCTTTTTCATAGAGGAGGGGGTTAACCGGTCTGTTCGTATAGGCCATCACGAAACCCGCTGTGAAGTAATTTGAAAAGGAGATGGTCCCATTATCCCCTTGTTTATTGAACCATTCTGCAAGTTCAACCTCTGATTCAGCTGGTGGCGCGATCACAACTCGCCCATGGTGTGTCAGGGCACCGTAATCTGCAATGTTCTTACTGGAAAGGTTGCTAAAACCCTGGAAGGTTGCCAGTATGAGTATCAGTGCCAGAAAAATCCATGCCAGATTTTTATCCTTTCTCTGGATGCTTTTAAATGCTGAAATCAGTCCACTGGCGGCCAGAATACTGAGAGGGATCATTATATAGATCAGAACACGGTATGTTATAACGTTGATTCCAAAATAGTAGGCCTTTGATAGCAGGAGCACTGCAAGGATCCATAATAGGATTATCCTGTCTTCAAGCTCGAATCTTTTAAGGGCAGTTATCACCCCAATGGCAGATAAGATGATGGCGGGATAACCCAGCGCATTGGGGTACTTCAGGATGCTGAGTCTTCTTGAAGTCTGCAGGGCTGTGCTGACACCGCCGGGACCTGTATTCTTGAAATAAATGGCAGGCGCCCACCACAGTGCAGCGATTAAACCTGCTGATATGATGAAGAGGATGTAGCTGAAGAGCACCCTGCCTATCACTGAAAGGTTCCTTTCCATGTAAAGCTCGGAGCCCATGATCCCGAGGGTTATGATTGTGACTGTGAATCCGAGACAGAATGTTGCAGCTGGATGTATAAGTGCGATTAAGCCCATTAAAAGTCCGGATATAACAGCTGTGATGGGTTTATCCTCTTTAAAAAATTTATAATAAAAGTAAATACTCAGGGGGAAGAATATGAGGGCCATGTTCTCGGGCAATGCTTGAACAAGTCTTGCTGAAATTGCGCCGGAAAATAGAAGGATACCCGCAGCAAGGCCTATCATCTGTTTTTTGTAGAATTTTGAGGCGACAAAGCTAACTGATAAGACAACAAGTCCTGCCAGAAAAGGCTGCATGAATCTTGCAGTTTCAAAGAGCCCTGTTCTTAAAATGTATGATAAAAGGATGAGGGTGAAGTGAAAGATTGGGGGATAATTTATTATATTCCCTGCAGGAGCATTATAAATAGGGTCGAAGAGGGTTAGGCCCTCTGTAATGTAAACCTTTGAAATGTGTATATGATAAAAGATGTCCCATCCAAATGGCCAACGGTAGCTGAGGGTTACAAAAAGAACAGCTAGGAATACTATCAGAGATGGAACAATGTAAATGGCCCTGCTATCTGAATTTTCCATGTTCAGCTCCCTCTATTAATCAGGTTGATGATTGTGTTATGATTATTAATGTTACAAACTGATTCTCTATGCCGGGTCTATTTAAGTTTTTCTATGTTTAGAGGAGATTGAACTTTCTGGAAAGCAGGAAAGGCTCCTAATTCCGATAACCATTGATTTATTTTCTAACTGCCGGAATGGACTTCATAGCGGATCATCCACTTTCATATTATCATTCCTGTGAGTTATCCCTCTCTCGTTCGGGGGACTTTTTTTGCTTCGATGATAGGCCTCTTCATCTTCAGAAGCAGGTTTTTCTTATGGAATCAGGTGCCTGTTTAGAAATAGTTAGAAAGAGGATTGAAAAGGATTTAATAACAACACATTTAGGGTTCATCTGTGACAGAAAGTGGTAAAGAGTATATCATAGTGACAGCAATAATTGAGTAGAGAGTACCTGGGCGTCCTGAGGATTAACACTGTATAGGGATGTGAGCTGGTCTTCAACCTGGTACATGGGCGTCCTGAGGATTTTATTAAAACCCATGAAGATTAGGGGAAGTGTAAGTACCCGAAAACAGCAGCTGCCCTTAAGTGTCCGGATCCGGAACGATGCACCAAAACAACATTTATTAAGTTCTTTCCTTTAACTATGAGATAACTTCAACTGTATGGAGAGAGAATTCCATGAAGAAAATTGGTGGTTTAACAATAATCGACATAGCAATAATCCTATTTGTATGCTCTGCAGTAGTCTATGGTTTTATCAGAACTGCTGACATTGATTCCAATCAGGAGGTATTTACATTTGATGTCTCGGATATTTCGAAGGTCGAGACGAAATACAGCGAATTTTATAGCAGGGGCAAAGTAGTTGAGAGTAAGATAAGTGGATATAACTCATTAACAAAAAGAAAGGAAGAAATACGTGGTGAAGTCCTGTGGGTAGGATATTTAAACGGTTATCTAAGTATCCTGATAGATGTTAACGGTGAAAAATTGCTTGCAGGACCATATCAGAACAAGTTTGCAGATTTCTATATTGATTCAATTACTCTGCAAGCCACCGGTAAAAAAGACGCCGTTGATGTTGTTATCAAACCACGACGCATAAACAGGATATCGGACCTGATTATAGATGTACCTGGTGTGAATTATGAATTGACCACCAATATTCCCATCAAAAACTATGATGTTTCTAAATTCCAGGAACTCTCAAAAGAACTGTATATTAAAGAAAAATATGTGCCCATAAACCTGAATGTTCAGCAGGAAAGAATAGAAATTTTCAAGGCAACCCCCAGCACCCTTAAAATAGCCGATAGAATTCTTGGGGATGTAAACGGGCAGACAGATTTCATAAACCTGAGAATATACAGTGCAGACAAAGCAGTCATTGAAAAGATAAAAAGCAAATACGATGTGGTAAAGATCATAGACCTTAAATCACTCTAAATAATCAGGGAGCACAGTTTTATGAGTCAGATTTACAGTATGGCAATAAAAACCTGCAGAAGGATTGAGTCTGAAATTAAGGGTATGCTGCTTTACAACATATTTTTAAAAATCCTTTTGAGTGTTGAGAAAATATGGTTAGACAGTTACTTCAGGAAGGCTTATCCCAGCGGTAAATTCCTTAAATTTCTTGAGAAGAGCCATGTACTGAAGAATCATATTTTTGCCCCCCCACTGTTCATCCTGGCATTCTCTATATTTATGATAATGGCATCAACTTCAGTTTCATGGAAACTGCACCTAACCATACTAATAGGCTTCATCTTTTTTTTCCTGTTTTCCATGATAATACCAAGGTTCATCCTTAAGGACATGGAATATTATCTGAAATTCAAAAGTGAAGATATCAATTCCATCGGTCTAACACTATTTCTGGTCAGCATAATATTCTTCATTATAACAATCACGGATGTTGGCGGTTTACCCCTCCTCCATCCAACCCTCAGATACAGTCTTAACCCGAAACTTACAATTCCAGCATTCCTCATGATCCCTGCAACAGCATTGATATCATCCCATCTCCTTGAAAAAATGAAGGAAGGCAGCATAGATAGGGCAAGGGTGAAATTCAGAATAATGGTACTGGCTCTTATCTGCGCTGCTTTTTTAACCCTTCTTGGCTACAGGACCCCGGTGGTGGCATTGATTCTGATTATTGCCATCATGGGGTATTATACTGGACTATTTGATATATGGGAGATTCTGGGATCATTCCTCTTCGCATTCCTTGTAATTATGGGTATAGGTTACTTCAGGTCTGTGGAGGAATATTCAGTTACCAGCATCAGCGCCATGAACTTTCTTAAGATGCGAGCAGCCTTCACCCTCAACGTCCTCGACATGTTATCCCATCTCTCGGGACCAACCGGTGCTTTACATGGTGACCTGATCATGAGCATGATCCCGGGCCCTGGGGATGGACCAAGAACCTTGATAGGGAAGCTTATTTCCTGGAGAACTGGTGTGACAATCACTCCAACAATCTTTGGGCAGATGCTTGTGGATTTCGGCACAGCAGGTGTGGCTGCGGGAATGGGTATACTCGGGTTAATTACGGGAGCCGGTTACAGGATAATGAAAAAAACAGGGGACACATTTTACATCATGCTCTACGCCCTTATAATGGCCTATCTCATCATATCTGTTGAGACAGGTATTCTTGACCAGACAGTGATGGGTTATTTTGCGGCCGGAGGCGCTATATACCTTTACAACATTGTTAAAATAAACAGGCATTAACTTTACCGGCGGGGCGGCTCCCTCCTCAAGGACCGGTGCTTAAGACATTAATTGAGGGGGATGATAAGGAGCCCCTGTTAGGGTCCTTTCTGTTTCTGGATGCATCCCGTACCTTCTGTATGGGTACTATGGTAACAGTAAATATTATAATAGAAGTCACCGTAAAATAGAAATCGTCAGGGTGGTTATTGATGGAGACAAAATTCAAGGATTTTTATGATATACTAGTTGAAAATCTTGAGTCATTCAATGGTGAGTACGCATCCTTCATAGATTATGGACCTCAACTCTTTAAACTTCTGTCGGATTTACTGGGGTATGAGGGTCTTAAAAGCCAGTTAAAACTTAAAATCAGTGCAGCCATAGCATATTATGTCGTGCCAATGGATGTTATCCCTGAAACCGTTTATGGTGCCTACGGCTACATTGATGATATCTTCATAACAACCTATGTGATTCGCCTCCTGGCAGATGTATACGGTTATAAGTTCTTGGAGAACTACTGGGAAGGCGAGGATGATCTTGAAAATGTGGTTGAACTCTGCTATGAAAGATCAAAGGACGTACTCCGGGAAAAGACAACGGATGTACTTAACTATGTTGGCCTCATATAGTCGTCAAGGCCGACCCTGTTTTCCCAGTTTTTCTCTTCAAGCATACTTAGAGTATCATGGATGGATTCACTTTTTACATTCAATTCGATGAGGACTTCAAAGCAGCCATCCTTCTGTATTATCATACACTTTTTCATGAATCCCATGAATGGATTGAGTTCTTCCATGGTATCCATTAATTGATTTCGATTTATAATTCCATTCATGAGGAGGTTGTGGCTTTCATCGGTGCTCTGGTTTATATGGATTATCTCCTTTCTGCTGGGGGATGCCTGTTCTGTTGCTGGTTCTGGTTCAGCTCCAGTGTATATCCTGTAGATCTCTTCAAGTTCCTCCCGGTGTTTGAGTTCGAATCCTTCACCTGTTTCTTCGACAAGGTCGTGATCCTGGAGGATCATTATATTGATATCCAGCTGCTGAGGGTCCTCAAAGGAGTCAATTAAATCCTCTCTTTTGAATGGTCCATCAGCCACAACGTCTTTCATGGATAAAAAGGTCTCCCATGCCATTATCTTATCATAGCATTCCCTGCACTCATCACGTGTACTGTCCCCTGTACTGTAAAAACTGGATTTTGGCAGGGTCCTGTTACAGATGCGGCACTCCTTCACCATATTCGAATCTTTAACAAGCTCTCCTTCACCGTACTTTGAGTAGAACTCTGTTAATTTACTGTCATCTATCAGGGTGTAATTTTTGAAGGCGTCCTCTTCAATAAGGTCGAATTCCTGAAGCTCCCATATGAATCCCTGTATGTTTACGCGTTCCTCTTCACTTTCTATGATATCATCAACTCTGAATTTAACTCCGGGTTCAACCCTTTTTCTTATTTCAGCAAGGGAGAGTGCAGCGTTCCTTTTACCTGCACAATCCTTACACTCCCTGCCCTTTCCTGTCACATAGAACTCTGTAGCAGGTTTGAGTTCTCCGCATATGGGGCACTCGGTTTCCTCTTCCTCTGCTTCATGGTCTTCTGTTCTGTCGGTTACCCCGGGTTCCTGCCCCTTCTCCTTCATGATTTCCTTGAGTTTTATGTTCTCTATGAGGAAGCTGTTAACGGTTTCATCAGATTTTATCCTGCATGAACCATCCCTGTAGTCGAGGAGACCGAATTCATCAAGTATCCAGACCATTCCCTGGAACTCGATTCTCTGAGATTCATCCATTTTAGCGGTTATTTCTTCCAGATGGAATTCTTCCCCTGGTTTAAAGGTTTCAAGTAATCTTTCAAGGGATTCCAATGCGTACAGTGTCCTTGAACATTCGGTGCATAGAACCTGAGGAGAACTTCCCACTTCAGCCCTGCAGTTGAGGCATCTGCCGGGTTCACCACCACGTGTCCTGAATTTATTTTCCGGTTCTCTGGTTTCAGAGTCACTATTCAGTTCCATCCACCACATAGACATGGGAAGCACGTCCTTATGATATCAAGATTCACTGCACCGCCCTTTTCCCCACTGCCAACTTACAAATGATTTTTTTACAGATTTTTCAGGGCATTAATACAGACTTCCGCAGTAAATGAATGTTTACACATAAAAATTTAATATTCCTTCACATACTTAAGCCTTTCATATACAGACAAATAAAAAACTTTATCTATTAATTTCAAAAAAAAAAACGTTTAAAGGGTATTCAGTGTCTTAAGGGGGGTTTTCCCATAAAAAAAGGACCAATTTCAGATAGAAAATCTAATTTCTGGATCCATAGGATAGATCCTGATTTACTTGAGGATGTATCAAGAAACCTGGTTATAGGAGCTAGAAAGAAGAGGAGCAGGAATGTCAACAGTATACGCCCCAATGACAGGATATTCATCTTCGCACCCATTATAGTAAACGGGCGGAGGAACCTGACCTTCATTGCATACACCATGGTTGATGGGGTCTACAATGATAGCGGAACCCTCTATGATTACTATGAATCCACCAGGAAGATCAGACTTAAGGGTATAAAGTTCTTCAGCCCCCCGTTACCTGCAGTGGATCTCAGGAAAAACCTTTCGTTTTTAAATGGGAATAGATATTCATCAGCCCTCAAATCAGAATACAGGGAGATATCTGAGGCTGACTTTAAACGGATATACTCCCGGGCCAATTTCGTTAAAAACTTTCCCCTTTACCTTGAAAACGTCTCATTCAACATTGATGAATTTATCTTGAACTCAATAAATTCCCTTCATGGTATCATTAAACGCTTTGATAATAGGAAGCAGATGGATATAAAGACCTTTATCAGGCTTCTGGGGGAATTCATGGATTCATATGGAGTCAGTAAGCCCTATGATGAGCTTGAGGAGTTTTACTCCCTTAATGCATGGAGGACAGGAATCAAACATTACCCCTCAAGGGACCCAGAGAGGATAGTAACCCTCTACAACAGTCAGGGTGGTAAGAGGGACTTCGGATTAATATCATTTGAGTAGGAGGTATATTAATGGATCCAGAGAACATCCTTAACGCCCTTAAAAACGGTAACGTGCCTCCTGAGGGTGTCAGTGAGATATGTGTGGGGCGTGAGAACGAGATTGAAGAATTCCAGAAGATATTTGAGAGGGTAAGGGGTGGTGTGGCTGTAACAAAGTTTCTGAATGGAGAGTTCGGGGCTGGGAAATCCTTCTTCCTGAAGCTAATTGAGGAGAAGGCGCTTGCAGAGAACTTTGTTGTCTCAAAGGTAACCCTCAGCCGTGACGTCCCCTTTAACAAGTTCGAGGTTGTTTATCGTAATATTGCAAGGTCCCTTACCTGCAAGACCGGAATATCCCTTGAACATATAATTGAGCGGTGGATGACAAAGATAAGGACGGTGGCCCTTCGCGAAACTATCGACCCCTCCCAGCAGGAGCAGATTGTGCGGGATAATATCCATAATGACCTTAAAGAAGCCCACAAGTATTCAGCAAGCTTCGCCACGGCCATAGAAAATTATTATAACCTTTTATCAAAGGGGGATCATGAGACAGCAAAGCATGCCATCGCATGGTTGAGTGGTGAGACCAACATCCCATTCACAATAAAGCGAAAGTTCGGGGTTAAGGGCGATATTGACAAGGAAAACGCCTTCAAACACCTTGAATCACTTTCAGCGTTTCTAAAATCCCTTAACTATGCCGGCCTTGTCATACTTATAGATGAGGCAGAGCATATCATGACCCTCCACAACAAGAAGCTCAGGGACACAGCCTACGACTATATGAGGAACATATATGATGCCTGTAACGGCGGAAGGTTCAGGAACACCCTCTTCATATTCGCAGGAACCCCTGAGTTCTTTGAGGATCAGAAGCTCGGGATACCCTCCTACACAGCCCTAAATGAGAGGATAGAGGATGTTCTCCACACGGAGCTGAAGGACCTCAGAAAACCCATAATCAAGCTGGATGGGTTTAAAAGGGAGGATCTCATGGAGTTATCCAGCAGACTCATCTCCATGCATGAGGAACTCTATGACTGGGATGCCGGGATTGTCAGGGACTCCCTTGAGGGCATAATTTCAAGGCATGAATCAAGCGCTGAACTGACGGGTTATATACCTCCAAGGATCTTTGTGAAATCATTTATAAGCGTCCTTGACGTTGTACAGCAGAACCCTGAACTCAAGACTGAAGACGAGATACTTGACCTCTTCGAGGAGAAGGAGGAAATAGAATTAGAGGATGAAGACTGGATTTGACTCTTTGAGAGGGTTAGATGTCTGAAATACTGAATCCTAGGCTCAGCCATTTTCTTGTAAACCGGCTGGGCTGGAATAAACTTAGAGATGTCCAGAGGGCAGCCCTTGAACCCATAATGGGGGGAGATGACACCCTTATACTTGCAAGCACAGCTTCAGGTAAAACAGAGGCGGCTATCATACCCATCTTTAACTCCATGATAGGTGAAGGTGCAGAGCCAGTGTGCCTGCTCTATGTATCGCCCCTCAAGGCCCTTATAAATGACATGCACATGCGCATGGATTCCTGGTGCAGCCACTTTAACCTTGAGGCTATGAAGTGGCACGGTGATGTCTCAGGCAGCGCCAAGAAGAGGTTCATCAGGGACCCGGTTGAGGTACTCCTCATAACCCCCGAGTCCCTGGAGGTCATCCTTATAAACAGGACCCATGATGAAAAGCGGAGGATCTTCAGGAACCTCAGGTACATCATCATAGATGAGATACACTACTTCATCGAGGCTGACAGGGGTGTTCAGCTTAACTCCCTCCTTTCAAGGATAGAGAGCTACACGGACCGCAGGCCGCAGAGGATAGGTCTTTCAGCCACCATCGGGAACCCTGACGCGGTAATGGACTGGATGAGCCCTGGAGGGTGTTCACTGGTAAAGAGTGAATCAGACCGGAAACTGGACTTCCGCATATTCAATGTTAATCTTAAGGATCCCAATGTTGAAGATCTTGAAGAATTGCTTGATATACTCAAAAGACTCACCGGGAGAAAGGTCCTGATCTTTTCACCATCAAGGGCCAGAGCTGAAGCTTACTATAGGATAATAAAGGAAAAACTTGATGTTGAAGTATTCATACACCACGGATCCCTCAGCAAGGACCTTAGGGAGGATGCCGAGGCTAAATTCAAGGAACTTTCAGGGGCCTTCATGGTGAGCACCAGCACCCTTGAACTTGGTATAGACGTGGGTGATATTGATGTGGTGGTCCATCTAAGTGCACCGGCCTCTGTAAACCAGTTCCTCCAGAGGACAGGTAGGAGCGGTAGGAAGAGGGGTTCTCAGAGGACTGTGATATTCACTAATGGGGGTATGGATGTTTTAATAGCTCTTTCAACGGTTTCACTGGCACTTTCAGGTAAACTTGAGAATTTAAGGATACCTGAAAGGCCCCTTGATATCTATTTCCATCAGATCCTCAGCTCCGTCTTTGAACTGGAAAAACCTGAACCCTCTGATATTTACAGACTCCTCAACAGATCAAGTGTATTCTCAAGGATATCAGAGGATGATTTTCATGGGATGATTGAATTCATGATCGATGAGGACTTCTTAAGGGAGTACGGTCCTTACATCCACCATGGATTCAAATTTGAGAAGACCTTTGGAAAGATGAACTTCCTGGAGTTCTATTCAGTATTCCCCCCTAACTATGAATTCAAGGTTAAAAAGGGGGCAATGACCATAGGGACCATTGACGCGTTTTTCGCGGTAACCTACCTTCAGAGGGGGTCTGTTTTCATGCTGGGGGGAGATGAGTGGATTGTAATGGATATTGACTATGAAAGGTTCACGGTTCGGGTTAAGCCTTACAGTGGTAATGCTGATATACCTAAATGGAACAGTGGTGGGATGCCGGTGAGCTTTGAAGTTTCAAGGCACGCCTACGATATAATACTTGGCAACTTCAACAGGGACCTCCTGCGGAACCTTGATGAACATTCACGGATTAAGATTAAGAATTATATGGGAAGGGCTGAGTCATTCGGCCTGGAGGAGGGCATGATCCCAGTTAACATGGATTCAACTATAAGCATCTACACCTTTGCAGGTGACAGGGTTAATAAACTGATTTCAGACATCTTCGCCCTGGAGGCTGAGAACAGCATAAGTAATGTGGTGAATGATGCATTCAAAACTTCCTTCGTTGCCAACATAGATTACAGCGACATCCTGTTCATAATGGAGGATATTCCCTCTATAATATGTGAGGACGGCTTCCCCCTACGCCTCCAGACCCACCTCAATAACTTTGTTAAGAACAAGTTCATCAGGTACCTGCCAGAGAATGTGGCTGCAGAGATAATCTATGAGATCCTCTATAATCCTGGGGATCTCCTGAAGCTCCTTGATGAGAACAGACCAGTCCATATAGATGGATTCGGCCTTTTTTGAAGAACCCTGAGTTTCAGTTCAGTAATCTACCGGTGGATATGGGGCACATCATAAGATAAAAAATTTCAATAACTTTTGATATATGATTTTAATGATTTAAAAACTTTCATCTAATTTTTTTAGAATATTTTATAAAGATCATGGTGCTACATATAAATGTACATCTGGTGTACAGGATGGTATAAATGAATAAGAGAAATCTATTTCTCCTGTGTGTCCTTGGAGCAGCCTTTATTCTGTCAGGAACATCATCTGCTGCTGATATTTATGTTTCAACAGCAGGTTCTGATGATAATGATGGACTCTCATGGGATACTCCAAAGGCAACCATAAGGAACGCCACCCTGACAGCATCTTCAGGTGACAGTATCTGGCTTGCAGATGGGGAATACACTGGCGATGACAACAGGGGCATAACCATAGACAGGAACCTCACCCTGACGGGACAGTCAACCACAGGGACGGTTATAAACTGCGGGTACCTTTTAAGGGCATTCACTGTTAATGACGGTGTTAGTTTCCTCCTGAGGAACCTCACAGTGAAAAAGGGGTAATGACTCCTATGGCGGAGCCATATTTAACCAAGGCGAGCTCACCGTTGAAAACTGTGTGTTCACCGAGAACACAGGGGACTACGGTGCTGCTATAAGCAACTACGGGGACTTTATGGACTGCTCAAGGGCAGTGATAATCAACAGTCGCTTTGAAAATAACATCATAACCACAGGTACAGGTGGGGGTGCGCTCTACAATGAGATGTTTGCAGAGATGATTGTTGAGGGGTGCACATTCACCAACAACAGTGTCAATAACATTGGCGGCGCCATCTACACATGCTATGAGAGCAACCTTACTGTCAGGAACAGTACGTTCAAGTGGAACCATGCAGAGAACTCAGGTGGAGCGATTCACGCCAGTCACGGTGCTTCAACCATAATAATTGATTCGGTTTTTCATTGAAAACTCAGCCAGTGCTGGGGGTGCAGTTTTCAGTACTGGATATTCCAGTCTCAGTATTATGGGTTCATCCTTCGAATCAAACCATGCAGGGAATGGTGGGGCCATCACTAGCTATGGGAACATCACAGTCAAAGATTCAGCCTTCAACCAGGACACAGCCGATGGATTAGGGGGTTCAGTCTTCCTTTCCCCATAAAATGAGGGTGATGCTGCATATATCTATGGTTCAGTCTTCAATGGCATTTCAGCCCGTTGGGGGGGGCGCTTTATATGGAAGGAGTACCTCAGGAATATTCCATGTGACACTTGTAAACAGCACATTCTCCTCATGCAGGGCACTGTATGGTGGAGCGGTCCTCATGTCTCATGTCACGGCCATCGTGGATGGATGCACCTTCCATGCCAACAGGGCAGATGAGCATGCAGGTGCAGTCAAGAATGACTACGGTAACCTTACAGTGAGGAACAGTAACTTCACAGATAACAGTGCATACTTTGGTGCGGGTGCAGTGGGGAGCTTACACGCGGAACTTGCAGATATAAGGGGCAGTACCTTCACGGGTAACAGCGCAGATACATGGAAACTTGGCTCAGCTGTACTAAGCTACTACACAAGGACTGTGCTTAATTTCTGCCGCATCATAAACAACGCCCATGTTGATGTCTACTGTGAGGAGGGTGAGGGGATTGATGCACGCTACAACTGGTGGGGCAGCAACGCACCCGACTTCACAGAACTCACGGCAAGTGATGTTATATGCGACCCGTGGCTGGTTTTGAAGATGAGGGTTGACCCCTCAACTGTTACCGTGGGCGGCAAACCAGTGGTTACAGTAAGCCTCAGAGAGGACAGTGAGGGTGGCATCCACCATACAGGGTTCAGTTTACCTGTTAACTTCTCATCAAGTGCAGGTGTGCTGGATGATGCCCTTATGGTTAATGGGACGGCATCCTCCGTACTCAGGAACCTTAACAGTCCCGGAATGGTCCTTATAACTGCAGTGGTTGATAATCAGATGGTCAACACCACAGTTAATGTCCTAGCAGCTCCTGTAACAGGGATAAGCGTTGGACAGCTTACTGCAGCTGCGGCATGGGTGAATAAATACTATGGACGCTACAGGCAGCTCCCATCATATCTGACAATACAGGCGCGGAGGTACACTATGGCCCAGTTTCTAGACCTCCTTACACGTGGGACCATACAGCTCAATAGTGGCACTCTGAACCCACTAAAACCACGTTCTGTGGGCTACGCTGGAAGTACGGGTATATCAGGGTCCGGTAGGCTGTACCGTGCAGCTTATGTATCAGTGGCTTCAGGCATAAAGGGGTTCATAGACCGCACAGGCAGGGCACCAAGATATGCGACCACAGGCCATGGCAGGTTGAGCTTCATAAGCATTGTCCTTGGTTACAGTAGAATAATTGATTTCTATGGAAGGAATGGAAGGTTACCGGCTTATCTGGTCCTCTAATCCATCCTTTTTATTTTAACTGACTTATTCCTGTTCCTACACACAGAACTTTATGTTGCATTAACAACAGTTGCACTAACAACATTTATATGGTTGGTTCCATCATACACTCCACAGGAGTTGATTATTTGAATCCAAAGATACCACTAAGAGGGCTTCTCTCAATAATCCTCAGGAGCCACAGGGTCTTCATATCAAGGGAACTTGAAGACATGAACCTCACAGACGCCCAAGTGGCATGCATACTTCGCGTAAACCACAGACCTGGAGTCACCCAGGACGAACTGGCCTGGTTCTTCCAGGTGGACAAGGGGACCATAGCAAGGACCATCAGGCGACTGGAAGACAGGGGATTTTTAAATAGAAAACAGGACCCAGATAACAGAAGGAGATACATGCTCAGTCTCACAGAGAAGGGCAGGCAGGCCATACCTATCATAATGGATGCTGAGAGGAAATGGGCAGAACTCCTGTTCAGAAACATGACCATGGAAGAACAGGAAGCATTCATCAGGATGTGCCAGAGGCTTGCAGAGGAGGCAATGGAGATAAGGAGGATTGAAGATGACAGAAGGCGTTAATATAATCAGGGGGGACCCGAGGAGGGCCATCCTGAAGCTCTCAGGCCCAATGATAATAGCGATGCTCCTCACATCCATCTACAACCTTGTGGATGCGGTCTGGGTCGCTGGGCTGGGAGGTGAGGCCCTCGCAGCCATAGGTTTCGTGACACCAGTCTACATGGTCATGGTGGGTTTATCAAATGGTCTCGGTGCAGGGGCCGCCTCCTCGGTATCAAGGTACCTGGGGGCCGGTGACATGGACGCCGTGGACAACAGTGCAACTCACACAGTCATCATAACACTGGCAGTCTCCCTGGTCCTCACACTTATAATAGAGCTGCTCCTGGGCAACATACTACTCTCCCTTGGCGCTGCAGGGGCCTTCAGGGAGGCCCTTGACTATGGTAGCATCGTATTTGCAGGTACAGTGTTCACCCTCTTCACAGGGGCAGCCTACGGTATACTGAGGTCTGAGGGTGATGCCAAGAGGCCCATGTATGCCATGGGGATCTCAGCCGTCCTCAACATGGTCCTTGACCCCATCTTCATATACAATGCAGGCTGGGGTATTGCAGGAGCTGCCTGGGCGACAGTCATATCACAGCTGGTAGTTTCCCTGATAATCATCTACTGGTTCCTCGCCGGGAAAACCTTCACATCCATAGGCAGGGGACGGTTTAAACCTGACAGGAGCATCGCATGGTCAATAATCTCTGTTACAGTCCCTGCAAGTGCAGAGTTCTTCATCATGTCAATGGTCACAGCGGTCATAAACTGGATACTCGTCACTGCAGCAGGTACAAGTGCAGTCGCAGTCTACTCTGCAGGGTGGAGGATAGTTATGATGGCCATAGTGCCTGTCATAGCAGTCGCAACGGCCCTTATAAGTGTATCGGGGTTCGCATACGGGTCAAAGAACTTCAGGAACCTTGAAGTGGCCCATGGATACTCAATAAAGATAGGACTCATCATAGCAGCAGCCACAGCAGGCTTCACCTTCATACTTGCACCATGGATCTCATGGATATTCTCCTACTCCCAGGCCTCCGCGGCCCTCGCACCCAGGATAACCGAGTTCCTGAGGGTCATATGCCTCTTCTACATTTTCCTGCCCCCCGGGATAATGTCAGGGTCAGTGTTTCAGGGGACAGGGAGGGGACTCACATCCCTGGTCCTCTCCTTCATAAGGCAGGTCCTCCTCGTGGTTGTCTTCGCCTACCTCCTGGCAGTCACCCTTGGAATGGGTGAGGCGGGCGTCTGGTGGGGTGTTGTTGCAGGTGATATCGGGGGAAGTCTCATAGCCTATACCTGGGCCCGTGTATTCATCGGGAGGCTTAAAAGGTATGGGATGTTATGATGCCTACACGCCCTCATGATGAGGACCGTAACTCATCGGAAAAATCTATATATTTAGATACATCAATATACTTGCAGTGAAAACCTCAAGGTGATCAGATGAAAGGAGAACAGATAGGCTTATTCGAAAAGTACCTCTCACTCTGGGTGATCCTCTGCATAATCTTCGGGGTGGCAATCGGATACTACATCCCTGCATTCCCCCGCTTCCTCAATAGGTTGCAGTACGCACAGGTATCCCTCCCGGTCGCCGTCCTGATATGGCTCATGATATATCCCATGATGCTCAGGATAGACTTCTCAAGCATACTCAGGGCCACAAGGGAGCTCAGGGGACTCACGGTTACCTGCGGGACCAACTGGCTCATAAAACCCTTCACCATGTACATCATATCCTCCTTCTTCCTCCTTGGGGTCTTCTCACAGCTCATACCCCCTGAACTGGGGAGGGAGTACCTTGCAGGGGCGGTGCTCCTGGGCGCGGCACCATGCACCGCCATGGTCTTTGTCTGGAGCAGCCTCACACGGGGTGATGCCGCATACACCCTGGTCCAGGTTGCGGTAAACGACCTCATACTGGTCTTTGCCTACGCACCCATAGTGGCATTCCTCCTGGGGATAGGCGACATAAGGGTGCCCTACGACACCCTCATACTCTCGGTGGTGCTCTTCGTGGTGATACCGCTCACAGCAGGCTACCTCACGAGGAGAAGGCTCCTGTCAACCCGGGGCCCGGAGTACTTCCAGGAGTTCCTGGCTAAATTTGAGAACGTCACCATCACAGGACTGCTCTTGACCCTCATAATAATATTCTCCTTCCAGGGCTCGGTGATAATCCAGAACCCCCTCCACATAGGACTCATAGCGGTCCCCCTTATAATACAGACATTCCTCATATTCACCCTGGCCTACCTCTGGGCACGTGCATGGAGGCTCAGGCACTCGGTCGCGGCACCGGCAGCCATGATAGGTGCAAGTAACTTCTTTGAACTTGCGGTGGCCGTTGCAATATCCCTCTTCGGTTTAAACTCAGGTGCTGCCCTTGCAGCGGTGGTGGGTGTCCTGGTGGAGGTCCCGGTGATGCTGACCCTGGTGAGGATAGCTAACGCAACAAGGAACAAGTTCCCACAGGAATAAACTATTTTTTTTACCCTACAGAAACACCGGCCTGAGAGGTTGCAGGTGATGATACGCAATCAGAATTCAGGCATAATCATTAAAAGGAAAACACGTTCAGATAAAATAAAAAAATAGTGTTATCAGATCCTCTCAGGGCTCAGGCCTCTCCTTGTGAGGTGACCGTTCCACTTGAGGGCTATTTTCCTGTAGTAGTAGTCTCCGGTTGCAAGGTAGACGCTGTTTGAAAGGTTAACGTGCAGCCTGTGGTATGCTGTGCTTGCAGGCCAGGCCGGCCTGTAGTACCTCCCGCTAACCGCATAATAGGTCCAGCTGCCACTGTCATACTTCCAGTGCATCCTCCTGAAGGTTGAAACACCATCCCTGAAGAGCAACAGAGCCCTTGGATTTCCTGTGAACCTGTATGCCCTCTGGAGTCCCAGTGTACAGATGAGGTGGGCGTTCAGTATATAGTGTTCCCTGAGGAAGTTATAGTGAAGGTAGAAGTTCCCGTACTTCGTGGATTTAACAAGGCCCGTAGGGGCGCGGAAGCTGTTAATGAGTGAATTTGAGATGTCAAGGCACTCCCTTTTTCCTGTGAGGTTGTAGGCCCTCCCGTAGTGACCCGCCATGTTGCCCTGTGCAAAGCTGTCAAGCCAGCCTATAGCCGCACCACTGTAGTCAAAGTACATGGGGAAGACGGCGTAGCGCATACCGTTATAGGTCCTGAAGGTCAGTGTCAGTTTCTGCTCATCAAGGATCTCAAGGAACTCCTTCCCGGTGCTTGCAGCTGCAAGGTTTGATGTTTTCACCGGATAAATGTTCCAGCCCTTGTTCTTATAGTATGTGAACGGCAGGCTTGATTTGTAGTCTGAGGGGAAGTTCCTGTAGTAGGATGAACTGTTCCTGAATACGATGGCCGTGTAACTGTTTGATGGAGGGAGGCTGTGTGAGAAGTAGGCGTTGTTTGCCTGGATGGTCTTGATTTCAAGTATCTTCTCATCAGTCCTGAGGGGCCTTTTACTCTTGATGTTTGAGAAGACCCTGACGGCGTACCCTGCATCAACGTAGGCCTGTAGTAGCGTTTATCACCCGTTTTTCTGTACTTACTGTAGAGAGTGTTCTTATAGCCCTGTTTTTTGCAAGGGCCTCACTGAGAAGTTCACTGTAATTATCGAGATAGTATGATCTGTTGAGGTGATTCTCGAGTCGGGGCCTTTCATTCTTAACTTCCAGGGAGGCTGTGGAGTCCACAGTCACATTCCCTGCAGTACCATCCTCTCCGTAGCATGAGGCCGTGGCCACGAAGGTGAGGAGTGCCATGGTTAGAAGGAGAAAAATATATGGTTTCATATTATCACCCATATAATACATGTTTCTTTGGTTTATATTAATGCACCCCATCACCGAATAATTTATATGTGGAGTCAACAAAATGAAAGTTAAATGTTTATCTTCACAATATTATGGTGTTACCATGTTCGTGTCAATAGTAATACCAGCCCTCAATGAGGAGGGCGTCGTTGGGAGGACGATAAGATCCGTCCCAGTGGAGAAGATCAGGGAGATGGGATACGATGTTGAGATACTGGTCGTTGACAATGCCTCAGAGGATGGAACGGCCAGGGAGGCCCTTGATGCAGGAGCACGGGTTGTCAGGGAGGATAAAAGGGGATATGGAAACGCATACAAGAGGGGGTTCAGAGAGGCCAGGGGCGATATTCTGGTGATGGGTGACGCTGACCTCACTTACCCTTTTGAGATGATCCCTGACTTCCTAAGGGAGATAGAGAATGGCTACGACTTTGTAATCGGGGATCGGATGAATGGTATGATGGAAGATGGTGCCATGTCAGCCCTCCACAGGTACGTAGGAAATCCTATCCTCTCAAGGATGCTCAACATACTCTTCAGGAACAATATAAGGGACACCCACTGTGGTATGAGGGCCTTCAGAAGGAAGGCGCTTGACAGGATGGAACTAAGGGCTCCTGGAATGGAATTCGCCATAGAGATGGTAATCGAAGCCTCTGAGAAGAACCTGAAGATCAAGCAGATACCCATACCCTACAGGCAGAGGAGGGGTGGTGAGGCCAAGCTCCACTCCTTCAAGGATGGGTGGAGGCACATAGAATATATGCTCAGGAGGAAGTTCCTCAGGGGTTCACTTTACTAGGTGTTTAATTTGAGGACGGTATCGATTGTTATACCCATGAGGAATGAGGCAGATATTCTTGAAAGATGCCTCCATGCAATGGAGGAACTGGATTATCCTAGAGACCTCCTTGAGATTGTGATTGTGAATGATGGTTCAACAGATAACACTGCTGAGTTAATAGAGAAGGGATCATGGTCCTTCAACTACCAGTACATTGAAACAGATGGCGTGGGCGTTTCAAGGGCACGTGACATGGGCTTCAGTTTACAAAAAAAGGCCATTCAATATCTCCTTCTAGAGGGGTTTAGTTATCCGGGATTTGAACTTGAAGCTGAGATGTTTTCCAGATTTTCAAAAGCAGGATTTAAGATTGCCGAAACTCCCATATCATATAAAAGGCGGAGAACTGAAGCAAAGCTTTCATCGATTAAAGACGGTTTTAAGATTTTTAAAACACTTATCATTAAAAAGATAAAATAATTCTTGGGGATTTTTCATGAAAGTATTGATAGTATCACATTTTTTCCATCCTTTTATTGGTGGTTTGGAGGAAGTAGCCTTTCAACAGGCTAAAAATCTTGTGAAAATGGGGTATGAAGTTAAAGTAATTACTAGTAAGGTTGATAATGAAAAAAAATTAGATAAAGTCCATGGAATAACAATATACAGAGTTTCTGCAAGTGACTTTTTATATAAAAATTTTGATATTCCTCAGCCAATCTTTAACATTTTGGAGTTGAATAAGATATTAAAAAGACTTGTCCAGGAAGCTGACATAGTTCATATTCATGATAGATTCTATCTTTCATCTTTTTTTGCTACTAGAGTTGCAAAAAAATTTGATAAACCAATTGTCCTAACTATACATGTGGGGTTTGTAAGCTATGAAAATCCGATTTACAGGTTACTTTTCCAGATTAATGAAATATTTTCTTCATATGTGGTAAAAAATGCCTCCAAAATACTTTCTGTGGGAGGTGAAGTAAAGGATTATATATACAAAAAATTTAAAAGATCTTCGTTATTAATTTCCAATGCTGTAGACACGAGCCTATATAACCCAGATGTCGAAAATAAACCTTCAAGTAATTCTAAAGATTTCAGGGTATTATTCGTAGGACGATTTACTTATAAAAAGGGTGTTGACATTATTGTCGATGTTGCAAGGAGACTTGATGAGGAAGTACAGTTTATTTGTTGTGGTGACGGCCCAAAAATGGCTGAAATAAAAAAGACCCTACAAAGAGAAAATATTAAAAATGTAACCCTTACAGGGATGATATCTAACAAGGATGATCTAAAAGAGTATTACATTTCTTCTGATGTATTAATTTTCCCATCAAGAAAGGGTGAAGGATCGCCACTAGTGATCCTCGAAGCTTTAGCATCAGGATTACCAGTGATAGTGAGTAATACTGCTCATGCCGAAATCATAAATGATGGAATAACTGGATTTGTCGTTGAAAATGTAGAAGAAATTATTGATAAGATACTGATCCTAAAGGATAATAAAGATCTCCTTAATACCATGTCTCTAAACGCAAGAAGAGAATCAGAGAAATATTCGTGGGCAAAGAATGTTGAAAAATTAATATCCGTTTATAAGTCAGTAGTTGATATGCGGTGATTCAGATGAAAATACTCATTGTAGCACCCTACTTTCCCCCACGAGCTGGAGGAGTTGAACATTACACATATAATATTTCTAAAAACCTCCTAGACATGGGTCATAAGATAACTGTCATTACAAGTGCTAATAAGAGTGCCGAAGAGGACCATGGAATAATGATCATAAGGATTAAAAGTAGAGTTTCAATATCAAACACACCAATTGATCTGACTTTAGTTTCTTCAATTTCAAATATATTAAGAAAAGAAACGTTCGATGTAGTCAACGCACACACGCCAGTGCCATTCTATGCGGACATGGCTGCCATAGCATCAAAGAGGATGAAGGTACCCTTTGTTTTAACCTACCATAACGATGTAATTAAGGAGTCATGGCCACTGAGAACACTCTCATCCATTTACAACAAGACTCTCCTTCAGCTCACCCTCAAGTCATCTGATAGGATAATCACACCATCACCCTACGTTCACAATGAGTCAGAGATGATTAATGAATTCATTGAGAGGACAGTCTGGATACCCCCGGGAGTTGACACTGAAGTGTATAAACCCGGAAGAAGCGACTGGAAATCGAGATATGGGTTGCCAGAGAATTCTAAAATCATACTGTTCGTTGGTGCAATGAACAGGGGCCATACTCATAAGGGTGTTGATGTGCTCCTCAGGGCCTTCAGCATGATCAAAGATGAGGACACATACCTTGTACTTGCAGGAACAGGTGACATGATACCCGATTATAAGAGAATCTCAGAATCACTCGGTATAATCAACAGGACACTCTTCACAGGGTTTATAGATGAGGAGACACTGATTGACCTCTACAGGGCATCCGATATGCTTGTCCTGCCAACACTTAACATAGCTGAGGGCTTTGGAATGGTCCTTATAGAGGCCAATGCCTGCGGCAAACCTGTTATAGGTTCACGTGTTGGCGGTATAAAGTATGTTATAAGGGATGGTGAAACAGGACTCCTTGTACCCCCAGGTGATCCTGAGGCCCTTGCGGATGCAATAAGAAGACTGATTGAGGACCCTGAAAAAGCTGAAGTTATGGGTCAGAATGGAAGGAAGATGGTTGAAAAGAACTACACGTGGGAAAGGTCTTCCAGGATAACAGAGAAGGTTTTTCAAGAGGTAATTTCATGAGGATATGTCTGCTAGGTGAATTTGACGTGGAACTTGATGAGGCCATGAGAAAGACAGCATTCTATCTTCACAGATATCTCTCAGAGGAACATGATGTTCTAGGCCTCAACCCACGAAATATAATCTCATTCCGATTCTGGAAGGACTTAAAAGAGTTTAATCCATCTTATGTGCATTATGTCAGCGGATCCTCCCTTATCAGCTTCATCATACTCAAAATCGTAAGCGTGTTCACGGGTTCCAGATCCATAATATCCATGATGAGACCAACATTCTCAAAGATTTCCCTTAAAATGATCAAACTTTTCAGACCCGACGTCGTTATCGTCCAGTCACCGGAAACAGAAAAGAAATTTGAGGACCTTAATTTCAGAACAGTTTTCCTACCCATCGTGGGGATGGACTTTGACAGGTTCCATCCTTCACTGAAGAAAAGAAGGGATGTTTTAAGAAAAAGGTTTAAACTGGACACGGATGACTTCCTGGTACTCCATGTAGGATCCATAAAGGAGGGCAGGAACATTAACTGGCTTTTAGATCTGCAGGAAATGGATGGAGTTCAGGTTTTGATTGTTGGAGCAGTATCTCAGGGTTTGGATAAGAACCTTCTGAACAGACTGAAGGAGGCCGGTTGCACGGTATTTAATTCTTATTTTGAAAATGTAGAGGAAATATATGCCCTCTCTGACTGCTACGCTTTTCCTGTTGTTCCAAAAGAGAACTTCATGGGAAAAAGCGGGGCTGACTGCATAGACATGCCCCTTTCTGTTCTGGAAGCCATGTCATGCAATCTGCCCGTAGTATCAACGAAATTCGGGGGTCTTACAAGGATCTTCAGTGAGGGGGATGGCCTGATCTTTGCTGATGACATTGAAGAGTTCATGGAGGCCGTGAAATATTTTAAAGAATCCGATGCAAGAATAGAAACACGCAAAAAGGTTGAGATGTACTCATGGGCACAGATAGCGGGGAGAATCGAAAATGTCTACAGGGAAGCCTGATAAATTTCTGATTTCATTCAGCGGTATCGACGGTTCGGGTAAGACAACATATGCAGAATATGTTAATACAATGTTAAGGAAAAAAGGTATAAAATGTACTTACGTCTATGGCAGACTGGAACCCTTCCTATTGAAGCCCTTCATACACCTTGGAAGGAAGATACTGCTCCGTGACAAGGACATGTTCCATGATTATAAGGATTATTCTGATGAAAAAAAGAAAAAGATAAATGAACATCCCCTTTTATTCAAAGTATACTACTATATAATGCTTCTTGATTATCTGATACAGCTACTGTTCAGGGTCAAACTACCATTTATGATGGGGCGCAGCATAATATGTGACAGGTACATCTTTGACACCGTGGTAACGGATCTTTCCTCGGACCTCAACTACTCAGATCAAAGGATAAAAAAGGAGATAGACAGGTTCTTCAGATTCTTTCCAGAGCCAACCATGTCCTTCTTTATAGATGTTCCTGTGGATGTAGCCTTTTCAAGGAAGGACGACACTCCATCCATAAAGTACCTGGAGGAGCGGGTTCTGAATTACAGGAATGTAGCTTCAAGTTATAATATGACCGTTCTGGATGGAAGTTGCGACATGAATGAAATAAAGGACTTTCTCCTGAGGGAAATTTCTGAAAAAGTGGTGAAATTAAATGAAAGTAATGGTAATAGGTATTGATGGACTGGACATCGAACTAATAAACAAGTTTGAAAAGGAACTTCCAAATTTCAGAAAACTAAAAGAACAATCACCCGATGTAAAATTGTCCTCTGTTTTCCCTCCAGATTCACCTACAGCCTGGGCTTCCATCTACACGGGCAAAAATCCGGCAGAGCATGGATTCGTTTTCTTTAAGGATCCATTTACAGATGCAGAATATGGAGGCCATCTTAAAAATAATGTTTCAGGGAAAACTTTCTGGGATGATGCGGGGAAAAGGCTTAACAAAAAGGTTTGCATACTCTTCCCCCATGGAGGGTACCCTGCATGGCCCGTGAATGGAGTAATGATAGGGCGTACAACTGAAGTTGATATAAAAAAGTTTGACATAGACTGCTGGCCAGAGGAATTAGAAACTAAATACGATTTTTCAGGCCTGAAGCCTCTCACATCTTATCCAGTTCGCCTTGGAGACATGATAGAACCAACCAAGGATGTTATCCTGAATGAGGTTGCCCTAGGCCTTAAACTCTATGATGATATTGACTGGGATCTCTTCTTTTACTATTCATCATCAATAGATAACATTCAGCACCTTTTCTGGATGTACAATGATAAAAATGATCCGTTCTATGAAGAAGGCAATCCTTATGAGAATGTTATTCTTGATTTCTACAAATTTTATGACAGGGATGTTATAGGCCCATTCCTCAATAAAGTCGATGAAAAAACAGCTCTTATCGTTTTAAGTGACCATGGTCATGCCATGAGGCCAGTTAAAGTTGTTAATATAAATGAAATTTTAAGAAGGAATGGGTTTTTAAAGTTGAAGGAAGGTAATAGCAAAATGGACGCTCTCATGACGAATATGAAGGGAACTGCACTATCACTTATTGACAGGTACAGGTTCATTGGTAAATTAGCTTCCAGGGTTCTAAGAATGTTCCCCAGAGGATTGGAGCTTTATGTTAATACAACACCCATTAATGGCTCTGAGAGTATATGTTACCTTTCAGACCCATCTGGAGGTGTAAAATCTTATAGTTATGCAGGTATACGTATAAATAGGAAGTTAGCATCGGATTCATATGAGTCCATAAGGGATGATCTGATTGAACTGTTATTATCAATCAGAGGACCTGAAGGAGAAAAATTAGTTGAATGGGCCATCAGAAGGGAGGATCTTTACAGGGGAGATCATATTGCAAAGTACCCTGATATAATTTTTAAATTGGATGATGAATGGGGAGTTGGCTGGGATGTTAACGGTGAGATATTCTCAAGGAGTAATTCACACAGACTTCATTCAGGAAATCACAGGGCGGAAACGCCAGTTTTCTTTGTTTATAATGCAGATTTAAATGTTGAAAGTGAAAAAATTGAATTAATGAATGTATCTTCAATTATACTGGATCTTCTGGAGCATTAATCATGAAAATATGTTTCATCAGCCGATTCTATAAGCCGCACGTTCGGGGTGGTGCTGAGATCTATGTCGGTAGGATAGCTGAAAATCTGGTGGAACGGGGACATGAGGTTATTGTTATTACACCGGCTCCTGGAAAAGAAAATTATATTGATCATATAAATAATGTAAGGGTTTATAGAATTTTCCCCTTTAACCTTTCAACTGCATATGATGCTCGTGAACTTACACTTTTCAGGAAGTTAATCTATCATTTACTTGATACTTTTAATCTTGATGCCTACATAAAAATAAAGAATATCCTAAAAAAGGAAAGACCAGATCTTGTTCATATAAATAATTATAAAGGCCTTTCCGCAAGTGTTTTCAAAGCCGTCAAAGATCTAAAAATCCCATTAGTTTTCACAGCCCATGATTTCTGTCCAGTTTGTGTTCGAACCAATCTTCTGAATTCTAAGGGGAATATCTGCAAAAATCCCAGGTTTATCTGTAAAATTTATAAAAGGTTACAGAAAGCTTCAATTAATGGAAAACCCGATTTATGCACTGCACCTTCACAATTTTTGATCGATGAATTAAGAGCTAATGGCTTTTTTAATGATAATATGGTTCTCTTAAGGAATCCTGTAGAATCACTTTCCAAAAGAATTAAAAAGACCTATGATAAAATTGATTTCCTCTATGTTGGGGCATTATCTAAACATAAAGGTGTAGATGTCCTGATAAGGGCCTTCAGAGAACTTGAGGCGGATAACATTAGGCTCCATATCGTGGGGCGAGGTCCTGATGAGAATAAACTGAAGGCACTCCACGGAGACGATGAGAGAATAATTTTTCATGGATTCCTTGAGGGTGAAGAGCTCAGTGGAATGTATGGTAAGGCTAATGTAACTGTTGTTCCTTCAGTATGGTATGAGAATTCGCCGATGGTTGTATATGAAAGTTTTGCTCATTCAACGCCAGTGATTGGAAGCGATATTGGGGGGATTCCTGAACTTGTCAGTGAAGGTTGCAACGGCTTTCTGTTTGAGCCGGGAGATAAGGATGAGCTTAAGGGCGTACTTAAAAGACTCTTAGAGGATCCTTCTATATTAAAGGAGTTCGAAAGAAATGCATATGAAAGTGCAAAAAAGTACACAATAAAGGAACACCTAGATAAACTTGAAAGGATTTACAGGGGATTACTATGAGAAAGGATGTTATTTATTTCATTTTATTGCTTTTAGTCACGGATATAGCTGTTCTGATGGATATTCCATTACTGAGAGGAGTCTTAATATTAAGTACTTTTATAGTGGCTTTGGGTTATCTTTTTCTTGAGTCTCTTGGTTTGTCTGAATCTTTTCTTGATGTTTTTTTATTATCTATTGGTCTGGGTGTTGGACTTTCAATATTTATTGGATTGGTGGTTAATAGTTTTTATTTTATGGTTTATAAGCCACTTTCATTGTTTCCATTATTATTAGCATTTAATATTGTATTTTTAGTTCTTTTAATTTTGGCGAGAAATAAAATTTCATTTGATTTTAATATTTTAAGTTCTCTGAAAAATGAAAAATTGACCTCTCCGATGATAATGTCGTTTTTGTTGCCTTTAATGGGTATAATAGGTTCTTATATTATGAGAACTTACCATAGTCCTTTATTTAATATTTTTTTGATGATGTTGGTAATAGTTTATGCTATTTCTTTGATCACGATCTTTCGCGGAAGTATTTCATCACTAACCTATACAACCGCCATATTTAATATTAGTCTGAGTATGGCTTTGGTGGTGTCTTTATATTCAGAATATATATGGGTATTCAATGATGCAATGCTTGAATACTATCTGGGTAATTTAACACTTAAAATGGGATATTGGTCTATTTCAAATTATGCGGGTGCATATAATTCTTGTTTAAGTATTACAATATTTCCAGCGATCTATTCATTATTGAGCGGATTATCTGTGAATTGTATCTTTAAATTAATGCAATGTGGTCTCTTTTTACTTCCTATTATAGTTTTCAATATTTTTAGGGAATATGGTGGTAGAAGAGCCTTAATAGCTGCAATTTTATTTGCATCTCAGCAGCCATTTCTGTGGGATATGCCGACACATTTAAGAACTGCGATGGCAGTCTTCTTCTTTGCGCTGGCGGTGATGGTCTTGTTAAATAATAGGATCATGGGGTGGAAGAAGGCTCTTCTATTTTTAATATTCTCAATTCTGATAATATTCTCACATTACTCAACGGCTTATATAACTTTTTTCATATTTTTGTTCTCTTCAATATTATTGTTCTTCAAGGAGGAGAATAATTCAAATCTTACGATAGGTTTCAGTGTTCTGTTTTTCACGGTTTTATTTCTATGGTTCGGCCAGGTTACTAGGGTCCCGTTCATTGCAGGAGTTGAGTTCTTTAGGAATACTATTGCTAGTCTTACAAAATTTTTTGTAATGGATTATAGAGGTGGAACTGTTACTACAGCATTTGGTGTTGGGGTTAAGTATGTTTCACAGTTTGTGAGAATTATTAGTCACTATTTGTCTCTTGGTTTCATTGCCATAGGTATTGTGGATGCACTTCGGAAAAGATATTCAGAGCATTTAAATGCTAATCTTATTTGTTTATCCTTTGTCGGTCTATTTATCCTTTTTTTATCTGTTGTACTTCCCTATGTCACGAAGGGTTATGATGTGGGAAGGTTATTTTACCTTATTCTCATATGCACTGCGATTTTCTTTGTTTTTGGGGGGGAATTTATTGCAGAAAAATTCTTTAGAGTTTTTAATAGAGGATCTTTAGTCCAGTGGAGAGTATTAATACTTTCTTCAGTACTTTTTTTACAGTTTATTGCTGGGACTTCCCTCGTTTACAGTTTAGGTGATGCTCCAGGGCGTGCATTTCCAGAATTTTCTGAAAAGACCGTGCTTGATGCGGGTACGGTCTACAAAAGCGACGTTTACAGTGCCTTATGGGTATTGCATTTTGGTGATGAAAAGAAGGTTGTGCTCTTTGATAATATTGGAGATCACAAGTTCCTTTTTTCAGTATGTTCGTTTGGTAAAGGATTTTCTACTGGGAATTTTAAAATGAGCTTTTTCACGGAGGAAATATTCACAGCAAAAAAATTTAGAATTCTTAACTATACAAGTCCTTCTGGAATAAACAATTACTATGGATATCTGTCCAGATATAATGTTTTAAATAAAAAAATAATTTTAGATTCTTCTCTAGAAAACGACACGCTCCTAAATACTATAAATAGAATTGCTAAGTCAAATGTTATTTATGATAACGGTTACTCTAAGATACTATCAAAATAATGATACTAAAATGTATAACAATTGGAGGCCATATTATGACTAAAATACTCATAACGAATACGAACTGTTCATGGAATAAGGGATCTGTAGCGCAGGTTGTAGGTACAGTTAAGACCTCAAAAAGGTTAATAGCCGAGCCGAATTTCCTCTACTGGTCTTGAACTTGACACTAAAGAGTGTAAGATGCATAAGTTAGAAGGATTTATAATCTGGGGCTTAAAACTAAAAATCAAGAAAAGAATGGGGTGTCAGAACATGAAAATACTTTTCATACATAATACGGCTATGTGGTACAGAATACCTTTTTTCAAAAAATTGAATGAATTATTTGAAATCAAATATTTTTTCACAGATTTTAATATTATTGGAGACGTTTATGCAGAATCATATAAGGATGCGATTAAAGAGATGGAGGGATTGGATTATAAAATTTCTGGTAGCATTTTTGATCTTGCAAAGGAGCTTTTAAAAGCTGATTATGATCTGGTGGTTGGAGGTTCATGGGGTAATATTCCTGAATTAGTTAAAACGATGATAATATATGCTATTGCAAAGCTGAGAGGGAAGAAGATACTGCTCTTCAGGGAGGATTGGGACTGGGGATTTTCAACCAAGAGAAAACTTATAAATCCATTAGTAAAAATTTTCTCGAAGCTGGCTGATGCTATTGTAGTACCAGGGACCATACACAAGAAATACTATGAAAAGCTCACTAAAAGTGAAAAGATATTTATAATGCCCAATGCAACTCATATAAAAATAAAAAATAATAATATAAAGGGAGATTTCAATAAAAAAATTGTACTATACGTAGGACGTTTGGTAAAACGAAAAGGTGTTGACTACCTTATAAAGGCATTTGGGGTGTTAGATGATCCAGAATCCTCTTTAGTTATAGTGGGTTATGGTGATGAAGAAGAAAATCTTAAAAAACTTGTTGAAGAACTGAAAATCGATAATGTATTTTTTGCAGGCAAAGCATCTCAGGATGAAATATGCACCTATTATTTAATGGCGAATGTTGTTGTTGTGCCATCTATCACGTTTAAAATAGGTGATCCATGGGTTTTTGTACTTAATGAAGCCATGCAATGCGGTAAACCAGTTATTGCAACGGAGGCTGTTGGAGGTGCATATGATCTGATCAGGGATGGTGTTAATGGATTCATGGTACCTGAGAGAGATGTTGAAGCACTGGCCTTATCTATAAAGAAAATACTAGATGACCCTGACCTTGAAAGGAGGATGGGTGATGCTTCTAGAAAGATAATAAATGATGGATTCACATATGATCACATGGTTGAAGGATTTAATGCGGCTGTAAGGTATATATGTGAGGAATAAAGGTGAAAGGTGTCAGATTTTTACTTATAGGCATTGAATGTTCTAGAAATAAAGGAACTGCAGCCATACTTAAAAGTACAGTTCAGACACTAAAGAACTATTTTGAAAACGCACTATTCAAGGCAGTGACTCCATGGCCAAACAGGGACAAATTAAACTGTAAGGGAATTGAATTTTCAGATGATCTACTTTCAAAACTCCGTTTATTCAAAATCAGAAAAGAATCTGATGACTTTGATATCGTTATTGATCTCCATGGAGACACCATTTCTGAGGACTATGGAATACTAACAGTATTCGGGTTTTTTTATAATATAGTTTCCTATAAATTACTGGCTAAGAAGGCTTATGTTATTTATGCACAGTCCCTGGGGCCATTTAATAATCCCATTTCCCGTTTATTGGCCAAGTTCTGCTTAAATAAAGTTGACCTTCTGATTATAAGGGAGAAGATAACAGAGAATTATTTAAAAATGTTAGGAATAAGAAATTACTTTTTAGGAGCTGACCCCGCCTTTCTACTTAAAACCGCATCGAAGGAAAATATCAAGGAAATACTAAAAAATGAGGATATAAGGGCGTCTCAGGGATCAATAATAGGTATAAATGTGAGTCAGCACATATATGATCTTCTTAAAGATGCTGGTCGTCATATGGATTATATAATGATGAATGCTAAACTCATAGACAAACTAATCGAAACCTATGATGTTAACATACTCCTAATACCTCATGTCCTAAATAATGTCCATGATGATTATTCAATTGCAAAAAAAGTTTATTCAAAAATCAAAAATAAGAATCTCGTTAATGTTATTGAAGGGGACTATACGCCAGAGGAAGTTAAAGGAATAATAGGACTTTGTGATTTATTTATAGGGGCAAGGATGCACGCTGTTATTGCATCAACATCACAGTGCATACCAAGTGTTGGTATTGCCTACAGTCACAAAATGCATGGGATAATAGGAGAACTTCTTGGCCTAGATGAGTACATAATAGACATAGATGATTTGAACTATGATATCCTACATGAAAAGACCATGAAGGCCTGGGAGAACCGTGAAAGAATAAAAAAACATCTAGAAAAGGTCATCCCAGAGGTGAAAAGAAAGGCCCTCAAGAATGGTGAACTTGTAAGGGAACTCTGCGATTCCCTTAAAATCACATGAGGAAATCTTTACGAGCCTTTAGAGATACGAGAATGGAGTATAGGGTCATGTATATCTTTATGAGTTTTTTGGGAATTCGCAGTTTTTCTGGTTCAAAAATGGAGATTAATTTGTCGATAAGGTCAATTTCTGGGAATCTGCCTTTATATAGGTCATTATCGATCATATGAACCTTCTTTTTCATGTAAATATTGTATAATTGTGAAAGAAGGACCTTTTCTGCTTCTATAGGTTCAAGGTTACATAGTCCCTCCTTCTTAAGGTCATCAAGTATTTTAATGTCCTTCCTGAGTACTATTAAGGTTTTTCCTATATTTTCACCTTCAAATTCCCGTAGCCAGGGGTCTGCAAATGACATGTCAGATAATTCGGCCATATGGTCAGAGCATCTTCTACATCTTGGGGGTATAAAGAGTTGCCCGAACCCAGATCCCCAATATTCGGGTAGTAGTAGTAGTATTTGACCCGTGGTTGTTTCAATTTTAAGGCTTCCGGGCCATCCCTCACCACGATACTTTATACTTTTAACTTCATTTTTGCTGACTCCCAGTTTTTCAAGGAGGAATTCTGTTGCCTTGAATGATGGTGTGTGGTTGCATACTATTCCTAGGTGATATACTATTCTCTCCTTTAGTTTCCTGTTGATTATTTCGGCCTTTCTGACGCCTTGGATATGGCAGGGCAGACCTACAACAGCGTACCTTCCGGGTTTCTTGAGGATCTCTTTGAGGGCTATGTTCGCCGGTACCGGGCAGTACTTGGATCCAGCCGCCTCAATGATATCCTCAGGGGTCCTTGCAATGAAAGGTTCAGGTTCAAGGGGTTTTTTGGGGTTCATATGGGTTACGAGGGCTCCGTCGATGATGCCCTTATTAAGTAGGTGGATGAGTATCTGGGTTACCATACCACCTGATGATGCATCGTATCTGAGTTTTTCATTGGTTGAATGGGCAACATAGCAGGCCTTATAGTTCCCAATGAGCATGTCTTCTCCTTCATAACCGAATATTTCCCTGTTAAGTTCCCTGAAATCAACGGATACCCCCGGGCAGACCTTTATGCAGACGCCGCACTCATCACATTCCCCTACTATGATTGGTTCATATATTCCTTTTTTTCTGTTAACATTCATTTCAATTATCTCTCTGGGGCACATGGCAGCGCATGTCCCGCAGCCGGTACAAAGATCCCTGATCTCACCAATGTTCTTCATGGACTCCTCCCCATAAGTTTCATCAGTATCACCTTATCCTCCTCATCAAAGGTCCTGATGAGGATAAGGACTCCGAAGTAAATGCAGGATGCAAGAAGTATAATGATTAAAAGGTTCAGGTCCATCATCAGGTAGACGGCCGCCCCCATAATTACAGATGCAAGTGCAGGTTTCCTGAATGTACCGTTCACATCTACATGTTTATAGTGTCTACCTATATAGTGGAGGAAGAGCATGTAGAGGAATAGCTCTGACACCACTGTCGCTATACTTGCACCGATGTAACTGTATAATGGTATGAGTATGATGTTCAGTATGATGTTCAGGGCAGCGCTCAGGCTCACGCTGAGCATCCTGAAGCCCTGCCTGTCTATGGAACTTAAAAGGGTCCCTGTGATGGTGCTCACAAGCCTTATGGGTATGAAGAGGCTCAGGATCTGAAAGGCGATTATGGATCCACTGAAACCTCCACCGTAGAAGAGGGAGATGAACCTGTCTGCAAGTACCAGACACCCGGCGGCCATGGGGAAGCTGATGATTGAAAGATACTTGCAGGATACTATGGTAAAGTTCTCAAGGACATCCCCCCCATCAGTAAACTGCCTTGACATCACTGGATAAACCGCTGATGAAACCATGCCTGATATTATCATGCTGAGGCTCAGGAGGGGGTTGTAGGCAGCATTGTATACACCAACAGCAACATCATCCCTGAGGATCCCCAGGAGCACGGTGTCTATCTTGAAGAAGAACACTGCAAAAAGGGAATTAAGACCGAAGGGGAGACCCTCCACGAGGAGCCTCCACTGAAGACCAGGTTCAAAGCTGATGGACGGCCTCACAAACCTCTTAAAGCTGATAGCTGATGCAACAAGGAGGTCAAGGACACCGGCAACTGCATAGACAAGGGCAACGGCAAAGACACCATAACCCATGAAAAGGACCGCGAGTCCAAGCGTGACGGTCACGGACCTCTCAATTATCTGGAAGACTGCAACATACTCCATCCTCTCCCACGCCTGGAAGAGTGAGAGATAGGTGCCTGAAATCGTGAGAAGGACGTTATAGAATCCGAAGAGGTAAAGGAGCATGGTTATATCACCGCTAAGTGATAGTAACCATGAAAGGATGGGTACCAGTGCAAGGGTCATCACCCCCAGCGGCACCTTCAGGATGACGGCGTTACTGATGTAACTTTCCGAGAGATCCTTATCCCTTGCTATCTCTCTTACAAGTAACTGGTTGACACCGAGGTCTGTGAATGTTGCAAGGAGAGTGGTAAGTGAGATTGCAAAACTGTACTTCCCGAAGTCGGCTTCGCCAAGGATCCTTGCAAGGTATAGGAGGAGTACGAAGGCCATTAATGATGTTAAAACCTGGGCAAACCCTGTAACACCGATGTTCTTAACTATCCTCTGCACCTGATTCATACCATCACTTTATAGGTCCATGTTTATATCCTTTTCATATGATGCAGATGAAGAGTCTAAGATGCCGGCGGTAGATCAATCCCCTGGCCCTGACATGGCCAACTAACTATGAGAACCTGTCTACTCCACACATTTAACTGGAGTGAATAGGACATGATTCCAGCATATCCAGATACAAAGGTTCATTCTGCCCTGCAAGAACTGTTACAGGGGCCCCGGAGCTACTACACAAGCTTGTATACCATTTAAGGAACCATATCGGATTCAATGCTTACTTATATTATTATCCTGCCGTTAAGGAGCCGGCCCCTGAAGAATACAGGGTTTATAATGTCATGGTTGGTGAAATAGAATATGATGAGGGAATACTCATAGCACCCGAGGTAAAGGATGGGCTGTGACCCCCTCAGTGTACATGATAATATAAGAAGCGGGTATGGTTCAGCGGACAATTACCACACTTCAAGGCTTAAAGGATGGAGTAGGATCTTGAATGCACTCATCACCAGGGCCTATCTCCTCTGACGGGTTCCCGCATGCATTGGAACTAACAGAGGACCGGATTAGGGATATTGATGGTGCTGATGATTCCCTTGAAAGCGTCGATTTTCTCCTTGCACGGTCACATTACTCCCTCAAGGTTTTAAAGGAGAGTACCAATCAAGGTTTATTAACTTTCAGTATCTGAATAAGGATTTTTTAGCAAACTGGGGGCTCTGAATAAACTCATGATTGTCATGTGGAGAATCATATTTGTTCATCCATATAACACTCTAATAATGATACCGTTTCCCTGGTAAAACTATTCATATAACAGTTTTTTAGGTTTCTCGTTATTGAAGTTTCCTCGGATACCATCATAATATGCACTCAGTATGAATCTGCATCTTTTTATTACATTATCCATGGAGATGATCTGTCCCAGTAGTGAAAGGGGAATTGCCCTTAAAAGGAATATGTAGAAGAGCAGGGGGTTCATATTCCTTTTACGTAGCCAGGTATGGTTCCTGAGACCATAATACCTGAGCCATAGTTTCTCATAGGGAACCATGGAAACTTCTTTCCATAAAAATCTTTTCTTTTCAAGGTTATCCCAGGCAGCGTCCTTGTGGAGTATCCTGCTTCCTGTAACAAGGATTATATCACCCGTACCCCTCAACCTTAAACAGTACTCAACATCATCATAGTGCAGGAAAAAATCTTCCCTCGGGAACCCAACCTTCCCTATGGACTCTGAATTAATGAGGATGCCCACAAATGATGCGTGGTCAATCTTAATGCACTCATCAGCCATCTCAGGATTAATGGGTCGTACAACCCATCTGAAACTGTTAAAATCAAAGAAACCCCTGTGTATCACCTGTGGCATGCCATCAATGCCAACCTTTAGATTGGCAAGGGCAGCAACACCATCACTCTCATAATCAAGTAATCTCTCAAGACTCTCAGGGAGGGGTTCAGCATCATCGTCCATGAGCCATATCCAGTCGTATCCATCACTGTAGGCTCTTCTGACTCCCTCATGGAATCCTCCGGCTCCCCCCGTGTTTTTCGGGAGTCTGATGTAGTTGACTTTAATCACACCTCCATCATGGAGGTTCTCCATGCTTCCGTTAAGGTATCCTTCCTTCCCGAGGAGTTCCTCTGTACCGTCGGTTGATGCGTTGTCTATGATGTACAGGGCATCAAGGGGTCTTGTCTGCCTCCTGAGGGCCTCCAGGCATTCAATGAGAAGTTCCTTCCGATTAAAGGTCACAACCACTGCTGAAACTTTCAAGGTATCTCCTCTCGTGTGGTTCTCTTAAAACATGGTACTTTACTTCTATTGTAGCGGCTGAATTCATCAGAGTATCCGTTCCCTGAAGACCTCCAGGCTCCTCTTTACGATGTCATCCATGTCATAGTATCTGTACTCTGCAAGCCTGCCCACAAGGACAAGGTTATCGTAGTCAGCTGCAAGTTCAAGGTACCTTCTGTACATTTCACGGGTCTCCTCTGTGAAGATGGGATAGCAAGCCTCATTTTCACCCCTCACATGACTGCAGGGGTACTCCTTCACTATAACTGTCCTATCTGACCTTACAGGGTGAAGGTGCTTGAACTCAGTGATCCTGGTGTAATCATAGTTGTTGGGGTAGTTTATGGTCGCAGCCTCCTGGAACCATTCCATGTCATGTGCTTCGAACCTGAAGTCAAGGGAACGGTAGGGGAGCTCACCGTACCTGTAATTGAAGAGTTCATCGATCTTCCCTGTGAATACCAGTTTACCCCTGAACTCCGAACCCATAACGAAGATACTTCCATCCCTGAGCTCCAGGACCTCATCATGGGATGTGTTGAGCATGAGTTTGATGTTCGGGTGGTCAAGCATCCTCCCTATCATCCCGGTGTAACCCCTGAGGGGCACAGCCTGGTAGGTGTCCTGGAAGTACCTGTCATCATTGGAGAGGACCACCGGCACGCGCCCGGTAACCTCGGGGTCAATCTCCTCTGGCTTCAGGCCCCACTGCTTCATGGTGTAGTTCAGGAAGACTTTCCTGTAGATGTAGTCTGCCAGGAATCTGAGGTCAGGGTCATCCTCCTCCATGAGTTCCAGTATGTGGACCCGCGCCCCATGGGGGTGCTTTTCAAGTAGTTTCTCCTCAAGGCGCCGTGAAAGGCTCTCCGGCAGAAGTTCCCTCATTGATGTGAGGTTGAAGGGCAGGGGGACCAGCCTTCCATCAATTGATCCCAGCACACGGTGCTGGTATTCCCTCCACTCTGTGAAGCGTGAGAGGTACTCGAAGACCTCCCTGTAATCTGTGTGGAAGATGTGGGGCCCGTACTTATGGATGATGATGCCGTTCTCATCACGTTCATCATAGCAGTTACCGCCTATATGGTTTCTTCTCTCAATGACCAGCACCCTTTCATCGAGTTCATCCGCTATCCTCTCCGCCATAACGGCACCTGCAAGGCCGGCGCCCACAATGATATAGTTGAACATGAATTCACCTCTTAACCGGGTTATCAGAGAACCCCCCTCATCTTAAGGAGTGTATATCCTATTATACAGATTATTATTTCGGTTGCCACAACGGCTATCGCGGCACCCACCGAACCCATGAGGATTACAAGGGCGAGGAAGAGTACAATGTGGATCAGGCCTCCATAGAGGACCATCCTGGTGAAATCCTTCTTGTAACCGAAGGAAAGAAGACCCTGTGTACCCAGGATATTGTTTACCCCCACCGCGAATATTATGAAGACCAGTATCTGGAGGAGGGGTATGCTCTCAGCGTATCCCTGACCAGCAAGCACCCCTATGATGAAGGGTGCAAGGGGGACCATAAGGACCGAGAGGCCGAAGGTCAGGGCACCCATTATGATGAGCATCTTCTTAAGTTCACTCCTGGCCCTATCCCGGTCATCCTCCTGTATCCTGGAGAAGTAGGGGTAGATGGCCTGGCTTATGGGTGATGTGAGTCCAAGGAGGGCCCTTGTTATATCCTCTGCCACGGCATAATACCCAACAGTCACGTTCCCTGCGAGGAGTCCGAGCATGAACCGGTTTGATGTTGTGTAGAGGCTTACTGCAATGGTTGAGATGAAGAGGTGCCATCCATCAACAAGCTGCTCCCTTACATCGGCCGGTGAGGGCCTTAAGAACCTGACATTGAACTCCCTCTTCACTATCCTCTGACTGTAGATTCCAACCGCTATGAATCCGAGGGAGTTGAGGAGGGGCACGTAGAGGTAGTCCATGGGACCCCTCACCACAATGAATATTAGGCCGGTGTATATGAGTGAGCTGAGTATCCTGAGGATGCTTATGTACCTCATCCTCTCAAACCCCTGGAAGAACCATACAGGGAAGAGGACGCTTCCAAGGACGATGCCGTAGGTGTATATGTAGAGGGGGAGGTCCGACCTGAACATGTCAACTGATAGTACGATGGTGAGCATGGCTGTGAAGGTGAGTAACATGAGGAGGGTCTTTGTCACCATTACCGAACTGTAGATCCTTGAGACCTTTTTGGTGTCATCCCTGTTTATGGATATCTCCCTTGTTGCTGAGAGGTTGAATCCGTAGTCGGTTATGAGGTTGAAGTAGGTTATGAAGGCCACTGCAAAGGCCACCTTACCATAGTTACCGGGTCCGAGGACCCTTGTAAGGTATGGGAATGTTATGAGGGGGAGGAGGTACTGGACCATCTGTATTCCTGTGAGGGATGCGATGTTCTCAAGTACGCGCCTGTAGTCGCTGTTTCTGAGTATACTCTCTGCTCTACTTCTCATCCAGATCCACCATCACACTTTCTTTAGTTTCTTTATCATGGCGCACATAAAGATTTACCCGTAGTGGGGAGGCTCCACCAGGACCGAACATACGAAAAACTTAAATAGTATTACTTATTACTTATTCTTATGAACATAATAAAAATTGCGTCCTGCCTAGAGAAGAACAACATAGTCTTCTGCGGGGGAAGCGTAAGGGAAACCTACCAGGAGATCACAGAGGCCCTCAGGGATCAGAAAATCCCTGGAGACCCTGTGATGGTCTACATACCCTCACCCATGCCCCTCAAGGCAGGGCTCATGATGATAATGAGGAGCCATGACCCTGAAGCACCCGACAAACTCACGGTGAACGAACTCCTTGAAAGGCTCTCCTCCCTTGAATCCATGACCTGGGTCTTCATGGACCACTTCGAGGACCTCTCAGAGAAGGCCTCAAGGAAGTACCTCTGGCTCCATGAGAACGGCAACATAACCTACATGACAGGCCTTACAGGGACCTTCAGGAGGGAGGTCTACCCCTTCTACAGGACCTTCAGGAAGGCCAACCCATCTGAGTGCATGGATGAGGAGAGCGTGGACGTCACCGTGGCTGTCTTCGCGGTGATATCCATAATCATAGCATTCTGCTACTTCAGGGTGGGGGTCAGGGAGGGCTTCATGGCAGCCGGAGCCCTCTGGTTCGGCCTCATAACCTTCAGGACCATGACCTACATTGCAGGTTAGAGAACATGAAGCCAAGGACGCATATTGTGGCAGGAGCTCTCCTCTTCATAATAATAAACACCCTGATCCCTGCATCAGGCCTGATCACAGGGGCCCTCCTCGCCGGGGCATCAGCAGTAACCCCAGACATCATGGACTTCCTCACAGGGAGACACAGGGGCATCGGACACTCGCTGCTCATTTTACCACCCCTTCTCCTCTTTGCAGTGAAGAGCCCAGCCTACGGGATACCCCTACTTGCTGGAATCACATCCCACATTATAATGGACCTCTTCACGGTCTACGGATGCCCCCTCCTCTACCCCCTCAAGGACACACCCTACCACTGTCTCCGGAGGAAGAACAGGATAAGGACGGGGACAGCCGGCGAGTGGGCCCTCCTATCATTCCTCATCGTCATGGTACTCGCCTTCTCCCTTTTATCTGCAGGGGCCCTTGACGGAACCCTCAGGGAGGTGAGGGTGGAGAAGGAGAACCTGACCGACGTTAAAATAAACCTGATGCTTGAGGCCCGGAGGGATGTTAATATCACCGTGATAAGGGAGAACTGCTCAGAGAGGATCATAGTTGACTACGCCGACAGATAAAAAGAAAAAAAGTTTCTACATGTAGAAGTCCTTACGGACCCTTTTAGCCTCACTGGGTTTTCCCTGGGGGTGCCAGATGTAATCAGCCCTTATAACCATGCGGCCGTTCTCCTCGAGGAGGGTGAAGTTACCCCCGAAGAAGGTTTCAATCCCGTTTATGGTGAAGTTGCCCCTGAACTTCTCACCATCATTTATAAAGGCTCCACCGCCAGTCCACGCGGCGCAGGTCATATTGTAGGTGCCCCTGAGCATGGTCCGGAACATGGCCCCCTTGAGGTCGCCCCTCAGGAGGGAGGTTATGGTGTTCCATGTCACGTCAATTTCATCAATGTGACCGGTCCCTGTAAGTCCGCTCTCATTGTAGCATATCCTTGTACCGTTAACCTCATGGGTGTCAAAGTTCTCTGCCCCCGGGAGGACTATCCTGAAATTGAAGTCCCTCCCCTACCGTTTATGGAATAGTAGCCCCCCAGTGACCCCTCACCCGGCTTGTTGGCGGGTATTGATGTGTAGGACGTGTAACTGTAGGGTATCTGTGAGAATATGGCCTCATCAAAGACTTCAACTGCAAGTACCGGTGTTATTATGAGGACAGCCACAAGGGCTGCGATTATAGGGATCTTCCTGTCCATAATATTCCTCCATGACTCAAGTTAATAGTATTAAACTAATATACCTACCAATCAGGGCAGTTTCCATCTCTTCATTTCCATGGACCCCTTCATATCATCCATCCGACCCCCGGCCGGTAGAGGAGGATCATCCTCTGCACGGGCCTCCCGTCGCTCCAGTTACCCATATCCTGTATCCTCTCCATGTCCACATCCATGAGGGTCCGGTTCTCCCCTCCAAGTTCTATGAGGATGTCAAGGACCTTCCAGTATCCGCTGTAGTCAAGGTTATCAACCAGGACCCCGAATTCATCCGAAACCGCGAGGGGTGACAGGTGATCCGCCCTTAGGGGTCCGTCTGACCTGACCAGGAGGAACATCTTCCTCTCAGAGGGGATCTGGGGCGTCTCCTCCATTATGAGGTAGGAGTCCCTGGTCCCTGTTATGTTATCATCATCACCAGCCATGACGACAAGCAGCGTCCCGGGCGGGATTCCTGTGAGGTTCTCGAACTTCCTCCCCTCCTCAGACACACCCGGCTGGACTGCAAGGACAGCCCCTGGTTCCGGGAGATCATCCCTTGATGCAAGGTTCACCGCTATGATCCCCCGGCAGAGTGGCCTATAAGGAAGAGTTCACCGCTGTATTCATTACCGATCCTCATAAGGGCGTCCTTGAGGGCCTCTGCACTGTTATCTGTGAAGTTCTCTGAACCGGTATCCAGGAGGTTCTGGTACCTGGGGTAGACAACGATGTTACCCCTCCCCACAAGGTGCCTTATCCATGCCATGTAGAAGAGGGGCTCGGTGGCTGCCCAGCCATGTATGAATACAACAACAGGGTACCTTCCGGGCCTTGAGGGCCGGAATATCCAGTACTTCCCATCCCCTTCACCATGGGACTCCCTGATGATCCCGTAGCTGGTGGAGTCCACGGCCTGATCATCCCAGGGGGCTCCGCTGACATGGTTCAGGGAGAGGAGCAGGAGGATGAGGAGCAAAGTCCAGGTCTTCAATGATATCACCCTTAATTAATCTATGGCTAATGGTCCATATAAGTTAAGGGCGCATCATCTCCAGGAGTCAGGTGCATGGTTCTGGCATCTGAATGCAGCTACAGTGGGAATTCATAAAAGTATCCTGTCAAAGCAGCATAAGGCCATCAGCCGGTATCAAGGCACACCCTTGCACCGCATGATGGGCATACCATGTAATAGAACCTTGCCCTCTGGTTTCCATGGACCTCGGCCACAACATTGGCCCTGCAGAATGGACAGAAAAAGGACTTCACTGCAATCCCCCCGGATGCAGAGTCTGATGAACGATCAATATAACCTTTTCCATAAAAGTTAATAATCAATCCCCTCTTAAATCAAAAATTATTATTACCGCCGCTGACATATCACTGTATGGGTGATTTTTCTGGTTTCAAAATCCGAGGCCTTTGCAAGGCGACTGTCATTTTTAGTCTCAATTCTGATCATCATCTTCTCCCTCATTATCCTTGCCGGCTGGTTCCTTGGAAACACCTTCATGAAGGGTGAGGTCCTGGGTTCAGCTCCGGTCCAGCCTGTGACAGCAGTCATTTTCATGGTCCTTGCAGCATCCCTTATCATGCTCTCAAGGGATGTGAAACTCCCTGCAGTCTATGCAGGCGTCTTCTTCCTGGTCTTCTACACCCTCACACTTGCAGGTTACCTTGATACCGGTTCACTGGAGTACGGTGTAAACTCTAGGTTCATAACATCAATCATCTTCATTGCCTACGGCCTGATACTCATCCTCCTTGCCTCATCAAGGTACATACTCCCCCAGATCCTGACCCTTATCTGCGGTTCGGTGGCATACTGTGTCTTCACAGGGTACATCGGGGGAGTGGGCGTCTACAGCACCTACTTCATGATGGCCTTCTACACGGCCACACTCCACATACTCTCATGCACGGCCATACTCAGCCTCTACCCTGAGGATGGTGTGATGGCACCCCTCCACAGGTCCTTCAGTGAGGGACGCCTTGCAAGGATCATACTCCCCATCATGATAATCTGCATAACCATCCTGGGCATCCTGACCCTCAGAATCGAACCTGCACTCTTTCCCGGCTTCGGAGTGATCTTCATGATGGGTATGATGGCATCCCTCATCATCATCTCGGTGGTGTTCCTTGCAGAGGAACTCAGCGGTATAGATGATAAGAAGGTGAAGTACCAGGAGGCCCTCATCGAGGCCCGGAGGTTCTTCAGGAATGTTGTTGAAAACCTTGGTGAGGCCATAGCTGTCCTGGATCATGATGGAAACATGATCTACAGGAACAGGGCCATGAAGGAGCTTGAGGTGGATGAAATCCCTGTTGAACCATCCCACAGGGAACCCTTGATGATAGAAAGGCTAAGGATAGGTGATTGTTACTACATGGGCTGGATGATCCCCATGTACACCGATGGAGATTTCAGGGGATCTATGGTGTCACTCACGGACATAACTGACCTTATAAGGACGCAGAGGTCCCTTGAGGATGCCCTCACTGAGAGGGACGCCCTCCTCAGTGAAGTGCACCACAGGGTAAAGAACAACCTCCAGATAATCATAAGCCTCCTTAACATTCAGTCAATAGGTGCCGATGAAGCAGTGAAATCTGTCCTCACGGACGCCCAGAACCGTGTGAGGGCAATGGCGATCCTCCATGAAACCATCTACGACACAGGTGACTTCACAGGCGTTGACATGGAATCGTTCATCACAAGACTGATAGAGCGTCTGAGGGGAGCCTTCGATGAATATGGGGTTGAGTTCAGTGTTGAAACAGATATCAGGCTGAACCTAGAAACCGCAATACCCCTGGGACTTCTTATAAACGAGGCAGTCACCAACTCAATCAGGCATGCGTTCCCTGATGGCAGGGGCCACATCAGGGTGAAACTGAAGGGTGATGGGCTCCTGAGGCTCACGGTCACCGATGACGGCGCGGGCCTGGGGGCTGAGTACAGGGAGGGTGTGGGGATGTCGCTCATGAAGGCCCTTGCAGACCAGCTTGACGGTGAACTCAGATTCGAATCAGATGAGGGCACCGCGGTGATCCTTGAGTTCAGGGAACTCAAATACAGGAAGAGGATTTAGTTTGTTAATTCTTGCTTGTGTGTATGGGTTTTGGTAACAGGAGAAGGATTTAGTTCAGTGTTTCAGTGATCTGTCTTCAGTGATCTGTGTGTGTGGGGGATGAGAGTAGATGTGGTATGGTGTGTTTTATCTGGTCCTCAGTGATCTGTGTGTGGGGATGAGAATATAAGGTATGCTTATTTATCTGGTCTCCACGGATTCAGTGGAAAAACGATAAACTGGATATGATGCTCACGGACCACTTAAAATTTAAAAAAATAAAAAAGGGGGGAGACTAGAATGGTAGTTCCTCATAGTACCCCTTTATACTGGCGCTATTCCAGTTCTTTATAACTCCAAAGGAGTTCATATTGCTTGATGCATCAGCGTTTACCCATGCACCGTTTACATAGAGCTGGGCCCAGACGTGTCCATAGGTGTTCCCTGAAATGAAGGTGCATGCTGCATGGACGTACCTCGCCTGTATCCCTGCAGCCCTTGAAAGGGCCACCAGGAGGTGGGTGATGTCCACACAGTTACCTGACCGGTTTTTGAGTGTTCCCAGGGCACCGTACCTTGTGTTGTAGTAGAAGCTGTAACTGATATTATCCCTGACCCAGTTGAAGATTGCGGTTGCCTTTGAGAGTGCCGATGTAAGTCCTTTAGTGATGCTCGATGCAAGCGCCCTTATCTCAGGACTGCCCACCTGACAGTTTGCTGTTGCTGCAAGGTACTTTCCTGAGAAAACAGAACTGTCAACCGTCACATAGTTGGGCAGTCTGCCGTTGGCCTCCTGGAATGCGACGATCTTTGAGAAGATGTAGAGGAGGACATTGAAGCTGAGGTCCCCTGCAGTTGATGAGATCCTTGATGGTGCGTTCCCTGTTGATGACATGTAATTAAGGACATCTGAGGCTATTCTCAGGTACTCCTCCTTCTGAATTGTCCCTGAAGCCGTGAGATTTATATCTGATGCTTCACTGAAGGACCCTCTCTCAGGGGTCCTGCCGCTGATGAGCCCTGCCAGCATGTAGAGGAATTCACCAGGAGTGACCTGCATCTCCCCCACGGTGACGTAGTTGGGGAGCCTGTGATTTGACTCCACAAATGCCTTAACCCTGCTGGCCGCGTCCATGATCATGGATGAGGTCAGTGAATTGTCAGCGACCGGCTTTGTTATTGCAGCTGGAACTCCACCAAGGAATTCCCTGTCAATCAGTCCGTACCTGAAGAGGGCGTAGCCATCAGCCCCTCCACGAAGGGCGGCGTTAATATCTCCAAGGAGTTCATCTGCAGGGATGGGTGTCACATCAGCATCTGACCTGTAGGTCTGAAGACCTGTCCACACCTCTGCACTGAGGCTCTTACTCTTGATGTAGGCGGAGACGTTCTCTATCCATGATGAACCTTCACGGTAGTTGCCCTTGTATGCCATCGGGATGAGGACGTCAAGGTACTCTGCGAGTTTCGTGTAGTCCTGACCATAATAGTAGGCGTTGACTCCCTTCTCGGGCATGAGGGCCGCTGATAGAAGAAATTCAGGGTTAACTGATTTAACAGCTTCACTTATCCTCTTAACTATCCCGGTTATGGCCTCTGTTGCACCTGGGCTCTGGTATGCGTTACCAGGGTATCTGATGTAGTCAAGGTGCACGCCCCCGACACCACTGATGCCCGTGTATCCGAGCACCCTCTGTGTGAGGTTGTCTATGAATTCCTGGGCACGGGTCGTGTTGTATCCGTAGCGTGTCTCAACGCTTTTAACGGTCTTTGTAACGGTCCTGTACTTTACTGTGTATCTTGTCTCCTTAACGTACTTGTAGAGGGTCTTTTTAACGTACCTGTACTTCCATTTGTACTTCCATTTACCCCTGTACTTGTACCATGACTTGTACCACTGCTTTACGGTGACCGTATAGGGTTTCCTGACGGTTACTGTATAGTAGTACTTGTAGGGTTCCTGTACCGTGACGGTCTGCGTGGTTGTGACGTTGTAGGCGTATCTCCCTGTGGGGTCGAACCAGTTACCGCTTGAGTCCTTGAGGCAGATGACCCAGACGCTCACCCTCAAACCATTGGCTGAGGCGTTTCCAAGGAATGAGGTAAGGTTTGACCTGAACCTTGCATCGTTGAAGGCCAGCTGCTCAAGGAAGATATCGGTTATACCCTTACCCTTGAGTTCCTGGAAGTCGACCTTACCCATATCATAGGCCTTCACCCAGAGGGCTCCGTGGGGTGCTTCACCTGCAGCAACATCAGCGCTGCTTCCAGGCGAATCAACCCCACCACCCTCGGTGCTCTCTGCATCACCCTTAGGGGTGTCGGTGCTGTTCTCTGCATCACATGTATCGTTAATGGAACTGGAATCTGCGGTGCCGTTGAGGTCCTGAACATCCGGTTCATTGAGTTCGACGGCATATGAAATATTTGAGCCCATAAGGATTAGCGCCAGAAATAGGGCTGTTAAAATATTCAACTTTCTCGAAATTTTACCGCCTCCAGCGGGGCTTAAATAACCCCATTATAGTCTTAAAAAGAGCATATTATATAAATATTGTGGTTCTAATCCTGAAAAAAGACACTTTAAGAGCTTTTAAAATCAAACAAGTCAATATTAGAACTTTTTTTATTCACTGCCAGGAACTTTAAATTAACCAAATCCCCTTTTCAGTTAAAGGAATGCCATTAGCCCTGATTGAATCCATGAACCCCATTGTAATCCCGATTTAAGTAGATCCAGGGCAAGGCATCATCCCCAGCCATCCATGATCATTCTTCAAGTTCACATACCTCACCATAACAGCTGAATATCTCATCAGATATCCTCCTGGTGGCCTCACGCTTCTCAGAGACCACAAAGTCAGCCCCGGCAGTGTAAAGGTTCTCAGTGTTCTCAAATCCCCTTATACGGGCTATGATCTTCATGGACTCGTTCAGGGCCCTGGCCTCATGTATCGCATGGACGGTTGAGGGATAATCTGCAATGGCAACCACCATGACAGCAGCCTCAGGGACGTTAAAGTGTCTCAGGACGCTCATATGGGTACCGTCACCGTAATAGACGTTGAGGCCCTCATCCCTTGCCTTCCTGACGGCTTCAGGGTTAACATCAAGGCCTATGTATGGTATCCCATGCTCCTGGCAGAGGTCAGCAAGCCTCCTCCCGGTTATACCCATACCAACAATGATGAGGTGGTCCTCGAGCTTCAGCCGGGGCTTCTCATACCTTCGACCGTTCTTTATAACCGGATGCACACGTGACCTTACAACCCTCTCAGAGATCCTCGGTGAAAGTGATATGAGGAAGGGCGTCAGGGCCATGGTTATAAGTGAGACCGATAGGAATGCCTGGAAGGTCAGGGTGTCCATCAACCCGTACTTTAGCCCTGACTCCGAGAGTATGAAGGAGAACTCACCGATCTGGGCAAGCACCAGGCTTATAAGGACAACTATCCTTGCAGAGTAGCCCAGTATGAAGCCAACGAAACTGTTGAGGGCGAGCTTTATGAGGAGCACCCCCAGGACCGCCAGGACTATAAGGGGCAGGTGGCTCAGGAAGAATCCAAGGTCAAGGAGCATCCCCAGTGAGACGAAGAAGAAGCTCAGGAATACCTCCTGGAAGGGTAGGATGGTCCCCTGGGCCCTGTGGGCGTAGTCGGTGTTTGCAACGATAAGGCCCGCCAGGAAGGCCCCTAGGGCAGGTGAGAGGCCTGCTTCACTGGTGATCCATGTCACTGTGGCGCAGACAAGTATCACCGTAAGGAGGAACATCTCACGGTTCCTTGTCTCTGCAACAACATCAAAGAGTCTCGGCACGAGCCACCTTGAGGATGCAAGGGTCCCCACGAGCACTAGGCCCCCTGTAAGTAGGGTTCCCATTATCGATGATGGATCCGCCGATACACCGGCAAGTAATGGTATGGTGAGTATCATGGGCACGGCTGCAAGGTCCTGGAATATGAGTATGCCCAGGGATGCCTGGCCATGGGGGCTCTCGGTGTCATGGAAGTCCTGGAGGACCTTCAGTACAACAGCGGTACTGCTCAGAGAGATCAGGAAGCCTAGGAAGAGGGCCTTGTTAAATGGGAAACCAATAATCAGGGTTAAAACAGCGACAAGTGACACCGTAAGTCCTATCTGGAGTGTCCCCCCGATGAGGGCTGTCCTCCGGAACTCACCGAACCTTTCAGGGCTCATTTCAAGTCCAATGGTGAAGAGGAGGAGTATAACCCCGAGTTCCGCCAGGCTCTCAATGCTGCCAGCGGATATCACACCCAGCACCGAGGGACCTGCTATCACCCCGGTTACAAAGAAGCCCAGTATAGTGGGTATCCTTGCCCTGTGCAGTAGGAGGAGTACGATGAGTGAGAGGCTGAATATCACGACGATTTCCCTTATGAACGGCACATCCATATCAACACCTGGTTCTCTATCTGCACAGGCTTTACTTAAAAATTTCCATTAAAAAAAATAAATAGGGGTTTAAAACCCTCTAAAATGGTAAACTCGCGTATATGCCCTTTATCACTGCGCTGGAAGTGTTCCAGTTGTTCACAATTCCAAGGCTGTTCCTTGAACTGGTTGCATCTGCAGCATACCATGTGTCCCCTACAAGGAGCTGGGCCCATACATGTCCATAGGTGTTACCTGATGTGAAGTTACAGGTTCCGTGGACGTACCTGGCAGGTATCCCTGAGGCCCTTGCAAGTGCCACCAGGAGGTGTGTGTGGTCCACACAGTTACCTGACCGGTTTTTGAGTGTTCCCAGGGCACCGTACCTTGTGTTGTAGTAGAAGCTGTAGTTCACGTTGTCCCTGACCCAGCTGAAGATCGCGGTTGCCCTTGAGAGTGCCGAGGTAAGTCCGCTGGTGATGTTCGCTGCAAGCGCCCTTATCTCCTCGCTGCCCACTTGGCAGTTTGCTGTCTCTGCAAGGTACCTTGCCGTGCTCTCACCGTTGTAGGGATCATTTTCAGGCCTTTTCTTCAGTGATGAGGCCAGTTCTGTTACCGTAACTGTGTTGGGGAGTCTTCTGTTGATGCTGTAGAAGTTAAGAACCCTTGAAACTGTGTATATAAGGCTCCCATACGAGATTCTACCTTTACTTGATCCTGCATAGTTTGGGGCTCTGAGGTTCTTCTCCATGAACCCCTGAACATCTGACACTATCCTCAGGTACTCGTTCCTTGTAAGTGTACCTGAAGCGCCGCCTGCAGGGTTTGTTGCCTCACCGGCATTTACCGGTGCTATCGGGGTGTTCTTCCCCGTGTTGATCTGGTTGAGGCATTTAACCATCAGATGCAGGAACTGGGCTATACCAAGCCTCTGGTTTGCCACCTGCACATACCCGGGTAGACTCTGATACTGTTCGATGTAATTCTTCACTGATCTCGCCGCGAGGAGTATCTGGTCCCTTGTGAACCCTGAATTGGCACTGGCAGCGTCACTGCTGCCGGAATTGTTACTGGAAGGTGTTGCCGGTAAAACGTTGTTCAGTGCTTCGAGACTGACATAATTTGGAAGGCGCTGATTTGTTACTTTAAAATTAATTGCCCTTGCAAATAGCCACACAAGTGATTCGAATCTTATCTTCTGGTCCCCGAAGCTGACACAGGGCACTCCAGGATTTGTAAGTGTCCTGGATGCAACTTCAAGGTATTCCTTGAGGGTAATTGAGCCTTTAAGTTTTGTTCCTGATGTGTTTGCAGGTACAGCCACACTGTTGATCTCCAGTTTCCTGTTATGCAGGTAGGAGCTCATTAGCTGAAGGAACTGTGCCATGTTCACCTTCAGTCCACCCACCTCAACGGTGAGGGGGAGGCGCTTGTTCTTGGCTATGAAGGCGTTGACACGTACCGCTGCATCCTCGACTTCAGGCCCTGAAACTACGGGTCCTGCCGCATAAACCGGGACCCCTGATTCGGTGGTGTTCCCTGAGACATTTACAGGGACATTCACATCTGCAGTGTCCAGGGACGCATTTCCAGGGGCATTCCCATCTGAGGGGTCCCCTGACACATTTCCCTGGGATCTGCAGGTCAGGGATTTTCCTGTGCTATCTTCAATGCTGCAGTTCTGCAGTGCTGTGTTATCAGGAAGCAAAGCTTCTTCACCTTGTGTGTTCTGGGCATAGATCTCTCCGGTATTGATTAACACCATGCATGCGAAGAGCACGCACAGCAGTTGCATACCACGGGATATACTATCGCCTCCAGTTGCAGGAGAAAAACCCTGCAACCAATTACTATGTCCCTGATTTAATATTAGATTTCCAGTTGATCTCTAGGGAAATCAGGTAAAGATGGGGGATTGTTGAACTCAAAAAATTGCCTGGTACCCTGGTTATCAGGACCCCCCGGTAAAGATGTAAAATTAGAGTCGCTTCCTCTGGGGGAGGTATGCTGGCATGGGGGGCTTAAGGACCGTTAGGATGCAAAGATTAGAGTCGTTCCCTGTATATGACCTCAGAGAACTCAATCCTGAACTCGGCACCGTCACCGGACCTGTAATCCAGTCTGCCGTCAAGCTGCCTTGTGAGGTTCTTGACAAGGAGCATCCCCAGGCTTGTGAGGCTGTCCATGCTGAAGTCCTCGGGCAGCCCCACACCATCATCTGCAACCGTTAAAATGAACCTCCCATCTCTCTCCTTGAGTCTCACGGTAACCTCCCCGTCCCCGCCATCAGGGAAGGCGTACTTGAAGGCGTTGGTTACAAGTTCATTCACCATGAGCCCCAGGGGCATTATGGTGTCAAGGTTCAGTTTCACGTCATCGATGTCAAAGTTCAGCCTGATCCTCTGCCCGGGTTTCTGGTAGGAGAGCATGATGCTCCTTACAAGTCCCTGGATGTAACCCCCCACATCAATGTCTGAGAGGTTCCCTGAACGGTAGAGCTTCTCATGGATCATGGACATACTCATAACCCTCCCCTGGCTGTCCTTAAGGGCCTCAACCACCTTCGGGTTGTCAATGTAGCTGCTCTGAAGGTTCAGGAGGCTTGATACGACCTGAAGGTTGTTCTTTACCCTGTGGTGGATCTCCCTCAGGAGTAGCTCCTTCTCCTCCAGGGATGATACAAGCTTCTCCTGGTAGAACAGCCTCTTGAGGGTTGATGAAGCCTCGGTCCCCATGGCCTCAAGGAGCCTGATATCATACTCATTGGTTTTCTGACCAGGGAACAGCATGAATCCCAGGGTCTCATCACCGTGCCTCAGGGCGGCGACCGTGAAGCCATCCACCAGTGCCACGCTCTGATCCCCCAGCTCCTTGAGGACCTCTGACGGGTCAAGGGGAAGGGACCCCTCCCCTGAAATGATGGGTTCGTTTCCATCATGGATGTAGACCCAGCCCCCTGGAAGTCCAAGGTACTCCCCTGCAAGTTTCATTATGGTCCTGAAGAGATCCTCAGGGGTCCTGCTATGATTTATATCCTTCAGTATCTCATTAAGGACCCTGAACTCATCCAGACGCCTCCTGGCGACCTCCTCGGACCTCTCGGTTTTCTCTATCCTGTTCATCAGCCTCCTGGTGTACCTCTGGTCCTGGGCAACCAGTGAGTAGCCCACAGGGTCAGGGCCCTCCTTTATGAGGGATATGAATAACTTGACAGGGATCCTCTCACCCCCCGGGGTGACGTAGTCAATCAGGACAGGTTCATGATGATAGTCACCCTTCACATGCCTTGAGGCATCCTTCACATACTCCAATTCGACCTCAAGGATTTCCTGGTGGTCCTCTGCTGTGAATCTCCTCCAGTCCTCACCGGCATGGATTCCAAGTTCAGCCTCCGCCCGGTAATTAATACGTGTCACCCTCCCCTCAGGGTCAAGGAGGATGACGAGGTCCGTGACCTTGTCGATTATGCTTTCACCTGCAAGGGAAGGGCTGATGACAGGGGGCGTGAGGGTTACCATGCCGGATATGCCTGCAAGGCCTATCAGCTGCCCTGCCAGATTAACGGTCTGCATGTCCAGTGAGGGTAGGAAGGAGCTCAGGATCCACCCTCCGATGAGGCTGAGGGAGGATGTCATGAATATGATGGTTGAAATCTTTCTCTCATGGTAGAGGGGGGCCGTCCTTGCATGGTTCCATATGAGGGTTATGCCTGATCCGAAGTACCCGAAAATGTAGATCTGAAGGAGGAGCTCCAGGGGACGGTTCCTGATTATTTCAATTTGCCAGACTCCATTGACCATGGACACTGCAGGTGTTATCATTGAACTGCTGATTATGATGAAGAGGATGATGATGGGGGGTATTATTATGAGGGATCCGGCCTTATCCATCCTCCTGTCACCGGCAGAGAGTACAAGGGCGAAGTTAAGAAACAGTGCCGGTAGAAGACATAAACCGATCCCTGAGAGAGTATAGATCATGATGGCATGTCCCGGTTCAGTTAAAGCATCCATGACCGCGGGACTAACAGCCCAGAGGGCCATTGCAATGGAAATAAGAAAGAAACTCCACTGGAGGTTTCCCCGCTCCTTCCTAAGGGGGTAGGTGCCGATGATAAGGTAAAGTACGAATGCCAGTATTGAAAGGGTGCTGTAGATGTTCATCCGCCCACAATCCTATAATAAAATGAGGTGGTATACTCTAGTTAGAAGGAACAGTCTTTATAAAGTTTTCACCAGTAATCAGGAGGAACAGAATGTTATCATCCAATTCCATTGCAGAGTTCCTGATTAATTCAGGACTGGGAAGGGTTCTGAATTCAATTATAAGGCTTATAAACAGAATCATACCTAAAAGGGAAAACCAGATACTCTTTGAGAGCATACCTGATATTTCTGATAACCCATTCTACCTTTACAGTTACATGAAGGAACTTGGAGAGGATTACCGGTTTGTGTGGGTGGTTGACAGTATCCATAAGGATTTTGAGGAACCCCAGTATATCAGGAATACACCATCTGAGATCTGGCAGTTCTTCAGGTCAAGGTACATAGTAACATCCCATGGTCACCATCTGCTTATAAGGGCTGGAAATCAGGTTTTTGTGAACCTCTGGCATGGCATGCCCCTCAAGGCCATGGGGTATACAGAGCCCGCTGGGAAACCTGTTCTGCTCCTCCAGGGAGTGGATGATGAGAACTATTACATGATTGCAACATCAACCATAATGCGGAACGCCCTTGCAGCCTGCTTCAACCAGGACGCCAGGAGGATACACATAACCGGACAGCCAAGGAACGATAAACTCTTCAGGACACCTGAGGAAAAGACGGAATTTAATGGTGTTATACTCTACACACCAACCTACAGGGACACAGGTACCGATGCATCCATATTCAGTCTTCCAGACTACACTGAAGAGAAACTACAGGACTTTCTCAGGGAGAGGGGATTATGTTTCCTCGTGAAACTCCACCCCCTTGATAGGGGAGTTCGGATCCCCACAGGAGACAACATAAGGGTTCTTGAACCATCAGCTGACATCTATGACGTCCTTGCAGGTGTCGATGTCCTTGTAACAGATTATTCATCCATCTACTTCGATTTCCTCCTCCTGGACAGACCCATAATATTTGCGGTATCTGACCTTGAAGAATACGCCAGAACACGAAGCTTCGTCCTTGAACCCTTCGAGTTCTGGACGCCCGGACCCAAGGTGAGGACCTTCAGGGAATTCCTTGATGAACTTGAAAGATCCCTGAATGACCCCCAGTATTATGCGGGGGAGAGGAGAACGATCAATGAACTGGTGAACCATTACAGGGATGATAGATCATCGGAAAGGGTATACAGGCTTGTGTGGGGTTAAAAATGCGCATAGGGATACTTATACCTTCACTGGATGATACTGGAATGGCGAGGGCCGCTGCCCAGCTCTCCATCATGCTGGATCAGCTCTCACATGAGGTCCACATCATAACCGGCTACAGACACACGCCCATGCAGAATTATGAGGGCAAACTCCACATGCTGGATGTTAAACCAGCCATGGTGAATCAGAGCTTCCCTGAAAGGATAATGCTCTTCCTAAAACGCTTAACCGCTTTGAGGAAACTCAGGAGGATGCTTAAAACTGATGTGATGATCTCATTTTCTGAGGCCATGAGTATACAGAACATTCTAACAGCAGGGGATGAAGGGGTGATCATCAGCCACCACACCCTCCTTTCAAGGAATGAGAATCTCCAGGACATCTACGGGAAACTGGTGAAGTTCCTCATAAAGCTCCTCTATTCCAGGGCAGACCTTATTGTCCCTGTATCTGAAAAATCAGCTTCAGACCTTGTAAGGAACTTCAGCATAGACCCTGAACTTATAAGGGTTATACCTAATCCGGTACCTGTGGAGGAGATAGAAAGAATGGCCTCTGAAGACCTTGAAGGCTACCATGAAATCTTTAAAGATCCTGTAATTATAAATGCAGGCAGACTCACCCATGCAAAGGGACAGAGGTATCTTCTGAGAATATTCAGGGAGCTCCTGGATGATTTCCCTGACCTGAAACTTGTTATACTTGGTGATGGAGAACTCAGGGATTCCCTTCTGAAATTCTCCAGGGAACTCGGACTTAAGGTTTGTCATGATGCCCCTGATTCAGGGGACTTTCAGGTTTATTTCCTTGGTTTCCAGAAGAATCCTTACAGGTTTTTTTCACGTTCAAAGCTTTTTGTTCTGACATCATTAAGGGAGGCCCTCCCCATGGCCATAATGGAGGCCATGTCAGTCTTTCTTCCTGTGGTGGCATCAGACTGTGGGGGTACAAGAGAGATACTGGCTCCTGGCACCGACCCTGATATTGAAACATCCAGGGCTGAATTTGCAGCTTACGGTGTGCTCCTCCCGGTCTTCAGGGATGAAGTGGAGGCCGGTGACAAACTCACAGAACCCGAAAAGGTCTGGATCCAGGCACTCCGGAGAATACTTCAGGACCCCTCCATGATCGAATGCTACTCTAGGAGGGCCTCATCCAGGATGAATGATTTCAGATGGGAGAAAATAAGGGGTTTGTGGGAGTCTCTCCTTGATGATTTCCAGTTCAGGTGAGTTTTTCAAGGAAGTCATTACTTCTATGAATCCCGTGGCTATTTCATAATGTCTCCCAGGAACATGGCCCATTTATCAGCAATCCTCAGGGGGTCCCGGGTTTCAGTTATATGCTCTTTAAGTTTCTCACCCCACACAGGGCCCTTTGATGGGTTTTCAATAAACCTTATTAACTTTTCTATCATTTCACTATCATCTTCAGCTATTATACCATGAACATCGTCTTGGAGTTCCTCGAACTCTCCCCTGAACTTTGCAACCGGAACTCCCAGGTAACCTGCCTCCAGAACCGCGTAGCCAAGTTCACTCATATCATAGCCCAGGAGCATGATATCCGCTGATCTGACATGGCAGAGGAAGTCATCACGGTAACCCATAAACTCTATGCAGTCATCCTCAATTTCAGGGGACTCCCCGAAGACAAGAAGCCTGATCCTGCACCCTGCCTTCCTGTTAACCTCTGATATTACCTCCGCGAGCCTCTGGATGCTCAGAACCTTTGAACCGCCTATACTCGTATAGGTGACTGCTGTGACACCATCACCCTGGAGGTCCGGGCACTCGCTCACCTTACCTTCAATCTCATCAGTGATGAGGGCGTTGGGTATGACGGTCGCCCTGAGACGGTTCTTCTTTTTTGTTATCTCAGAAACAGTTGTAACCCTGTCCCTGTAGATGAACCTTATGAAGATCAACCTGTGAAGGATCCAGTTAATGATTTTGAAGATGTAGTGGATGTTTCCTCCCGGATCTGTCTTTAAGGCTGTCAATGCCTCCTGAAGAACCCATCCGTGTATTGTGAGAATTGCAGGTACACCGCTCCTCCTTACCTTCAGGATACCACCTAACTTCAGAGGTCCATGGACATGGATAAGATCATAATCTGCAAGGTTAACATCATCAAGATGGGATGCGTAGAATGTTTCAACTTCAGCCCCCAGAATCCTGTAGACGACTTCCTGGGATTTAACAGCCCTCACAACCCCTCCTTTTATGGATGTGTCGAAGGGGATTATCATGGCAACTCTTTTCATCATACCACTTCCCTGAGTTTGGTAAATGATTTTATATGAATCCTAGATAAAGTAACTGATATCATGCCAGATGGAGTCATTTAGTGGTAAGTAACGTAACAGGTCGTATGGGAGAGTCATCAGTAATAGGAGGATGATCTGATTCTTCAGAGGATATTAAAGATTATCAATTATATTATACCCAAGAACAGGAGACTGGTTGTATTTGACAGCGCCCCTGATTTTACAGGGAACAGCATGGCCCTCTTTGAGTTCATGGACTCACGGGGTGAATTTGAGGCGTTATGGATTGCTGATGAACCGGAAAGGCACCCTGAATTCAATCAGGTGAAGCGTGATTCAATCAGGGCGCTCCTCAGGATTCTCAGGGCAGGCACCCTAGTATCCACACACGGCCGCATGGCTGAAATCCGTGTCCCGTCACAGAGGTACGTTAACCTCTGGCATGGCATGCCCCTCAAGGCCATGGCCTATGCAGAGACCACAGGGAGGGACTTCACTGATCCCGTGAGGTTCTCTGATGAGAACTATTACATGATTGCAACATCAACCATAATGCGGAACGCCCTTGCAGCCTGCTTCAACCAGGACGCCAGGAGGATACATGTAACCGGACAGCCAAGGAACGATAAGCTCTTCAGGGAACCACCTGAGATACCGGGAATCGACACGGAGTCATACAGTAAGGTTGTTCTCTTCGCCCCGACCTTCAGGAAATCTGATTTTCTCTCTGATGGCGATATGTTATCACACAACCTGAACTTCCCTGACTTCAACCCGGAAGCACTCTCAGGATTCCTCACTGAGAACAATGTCCTCCTCCTTGTAAAGTTCCACCCGGCGGAAGAGAAGTTTGCAGAGAAGTTCCTGGATGAAATGGAAAACGTGGCGTTGCTTAGGACAGAGATGCTCAAGGATGAGATGCTGGACATCAACGACATCCTTGCAGGTGTCGATGTCCTTGTAACGGATTATTCATCCATCTACTTCGATTTCCTCCTCCTGGACAGACCCATAATATTTGCGGTATCTGACCTTGAAGAATACGCCAGAACACGAAGCTTCGTCCTTGAACCCTTCGAGTTCTGGACGCCCGGACCCAAGGTGAGGACCTTCAGGGAATTCCTTGATGAACTTGAAAGATCCCTGAATGACCCCCAGTATTATGCGGGGGAGAGGAGAACGATCAATGAACTGGTGAACCATTACAGGGATGATAGATCATCAGAAAGGGTCTATAGGCTCGTCTTTCAGGGTGAGGATGGGGAGTGATGTTTTCAGTGAAGGTTTATTATTTCCAGGGGGTGTGCTCCTGTTCTCCTTTTTTTGTGCCGGGTTACCACAGGTCGTGTTTTTTTATTCCGTAGACCCTGATGCTGAGCACGATGGTTTCTGTGATTATAACCAGCAGTGCCACAATGTATATGCTCATGAAGGGTGCCACTGCAAGGAGCATGGCAAGGTGAATCAGTGAACCCACCACAACACTACCGTTGGCATACCTCTGCTGTCCCAGGACCGCGAGGAATGGGTACCCAAGGAGTATTGATGGTATAACAACCATCAGGGCAACTGCAAGAAGCCTAAGGACACCGGCACTTGGCATGTAACCGGCCCCGAAGAGAAGCCTGATTATATGGGGAGCGAATATTATTATAAAAGTGCAGAGCACGGTGTTCAGAATCATGGAGTACCTGAGAACCTTCCTGTGGAACGCCTTGTTCCGGGTCTTGGCCATGTAGGGATACGTCACCTGCAGCAGGGGACTGTAAAGACCCTGAGCAGCAGTATAGAGTTTCTCAGCAGCCGAATAATAACCCACAGTAGCGTTACCAGCAAATAATCCCAGAAAGAACGAGTTACTGCTGGTGTAAATCGAAACAGAAGCCCTTGAAAGGAAAAACTGTGTACTGTCCCTGAAGATCTCCCATATAACACCCCAAGGAGGCAGATGAAACCTGACATTAAACCTTGTCCTTATAATCCACAGGGAGATCAAACCAGCGGTTATGGTCCCAAGGGACTGCAGGAGAGGCACATAGAGATAATCAGAGGGCCCCCTGATGAAAATGAATATTGTTGCAAGGAAGATAAGGTTTGTGAGGACATTCAGGAGAGTTATATACTTCATCCTCTCCATCCCCTGATAGAACCACATGGGTGATAGGGTGCTCCCAACCACAAGACCAAAGGCAAATACATAGATCACCCAGTTAGCCGAGAACCTCGGAACAGTCATTATGATACCCAGGAGCATGCTGAAGCTCACAACCGTGAGAACACCCTTTATTATCATCACCGAACTGAAGATCTCAGAAACCCTTTCAGGGTCGTCCCTGTTAACCGAGATCTCCCTGACAGCAGAAAGCCCGAACCCGTAATCAGTCAGTATCTGGAAGTAGGTGTTAAAGGCGATGGCAAAATTCACAAGACCATAATTCGCAACACCCAGGACCCTGGTAAGGTAGGGGAGCGTTATAAGGGGGATGACATACACAAGGACCTGGAGGGTTGAAAGGGAGAGGAAGTTCTCAGCCAATGCACGGTACTCCTCAGACCTCAGCTTCGCAACTATATCCCTGGGATTCATCCAATCACTTATCAATAGACTGCAATCGCCTTCTGGAAGTCCCTTATATGGATGTTAACGTTTTCAGGGTCATCCATGGTCCGGTGGACCAGTTCAAGGACGGGTAGTTCAAGGTCATCTGTCAGTTCCCTTATGGCCTTTATGGATCTGAGGCTCTCAATGGTTATTGTTGAGTCTTCACTCAGCCTCATCTTCTTACCCAGCATGAGACCCAGGGTCCTGTTACGGCTCTTGTCGGTGGATGCCGTGAGAAGAAAATCACCGAAGCCGCAGAACTTATCATAAAGTTCCCCGTAACCCATCCTGTCAAGTATCCTGATCATCTCCCTGAAACAGATTGTTAGAATTGCGTATCGATGGTTTTCTCCTGTGATCTGCCCGTCAAGTATCCCCATGGCCACCGCGTACACGTTTTTAAGTATACCGCAGAATTCAACTCCCTGGATGTTCTCTGAGTAGTCGAGTAGCACTCCGGCTGATCTGAGGAGTTCTGTGATCTCATCATGGTAACTGGCCGGTGCACCTATGGTTATCCCTGATGTCATGCCCCTTATGAGTTCATCGGCGAAGTTGGGTCCTGATATGCTGAATACAGTCTCTGAACCTGTTTCTTCCTTCATAACCATGGACATGGGTTTGAGGGATGGGTGTTCTATCCCTTTTATGCAGGATATCATCTTTTTATTCTTCAGCGCGTCCCTCATGGATCTTGTTATCTCTCGGAGGTTTCCTGATGGGACCGCCATGAAGATGTAGTCTGATTCTTCGATGAGGTCCTTTCTTTCCATGTGAACTGCCTTTATGTTCCCTTTGAGTTTAACGCCCGGGTGGTAGGCTCTGTTTTCATGGTCCCTGTTTATGGATTCCACGACCTCGGGTCTTCGTGCGAAGAGGTATACTTCTTCTGAATTGTCTGCGAGGATCTGTGAGATGGCTGTTCCGAAGCTTCCCGCGCCTATTACTGCTGTTTTCATTCTTTATGCTCCATGTAGTATTTTCTTGCTGTTTCGAGGTCTTCGGGGAAGTCTACTTCGATGCAGAACATGTTTCCTATGTTGAGGGGTTTGAATCTTTCACCCCTTTCGATGATTATTTCGACGCCCCGTTCGAAGTAGTCCTGGTCGTGGCACTCATTCAGGGCTTCCCTGAGGACGGGCAGTGTTTCCCTGGAGACTCTGTTTATTCCCACGGCTTCTCCGAGGGGGTTCTGGACGGTTTTTGAGAGTTCTTTTATGTATCCGTCATCTGTGAGGTTGTATTTGACTTCTTCTTCTCCGACTCTTTTGTTGTCGACGCATATGTGGTTGCCCTTTTTCTGGTGGAGTGTTCTGAGTATTTCAGGGTCGAAGACCACGTCGCCGTTCATCCAGATGACGTCTTCGTCAAGGTCTTCGAGGCCTATGAGTAGGCTTTTTGATGTGTTTGTTTCTCTGTAGCGTGGGTTGTAGAGGTATTCGAGTTCAGGGTGTTTTTCTTCTATTAGGCTGCCCTTGTATCCCAGGACGACCCTTATGTTTTCTGTTCCGGTTGCTTTTTTTATGTTTTCGAGTTGCTGGTCCATTATGGTTGTGGAGTTGTCCAGTTCCACCATGGCCTTGGGTATTCCGTGTCCCAGTCTGCTTCCGGTACCTGCAGCAAGAATAATGATTTTAATGACAATCACCTTCAAAGACTTGTAAAATAACAGATTAACATCTAACTAGGTCCAGATTTATAGGCCATAATATTTAACTTGTTCGGAGTGAACCTAATCCATAATAATGGGAGGAAAATAAAGGGTGATTTGGGGTTGCCATACATGCAGATCTTCCAGAGAGATGTGGTATCCCAATGGCAGAAGGAGGCTGCATGCAAACCTTGCATGATCTAAGATTTGCTGGTCTTGGGGTGGTGTTTTTTATGGTGCCATGATATAGTTTAATATTTCCACATTTAATATAAATAGAGAATATATAATGGAGAGGGAATTCCCCATTATTTTCAGTAAATGATTCACACAGGCGGGTGTCTGGATGTCTGAAGATTATGAGACTTTGCTGACGGTGCTGGATAATCTTATGGATGGCCTTATCATCATTGATAAAGAAATGAACGTCCTCTTGTTCAATCAATCAGCCGCTGATTTATTCGGGGTCGGTTCAATCCATGATGTTTCAGGGGTCAACGTCTTTGACTTTGTCCATCCAGAGGACAGGGAAAGGGCTGAAAGGATAGCCCTGAAGGACATGTTTGAGGAGGATTTGCAGGAGATTAATGAGTTCCGTGCTATAACAGCGGATGGTAGAGAAATCTAGCTATCCGCAGCCGGTAAAAAAATCGTATATAATGGTAGAACAGCGGGACTGATCTCTTTAAGGGATATAACTAAGACCAAGATTATTGAGGAATCTCTCAGGGAGAGTGAGGAAAAGTTCCGCCTGTTCTTTGAGACCACCAAGGACGCAGTAGCCATAATATCACAGGGAAGATTCATTGAGTTCAATCAGGCAACCCTTGAGTTGCTGGGCTGCACTGAGGATGAACTACGCTCCAGGACCACAGGAGAATTCTACTTGAACCCGCAGGACAGGGAACAATTCCTGACCCTCCTTGAAGAGAAGGGTTTCGTTAAGGATTATCGTGTGGACTTCAGGAGATGTGATGGGAAAATAGTAAGGGTCCTAATGACCGCCAGCGCCCTGAGGGATTCTGAAGGAAACATAACCAGAATCCATGGGATCACAAGGGATATCACAGAGAAGCTGAAGACCGAGGATGCTTTGAGGAAGTCAGAATCTTACTATAAATCACTCTTTGAGAACACCTTGATCCCGGTCCTGATCCTTGAGGAAGATGGCACCATATCAATGGTTAATAAAGAAGCTGAGAGGATCAGTGGTTACTCAAGGGATGATCTTGAGGGTAAACTCTGCACAGACTTCATTCTGGAAGAAGACAGGATGTCTGTAGTACCTGAGGGGAAAATTAGCCCTGAAAACATACTTGAAAGACTTGAATTCAGGATCATTGATGGATGCGGTAATATCAGGAATATCTTCGGAACATATGGCAGGATCCCGGGCACAGAAAAAATAGTAGCGTCGGGTATAGACATCACAGAACAGAAGAGGGCGCAGAAGAGATTAAAAGAACTCCTGGATGAGAAGGAGACACTTCTTCGAGAAATCCATCACAGGGTAAAGAATAACCTCCAGGTTGTCTCAAGTCTCATAAGCCTCCAGGCACACGGCATAACTGATGAAAAAACGATAGAAAACCTTAGAGAAGTCCAGAACCGCGTGAATTCAATGGCAAGAATACATAAACAGCTCTATGAATCGGAGAACCTTGCTAAGATCAACTTCAAAAACTATACCGAGGGCATGGTGCCTGAAATCCTTTATAGTTATGGTGTCATGGGGGGAGATATAAAGACAGACATCAAAATGGAGAACATAGAGCTCAGCATTGAAACAGCAGTCTCCCTGGCCCTTATACTTACAGAAATCGTATCAAACTGTGTAAAACACGCATTCCCGGAGGGAAAAGGTGAAATAAAGATAGAACTGCTTCCAGGGGAAGAATTTTACACCCTATCAGTTTCAGACAATGGTGTGGGAGTACCTGAAATTAACCTGGAAAATCCTGAAACCCTTGGCCTTCAGCTAATAAATGCGCTGAGCAGGCAAATTGGAGGCAGAATAGAGATCAAAGCAGGTCATGGAACAACCTTCAAAATTGAATTCCCCGCAGATTTAAAACTCAAATAGAAGCACCCCCAATGTTATGTGGCAGCCATTAATTGACCGGCGTTACAATTTCATGATATAAATACAGTCCGACAGATCTGGATGGTTGCAGGCTTACGGTTTTCGCTGGATGGTAAACAATTCTGACACATGCCAATTTCATGCAGTGGAGGGAGGTTAATTAGTTGAGAATACTTCATGTTACACCCTATTTCAAGCCATCATGGGAGGCTGGTGGACCCCCAAGGATGGTCTATGACCTTGCATCATGGCAGGTTGCAGAGGGTCATGATGTAACGGTATACACAACCGATGGATTCAAGAGACGCCTGGATACTGAGAAGAACCGACCTGTGGATGTTGATGGTATAAGGACCTACTACTTCAGAAACCTTTCAATGTACCTTACAGGTAACCTTAACATGCCAATCCCCTGCAGGCTGCCATCTGTAGCAGCACGAGAAATAGGCGGCTTTGACATAATCCATATACATGAACACAGGACCTTCCTGGCCGCGGTGACATCCATACTCGCATCAAGGCATCGTGTACCCTACATAGTACAGCCCCATGGTTCGGTACCCACCATGACACGGAGCTTCATCAAGAACATCTTTGATTTCATGGCTGGAAGAAGGATTATGGCAGGTGCCGAGAGGGTGGTGGCCTCCTCAGAGATTGAGTCCAGATTTTACAGGAAGGTTTATCCATTCCTTAAGGATGATTCCATCATAAGAGTACCTAACCCTGTTAAGCTGGAGGGGGTTCCTCAAGGGGGCGCCTTCCGGAGGAAGTGGGGGCTCGGGGATGAAAGAATAGTCCTTTACATTGGAAGGATACATGAAATGAAGGGCTTGGACCTCCTGGTTCGCGCATACAGGGAAATGGATGAAGTGAAGCTTGTGATAGCAGGTCCAGATGACCACTATCTTGAGGGTCTCAGGGCCCTGATGGATAAACTTGGAGTCTCAGGGAGGGTTATCATGACGGGACCGCTGTATGGTATGGATAAACTGGGGGCATACAGGGATGCAGACGTCTTTGTCTTACCATCAAGGTATGAGTCCTTCGGCAATGTTGTGGCCGAGGCAATCTCATGTGGGACACCCGTGGTTGTAACATCAAAATGTGGTGTTTCTGAATGGATCGAGCCTTCCGATGGTGTAATCGTTGAACCCTCGGTTGAAGGGCTGAGGAAAGGTATATACAGAGTGCTTAATAACAGGGAGTCATTCAGACCATCAGCAGAAAAGTTTGACCCCGACATTATATCCCGAAGATTTCAGGAGGTCTATGTTGAGGTTCTCTCCAGCAGGTAAGGTGACGGGGGACATACTATCTGATGGGTTTATCATGGTGCTTGATATTAACCATAATATGATTAATCAGTATAGGACATTCCAATCAATCACAGGAGATGTTATTGATGATTAATGATAAGAAGGTATTCCCCATTATTCTAACTTTATCGCTGATAATGGCTGCTATTCTCGTATACATCCAGAATAACATCGGGATATACTACTGGGACATCTTCCTCTACGTGAATAATGCCATGAGGATGGCCCACCTTGGCCCGGCGGACACACTCTATCTTTCACCCTTCTTCCCGGCGGTCCTCTCAGTATTGTTCATGCTGGGACTTACAGGTGAACCCACCGTGTTCTCAGCCGCCGCAGCATTCTATATCGCGGGTGTCACAGGACTCTACCTCCTCCTGCGACTCAGATTCAGTGAAATGGAGAGCCTTGCAGGGAGCATATCCTTCGCATCCTTCAGCATAATCCTTTCATGGGCAGCAACAGGGGCCCTGGATGTCCCCGCAGCATCCCTCTCCATCTGGGCGGTGTACCTAGCACTCCTTGGGAGGAGAAAGGATCCGCGCTTCTACTGCCTGGCGCTCCCTGTTGCAATGGCAGCCTTCCTTACAAGGTACACTTCAGGTCTCATGTTACTTCCACTTGCAATCATAATCTTCACGGACCCTGAATTCAGATCAAAATTAGGGGAGCTCCTTGCCGGCACCGGCCTGGGCATCCTCCTCTACCTCCCCTTCGCATACTTCTTCTACAGGAACGTTAAGACACCATTCCCATTCCTAAAACAGGCTGCAGGAACAGCAACGGGATCAGCAACCTCCATAAACCCCGGCTACAGTCTTGACCCACTCTACTATCTTACACTTCCCGGAGTACATATCGGCCCTCCCATCACAGGACTACCTCCATGTGATAAACCCCTCAATTGCGGGGCCCACAGCCGTGGCATTTATAATAATCGGGTTCCTGCTGGCAGGGATGGCCATTTTACTCTGGAATAACAGGGACCTGGCCTCCATGACTGGTTTAAGGGAGAAGGTCCTCTTCATCCTCCTCTCAATTCTCATGGTCGCCACCTTTGGAAGGGTTTCCTTTGTTGTGAGTGAAATCATACTCCTCCTATGGGCCCTTTCAGTAGCCAGGATGGCCGGAGACAGGGAGAACACTGACATGAACCTTGCGATGGCTGTATGGTTCCTCTCCTACCTCTTCATGCACAGCTTCCACCCGGTCAAGGTTGACAGGTACCTCATCACCGTGATGCCTGCCGTTGCCTACGGCATCTCACTCTCCATAAGGGAGACGGCGGGCATCATCAGATGGAAGCATGCATCAGATGTTCTCTCAGCCCTGGTGGCCCTCCTGATGCTAACCTCAGCCATCAACTACCTGGCCGGGATGCCTGACAGTTACGGTATCGTTGAGGCGGAGAAGGAAGCTGCAGCCTGGCTCATGGAACACGACCCGGCCTACAGTGAGAGGATTATAGCCTCTGACAGGGGCCCTGCCTTCACATGGTACCTTGGAAAGTATGTATTCACAAGGAAGATGCATCCGGACAGGATGGAATTATGCATTGAATACTTCAGGGACCTTAACCCGGACTACTACATCTACTGGACCGATGAGACACCACTACCTTCAGGGTACAGGGTCATCTACTCCAGGAGGGGGGTTGCAGTTGCCGAAAGGATGAACATGACCGGCTGATGTCAGGGTTTAGAGGTGATCATCGGAATGGATGTTCATGGGCCCTGTTAGCTCATACCTGGAATGCCGGGCCCCCCCTCACGGGATAAGTGCACCGGCACCCCACCAGAAAGTAATTAATATTAAAACGTCAGGGGGGTTAACATTCACAGGGTTTCGTGCGGGATTCTTGATTTCCTTCAAGTATTTATATGGTATCCGTTAATAATTAGTTTAAGGTGTCCCACTGTGAGACACACCTTATTCTTACGTTTAATCACTCTAATCAACAAGGAGCGGAGTTATATGGAAACTCAGAGGATACTTGTTACCGGTGGAGCCGGATTCATAGGAACAAACCTTGTCAATGAACTCAGGAGCAGGGGCCATGAGGTCCTTGCAGTTGACCTCATGCACACTGAAAGGGAAGATTACATGCGGGCTGACGTCAGGGAGTACCGCCAGGTTGAAAGGATATTCGAGGATGATAAATTTGACTACGTCTACCACCTGGCTGCAGAGTACGGCCGCTGGAACGGTGAGGATTACTATGAGAACCTCTGGAAGACCAACGTCATAGGTACAAAGCACATGCTGAGGATGCAGGAGAAACTGGGCTTCAGGATGATCTTCTTCTCATCAGCGGAAGTCTACGGGGACTACAGCGGGGTTATGAGCGAGGATGTCATGGTTAAAAACCCCATAAGCGACACCTACCAGATGAACGACTACGCCATAACCAAGTGGGCCGGGGAGCTCATGTGCATGAACTCCGCCGAGATGTTCGGCACAGAGACCGTCAGGGTGAGGCCCGTGAACTGCTACGGCCCCCATGAGAAGTACTCACCCTACAAGGGGTTCATACCCATATTCATATACCATGCCCTCCACAGGAAGCCCTACACGGTGTACAGGGGCCATAAGAGGATCATAGACTACGTTGAGGACTCCGTCAGGACCTTCGCCAACATAGTCGACAACTTCATACCCGGCGAGGTCTACAACGTAGGCGGACGCACCGAGTGGGAGCATGACATCAAGGAGTACTCTGACATGGTCCTTGAGGCGGTGGGGATAGACGACTCAATAGTAACCTACAGGGACTCTGAACCCTTCACAACAAAGGTGAAGACAATGGACTTCTCCAAGGCCATAAGGGACCTTAAACATGACCCCCAGGTCCCGCCGGGGGAGGGTATCAGGCGCACGGTTGAATGGATGAAGTGGTACTACCGTATAGAGGATTGAAATAAAATGAAGACAGCTGCGATTATCCCAGCCTTCAACGAGGAGGTTGCAATAGGCTCGGTGGTCCTCCTCTCACGTGAACACGTGGATGAGGTCCTGGTCGTTGATGACGGGTCCACGGACAGGACCGCCAGTGTGGCGGAGATGGCCGGTGCAAGGGTGCTGAGGCACCATAAGAATCTCGGGAAGGGAGCGGCCCTTAAAACAGGATTCCAGGCAACAGATGCCGATGTGATAGTCACCCTTGATGCCGATGGACAGCATGACCCGGCCGAGATACCGAAACTCATGGAACCCATAATCAGGGGTGAAGCCGACATAGTAAACGGCAGCAGGTACCTCCATGGAACCGACGAGAACACCCCCAGGTACAGGAGGGTGGGGCAGAAGATCCTTGACACCGCAACAAACATCTCAACCGGCCTTGAGATAACAGACACCCAGAGCGGCTTCAGGGCCTTCTCATCAAAGACCATACCCCACTTCAGGTTCAGGGACCCTGGATTTGTGGTTGAAAGCGAGATGCTTGCAGACGCTGCAGAGGCCGGCCTGAGGATCATGGAGGTTGAGGTGGGCGTCAGGTACGACGTGGATGGCTCAACAAGGAACCCTGTAAGCCACGGCGTCTCGGTCCTCCTCAGGATACTCGGGGACATTGAAGTCAGGAGGCCCCTATACTACTTTACCCTCCCGGGCCTCATAATAGGCATCGCAGGCGCTGCACTCACCCTGATGTTCATAAGGGACTACATAACAGGGGTGAGCGTCAACATGGGGCCAACGATAGTGGCTGTCATGCTCACCCTCTTCGGGACCTTCTTCATTTTCACCGGCATAATCCTTGACTCAATGAGGAGGATGATAATCCACTATGGAAGATAAGCCGGAGCATGGGAAGATTCAGATAAACTGGCCCGGAGAGAATATATCATAACTGGAAGGTGATTAATTATGGATGAATTCAAGGTTTATGATGGTAAATGCGTTCTTGTAACAGGCGGAGCTGGATGTGTCGGGAGCAACCTCTCAGGCAGCCTTGCAGAGGCAGGTGCACGTGTAATCATCCTTGACAACCTCTCATCAAGCTACGAGTGGAACATACCCGACCATGAGAACATAGAGTTCGTCAGGGGAGACATACTGGACGATGAGGTCCTCAAGAGGGTTTTCAGGGAGAGGCCCGAGTACGTCTTCCACCTGGCAGCCCACTTCGCAAACCAAAACAGTGTGGATAACCCTGAAAAGGACCTCATGGTCAACGGCCTCGGTATACTGAAGGTGCTTGAATATGCTCAGCTTGTGGGTGTTGAAAGATTCATCTACTCATCATCAGGCTGCGGTGTCTACGGCCTTGACTCAGAGATACCCTTCAGGGAGCATGACATCTCCATATCCCTCCACACACCCTACCAGGTCACCAAGCTCCTGGGCGAACTCTACACCAACTACTTCCACAACCTCTACGACCTCCCAATAGTGAATGCAAGGTTCTTCAATGTCTTTGGTCCAGGGGAGGTCCCTGGAAAGTACCGTAACGTGATACCCAACTTCTTCTACTGGGCCATGAACGGTCAACCACTCCCCATCACAGGGGACGGCTCAGAGACAAGGGACTGGACCTTCGTGGAGGACATAGTCAGGGGGCTCATGGCAATGGGTGCCAGGAAGGAGGCTGTCGGTGAGGCCATAAACCTCGGCTCAGGCAAGGAGCACAGGGTCATTGAGATGGCCACAATAATCAATGAACTCACAGAAAACCCTGCAGGAGTGGTCTACAGGCCAAGGAGGGACTGGGACGCCAAGACACGACTATTATCATCAATAGACAAGGCAGGGGAACTCCTGGACTACAAACCACAGGTCTCCTTCAGGGAGGGCCTTGAAAGGACCCATGAATGGTTCACCGAAAACTGGGAACTCATAAAGAAGAGTGCGGAGTTTTAGACCTTATTTTTTTCTGGAATGATACCATGAGGATACTGGTTGTGCAGGAATCAGACTGGCTGGAGAGGAATCCCCACCAGCAGCACCACCTCTTCGACAGGCTCTCTGAGAGGGGCCATGAGGTGAGGGTCATAGACTACCCCATCGACTGGAGGAAGAATGAGAGGGGCGGACTTATAAACCCCAGGAGGGTCTACATGGACCAGCACAAGGTCCGGAGCAGCGCCTCAGTGGATGTTTTAAGGCCCGCACACCTCAAGCTACCGGTCCTCGACTACCTCTCCATACCCTTCACCCATGGACGCGAGATAAGAAGACAGATAAGGGAGTTCAGACCCGACGTTATCGTGGGATTTGGACTTATAAACTCATACATTGCAGCATCACAGGCCAGGAGGCACGGGATACCATTCGTCTATTACCTCATCGATGTGCTCTACACCCTGATACCTGAAAGGGCCTTCCAGGGCCTTGGAAGGTGGCTCATGGAGAGGACCATCAGGGGGGCTGACCTTGTACTCACCATAAACCGTAAACTGGATGCCCTTGCAGTGGAGTTCGGGGCAGAAAGGACAGAGGTTATAGATGCAGGGATAGACCTATCAGAATTCGACCCCCACCTTGACGGGTCAGGGGTGAGGAGGAAGTACGGTGTGGCCGACCATGAGATCCTCCTCTTCTTCATGGGATTCCTCTATGACTTCGCCGGCCTCAAGGAACTTGCAGCAGCAATGGCAGAGAACAGGGACCGGTACCCTGACATAAAACTGATGGTTGTGGGTGACGGAGACGCCTGCAGTGACCTTAAAAGGATAAGGGATGAGAACAACCTTGAAACCCTCATACTCACAGGAAGACAGCCCTACACCGAGATACCTGAGTTTCTTACAGCTGCAGATATCTGCATACTCCCCGCCTACATCGATGAGGAGATAATGCAGGACATTGTACCCATAAAACTCTATGAGTACCTTGCAATGGCAAAGCCGGTGATAGCCACAAGGCTACCCGGGATAGTCATGGAGTTCGGTGAGGGTAACGGCATACACTACATAGAAAGGCCTGAGGAGACCCTTGAGGTTGCATCAGGACTTGCAGGGAGACTCAGGGAGGAGGGTATGAAGGGAAGGCGCTTCGTGGAATCAAACGACTGGGAGACCATAACCGACCGATTTGAAGGGGTTCTTGAGGATCTCATAAGGAGGTGATCTCCCCTATGGCTGCTGAAAGGATAGTCACGGTGATACCCGCCCTCAATGAGGAGAGGACCATAGAGTCCGTTGCAAGGGGGGCCCTCAGCCACGGTGATGTTATAGTGGTGGATGACGGGAGCACAGACCGGACATCTGAACTTGCAGCAAGGGCCGGTGCAAGGGTCATAAGACATGAAAGGAACCTGGGGAAGGGGGCGGCCCTTAAAACGGGTATAAGGGAGGCCCTCCGGGGCTCCTATGATGTCATTGTATTCATGGATGCCGATGGACAGCATGACCCCTCCCTCATACCGGACCTTGCCTCTGCAATCAACGGGGGCGACTTTGTGATAGGTTCAAGGTTCATTGAGAGGAACCACCACACCATGCCGGTACAGAGGCGCCTCTCAAACAGGCTCACAACATGGATCCTGAGATTTGCAACAGGTTACAGTATAACGGACAGCCAGAGCGGGTTCAGGGCCATATCTTCAAGATACGCGCACCTGATACTTGATTTACCCTATGATGACTACGTCTATGAATCAGAGGCCATCTGTGAGACATCAAGGCACAGGTTGAGGATAGCTGAGGTCCCCATAACATGCTGCTATGGTGATGAAAAGTCATATATAGGTTTGGGCGACGTAATCCAGTACATTAAGTTCATAATAAAGCTCTTTTTAAGGAGATTCAATCCTGGACGGGGCTGAGGATTAATGAAAAAGGCCTACTTCTTCATTTTAAGTTTTTTCTTGATCTTACTTGTAATATTCTGGATAGGACCATCCAGGATCATCTATTCAGTATCAAGGGCCGACTTGCTCATTATCCTCATGGCCCTCGCAGTCCACATCATGGTCCTTGCAGTCAGGGGCCTCAAGTGGGGCTTCATAATAGGCCAGACAGGAAGGTTCAGGGTGAACTTCATAGTTAAGACCATAGGACTCTTTGCAGGTAACCTGAGCCCCATGAGGAGTGCAGGGGAGGTTATGAATGCACTTGCAGGTAAAAAACTCAACGGCATCCAGCTATCAGAGGGCCTCTCAGCCGGCCTCACAGAGAGGTTCTTTGACCTTGGCATCGGAGGCTTCCTTCTTATAGCTGCAGCGGTCCTCATGCCGCAGGTAAGGATAGCCGCACTCTTTGGTGCAGTTCTCTCCCTGCTTATAACCTACCTGATCTACCTGGTTAACTGGAGGGAGGAGAAGGGTCTGAAGATCTATGAGAGGATACACTCCCTCCTTGAGAGACTCCCGATCTCAGAGAGGACCCTTGATAACCTTTACGTGAAGCTGACTGAGGGTATACGGAACATGATAGGGTATACCAGGGCCTACTCGAATTTCACATCAATACTGGTTATATTCAGCCTCTCACTGCTATCATGGCTCATGGAGTGCCTGAGGCTCTACCTGGTCTTCCTTGCCTTCGGTGTTGAGGTTGCCTTCTCTGCGGTTATCATAATATTCCTCCTGGCAAACCTCATAGGCATACTCTCAGCACTCCCCGGTGGTATGGGTTCAATGGAGGTCTCCCTCACGGCCCTGTTTGTCCTTTTCGGTGTTCAGGGTTCGGTTGCAGGGAGCATAGCCATTGTGGATCGCCTCATATCCTTCTGGTTCGTAACTGCCCTCGGCGTGGTCTTCTCATCCTACTATGCAAGGGACATCCTTGAGGAGGTCAAATCAGGCATACTCGATGTTAAATCATGAGGGTTTACTTTTTCAGGCCTTTAACAGTGTCCATGACTGCTGTGGGGATTTTTTCCCTGTCAAGGTGTCTCCCTTTAACCCCTTACTTCCCCAGCAATGACCTCATTATCTGGATGTCAACATCATCAACGGCCCTGAAAATGAATAAGCCTGCTGTATAGACGATCAGAAAAACCATGGCTCTTATCGGGGGGTTTACCGGTATCAGCAGGGTGGGAAGGGATATCACTGAGGCTGCTGCAAGCCTCCAGGCACCCTTCAGGTCACCGGGACCAGCATAACCCATACAGGTAACAGTCCTCAGAAAGAGGGCCGTCATAAGGAGTTCTGTGAGAACGGTGGCTGCGCTGGCCCCCATGAAGTTAAATCCAGGTATCAGCAGCAGGTTAACAGCAACATTGAAGAGGGCGCCAAGACCCGTTATCCTTGTAACCGTAACCTGCCTGTCCGCCGATCCCAGGAGGTTTGAGGTGACACCGTTAATGAACATGAAGGCAGAGGCCAGTATGAGCACCTGGAGGGCCGGGACTGATCTCAGGTACTCCTCTGAATAGATGATCCTGATTATATCAGGGGCCAGGAAGAAGACAATGGATATGAGGGGTATGGCGATCATGATAAGGTACTTGATGGACCTCCTGTATGTGAACCTCAGGGATTCTGAACTCTCAACATAGAACCTTGACATCACTGGAAAGACAGCAAGGAGGTATACGCTGTAGAAGGATGCGATAACCGTAAGGAGACGGTAGGGTGCACTGTAGAGTCCAACAGAGACATCACCCTTCATTAATGATAACATGACGGAGTCTATCCAGAAGTATATCAGTGAGAATACACTTGTTATCCCGAAGGGCAGAGATTCCCTCAGCATATTAAGGTCAGATGATATCCTGGGGGTGAAGAAACGCTTTCTGAAGATCAGGATGGAGTAGGTCAGGGAGAGGATTGCTGCAATGAGGTATGCTATGGCCACGCTGACAACATCACCGCCCAGCCATACCACAAGAAGCACACCAGCCAGTATGAAGAGACTGTTCAGTATGTTCCATATGGTCTGATACTCCATCCGCTGGAAGCCCTGGAATATGCTGTTGAAGAACGAGCCAAAGGATGATACCAGCATGTAACCTGCGATGAACATGACCACGGCTGCAGCAGCCCCCCTGTAGATCCCGGTGAGTGGAAAGAGAAATACGAGTACGAGGACGATTAATGAGAGTATAAGGCGGTTACCGAGACCCTTCCCTGCCAGTTCAGGGGCCCTTTCAGGGTCCCGTGCAATCTCCCTTGTCAGGTAGGTCCCTGTCCCCAGGTCTGCCAGTATACTGAATACGCCTGTCAGTGCAAGGGCCGCTGAGAGCACACCGAAACCTGCAGCCCCCAGGTACCTTGCAAGGTACACGTTCCAGACAAAGGCGGCCAGGTTCGTGAATATGGCGGCTGCAAGGAGAAATAATGTATTCCTTGCAACAGTCCTTTTAGGGTCCATTATATCCACCATGACGTGGTCACATATGCTTCATGAACCACTCCACGGTCCTCTGAAGCCCCTCCTCAAGGCCCACCTCCGGGGTGAAGCCCTCACCCCTGAGCCTTGATGTGTCTGCATGGGAGTGTTTCACATCCCCCGGCCTTTCATCAAGGTACTCTGGCTCTGATGATGATCCTATGATCCCTGATATGATTTCAAAGAGCCTGTTGACCGTGATGGCGGATCCGCCTGCCACGTTGTAAATTTCATGGGAACCGTGCTCTGCAAGGTAGATGTTGGCCCTTACAACGTCCTCCACGTAGATGAAGTCGCGGCTCTGCTCGCCATCACCGTATATCTGGGGGGTCCTCCCCTTGAGGAGGGCGTCTATGAATCTGGGGATGACGGCAGCGTACTGGGAGTCCGGCCTCTGCCTGGGGCCGTAGACGTTGAAGTACCTCAGTGAAACCGTTTCAAGGCCGTATTCCCTGAAAACGCTGCAGTAGTACTCGCCGGTGACCTTGGAGACGGCGTAGGGTGAAAGGGGCATTGGCCTTGCATCCTCGGATAATGGCATCTCGGTGCTGTTCCCGTAAACCGCAGATGTTGAGGCGTTAACCACCCTCCTGACCCCCGCGTTGAGGGCCGCCACAAGGAGCCTCAGCGTGCCTGTTGCATTGACCCTGTGACACCCCACAGGGTCCCTTACACTTTCAGGGACGCTTGCCATTGCCGCCTGGTGGAATACGAAGTCCTTACCACTGAGGATCTCCTCAAGGTCCAGTTCATTTATATTGCCCTCTATAACCTCAAGGTCCTCATGATGGGGGTCCCTGAGGTTATCGTAGCTCCCTGTTGAAAGGTCATCGATGACCATGACATGGTTCCCAAGGTCAAGGAGCCTGTCTGTCAGGTGTGATCCTATGAATCCAAGTCCTCCGGTTACAGCAACGTCCATGTTCTTCATGATTCTATCACCTTACATTGATGAAAAGGTACAGGGACCTGTAGGGTTTCTTCTTTGCAGGTAACCTGTAAAGCAGGAATTCAAGTTTCTGATTTTCACCGACCCCTGTAACCGTGAAGTTCACGGGTCTCTCCCATTTTCCCCCTGCATTCAGCTTTATGGTTTCATTCCTTAAAACATCTCCCCTCATCTTCACCGACATGAGATATGTCTCGTTCCGGTATTCCCTGTTAACAACACCGACTATCAGCTCTACATTCTCACCTGCCGTTACATTTTCAGGGTAACCGTAGGCCTTACCTCCTGGGCCGAGGATGTAGAACTCTGTGAACCTCTCGGAGGGTTCAGGGTTCAGGGTTATGTAGACGGTTACCGTGACGAGTGAGAGGAGCACGGCCCCAAGGAAAATGGATATCCACGCGTCCCTTGAGAGCCCCCGCGGCAAACCCCTGAACCTGCAGGTGTAGGCGAGTTCACCCAGCCTCCAGCGCCTGATGAATGCGATCGGTGTCATCAGGAGGCTCAGACCCGTCAGCGCCCTGTTCAGGATGGCCTTGAAGGCGAAGGGATTTCCGGTGATGAATGCCAGGGCTGAGGTCAGGATTATACTGCCGGTGAAGGCCAGGAACAATCTTTCAGGGAGGCTTATCTGGCGCCTCTCAGGGGCGAGGATGGACATCAGGATGTAACCGGGTACAAAGAGGGCCTGGATGTAGAAAAGGGCCTCCCTCAGCATGTACGGTGAGCTGGATGAGAGGATGAGGGTTAAAAGGCTTAGAACTGTGAGAACCGCAAGGTCAGAAAAGGTCCCCGCCCCTGGGCTCCTGGCTTCGGGTTTATTCCAGAAGTCATCCCCTGGAAATGCCCTTTTAAGGTCCTCTTCAATCCCTGTATCAGAGGCCTTCCTCATTTTAAGGGCTGTTTTCCTTATTCTGGATGGTTTTATCTCTGGTTTAAGCTCCTTATCATCAATTCCATGGATTTCAAGTACCGGTTCATCTTCAATGATGCCGTACCTTTCAAGGATGTCGGCTTCTTTCCTCTTCAGGGACTCCATAAGCCTTATCCTTCTCCTTGACCTTCTTATGTAGGCTGTAAGGGATGAGATCACACCGGTGATTCCAAGGAATAGGTGGCCGTATCCCCCTGGCAGGGAGCATGCTGCCACTGTAAGTGTAAGGGCCATCCCTGCTGTTAGTAATGACTTCAGGAGCCTCCTCCTTTCATGGAACCCTGTGATGAGGGCCGAGAGGAGAGCATATGATGCCGAGATTATAAGGGGGATAAGGAGCATGAACCTAACGGGCTTAGGGTCTATGGCCATGATTATGGGGGGGAGGATCATTGAGAGCACAGCCGCGACTATTAGGTCCCGTGAGGGGATGCGGAGCCTGATTATATCCTCCTCATTTGCCATGGGAGTTTGCCCTTCAGTGTCCATGGGGGCCCCTTCTGCAGTTTCAATATGTTCTTCCTTCATTGTGGCATGATCCTTACGGTCAATCCTTGCAAGTTCCCTTGCACTGCCGGGTCTTCCCTTTCCATCCTCATCTCTTGAGCCCTTAAGATGCATCAACAATATTATGAGGGGTATGATGAGGGCTGGGAGGCCATAGAGTACCCTTTGATGCCTCAGGGGTGTGTAGTTGAGGAGGAGGGCGTTGAGGGCCATTATGAATATTCCGGGTATTGGTGCTATTAAGGTGTCGCCCCAGCCGGTTACTCTGAGAAAACCATAACCGGTTACAAGCACAGCAGCTACGATTCCAGCCACCCTGAGGTGGAACTGGGGTGCTGTCATTAAGATCATGGATAATATTCCTGCAATGAGTATCAGGGCTTCCTTCTTAAAATTCACCTGTGATTCTCCTTCAACATTTTAATGTTAAAGATATGTATTCTATTAAATATGGTTGTGGTGTTAAGTGTTTTCTGGGTGTCTGTGCGGTTTTTTCAAATATGGTTGTGGTGTTAAGTGTTTTCTGGGTGTTTTTATAAATGAGTTTCTATTTAAGGAGTCTGATTGCTTATTGATCAGACTTCACAGCTATATGGTAAACCCTGACCCTGTACTCTCCGGGGGCTGTAAATGGCGGCACAGTGAGGTGGATATCCACCGGGACCACGGCTTCAATTTCCTTTTTAGCTGTCCAGTTTTTCCTTACGAGTGTGTATCTGGTTGTTAGTGGTGTTTCAGGGAGGTTTATTCCGTAGTTTGAGTATTTCAGGTTTTCTATGGGTATGGTTTCTGGGCCCTGGAGGTTTCCTTCGGCTTTTATGTAGAGGTCTATCGGTGTGTTTGACAGGCTTTTTATCTGGAGTCCTTCGGGTCCTCCTTGCCAGATGTAGTCTCCTCCTGGCTGTACCATGGCTGTGAGGGTGAATGCGTCTCCCTGCTCTGTCCCGTTCCAGAGCACCACTATCTCAACGCTCTCAGGGACAGTGACCGTGACATTCTGCACTGCCGTTGCTCCATATACTGGAGTTGAAAACAAGAAAATAACGAGTGCAGGAACCAGGGTTTTTATCAGTCTTCCCATCTCTATCCACCCCCACATCCTTCCTGAAGGTTACTGTGAATTCACATGGACTTACAGTTTATTGTGATTATAGTCACAAAAATGATTACATTTTTATTGAATAATTATTACAAACTCCTGTGTTCACGGGGGTGCAATGTTAACCTGTACAGCTTCATGGTTACTAAAAATAGAAAAATTTTTATTAAAAAACTCCTTTTAGTCGGGAATTGATTTTAAAAACATTTATATACCTTGGATTATTATCCTTTTATCATGATTATTCATGTTACATATCTTTCAGGTTACGCTGCAGGCGCTGTTTCATCGATAATCATTTCAGTGATACTTGGACTGCCCCTGGTACCTGAAAGACCAGCCAGGCACTCATGGACACCATCAGCCATCTTCCCGGCAGCCGTGATTGCAGCGGGACTCATGGCTGTATGCATAGAACTTGGAGTCACAGGCATCTACGGCGGCATTGACCTCGGCATCATTGCAGGTGCCATCTCAGCCCTAATGACAAGGTACTTCCTTGAAGACATATTCCCAAGACCGGAGGATTCATCATGAATGAACTGATTGGTGTTGCAGTCGCGGCAGTAATATCATGGCTTAACTTCGTAATTATAGACACATGGATGGGTCTACCTGAAAAACCAGGTGTCAGGGGAGCTGATTATATTGGAAGGGACATAAAAGAGAGGGGAGGAGACCTTGCAGGGGGCTTCTTCCAGGGGAACATAGTATGCTCACCCGATGCATCAGCAGGGACCCTCCTTGGTGCCGTGGGATGCTACCTTATGGGCGTGCCCGAGGGCGGTCTTGTGGCAGCGCTCCTCGTCTATATAGGTAATAGGCTCTGCGCTGACCCAGGATACGCAGGAACCACAGGAGCCCTTTCAATAACCCTTATAATAGGACTGGCATCCCTTGCAGGACTGAGACCGGAGATGTTCGTTGCAGGGATGGTTATCGCCATAACATCCATCCAGGGAATAAACCATGGATTATCATCAAGGCTTCTCGGAGCCATAGCCAGAAAAATGGGCAGGTACACGTCCCTCAGATAGAAGGTGTTATGAATGTTGATCCAGATAACCGGGATAATAACAGCCCTAATGGCCATAAGGGCACTCTTAGCCCAGGACAGGGCTGAAAGGCTGCTTTACCTCAACGCAATGGGATTCGGGGTATCTGCAATGATAGCCCTCTACATAAAGACGCCCTTTGGAGCCGTTCTTGCAGCCGTTTACTTCGTGGCCTCAACACTCACATCAAATGCAATCGCACATGCACTTGACCGTGTAGGGGAGGAAATAGTTATCGAGGACTGAGACCATATTAATTGTTCAGCTGGTGAAAAATCATGAACCCGTTAGATCTCATTAACCTTACAAACACAGGAGTATTCATAATATTCGTGGGCACTGCGGGGATCATACTCCTCTCGAAGCCCCTTGACAAGATAATAATGTTCTCCCTCCTCCAGGGGGGCTTCGTACTGGTCCTTGCAGCTGCAAGGTACCTTGACGTTGCAATGGCAGCCGCCCTTTTCGACCCCATATCAACCATAATACTCCTGATGGCTGTGATGAGGATAAACGATATAAGGGCAGGGAGGCGTGAGGAAATTGCCTGAAACCACACCTTGCTTCCAGCATAGAGGGGGTGAGGGCCTTGCTTGAAACCCAGATATGGTTCTACTCAGGGGCCATACTGGTTATTCTGGGATCCCTTGCAACAGCCAGGGGACCAGGGGTCAGGGACCCCATAGTGAGGATCCTCAACACGGAGGTGGCTGCGGTCGGAGTTTCACTGATCTTCCTCACCTACAACCACACCCTGGCCCTCCTCACATTCATCGCAGCAACAAGTATAATGACACTGATACTCCTCAGGGCCGTTATAAGGCTTGAGGAAATGGGGGTGGAGGAATGAACCTCGGAAGAATACTCAATGAACTTGCAAACCCAAAGAGGATACCCCGGATATTCGCTGTCACCCTGGGACTCCTCCTCCTCGTGGGCTTCCTGGTCCCCATGAGCCTCAACGAAAACCAGCTCTACCCCAGACCAGCCCCCCAGGAACAGATAAACAGCGGGGACCCCCTTGCACCCTATGACCGTGGAGGAGAACCCCTCAAGGAACCAGCGGATGTGAAGTCCCAGTACCCCGCCTTTGAGGTTAACCTGGGCAAGATAACAGCCTACCTTTCACCCCTGGCAATAGTCATAAGGGACCTTACGGTCTACTTCGGGACATCAATATACTCATCACCCGGGGGCCTCATAGATGAGATACTCTACTATACACGGGGCCTGGACACGGTCCTTGAGTCAAGCATACTCATGATGGCCTTCACCATAGCATCATGGGTAGCCATCAACTTCACAGCCAGAAGGAGGAGGAAACCATGATGGTCCCTGAATTCACCCTCTCACTCTTCACACCCGCGGTCTACACAGGACTCATAGCAGGATTCATAGGACTCCTGGGGATATCATTCCAGAAGAACGACCTCAGCGCCCTAATCCTCACGGATATAGTGGGCATCGCAATGCTGGTGATTGTGGCGGCTGTGGGCACCGACCTTGCAGAGGCCCTGATACTCCCCGGCCTTGTTGTTGAACTTGCAGAGATAATGGCCATCTCAGAGGTGCTCATATCACGTGAGATGAGGATCAGGGGCGCCCCTGAGTTCCCGCACCTGCCAATGGAGCTTGAAGTTTTCAGGACAGCCCCCAACTTCCTTGCACTTGTACTCATAGCCTACGGTGTCTTCCTCACAGGATTCACAGGAGGTGCGGTTGCAGGGGCAGGCATCCTCTTCTACGCCGCAACCAGGAAGGCCAGGGGACTGCCGGTCATAGAATGGAACGGTATAGCAGGGGTTTCAGGTATCACATGGTGCCTCTGGCTTGCAGGTTTCATGATATTCTTCATAGCCCCCCAGCTCTGGCTCCTGGCCCTCTTCATGTCAGGATGCGGGATACTCATCAAGGTCGCCAGCAAGATGGGCCTCATCGGGGTCCTTGCAAGGGAGGAGATCATGGAAGCAGGGGGTGATGAATGATGGACATAGCAAGCCTTGGAGGGGAGCTCCTTGGACAGATACCCCTGGGTGACATAGTCCTCTACCTCACACCCTTCAACCTCTTCATGTTCGCAGCTGTACTCATATTCACCCTCCTCATAGCCATAAGCAGGACAGAGACACAGGTTGAAACAGAGTTCGGCACCCTGGGGAACCGGAGGGTGGAGGTGGACAGGGCCGAGTTTAGGATAAGGCGGTTCCTTGCAGTCGTCTGCGGACTTGCAACCGCAGGGGCCATGATAACAGGGGACCTCTTCAACTTCACCCTCTTCGTGACCCTCATAGGTATAGTGAACATAGGTATAGTTGCCGCGGTCAGACAGGTGGAAGTCCTTGACGCGGCATTCCAGTACGGGCTCATAGCAATGATGGCATCACTCCCCCTCTTTGGCGGTGCAGCCCTTGTCCTTGGATCATCGGGTACCCTGAGCCTCCTTGAACTTTCACGGATGGGAGGAAACCCCATGATGATATTCGCAACCCTCCTGATCCTCATGGGGGTTGTTGGTGAGACCGGGGTTGCGCCCTTCTATGCAACCAAGGCAGAGATGTTCAGGACCCCGGGTTCACCCTTCATACTTATAATACACCTCAGCTCCCTCCTGGTGATTGTAAGGGCGATTGAGGTTTTACTGATAGCTGGACTCTAAGGTGATATGGATGAACAGGCTCAGAACGGGAAGTTTAACGGCACTCATAATCTCAGCCATAGGGATAATCTACGCCCTCATCATGGACCCCGCACCGTGGGTGGTCTATGGTGTGGCGATATTCCTGATCCCGCTCTTCATACTCTCGGTGGGTATACTCTCCATGGCTGAACCTGAAGAGGAAGAGGCAGATGAAAGGGTTAACGAGCCATTTATAGGTTACTGAAACCGGTGATGAAATGAATCTCATGGGAAACATCCTGATAAACGTTTTAATCGCGTTCCTCATAGGCAGCCTTCTTCTGGGATTCCAGAGGAAGGTCATGGCAAGGATACAGAGAAGACCCGGGCCTCCTGTGATACAGCACCTGCTGCACACCCTGAAGTTCTATATCAAGGAGTCCTCATTCCCGAGGACGGCTGCCATGCCCTTCTACATCGCCATAGCAGCCACACTCTGCGGTATATGGATAAGTGCGGTTATAGTCGGCCCGGTGCTTGGAGGATCCCTCCTCCTCTTCTTCGGGATCTACGCACTCCACAAGATCGTTGAACACAATGCAGGTTCATCATCAGGTTCACCCTACGGTAAACTCAGCTGCGTCCGTGCGGTCTTCTCTGCTGCAGCCGAAATGCCCCTCTTCGCTGTCCTAGCAATAATATACCTCCAGACAGGGACGATGATCATAGGGGACATCGTAAATTACCAGAACATCCACGGACCTCTTATCTTCCAGATGCCCCTGGCCGCCATGATGTTCTTTGTCCTCATACTCTCAAAGGCACCCTACTCGCCCTTCTCCATAACCAAGGGGAAGGACATAATATCAGGGTATGAGACAGAGCACTTCGGGGTCCTCAGGGGCTACCTCATGATCTCGGAGTCAATAGCATGGTACATGCTCCTCTGGATATTCCTCACAGTCTTCATCGGCGGCCTGAACCTGCCACTGTATATACTGGGGATGGTGATCATAACAGGGGTCACGGCATTCATAAATGCAACGACACCCATGCTGAACCCCAACCACTCGGTGGCGATACAGGTCATACTGGCGTTCATAGGGATAGCAGGGTCAATAGTCCTGATGGTGGTAACATGATGAGCGATCATATGGAATTTAATGAGGAGTGTTCTGAATGGATAAATTAATCAAATTTGTCTGCGGGGTGTTCTGAATGGAGAAGGATCTTACAGTACTCACATCACTGGTCGCCGGAGGAGTGATAATTATAAGCCTCCTTGCAGCCACAATGCAGCGGATCATGGTGGCCCCCGTCACGGTACTCGCAGTTATATTCACACTGCTCCTGCTATTCCAGGGACGCGAGGGCTTCTCTGAGATCTCAGAGGACCTTGAAAGGGCCGCCTTCTTTGTGGTGCTTGCAATGTTTGCGGCATCCTTCATAATCCTTTACAGACCCATCTAATCACGGTGATAATCTTGTATGAAATATACCTTATCTACACGGTTTCATTCATCGCCGGATCCATCCTCGGCCTGCTCCTAAGTTACAGGAAGTACAGGGAACCATTCGTCACTGAAAGGATAGACCCCCTGGCCCTTGCAGTCGCGGTGGCGGGATGGATGATCCTCATAAACCCCTGGATCTACACCGGGATACTCAGGACCCTTGGATTCTTCATGGTGGCCATGGTTGCGGGTATGAGGCCAGGTTATGGCAGGTACGAGACACTGATAGGCGCTGCCGCAGCCCTCATGGTGTGGATCATAACAGGGGCTCCGGGGTGGTAGTCATGGATGAAGGCGAACTCATGAGGCTCATGAAGAAAAGAATACTTAAAAGTTACCGCTGGCAGGAGGACGTTATAAAGCCCCTCTCATGGGAACTTGAAATTGAACCCGAAGAATTTGAGGACATACTCATGGACAAACTTGACATGTCAGGTCTGGAGGCCCTGCACCCTAGGTTTGAGTCTGCAAGGCCAAGGTGCATAAAGGAGCGCCTCCACAGCGACCTGCAGCTCTGCTGGCTCGTGGATGTCATGGAGATTGTGGGCGAGGAGGAAGCCGAGGCCCTGAAGGATGATGTAACCAGGATGGTCCTTGAGGGCTCAGAATACAGTGAGGCCCTTGAGGAGGGTAAGAAGAAACTTCATGAGATTTTAAGGAGTTAAATATAACACATTCATAAAGAGTGCTTGTAGAGGTAAAGAAATGTTAGATGCTCTTAAAAGTGTGCTGAGGAAGACTTCAATACATGTATGTCTTGTTAACACAGGAGGGTGCAACGGCTGTGACATAGAGGTCCTTGCACTCCTCTCACCAAGGTATGACCTTGAACAGTACGGCATATACGTCCACCAGAACCCCAGGGAGGCCGATGTGATACTTGTAACCGGTGCGGTGACAGAGCAGTGGAGGGATAAACTCCAGAGGATACACCGGAAGGCGCCTGAACCGAAGATCGTGGTGGCCCTGGGTAACTGCCCCATCTCAGGGGACGTGTTCAACCAGGAGGGTGGAAGCGTATATGCACCGGTCTCAGACTTCATACCCGTGGATGCGGAGGTGCCGGGTTGCCCGCCGCGGCCATCGGAGATCCTGGAGGCAATACTTGCGGTTGCACCCGGTGCGATAGCAGAGAGGGGGAGGAAGAAATGATACTGCCACTCGGACCCATGCACCCCGGCTACAAGGAACCCATAAGGCTGAAGGTTAAGACAAGGGGTGAAAGGGTTCTTAAAGCAGAGATAGAATACGGATACGTCCACAGGGGAATAGAGAGGGTTATGAGGAACAAGACCTGGCAGAAGGCCATATACCTCTCCGAGCGTGTCTGCGGTATATGCTCATACATACACACCCAGACCTTTGCAGAGGCCTTTGAGAGGATATCCGATACCGAGGCACCGCCCAGGGCACAGTTCCTCAGGGCACTGACAAATGAACTTGACAGGATACAGAGCCACCTCATAGCCAACTCCACCTACTTCAAGGCCCTTGACCATGAGACCATGTTCATGTACATGCTTGCCCTCAGGGAGCCTGTGATGGACGCCATCGAACTCCTGACAGGTAACAGAGTTAACATGGGCTGGAACGTGGTTGGAGGTGTGCGCATGGATGCAGACAAGAGCCACCTCTCAAGGATAAGGAAGATAATCCTTGACCTGGAGAGGGAATTCGACCGCTACGTGGAAATGTTCGAACACGGACCACTCATAGGCCTGAGGTCAAGGGATGTGGGTTACATGAGCCTTGAGGAGGCAGAGAAGGCCCGTGCAGTGGGGCCCATAGGCAGGGCCTCGGGTATAAGGTACGACTTCAGGGAGGACCACCCCACCTACAGGGACCACCTGGACTTCAGGACCGTCTGGAGGGACGAGGGTGACAATTTCGCAAGGGTCATGAACCGCTTCGATGAGATCAGGGTCTCGGCGGACCTCATAAAACAGATCATAGATAACATCCCCGAGGGTCCGGTGAGGAAGAAGGTGGATATCGGTTCAGGCTACGGTGAATGGAGAAACGAGGCCCCCAGGGGTGAGGTGGCCTACATGATCGAGACTAACGGTAACCTCATAAAGAACATCTCCATCAGGACGCCCAGCATCATGAACATTGATGCCTGCGCTAGGTACATGCTGAGGGACGTTGCAACGGTGGCCGATGCAGTTGCAACCTATGCCAGCGCCGATCCATGCATAGCCTGCGCAGAGCGGGTCATGGTTATAGATGAAGAGAAGGGAGAGAGGGAGATACTCCTCTAAAAAACATTCATGTTGATGTCCTATGTCTTCTGTAATATGGTATCTGTACGAGTTCGCCCGTAAATCATGGGCAGAGAAGTTTGCCAATGCACACACAGAAAAGGAAATCCTTGAGAAACCTGAAAGATTCAGGGACTTCCCCACGGTGAACAGGGAATACTGTATAGGCTGCGGTGCATGCACAGCCGCCTGCCCTGCCCCAGGGGCCATAAAACTTGTCCGTGATAAGGACACAGAGACCTCGGAGGGGTTCACCTACCCAGTCATAGTAAAGGGTGCCTGTATCCGCTGCGGCTTCTGCGCCGAGGTCTGCCCCACAGACCCCAAGACCCTTGAGTGTGGAGAGAACCACACCATAAGGGAGGAGTTCACCATAGTCCCATCAGAGGAACTCTATGTCATCGACGACTACCTCTGCATAAGGTGCAGGAAGTGCATGAAGGCATGCCCGGTGGATGCCATCATTGAGGAGGACGGCCGTGTTGAGGTGGACCAGAGCAGGTGCATAGCCTGCGGTGAATGCCTTGAAAAGTGCCCGGTGAAGGGGGCCCTCAAGAGGATACACGTGGCCTATGTTGAGGAACAGAAGATGGTTATAAACCTTGCGGTCAACACCCTTGAGTCTGCAATCGAGGAGAGGGAGGAGGATATAAAGAGACTTGAGGCCGGGGACATCTACAGGATGAACTATCCCATGGGACCCCTCCTTGAGGAGGCCCTCAGCATCCTCCCAGATGAGGAGATAGTCAGGGACCTCCTTGAGAAGATCACCGACAGACTCAAGATGAGGATCATAACCTGGAGCCCCGAGAAGTGCGTCCAGTGCCGCCTCTGTGTCGGTGAATGCCCATCAGGGGCCATAACCTACTCTGAGGAGGGAGTTGTCAGGGACCCTGAAAAATGCCTCAGATGCAGCACATGCTACCAGACATGCCCCTTCGGTGTTGCAGGCTACTATGTTGCAAGGTTCCTTATAGATGAGTCAAATGGACAGGAGATAATAAAGATAACCGTGAAACCAGCGGCCCTCCCTGTAAAGCCATGAGGAGATGATAACATTCCAGCTGCAGCAAGACCCGTGAAACCCCTCAGGGAAGTTGAAGTTGACTATGAGATTGACCATGAGAAGTGCAGGGAATGCAGGGAAAAACCATGCCTCAACTCCTGCCCGGTGGACGCCATACACATGGACCCCGACACCGGTGAGATAGAAATAGATGATAAATGCTTCGGTTGCGTCCTCTGCAGGGAGGCATGCCCCTACGATGCAATAACCATGAGGACGACCCTGGCAGAACCCATAAGGGAGAACATACCAGTAATAAACCCGAAGATATGCCGCGGCTGCGGTGCATGTGTCTCCGCATGCAGGACCGGAGCCATACACCTGGCATCAACGGGCGAAACAGGGGTCCACAGTGAGATAGATGAGGATAAATGCGTCCGCTGCGGATACTGTGCAAGGGCATGCCCCACAGAGGCCATAAAGTACGGGGAGATACTCCCACGCTCAGTTGCAGGTGGAAAGGCCATAGTGGTCAACCAGAAGGACTGCATAGGCTGCATGACATGTACCAGGGTCTGCCCGTCCAGGGGGGCTATAAATGTGGGTAAGATAAACAAGCTGCCCTACATAAACCCATCCTACTGTGCAAGGTGCGAGGAGTGCATGGATGTCTGCCCATCAGCTGCCATAAAATACTCATCAAGGAAGAGGGCCTATGAGAACTTCTCAAAGATAAACAACATGGAGATAGCAGGGGAAATACTTGAAAGGGAATCCGAGAAACTGGTAAGGAACCTTGCAAGGATAGATTCAGTTTTAAGGGCCATTAAAAGGAACCATGCCAGGGATGAACCCCGGTTCAGTGTGGATGTCACTGATGAGATAATGGACGGGATTGAGGAACTGGTTGACTCAAACCTTGAGGTACTACAGCTCAACCATATAATAGAATTCACCAAGCCCACAAGGAGGGTCAGGGTCCTTGATGACCGCTGCATAGGATGCGGACTCTGCGTCCAGGAGTGCCCGGTTGATGTTATTGAACCCCTTAAACCCGCACCCGTGAAGATACATGATGGATGTGTATTCTGCGGTTTCTGCACAGGAGTCTGCCCCGTGGATGCCATCGAACTCACCGAGGAAGGGTTCAGGGTTAGGGATGGTAGAATACTCCTTGAAAGACGCATCCTCAGGGGGCCCCGCAGGGGAAGTGTTGATGTGGACCATGTGGTCTGCCAGAAGTGCGGTGTATGCGTGAACCACTGCCCTGTTGATGCAATGAGCCTCAATGATGAGGTGGAGGTTGATGATGAAAAATGCATACTCTGCGGTGAATGCCAGGACATATGCCCTGTAACAGCCATAAAACTTGACCTGGAGGGTGAAGCCGATGAATAGGGTTAACATGGAATTCATCCCTGGGGAGGGGAGCCTATGAGCAGGGTTTTTGTCACAGACTGTGAGGGACCGGTATCCCTCAATGACAACGCCTATGAGGCCGCCGCTACCTTCATACCCGATGGTGACAGGTTCTTCAGGAAGGTCAGTGAATTCGATGATATCCTTGCAGATGAGATTAAAAGGCCAGGATACAATGCAGGGGACACCCTGAAACTCATAGTACCCTTCCTTGTAGCCTACGGAGTCACGGATGAGAAGCTCATAGAGTTCTCAGAAAAAACCCTTAAACTGGTCCCGGGAGCAGCGGACTTCCTTGGAATTGCACAGAGGCTCATGCCATCCTACATCGTAAGCACAAGCTACAGGCACTACATAGAGGCCCTCTGCAGGGCAACGGGCTTCCCCCTCGAGAACGCATACTACACACGCCTCAGCCTCAACACAGAAATCAGTGAGGATGAAAGGAGGAGGCTTTTCAGGTTAAGGGAGGATGTTATAGAGGGGGACTTCGAGTTACTTGACGAGATATTCTTCCAGATCATACCGAAAATGGAGATAGGGGGCATACTTGACGGTGTCAGGACCGTTGGTGGTGAGGGCAAAAGACTCGCCCTCATGGAGATCCTCGATGAACTGGGACTTAACCAGGAGGCCGCCATGTACGTCGGTGACAGCATAACAGACGTTGAACCCCTCAGGGAACTCAAAGGCAGGGGCCTCTCGGTTTCCTTCAACGGGAACCGCTTCGCCCTGAGGGAGGCCGAGATAGCTGTCATATCAGATGATTCAAGGGCCCTCATGCCCCTACTGGACCTCCACTCAAGGTTTGGAAGGGAATACATAATAGAATTCGTTAAGGCCTACACTGAAAACCCTGAAAGGGCCCTGGAATCATTCAGACTTGACTTCAGGGTCGCGGATAAATTCAGGGAGCTCTTCAGGGACAGTTACCCTGTGATAGCCATCATAGATGATCCTGATGAACTCCTTGAGGACAGCCTTGATATGAGGATGGGTATACGTGGAGAGGATGTCGGCTCCCTTGGATGAAATTAACCTTTAAGGAGTTACAGGTATGGAGACTGATACTCTAATAGGTTTCTGGAGGTATCCCCCGGCGGTTATCATGGAGATTAACGGTGACCCTGTTGAGTTATTGATGATATCTGGTGGTGTTCATGGAGATTAACGGTACTTTAATTGAGGATACGTTCTCAGAGGCCTTCCACGGCAGGTGCGTCAGGGCCACGGTAACGGCCCGGGACACCGGGACGGTGAGGAGGGCGGCCTTTGATGCAACAGCAACACCAGGAGCCGTCATAGGAAGGGTTGAAGGAGGTGTCGAGGCATTCCTGGATGAAGATGAAACACCCGACGGAAGGCCCGGCGCGGTTCTGCAGTTCTACTATGCCCTTGATGACATGGAAAAGTTTCAGGTTGAACTATCATACCGTATAAGGCAGGACATACTTGTCAAGCCATTCACAGCACTCTACAGCTCCACACCGGACCCCGACGGATACATGGACATGATGAAGCATGTGGGTCACTGTGGAGATGGCTATGAATGGATAGAGGAGTTCAATGGGAGGGAAATGATAAATGTACCCATAGCCGTCCCTGACTTTAAGATAGAATCAAGGCTAGGCTATGCCGATGCCATCATGGGCGCCAACTTCTGGTACATGTGCACCAAGCCGGACACGGTCCTCGAGGCAGGTAGAGACGCTTTAAAGGCCATAGAAGATGTTGAAGGTGTGGTAACACCATTCGATATCTGCTCAGCAGCTTCAAAGCCAGAGACAAGCTATCCATGGATAGGACCAACAACCAACCACCCCTACTGTCCCAGCCTTAGGGAGAGGCTCGGCGATGAATCAAGGGTCCCTGAGGGGGTGGCTTACATACCTGAGATAGTGATAAACGGCCTTACCATGGAGTCCCTCAAAGAGGCCATGAGGGCAGGTATAGAGGCGGTGTGCCGCCACGAGGACGTTATCAGGGTGTCTGCAGGAAACTATGGTGGCAAGCTTGGTGATTACAGGATAGACCTCCACGGTGTCTTCTGATGAAGTTCGATGCCACGGGCCTCGGAGCCCTTAACATGGACCAGCTGCACATGGTCGACAGGATCGCGGGACCCGACGAGGAAACCTTTGTAAGCGGGTTCATAGAGTCCTGCGGCGGGTCGGCAGCAAACACCATAATAGGACTCTCAAGGCTGGGTATGAGGACTGCATGCACTGGTAAGGTTTCAGATGACAGGGAGGGAGCCCTACTGAGGGAGAACCTCAGATCAGAGGGGGTGGCGGACCATGTTGCGGTCTCAGGGTCGGGTAGAAGCGGCCGCGTCATGGGCTTCGTTGACCCTGAGGGCAGCAGGGCCCTCTACGTGGACCCTGGGGTCAATGATTCACTCAGGCTCCATGAGATCCCTGATGAGGCCCTTGAAACCAGGCTCCTGCACCTCACCTCCTTTGCAGGTGAAGGCTTAAGGGTGCAGAGGGAGGTCCTTGAGGTCATAGATGGATCCGTCACCGTGAGCCTGGATCCGGGCCACCTCTATGCGGTGAGGTCCAGGGAGATATCCGGCATCCTTGAAGGCACGGACATCCTCCTGACAAACCAGAGGGAACTTGAAATCATGACCGGGCACACAGACCCTGCCAGGGCTGCAGAGGAACTTGGACCTGACATGGTGGTGATGAAGATGGGTGCCGGCGGCGTCCGTGCCTGGAACGGCAGGGAGGTCCATGTACCCGCCCTGAAGGTTAAATGCAGGGACAGTACCGGTGCAGGGGATGCCTTCAACGCAGGCTTCCTCTACGCATGGATGAAGGGCCATGGCCTTGAGGTTTCCTGCCGGTTCGGCAACTACCTGGCGTCAAGGTGCATCCAGGGTTACGGTGCCACAGGGTCACTTCCAGGCCAGGAGGCCCTGAGGGTCCTTGAGGAGTATGCGGTGGATGATGGTTAAGTAAATAATTTAAATGGCTTGGTAAAATAATACTTTAGGGGTTGTATCATGGATATTATTTTCAGGAAGAAACTGGAGGACCTCCAGAGGGATATTGCACTGAAATCAATGGACCTTGAGGACAGAGCCGAGGCGGCTGACATTGAAATCGACAGGTGCAGTGTTCGTGATAAATTCATAGACATAACACCCAAGTGTGTAAGGTGCAATCTCTGTGTTGAGGAGTGCCCGGTTGATGCAATTGCAGATTCAGATGCCCACAGGGCTGCAAGGATACTTGATAACTGCGTCAGGTGCGAGATCTGCGCCCAGACATGCCCCATAAGATGCATAAACGTTGTTGAGAGCACTGCCAGCATCGATGATGAGGTTAAATACGACCTTGAGTACCTGAAGATACCCCACAGGAAGCTCCGCATGAAGGAGATAGAGGTTACAGACAGGTGCACCCTCTGCGGTACATGCACCCGTTTCTGCCCCACAGGCGCCATAGAGCTGGGGGAGGACAGGGCAACCGTTGATGAGTCAATCTGCATTGGCTGCGGTGCATGTGTGAATGTGTGCCCCTCTGATGCCGTTGAACTTGAAAGGGAACTGGGCCCGGTTCTGAAGACAAAGAGGCTGCTTGTGGATCAGGATGCCTGTGTGGAGTGTCTGGTGTGTGAGGAGAACTGTCCAACCGGAGCCATAAGGCTTGAGGATGGAGAAGTTGTGGTTGATGATGAGAAATGTATACTCTGCGAGGTCTGTTCCACTAAATGTCCCGTGGCAGCACTGAAACTGGAGAGGTTGTCAGATGAAAGTTAAGGAGATTATGGATAAGGAGTTTATAGTTGTCTCCGCCGGGGATAAGGTTGTTGATGTCTCCATGAAGATGGAGAAGACAAGGAAGTTCACAACACCGGTTGTGGATGATGACATGAAACTTGTTGGATGGGTTACAAGCTTTGATGTTATGAGGGGCCTGCGGGATGGACTTGAGAGTGTATCAGACATCATGCACCCCACAGAGGAGATCGTTTATGTCAATGAGAACGACCCTGCAAGGCTCGCTGTCCTTGAAACCGCCCATAACAAGCTTGTGAGCATACCTGTCCTTGATGATGATGGCCGCGTGGTGGGGGTTGTCAGGTCCTTTGATATTGTGGAGACACTATCACAGCTCTATGAGATCAAGGTCTCAAAGATATTCGAGGCCATGAACCAGGAACTCAAGGGTGTGAGCTGGGATGAGCTCATGGAGGCAGCCGCAATAATCACCCGCAGGCGCACAGGTAAAAGGATAAAGCCGGCGGAGTATGAGGAAAGGATAAAGAATTCAACCTTCGGGGAGGCTATATGGGCTACGGGGGGCCTTGAGAAGTTCTTCGTCGGCCTTATAGCCATAGGTGAACTTGTCATTGCAAGGAAGATTGCGAGGGCAAGGAAGTAATCCTTTTTTTCTTTCAATTACCGGTCCTCTTCTTTTTTCACCATTTTTCCTGGAGCAATCCCCCTGTCACATCATAAAGATTTATAAATCATGAATACATATGAATATGTATTCATATGTTCAGGTGATGTGTATGGGCTGTGAATGCAGTGAATGTTACCACAGCGGAAAAAGCAGAAAGGTTCTTTTAATCTCAGCAGCCCTCCTTGCAGGAGGGATTTACATGCAGTTTACTGACAGTAGCCTCTACATCATCCCCCTCCTCCTTGCGGTTGCAGTATCTGGCTACAGCATATTCAGGGGTGCATTCAGGTCCCTGAGGCATGGAAGGTTCAGCGTAGACTTCCTCATGACGGTGGCGGTCATCGGCGCCATACTCCTCGGGGATTACGCCGAGGCAGCCCTCGTAACCGTCCTCTTCTACCTTGCAGAGTACCTGGAGGAATACGCCGGTGAAAGGTCAGAAAGGTCGGTGGAGTCCCTCATAAGATTAAGGCCAGCAGAGGCCCGGGTCATTGAGGACGGAGCTGAAGGGACAAGGAGTATTGATGAGGTCAGGAAGGGGGACGTTATCGCTGTAAGGGGCGGTGACTCAATACCCCTGGACGGCATCATCATAAGGGGAACCTCAAGGGTTGATCAGTCAAACATAACAGGAGAATCCATACCGGTTAAAAAAGGGGAGGGTGATGAGGTATTCGCAGGGACGCAGAACCTTGACGGCTACCTTGAAATTGAGGTTACAAGGACCTCAAGGAACACCATACTCTCAAGGGTGATTGAAACAGTGAGGAGATCAGCACTGAGGAGATCCAGGAGGGAGAAGTTCATTGAAAGGTTCGCATCCATATACACCCCGGCTGTCATGGTCCTTGCAGTTCTAACGGCAGCAGTACCCATCATACTCGGCTATAACCCCATGGAGTGGATATACAGGGCACTGGTGCTCCTGGTGATATCCTGTCCATGCGCCCTCCTGATATCAACACCTGTTGCCATGGTCTCAGGGATGACATCAGCCGCAGGAAGGGGTATACTGGTCAAGGGATCCGAGTTCCTTGAGAAGATGGCCTCAGTTAACACGGTACTCTTTGATAAGACAGGTACACTTACAGAGGGTAGCTTTGAGGTGCTTTCTGTTGAACCCGGCGAGAGGTCAGAGGAGATCCTCAGGATCGCAGCATCCCTTGAGAGCAGATCATCCCATCCAATCGCAGAGGCCATCAAAGGGGCATACACTGGAGAAACAGATGAAGTGGATGAATTCAGGTCGGTTAAGGGGAGGGGTGTTTCAGGAAGGATCAATGGAAGGACCTACACCATTGGAAGCCCAGAGCTCTTCAATGAAGGATCAGATGGAAAGGGCACCACCGTACTCCTTGCCGATGAGGATGGAATCATGGGAAGGATCACCCTGGGCGATCAGCTGAGGGACTCGGCACCTCGTGTCATGGAAAAACTGGGGGAGAAGGGGATAGAGACCATGATGGTTACAGGTGACCATGAGGGTGTCGCATCTGAGATTGCATCAGGAGCAGGTATCAGAGATTACAGGGCAGGGCTATTTCCTGAGGATAAGATGAGGATAATCAATGAAATGGCCTCCAGGGGTACTGTTGCAATGGTAGGTGATGGTGTTAATGATGCACCGGCACTTGCAGCTGCAGATGTGGGTATAGCCATGGGTGTTCGGGGATCCGATGTTGCCCTTGAAACTGCGGATGTAACCCTTGTTGAGGATGACCTTGAAAGGATAGATGAACTCATTGACCTAAGCAGGAGAACAATCCGCACGGTGAAATTAAACACTGGAATCACGGTAACCGTCAAATTATCACTTGCAGTTTTCTCCATCCTGGGATTCGTACCCCTCTGGCTTGCCGTGGCTGCAGGTGACGTGGGATTATCCCTCTTTGTTATAGTAAACAGTCTCCTTGCAGGGAGGATGTGATTTTTTGTCCTTTATGGTTCAGATCCTGAAACTCTAAAAAAATAAAAAGTGGTTGAATGAACCACTAGAAGGGGAGACTTGCGTATTTTCCCCTTATCTTTGCTGTTGCAGTATTCCAGTTTCTCACAGCTCCCAGGCTGTTACTTGAACTTGTGGGGTCAGCGGCGTACCATGTATCCCCTACAAGTACCTGTGCCCAGACATGTCCATAGGTGTTACCTGAGTTGAAGGTACATGTACCGTGGACGTACCTTGCAGCCAGACCCGCAGCCCTGAACAGGGCTATAAGGAGGTGAGTCTGGTCCACACAGTTACCTGTCCTGTATTTGAGGGTATTTACAGCACCGTACCTTGTGTTGTAGTAGAAGCTGTAGCTGACCTTATCCCTGACCCAGTTGAAGATTGCTGTTGCCTTATCCCATGCACTGCTAAGTCCCGCCGTGAGGTTAGCTGCAAGGGATCTGATTGTTGAATCATTCACCTGACAGTTCGCTGTTGCAACAAGGTAGCCTGATAGGCCCTCACCATTATATGGATCATTCTCCCGCCTTGTTTCCAGTGAAGCTGGTGGTGATGTTGATGTGATTCTCTGTACTGTTACGTAGTTTGGGAGTCTTTTGTTGGTCTGGTGGAAGGTGAGGATCTTTGATATTGCGTGTATGAAGCTCTGGTAGGATATTTTTCCTATTCCTGCTGTGATGTAGTTGGGTGCTCTGTTGTTGGTGTTGATGAAGTTTAGCACGTTCTTTGCCAGGTCGAGGTATGCTGTTTTCTGGAGTGTTCCTGTTGCTGTTCCTGATGGGTTGGGTGCTGTCTGAACTGTTCTTACCGTGAGTGCTGTTGCTGTCCCTGAGATCCTCAGGAGTGTTTTGAGCATGAGGTCCATGAACTGGTCCACGGTCAGGACCTGTCCTCCAACGGTCACCGTTGATGGCAACTTTCCACTGGATTCGATGTACGTTTTTAGTGAAGCTGCAGCTAAAAGGACAGCCTCCTGGGTTACTGAACCGCTAACCGGAGCAGGTGTTATCGCCGATGTGATTCTCTGTACTGTTACGTAGTTTGGGAGTCTTTTGTTGGTCTGGTGGAAGGTGAGGATCTTTGATATTGCGTGTATGAAGCTCTGGTAGGATATTTTTCCTATTCCTGCTGTGATGTAGTTGGGTGCTCTGTTGTTGGTGTTGATGAAGTTTAGCACGTTCTTTGCCAGGTCGAGGTATGCTGTTTTCTGGAGTGTTCCTGTTGCTGTTCCTGATGGGTTGGGTGCTGTCTGAACTGTTCTTACCGTGAGTGCTGTTGCTGTCCCTGAGATCCTCAGGAGTGTTTTGAGCATGAGGTCCATGAACTGGTCCACGGTCAGGACCTGTCCTCCAACGGTCACCGTTGATGGCAACTTTCCACTGGATTCGATGTACGTTTTTAGTGAAGCTGCAGCTAAAAGGACAGCCTCCTGGGTTATAACCGTGCCACCGGCAGCCTCATAGAGGGTACCTGAATTGTCACCGTACTCTTCACTGTCCTCAGAATCATTTATAGAACAATCGGTCTCACATTTAACTTCACAGGGTGCTAAATCACCGTTCTCAGTCTTTGCAGTGTCCTCTGATGTGGGTCCTGAATTACCTTCTCTACTCTCCATCAGACTCTCTGATACGGTTCCTGAACTCGATTCTTCACTCAGGAGTGTATCGGTCTGGTTTATCGTGCTCTGAAATCCTGCAGAGTCTTCCGCCGCCAACTCATCTTCATCTGCCACGGGTGCTGTGTTTTCATCTGAATTTACTGCATAGCCTGCTGAACTCAAATTTATGAGAAGTATGCATGCAAGGAGCATGCATACGGATCTTCTCATATCTACCGAAATTTTACCGCCTCCAATCCACAGTGACAGTATCACTGTGACACTAAAACTTGAATTCGAACCAATATATAAATATTACGATTTATTTAACCGAAAAAAAACAATATTTGAGCTTTTTAAATCAAAATAAGCACTATTAGAGCTTTTCATCCTGATGGATAAAGGATATCCATGTTCCATGTCATTTTTCAATATAGGGGCTTTATCAGATTTTATTTTAACCATAAAGGCTCTATCCATGTCATTAAAGATTATATAAGCTTCTCCAGATCCTATTTCGAGGATAGGGATCAATTCTGCAGGGCATAAGAAGGAATCAAAACACCGATAAACTGGCATGAACCACACCAGCGGATTTAAAGTAATTTTAAGGCCCTATAATGCCTTATAAATACATTCAAATCCATCACAACATTTAATTGGCATTTTTAATTGATTTAAACCCTCCAATTACAGGAACTTCTGATTACATAAAATGGTCGATTAACATGGGGTTAAGGTTTATCTATCCATTTCAAGATACCCATAAACGGTGAATACCATGATGACTCAGGAGATGATGGATGCAGTGGAAAAAGAACTTGTTTTTGTTGCAACTGCAGATGAGGAGGGCACACCCAACGTTGTGCCAATAGGATTCGCAAGGCCCCTCGATGACAGGACAATCCTCATCGCAGATAACTACATGAAGAAGACCATCAGGAACCTCCATGAAAACCCCAGAATAGCACTGATACCCCAAAATGCCAGGGAATGCCCCTACCAGTTCAAGGGAACCGTTGAAATATTCAAATCAGGGAAATACTTCGACATGGTTGTTGAATGGGCCCAGAACGTAATGACAGAACTGGAACCAAAATCAGCCATCCTCATGAAGGTGGAGGAGATATACTCAGTGAAACCAGGACCCGAAGCCGGTGAAAAGGTAGCTTAAACTCAGCAGTGAAGAGAATGTGCGGAATCGCAGGTTACAGGGGCCCCGGAGCAGAGAAACTCGTGGAGAAGATGCTGGCAGCCCAGAAACACAGGGGACCCGACGCATCAGGCATCTACCATGACGGCAGGGTAAGGATAACCACCCCTGCAGGGGAGGAGGTGTTGGAAGCGCCGGTCACAGGGGACGTTGCCCTGAGCCACAACCTCCTCTCAATAATCGGCGGACCCCAGCCGGTAACTGGAAGGGGGGTCCTGGTCTTCAACGGGGAAATCTACAACCACAGGGAACTCCATGGTGAAGGATCCGATGCAGAGGTGCTCCTGAAACTCATCGAGGAACAGGAGGGCGACATGGAGGAGGTCCTCAGATCCACGGTTAACACCATAGACGGGGACTACGCCTTCGCCTACTATGACGGTGAAAACCTTGCACTGGTACGCGACCCTGTGGGTGTTAAGCCACTCCACCATTCAGGAGAGGCCTTTGCCTCCGAGAAGAAGGCCCTCTGGAGGATAGGCCTGGGGGATGTGGGGACACTTAAACCAGGGCACGCACTCATAAATGGCAGGGAAGTCAGGCTTAGGGGGTTACCTGAACCAGAACCCCTCAGGGCAGGATATGATGAGCTCAGGGATGAACTCATAGCAAGGCTAAGATCCGCGGTTGAGAAGAGGACCCGGGGACTTGACAGGGCAGCCATGGTATTCTCCGGGGGCGTTGACAGCACAATGCTCGCCGTCCTCCTCAAGGAACACCTGGACATCAGGCTCTACGCGGTGGGCACCAGGGGGGCAGGGGACCTTGAATTCGCCTCAAGGGCTGCAGATGACCTCAAGCTGGACCTTGAGATAATTGAAGTAGACGAGGAGACGATCAGGGAGGCCCTCCCGGGTGTCCTTACAGCCATCGAGGAGTACAGTGTCATGAAGATAGGGGTTGCCATGCCCCTCTACATTGCATCAGGGAGGGCGTCCTCTGAGGGCTACAGGGTCATGTTCTCTGGTCAGGGGGCAGATGAACTCTTTGCAGGTTACCACCGCTACAGGCGCCTCCTTGAGGAGGGGAAACTGGAGGAGGCCCTCATCCATGACCTTGAAAACATATACCATGTGAACCTTGAGAGGGATGATGCGGCTGCAATGGCAAACTCCATGGAGCTCAGGGTGCCCTTCCTTGACCTGGAGGTTATAGGACTTGCGGTGAGCATACCCATCAGTTACAGGATACTGGGCCCTGGGGATGAGCTGAGAAAGAGGATACTCAGGGAAGCGGCCCTTGAACTGGGGGTTCCTGAGTACATAGCCATGAGGCCTAAGAAGGCGGCCCAGTATGGTTCAGGGATAGACAGGATACTCAGGAGGAAGGTCCTGCCGGAATTCGACCATGAATCCTTCATGGAGAAACTCATGGGGACTCGCGAAAGCAACCGGTAGGGTGCAGGGAATATTCTTTTTCTACGATTTAGAGTCATTTTTTATGGAAGATGGTCATTCTGATGCTGGAAGACCCATCTTCCATATCGCTCTCCCCACCACAGGATGACCTGAGCATAACCCCATATTTTATATTTCTTGTTGCAGATATAAGGTTCATAATGATCCAGTCATGATAACCTTTATGGGATATCTGATGTTTATCAGGAGATAACCTATCATGGAGTTTTAGAGGCGTTGGCAATGAAGATAGAGAAAGAGGCTGAGAAGATACTTGAAGAATTTTCAAAGGCCCTTGAAGGCGTGCCTGAACTTGAAGAGACATACTACATCGTGGATAACCTTAACAGGACAAAGGAGGACAGGGTTGAAAAATTCAACCCCGAGAAGATCCTCAGAAACGCCCCTGTTGATGAGGACGGTAACATAGTGGTTGAGAGGGGTGAATGGACCCAGTAGGTGTTTCTGATGCGTTTGAACCTTGTAATTGAACTTCGGGACGTTCCAGGGCAGCTCGTATCGGTCCTGGAGCCCCTGGGAAGTTCAGGTGCGAATATAGTCACGGTTATACATGAGAGGGACCGTGAATACGGTCCGGTGGTCCCTGTGCAGCTCACGGTGGAGGGTGATAAGGAGACCCTTGACCTTGCAGTCAGCAAACTCAGGGAGAGGGGCGTGAATATAATAGAGATGGATGGAGTCCCCCTCAAGGAGAAGTTCACAACCATCCTCATAGGCGACCTGGGTGAGGGCGACCTTCAGGAGACAGTTAACTCCATAAACAGCCTGGAAGGCGCCACGGTATCCGACCTATCACTGAAGATATCAGAGAAGGGTGGATCAGCTGCAAGGATAACCGTTGAGGCAGACCACGGGTCAAGGGACACGGTACTTGAAAGGATACAGGGCATAGCCAGGGAGAGGAAACTCCTGGTTATAGGTGAGGTGTGATAATATGGATGTGTGTCTAGTGGGGGTTGGAGCAGTCGGTCAGGGTTTCCTCCGCGCCGTCCAGCTTAAAAGAAAGCACCTCATGGAGAAGTACGGCCTTGAAATCAGATTCACGGGTGTAGCGGACTCATCAGGCGCCCTCTACAGTCCGGGGGGCCTTGATGCAGGGGAAATCCTTGAACAGAAGAAGGCCACCGGCAGAATAGCGGACCACCCATCGGCGGTTGAGGGCATGACGGGCCTTGAACTCCTCCATGAGGCAGAATACGACTGCCTTGTTGAGGCAACACCCACCAGCATAACCGATGGTGAACCAGGAAGATCCCTCCTATTAGAGGCCATGAATGAGGAGAAGCATGTTATAACATCAAACAAGGGGCACCTGGCCCTCTTCTACTCTGAACTGATGGAGGCGGCCGCCGAGAAGGGTGTTGAACTCAGATTCGAGGCCTCTGTAGGGGGTGCGATGCCCATCATAAACCTTGCAAGGGACACCCTCTCATCATGCACCGTTGAGTCCATAATAGGCATACTTAACGGCACAACCAACTTCATCCTCTCAAGGATGGCGTCAGAGGGTTCATCCTATGAACAGGCCCTCCTCGAGGCCCAGGAGCTTGGAATAGCAGAGACAAACCCTGCTCAGGACGTTGAAGGCACTGATGCTGCCTGTAAAGCTGTTATACTTGCCAACGCAATACTTGGAAGGCCATGCACCCTCAGGGATGTCAGGGTTGAGGGGATAACAGGCATAACACCAGAGGCGATTGAACTGGCAGCCCAGGACGGCTACATGATAAAGCTCATTGCAGAGGTATCAGGTGAGAAACTGGAGGTGGGACCCAGGCTCGTGAGGACGGGTTCACCCTACGCGGTTGACGGGACACTCAACATGGCAACCCTCAGGACAGACCTTGCAGGTGAGGTCACCGCGGTTGGCAGGGGGGCAGGATCCCTTGAGACGGCCTCTGCAATGCTGACAGACGCTGTGAGCATATGGAGAAACAGGGGGCTCTGAAAGGGCCCATAGTATATTATTCGTTTTCTGTAATGGCAGTGATACCGATGAAGCATGTTATTCTCGTTGGAGATGGAATGGCAGATTACCCGCTGGATGAACTTGACGGCAGAACACCACTCCAGGTGGCTGATAAACCGAACATGGACTCACTTGCAGCAGGAGGGTCCTGCGGACTCCTTAAAACGGTCCCTGATGGTATGGAGGCAGGTTCAGACGTTGCGAACCTGAGCATAATGGGATACGACCCTGAAAGATACTACACAGGGAGGGGGCCCCTTGAAGCTGCAAGTATAGGTGTTGAGCTCTCTGATGAGGACGTGGCATTCCGCTGCAACCTCATAAACGCTGATGGGGTTATAAATGACTTCAATGCAGGCCACATAGAAACATCAGACGCCACAAGGCTCATCGAGGCCCTCAACCAGCACCTTGAAACCCCTGGAAGGTTCTACCCCGGTGTAAGCTACAGGAACCTCTTCGTAATACCCGGAAGGGGGTACAGGGATGTAAGGACCTATCCACCCCATGACATCGTCGGGGAGGCCGTTGATGAACACCTCCCTCAAGGATCAGAGGAGGCCCTCCACATAAGGGAACTCATGACATCATCAAGAAAGATCCTGGAATCCCATGAGGTGAACCTTAAACGGAAATCAGAGGGTAAGAGGAGGGCCACCATGATCTGGCTCTGGGGCCAGGGACCAAGGCCCTCAATGGAGCCATTAACGGAGAGGTACGGGTTAAGGGGGGCCACCATCACGGCTGTTGACCTCATAAAGGGCCTTGGCATATACGCGGGACTGGATAACATTGAGGTGCCCGGTGCCACAGGTTACATCGATACAGACTACCGGGCCAAGGGAAGGTACGCTGCAGATGCCCTTGAGGAATACGACTTCCTCTACATCCACGTTGAGGCACCCGACGAGGCAGGCCATGCAGGGGACCTTGAGGAGAAGATAAGGGCCATAGAGAACATTGACAGACTGGTGCTGGGGCCGGTCCTTGACAGGATAACCGAGTATGAACACAGGATAGCCGTGCTCCCGGACCACCCCACCCCTGTGGAGGTAAGGACACATGTACATGACCCTGTACCCTACCTCATCCATGGCGAGGGAGTGAAGGGGGATCATGTCACATCATACGATGAAAAAGAAGCATCTAAGGGGTCCCTGGGTCTCATGGAGGGCCACAGGCTCATAGACATCCTCATGAACCCCTGAGGGTAAGTTCAATCAAAGGTGATGGACCCGCAGGGAGTCCCTATTGCAATTTTTTAATAGAATGAGAGACATAATCTATCCATTAATTATCATCGGAGGAGTTGGTTCATCTGGCTAAATACATTATAGTAACAGGAGGAGTTGTAAGTTCAATTGGAAAGGGAATCACAGCGGCTTCAATAGGAAGGATACTCAGGTCCTATGGATTATCGGTGACCGCAATAAAGATAGATCCCTACCTCAACTTTGACTCGGGGACACTGAACCCCTACCAGCACGGTGAGGTCTTTGTAACCGATGACGGTATGGAGACCGACCTCGACCTGGGACACTATGAAAGGTTCCTTGACTCAGACCTCCCAGGGGATGCCAACATAACCACAGGGAAGGTCTACCTCTCGGTCATCAAAAAGGAGAGATCCGGCGACTACCTGGGCTCATGCGTCCAGATAATACCCCACATAACGGATGAGATCAAGGCCATGATAAGGAAGATCGCCGAGAGGAGCGGTGCGGACGTGGTCCTGGTTGAGGTGGGGGGCACGGTGGGTGACATTGAGGGCCAGCCCTTCCTAGAAGCCCTGAGGCAGCTCAGGAACGAGGAGGGCCATGAGAACGTTATGTTCGTCCATGTAACCTATGTACCCTACCTCCGGGCCGCGGGTGAATTCAAGACCAAACCAACACAGCACAGCACAAAGGAACTCAGGAGCACGGGTATAAACCCTGACATGATCATCTGCAGGAGCGAGATGCCCATAGACTCATCCCTCAAACGAAAAATAGCCCACTTCTGTGACGTTGAGGAGGAGGCCGTTATAAACGCACCCGATGCATCATCAATCTATGAGGTCCCCCTGGTCCTTGACAGGGAGAATGTGGGTGACTACATTGTGAGGAGGATAGAACTGGATGTTGAGGGGGAACCCGACCTTGAGGGCTGGGCAAGGATCGTTGAGTCACTGAAGATAGAGAAGCCAGAGGTCAGTGTGGGCATAGTCGGGAAATACGTTGAACTTGAGGACTCATACATCAGTATAAGGGAGGCCCTCAAGCACGCCGCAGCCCAGCTGGGCGTAAAGGTCCATATAGAATGGATAAGTGCCGATGACGCCGTCAGTGAGGATGAACTCGCCGGCCTTGACTCCATCCTCATCCCGGGGGGCTTCGGTGAGAGGGGTATAAGCGGCAAGCTTGACGCTGTCAGATTTGCAATTGAAAGGGAAGTGCCGATATTCGGCATCTGCCTCGGAATGCAGTGCATGGTCATAGAATTCGCAAGGCTACATGGCATGGAGGGTGCCAACAGTACAGAGTTCGATGCAGACACACACTACCCGGTTATTGACATGATGGAGGAGCAGAAGAGGATCAAGAACATGGGGGGTACAATGAGACTAGGCTCCTACAAATGCAGGATCAGGGACGGCACCCTTGCCAGTGAGGCATACGGCACCGAACTTGTAAGTGAAAGACACAGACACAGATTTGAACTCAACAACGAATTCAGGGATGAACTTGAAGAGAAAGGACTTGTAATCTCAGGCACATCACCTGATGACTTCCTCGTGGAGATAATTGAACTCAAAGACCACCCATGGTTCCTGGGATGCCAGTTCCACCCCGAATTCAAGTCAAGACCAAACAGGGCACATCCACTATTCGTTTCATTCCTCAGGGCAGCCATGGAGAATAAAAAGTAATTTAATGTAGATAGAGGGACATTTATTTTTAAGGGTCAGTGCCCTTTATCATACTTTCCTGCAGTTTACAGTTCTATTTATTCTATGGGTTCCCAGAGGGTCACGTCACCGCTCCTCATAACAGCCCTGAACCTACCGGCACCATCACCCATGAGGACGAGTCTGACGAAGAGAGAGTCCTCATATTTAACAGGAACAGTAACGGTCCGGTTCCTGTCCTTCAGGATATATACATTGAAGCCCGATGAGGGGTCAACGGTAACCACATCAACCCATCCTTTCTTGACGGTGAAGACCCTGCAGGGTTTCATCCCCTTAAAGAGGACGGTGCCGTTAAAGGTGACACCATCACTGCTTATAAGGGGGTTTCTGGAGATGATCTCACCTTCGGAGTAGAATGGCTTCACCGTGGGCCCCGTGAAGTTCCAGCTTCCATAGTAGAGTATCCAGTAACCCTTATCGATGAGGCTGTCAGAGGTTACAAGGACATACCCGGATCTCCTCTCCATTAAAGCTGCAATGGAATCCGCTGCCGAAGCACTGATCCCCAGGGACTCAAGGTAGGTCATTCGCTGGTCTTCATCCATTCTGATGAGCTCTTCAATTATCCTGACAGACCCTGCGGGGTCTCCTGTGGCATCATATACTTCAAGGTAGCATTCATCACCAGATGATGCCAGCATGCTGAGGATGCCATCTGCAAGGACAGGGTCCGATGTTGCAAGTGCCCTGTCCTGCCAGTATTCCCTCCATACACCTGGGACCCTGGGATCAAGGGGATAACCATGGTTCCGCACTGGCAACGTTTCAATATAGCCGAGCCTTCCATCGAAGTTAACGGGCCGATCAGCCATCCATGCGAAGAAGTGTCCATGGACCCAGTTACAGACCACAACTGTATCCTCCGCTGTGTTCTCCCTGATGTAAACTGCAGCATCCATCATACAGTCATCAACCCTGGGGTGGAGGCTGCCGTAACTGTCAAGGGCGATTAGGGGTGAGGGTAGGACAAGCATGACTATGATTGAGGCTGAAAGAAGACTCCTGAAGGGTGGGTCCATGTTTTTCCTGCGGGCGAGGCGGGTTCTTATTTCACTGAAGAAAAGGGCGGATGTTACAGAGAGGGGGGCTATGAGGACTTCAATGAAACGCAAACCCCCGCTGAGGCACACCAGACCCGCAACAAGCCAGATCATCACAGTCATGAACAGGAACCCATCATCACCCCTGAGCCTCCTCAGGGGCTCTAAACCCATTATCCCCGCAATCAGAAGGCCAGGACCTGTACCTGTTATGATTTCAGCAAATCCTGGAGGCTGAAGCTCTGTTATGTTCGCATAGGGACTGGGAAATGCACCTGTCATTGTGGATGACCCTGTATTCAGGATTTCAGGAAACAGCTGCCCTGCAGCACCGGAGGCCATAAGGGGGATCCCCCGTATGAGTGAAGGTATCCTCCCGGGATCCGTGAGTTCAATGAGGGCCGTGGTAATTAAGAGGAAGAGGAGGATGTTCCTGTCCCTGTACCTGAGTATGAATATCCCGCAGGAAACCAGGAGCACGTAATAGAGTATCTGCCAGCCGTTCCATGCAGTCGAGTAGAGGGTGATGAGCATGGCAGAGACGGTACTCCACCTCCAGTCATCCCTCCGCACTGAAAGGTAGAGTGAGTGGACCACCATGAGAGGGAAGAGGACATTGAATATGTCGGTATCATAAAATCCAGGGACGGTCCTCATGAAATAGAAGGGTGCTGTGACTGCAAGGAGCCCTGCAAGGCCGGATGAGAGATCATCACAGTCAAGGCTCCCTGCAAAGAGGAACACCGCAACCCCTGCAAGGGGGGAGACCACCGCAGGGAGCCAGAAGGCCAGTTCACTCAGGCTTAAAAACCGGGATGTTAGTAGATGAAGGATGATGGTGATGAAGGCGAGGAGGGGTGGATAGTCAAGGGGGACCCCTGGAGGATAGTATGAGTGCCGGTCCCATCCATCACCATCAGAGAGTTCGCCATGATCCAGGAGGTTCATGGCGAGCCTGAGGTTATAGTATGAGTCCATATCATACATGAGGGGTTCATGGTGCCTTTCACTATGCAGGCTGCTGTTATCGGTACCTGCCCTTACCGCAAAGCCGGTAGTAAGGAGGATGAATATTACTATCAGGGATCCTCTGGTCAACTTTATCATCTGCCATGTATGTTTACATCCTACTTTTATCATAAAATTATAAATATGGACAGCCCGAGAGTATTCCTAGTATATAAGCATATGGAGTGATTATCATGATTATAGATATCTTAACGGTTTTAATAGCAGTTCTGGTCTGTCTTTACGCATCCTACAGTGACCTGAAGAAGGGTATTATCCCCAACAGGATCACCTTTCCTGTTATAGGGGCGGGTCTTGGTATAAATGCTTTGAAGGCCTATCTACTTGAGGATCCATGGTTATTCATTTACACGGCAATCTTCACTGCAGGAATATTTGCACTGGGCTACATCCTCTGGAGGATGGGGGCATGGGCCGGTGGTGATGTCAAGCTCTTCACGGCGGTAACAGCTCTCCTCCCCTTCCAGCCACACATCATAGACTACAAGTTCATGGGAATAAACTTCCCTGTAACAGCCCTCTACCCTTTTCCTCTCACGGTTATCATAAACAGCATACTCTCCCTCCTACCCTTCCTACTCATATTCGTGTTCTTCATAATCTACACATCCCGCAGGGAACTGATGGATGAATTCATGGAGCCGCTGAAGCAGTACCGGGCCAACATGCTACTGTCCCTGGTCATAACATCTGCAGTAACACTCTCATTCATTGTAATAGATTTCCTGCCATTCCAGATCATAATACTGACACTCTTGGTGATCTACCTCCTCACAATGGCCATATCAAAGCTTCCGCCACGCTTAAAGGCCATTGTTGTCTCAGCTGTCCTCGTGTACTCCCTCTACAGGAACTTTGAGCTTACGGTGAGCGGTGTTGTTATACTCTGGGTGTCCATCACCATCATCCAGCTCATCAGGAAGCTCCTGACATCTGTTGCAAGGGAGGCCCTCCAGGACACGGTGAAGGTGAGTGAACTCCGTGAGGGCATGATACTCGCACACTCACTCTACAGGAGGGGGGATGACTACTACTTTGATGACGCATCCTTCCTTGACAGGTTCAGGACAGCCGCAAGGACAGGTGATGTATCCTCTCTTACATACCGTGGTGAACCTGTGGTATCTGCAATGGCTGCGGGTCTCCGGGAGGAGGAGATTGAGACCCTCAGGGGGCTGGTATCTGAGGGTAAGATAAGGGATGAGTTCCGTGTAAGGAGGGGTATGCCATTTGCCCCTGCAATATTCATCGGACTCATGATCTCACTCCTGGTGGGGGACCTTGCAATGCTACTCTCAAGGGTCCTTGATGTGATATTCTAGCCAAATCTTATATGTTGTGCTGAACATAGAATCTATTAGAGATATGTACAGGTGATCTTGATGGATAATGGGGGACAGGTTTCCCTTGAATACCTCCTGCTGATACTTGTCGTCATACTTGTACTTGGAGGCGTGACGATACCCCTCATAGGCAGCTCCATAGAGGCGAGTACGGATGTTTCAAGGGCCTCTGATGCAAAGATAGCCGTCCAGACCCTTGCCGATGCCGCGGATATAGTCTACTCCAATGGACCAGGTGCCAAGAGGACCGTGAGTTTCTACATACCGGTAGACGGCACACTGCTTGCAGGTAACAGCAGTGTAATATTCACGGTAACCTACACCAACGGAACGAGGTCAAATATAACAGCCAGCACACAGTACAATATAACAGCCAGTGCAACCCAGCTCACCAGGGGATGGTACACGGCTGTGGTTTACTGGCCTCTTAACTCAAGCACGGTATCTGTAATCAACATTACAAGGAAATAGGGAGAGATCATGATGGGTTTTTTTTCAAGGCTGGGTAAGGCAGTGATAACACTTTTCAATATTATAGGAACGGTCATATTCTGGATAATCGAACTCCCGGGAGTGATAAGGCAGCTGCCCTCCATCATAAGGGAGGGCGTATCAGGGGTTGATATGAATGGTATCATGGAGAGGGTCCATGAGAGGACAAGGGGCCTTGCCAGGGAGATAAATACCGGGCAGGATGAGGAGATCCAGGAGATCCTTGAAGAGGCCCGTAACCATAACATCGATATCCCCAGGGATGATGCGCCCATAATCATAAAGTCCCAGGGCTTTGACCCCTCTGAAAAGGAGAACGCTGTCCTTAAACTTCAGATTGCGGCTTCACTCTTCATCATAGCATCCATCGTATACGTCTTCAACTTCATATCCATCATCATATTCGTGCCGGTGGCACTCATACTTGTTGCCCTTGTTGTATACATCCTCTACAGGCAGATAAGGGTCATGTACCCGGCTGACTTTGAGGCCTACAGGGACTTCTTCTTCATGTACATGGCTGTTGGCCTTGTTATCATCATAGTATCAGGAAACCCATTCCTGACAATGGCGTTTCCCTTCCTGTTCTTCCCCTCCCTCACGATATTCATATTCGCTGTGCTTGCAGCTGCAGCGGTGTTCCTCATATTCAGAATAAGGTATGTGCGTGATTACACCTTCGGTGAGGTTATTGATGCAGGTGAGAACACATCCTATGTCAGGGTTGACTATGATATAAGGAGCAATGTGAAGCCCGATGTCTACATAGTTGAGAACAATGGCTTCGATGTCAGGGTCCATGATACCGTGAAGCTTGCGGTTGATGGCTCGATCATGAGTATGAGGGGTAACAGGCCCGTAAGGATCATAGGTGTTGAAGAATAAGCTTCTATTTTTTATATGCTGAGGGTTAGAGGTACTGTTTCAGGAATAGGTTTTTAGTTTTTTATGGGCTGAGGGTTACTGTGTAAGTTTTATCTCCAAGTTTAACCGTCGTGTCATTAACCCTCACACATCCTCCAAGGTTGAGGATGTATTCAACCGTCCGGTTAATGACCGTGGCCCTGTAATTCTGGGGCAGAGGACTGTCAAGGTTTATGGTCACCGTCTTATTCCTGTCCCCTGTGATCCTCACACCCATAACCTTCACAGGCTTCATGGACACGTTGGAGTAAGTGATCTCCGCAACAGCACTTGAAGCCCCCTCCTTTGCAGAGGCAGCAATACTGTTTTCCTGTGACTGGGGACCTGCTATTGAGGAGAAAACAAGTACTATTATGAGTATGAATGAAGCGATAAGCAGGAACTCTGCAGATACCTGGCCCCTTAAATCCATAACAGATCATCTCCAGAAAATATTATAGATCAACAGATATATATAATGTTTCATCTCATAAATGAACACAGATAAGGGGAAGGGGATAAATTATATGGATATGCTGTCTGATAGACGGGGATTTGCATTTTCACTTGACATTCTACTTGCACTCATACCACTGACGATCCTCCTCGGTATGCTGGCTGCGGATATGGACAACATAATGTACCTCACCCAGAGCACCATATACCAGAGCTCACTGGATCGCCACGCCTCAGATGTTGCAGACGCCCTTGTTGAGACTTCAGGGGTACCATTCGACTGGGAAAAGAGAGGGAACCCGCAGACAGTCGGCCTTGCAAGGCATGACCCAGTTAAAGGTCTTCCACAGAAGAACTACCTCTCACCCTCAAAGGTGGCGGGTATAAATACCACGAATATGGGTGAACTTATAGGGCCCAGGTACGGCTATTACATCAACATAACAACAGCAGAGGGACTTACAATCAGGACCCTCGGCACGCTGAACACAAGCGCAAGTGACATCGTGAGGGTTGAACGCTATGTCCTCACAAGTAAGGTGGAGCGTGTGGGTTCAATAGAGGGCCTTATAAGGGACGCGGGACAGCCAAGAACCTACACCACCAATTTCCCGACCAATGAGGCTTACCTACGAATCTATGACTACTGGATCCTCGTGATTAACAGGGGATATAATTCTGCCTTTGTTGATGTTAACAACAACCGTGTGGTGCCACCAAACGATATAAATCAGCATGTAACCGAGATAAAGCGGCAGATAAATGAAACCTACCTCTACAATGACACCATCTTCAGGGATAACATACTCAGCGTGAGGACCCAGAGTAACCCCGGCGCCTCCATGGATGTTTACATACTTGCAGCTCCAAAGGGCACACCTCCGGGGCAGATAACTCTGGATAATGTTAGACTCAGACCGGCTAAATTCATACTTTACCTGTGGATAAGGTGATTTATCATGATCCGTGATCTTAGCAGCGATGAGGGTGGATTAATATTCACAACAGATGCTGTACTTGCACTTATAGTGGTATTCATCCTGACAGCTTCAATTGCAACCTACTTTGCACTCCCATCATACATGGGCTCTGATCACCAGCACCTCGAGACCATGGCGGCGGATGCCCTTGACATCATGAGGGAGGACGGGACACTCTACTCTGCAGCCGCAATGTACTCAAGAAACAATACTGCAGGTGCAGAGAACCTCATAAAACAGGATCTTAACTCCATCCTCCCACCAGGGGTCGGGTATGAATTCCAGATAGGCACCTACCCTGCCATAAGGAATGATAGCGGAATACTTGTCGCAAGGGACACAGCATCAAGGGCCATTGTAATCTCGGGGCCTGAGGAGGGCTGGCTCGGACGTGCATGGTACAAGCAGGAGGAGGTGACCCTTGAGGACCAAGAGATAAACTCAACCACGACGGTCTGGAACTTCCACAACTGGTTAACCAACTTCTGGAACCGACTTTATTCAAGACCCTACTGGGGCTACCAGACAAGCCCCAGGAACATCAGCTTCTCTGTCCCATCAACAAATATCCACTGGGGAAAATTCCTGATGGGATCATGCAACAGAGTGAACAGGCCATCCTACGGCGCGAACGTTGTAATAAACAACGTACCCCACATTGTAGGGAATGACAGCTTCACATTCCTCAACCTGAGACCTGGCACAACAAGGGAGCGAATGTACAACTACCAGGGCAACATCACCTCCCTCACAGGGGGCGCCAACAACTTCTATGTACGGTTCACCAACATGACCACAACTGGTTACTCTGACTATGACCTTCCATGGTTTTCAATCATAGCAAACTACACCACCACCATAAAGGTGCCCAAGGGTATCATCACCAGAACCTACCAGTTCAATGATGCTGCTGGACTGGCCGTGCCCAGCCAGACAAGGCTCGACCTGAACAGGACCATGGGTTATGGCCGTATATATGACCTCAACACGGGTACTGTCACGAACCTCAATACGAGGAGGGTGATAGCCTGGAGCAGCATGGTGAGGCAGAACCATATATACTCTGATGGACTTCCATTTGTAATCGATAATGTTAATGGAAGAGGGGCTGATGGATGCGCAGTCAGCGTTACCCAGGATATACCCATACCTGCCGGTTCAAGGATACTGGACGCCTACACCATCGTGAACCCCTATGGTGGTGTGGACAATGCCCTGGTGGAGGTCTGGAATGGTACAGCATGGAACGTGGCCTTCTGTTCCTTCAACTATGGAAGGGTAACCTACAGTACAGTCAGTGATGGATACGGTAACGTCCCGGGCATAATTTATGTGAGGGACTACCTGCGGGCAGGTCAGACAAATAAGGTCCGGGTTACGATATGGGATAACGTTCCCGGGCAGGACTATGACCTTGTTGGACTCGTTGACTCCTACACCACAGTCTCCTACACGTCTCTCCCAATCCAGTGGAACAACTACCCCTTCAACAGCTACCAGAACTCAACCAATGTATCAGCACCTGTAAGACAATTCACCATTGGCCCAGACGCCAAGAAAGTCCTGCTCTTTGTGGGCGCAGGTCTTGATACAAAATCAGTGAAGGTCGAGGTTAAAAACTCAACAAGTGCCTGGACCCAGCTCTACAGCGGCCCTGTCCCCTTCTCACTGGATATCGGGGCAATTGATGCTGCTGGAAGCAGGATATTCGCAACAGGCAGTCCTGGCAACTACAGTACAAGACCCGGCACATATAATATCCGCGTGACAGTAAACTCAGGGCAGGGCTGGGAGTCAGGCGACTCCAATGCAGAGATCTACTCCGGTACACGTGTCGCCGTCATCTACCCCAAGTTCCTTGCAAACATGTGGGCCACCCAGTACTCAAATGACGCCTACACGGCCCAGGCCCTGGCTAAACAGGAGCTTATCGACATGCTCAGACAGTCAGGTTACACCATAGATGAACGCCTCATAAAGACGGAGGCACTCTACACAGGGGATATCCCCAACTCGTTACCCGTCAGACTGACACTATGGAGGAGTTGATTATGAGAATAATCCACGATGAGGATGGATATGCATTCACACCACTTGCAGTGCTCCTCTTCATACCGGTCATTATAATCGCAATATCCTATGGCAACATAGTCAATGAGGCCAACATGCTGGCCGGCCTTGCAACAGGGGGGACGTTACCGTCACCGTGGCAGCCTCCATATACTCAACCATTGAAAAGGCTGCAGCAGACGCTGGGCGTAATGCTGCATACAATGCATCAAGGAATGTTATTGATAACGCAGAGTTCTTCCCCCATGGAACAAGCAAGGCAAATATAACAGGTAACATAGTTGATGCAATAAACTATAACGTTATAAACACGTCCCTTGAACTTGAAAGGCAGACAGGGCGTCAGATATACATAAACGACATCCCCATAACAAATTATACAAGCGCCACATTCACAATGGCAGATGTTAACATAACACAGGATGACCCCTTCGGCTTCAAGGTGAATATACGTGGGGGTATACCGATAAGGATAGTTCAGAAGGAGCAGGTATATGAGTTCAGGTTACCACCAACATCAGCCTATGTGAGCATTGAGGGTATAGAGGACCCCTACATCTGGATAAACACAAAGTTTCGTCAGAGTAACGTCATATACAAGTACCCATACTATGCAACTAACGGCTCATATCGAGATTACCGTATGAATGAGAGCGTTGATAGTGACAGCCACCTTCAGAACCTGTGGTACTGTTTAAACGGAACAGATAACCCCAGCAATATAACACCACGCTCCTACTACTTCATTGACCCCTACGGACTTTCATTCTTTGATAGACTTGAGAACCGTTCAACATCAGCTGACCCGGAATATACCCGTATGAGCACCTTCATCCTCGGGGATCCGCTCCTTGAGGACCATAACGGTAACCAGTACATCTCAAAGGTTGATAGGGACTATTTCAGGGGAATTCCAGGTACAGCCATAAGGGTGAGGGGCAGTGACATGAGCGACCCCCTGGGCGCCCTGTTCTGCCTCTCCCAGACATATAAGGATCTTCTTGGACTTGCAGCAAATAATTACACTTAATGGTGGTTTAATGGATGATAAGGGTATTTTAAGCATAGACTTCATCTTCGCAACCCTCATAGCCATACTGATAATGGCGGGGATGGTGGCAATGGTTAACAATGAACTCTCAAGGACGCAGACTGGGGAACTTGGAGAGGCAAGGATGGTCGGCGAACGCGTGGCAGGAGCTGTCAATGCAGCCTACACCAATGGACCGGGATTCGCTGCAAATATAACAATACCATCCCATCTTAACTGTACGGTTGAAGTGAGGAACGGTGAGGTCAGGGTCTTTTACGGGACATATACAGTGAACCTGGACATCATCCCCAAGGTCAATGTCACCACAACCAACATGACACCCGGAAAATATACCGTGATGAACAGGAATGGTACGGTGATTATAACTCGGATATGAAGTAATTTCTGTATGTTGATGGAAGGAATGGTACCGTATAATCATGATATCTTCCCGCATACCATATGGCTATTGAGTACGTTTAGCAAAACCATGAACTGATTTAGGAGGATTATAGATTGCTGGATGACCTAAGATGGGAGTATAAAGCACTTGGCCTCATAGTGATTATAGGATTATCCATAACAGCCTACTCTTACCTTTCAATGGGCGGCGGAGAGAGGGTATCCCTTTCAAATAACTCGGGAGATCAGCAGCCAGAGCCTGTCCCGATGCCCTTCCCTGAATATAACAGTACCGGCAGTACAGAAAATAATACAGGGAATATCACAGCCGAGGAGGCGAGGCAGATAGCGGCTGAATCAGGGTACACCGCAGGCGACCCCACAATGGGTTCAATAAATATCAACGGCACACAGATACCTGTATGGGTTGTTCCACTCCAGAGGGGTGGGAAAACCGTGAGGGAGGTCTATGTAAGGTTAGAAGATGGGGAGATCCTTGGAAGCAGGGAGTTCAGTTAAATACTTGTCTTCATGGTCAGAAAAACCATAATTTACCAGAATCACAACATATTTAAGTGGAGCATGGATATACTAATGATAACTGATCTCACAAGGATTCCTGGTGGATAACATGGATACGCTGACTGTAATCGTGATGCTAGCTCTTTTCATTCTTCTCCTTGGGTTCATATTCTCTGCAGGGCTCATGACACCTGTAATCGGGAAGAAAAACATTTTCTTTGTGATATTCATAGGATTCATTGCGGGGGTTATTGGAGGGATCTTTCTCATATCACCGGTCTATGATGAACTCCCCTTCATCGTAAGGAACATTTACATGTCAACCTCCGATGTGAATGAAACCATCACCGCCGACGTATCAGCAGGTAAGGATATACTAAGGTTTATGGATGAACTCTCTGCCCAGGATGGTGTTGAGGCCGTCTACTCTGAAGGGATCTTCCTGAAAACTGACAGATTCTCAGAGAGCCGTAAACGTATAATAGAGGATAAGATTTCATTGATAGACCCCAATATAACCTCCTGGCAGGTTCACACCAACGGGACAATAATACTCCAGGTTAAAAAGGGCCATAACCCTGTCAGGACCCTCGATACCCTTTCAGAGTGGCTCATGTACACCGGAGGTATAAATACATGTTACAGTGCAGTGCACCTTGTGGTGACTGTAAGGCCAGATAAGGTGGATTCAATCGTTTCCTACCTCCAGGCAAGGGATGTTGTGGTAACAGGGATTAAAGGACCTGCAGAGGAGAAGGCTGCTGCTTTTAAGGCAGCATTACCTGATAAGTCCAACATAATACTGTTCTGCGGATTCCTTGGCATGTTAACAGGTATTGCAGGTGTCTTCATAGATTCCATCATAGCATTCATCGGGAAGATAAGGGGCAGGGAGGCATGAGATTCCTGGATGGAGTAAAAGATCATGAAGTCCGTGGTTCTATATTCAGGTGGCAAGGACAGTACAATGGCACTCTACCATGCCCTAAGGGAGTCCGAGGTCCTATTCCTTTTATCGATGGTATCGGAGAACAGTGAGTCCCACATGTACCATGTGCCCAACATCAGACTCACAAGGCTCCTCTCAGAGGCCGTGGGGATACCGCTGATTGAAGCAGAAACTGAGGGTGTTGAGGAGGAAGAGGTTGAGGACCTTGCAGGGATACTTGAGGAGCTCAAAGGGCAGGGTGTTGAGGCAGTCTACTCAGGAGCCCTCTATTCTGAATACCAGAAGTCAAGGATAGACTCCATCTGCAGCAGGCTTGGTCTGAGGTCAGTCGCACCCCTATGGCAGAGGGATCCCCTGGAGTATATGGAGGAGATTGTTGACCTTGGATTTAAGGTTATGGTGACCGCCGTTGCAGCTGAGGGGCTTGATGAGTCATGGCTTGGGAGGATAATTGACAGGGGGATGATAGCTGAACTTGCAGATCTCAGTGAAAGGTACGGTATAAACCCCGCCTTTGAGGGGGGTGAAGCAGAATCCCTGGTCCTTGACGGGCCCATATTCAGTAAGAGGCTTGAAATAGTTGAATATGAGAAGAAATGGTTCTTTGATAACGGTTTTATTGATATAAAAAAAGCTGTTCTTGTGGATAAATGATTTTTTAGGTTGTGTGTAGTTTCAAAGAGACCTTTTCCTCTAGATGGGTTATTTTTAGGTTGCAGGTTACGGAGAGGGCCGTTCCTCTGTATAATTCACTCTTTGAGGTTCAGGATGAACCTTAATCAGCTATTCTGGGGGTCAGCCAGTCTATAAATCCTGTTATATCATCACATCTTACCTTCACCATGATATCTCCGAGGGCAGAGACGGGTTCTTCAAGGACATTAACCCTTCCTATAAGTGCTGCCTGCTTGTTAATGTACATCATGGTTGAGTTGCCCCTCATATTGTTGAGGAGCACGGTCCTTGCTGTTGAGCGTATCCTTCTCTTCTCAAGGGCTTCCCTGAGTTCCATGAGGTCTTCAAGGCCCCCCTGTCCTGTGATCATTTCTTCCTGAATTTCAGGTTCAATTCCAGGGAAGACGTTGGTTATGGCCTCTGAAACCTTATCAGGATTCTCTGTGGGTTTAACAGGGGCTCTGATGGTTACCTTACATTCCATTAACCTTCCTCCATGTTAAAGGGATATTAGGTTTTATTCACCTTTCCCATGTTTTCTCACGAGCTTTTTAATTATGGATTCGGCCTGTTTTTTTATTTTCCATATCGGGCCCTCATTGACTATCATGTAATCTGAGGATGCTATAACATCCCCTATGCCGAATCCAAGTTCCCTTTCATCCCTTTCAACAAATTTAGTGTATTCTGATGAGTCATCCTCTCTTCTACGCCTCTTAAGTCTTCTGAACCTTGTCTTCCGGCTTGAGAATATGGATATCACCCTGAAGCCGGGGAAGTTCCTCTTAAATATCTCAACCTCGTAGGGGCTCCTGATCCCCTCTATGAGGAACATGTCTGCATCAGAGTTCTTTATGATCTCAACACATTTTTCAGCGACAACGTACTTTCCATGTTCCTTCCTTAGCCTGACCGCGGTTACACCAGGGTCTTCACCCCTCCTCCGTGCTTCATCCCGTATAACATCCCCCATCCGTATAACCACGAATCCCATGGACTCAGCTATCCTTGATACAACGCCCTTCCCTGCACCGGGCATCCCTGAAACTCCAATAACCATCATTGTCCCACTCTTATCTTTCTAGGTTAAAGTTCTGGATTGTATTTTCTGGTGTCAAGTATTTCCTACTCTTCTAGGTTAAAGTTCTGGATTGTATCTTCTGATGTCAAGTAATTTAATGGTTTCTCTCAAGTTCTCCCTGTTATCAAATTCCTCAAGGATCCTCTCAAGTTCCTCCCTTTCACTCCCCCTGAGTTCCCTGACAGAGGCTGTGATGGCAGGCACAGCCCTTACTATGTTATCTGTTATGCTTATACTCGCCATCCTTGATGTCCTTGAGAGGGGGTTGAGGTCGACTGTTATAACAGTTTTACCTGATTTCCTCAGGATCTCTGTACGGTCACCGTCCTCAAGGGGTACGAGGACAACGTCTGCACTGTAGATACCATCAGGGCTTGCCGTGGCCCTCGGGCTCATGATCCCGTCAATATGGGTGAGTTTATCCACTCCAAGGACCTCATCAGCCCCCTTATCCCTCAGGACCTCCTCTATCAGCTTCACCCGCCTGGGGGTCCGGTGGAAGAGGTTGATCTCAATTTTACCCTTTAATTCGCGTGCCAGTTTAACCATTTCACCGGGGACAAGTGCTGCTGTGTTACCGTTAACCGATAATACAGGCTTCCTGGCGAGGAGCAGTGCAGCTGCAGCCGCCCTTATAGCCCTTTCTGCTGGTTTAGTGGTCTCCTCTCCCAGGAGGTAATCGAAGGCTTCGCCTCTCCCGTGTGCTATCATCCCTGAATCTGCAAGGATGCCCCTCTGCCAGGCATCCACTATCATCTCCCTGAGCCTCAGTGAATGGTAGCGTGGATGGTCCTCTGAAATCATGTTAATCTATTGCACTCTACCAGTATAATAAGTTTATCAGGACGGATTACTTGATGTGCAATGCTGTATCAGGGCCACACTGTGGCCTCGCGGTGTTCTGGAAAGGGCGGAGAATGACAGCTCATGTCCTTTATCATGTTCACATGGCTGCCGGGTTTTCATGAGGTGTCATTCACAGGTGCCTAAACTTTTATATAAAATCCAAGATACTAATTAGGAGGGATAGATATGGAAGATGAAGTTGAAATTAACCGTAAACCACGCAGACCGCCATCAGACAGGAGTCTCTGGGGAGTCTACCTTGGAATCATACTGATCATCATAGGAATACTCTGGTTTGCCTTTGCTGCGGGTATAATACCGCCCCAGTATTCAAGGTTCTGGCCCCAGGCCCTTCTGGTGATTATAGGACTTCTGGTACTTATTAAGTCACTTAAAAAATGATTCATGGTGGTTATATGAAGAAACTCATGAAGCGACTTTCACTTGCCAGTGGAGTCTCTGGCTTTGAGGATGAGGTAAGGGATATTATTGCATCTGAACTTGCAGATCATGTTGATGAAATAGAGGAGGACAGTCTCGGTAACATAATCGCCGTTAAGAGGGGTTCAGGTCCGGTTATCATGCTGGCAGCCCACATGGATGAGATCGGACTCATGGTGAGGCACATAGACAAGAAGGGATTCATCAGGTTTTCAAAGATAGGTGGTATCAGCGACCAGATGATCCTCAACCAGGCTGTCTGGATACATGGAAAGCAGGGCAGGGTTGCAGGCGTGATAGGGTCAAAGCCGCCTCACAGGATGAAGGCTGCTGAGAGGAAGAAGGTAACAACCCATGATAACATGTTCATTGATATCGGTGCATCCTCAAGGGAGGAGGCAGAGGAACTTGTCTCTGTGGGTGACCCGATAACCTTCCAGGCCCCCTACGCTGAACTCCCAAACTCCAGGTTTACGGGTAAGGCCCTTGATAACCGTATAGGCTGTCTGGTCATGATTGAGGTCCTCAGGAGGGTTAACTCAGAGGCCACCGTGTACGGTGTTGGCACGGTCCAGGAGGAGGTTGGCCTTAAGGGTGCCAGGACATCTGCCTTCAGGATAAACCCTGACATGGCCGTTGCCCTTGATGTCACCATTGCAGGGGATCACCCGGGTATGAAGGAGGATGAGGCACCTGCTAAGCTTGGTAAGGGACCTGCCATTATACTGACCGATGCCAGTGGGAGGGGTATCATCACCCATCCACGTGTAAGGGAGTGGCTCATTGAAACCGCGGAGGAAGAGGATATTCCAGTGCAGATTGAGGTGAGTGAGGGGGGTACAACCGATGCAACCGCAATACACCTCACAAGGGATGGTGTACCAGCCGGTGTGGTTTCTGTCCCAACAAGGTACATCCATACAACAGTGAGCATGGCGAGCATGAAGGACATTGAGATGACGGTTGACCTCCTCGTTAAAGCCATTGAAAGACTCTAAAAACTCACCTATTTTTTCACTGGTTTAAGTCCGGTTCCATTATTCTTTTCCCGGAGCTCAGTTCCTCGCAGGGTGTTTTCACACCCCGATGAGCGGCATCCAGTTCAATTATTCTTTTCCGGGAGTCCAGATAGAATATTGATGGACTGTCATCCCACTGGTCATACACCTCCACTATATATTGAGGACCCCCGTTCCCTTCTTCAGGGATGGCAGGTCTTCTTCTCAGCATATCATCGGCGGTTTTCTCAAAGACCATGGTCATTTCAGGGAATTCGTACTGTCCTTTACTTTTCTCAGGAACTATAGCCTCTTCAAAGAATTCGTACTGTCTACTGATTTCAAAGATCCTTATCAGAATCTTCTTCAACCAATCACCCCCTGGTGAAATTACAGATAATAATTAATAATATATTATCATATATAATTATTACTGATGCTGGTGTGCAGGGACACGATGTTAAAGGCAGAAACTTTCCATGAGATTTAAAAAAAGTTTTCCATGGGAGAATTTCAGGGCCTATTCCTCAGGGACTTCAATCACACGGAGCCCATCATCCGATATCATGTAGGGTATGAACTCCACGGGGGTCCTTGTACTGCGCATCTTGATGATGTCCATGACCCTCTCTCTTCTACCGGTGTAGGGGTTCTCCCTCTTTATAAGCCTTATGGCGCCGTAGACGGCAAAGAGCGCTATCTCATTGAATTCCCTTGAGGTTGCGCTGTCAAGTATGATCAGGGTGGTTATGTTCCTTTTTTTGAGCTCATAGATAAGAAGGTCGAACTGGTCCCTGAACTCGTATGTTGTCAGCTTCTCTGTCTGACTCCCGATACTGTCAATGACCAGGACTTCAATATCATCGGGGATCTCACTGATTATCTTCTTGAGGTTTCCCTTTATGGGTTCTGCGCCGATGTGCATCTCTGCCTCGGTGAGCCTGGCCTTCACTGCCGTCAGGCTCAGTATACGCAGGGTGCCTGGTTCCAGGAGGTCACCGATGTCCCAGCCCAGGGAGCTGCACTGGATCCTGAGGTCGGTTTCATCCTCCTCTGTTGTTATGTAAAGGGTCCTGAGCCCTGCCCTGGCGCTCTGGATCGCGAACTGAAGCGCCATGATGGTCTTCCCTGAACCGGCATCACCCGTGATAAGAATGCTCCTCCCCACAGGGTATCCGCCTATTATCTCATCAAGGCCCTCTACACCCGTCCCTATCCTCTGTATCCCTTCATCACTCAATCAAAAACCCCCTATCAGTAATATTCTTCGGTTGCTTCCCCCATTTCAGGGAATTATTTTTCAGTGAGGTGGAATTCGAATGTCATGTTCTCATCCCTGCTCCTGAGTGTTGATGTCTGTATGACGCTTCCCCTTATACCGGTCCATGTGAAGCTCCTCATCAGCATGGCCCTGAATATCAGGGAGAATATTGGGTTCTTCCTTGCCTCGTCTATCCATGGGAAGGTTTTAAATTCAAGTATGTACCTCGCCTTCTCTCTTCGAAGCTCAGTCTCGATTCCCAGGTTCCCAAGGAAGGATGAAAGCCATTCTATGTAGGCCATAAAGACCCTGTTTGTATCGGCACCACCTGAGAGACCGAGTTTATCCATGGTCCTCTGGAAGTTGGGTTTAATGTTCTTCTCAAAACGATCAGCAAAATTCTTTATGATGGCATTACGCAGCTGGGGAGGGATGGATGATGCGAAGACAGGAACGGCCGAGACAACGAAGCCATAGAGTTCAGCCTTTGACCTTTCCCTGATGAGTTCCTCCCTCTTTTTCTCGGCCTCGATTCTGTCTGTGATGTCATGGCCTATTACCTGGATTAGACCCCTCTCGGTCGCCGTCTCAATGGACGCCGCATGGACCTCAATGAAGCGCCTTTCACCTTTAAAATCAAAGAATTCAGCCTCAAATGTTTTCTCTGAACCCTTAAGTTCAGATAGGGATGCCAGGGTTTTCTCTGAAATGAAACCCTTCTTCTGGAGGATTGAAACCCTTTTACCCTTCAGCGTGTCCCTCCTGAGACCCGTGAGTTTCTCAAATGCCCTGTTTACGAGTATTATCCTTGATTCGGAGTCAAGGAGCATTATATAGTCAGGGGACCTCTCGATGAGTGCCCTGTATCTTTCCTTACTCTCCTGGAGTTTGCTGTCCATCTTGTGCTTGTAGAGGGCCACCTCGATGGCGCTGTGAAGTTCACGGTCCTCAAAGGGCTTTATTATGTAACCGAAGGGTCCTGTGAGCTTCGCACGGTTGAGGGTCTTCTCATCGGAGTAGGCTGTAAGATAAACAACTGGTATGTTGAGCTCCTCCTTTATGACATCCGCGGCCTGTATACCGTCCATTTCACCCTTGAGGACGATGTCCATGAGGACAAGGTCCGGTTTCTCCTTACGGGCCAATTCAATAGCCTCCTCGCCGGAGGCGGCCATGCCAACAACACGGTACCCCAGGCCCTCGGCCCTGTGTTTGATGTCCATGGCAACTATATTTTCATCCTCAACAACAAGCAAACTCGTGGGTGACATGAAATCCTCCCGGCACATCCTTTAATAATAATTCCGGCTATCGTTAGTGACATGTTCCTATGACTATAAATACTTATTGAAGGGTCTTAGGGCACCGTGGTGGTGTTGAAGCGTCATTAACATTAAGGATGGGTTTATTCAGGGTTTCCTGGCCCTGAAGTGGCTGTGGATCCTCTCTGCAACATCCCTGTTCATGTTCCTGACGGCCATGATCTCCTCAACACTTGCCCTTCCAAGTTCATCCAGGCTCCCGAAGTGCTCCATAAGGGCTCTCTTTCTCATGGGACCAACACCCCTTATGCTGTCAAGCTCTGATTCCAGGGAACTCTTCTCACGCATCTTCCTGTGGTAGCTGACAGCGAACCTGTGGGCCTCATCACGGAGATGCCTTAAGACCTGGAGGGGGCCTTCTGATACCTCCACGGGACTGGAAAGGCCGGGGACGTAGATCTCCTCCCTCTTCTTTGCTATGCTTATTACGGGCACATCAACCCCCACCGACCTCAGACCCTCAAGGGCTGATCTGAGCTGGCCCTTCCCGCCGTCAATGAGTATAAGGTCAGGTTTATCCAGTTCAGGGTTTGAGTATCGTCTTTCAACAAGTTCCCTTATCATGGCATAGTCATCGGGTCCATCCGTCCTGATACGGTACCTCCTGTACTGTGAGGGTGCAGGTTTACCATCAATGAAGACGGCCACCGAACCGGCAGCCGACTCTCCTCCTATGTTTGATATGTCAAGGCCCTCAATTCTTCCGGGTATCCCTGGAAGTTTCAGCTCATCCCTGAGTTCAAGGAGCACGTCCCTCCTTTTACTCTTCTGTTTGAGGATCACCGAAGCATTCCTCCGTGCTATGTTAAGGAGCCTTCTCCCTGCACCCCCAGCCGGTGAGTGGATCCTGACAGGGGCGTCCCTGAGTTCAGAGAGCCACTCCTCTATCACGGCGTCCCTGACAGGGTGGTTCACGATTATCTCCCCCGGGATGTACCTGGGGATGCCATAGTACTGCTTTATGAAGGCCTCCATGACCTCGGTGTCCGTGGCGGACCCCTTCATTATGAAGTCATCCTTCCCTATTATCTTCCCGTCACGTATCTGCAGCACCACAACGGCAGATGTATCCCCTGAACCCTCTGAGGCTATGATGTCCTGGTCAAGAGAGTCGGTGAATGCAGCGTACTGTCTCTCCATAACATCACGTATTGATTCAATCTGGTCACGTATGATGGCGGCCCTCTCAAATTCAAGGTTCCCGGCGGCTTCATTCATCTCGACCTCAAGCTCATCTATGATCTCGGTGTAGCGGCCCTGGAAGAAGAGCTCAACCCTGTCAATGATCTCCATGTAGTCCTCCCTGCTTATACCCCCCGAGCACGGGGCGTGGCAGAGGTCTATCTGACTGTTGAGGCATGGACCATCCATCCTCCTGCAGCTCCTGACCCTGAAGAGGGACTTTATGAACTTCAGGGTCTTCCTGACGGCGCCGGTGTCAGTGAAGGGGCCGAAGTACCTTGCGGAGTCCCCTCCTATGGTCCTTGTTATGAGGACCCTGGGGTACTCCTCGTCAGTGATCTTTATGAAGGGGTACCTCTTATCATCCTTGAGCCTGACATTGTAGGGGGGCCTGTACCTCTTTATAAGGTTTGATTCGAGTATCAGGGCTTCCTTCTCATTCCCTGTGAGTATGTACTCTATACTGTCAAGGTGCCGCATCATGGCCCGGGTTTTGGGGTTATCGTTCTCCCTGAAGTAGGATGAAACCCTCTTCCTCAGGGAGATGGATTTACCAACATAGAGGACCTGGCCCCTGCTGTCACGGAATATGTAGACTCCGGTCTTATCTGGAAGTTCACGGTAGTCCTTAACCCTCAATTTATCCTCCCATCCAGTATTTCATTAATAGTTCATACGTTATGGTAAACGGTTCCGCTCTGCACAGCCTATACAAGTATCTTATTCGCTTCAGGGTAAACAGTTTCACACTACACAACCTATATATAATGCTACACTAAAATATATCTTCACCATAAAGGTCCTTATTTTCAGTGATCTGTGATGAAATTTAAACTGGTATCTGATTACAGACCCCTCGGGGATCAGCCAAAGGCCATAAGATCCCTTGTTGACGGTATAAGATCCGGGATGAGGGAACAGACCCTTCTGGGTGTTACAGGGTCAGGGAAGACATTCACAATCGCCAATGTCATTGAGGAGGTCCAGAAACCCACCCTTGTAATCTCCCACAACAAGACACTGGCAGCCCAGCTCTATGAGGAGTTCAGGGAGTTCTTTCCGGAAAACGCCGTCGAGTACTTCGTCAGCTACTATGACTTCTACCAGCCGGAGGCCTACATACCCCAGACAGACACCTACATTGACAAGGAGGCCTCAATAAATGATGAGATAGACCGTATGAGGCACTCCGCAACCCAGGCCCTCCTGTCAAGGGATGATGTCATCGTCGTATCAAGCGTCTCCTGCATCTACGGTATAGGAGCCCCCGCGGATTACGGTGAATTCACCATACACCTTGAGGTGGGCTCCAGGATGGACAGGGAGGAGATACTCTCAAACCTGGTCCACATGCAGTACGAGCGGAACGACGTTGAATTCAACAGGGGCCAGTTCAGGGTCCGCGGGGACACCATAGAGGTTAACCCGGTCCATGGAACCCCACCCATAAGGATAGAGCTCTTCGGTGACGAGGTGGACTCAATATCACTGGTCCACAGGGTGACGGGTAAAAGGCTCCAGGAACTTGAAAGGATAACCATATTCCCCGCCAAACACTTCGTGATACCGGAAGACCGCCTTGAGAGGGCCATAAAATCCATAGAGGAGGAACTCGAGGATCGTTTAAGGGTCCTCAGGAGTCAGAACAAACTCCTTGAGGCTCAGAGACTGGAGCAGAGGACACTCTTCGACATTGAAATGCTCAGGGAGATGGGTTACTGTCAGGGTATAGAGAACTACTCCATGCACCTCAGCGGTAGGAAGTGGGGTGAAAAACCCAACACCCTACTTGACTACTTCCCCGATGATTTCCTAACGGTTATAGACGAGTCCCATGTCACGGTACCCCAGATAAGGGGCATGTACAATGGTGACAGGGCAAGGAAGAATACCCTGGTGGAGTATGGCTTCAGACTCCCCAGTGCAAAGGAGAACAGGCCCCTGCGCTTCGATGAATTCCAGGAGAGCATCAAACAGGTGATATACGTCTCAGCAACACCCGGAAGATATGAGCTTTCAAGGAGCCAGAGGGTGGTTGAGCAGATCATAAGGCCAACAGGACTCGTTGACCCTGAGGTCCTGCTGAGGCCGGTCAGGGGACAGGTAGATGATCTGCTGGCAGAGATAAAGAAGAGGATCTCCAGGGGCCAGAGGGTCCTTGTAACAACCCTTACAAAGAGGATGGCCGAGGACCTCACCGACTACTATTCAAAGATGGGGATAAAGGTGAGGTACCTCCACTCGGAGATAGACACCCTTGAGCGTGTTGAAATCATCGATGACCTCAGGAGGGGTGAATTCGACTGCCTGGTGGGTGTGAACCTCCTGAGGGAGGGCCTGGACCTTCCAGAGGTTTCACTGGTGGCCATACTTGATGCCGATAAGGAGGGGTTCCTCAGATCAGAAACATCCCTCATACAGACTATAGGGAGGGCGGCAAGGAACGTTAACGGCCAGGTGATCATATACGCTGACAGGCTGACGGATTCTGTGCGGGCCGCCGTTGAGACCACCAACAGAAGAAGGAAGCTGCAGATAGAATACAACAGGAAACACGGCATAAAACCCCGGAGCACAAGGAGAACCCTTAAAGAGAAGAAGGACCCTGAAAAGATTGATGCCGGGGAGATACCCCCTGATGAGCTCAGGGTCCTTATAAAGGACCTTGAGGCTGAGATGCGTGCAGCTGCAAGGAACCTTGAATTTGAAAGGGCAGCCAGACTCAGGGACCAGATAATGTCCCTTAAGGGTTCACAAGGTTAGCGATTATTGAGTCATTCTCTGATAGATTAAGATTATTGAGGTATCATATGAGTGGAAAGATAGTTATTAAGGGTGCGAGGGAGCACAACCTCCAGGACATTGACCTTGAACTGCCAAGGGACAGGTTCATAGTTATAACAGGTATAAGCGGGTCAGGGAAGTCCTCACTCGCCTTTGACACGATATACGCCGAGGGCCAGAGGAGGTACGTGGAGTCCCTCTCAGCCTATGCAAGGCAGTTCCTCGGACAGATGAAGAAGCCTGAGATAGACTACATTGAAGGATTATCCCCTGCAATATCCATTGACCAGAAAACCACGAGGGTGAACCCGCGTTCAACCGTGGGGACCATAACAGAGATTTATGACTACCTGAGGCTGCTCTTTGCAAGGATAGGTAAACCCCACTGCTATGTATGCGGGAGGGAGATACAGCAGCAGACATCCACCCAGATAGTGGACAGTATAATGGAAGATGATGAGGGCGCAAGGATCCTTGTACTCGCCCCCGTGATAAGGGACCGTAAGGGGGAACACCAGCGGGTTTTTGAGAGGCTCAGGGGCCAGGGCTTTGCAAGGGTACGTGTGGATGGCGAGATACATGAACTCGGGGAGGACTTCAACCTTGAAAAGAACAGGAAGCACTCAATAGAGGTGGTTGTGGACCGCCTTGCAGTCAGGAAGGACACGGAGTTCAGGAAGAGACTGGCAGATTCCGTTGAAACAGCACTCCAGCTCGGTGAGGGTACAATAAAGGTACTATACCATGACACCGGCGAGGAGAAGGTCTACAGTGAACACTTCGCATGCCCTGACTGCGGCATAAACTTTGAGGAGATAAGCCCCAGGATGTTCTCCTTCAACAGTCCCCACGGAGCATGCCCCGAGTGCAATGGCCTTGGAAGCAAGCTTGAAATCGACCCTGACCTGGTGGTGCCCTACCCCGAGAGGTCCATAAATGAGGGCGCCATCGTACCCTGGAGTAAATCAGGGAAAAGGGATAACTACTACCACCAGATGCTAGAGGCCGTGGCGGATCACTTCGGCTTCAGCCTCGACACACCCTTCAGGGACCTTAAAGAGGAACACAGAAGAGCAGTACTCTACGGGACCGATGAAAAGATACAGTTCGTATTTCAGAGGAAAAACAGGACCTACAGGGTTAACAGGCGATTCGAGGGCGTGATACCCAGGATGGAAAGGATCTACATGGAGACAAAATCTAACTACATGAGGACCTATATAGGGAAGTTCATGAGCAACCATGCGTGTCCGGTCTGCAGGGGAAGCAGGCTCAGACCAGAGAGCCTCTCAGTTACCGTCGGGGGTAAATCAATACATGAAGTCACCGAGATGTCAATCTCAGAGGCCAGGGACTTCTTCGAATCCCTTGAACTCACCGAGAGGGAGGAGTACATTGGAAGGGAGGTCCTCAAGGAGATACGTGAAAGGCTGAACTTCCTCGTGGATGTGGGCCTCGACTACCTCACACTCTCAAGGTCATCAGGGACGCTTTCAGGCGGAGAGGCCCAGAGGATACGGCTGGCAACCCAGATAGGCTCGGGCCTTGTGGGGGTACTCTACATACTGGATGAGCCAAGCATAGGACTGCATCAGAGGGACAACAGGCGCCTCATAAGGACCCTCGAGAGGCTCAGGGACCTTGGAAACACCCTGATAGTGGTGGAACACGATGAGGAGACAATACGCTCCGCCGATCACGTGGTTGACATAGGACCAGGGGCAGGCGAACACGGGGGCCACGTGGTTGCACAGGGAACGCCCGAGGAGATAATGGAGGACCCTGAATCCCTCACAGGCGCATACCTCTCAGGAAGGAAAACCATACCGGTACCCGAGTTCAGGAGGAAGCCATCAGGAAGGTACATCACAGTGAGGGGGGCGAGGGAGAACAACCTCAGGGACATCGATGTAAGGTTCCCTGTGGGCCTCTTCACCTGCGTCACCGGGGTCTCGGGGTCAGGTAAGAGCACCCTGGTGAACGAGATACTCTACAGGGGCGTCTACGAGCTCCTGAACCACAAGCACATGAACGCAGGAAGCCACAGGGACATCGAGGGGCTTGAACACATTGACAAGGTCGTGATAATAGACCAGTCACCAATAGGGAGGACGCCCAGATCAAACCCGGCGACCTACACCGGTGTCTTCACACCTATAAGGGAACTCTTCGCCCAGACACCCGAGGCAAAGAAGAGGGGTTACCGTCCGGGCAGGTTCAGCTTCAACGTCAAGGGTGGGCGCTGCGAGGCCTGCAGCGGTGATGGTATAATCAAGATAGAGATGCACTTCCTTGCAGACGTCTACGTGCCATGTGAGGTATGCAGGGGGCGTAGATACAATGATGAAACCCTCGAGATAAGGTACAGGGGGAAGAACATTGCAGAGGTCCTTGAGATGACCGTTGAGGAGGCCCTTGAATTCTTTGAGAACATACCATCACTCAGGAGCAAACTCCAGACCCTCTACGATGTGGGCCTTGGCTACATAAAACTCGGCCAGCCCGCAACAACCCTCTCTGGAGGGGAGGCCCAGAGGGTTAAACTTGCAAAGGAGCTGGGCAGGAGGAGCACAGGCAGAACCCTCTACATACTTGATGAACCCACAACAGGACTCCACTTCGATGATATAAGGAGGCTCCTGGACGTCCTGGGACGCCTTGTTGATGCAGGGAACACCGTGGTTGTCATAGAACACAACCTTGACGTTATAAAGTCAGCGGACCACATCATAGACCTGGGCCCAGAGGGAGGTGACCGTGGAGGACTTGTGGTTGCAGAGGGGACACCTGAGGAGGTTGCAGCTTCAGGGACACATACAGGCCGCTTCCTGAGGGAGGTCCTCGCTGAAAGATCCTCCGGGGGTGAGGTGGCCGAGAAGGACACGGCCAAATAATTCCCTCCATGATCATCCATTTCTCCCTCCAGGACTTAGTAAAGGGCTTTCAGACCATTATCCTGAGATCATTCCCCTATTTTTCACAGCAGCAGAGAATTGAGGAAATTTTTTATATGAAGTGGCACAGAAATTCTATGTGGTAATCATGAAATACCTTGAGGAGATCTCGATGATCATTGCAGCATCCATCATGATGCTTGCAGTTAACTGGAATCCTGGAATCGCAATGTTTCTACCCCTCATAACCATTGGACGACCCTCTCTGAAGTCTGTGAGAATGGCCCTGCTTCTAGTGGCAGTCTTCACGGCGCTTATTCTTATCCAGCCAATGGCCGGTGCAGCCGGAATTAACCTCCCCGATGAGCTCTTCAAGCTGGTTCTCCTGATGCTCTTCATAGTCATGGTGGCCCTTCTCATTGAGAGGGTTGAGAAGGTCCGGTCCCTGAGGGAACTTAACAGGGAACTTAAAAGGCAGGCAGAGAGACTGGAAGATGCAAATAAGGAGCTTGAAGCCTTCGCATACTCTGTATCCCATGACCTCAGGGTCCCCTTGAGGGCGATAGATGGGTTTTCAAGGATACTCGTGGAGGACTATGAGGACAAACTTGATGAGGAGGGTGTCAGGCTCCTTGGAATCATAAGGGATAACACCAAGAAGATGGGGCAGCTCATCGATGACATACTCATGCTCTCAAGGGCCGGAAGACAGGATATGAAACTTGACAGGCTCGACATGAAGGCCCTTACAGAGTCCGTATACAGGGAACTTGCAGATCAGGAGGACAGGGCCATAGAGTTCTCGGTTGCTGATCTTCCCCCGGCCTATGCGGACCGGGCCCTCATGACCCAGGTGCTCAGCAACCTCCTCTCCAACGCCATCAAGTTCACCCGGGAGAGGAACCCTGCAAGGATAGAGGTTGGCTTCTATGAGGAGGACGATGAATACGTGTATTACGTCAGGGACAACGGGGCCGGCTTCGATATGAAGTATGTGAATAAACTCTTCGGACTCTTCCAGAGACTCCACAGCTCCGATGAATTCGAGGGCACCGGCGTGGGGCTTTCAATAGTCCAGAGGATTATAAGGAGGCATGGAGGAAGGGTCTGGGGTGAGGGTGAAGTTGACAGGGGAGCCACCATCTACTTCACACTTCCAAAGGCGGTGAGAGAATGATTGATGCGGACATACTGCTGGTTGAGGACAACCCAACAGATGCAGAGCTTACCATGAGGGCACTTAAGAAGAACAACCTTGCAAACAAGCTTCATTGGGTTAAGGATGGTGAAGAGGCCCTTGATTACATATTTGCAAGGGGAAAGTACGCAGACAGGGACCCCGGGAACATACCGAAGCTCATCCTCCTGGACCTCAGGATGCCCAAGGTCGATGGGCTTGAAGTCCTCCAGGAAATCAAGAGGGATGAGACAGCAAGCAGGATACCCGTAGTGGTACTCACATCCTCCAAGGAGGATGAGGACATAGTTGAGAGCTATAAGCTTGGAGTTAACAGTTACGTCAGCAAGCCGGTGGAGTTTGATGAGTTTATAAGTGCCGTGTCCACCCTCGGCTTCTACTGGATGCTTATAAACCAGCCACCTGAATAGCAGGGAATCTTTCAGAGGATTTAGAATGGCAGACAGGGTTAAGGTGCTGATACTTGAAGACGTACCCATTGATGCAGAGCTCATCGTAAGGGAACTTAAAAGGGACGGTATTGAGTTTGACCATGTCACAGCAGATGATGAGGATTCCTTCAGAAGGGCCCTTGATGAATTCAAACCTGACATAGTCCTGGCAGACCACTCCCTCCCCAGCTTTGACGGGGTGTCAGCCCTTAAAATAGTCAAGGAAAAAAATGACATACCCTTTATATTTGTGAGCGGGAAGATAGGGGAAGAATTCGCTGTTGAGATGCTGAAGGCCGGGGCAACGGATTACGTGCTGAAGAGCAACCTTTCAAAGCTCCCCCTTGCAGTAAGGAGAGCCCTTGATGAGGCTGCTGAGGAGAGGAAGATCAAAGAGGCCCAGAGGGCCCTTGAGGAGAGTGAAAGGAAATACAGGGCCCTCTTTGAGAAATCAGGGAACCCCATATTCATCTGCGCAACCGATGGAACCGTCCTCGACGTCAACCCGGCCGCCGCCGGGTTCCTGAAATCATTCCATGAGGATATCACAGGAAAGAACCTCCGTGAATGGGTAAGGGAGGATGACTTCAGGAAGCTTTTCACCCATGGTGAGAGCGGCCTTGTGAAGTTCAATGTTGGATTGAGGGGTCGTCTGCTGGACGTGTCCATGACGGCCGTGGACATGGGCGGGGAGAAGATCATCTACCTCCTGGGTAAGGATGTAACCTACCAGAAACACATTGAAAAGGAACTCAAATCCAGGAAGGAGGAGTACAGGGTCATATTTGAGAACACAGGTACACTTACACTGATCTGTGGCAGTGACATGGTAATAGAACTTGTTAACGGCGCCTTCGAGAGTTTCTCAGGTTACAGCAGGGGTGAGATTCAGGGGCAGATGAAACTCACAGACTTTGTTGATCCATCAGACAGGGGGAGGATCGAGGCATACCACAAGCTCAGGCTCTTAAAACCCGATGCAATACCCAGAAACTTTGAAGTCAGGCTTCAGAGCAGGAGGGGTGATGAGGGGAATTTCTTTGCAACCATGGTCACCCTTCCAGGTGAAAAATGCCTCATATCCCTCATGGACATAACAAAGAAGAAGATGGTGGAGGAACGCCTCAGAAAGTCCCTGAGGGAGAAGGAACTCCTTTTAAGGGAGATCCACCACAGGGTCAAGAACAACCTCCAGATAATATCAACGCTGCTGATGCTCCAGGCATCCACAACCAGCGACCCCCGCCTTGAGGAACTCTACAGGGAGAGCCAGCACAGGATAGACGCCATATCCCTCATACACGAGAAACTCTATGAGTCAAGGGATGTGTCCAGCATAAACCTCAGGGACTACATCAAGACGCTCATCGGGGACCTCCTGGAGTCCTATGGAACCGGAAAAAGGGTGAATGCAAGGGTAAAGGTTGAGGATATAAGGCTCAACATAGAGACAGCCATCCCATGCGGCCTCATAATCAATGAACTGGTATCAAATTCCCTTAAATACGCCTTCCCTGACGGTGAGGGTGAGGTCACGGTTGAGGTTAAAAGAAGGGGGGACTGCTACAGGATGCTGATATCTGATGATGGCGTGGGACTGCCAGAGGACCTTGACCCGGAAAGGGTGAACACCCTGGGGCTGCGGATAGTTAAGAACCTTGTGGAGCAGATAAACGGGGAACTTGAAATCAAAAGGCCAGCGGAGTTCATAATAACCTTCACCGAAGTTGAATACCACAGGAGGTTCTGAGGGCATCTGCTGTAATCTGCAAGGACTTACAGATACATGAAATATGATGGGGGTAACAGCCCTCCTTAATCGTCAGTGAAGGAAGACAATATCTGATTGATAGTCAAGAGGTATTTTTATGGCCAGAATTCTTGTTGTTGAGGACGAGGCAATAGTTGCCATGGGAATAAAACATAAACTTGAGACAATGGGTCATGAGGTTGTTGATACAGTCTCAACAGGCAAAGACGCCATAAGGGCCAGTAAGATCCATGAACCGGACCTTGTCCTCATGGACATTGTCCTCAAGGGTGAAATGGACGGTATAGAGGCGGCCAGGAAGATCAGGGACAGGTTCAACATACCCATAATCTACCTGACAGCCTACGCCGATGAGGAGATGCTCACACGCGCCAAGGTCACCGAGCCCTATGGTTACATAGTCAAACCCTTCAAATCCTCTGAGCTCAACGCAAATATAGAGATGGCCATATACAGACACCGGGCCGCCATGAGGGAGAAGGAGCTGATGAAGAAGCAGATAATCTCAGACTTCTACAACTTCATCATCAATGCAATGCCATCGGCCGAAGCAGATGAGGATGCCATCAGGAAACTTCTATCAGCCATATTCAGGGAGAGGATCACAGAGGAACTCGCACCGGGATTTAAGGCCCACATGGAGGAATACTCCGATGAGGACAGCCTTGAGGCCTACCTTGCATGGGTTGCGGATATATTTGAGAACTTCACGGTGAGGGTGGGGTTCCTTGAGGATGATAAAAACGTCTACGTTGAATTTGAAAACTGCCCGTGGTTCGAGGATGCCAGGAAGAATCCGGGCTTCTGTCTTAACTGTGAGGGAATCCTCAGGTTAAGCTTCGGATGGAGCAAACTTCCAGGAAACTTTGAGGTTATGGACCGCATCGTGAACGGGGGAGAAAGGTGCCTCTTCAGGTTTGGTGTGAAGTAACTGGAGATGTTATCGTCCAGACTGAGCTTTCAGCAGGATCCGATTATGGTTTGGAATATCATGGATCCTCACCTTGATTTCTGGGACGGGCACGGAGGATACCATGAGAAGAACAGGCATCGCCAACCTGCCCCTCCACGGGGGCCACCCACCGGCATGGCTCATGAGGAGGATGATTAAACTCTCAGGGGCCATTGCAGAGGTCATAATCGAGGAGTACGGGACCTCAGAGTTCATATCAAGGATATCAGATCCCTTCTGGTTCCAGGCCTTCTCATGTGTAATAGGCTTTGACTGGCACTCATCAGGGACAACCACAACAACATGCGGAGCCCTCAAATCAGCCCTTGACCCTGAAAGGCATGGTATACTCGTTGCAGGTGGTAAGGGGAGGGCCTCAAGGAGGACCATCCATGAACTTGAGGGGGCGGGTGAACTCTTTGGCCTTGACAGCTCCGGGCTGCAGTATGCAAGCAGAATCTCTGCAAGGGTGGATAACAGCTGCATCCAGGACGGCTTCCAGCTCTACCAGCACACCTTCATGGTTGATGGGGATGGTGAATGGACGGTGATCCAGCAGGGCCTCAACTCTGGGGGTGGCTACGCCAGGAGGTACCACTGGCTCGGTTCAGGGGTTGATGAGTACACAGAGAACCCCCACACAGGAATCTCATCCGATAGAAGATTTGATGAGGTCCTTGACATGACCTCACCCATGAGCAGGGGTGCAAGGAGGGTCAGCGTGGACCTTGTATGCGACGGACCCGAACATATCAGGAGGTACCTGACGGGTCAGAGGACGCTCTTCGACTTCAACGTCCTTGACATGCCGGCCCATCACCATGTTGAACTCTCTGAGGGGGATATGGCCGTACTTGAAAGGGCCCATGAGCTGCAGCCATCAGACTATGAGGAACTTGTCATGGTGGAGGGTCTTGGGGCGAAGAAGATACGTGCCCTTGCCCTTGTGGCGGAGCTGGTCTATGGTGAGAGGGCCAGCTGGAGGGACCCTGCGAGGTACAGCTACGCCCACGGGGGAAAGGACGGCCACCCCTACCCTGTGGACAGGGAGACCTATGACTCCACGGGGGATTACCTGAGAAATGCCATTGAGGATGCAGGGATCGATAGGAAAGACCGCCTGAGGGCCCTGGAGTCCCTTGGAAGATTTTTGAAATTATAAGAGGACATGGCATTGCCTTCCTGCCAGCTGCTGCGGCGTCTTTTTCAGGACCCATATTGAAAAAGAATATGGTCTCTGCGGAATCTTTAAAGCCTCAGCTGAGATTATATTAAACATCCTGAACTGTGTTATCTTTATGATGAGGTGTTACCTGTGAAGGGAGTTCTTGTGATATCAAACATGTATCCCAGTAAAGAGAATAAATCCTTCGGTAGTTTCATTAAGGTTCATGTGGATGCATTCAGAGACCATACCGACCTTGAACAGTTTGTTGTTGCAAACACTGACCCCGGGAAGGGCCTGCCACGCCTTATATACAAGTATGGATCCCTGCTTTTACGGTCGGTGTGGTATTCCCTGCGGAAACCCTTTGATGTGATCCACGCCCACTATGTATTCCCCACGGGATTCATAGGCCTTATATGCCACTGGCTCACAGCCAGACCCCTCATAGTAACGGTCCACGGGGGTGATATCAATAACCTTGCAAGAAGGAACTCCATCCTCTTTAAAATTTCAGGCTTCATCCTCAGGAGGGCCGCCGCAGTAATCGCTGTTAGCAGGGATATCAGGGACAAGCTTGTGAACGAATTTGGGGTTGACGGGGGGAGGGTGCATATAATCAACATGGGCGTTGACACAGGGGTTTTCAGACCGCTGGATAGGGAAAGGTGCCGGGAAAGGCTTGGCCTCTCGGGTAATAAAAGAATAGTCCTGTTCGTTGGGAACATAATACCACGTAAGGGAGTGTTATACCTCCTGAGGGCCCTTGAGGGTCCGGAGTTTGTTGATGTTAAATGCATAATACTGGGGGCGGCTGTGGACAGGGAGTACATGGATACCCTAAGGGAGGTTTCAGGGTCTCTGGATGCTGATGTGGAATTCACTGGACCCGTATCCTATAGTGAGGTTGCTATCTGGATGAATGCTGCAGATGTTTTTGTTTTACCATCCCTTGAGGAGCCCTTTGGTCTTGTTGCACTGGAGGCCCTTGCATGTGGCACTCCAACCATTGCAACTGCAGTAGGGGGTCTTAAGGAATTTGTAAGGGAGTCAGAGACCGGCTACAGCGTACCACCAGGGGATCCTGATGCCCTGAGGGAGAAGATAAGAAGGGTACTTGACCCGGAAAACAGGTCAGAGGTTGAGTCTATGAGGGAGAGGGGACTGCGAGTGGCGAAATCATTCAGTACACTGAAGCAGATTGAAAGGATACTTGAGGTCTACCGGCAGGTTTCATGAAAATCTCCCTGGAGTATTTTTTCAGTCCATCCGTTCTTTTTATTCTAAATTAACCCTGATTTCTTTTAGGGGGAACATTTACCACATGCCATGATTATTACCATGATTATTACTTTTTCCTGTATTAACAAAAGATAAGTAATACTATTTTTATTTCAGAAATTATTAAATACTTCCTGGGGAATAGTGGATTACAGGTGATAATTTTTGATCCACATGTATTTCCCTTCACAGCAATCAGGGGCCAGGAGCTACTCAGGAAGGCCCTCATACTTAACGCAATCAACCCGAAGATTGGTGGAGTACTTATAAGGGGTGATAAGGGGACAGGAAAGTCCACCGCAGTAAGATCCCTCAGGGAACTCCTACCTGAACGCCCCGTGGTTGAAGGATGCAGATTCGGCTGCGACCCCACTGGAGGAGAGCTCTGTCAGGAATGCCAGGAAAGGCTCAGGAGGGAAGGAAGACTCCCTTCAAAGCCCGTCAGGATGCAGGTGGTTGATCTTCCAGTATCAGCAACAGAGGACATGGTCGTTGGTTCACTGGACATAAAGAGGGCTCTTAGGGATGGTATAAAGGCCCTTGAACCAGGAATACTCGCCAGGGCCAACGGGAACATCCTCTACATCGACGAGGTTAACCTCCTGGACGATTATGTTGTGAACACACTCCTTGATGCAGCGGCCATGGCCATGAACATCATTGAACGTGAAGGGATATCCATAATGCACCCCTCAAGGTTCATACTTGCAGGTACAATGAACCCTGAGGAGGGAGACCTTAGACCCCAGATAATAGACAGGTTCAGTCTCTGTGTGGATGTGGAGGCCCTCATGGATCCCGATGACAGGATAGAGGTTATAAAACGTGCAGTTGAATTCCAGGAAGACCCCGAGTCATTTCACAGGAAATTCATGAAAAAACAGGAGGCGCTCAGAACAAAGATTATGAGGGCCCGCAGAATCCTCCCAGATGTTGAAGTCCCTGAAGACGCCCTTTCACTGATAGTCAGAATATCATCTGCCCTAGGGATTAGGACCCACAGGGCTGACATCATAACAGCAAGGACAGCCAGGACCATGGCGGCCTTAAAGGGGAGGGAAAGGGTCACTGATGATGATGTAAGGGAGGCAGCACTCCTTGCAATGAAGCACAGGCTCAAACAGCTCCCGTTCCAGAGGGAACAGGAACTCGACCAGGACATGATCCAGGATATCATGGACGGTGAACTGGAGGATGAGGACACAGGGATTGATCGGAACCGGAAACTTAAACTGAACCTTGAAGCCACAGACCTCAGGGGCGCCCTCCAGGGAAAGACCAGCAGGGCCGTTGAGGCAAGAAAGGGGAAGTACGTCCGTGCAAGACCGAACCCTGAACCTGAAAGCATAGCCATGGATGCAACCATAAAGAGGGCGGCTGCAGATGGAAGCCCCGTGGTCCTCCCGGAACACCTCATGGAGAAGGTCCGGGCTGGGAGGGCCGAGACACTCTACATAATCGTCCTTGACACATCATCATCCATGCGCCTCGAAAGGAAGATAAAATTCGCAAAGACCGCATCATGGCTCATACTCAGGGACTCCTATGAGAAGAGGAACCGTGTGGCCCTCATTGCATTCAGGGGCCATAAGGCGGAGCTCGTGGTTGAACCAACATCAAACTATGAATCAGTTGAAGAAGCCCTTGAGGAGCTCTCGTCAGGTGGAAGGACACCCCTGACACCCGCCCTGAAGCTCGCGGCTGAGGTTTCTGCCTCACATAAAGATGATGCAGCCACCATCATCGTAATCTCGGACGGCCGCTGCAACGTCTTCATCAACTCCAACCTTGAGGAGGACATCAGGATGCTCGCACCGGAACTTGATAGGGTGAACATGATATTCGTGAATGCAGAGCCATCAGCAAGGAGCCTTGGAATCCTTGAGGATATAGCGGCGAATTTCACATCAGAGGTCCTCTACCTTGACGATATACTCATATAGGAGGTTTTCAATGTTTAAATTCGAGAAATTCACAACATCGGATCTTGCATTCACGGGACTCATAATAGCCCTCATGTACATAGTCCAGACCATCACCATCCTGGGTGTATCCGCACTCACCCCTGTAGATGCCCTTAAATCGGTTGCATCGGCATTCTTCGTATGCATAGTGATAAGCATAGGCCTTGCAAGGGTGGGGAAGATAGGGACCTTCACAATCATAGGCCTCGTTAACGGGATAATATGTGGCCTTATAATGCCCGCCTTCCTCCCCCTCCTCCCGGCAACATTCCTGGGGGGACTTGCAGGTGATGCTTCGGTGGCAGCTGTATACGGGGGATACTCATCAAGGAATTCCCTCCTCATGGGCTGCGGGGCCGCCAAGTTCATCGAGACAATGGTCATCCTCACATTCCCCTTCCTCCTGGGATTCTCAACCTTCATGCTGGCACCCCTCCTTATCCTTGCATCAGCGGTTACCGTGGCGTTCCTTGCAATGCTCGGAGCCCTTGTCGGTTACGGTATCATAACCGAACTCCGGATGGCAGGAGCACTTCAGTAGGAGGATCCATAATTGGATTTCGAAAGCCTCTTCTCACCATTCACAGCCGGCGGAGGAGGGTTCTTCAGGGACATAAACCCTGTTGCGAAGCTCATGGCGGTAGTAGGGGCCACAGCACTATCAGTGATGGTTTCCGACCTCATGCTCCTCATCACCATGGGCCTCATCTTCCTGGTTTTCATAGTACTCTCAGGGGCCCTCAGGGCATCCATCCCCTTCCTCTCACTCATAGTATTCTTCTGGCTTGTCTCGGTCATGCTGGCATCCTTTACAGGCGGGGGCATCGGCTATGCAATGGGTTTCAGCCAGTTCTTTGCAAGGTTCTTCATCATATCAGGGGCCGGCATCTTCTTCGCCTTCACAACATCACCCCTACAGCTTGCATCAGCCATGGAGTCCCTGAAGATCCCCGGTGAAATCATATTCACACTCACCGTGACCCTCAGGTACATACCCGTCCTTGCACTTGAAACCGCAGCCATATGTGACTCCCTCAAACTCAGGGTTAATCTCTCAGGCTTCAGGATGCTGTTCAGCCCATCAATACTCTACAGGGGCCTCATAGTACCCCTCATCATAAGGGCGGTTAAGATCTCGGATGAGGTTGCAGTAGCAGCAGAGTCAAGGGGATTCGACCCTGGAAGAAGGCATAACACACCCATGGAGTTTAACGGGAGGGACCTTGCATTCATGGCCCTATTTGCACTGTTCCTCTCATCCATAAAGTTAATTGAAATCGTGAGGTGATCCACCTTGCTCATGGTATCAGTTGAGGACGTCCGCTACAGCTACCCCCACCAGAGGGAGAGGGCGCTGGACAGTGTTAACTTGAAGGTTAAGGCGGGTGAATCACTCTTTGTAACAGGCAGAAGCGGGAGCGGAAAGTCAACCCTTGCAGCTGCCATCACAGGCATAATACCAAACATAACCAGGGGGAACTTCCAGGGAAGAGTTACCGTGAACGGGAAGGACACGAGGTCCACCCCCATCAGGGAACTTGCAGCCGAGGTGGGATACGTCTTCCAGAACCCTGAATCACAGTTCTTCACCCTCAAGGTGGACCAGGAGGTCTCCCTAGGCCCAGAGAACCTTGGACTTGATGACGTTGATGAGAGGGTTGAGGAGGCCCTCAGGATGGTTGGCCTTGAGGATAAGAGGCATGAAAGCGTCTTCAACCTCTCGGCGGGTGAAAAGCAGAGGGTTGCAATAGCATCACAGCTCTCAATGTCCCCTGAGGTTATTGTGATGGATGAACCAACAGCCAACCTCGACCCCCAGGCAACAGAGGACTTCTTCAGGGTCCTTGAGAACCTCACAGGCAGGACCCTCATACTCATAGACCACAGAACCTTCAGGGTCCCTGAGGTCTTCGACAGGGTGGCAGTCATGGAGGAGGGAAGGATAATCCATGAAGGAGACGCTGATGAACTTATGGATAGGGACTTCAGAGAGAGGTACGGCCTCAGAAGCCCTGAAAGGAAATTCAGCCTCAATAAGAGAAACAGAAAAGGAAGAACGCTTCTGAGGACATCTGGGCTCTCCAGGAGCTACGGGGACGGGTTCAGACTGGAGGACATAAACCTTGAACTTGACGGCGGCACGGTACTCGGAGTCACAGGACCCAACGGTTCAGGGAAGACAACCCTTGCAAGACTAATAGCAGGGCTCCTGAAACCCCACAGGGGAAGAGTTGAGGTCCGTGGAAGCGTCGGTCTGGTTATGCAGGACCCTGACCACCAGCTCTTCATGGACACCGTTGAAAGGGAGATAACCTTCGGGGTGGAGGATTACAATCCCGGGGACGTGGAGGATGTCCTGAGAACCATGAACCTCCACAGGCACATCCACAGGCACCCCCATTCACTGAGCGGGGGTGAGAAGCAGAGGACGCTAATATCGGTCTTCCTCTACAGGAAACCCGATGTTATAATCATGGACGAACCAACCACGGGGATGGACCTTGATAACATGAAAAGGTTAGCCTCCTGGATAGAAAGGCTAAGGGAGATGGGAGTGGCCGTCATGATAATAACACATGACCATGAATTCCTTTCAATGGTGGCAGATGACATCATGGTCCTCAGGAATGGACGCCAGGTAAACAAGGATAAGGGTGATCTTGTATGAAAAAAATACTTGCAGTTACCACGATAAACAATACAGCCTCCCTTAAGGAGGCCATAACCAGGATAAGGAGGAGCATGGGGAGATACTCAGAATAAGAAAGATATACCTTGAAAAATATGAGGACCCCCACGCACCCCTTGATGAACTCGGGGAGGAGGTTGCTGAATCCGATGTTATACTTGTGGATATAAGGGGTGATGAGAGGATAGGAAGGGAACTTCCAGGGATACTCAGGGGCATGGACAGGACCGTTATAAGCCTTGTCTGGGGCAGCAACCATATCCTCTCCATCACATCAATGGGCAAACTTGATCTTAGAGAAATCCTTGAAAGGGCCCCCCAGGGAATCGACCGGCAGGTAAGGAGGAGGGACGCTGAAAGCATCATTAGAATCCATGGCTCGGATGATATAAGGGAGGACCTTGAGAACTGGTTCAGGATCATGGACTACTATGCTGGAGGCGACCCTGAAAACCTCAGGAACATGCTGCTCTTCATACTCAACAGGTACACGGACCTTGAAATCCCCTACGATGAACCCATGGAGGTACCCTCGTATGGGCTCTACCTCCCCTTCAGGGGATTCTATACCGATCTTGAATCCTACAGGAGGGCTTCGGGCTTCGACCCGGACCTCCCAACGGTGGGTATGCTCTTCTACTCAGGGATGCACTTTGATGATACAAGGCCCCTTGTGGAGGAACTCTACGCAAGGCTCCATGGAAGGGTGAACTGCACCGCGGTCTTCTCAGACGTTGAGAACAACCTCAGAGCAATAAAGGAATACATGGATGACGTGGACATCTTCATAAACATGCAGTACTTCCAGCTAAACGGCGGACCACTAGGCGGTGACCCTGCAGAGACCAGGAAGATCCTCTCAGGGATAAACGCACCCTACCTGATATGCCTCAGGGGCTATGAAACAGACCTTGATGAATGGGAGGCTGAACTCCCTGGCCTGAACCCAATGGAGATAATCCTTGGAATCACCCTCCCAGAACTTGACGGCGGCTTCGAACCCCTCTTCACTGCAGGGATGAGGACCATGAAGGATGAGGACCTCGGTGAGGTGCGCCTGGTGGAGGTCCTCCCTGAAAGAATGGACAGATTCGCTGCAAGGATCCTTAACTGGCTGAAGCTAAGGGAGAAGGAGAACAATGAGAAGCGAATCGGCATAATAATCTACGACTACCCTCCAGGCGAGGCAAACCTTGGAAACGCAGGCTACCTTGACGTTCTGAAAAGCCTTGAAATATTCCTCAAGGAACTGAAGGATAGGGGCTACAGGGTCAGGATCCCGGAAAGGCCGCTGAAAGAGATCCTCATGGATGAGGGAATTATGAACAGTCCAGTGTACATTGAAAGCGGAGGGATGCGCCTCCCTCTGGATGAGTACATGAGATGGTTCAGGACCCTCCCCGAGGGCATCCAGGAGGATGTCAGGGAACACTGGGGCGAACCACCAGGTGAAATCATGGTGAACGATGAGGGGATAATAATACCCATCCTTGAACTGGGATCGGTCTACATAGCCCTACAGCCATCAAGGGGTGTTCAGGAGGCTGAAGCCTACCATAGGAGGGACATCCCACCCCACCATCAGTACCTCGCATTCTACGCCTACCTTCAGAGGAACATTGACGCTGTGGTCCACTTCGGAATGCACGGCACCCTGGAGTTTCTCCCTGGAAAGGAAACAGGTCTGGGCCCTGAATGCTACCCCGACATCCTGATAGGCGAACTCCCAAACATCTACTACTACTGGGCGGGTAACACCTCCGAGTCAACCATAGCAAGGCGGAGATCCTACGCCCTCCCTGTCTCCCATGCATCACCACCAATGAGGCCATCAGGGCTCTATGGGGACTACCTGAGACTCGAAGAACTCATAGAGGAGTGGCGTGACGGCTCAGATGAGGCAGAGAAGCTCATACTTGAAAGGGCATCCGAACTCAACCTCCCGGCTGACGTGGCCGGGATTGAAAGGGAGATCTACCGTATGAGGAGGCGCCTCATACCCGGAGGCCTCCATGTCATGAACCGTGAATGGACAGAGGACGAACTGGTAAGCTACCTCATGGGCGTCCTGAGATTCGACCGTGAACACCCCTCAATCCATTCAATAATAGCTGAGAGGATGGGACTGGACTACGCTGAGGTGAAGGACACATCCAGGGCCCGGCTTATAGAGGATGAGGCTGAGTCTATAATCAGGAAGATAATACGCGGTGAAGAGACTGAGCTCCCTGAGGATTACAGGGAATGGGTTATGAGCATCTGCAGCCGATGCAACTTCACAGGGGAGGCTGAGGCCATAATGAGAGCCCTTTCAGGTGAATACGTAAGGCCCTCACGAGGCGGTGACCCTGTAAAGGACCCTGAGACCTACCCGACAGGGTATTCGATGTACGCCTTCGACCCCATGAAGATACCCACCGCCGCTGCGGAATCAAGGGGGAGGAGGGCGGCGCGGCTGCTGCTGGAGGATTACTTCAGTGAGCACGGCAGATACCCTGAAACGGTTGCGCTTGTACTATGGGGATTCGAAACCCTTAAGACCGGCGGTGACACGGTTTCAATGATCCTTGAACTCCTCGGGGTCCGATTGGACAGCAGGTACGGTCCATGGGCCAGGAACCTGGACGTCATCCCCCTGGAGGAGCTTGGACATCCAAGGGTGGATGTCCTGATCAACATCTGCGGAATATTCAGGGACACCCTCGGAAACCAGATAGAGATCATTAACAGGGCCATCACGGAGGTTTCAAAACTTGATGAGGACCCTGAAGACAACTATGTCCTGAAGCACATCATGGAGGACGGCTCCAACACACCACCGGCAAGGATATTTGGACCGGCACCCTCAGAATACGCCAGCAGCCTCCCGGACATGATCGGGACCGGTTCATGGGAGTCGGAGGAGGAACTTGCCCTTGAATACATTGATGACATGTGCCATGCGTACCTGCCCTCAGGGGTTTCTGAGGCCGGGGAGGACTTCAGAAGGAACCTCAGGAGGGTTGATGTTGTTGCCCAGGAGAGGGATAACGTGGAGTATGAGGTGACGGACCTGGACCATTACTACGAGTTCATGGGGGGCCTCACGGCATCTGTAAGGAACCTTGGGGGGTCATGCAGTGTCAGGGTTCTTGATTCAACAGAGGATGAAATCTACCTTGAAGGACTCGAGGAGGTTATAGGTAGAGCTGCAAGGACACGCCTCCTGAACCCTGCCTGGCTTGAGGGGATGCTCGCCCATGACCATCACGGTGCAAAGAATGTTAAGGACCGTGTGGAGCACCTCCTTGGTTTCTCGGCGACCACGGGGAGTGTTGAGAACTGGGTCTATGATGATGTGGCAGACACCCTCCTCCTTGACCCTGAGATGATGAGGAGGCTCTCTGAGAACAACCCCTTTGCAACCATGAGGATGGGTGAGATACTCCTTGAAACATATGAGAGGGGATACTGGGACGCTTCAGAGGAGAGGATCCAGAGGATAAGGGAGATGATCCTGAAGCTGGAATATGAACTTGAATAGAGCACTCAGAATCCCACTAACAGTATACATGAAAGTGGTTGATTAATACATCTTTCCATTCCAGTTAAATGAAAAATGTTAATACTAATGAGAAAAGTAGATATACATGTATGTTATCTGCCCTCATTGTTGTTGATGACACCGTCACATCAATGGAAATTGAAAAACTCCTTGAATCAATGGGGTACCGTGTATGGAAGGCAGGAAACAGTGAGGAGGCTATCAGAACAGCCCTGTCAGTGAAACCGGACATAATAATCATGGAAACAGTCCTTGAATCAGGCGATGATGGTATAGAAACTGCGAGGATCATAAAATCCCACGCTGACGTCCCGGTGATCTTCATAACATCACAAGCCGATAGAGATGTCTTTGAAAGGGCATCAGGGGCTGAACCCGACGCATTCCTCCTGAAACCCCCTGACTCAGGGGAACTTGAATACATAATAAGACTCTCGGTTGACAGGAACAGGATTTGGAGACTCTTTTTATCTGCAAATGAACGCTACAGAAGAATACTCAATACAACCAGTGATGGTGTCTGCATCCTGAGGCATGATGGGCTCATACAGTACTGCAACGAGAGGATGGCCAGGATACTCTCAGCAGGCACCGATGAAATCATCGGAAGAAACATCAGGGAATTCCTACACCCGGATGAAAGGGAGAGATTCACAAGGTTAATCGATTCATGCAGGAAAGGCTCCAGGGGGAGCCACGAGCTTAGATTCACAGGGGCTGACGGGAAAACACTGTGGCTCATAATGGAAGGACACCCCCTGGACGACCCAGACTCAGGGACCTGCTTCTCCATGTTCCGGGATGTGACAGAAGAGAAGGTACTAGCTGAGAAACTGAGGAGAAACAGAAGGTGTCTTGAACTCCTCAGTGAAATAAACCACCTGGCCGCAGTATCCTCAGAGCCGCCCCAGCTCATGAGGGGAATCTGCAGGGAACTTGTCAGTGCGGGTTATTCGTACGCAGCCATCCTTGATGATGAATTCATGACACTTGAGGATGAAGGGGAAAGACCCCCTGGCAAGTTCACCACTGGATTAAAAAGGGATGGTGAAATGGGGGTCTATGTCACCGAAGTCCCCCTCAGGAAATCATACATCATGGTAGCAGGCGGAATCATGGATGAAACCGAAACCAGGGTCATTGATGAGATCGCATCAACACTGGCTGGGACCCTGAGGCGTATGGAGTCCGAGCGAAAATTCGAAGCAGCAGACCTCAGGTACAGGGAGCTCTTTGAAAATGCAGGAGACGCCATGTTCATCATAAGGGATGACAGGATAATCCAGTGCAACAGGAGGGCCAGGAAGCTCTTCAGGGCAGATAAGGATGAGATAACAGGAAGACACCCATGGGACCTCTCCCCGGAATACCAGGGCGGGAGGAGATCAGATAAACTGGCCCATGAACTCATGGAAAGGGCCAGCCGTGAGGGTGCCTATGAATTCAACTGGACCCACCGTAAGATGACAGGAGAACAGTTCCCTGCAAGGGTCACCCTTAACAGATCAGGGGATGTTCTCATGGCAATAATCAAGGACATGTCAGAACCCTACAGGGCCCATCAGCGGATAAAGGCGGAGCACCGGAAATTCAGGGACCTTTTCGAGTCAATCCCGGATGCAACCTTCGCCATAGACACTGAGGGCAGGGTGATTGCCTGGAACCGTGCAATGGAGAAGCTGACAGGTATTAAAAGGGATGAGATAATCGGGAGGGGTAACAGGGAATACGCACTCCCCTTCTACTCCCGCAGGACACCAGGCCTCCTGGAATCCATACTCACAGGTGAAGAGCCCCCAGGCAGTACCTTCACCTCACCAGGGATGGTGACCTCCTCAATGCAGAGGTCCATGTAAAGGGAATGGGCAAACACTTCCATCTAAGGGCATCACCCATATATAATGAAAAGGACGAGGTAATCGGCGCCATAGAGATAATACGAGACATCACAGACTACATTGAGACAGAGAAGAAGCTTGAAAGATCAAGGGAAAATTACAGGGCGATATTCGAGAACAGGGCAACACCAACAGCGGTCCTCGACAGGAAATGGCGCGTGTTGAAGTCAAACAGGGCATTCAGGGAGACCCTCAACATACAGGACGGGTTCAACCTCAAAGGCATCATACACCCTGACGACATCCATAGACTTGAAGGACTCTCTGACTCAGGGAGAACACATCTCAGGATAAGGTCCAATGGAGAACTCCTCCACATGATAGTCCACAGGGGTGATCTTCCAGGTTCAGACAGGACGGTGCTGAGCTTCAATGATATAACAGGCCTTAAAAGGTCCCAGCGGAGACTGAAAAGGGAGCTCAGGGTCAGGAAACTCCTGAGCGAGATACATCCCATCGCGGTATCCTCGGAGGATGCGGACAGATTCACCGAGGACGTGCTTAAACTCATATGTGAACTGACAGGGGCAACTGGAGGGATGATAAGCCTTGGAAACACTGTTATCAGGGATGGTCAAATAGGGGTGGAAGAAGAACCCCCGGAGGGAATAAGTCAATCCGGAAGGCTCATACACCTCTCATCAGAGGACACAGGCGCAGTGATAACACTCAGGGGAGAATTCAGGGACCATGACCTCCGGGCACTGAGGCACATACTGCACTACTATGACCTTGCAGTGAACCAGATAAACTACAGGAACAGGATAAAGGAACACAGGAACAACCTCAAACTCATAAACCTCATACTGAAATCATCGGAGAGAGAAAAACCTGAAGACTTCCTTGAAGAGGTTATTGATCTTATAACAGAGTACACAGACTTTGACTCAGCCGCAGTACACATGAAGGACCCTGATATAACGGTAAGCAGGGGTTCATTAAAGGCCCCGGACACCATACCATCCACAGGAGTGGTGAAATGCCATGAAAGGAGGGCTGAAATTCCCATAATCATCGAGGATGAGTACAGGGGCGTTCTGATACTCCGGGGAGATGAACCTACCAGAAAAAGAGAGTTCCTCGAGGTCCTGTCAAATGAAATATCCGATGGACTGCAGAGGATCCTCCTGAAAAACAGGATCATCGAATCACTCCATGAAAAGGACGTTCTTCTAAGGGAGATCCACCACAGGGTCAAGAACAACCTCCAGATAGTCGCAAGTCTTCTTTCACTGCAGGCAGGTTACACAGATAACAGTGATGTTAAGGGGGTTCTGCAGGACAGCCAGTTAAGGGTCCGTGCAATGGCCCTGGCCCATGAGAAGATATACAGGTCAAGGAATGTCTCAGAAATCAACCTTGCAGGGTACATCAGGACACTGGCAGAGGAGATGATAACCCTCCAGTCACATCACAGGATGTTCATCGACCTTGACCTCGACCTTGATGAGATAAAGGCTGAGATGGACAGATGCATACCCCTGGGCCTCATAACAAACGAGATAATCTCCAATTCAATCAAACACGCCTTAAGGGGTGAACGCGGCAGGATAAAAATAATCCTCAGGAGGGAGGATGGTCATGGAATCCTCACAATCTCGGATGATGGCAGGGGACTCCCCCAGGACTTTGACATTGACAGGGTCAGGTCCCTTGGGATGCAGCTTGTATCAAACCTTGTAAGGCAACTTGAGGGTGAACTTGAATATGGAAGCAGAGAGGGGGCATGGTTCCGGATAAAATTCCCCATCTAGTGCACCGGATAATCAGTCAAACAGCGCACGGGTCTAAATGTTTCTTGATAGGGACCTGAGTATCAGGGAACGCTCCACCCTCGCAGCGAAGGATTTCATTTTAAGTATCTTATCGGGGCTTGTTGAGATACCATCAACCCCCATCTCAATGAGCCTCCCCACCAGCATGTAACTGGTTGCAGCATAACCGGCGGCATAAACCTCAACCCCGGCCCCATGGCAGGCATCCACCACACCCCTAACAAGCTTCAGTACAGCGGGGTGTGAAAGGTCAAAGATTCCGGCAACCCTGGTGCTCCTCCTGTCAGCGACAAGGCTGCACATGGTAAGATCACTCATACCAAGGGATACGAAGTCCACACCCTCAGCCAGGAGCTCATCCACCTGCAGGGCAATTGAAGGTGTTTCAACGGACGCACCAACCCTGAGGTCCCTGTGCGCCTCCACACCAACCTCCTCAAGGACACTGACGGCCATCCTGTACTCATCCAGGTCCCGCAGGAAGGGGAACTTCAGTTCAAGATTGCTGTAACCGGCGTCAAGCAGATTCCTGACAGCCTCAAATTCAGCCCTTAAAACTTCAACGTCCCTCAAGTCCCTTGTAATGGCCCTCATACCCAGGAACGGGTTCCTCTCACTAACCTCGAAGTCCCCCTCAAGATTCCTGAGTTCATCCCCGGGGATGTCGAAGGTCCTGAAGACCACAGGTTTCGGGTGGAAGGCGTCGAGGATCTCCTCAAGACCTGACTCAAGGACACTTGTTAACCTTTTTTCCCTTAAAAGGAGGTAAGGGTGTTTCCCGGTTTCTATGACCATGTTCTCTATCCTGACCGAACCCACACCATCTGCGAATTCTGAGACCTTCTCTGCAAGCCATGGGAAGTTGAGATTGACCATCACCCTGGTTGCTGTTTCATGTAAACTGACACTCTCATCAGCCGGCACCCAGTCCATCACTCCACGGTAGATGTTACCGGTCTTCCCATCAACGGTTACTATCATACCCTCCCTGAGGACTTCAGTTGCAACCTCGGTCCCAAGGACGCATGGGATGCCGAGTTCCCTCAGTGTGATGGCAGCATGACTTGTAAGTCCACCATAATCTGCAACAACAGCCCCGGCCCTTTTAATTTCAGGGAGCATATCCCTGGCTATCTTCTTCAGGACAGCCACTTCACCCCATTCAAGGCTAGAGGCATCCTGGAGGTTCCTTATTATACGCACCCTGCCACTGTGCCGTTTTGCACTTGCACCTACACCCCTCAGAATATGCATAGTACATATTATGTGAGGGATGAATAAAATAGTCTTCTTTTTACGATAAAAAATGAAAGGTTTTCATGTCAGCACACGGGATCAGTATTCGATATAATTGAACCGCCTTTCAAGTAGCATGACCAGTGAAAAGCCGGCAACCCCTATGATGACGGATATGATGATTGAAGCTGAATCAACCATGCTTATCCTGTTATAGGGCAGCCTCAGGGTTCCAATCATGAGACCCACAAGAAAGGATAGGGTGATGGCCTCATGATTCCTCAGAAGGTAATCAAGGACCCTTGAGAAACTCATTATCCCGAGACATGCTCCAAAAAGGAATACCACTATATCAGTGATGACGAAACGGTTCAGGACACCCAGCATGTACTCATACTGGTTCAGGAGAAGTAGAAGGAAGGCACCGGATATCCCGGGGAGTATCATTGCACATATAGCCACGAACCCTGATATGAAAATAACAGGGAGCGTGTGGTTTGCCTGTATGGGGTTGAGGCCAACGAAGATGTAGGCGAAGATTAACCCTGCAGCTCCAGAAGCAAGGTTCCTGAAAGAGAATCCATCTATCTTACTGTATACTATGAATGCGGATGCGATTATAAGTCCTGAGAAGAATGCGTAGGTGTAAGCCACATAATTTGTTATGAAGAAGAGTATGACCTTTGAGAGTGTAAGTATTGCAAGACCTATCCCTGCAAGGAGTGGTATGAAGAGTTCGAAGTCAACCTCATCCCTCAGGGACCTCCCCGCCCCCTTAATGTCACCCCTCAGAAGAGGCCCGAGGAATGTGAATTTTATTCTGCTGATTGCATGGACAAGCCTCTCATATATACCTGTTATAAGGGCTATGGTGCCCCCTGATACTCCGGGCATGACATCTGCACTTCCAATGAAGAGTCCGCGAAGGAATATGGCTATGAAGTTCTTGAGTTTATCAGTGTAATCCATTGGAATCCTCCTCCTTAATAGGGATGATATTTATCCCCGAAGTTTATAAAGCTGTTCACCATGTGAAGCCGGACATGGAATGGAATTCAAAAGGTAATTCACCATACCTCTGAAGAGCAGTCCTCAAGGACCTCCCTTATCCTCTTAATTTTAATGTCCCCCAACATGAGGCGATTGTGCTCTATGTACCTTGGGATCATGCACGGCTTCATGACCCTGCAGAATTCATCCTCCTCTATGATCCTGTAGCTGTTGTTAAGGAATGCTACAATAGCGTTAACCCAGGATACATGTATATCCTCTGAGGCAAGGAACTCCTTGAGGGTGGCCGCGTTCCTCTTTGCCTGGGCTGATGGTGATTTCTCCTCCCTCATATCGAGGTCATATCTAAACCACTGGTCACCCTTTATGATGTAGTTGCCATTGTAGTACTTGGTCTCGATCACATAGAGACCTGTCGGTCCAAGGACAACGTGGTCGATGTTACCGTAAGAGCCCGGGAAATGGACGTCGTTGAAGATGACGTAGTCATCAGGGAGTCTCCTGAGGCAGTTGATAACCACAAGTTCCCCAACGTAGCCCTTTGCCCATCCCATACCCCTCTCCTCACTGGCAGACATAAACCTGAAGGATACCGGGATGAGTGCGATTCCAAGGACTAAAATAGCAATTGCAGCTGTGAAACCCTTCAGGGTGAGAAATAAACTGAGGGGGATGCTTAGAAGGCCTGTGATGGAGATCAATTTACCGGCCCTCCACATCCCCCAGTAGTGTTCCGCCATTCTTCCGGTGTGGGTCTTCTCTAGTGCTGATGGAATTTTCTTTGTGAGGCGGTTGTATTCAGCGAGGCTTTCAACGTATATGAGGAGTGAACCGCACTCGTCACACATGTAGAATACCCAGAATTCTTCCTCACCTTCAACTTCCCAGTAATGGCTGCATTTCTCGCATATGATATAGGGCATGCTGTCACTTCAGGGTCCTTTTACCTTAGTTTTTTAATGAGGAATTTATAAAGATTTTTATGATTGTTGAAGGATTGTCGGTTACCATCAATTTTATGAGCTTGGGAGAACATGGATACGTGATTTACTCCAGCAGTATAACATAGCATTCCCACAACAAGGATATAATTAATCCATATCTTTATCTGGTGTTTAAGAGAATCATTGACATTAGACTTTATGTTTTTAGGATGAAGTGTAAAGATAGAGGGGTGTCCCTAGAAGGTGTATAAAAATAAGATCTTTAACCCCTACCGGCCAACAAGGGGATGGTGAAACCAGATGGGAGGTGTATAAAAATAAGATCTTCAGCACGGCACCTTCGCTATACATCAATATAACGAATGTCAGCGGGTGGGAGGTGTGTTGGGACTACCCCGAAACCATCCCTAAAAGGACTGCGACCCCAATGAAAACTATAGGAAAAAACAGTTTTTCACCACTGCAGGGAGTCATAACCTTAATATAACACTAACCCAGTACCCTTTTAATATGGAGAGGAAAACTTTAAAGAGGGTTGTGATTATATTATTAATTTTAATTACGGTCATAGCTGCTACATCCATCTTTACCCAACCTAACACAGAATCTAATGACAGAAATATCAAAGTAGAATCTAATAACACACCAGATATACCTGCTCCTGAACCAAAGGAAAAAGAACAAAATTATACAAATCCAGAGCACGGAAGAAAACAGAATTTAATAAGTCCAGAGCAAGCTATCAAAATAGTAAAAAATACCGTCCCCGGCTATGGCAAACTTCATTACAGCGCCACATTAACAACCTGTAGGGGCAAACCAGCCTATCTGGTCACAGTCTATGATAAAGACCCCGACAGTGAAACCTATGGCCAGGCCATTGGCGGGGCTTATGTAGATGCCACCACAGGAAAACTACTCTATGGACATGGCTAAATTCAGACTCAAATTCTATTTAATACCACTGATTGGTTTTATGTCTCCAGATATATCATGAGCACCCCTATGCCATGGATTCACCAGTTAAATGTTCTCCTGAAGGTTTTCTGATTGTTATCCTGAACCCTGTGCCATTATCTCTATTTATGGTGAGGGTCCCGTCAAGCTGCTCGGTGAGGATCCTGACAAGCGTAAGCCCCAGGGTGTCGGTGCTCTCAGGGTCAATATTCCCTGGTAAGCCCACACCATCATCAGCCACAGACACGGCAACCTCACCATCAAGGGACCTGACCTTAACCCAAACCGTCCCGGTACCAGCAGGGAAGGCGTACTTGACGCTGTTTGTCACAAGCTCATTGATGATAAGCCCCAGGGGTATTGCCGTGTCTACATCGAATTCCACATCATCTACTTCAATCTTCGTCCTCACACCGGCACCGTATGAGATGACTATATCCTCCACCAGTCTCTCTATGTAAGCCCGGAAGTTGATCCTTGCCAGGGACTCTGACTGGTAGAGGTGTTCATGTATCATCGCCATGACCTTTATACGGCCCTGGCTTTCCCTCAGAACGTCACGGACCTCAACACCCTCTGTACTGAGGGTCTGGAGGTTCAGGAGGCTTGATATTATCTGGAGGTTGTTCTTGACCCTGTGATGGATCTCCTTTAGGAGGATCTCCTTCTCATGGAGGGATCTTCTGAGCTCCTCATCAGCCTCCTTGATCTCCGTGATATCAACCATGGGGGCCACGCTTTTCATGGTGCCTGGGATCATATCAGCGGTCATCTGCATGTGCCTGACTTCACCATGCCGGTTTTGAAATCTGAAGGTGTACCTCCTCGGTGCGAGGCTCGGGTCCCTTATTCGGAGTTTATGATACTCCGTCATCCTTTCAAGGTCCTCGTCCACAACGAACTCGGTCCAGCTCTTCTTCCCCTCTATCTCATCCCCTGAGTAGCCGCTCAGTCTCTCAAATTCTCTGTTGGCAAGGATTATGGTGGTGTCCTCATCCACTATGGTGGTCGCAGCCCCGGTGTTCTCGAATATGGTCCTGTAGAGTTTTTCCTTCTCCTCGAGTTCCTCTTGAAGATGTTTTTCCTTTGTGCGGTCCTCATAAACTGCTACCACCTCACCTGAGGGTAATCTGTACACGAAGTTTTCCCTCCATCCACTTATTCTCTCGTCCTGGTACTGTGTGAGGGGGTAGTGCTCAGGATTCCCTGTCCTGTATACCCTCCTGAGGACATCAAGGAGTCCGAACTCCTCCACACCTGGAAACACCTCAGTCACCCTTTTTCCAAGGACATCCTCCCTCTTAATCCTCTCAGTCTCCTCAGCGGCCCTGTTGAAGTCAGTGAATATGAAATCCTCACCATCATCCACGGCCTCGTAGACTGCAACACAGGTATTGATATTCTCAAATAGTTCTCTGTAGCGTTCCTCCTCCAGAACAAGTCTCCTGATGATAAAGTCCATACACGCCTTAATTTCCTCTGTTCCCGCTGGCCTTTCAGGGAATCCATGGGGGCAGGTTACAACAACGTTCTCATCAAGGTCCAGGAGGTACATGAATGGTACCCTGATGTCGCATGAAGCCCACCAGCTGACCCTATCAGGGGTTGTGTATATCAGTACGGCGTCGGCCTCGGCGGCTCCTTCAATGGTGTCAGTGACGGTCACCTCAACTCCGGAGGAGCTGAGCTTCTCAGGGAGATCAGAGACATCAACTTCAGCGTCCCTTACGAGGAGAATCCTGAGCATTCCTCACACGCCCTCCATGGTCTTCAGTGGGATTCACATACCTATTAAGTTAATTGTGATTCTGTGTTCAGGAATGATGGGTTCCCTGTTTTCATCACTCCTCCCTGAAGGACCTCCTGGTTCTCATCTCCTCGAGGTTTGAGACTATCCTTGGAAGGTCGCCTGCTGGTATGCTCACCATGACGTCCTCGTCCCTGATCTCCATGTGCCTCCTTGACCCTGTGTCGCCGAAGCCATAGGTTACCTTACCTGTGAGATATGGGAGTGCAGCCATTGAACTGCATATGGGTCCTGAGTCAGCCCCCAGTCCATGTGAACCGGAATCGTAGGCATTGGCGTGGAGTATCTCCATGGCCTGCCTGGCATTGCAGATTATGAATATGACGTCCGGTTCAAATTCAGCCCTTCCGAGTGGTGCGAATATCAGGGCCCTGAATATGCCAGGTTCAATGTTAAGATTGTTTCTCAAGGAGCGCTGGACTGCAGGTATGTCCCGGTAGACTCCCATGACCGTGAGGAATGCCCCGCTTCTCATGTTGGCCGGGAACTCTTTCGCGTCCCTTAACCCTGTGTATCTTGCACCCCCCATACATTCCTCCTCATCTGCAGTTGCATAGAAAACCTCCCCCTTCATGGCCTTCTCAAGCTTCTTGCAGAACCTCGATTTACCTTCCTCCCTTTCGATGTCCTGTGGCTCCCTCACTGACCACCTTATGGCCACAGGTTCATTCTCGAGCTTCAGAAGTTCCCTGAACCTTTCACCTATCTGAGTGTAGTCCATTAAAGCACCTCCAGATTTATTATTTAATTCTGGATTATAAATTATTATCTGGACACCCTCATTTTTATGAGCATCTGGCTGAGGTGAAGCCTTTAAACCTGGACCCCCACATCCTATTCAGATGGTTCAGAGTCTGGCATTAGTTTAAGCTATGAATACTGTTTTCATTTCCATGATTAGTTATTAGAGGGATATTCTCATTGTTATATGGTTTCTGCAGAAAAGAGAATCTGAATTAATAAGTGAACCAGAAATGATAAGGTTTATAATTTAAAAGGCAAATTATGAATTAGAGTTAAACATTTTTTGGGGAGGTCTCAATGTCCAGAGAAACCACAGATAGTATTTGCTGTCAGAAATGTGGTGAAGAGGTTTCTCCCGGGTTTAAGTTCTGCACCAGCTGCGGCGCCCCTATTAGACAGGGTCCTGCTGATCCTGGGGATAAGGGTACTGACGGATATGTGCATAGCGTTTTATGTCCTGAATGTGGTGCTGAGCTATCCCCTCCATCACGTTTCTGCACGGTCTGCGGAAAAAGGATAGGTACTGTCACAGCCCGGAGCTTTGATGAATGCTACTGCTGCGGTGCAAAGCTCACTCCCGGCCAGAGATTCTGCACCCAGTGCGGTGAATCATTTGATAGACCAACATCTGCCCAGATAAAAAAGGCCCTCGAAGCGAAAAGAAGGGAACAGGGAACAGATTATGGTGGTAGAGATACTGAACTCCACTTTGAAGATTTAAAGAGGAATTTCCATGAGCTGGAGTCAAAGTTTTTCAGTGCAGTCGATAATGCTATTGATTCTGCAGGAAGCGTACTCCTGAACCCTGGTGGAAATGGCTCAAGGGAGGACGGTGGCACTTATCTTGTATGTGATAGGTGCAATGCTCACTACAGGGTCAGACCACTGGATGATCTGTCTGATTTTTCAGGGACATGCGAGTGTGGAGGAAAGCTGAGGTTCATTGAAAAATTCCGGAGATGATAATGTGGGAGAGATAAAGAAACTGGAACTTCTCCATCCCAGTGAATATGAGCATCCTCTTGACCGTAAGGCCCTTCAAGCCCTCGAGGGAACACCCGGTCTTGAAAGCCTAACACGTAAGTTTCTCAAACATGGCGTGGAGAGGTACCTACGTTTGCAATATACTGGAAGCTACATAAAGGTCAATGAAAGAAATTTTTCTGAAGTTTACGACATTCTTGTTGACGTGTGCAACACTCTTCATGTCAAAAAAATACCCGACCTCTACATTTCATGGGATTACAGTATTAACGGTTTTACAGCTGGATCGGAAAACCCAATAATAGGCTTAACTTCAGGCGCCATAGACTTACTAACAGACAATGAACTCAGATACGTGCTGGGTCATGAAGTTGGACATATAAAAAGTGGGCATATGCTCTACCAAACAATGGCAGAGGTTATACCCATCATTGGTGACATCCTTGGAACAGCAACACTGGGCATAGGTGGAATTATAGGTACAGGGCTTCAACTTGCTCTGCTCTACTGGTGGCGCATGTCAGAGTTTACAGCTGACCGGGCCGGGCTACTGGCATGCCAGGACGAAGATTCCGTGATAAATGCCCTGATCAAAATGGCGGGTGCTCCAAAAAAATTTTTTGACAGGATTGAAAGGGATGCATTCCTTGAACAGGCAAGGGAATTCAGGGATTATGACTATGACAGCCTTGATAAGGTAGGAAAGGCGCTTCTTGTAATGGATAACACCCATCCATGGACCGTTATGAGGGCATCAGAAATTCTTGAATGGATCGAATCAGGAACATACAGTGAGATCATAGAGAGACGTACCAGAGAGCCGGGAACAGCTTTTAAATGTCCCAAATGTGGAACAACCCTCAATGGTGATGAGAACTTCTGTGGAATGTGCGGATCGAAGTTATGGTGCCGATGAACCATCATTTATTCATTTTCCTGATTGCAGAGTATAAACCTGCAATAAGAACCGATACAAGGAGGCCTGCCAGGAGCCAGGTGTAATCAACCACCTTTTTCTGTCCCCCAGGGACGGCAGTCATGTTGGTGACGCTTTCAGCGATGCTTCCTCCTGCTGAAACAGGTCCGGCACTTAACAGACTCATCTGTTCTATGAATACTCCTCCAGGGGTTACACCGGTCCCTCCAGGTGGAACAGCTGCTCTTATTGTGAATAGTATCAGTGAATAGACGATGTTAACACCATCACTCGCCCTTATTATCATGTAGTATGTTCCGGGTGCAGTTACCGGTCCAGGGCCATCTGGCGGACCATCAGATGCATATACAGATCCAGGGATTATAAAGAGGATCAGGCATGTGAAAAGCAGGGCCCTCATGTTAAAAATTCTGGATACGATTTAAATCCCCCCCACATGAGTTATAGGAATAACCCAGTGGACTTAAGGGCCTGTTATAAAATAAAAACCTGAGTTACAAAAATAACTCGTCCTAATTTAGTGTATTATTCTCTGTATCTCTTCATATATAAAATTGTTCATGAGAGAATGTGATTAAAAGAGCTGAGGGGACGTGCAGCTCATCTGAGACCCGTATACTCAAGGACACTGGACCTCTTATCACCCAGTATCTCAGAGGTCCTGGAGATGCATTCCTCCACCACCGATTCGAGGTCCTCGTCGCCGCTCCAGTACTCCTCAAGGAACCTGTAGCCCATCCTGCCTGCAAGCTCATCAATGACCACGGAGCAGAGGTAGACGTCATCTATGTAGCCATGGGGGCCAAATATCTCCTCGGGTATTATATCATTTGGGGCCACAAGGTAGCCCATGGCTGCGCAGATCATCAGCCGGTCCTCTCTCTGTATATCCCTGCTCTGCAGGAGGTCTGATAGTAGCCTGAAGAGGTCAGGGGCGTAGTCAACTATCCTCTCATAATCTCCCCGGTAACTGTTGAGGTTCTCGCGGAGTATATCATAGAAGTCTGTGAATTCCATATTCATATTATCATCCTGCGCCATAGAAATCAGTCCCCCACACCACAGAAGGTCCTGAACACGCACCTGCTGCAGAAGGGGTTCTTCCGTGGCTCGAAGCATTCATCCCTTATCCTTGCGACGGTTTCAGCGATCCTCTCCTTAACCCTGAATTCAGGGTCGGAGTCAAAGGATATCCTCATGGAGTCCTTTATAGCATAGGCGGAGAGACTGTCGAACCTGTACCTCTCCCTTAGTGCGTATTCATAGGTCCGGAGCTGGTACTCAAGGGCCATCCTCTCAACACCGCCGTGCTCACGGGCCTTGAAGTCAACGAGTTCCAGTCCACCATCCCGGGTCCTGATTATCAGGTCTGTTCTTCCCTCGATTATTATGTCATCATCGGGTATGGAGAAGGGCTCCTCCACCGATATGACCTCATCTGTGTGGTCCCGGCTGTCGTGGTAGTAGTTGAGGAGGTCCCTCTCAAGGCGCCTCTTTTTGACATCATCGTCTCTCCCCATGGGTATCCAGCACCTTTCAACGATTCTCCTTATGAGGGCCCCGTTTATCTCCTCCGAGTTCTTCATGGCCAGGTGGAGCTCCTCAAGGCACCTGTGCAGTATGATCCCATAGCGCTGCATGAAGGTCTCGGGGTAGACGAAGCCGTAGTGGTATATGAGCATGTACCTGAAGGGGCACTCCTCGTAGGTGAAGAGGGCCGAGAAGTTGATCCTGAGGGGCTCCTCACTCCACTCCCTTGTGAGGCATCTGCTGACGGATGTGCAGTCACACTCGTAGATGCCGCACTTCTCCCTGAGGTCTGTGATGAAGGGCGATATTCCAACCTTTCTGGTGTTGATACGGGGGGCCGTTGATATGATTAGGGCGTCCTGGGCCCTGGTCATTGCAACGTAGAAGAGGCGCCGGTCCTCATCAGGTACCTCCCCGGGTGATAGCAGGAGTTCCCTGGGTATGGGTATGATGTCCCTCCCCTTACGCCTTTTAACAGGGAACCTGCCGTTTATGACCGAACAGATGAAGACAACAGGAAACTCGAGGCCCTTTGCCTGGTGAACCGTCATGATCTTCACCGACGCCGGGTCCTCCAGGGCTGCCTCGTCGTGGTGGAGGTGGCTGGGTAGGAGGTAGAGGTACCATAAAAGGTCCTGTATCCTTGCCCCGGGCTTTATGGCCTCGTATCTATCTATCAGTGAGCTTAACTTTGCGAGGTTGAATATTTTAGCTCTGCTACTGTCACTCCCATCCTCTATGAGCCTCCTGAGGTACCCTGTAACCTCAAGTATCCTGTAGAATGTCTTGAGAACTGTCAGTGATCCCTCCCCAACCTCATGGCGTATCCTGTTGAGGCCAAGGATCTTCTCTGCATCCTCCCCGTGTACACCGATTTCCTCGAGTTCCCCCCTTGATGTGAAGTCCGAGAGTCTGCAGTTCCTGTCAAGGGACTCGAGGGCCCGGAGGGTTTCAGCGGTGAGGTCCAGGAATTCGCCCCTGAACCTGGATATGTTCCACCAGCCATCCCACTTCCTGAATTTTCCTCCATAGTCCGGTGGGTCCACGTAGGCGAGGAAGTAGAGCATGCTCCTCACCTCATACCTTTTGAGGAAGGAGCCGTCCCCACGCACTATGTAGGGTATGCCCTCCCTCCTGAGCTCTGCAAGGACCTTATCTGCGTGGTTGCGGACGCTCCTGAAGAGGAGTGCGACGTATCCGTATTCAGGTATCTTGCCGGTGGCTTTCAGTTTCTTTATTAGTGATACTATGTTCCTGGCCTCTGAGTTAACGTCCCTGCTCTTCAGTATAACAACGTCGGTCCCGCCGTCCCTTACCGGTTTGATGGTCTTCTCGTAGTGTCTCTCGCCCCTCATGAAGCTGTCTGCAGTCAGGACTATCCCTGCCCGGGACCGGAAGTTGTCCTCCAGGGTGACCACCTCTGCGTCGTACTCTTCACGGAACCTTATGAAGTTCTCTGGTGTGGCTCCCCTGAAGCCATAGATGCTCTGGTCCTCATCCCCCACCACGCAGATGCTGGAGTTTTTCCCTGCTATCTTCCTGAATATCAGCTCCTGTATGGGGCTTGTATCCTGGTACTCGTCTATCATTATGTACCTGTACCTCTTCCTTACGGATTCGAGTACCCTCTCGCTGGAGTTAAGGAGGAGGTAGACCTCCTTTTCAAGGCCAGGGAAGTCTATCTTCTTCTGCTCCCTGAGGAGTTCAAGGTAGCGGGCATAGCACCCGGCGATGCCCTGGTATTTTTCCCTGTCAGGATATTTCCTCCGGAGGGCGTCTATGAGCTCTTCAGGTTCAATACAGTTTTCGGTGCATCTGTTGAAGAATTCGATGGCCCTGTGCACCTCCCCCATCTTCATGTAGCGGTTCAATCCTATTTTATAGAACACCGTTCTGAGGAAAATGAGCTGGGATTCATCGTCGAGGATCTCAAATCCCGCCCCAAGTTCGTGTTCCTCCGGGTGGTCCCTCAGCACCTTGCTGCAGAATGAGTGTATGGTGGATATCTGCATGAGCTCGGCGTCCAGTCCCACACAGTTTATGAGCCTCGCCTTCAGTTCACCGGCTGCCTTCTCTGTGAAGGTTATGACGAGTATGTTCTCGGGGCTGACACCCCTTCTCTTGACGAGGTAGGCGACCCTTTCAACGAGTACACGGGTCTTCCCGGCCCCGGGTCCCGCCACAACCACCAGCGGCCCCTCCGTCTTCTTAACAGCCATCTTCTGCTTCTCTGTACATGCCTCGCCCTTCCTGCAGAGTGAACCCGTTATGATGAACCCCTGAGTGATATCAGTGTGAATAGATTTGATTGATGGGAATATTAATGTTTTGTCTGTTTATTAACCTGTAGCGGAATTAAAGGGTCTGAACACAAGGAATTATTAAAGAGTCTGTACATAGAATCCACAATGGATCCTGGAAACCCTGTCTTCAATGCATTCCTTGCAACCATCTTCACCTGGCTCATGACCCTTGCAGGGGCGGCCCTGGTTTTTCTACCGCTGCAGGGTGAGAGAAAACTCCTTGACTCATCCCTTGGCTTTGCAGCCGGTATAATGATCGCCGCGAGCTTCTGGTCACTCCTGGTCCCTGCCATTGAACTTTCACCCACCGGGGTGTATGCCTGGTTTCCTCCGGCTGCCGGATTCCTTGCCGGCGGCCTCTTCCTATCAGCCATGGACAGGATCATACCTCACCTTCACCCCGGCTGTGACCCTGAAGGTCTGCCAACGACCTGGCGGAGGAACAGACTCCTTCTCCTTGCAGTTGTGATACACAACCTTCCTGAGGGGCTGGCTATCGGTGTTGCCTTCGGTGCGGCTGCCAGTACCGGTGGACTTGCAGCTCCCCTTGCACTGGCGCTGGGTATAGGTATACAGAACCTCCCGGAGGGAGCAGCGGTATCACTGCCCCTCCTGGGTGAGGGGCTCTCCAGGTGGAGGAGCTTCATCTATGGACAGTTATCCGGTATCATTGAGGTGCTTGGGGGGGTTGGAGGTGCCCTCATGGTCTACTCCTTCTCAGGGATAATGCCCTATGCCCTTGGCTTTGCAGCGGGGGCCATGATATTCGTTGTGATAGAGGACCTGATACCTGAGTGCCAGAGCGGCGGTAACACGGATCTTGCCACGGTCTCAGCCCTCATGGGCTTTGTTCTCATGATGGTACTTGACCTCGCACTTACCTGATCCTCATGATACATCATAGTTCAGCCAATGGCCCCTCTCACTGAAAATTTTTTCATGAATACTCGGATTAGGTGTTTGAATCTCACATTTTATTAGATATGATTCACATAATATTCCACAGGTGATATCATGGCCAGGGTTACCCGTGAGATGGTTGAAAATTCAGGTATAGATGTGGATGAACTTGTGGAACTGCTTGTTAAGAACGCGGCTGCTGAGCTCACAACCTTCTATTATTACACCATACTCAGGGCCAATCTGATTGGACTTGACGGTGAGGGGCTCAAGGAGATCGCCGAGGCTGCAAGGATAGAGGACAGGAACCACTTCGAGGCCCTTGTGCCCAGGATATATGAACTCGGCGGTGAACTTCCAGGGGACATGAAGGAATTCCATGACATCTCAGGATGCCCACCGGCGTACCTGCCGGCTAAGACCAATGACACAATGGAGATCCTTGAGGTGCTGGTGGCAGCAGAGAGGTGCGCTGTCAGACAGTACACCCACATATGCAACATCACCGCCGGGAAGGACCACAGGACCTATGACCTTGCACTCTCAATACTCCACGAGGAGATACAGCACGAATCATGGTTCTCAGAGTTCCTCGGTGAAGGGCCATCAGGACACTTCATGAGAAAGGGAGAAACATCACCGTTCGTGAGGAAATTCCTTGAATAAAAAGGAGACCGGTAAGAAGACTTAAAGATTGAGGAGAGACTCCCTGGGATGATCCTCAGGGAGCTCCGGAGATTCAACGGCAGATCAGGACCCGCCTACGTCGCCTTCAGGGGAAGGGTCCATGATGTGTCTGAGAGTTTCCTCTGGAGGGGAGGGGTGCACCAGGTGGTCCACCGTGCAGGTGAGGACCTTACAGAGGCCATTGAGATGGCGCCCCACGGCCCCGAACTCCTTGAAAGATTCCCTGTTGTGGCTTTAATCAGATAGGAATAGAAGGTGTCTTTGATGGTGGAGTTCAGGTGCACGGTCTGTAACTATATATACACTGAGGTAAGGGAGGGTGAATTTGACTCCCTTCCTGAGGACTGGCGGTGCCCGGTATGCAACGCCCTGAAGTCGGCCTTCGTGAGGCTGAATCCGGAGTTCCATGAGAAGATTGATAAAACAGTTTCGGACGTCTTCGTGGCCCAGCTGGTTGAGTGGGGTGTCAGATACGTCTTCGGGATACCCGGAACATCAACCCTGGGCCTCGTGGACGCCCTCCGCAGGAACAGGTCCATCAGGTACATACAGGTGAGACATGAAGCCTCAGCCGCCTTCATGGCATCAGCCATAGGGAAGCTCACGGGCCACCCTGCGGTCTGCATGGCGGTTGCAGGGCCAGGAGCATCAAACCTTACAACAGGGCTCATGGACGCGGCCCTTGACAAGGCACCCGTTATTGCGGTCACAGGGCAGGTTGAAACTTACAGGATAGGTACCGGGGCGAATCAGGAGATAGACCAGCACTCCCTCTTTGAATCAGTTTCGGTCTACAACATGACACTCACAGGCCCCAAGGGCACCCCTGAGGTGGTGAGGCAGGCGGTAAGGCACGCCATCATCAGGCGGGGGGTGTCACATATCGATATCCCCCGGGATGTTCAGAGCCTTGAATGTCAGGAGGAGGTAAGGCCGTTCAGGGGGAGTATAGCTCCGGGGGTCTCACTGCCACCTGAATACCACCTCAGGAGGGCTGCTGACCTTATTAACGGCTCCATGCGCCCTGTTATAATTGCAGGATTCGGTGCCCTTGGGGCATCAGAGAGCATACTTGAACTTGCAGAGAAGATCGATGCACCCATCGTTGCCACCTTCAGGGGCAAGGGAATCGTGGATAATGACCACCCCCTCTACATGGGATGTCATGGAAGCATAGGGACAGCTGCAGCATCTGAGGCCGTTAGAAGATCTGATCTGCTCATAGTTGTAGGAGCATCCTACTCTGACCTCACACAGATACCTGGAAAGAGGACTGTTCAGGTTGACTTCGATCCCCTCATGATTGCAAGAAGACACCCCGTCGAGGCGGGACTTACAGGCAACTCCTCTATGGTTATCCCGGCACTCATACCCCTGGTCTATGAGAAGAGGAGGGATGAGTACCTTGATGAGCTTGGAAGACTTAAGGAAGAGTGGTTCAGGCTCCTTGAATCAGAGGCAGACCCTGAGATTAAGCCTTTAAGGCCTCAGTACATCATTAAGGTCCTTAACAGGGCCGTGGATGATGATGCCATCATATCCCTTGATGTGGGTGAGAACGTCTGGTGGTTCGGGCGTAACTTCATCATGAAGAGCACCCAGAAGCTCCTCCTATCAGGTTATCTTGGTTCAATGGGTTATGGGCTGCCAGCAGCCCTTGCAGCCCGGTTAGAATTCCCTGACAGGCAGGTTGTATGCATAACAGGTGATGGTGGTTTCTCAATGGTGATGGCAGAGTTTCTGACTGCAGTTAAATACAAGCTCCCTGTTAAGGTCTTTATACTCAACAACAGTAACCTTGCAATGATAATGCAGGAGCAGAGGGTTGAAGGTTACCCTGTCTGGCAGACAGAGCTCCAGGACTGTGACTTCGCAGGGTTTGCAGAAAACTGCGGAGGAAGGGGCATAGGGGTTGATGATCCATCAGAACTTGAAGATGCCACTTCAGATGCCCTGTCAGCGGATGAACCGGTTATCGTGGACATTAAGACAGACCCGAGGAGATTCATCTAGCAGTATGGCCATGCATGTTGAGTGGCTGATGTGGTTATCCCTGAAGAGGGGATTCATCTGGCGGATTATGGATGCTATTTTCATCCAGTACTGGCCACTGAAGGTCCTGATGGATTATTCTTGCAGAGGGACTCATCTTTCTTTTTCATCTATAAGATGTACGGCGGATGCCTTGAACTCGATCCATACATCTGAACCCCTATGAAGTCCCATATCATGGAAGGACTTCCTTGTCATGTAAACCGTGAAGACCTCACCGCCGCACATGACCTGGATGTGGTAGAGGGATCCTGCCTCACGGATACCGGTGACCCTCCCCCTTAACCGGTTGAGTGCACTGGACTCAACCCTTTGGAATGACACGGTTATATCCTCGGGCCTTATGGTTGCATAGACCCGTCCCTCCCGGGGCTCTGATGAGTAGAGGGTTACACCATCACACTCTATCACGGAGAGATCCTCACGGACCCTTGAATACCCCTCAATTATGTTCCTAACACCCACGAATTCAGCGACGAAGCTGTTTGCAGGTTTCCTGAAGACCTCACCGGGCCTTCCTGTCTGCATCACCGTCCTGTTGAGTATGGCTATCCTGTCGGCCATCATCTGACCCTGCAGGAGGTTATGGGTTGTGAATATAACGGTGATATCCCCCCTCAGTTCGTCGATGACACCCTCAATCATCCTCCTTGAAAGGGGGTCAAGGTTCGCTGTTGCCTCATCAAGGAGAAGGATTTCAGGTTCATTTATGAGGGCCTGGGCAAGGGCGAGCCTCTGCCTCTCACCGCCTGAAAGTTCATCTGCATTCCGATCATGGTATCCGCCGAGGCCCACCAGTTCAAGGATGTCATCAGCCTCACCCCCCGCAGGCTTGAGGCCACGTACCGATGGACCGTAGAGCACGTTATCAAGTACCGTGCCCCTGAAGACCGGGGAGTTCTGGAATACCATTCCCATCATCCTCCTCGCATCCACTGTGGATGTCACAGGAGACCCCCTGAAGAGTATCATGCCCTCTGAGGGTCTCTCAAGGAGGTCGATTATCCTGAGGAGGGTTGATTTACCTGAACCTGTTGGTCCTATGATCCCGAGTACCTCACCCTCCTCCACGGTGAGGTTAACGTCCCTGAGGACCTCATTTTCACCGTACCTCTTTGATATTCCCTGGAGTTCGATTATATACACATCTTTAACCTCTTGTTCTCGTTCTGCAGGATCTGGATATACATTTCACTTTATGAATCCCTCAAAGTATGATTTATTTCTCCTGGAAGTGGTGGAGGATGGTGTTAACTGCCAGTGATATGATGAGGAGTATTATGCCGAGGGCTATTGAGAGTTCAAGGTTCCCCTTGGAGGTCTCAAGGGACATTGCGGTTGTTATAACCCTTGTATACCCCCTTATGTTCCCACCCAGCATTATGGCAACACCCACCTCGGATATGGCCCTTCCAAATCCGAGTATTATGGCCGCCATTATGGCGTACCTTGCCTCCTCCATGACCTTAAGCATGGTCTGGTACTCTGTAGCGCCGAGCGCCCTTGCAAGGTCCCTTACCCTTGGTCCAACACTCCTGAGGGCTGTTATACTGGAACCCGTGACTATAGGGAGTATAAGGACCGTCTGCCCCAGTATCATCCCCTGGGGTGTGAAGAGGAGGTTGAGGGATCCCAGGGGCCCGGACCTTGATATGAGCATGAATACCAGTAGTCCCACAAGTACCGTTGGCATGCTGTAGAGGGTCTGTATGATATTTATCAGTGTGCCTCTACCCCTGAAGGGCTTGAAGTCAATGAGGAGTGCGAGGGGGATGGCTATGAGTGATGCGAGGATGGTTGATGAGATCGCTATCATGAGGGTCCTTACCGTTATATCCATGAGTTCAGGGTCCATGATGATTATAAGGCGAGCCGCCTCTCCTATTCCATGGATTATTTCGTTCATGATCATCAGCCGCCACTGGATGGTTTCATTGAGTGTATAGGGTTAATATTATAATAATGGGTATAAGAAATGATGGGATGGGTCGCGTGATTCTTACAGAAAGAAAGGTTTTCAGGGACCCTCTTTCTGGGAGTAGAAAATCAGATTATTCTGCCGGGTCCCTGCCTCCGGGTAGGGTCATGAATAGGGGGGTCCCGTACTGTTTCTTACCGTACTCTGATATGAGCTTCTGGCACTCGTCACTCAGCAGGAATTCTATGAATTTCTCTGCAGCGTCTCTATTCACTCCACGGACCTTCTCAGGGTTTACTGCTATTGCTGAGTAGACGTTAAGGAGTTCTGAGCCGCTGGTGATGTAGGGAACCAGTGTTATGTTGCTTCTGTAAGCGAGGTATGTCCCTGAATCTGAGATTGTGTATGCTCCCTTCTGGTCTGCAAGCCTGAGGGTGTCCCCCATGCCGCTTCCGCTTTCAATGTACCAGTCTGAGCCCCTTACCGTTGAGTTGTAGTCTGTTATGTTCTTCCAGATCTTTATCTCCCTCGTGTTGGTCCCTGAATTATCACCCCTTGATACGAATTTAACATGCTGGGGGTCCTTTTCTGCTGCTTTAAGTATCTTGCTGAAGGCTTCTGTGGCGCTGCTGCTTCCATTTACGCCTGCCGGGTCATCGCGGGGTCCGATGATGTAGAAGTAGTTGTAGGCGAATGGATACCTTTTGATCCCGTAGCCGTCAGCTATGAACTCCTCCTCTCTTTTTTTATCATGGACTATGAGGAGGTCTGCGTCACCCTTCTTACCCCTTTCAAGTGCTATCCCTGTTCCACCTGATACTATCTGCACATCGATGTCGGGGTACTTCTCTTCAAAGGCTGCTTCAACCTCCTCAAGGAGGCCTGTGTCTTCAAGGCTCGTTGTTGTTGATATCCTCAGCACTTCTTTTCCATCGGTGCCGAGTAAGTAGTATGTGGCTGCTGCAAGGATTACAGCCAGTATTATTATCCCCATGTATTTTCTTTCCATACTTTAACACCTCAACGATATGTAAAATACTATAACTCGATTGTCCTATAAAAGGCTATCGGTGCCTTAATAATCATAGATGTCTGAGGAGCCCTGAAAAATCGGATTATAGACCCCCTCAGATAATAATAATTACATACACCGCTTAAACAATTAAAAAAAATATAATTATCAGCTCCTCCAAATAATAATAACTAGATTAACCACTGAAAAAAATTAAAAATCCTCATAAAATGGGCAGGGGAGTTACATTGCCGGAATGGTTCGAATTCTCAAAGATGGAAATTAAAGATGTTCTGAAGTCACTTGAGACCTCAAAAAGAGGGCTCAGTGAAGCTGAAGCACGTGCAAGGCTTGAAAGGTACGGGTACAATGAAGTGGAACTTAAAAGGGAAAACCCGATTCTGAGGTTCCTGAAGCAGTTCAGAAGCCTCCTTGTCTACATACTGCTTGTAATCTCGGTCTTCACCCTCCTCATCGGTGAATGGGTGGACACCGCTGTTATAATGGGAGTGGTGATTATAAACTCCCTCATAGGTTTCATCCAGGAAGGGAAAGCCAATGAAGCCATGGAAGCACTCCAGAAACTCGTTAAAACAGAAACAACCATCATAAGGGACGGTAAACAGTTACAGGTACCATCTTCGCTCCTGGTCCCGGGGGATATGGTTAAGATGGAAATGGGTGACCGTGTACCCGCAGACATAAGGGTTATACAAGCAAAGAACATCTTCGTGGATGAATCAACGCTTACAGGGGAATCGGTACCTGTGGAGAAGACTCCCATTAAACTCTCAGAGGAAGCCATCAGTAAGGGTGAATTCAGGAACACCCTCTTCAGCGGCACTCTCGTAACAGAGGGCAACGGGACAGGAGTGGTGGTTTCAACCGGGGCAGAGACAGAGATAGGTAAGATATCAAAGACGGTGAAGGGTGAAGGTGTGAAGACCCCCCTCATCAGGAAGATTGATGAATTTTCACGCTCCATAGCCCTCGCTATAATATCCATTGCACTCATTAACTTTATCGGTGCCCTGATATTCGGATATGACATCATATTCTCCTTCCTGGCATCCACCTCCCTGGCCGTTGCGGCAATACCCGAGGGTCTGCCGGCGATAATAACCATCACCCTCGCCTTTGGTGTTGCAAAGATGGCGGGGAAGAATGCAATAATAAGGAACCTTCCATCGGTGGAGACCCTTGGAAGCGTCACCGTCATATGCTCGGATAAAACAGGCACCCTGACAAAGAATGAGATGACCGTTAAGTGCATCTATGCCGGCGGAGAATTCTATGAAGTTGAAGGGACCGGTTATGAAAGAGAGGGTGAAATAAAAAACACGGGTTCAGGGCTGCCCGGACCCCTCAGGATGACCCTTGAATGTGGATTAAACTGCAACAACGCCTCAATGACCGATGGCAGGCTCCAGGGAGACCCCACCGAGAAGGCGCTGATCATATCAGCCTATAAAGGAGGGATTGTCAGGAGGGCTGAGAGGATGGATGAGATACCCTTCGACTCAAGGAAGAAGTACATGGCGATCCTCACAGCCGATGGAATGATCTACGTTAAGGGCTCCCCTGAGAGGATAATTGAGATGTGCAGCCATGAACTCAGGGACGAACCCATGGAGATAGACAGGGAGAGGCTCAGAAAAGAACTTCACATCCTCACCTCCAGGGGCCTCCGCGTCCTTGCCTTCGCAACAAGGGAACACTCAGATGGGACAGTTGATGACGGTGACCTCAGGGACCTGATCTTCCTTGGCTTCCAGGGTATGATGGACCCCCCAAGGCCAGAAGCCATGGAGGCCATCAAAAAGTGTGAGAGTGCCGGTATAAGGACCATAATGATCACAGGGGACCATGCAAGAACCGCCGAGACCATAGCAGAAAAGCTCGGCATCCCAGCCAAAGGAGCCCTTACCGGGAGTGAGATCTCATCCATGGATGATAAGGAGCTCATGGAGGCCGTCAGGGAATACAATCTCTACGCCAGGGTTTCACCCGAGGACAAGTACAGGATAACAGCTGCACTCCAGGGCCTCGGGAATATAGTTGCAATGACAGGTGACGGTGTGAATGACGCCCCCGCCCTGAAGATGGCGGATGTCGGGGTTGCCATGGGCAGCGGAACCGACGTTGCAAAGGAGGCATCAGACATCATACTGACAGATGATAACTTTGCAACGATAGTGGCCTCGGTAAGTGAGGGGAGGGCTGTGTATGAGAGGATACAGAGGATAATATATTATGTGCTCCCCACAAGCGGAGGCCAGGGACTCATAATACTCTCATCATTCTTCATGGCAGCCTTAATCCCTGTATTCAGGTTCCTGCCACTCCTCCCACTCCAGATACTCTGGATAAACCTCTTTGATGGTATATTTCTTGCCATGCCCCTTATAACTGAACCTGGTGATGCTGATGTCCTTGAAAGGCCCCCTAGAGACCCTGATGAGAAAATAATTAACAGCACCTTCATAAGAAAGGTTGGTATCGTCTCGATGGCCATGGCATTTTCAGGTCTTTCAGTGTTCTACATTGCAGAGCAGAGCCTCACAGTTACCCAGGCACGAACAGTAACCTTCGCCACCGTTATAATGGTCCATGTATTCTACCTTCTAACAGCAAGGTCAGTTGAAAACTCAGTGCTTAAAATGAATCCCCTCTCAAATAAGTGGATCCTCTATGGCATCGGCACAACACTCCTCATGATGATGCTCATAATCTATGTGCCGCAGCTTGAATTCATATTCAGGACCCGACCCTTCCCCCCTGAGTGGTGGGGTGTCGTGATACCCTTCTCATTAACTGGATTAATCATGATAGAGATTGAAAAATTAATCAGGAGGAGATTGAAGGGTTAAATCTGGAAATACCCCTACATCTACTTATACTTCTTCTCATACCTCCTCCAGGACTTTGCAATGTAGGGTTCACACTTATCAAGTTCCGTGAGGAGACACATCCTTATGGTGTCTGTCCTTATTTCTTCTTCCCGGTCAATCTTCTCTGTAACAGTCCTTAAGACCTTATCAATGATCTCCTTCTTCTCATCCACGGTGTAACCTGCATCCACCGTGGCCCGCTCAAGTGAGGCCCTGATCTTTGAAGGGTCGAAGGCCTCAGTAAAACCCCTGCGCTTTATAACCTTCATTTTCTCACCCTCCCACTAAAGTTATATCCTTGGGGGAATAAATCTTTTTTGATACTATGAAAACATTAAAACCTGATTTATTGAAAGGTTACATTGATAAAAGGATATAATGAGATGATCCTCTTCCTGAGAGGTTGGAGTCATGAAAACGTGTCCTGATACGAAGAGCGGGTGGAAGCAGAAACTCCTCACCCTCATGCGCATAAGCCTTGTAATCATGGGTTTAATAATAGTCATATTCGGGGTCAGGGGAATAAAGGTCTTCGGTATCATGACACTCATTGCAGTTGCCATCATATACCTCCCGGCCCTCAGGCACCCCATGAGGATGAACATAATCCCAGTGGAGATTGAGATACTCTTTCTCACCGTTGTAACCCTTGAGTACATACTGGGGAACACCTTCGGGTTCTACGGGAGAATACACTACTATGACAAGTTCATGCACTTCACGGTCCCCTTCATACTCGGACTCATCGGGGTGATGTTCATGTACACCGCCTATGTCTACGGGAAGATCAAGACAAGCCTTCCCATAATGGTGTTCCTCATAGTCTTCGTGACCCTTGGACTGGGGGCCCTCCTTGAGATCATCGAATACACCTACGACAACCTCCTATACCAGTACATAGAGCACTTCATGCCAACAGGCCCCACCCAGGGCTCCCCCACCATGTCACCCCTTGATGATACCATGTTTGATCTGATGACGGACCTTGCCGGCGGGATATTCGGCGCCCTTGCAGGGGTGCTCATAATAAGAAGAGCCGAGAAGAAGAATTACTGCCTGGACCTTGTAACTGAAATAGCGGAACTTGAGGGCCTCAAAAGGGAAGAATAAAGGCAGTCAATCAGAACTTAAGGCCTCAGGTTAAATTCAGAGGGGTCTTAGAATGTCCCTCTTAAGCTCAAAGGAAGCCGCGAGTATGAAGGCCATCATGACCGGCAGAAGGCAGATCTTAACAACCTCAAGGGAGTCTGTCAGGAAAAACTCATTCACAAGCCTCACAGAGACCAGTATAACCCCAGTTACAAGTGCCATTGAAACAAGTCCCCAGACACCTGAGGCGTACCTTGTAAGCAGATAGTTTTTAATGGAGAATACCGCTGCCAGGGTGAAAAATACCAGTGCAATCACCTTAAGAATTATCATAACTCTGCCTCCAGTCTCCTGTTTGATGATATGGTTGCATAGAGGAAGAAGAAACCCGAAATAACTATGAAGACCCACTCTACGGTCCTGAATGTATCAAATAAAAAGAATTCCCTCATAACCCCTGCCAGACTGGATATGAAGAGGGCCGCGACCGCAAGGGTTATCTTAAGCCACCTTCCATCCTTCAGAACAGCTGTCACCATGTATATAAGGCTGATACCTGTTATTATGGTTGATATTGCCTGTGCAATCTGGAATTCCTCTCCATACATCACCATGAAAATACACCTCTATGCGTTCAGGTACAGGGAAATCTCATCCTGAAGCGGAAGCCGTCCTTCCCGTCAACCTCGAATTCAGCATCAAGCTGCCCTCCAAGGCTCCTTACAAGGCTCATGCCAAGGGAATCTGATGTTTCAGGGTCATAGTCCTCAGGAAGCCCGACCCCGTCATCCGAGTACTCAAGGACACATTCCCCCTTATCACTATGTATCCTGATCCTTATAAGTCCTCTGCCATCAGGGAAGGCGTACTTAAGGGAATTCGTTATAAGTTCATTCATTATAAGGGCCAGTGGAAGGGCCTTTTCAATATCAAGCCTCAGATCATCCGTTTCAACCTCTGATCTTACACCCGAGGCACCGTAACTTGATATGAGGGAGACTGCAAGCCTTGGGAGGTACTCCCGGAGGTTTATCTCAGAGAGGGTCTCTGACTGGTAGAGGCTCTCATGTATCATTGCCATGGACCTTATACGGTTCTGGCTCTCCTCAAATAACCTGACATCCTCCTCATCCCTCAGGGCCCCCTTCTGAAGGTTCAGGAGGCTTGATATTATCTGGAGGTTGTTCTTAACCCTGTGATGGATCTCCCTTAAGAGCGTCTCCTTCTCCCTCAGTGACCTCCTGAGGGACTCCTCATAGCTCCGGGACTCGGTAACATCCCTAACAAGGAGGCAGCGGAGGATTTCAGATGCCCTGACATCAAAACCTGAAACCGAGATAACTCGATCACCTAAAAGGAACTCCCCATCACCGGTTTCCTCCACCAGGCCCCTGCACAGATCATGGATATTTCTTCCAAGGGAGTCATCCCTCCTTATGGATGTTATACCCTCAAGGGCCCTGTTCCAGTAGATTACAGTGCCGGATTCATCTGTGAGTGCGATGCCATCGGAGATCCTGTCAACAACCCCCCTGAACCTGAGTTCGCTTTCAATGAGCCTCGCAGTCGCCCTTTTCTGGAGGTTTATATCTGCAGCGCTGACCACGAAGCCCATGGCCTCACCCATACGCCCCATTATGGGTGAAATGGTCACTATAACCTCAAGTTCCCGGCCATCTGCAGATTTTACGGTTGATTCAAACTCTGCAGAGTCAACAGCCTCCATAACCTCAGTCATCATTTCCCTGTCAGAGGGGCTGAAGAGCTCCTGGGCGGGTCTTCCCATCAGTTCATCTTCACCGTAGCGGAGCTTATCCTGGACGCTCCTGCTTGCAGCGGTTATCCTCCCCTGAAGGTCTGTTATCATCAGGAATGATGGGACCGTGGCCATTATCCTGTCGGCTGCAAGTGCCGGTGTGAGGAGGGGGAAGTCGTACTTCCAGATGCCGTATGAAATGAAGATGAGCCCCAGGGTGAGCATGTTCTGGGTGAGCTCAGGGAAGGGTATGGCCATGAGTTCTCTTACAATGAAATCCGTTGAGAAACTTATTATTAGGGGTATGAAAAGACCGCAGAAGAGGTAGAGGGCCTCCCTCCTCTCAGGACCCTCCGTCCTTACATATTCCCTGAGGGCGTTGCCGGCAGCTATCAGGGTGACCATCACCGTCCAGATGGAGAATACAAGGAAGACTGTGGGGTTCTCAGGGAGGGAATAGGTCCACCCATAGTAGGTGTGGACGGCTCCGGCTATTAGAAGATCGGTCCCCAGGCCGATGAGTATGAGGATGACTGCCGGTAAGTATATCAGCGGGGTCATCCAGCGCCTCAGCCTCCCGGAGTAGAACAGTGAAATGTGCAGTAGCAGAGCAAGTATAACCGGCCAGAGGAGGCTCAGTTTAAGCCATGGATAGGCACCTGAAGCGGTCTCCACTATGCGGTACATGAACTCGGTGAAGGCTATGAGGGAGACCGCAACGCCGAGGCCCGATACAAGGAGGTTGAGCCTGCTTTTTGGGTTGCGGTAGTAGATGAAGGTTGCGGTGTAGAATGCGAGGACGGATGCAACCAGTGAGAGTATGGCGTAGGGGTTCATCTGTTCATCCCCCCTTCCTCACCGTGTCACCCTCCATTACAAGGTCTCCGCGGGCGAGCATATCATCGATGACCCTCCTTATACCTGCAGAGGTCTTCCTGCTGGTGTTCCTGAACCCGAACATCCTCGCAACCCTGACGGTCAGCTCATCCACCGTTAATGGTGATTTAAGGGCCATTTTAACAGCTTCCTCGATCTCAGCAGGGGATATGAGGTTAATATCAATCCTCCCGGTCCTCTTCCTCACGGTGATGGGGGTTGACTCCCTGAGGAAGAGGAAGTCACCCTCCCTCTTGATGTTCCCGTTGTTCTCAGCCATCTCGATGGCGGATCCTATTATACTCCTCACCCTCCTTCCAGCCCTTCTGAGACCGCATGACTCCCTTATCCTCCTTATAACCTCCTCAACATGTACAGGGGCCTCCATGGCCACTATCTCACTCACAATGGATGAGATGGCAGGTGTTGAGCTCCTGTAGAGGTCATCGGGTTCCCTGAGTTTATCTGTAGTGTATTCCATGTAGCCTGTTACACCATCATCCATGGAGGGCCTCACGGCACCTGCCTCAGGGTCGTCCTGACTCACGGAGCCCTCATGATCAGACTCATCATTCTGAACCACACCACCTTCGGCTTCCATGTCCATGGTTTCCTCCCGTGCTTCATCTTCATGAGCCTCTTCCTGGATTAAATCCTGATCATCAGGGGTCCTGGCCTTCCGCTCCACGGTGATGATCTCCTCAATGGTCCCCCTGAGTTTGCGACGGGTCTCCTCAGGGTTCCGGTACCAGTCCGATGACCAGAGGTGGACTATGTTCCAGCCAAGGTTGCGGAGTATCTCCTCCCTGAGCCTGTCACGGTCCCTTGCAACACTGGACCTGCTGTACATCTCACCATCAGTGAGTATGCCTGCAATGTATCTCCCATCATCATCAGGATCACTGATGGCAAAGTCAACCCTGAACCCTGCGCATCCAACGCCCCTGTCAACCTCAAGGCCCTCCTCTGTGAGGAATTCATACACTGAGTCCTCGAAGAGTCCCTGGGCATCAGCGTATGATTCATCGGATTCAAGGACCCTTGTCTCGGCGTACCTCAGGAACCTCTTAAGGGCCCTCACACCGAAGGGTGTTCCTGGGCCTGTTTTAAGGTCGGATGAACGGAAGTTGGTGAAGACAACGCACTTCTCACGAGCCCTTGTTATAAGGACGTTGAGCCTGCGCTCACCACCATCCTGGTTCAGTGGCCCGAAGTTGAGGGATATGCGTCCGTTCTCATCGAAACCGTAACCTATACTTATGAATATAACGTCCCTCTCATCACCCTGTATCGTCTCAAGGTTCTTTATGAAGAAGGGTTCCTCCATCTCCCCGTTTATTATCCTTTCAAGTTCAGGGTTCTCCCTCAGGCGGGCCTCAAGGGCCTCGAGGATGGCGTTCATCTGGGCAACCGAGAAGGTGCCCACACCAAGGCTCCTGGTGTTACCGTACCTCATGAAATGCTCCTCTATGGCATCGACAACGGCACTGGCCTCCATGGGATTGGATGAGGTCCTGCCCCTCTCATAGACCGTTTCAGGGAGGTACCTGAGGTGCAGTCCCAGTTCCTCATCATCCCTTGCAGGTGATGGATACACCAGGAGCCTGTTATCATAGAACTCCTGGTTCGAGACCGCTATAAGGGACTCGTGGCGACTCCTGTAGTGCCACATGAGCATCCTCACAGGGAAACTCCTCTTGCAGAGGTGCAGTATGCTCTCAATATCAGCCGCGCTTGCCACGTCCTCAGAGTCCTCCTCAGAGGACACCATCTGGTCAAAAAAACTTGTTGGGGGGAGCTGATTCGTATCACCCATAACAACGGCCGTCCTGGCCCTCAGAAATGCGCCGAGGGCGTCCTCTGGTTTGACCTGTGAGGCCTCATCGAATATGACCACGTCAAACTGGAGTTCGCTGCTCCTGGGGTCAAGGTACTGGGCAATGGAAAGGGGGCTCATCATGAAGCACGGCTTTATCCTCTTTATAACACCCCCCGCCCTTTTAAGGAGTTTCCTGAGGGGCATGTGCCCCCTTTTACGTGTGAATTCACCGCTCAGGATGCTCTCCTCTGAATCAGGGGCGGCCCCCCAAAGACTCCTGGCATGGACCTGGTGAGTTTATAAATGAGCCTCTTCCTGTTCAGTTCAATGATCCTGGAGTCAAGCTCCCTGAACTCCCTTATCCTGGCCTCATGGAGGTCTCCGATGAAGGTGTAGAGGACGGGTATCTCCCTGAAGGCCTTCTCAAGGAGGGCGTCTGCAAGGTTGCCCTCCATTGCCGGCCTGATGTCCTCAAGGCCTATTATACCCGATTCAATGAGGGGTATGAATGCAGCGCCCCTGGTCTTCATGCAGAGCCTCTTCTTCTCAAGGTACTGGGACCAGAGGGGGAGTATGCTGATCTTATCCTCCCACTCCCCTATTATGGTCTTCCAGCGGGTGAAGGGGACATCATCAGGGTCCATGTTGAATATGACATGGGCGTGGGTGTTTATGGCTGACTGGAGTCTTTCAAGCTTCTCTTGGAGCCTTTCATGGATGCCCCTGATCTCCTCAAGCTCACCCAGGAGTTCATCCCGCTCTATGCCCTCTGATATGGCCTCAAGGGTCCTTTCGGTTATAAGGCCCTCTGAGTGGAGGTCCCTGAACCTCACGATCCATTCTGCGGTGGCCCTTAAATCATCTATCCGGGGGTTTTCTGGCTGCCACATGGACCCGAAGAACTTCTCAGCAACTTCACCGTAACGTTCAAGTTCCTCCCTGAGCTTCAGGACATCTATAAGGGTTTCAAGGTCCTCGATGATCTCATAATCATTTTCAGGGGCCTTCCCTATGTAAAGGGCGTCTATCTGATTCTTAACCTTCCTGTACCTTCCGCTGAGGAATTTTATACGGCTTGATGACTCATTGAGGTACTCCCTGAGGAGGGATTCGATGTCCGCCTCATGGACCGATTCATGGAATCCATCAAGCACAGCCCTCTTCCGAGTGTAGTCCTCAAGCTTATCAAGGAGCGTGAAGGCATCCGCCCTGTAACGGTCCCAGAGCTCTGTCCTGAGGACCTCCAGATCAAAGGGTCTTGAATCAGCGACAACGGATGCTATCTCCTCAAGTATCCTGAGCTCCCCTGAAGTCCTCACCCTTTTAAAGCCATACTTCTCCTGGAAGACATCCAGGGCCCCCAGGAGTTCATCAACGGTCCTCACCACCGAGTCAAAGAGGATTTCAAGTTCCCTCACATCAGAGGGGAGTATCATACCGGGATCAGTCCCGGACCAGGGGTTCTCGGGGAGTGGTGGTAGGAGTTCTGCAAGCTTTGCAAGGTTCTGGAGTTCTATGAGTGCCTCATCCCATTCATCTGGGGTTATGGTCTCGGGTGAGGGTATCCTTACGAAGGGGAGCTCATCAAAGTGCCTCTCGGCCTTCTCCTTCATCCCGAAGAGCTGGAAGGGGGATAGGCCTATACCGTAGAGGGGTTCATGCAGGGCCCTCCTGTACTCATTCAGCTCATCCCTCAGCTTCTCTATCCTCCTGAACTCCCTCTCAGCCTCCACCCTCTCTGCCTCGGCATCCATGAGGGTGCTCTCAAGTTCATTCAGAACATCCTTCTTCCGGGCCTTATGGGAGTGGAGTTCAAGGCAGAACCTCCCAAGGCCGATGCTGTCAAGCCGGCTCTTCACAACCTCAAGGGCAGCCATCTTCTCACTGACAAAGAGGACTGTCTTACCGGCTGCCATGAGCTCCGCTATCAGGTTCACAATGGTCTGGGACTTACCGGTCCCCGGGGGTCCCTCAACAACAAGGTTCTTACCTGCCTTAACATCCTCTATAACCGCTATCTGGGATGAATCCGCATCAACAACATGGTAGAGGTCCCTGTAGGGTATCTCATCGATATTAACCTCGTTCTCGTCACGGTCTATCTCAAGGGAGAAGAGTGACCTCAGGAGGGGCCTCTCTATGATCTCATCCCAGTTGGAATAGGATGAAGGGTCAAGGTCCATGTACATGAGGAACTTTGTGAAGGAGAAGAAACCCAGCTGGACCTCATCCGTCACACACCAGCCCTCCATGGATTCCACCGAGGACTCAACATCCTCAAGGTACCCCTTCACGCCCTCAATGTCAGATGGCATTCGGAATTCAGGTAGCTCCACACCCTCCTCCCTCAGCCTGGCCTGGAGGGACATGTTTGTTATGATCTCGCTGCCATCCCATTTCACGGTGAAGGTGGAGCCGGCCCTCCTCCTCTCAAGGAGCACCGGTACGAGGATGAGGGGGGCCTTCCTGATGTCGGGTTCATCGGGGGTCCTCCACTCAAGGAACCCGAGGGCGAGGTAGAGGATGTTGTAGCCCTGCTCCTGTATCATGGTCCTGGCCCTCTGGTTAATGTAGAAGAGCCTCCTCTGGAGTTCCGAGCCTGTTAGGTCCGTCTGGAGTATGTTCTCATCTGGTTTATGATGTGCCTGGTGCCCCTCCTCCTGGGGGATGCCATCTGCATCTTCCTCACTGGAGGGGTACTCCCAGAGTTCCTCCTCACCCTCATCCTCAGGCGCCTCGGGCCTTGGAGCGAATTTCATCTTCCTCTCGTTCAGTACAAGGTAACTGTAGATGTGGGATGGGTCGTGGTTTACAACCTCGATGGTCCTTGACCTTGGCCTGAAATTCAGGAGCTGGTTCCGCATTGTGAGGTCAAGGAGTTTCTCCCTTAAACGCTCAAATTCTCTTTCAATGATCTCCTTTGCCGGGGACTCCATCTTCAATTCTCCCTCTTAAAAAACTTTGATCCACCCTTTAACTATAATAAACTTACGTGCTTCTAATCTATACCCCCAGACTTATATCCTTTCACCATACCCTGCACCTCAATCTGGTGAGGTTATCCTGGACATCCTGTGGAATATGATGGCAAGGATTATGCTCACCGACCATATAACCGCTGCGATTATGGTGTCGTTCATTGGAAGGTCAATCACCATGTCAATGATATCCATGATCCTTGTGATGCTGAAAAGGAGCATCGAAAGGGCAAGCAGCCCTATCATACTGGTGCTATCCTTCAATTTAGACAGAAAGAGTCCAAGGGAAGCCTCACGGAACCTGAGGATGTTAATAAGGGTCCTCAGTGAGAAGTAGAACACCAGTAAAGGGAGGGACAAGTATCAGCCATTTCAGCCACATCATCTCCCGGGCACCCCCATAACCGATGAAAGAAGCAGAAGCGCCGCCAGAAGGAAGAAGGCGTTCAGATTAAGGAATGATTCAACAACAAATTCATCCTGCCCTGTTATGAATGAGAGGCCCACAAGAACGGTGAAGATGGATGCAATGAAGAAGAAGACGAATACAAGGACCGATGACCGGCTCCTGAGGAATATCATTGACATGGCCATCTCCCGCTCCCGGAGTTCATCCAGTATACGGAGGCAGGCATAGATCAGGAGGACCCCCATCACGAGTCCGGCTATCCTGTTAAGGGCCACGAGGACGTCCATAGAAACACCATGGTTATTATGTTAAAAACCTTATTTATCCTTTGAGGTGAGCTGGAGGTTAAGGGATGAGAGTATCCCTGCAAGGCTCACTATATCCTCCCTGTTATGCTCAACAACAGGTACCAGGGGACCTGGGTTCCCGGTTGAAAGGTAGGCTGAATAGTACTCCGGTACAAGGGCCCCGGGAACATCAAGGCCCCGCTCCACTCCAAGGACGTGCTTCTCCACCGTGCAGAGCCTGCAGTCCGGCAGCAGGGACCCCCACCAGCGCCTGGAGACATGGTAAAGGTCAATGTTGATGTTGTCAAGGGTCATGTTAAGCCCGTGGACCCGCAGCCTCCTATGGATGTAAGGAATGTCAAACCTCGCCCCATTGAAGGTTACGAGGACATCATCATCCCTGACCGAGTCAAGGAGTTCAAATACTCCCGGTTCATCCTCAGGGGAAACAGAAAGCCTCTGCTTCACCACCATGGACCCCCCATCAATCCACCCCATACCCAGGAGTATAACCGGTTCATCTGAAAGGCCGAGGGTTTCAATGTCAATGAACACAAGCCTCTCCTCATCCATGAGGTTCAGGCACCTGAGAAGGGATGGATGGGATGATGGGAGATTGAGGTAGTCCCTGAGGCCCCTGAGATCACCTTCAAGGAGGAGATCATGGACCCTGGCAGCCTCGGCCCCGTAGACCGGGTGGGAGCGGAGATCCTCAAGGGTCAGGTAACCCTCGCGTCTCAATTCAGACGCACTCCTTTCTCCAACCCCCCTTACGAGTTCAAGGTCCCACATGAGGTCATCAGGGGAGCTGGCCCTCCTGAACTCGATCTCGGTCTTCTCTGTCATCTCCAGTGTGAGGGAGTCACCGCACTCAACCATGGACCCGCCAAGGGCCTCCTCGGGTGTCATGTAACGGTACTCCCCTATGAGTTCATCCATCAGACGGTACCAGATAAGCACCACCCCCATGAAAAGCATGAACAGGTCATGAGATCATTTAGCCCCCCTTATCCTCTCATGGAAGTACTCGGCCATCTCGGCCTCCCCCTGCTCCCTCAGGATGGCACCCATCAGGTAGCAGGCCCCCGGGTCGCCCGGACTCTCCTCAAGGATTTCATGGAGCATCAGCTTGGCATCAGAAAACCTCCCCTCAGTGCACAGCCTCGCAGCCTCCTGGAGGGGGTCGTCCACATCCTCTGCTTCAGCATCCTCCACAGGACCACCTGCAAGGTGCCTCAGGTTATTCAGCATCCAGATTGCGGCCCCCTTATGGAGTGGTGAGTTATCATTACCGCACTTTGGTGAATAGATGCAGGAGGGGCATCCGTCACTGCAGCTGCAGCCGAATACATGGCTCAGGGTTGAAGAAAGAAGGTCCTCGAAGACCGACATGGCCTTCTCTGAGAGACCTATACCCCCTCGAATCCGTCATATATGAATATGGTGGGGGCTCCCGTGTCAGGGTGCTCAGGGGTTGAAAGTCCACCTATATCCATCCGGTCGCAGAGGACATGGAGGGGGAAGAGTGCTATGAGGGCGTGCTCGGCTCCATGGAGCCCCCCCTCAAAGGCGTCATCTTCACTGAAGGCGAACTCTACATCATCCTTTATGGAGGATGGTATTGTGAACCAGAGGGCCATGGTCCTGAACCTGAGGGGCGGGAGGTCCAGGTCCCTCCTCCCCAAGACCCGGCTGTAGCTGATGACACGGTAGCCTGTGTAGTGCTCCGTGACCTCAACCTCGCCGAAGTTCAGCTGGAGATCACCAAGCCTCCGGGTCCTCAGCACCTCTATAATCCTCAGCTCTGTTTCCCTGAGGACGGCGGTGTGGTACTCAACATCCTTCCTCCTCACGGTTATCCTCCGCCCCTCAAGGTCAAAGTCCTCAACGGTGTAACTGTTACCATGGTTCAGGAGCACGGCCCCCTCATGGGCCTCACGGTAGGCCTGGGACCTGGTGAGGGTCTCAAGGACCCTTCCATCCGCGATGACAGTGAAGGTATCTGATGAGGCATCATTGAGGCCGTACCTCAAGTGGGGTTCGCCGCTGCAGCCGAGGCCATCCCCTGAAACCTCAAGTTCCCCCTCATCAATCATGTCCCGGGCGACCCTGACACTGAAGTCATGGTCTGAGAAGTCCCTGAGGGTGAGGGGGAGTTCGGAGGCCGCGCAGGCGGTCTGGTTCCTCAGTATGAAACGGTTCTCAAGGTCTATTATGGCGTTCTCATGGGGCCTCTCAAAGAGGAAGGAGGGGTTCTTCATGAGGTACTGGTCCAGGGGGTTCTCGAAGGCCACAATGACAACCATGGAGTCGTTCATGTTCCTCCCGGCCCTTCCTGCCTGCTGCCAGGTTGATATAAGTGTCCCGGGAAATCCTGATATGATGACTGCGTCAAGGGACCCTATATCTATCCCCATCTCAAGGGCGTTTGTTGCTGTAACACCAAGGAGGTCGCCATTCTTGAAGTCCCTTTCTATCTTTCTTCGCTCCTCCGGACGGTAACCTGCCCTGTAGGATGTGACCCTCTCCACAAGTTTACGGTTCTCACTGTCAAGCTGCTGGCGGGTCAGGCGTGTTATAAGCTCGGCCATCTTCCTTGAGACCGTGAAGCAGAGGGTCTGGATGTTCCTCAGGACGAGGAAGGTGAGTATGTTGCTGGTTTCAAGGTGGGCTGATGGTTCACCCCTCTTAAGGTAGGGGTTGTAGAATACGAAGTGCTTTGGCCCCGATGGTGAACTGTTCCCCGCCACCACATGGAAGTCCAGTCCTGTGAGTTTACGGGCGAACTCCTCAGGGTTTGCGAGGGTTGCGCTTGCAAGTATGAAGACGGGACTGGAGCCATAGTATCTGCAGATCCTCCTGAGCCTCCTTATGAGGAAGGCCACGTTGGATCCGAAGACCCCCCGGTACTGGTGGGCCTCATCCACCACCACATATTTGAGGTTACTGTAGAATCTCCTCCACTGGTGGTGCCATGGGAGTATCCTGTGGAGCTGGTGGGGATTTGTTATCACCATCCTGGAGTTGCTCCTTATCCAGGGCCTCCTATCCCGGGGGGTGTCACCGTCATAGGCTGCAGGGTTGAGTGTGAGTCCAAGTTCCGATTCAAGTCCCTTAAGGACCTTCAGCTGGTCTCTTGAGAGGGCCTTCGCAGGGTAAATGTAGAGGGCTGTTGCCCCAGGATCCTGGCTGAGGGCTTCGAGGATGGGGAGGTTGAATGCAAGGGTCTTTCCTGAGGCTGTGGGTGTTGTTATGAGGACGTTTTCACCCCTCCTTGCAGCCTCAAGGGTCTCCCTCTGGTGCCTGTAGAGCCTTATACCATTCCCCTTAAGATACTCCATGATGTTCTCAGGGAGGTCATCGACGTCAGAGTATTCCGCCTCCCTCGCAGGGATTGTCTCAACATGTTCTATGGCGTCCCTGAACCGCCAGTACTTTGTGAACCTCTCAAGGACCTCTTTAACCATGAGTAAACTCTGATTTTAGTATTATATAATGCTTTTCAGGTGTCCGGCCGCATGGTTTATCTGTGAGTTTTATCAGAATAATACTTAGGGGGTTTAATGGTACATGAGGGGCGCGTAAAACAGATTCAATCATCGGCGGAGTCCATGGACACCGATGATACACTTTAAAGTCTCAGGAGCGGATCATAAATCCCTCCTGGAAATCATAATTAAGGGGTGGTATATTTGAAAAGGTACATTCTAGTGGTCCTCCTTGCTGTGATGGTTGCCGGATGCGTCTCTGATGAATCAGAATTCGATTACACGGGGACCGGCAATGACACACCCTCCATTGAGAACGTCCCTGACAACCAAAGCTCCAGCATCAACTCCACTGACAACTCAACAGATACATCAGGGGTTAAGTATGATGCATCAGGTTACTGCTACCATGTGGTTGACGGTGACACCATCGATGTTGAGGGTGTTGGCAGGATACGATTCGTGGGTGTTAACACTCCGGAGAGGGGGCAGTCAGGATACAGGGAAGCGAAGGACTTTGTAAAATCAAGTTGCCTTGGCAGAACCGTCCAGCTGGACATCGATGATGCCAGGAGACATGATAAGTATGGCAGGGTCCTTGCGGTGGTCTACGTGGATGGAGTGAACCTCAACAGGGAACTCCTGAGAAGGGGATACGCCGAGGTCATGTACATACCGCCATCAGAGTTCAACCCGTATGAGTGGACATGAAGAGTTAATTAAAAGAGGACCCTCTGCTTCAATAAGGGCTTCACAGTCAACCATCAGTTAAAGGCTGCTGACTGCTGAACCCGCACCCTTTTCCAGAATTTAATCAGTCCAGAGGGGGACTCCCCATTCAGGAGGCTCCGTCCAGTTATGACTCGAGGTTTGGTTTTACATTGCAATCTCAGATTAAATGTTCATGACTTGTTATCCAGTTATAGAGATCAATGAAGGTGTTCATGTATGAGGATCAGCCTCTCTCATAGAAGACCCAACAGGACATTCCAGGGTAGGGGTGCTATTTCCCTCTCTATCTACGGTGCACCGGCATATACACCAACAGTATACTATCCTCATCTTTTTAAGAATCTTCAGCGCAGAACATGATCTTTATTGGTTCACACAGGGGTGCCAATGGTCATCCGACAATCCTCAAACTAATTTTCTGATTTGACTCTGCATATATATTAGCTCTTATATTAGTCAAAGATGATTTTAATCATTCTTTTACTCTGATATCAGGGACCTCCTCGGAGAATTCTGGATCTATATATGATATTTGTTTTTTTATGATGCTCCTCATCTTGATTGCTGGTTCAAGGCAGAAAGTTTTGAATTCTTGGTTTTCGATATCTTCGGGGCCTGATACATGCGGAAAAATGAGTTTAAGGTAGGCTGTTGCTAGTTTAATTATGGCCTTTTTATCTCTTGTATCTGCATCCTTTGGTATATATAACATTTTTTCTACGACATTCCTAAATTGAGACTCCATTCTTAGTTCATGTAAAATTTCAGAGAAATATTCAACGTTTAATGCGTAACCCTTTATAATAAGGTCCTCCCTCATCCTTGGAAGCTTCCATCCTTCAATAAACCCATGGAATCTATCTAAAAGGGCGGGATCATTGAAGAACCTATGTAAATTAGTGAAATACTTTTTAGAGATAGGTGTTTTTTCTTCTGTTAGTGGAATGTTTCCAAGAACTATTAGGCCAGAAGATGATTCACCTTTGTAATTAGCAACTGAAAATGTTCCTGATTCTAAATAATTTTTTAAAGCTCCTCGTAGTTCACTTTCGTCCGTAAATTTAATTGTCTCGACTTCATCCATGGCAACAAAATCATAAAGAGTGAGTAAACCTGGTGTTTTCCGGGATATGTCATACAAAAGTTTCGCCCGGCTTACAATACCTCCGCTTATAACCCATCCATACTTGCTTAGATTGTTAAAAACATATGATTTACCAGTCCCCTTTGGAGCCAATTCAAACATATTAAGGTTCGGCTCAACAAAAACCAATAGCCTTGCAATAAACAGCATCTTTTGGGTTAAACTTTCAAAACCTTTAGGATTATACTCCATTGATCTAATTAACAGATCGATCCATTCTTCAATGGTAAACTTTCCTCTTTTTTCTTTAAAGTAATCCAAGTCAACAGAATACGGTTTAAATGATCTGTAATCTGCAATTTCTATAAATCCATTTTTTCCATTATCGGGCGGATTATATGAAAGTTTGACTACCCCCCAAATTTCACCACCCTTTAATTCAGGATACTTTTCAGCGATATAGTTGGGAACCACTCCTTCATTTGAACCGATGCCAAGATCAGGGATTGCGAATTTTAAAATACCGCTTTTTATATCTGGTTCTATTATAATTCTGGCCAGCAGTTTTAGGGATCTAAGATCATTAATTAAAGTGCCCTTTATGTTCTTATTTTTTTGAGCTATATGCTGATCCAAAAAGAACTTTAAACTGTGTTCATCAAGTTTTCCTTCAGTTGTGGTATTCATTTGGATCAACCAGTCCTTGACAAAGGAGGGTAAATTATACCCTGTAAATATACCATACATCTCTGGTTTCTTTAGAACGGACTCCACTGGAAATTCTTCCTTTATTTTGTAGTCTAAAAGTTCCATACTTTTCACCCTTTAAAAGAGATCTGTTTCCCTGAACCCGGCCTTCAAATTAATTTTTAAGTCTAAAAACTGTTTTTTAAGGTTTATCTTGACATTATATTCTCCAGCCTTTAAATCAGACACATCAATTTCATAGCATCCCTTACCAATAGTTTTAATATTTAACTCCCTCTCATTCAGCAATACCTTTGGAGTCTCAGTTGGTGTGGGGTATATTTCAAATGGTACTTTTGGTTCACTTATTTCAACTTCAATTTCAGACTCTTTTAGACGGTATATGATTTTTTCTTCACGTTTTGATAGACTGATATAGGGTACCAAAACCTCTTCTGGTGTTGCTCCTCCATGAGTTTCCTTTGAGGGTCGTTTGGATAGAGAAGCATGTTTTAGAGCAACCAAAACATTAGAATTATCCTTACACTTAGAGCTGACAGTAATATAATATTCATCATTTAAATTTTTATTATCCTCAATAAAGGCATATCGTCCATCATGCTTAGCTTCGTCAAAACCAAGGGCTTTATTATTAAATTTTCTCAATGTTAAAAAGCTGAAACCATGGTCAGAGTAGATGTTTATTGTATTATAACCTGAAATGGATTTATTAGAAATTTCTTTTATGATATCTCTTATTATTTTGAGTTCGTTTATTAGGGTCTCGGGGTGTTTGTAATGTTCTTTATGGATGTATTCATCCAGTTCCCTGAATTTTTGGAATTCGTACTTGTTACACTCAGTAGTACTCGGGAGGTCAACACGCCGAATGTATGCATTTATTTCATATTCATCATCAAAATGCTCCGCTATCAAATTAAATATTAAAGGAAGCCATTCAACACCCAGACCATCAATCCAGCAATTAAACACCCCAAGTTCTTCTGGAATAATCTCAGGCTCTTCAATTTTATAAAACCATTTAGAAAATGATTCTTCATCCCTATTTTTCTCTTCAATTATTTCTTTCAAATTTTCTGAAAACTGGTACCTGATTTTAGAGATATTATATTCCTTAAAATAGTCTAATATCCAACTTTCAGTTTCTAAATTATATTTTATGTTATCCCAGTCAGTATAGTAATATAGGTCAGTGAAACAATCTTTCAAGTAAGGCCTGATGTTTTCTAAATCATCTACCTCAAGATTTTCTATTTTCTTAATTATAAATGACTTCTCAACATCGAGAATTCCCGTGATAAACCTTGCAATTTTTTCCCATGACAAATCTTCAAGCTTTTCAAGCTGATTTTTGATTTTAAAATCTTCTATTAACGGTATAACCTTCAATATTTCTTTTCTTTCCTCATAAAATTCTTCAATGTTATCTGCGTTAAATATTTCAAGCCAGAGGATTTCAATCAATTCACTATTCTCAAGAGTTTTCATACATTTAAAACAATGCGTTAAATAAGACTTGTCCTTTAAATTCACAAAATATGATTTAATTAGCCACTTATAAAAATCGCTCTTTTCATTCAGAAATGATTTGACAAAATGAGATCCTTTCAATTTTCTAAGATCCTGTACATTCAGGTAATCTTTAATGAGGGAAGATACACTTTTTATTCCAGTTCTACTCTTTTTATTGAACTCTTTAATTAGATTATTCCAATATAGAGACTCTTTTTCATCAAAATGTATCTCAACATTTATATTCATTATATCATTGAGGAATTCCTTCTGATTCTTAATAATCCTCAAATTAAATATTTCATCAGGAAGCCATTCTTCGTGAAAAAATGAAATTACGGGTAAAAATGATAAAAATCTATCATTATAATAAGTTTTTTTCCATAAATTAAACCAATCATGTGTATTTCTAATAATTTCAAATTCCTCTAATTCTAATTCTACTTCGAAATCAAAATCTGCATGATAAATAGTTAGTTGATCACTAGTTCCATTTAAACACCATATGGGAGCCCACTCATCTTTCCTATAAAATTCCTCCATGAATTCATTTGAAAACCTCTTGTATAGCCCCACAAGTGGAATATATATCTTGGTCTTATCATTAGTTTCTATTTCAGATAAGCCCTTTAATAGAGCATAAAAATCCTTTTTAGGTGAAAACCTTAGAAACTCCGAAAGAGGGACAACACATATCCTTGAATCCTTTTTAATGGCTTCTTTTATATTTTTCAGTATGTTATCAAAAGACAGCCATTCACTTCCATCTAGCATGCCATCTAAAGAAACTGTTTTAGAAATCTCCCCAATATATTCCATAAATTTTTTTAGTTCTTCAAATGAGTTTAGAAAAATAAATCTAACAGGATACCTATTGTCAGTCTGTAGATCGTTTTCCATCTCTAAAAAGAGTTTATTAAAGGAGTTGAACTCCTTTATATTTGAAGAAATCATAATCTCCCCATCAACCTTCTTATTTCTTCAGTGATGTAAGGGTTGTCTTCTATGAGTTTTATCAGGATCTTTTCCAGTTTTTCGCGATCTGATTTTTTTATTTTATTTTTCAGTTTCTCTGTTTCCTCATTACCGGATCCTTCTATGTCTTTATCAATTTGATTCCTGGTTTCTTTAGGATTTTTTATTAGTACTGGTTCATGTGGGGTGCTGGGTGTGTGGTTTATAATCCAATCTTTAAATTTGGATTCTGTTTCTTTTTCATCCCAGTGACTGATAGATTCTTGCATGTTCTTTTTAAGGTAAGTTAATATTTCGTTGCTTTTCTCTGAAATGGTTTCTTTTTCAATGTTGAGTGTTGCGGCCCAATTGCAGAATGCTTTTTTCCAGGTTTCTGGTTTGTTTTTAGTTTCTTGTATTATAATGGATTTGAGGTCTATTTCGTAGTCTGTTATTTCGTTAAGTAATTCTTTGAGTTTTTCAGGGTTTATTTCGTTGTCGTTCATTTTTGTGAATTCGAATATTTTTTTGAATTTTTGGCTTGTTTTTTCATTGGCCCTGGTTGTATATTTGAAGAGCCAGAGGGGGAATTCTTCTTTGTCAACCCATTTTTTGATTTCCCATTTGGTGTCGTTTAAGCTTTCTAAGCCTTTAAAGTTAAAGATGTTTGAGATGCATTCTATTATTCTTGTTTCTTCTTCTGAGCCTTTCCTGATGTGGAGTTTGTTGCGGTTTTTGTTGGTTTCCCAGTAATTGAATATTTCGAGGATTCTATCTCGCATTCTTTCTTTGGTCCATTGGATTCCAGTTCCTGAGTCGAAGAAGTTATCTATATATTGGCGCATTAAAAAGGAGAGTGCTGCGATGTTTATTTTGGATTTGTATAGTCCATATGGGGGTTTTGATAAGAATTTTAGTTCATCTCCTAGGTTGAAGTTGTTGTCGGTTTGGGTTTCGATGGTTTTTTTTATTTCTTCTTGCATCTGTTTTAGTGGGTGGTTGATTATGTCTTTTTTTAAGTTGAGGTTGGTGTCTACAATGTAGCTTCCGTCGTTGTCTTTTAGTATTGATAGGAGGTATTTATCAATGCCTGTGGCTTTTTCTTCTATTACTGATCTGTTTTCTGAGAATAGGAATATTTCGGCTGCTTTTTTTGATTTTTCTGGCTTCCAGACGTTTTTGTTCTGGTTGATTTTGATGTTTTCAAGTCCCTGGTTAAATATTCTGGGTGAGAAGTATTCTTCTATTTCTTTTCCAAGTTTTCGGAATAGGAGTTTTTTTTCTTCTCCGTTAAAGAAGCAGGTGACTGAAGTGTTTAGTATTTCGTTAATCCATTTGTCTATTGTTTTTTTGGCGTGATCTTCGTTTTCTTCTTTTTCGTCATTGTAGTTGTGGTTGCCTGCTATGATGCTTCTTGATTTGTAATCTAGGAATCTGTTGAATCCGTCTTCGCCTAGTTCTTTGTCGCTTAGGATGAGTAGTTTGTTTTTAATGTGTTTTGAAGTTTCTAATAGTTGGTTTCTGATTTTTTCTTTTTCGAAGTTGTTTATGCTTAAGAATAGGGCTATGGGGACTGCGTAGTCTTTTTTGAATTTTTTTTCTAGGATTGATTTTAGGTTTGATGTGTTTCTTGGTGCATCTAATATTTTGATTTCTATTTCGCGCAGGGCATTTATGTTGTTTTTTAGTTCTTTTTCCTGTTCGGAGTTTAGTATTTTTGTGACTTTGTTATAGATTTTTTTAAGGGTTTCTTTTTCTTTTTCTATCTCTTCTGGGGGTAGTGAGGAACTGGAGATGATGAATAGTCCGTCAGGGTTTTTGTTGATTATTTTGTTTTTGTCTATATGGTTTAGGATGTCTTCTACTTTTTTTTCGTTGAGGTGTCCTTTGAGAATGTTGGAGATGTTCTTGGTGGTTGGTTTTAGGATGCTGGTTTCGCTTAATTCAACGAGACGGTATATTAGGTTTAGGAGGAGGATGGTTTTGAAGACGGTTGTGTAGTTTTCTCCGGATTTTTTGAGTTTGTTGTTATATAATTTGTAGCGTTCCATGACAGAGTAGACTTTTTCGTTTTCTATCCTGTTAAAATCGGTTAAGAAGAAGTCCCATAGGTAATCGGTTGTTAGGAATGGTTTTTCTTTGATATTAGAGTTTAGGAATTTTTTGAATCCTTTTTTTTCATCGTATAAGAATTTGAATATGCTTCTTTCTGTTGATCCGATGTTGCGTGCGATTATGGTTGCTATGAAGGCTGTGTATGGGTGTATTGGGAAGATATTTTCGAGTGATTGTGTGGTGTTGTTTTCATGTCCTGAGATTTTTTCTATGATGTCTTTTATTTGTGGTAGGTGATTGTTTTTGAGGGATTCCCATTTTTGGGGGTTTTTCTTTTTTATGCTGTTTTCGATTAAGTGGTATGTTGTGATGGTTTCCATGGAGTATTCGATGAGTTTGAATCTTCCGAGTATTTTTTCAAGGTCTTCGTCTTTTCCTTTGTTTTTTAAGTGGTATGGTGTTCTATGTGAGATTATGAAGAGGTAGATGTCGTGTTTGGCGGATAGTTCTGCTATATTTTGGACTTCTGTGATGATTGGACTGATGTTTTCTAAGTCCATGATTCCGGTGAATTCGTCCCAGAAGATGATTAAACTGTCAGCAATGCCTCTTTCCTTGAGTTCATTGTTGATTTCTTTAAGCCATTCGTGGATGCTTGATGTTGAGTTGATATTAATCGCGTTTTTTAAGAGGATTTTTTCGATTTTTCTTTGGATGTTTATGTCTTCGTTTTCAAGTAATTTTATTATTTTTTCTTTGTCTCCATATAATTTTTCTATTTCAGTTCCTTTAAAGAGGCTTTCAAAGTTTAGGTGTCCTTCGTTTAGGACTTCGATGAGGGTTTGAAAGTCTGTTTTTGTCCTGAAGTCGAGTCCTGCTTTTTGTAGGGATTTTTTAACGGCTCTTTGTATTTGTAGTCGGAATTCTCCGGCGTCGCTAATTCCTGATGTTCCTTTGATTATGATTGGGAAGATTTTCTTTTTTTCTCTGAAAGATTTTAATTTGGCTTCAAGTTGTGGGTTTTTAATGTCAAAGTCGTTAAGTATGTTGGTTTCGTCTGTGAGGAGGTGTTTAATGACTGCGGCTGCGTGGCTTTTTCCGGTTCCGTATGTGCCCTGGATCCATATGGATTGTTTGTCTTCGATTCGGTTAGTGGTGAGTGAATCTAGGGTTTTGGATAAAACTTCTCGAAATTTATCTGTTGGGATGAATGTTTTCCAGTGGTCTTCTATTTCGTTTTCGAGGTCGTAGGCTGGTTGGAATCTTTCGTTTAGGGTTATTATGTCCTTGTATTTCATTATAAGGCACCTAAGTATATTTTAAGTATGTCTTTTGGGGTTAGATCGTCTCTTAAGTGTATGTTGTCTAGGTCGGCGGCTAGTTCAACGTTTAAGGTTCTTTCTTTTCTTTCTTGTAATCCTCTTAGTGTTTTTTCAAGTTCTTCTTGTGGTAATCCGAATATCTTGTATGGTCCTCCTCTGGTTTCTTCGTTAAAGAGTTCTGTGATGGTGAAGTTTCTTCTTGAGGTGTTTTCTGCTAGTTTGTATAGGGAGTAGGCTACTGCATATGGTTCTATGTTTCTTACTCCGGCTTTGGTGATGGATTTAACTGCTCTTCCTTTTTTTTCTATAATTCCAATTCCAAGTTCTCTGCCGAGTGGTGAATTGTCAAACATGTTAATCATGGCATCTATTGGGTTGCTTAGTGTGCCTTTACTGTATCCTGGGTAATCCTGGGTGATTCTTTCTTTGAGGTCTTGTTTATTAGTTGTAATTTTCCATGGGTTTTTATCTAGATACCATTCAACCACGGCTGAGTTGTAGTACATGTTATTCCAGATGATAAGCCAGGCTAAAGACCTGTCCTTTTCATAAATCTTTAATAATTGATGGCCCAGTTCTGTGATTGTTTTTTTAGTCCCATCAAGGATTTCTGCGTCGATAAGCCATCTTAAAACTGCAGGGACTTGTTTTGGGCCAAGAGTATTATTAGATAACCATTCTTCACCAGAAACAAAAAATTCATTTAACCATTCCTGACGCAGTCCAAAGGTTGAATATTTATCGATCCCACTAGTTTTCTTTTTCATTTTCCCACCAACAGAAGTATAGACAGATGCTGCTACAATACAGCCATTCTTTGAAAAATATGAGCATTTATGGCAATTTTCACAAAGATGAGGGTTAATTTTGACACCGCCTATTGATTTCAGTGCGAAATTAGGGCATTCAGATTCACAGATCCCGCAATTCACGCAAAAGGTTGTTTTATATAATACTTTTCTAATCTTGGATTTAATGGATGAATTTTTTATATTCGAGAATTCGATTACTTTTCTTTTCCCTGAATTGAAATTTTCGGATTTAAAGTTTATCTTGTGCTCATCTATTCTTATTTCTCCTTCAATAACCCCGTTGTGTTCCTTATAGATTCTTTCACCAAGGACTTTTGACCATTCCATGAAATCTTCTCTTGGTTTTTCAAGGATTCCTTTTAATTTGTCTTCTTTTTCGGAGAATATTATGTTTGATTTTAAGTCTAATCCCATCCCGCCGGCTCTTTTTTTCCATTCCCCGTTATTAATAAATTTTTTTATAGATTTCTGAGGGACACCTCTTGCTTTTGCATAGTCTTCAATGAATGAAATGTAAGGAGTTATTGATTCTTTATCGATTTTGGAGTTAACAAATTCGGTCCAGGAAGATGCGTAGGGACATATTATGCACCCTACCCTGTTTAAACCCCATCTATATGCCCTGTTTAAGTGCAGTTTTCGATAAAATATATAGAGGTAGACTTCAGTGATGTTCCATTCAAGGATAGGCCTGGCATTAATACTAGCTGAATGTTTAACTCCATGTTCAATCCTAGAGTAGTTTAATCTCTTAGAGCTTTCCTCAGACCTAACCCCTTCAAAAACGATGACGTTAGCATGTTCACGGGAAATGCTCCGAAGAAGATTATTAAAGGGTGCTGTTTTCAAAGCGTCAGTGCACCACCTTTTGAACCTGCTGGGTAAACCAGCATATTCCATCAATTTTATAGCGGTTTTAGCTGGTCTAGCAGTTCTAAATTCCAGGTTAGGGTATTTACTTAAATAATGGCTCCTGGTTTTCTTTAAATTCTCATATGTAAACTTGCTTTCAAGTGTGGTGTCTGAGAATACAACTATAAGTTTATCAGGTGGAATTACTCGTGTTACTAAATCTAAGACTGCTTGAGAATCTTTACCACCACTATAAGACACAGTGAAAACAGATTTATCCTCATAGTTATCATAGAGGCCATGAATGAAATCCATCGCCTCATTTTCCAGGATGAATAACTGTTTTTCATTTACCTTTATCAGGTTTTTCATGTTAACAGGCTTTATTTCCAATTTTTCATCCTTAATGTCTTTAATCAACTCAATTTTAGGAGTTTCGAAAAAGGCACCACCCTTTACTTTTAAGATGGGCTCACCATTATAGTAATAGGTACGGCCGATAGCCCATAATAAAGGCTCTTCACATTTAGGGTATTCAAGATATTCATACAATTTTAAGAGATCCATCTCTTCAAAAAACACCGGCCTTGGAGCATTAACACTATGATAAGCTTCAGTTAATACTGGAAAATTTCCATTAATATTCCACTTTAAATTATAAATTTAAATGCACCCCTTATAAGTTCGGATAAATTATTCACACTTTAAAATTCTTACCATTTTATTAAATTAATTCTATTAATTTAATATAACAGTTACTATCATAAAATTTTAGAAAAATATTTACAATAAAAATTAGAAAGCCTCTATTACTATAAAAGAGCAAATACAGTACTATTTATTGGGTTATGATGAGCTAATAACTGTGGATTAATTAAATAAAAAGTGACACTGAAAAACTGAAGCAGGGCCGTTCTTATAACTGATGATGAAGGTCGGGGTATATTCCTTCCCCCTGGGAGGTACTTGTTCTTCAAGGAACCCGGGAAAAAGTCCATCAGACGTTTGAAGGCAGATATCTCAGGAAAAGAGGATCTTAAGGGAAAGGAACTGATCGTTGATGAACATGGGTTCTACACATCATTCAGAAACATCTTCATATCCCTCATGCTCGATTACGGGGATAATATTACCATAAAGAAATCCTATATGGAATGGAAGGGTTTCAGGGCCGCTGGTGAAGATCCTGAGTGAAAGACTGTTATTTATGATTTCACTGAGGTGGTAGAGTTTCTCACCGTATCCTGATTCGCCGTTAACGTACCAGTGGAAACCGGATTCCACCATTTCACCTATAAGTTTCAGTGATAGGCGCCTGGCAGCCCCAGGGGCACCGGATACCTCACCCTGCGCCCTGCAGTCTGCAAGGAGTTCCATCTCATCCACGTCAGGTTGCCATTCCATGGAGACGTAAAGAACATTCTGAACACCATCACTGATGCTATCTTCAATTCTCCCATAGACCAGGGCCACGTCTATGGAGTTATCCCCTGGTCTGAAAAGCTCTGAATTGTAAATATCCTCCCTGGTTATGTGGTGGATTCTTAGGTCCCTGAGGGATGAGCCGGCCAGGAAACCGTTGAGTGTGTCTATTTCATCGCCAAAAAGCTCACCAGGTTTATTCTTTATGGATTCAATCAATTTTCTCCTAACTTCACTGGCCTCAGCATCGAGCTCCGGCCTTTCAGGGGCATAATTTAAGAGATGATCTGTGAAATCATCAAGGATTTTCTTTGAGCTGATATCCGAGGACCTTACAACATCATCTTCAGGGGAGATGAGAAGACCGGCATCATGGAGCAGGTTCCTGAGGCGGGGTTCTTCGGTGCCAAAAAGTTTGAAGGGACCCCCACCGGCGTTTTTATGATACAGGTCCCCTATCCTTATCTCCCGGAGCCCCTCCTCCTCCATCAATCTGATTACCGAGTATGCAGCGACATGGGGCTCAATGGAATTAAGGTGGATCCTCCTGATTTCCCTACCATTCCCCTCATCTGAAACAAGCACTCCGAGCCGTGAAAGTTTAAACATGTTCAGGACTGCTGAGACCGGGTTTTTAATTGTGGTCCCTTTAAGACCAGGTAATGCTTTACTGAATATTTCAACAAGATCATCCCCGCTTAGTTCGGTTTCAAAATCGGTTTCATCGCAGAATAAGCGAACAGCAGGTGAACCGTAATAGAATTCTGTCCATATGATCTGCCAGGCAGATTCCGGATCATGGAAATAGATTTCACGTATACTTCTGAAAAGAGGAGTTATCCCATTTTTATCTATGAGTCCTCCATCCAGGAGCCAGTTCTTAACGGCTTTAACCTGGACAGGTCCAAAGCTGTTCCTCTCAATCCATTCATCCTCATAGGTGAATATTGTCGGAAGCCATTCATCCCGCAGACCGAAGGTTGAGTATCTGTCAATACCGCCGCGAGGCATTATCATAAACTATAATTGAATGAGGCTAATAATAAAATTTTGGGGTGGTAATCTGGTTATAAAATATGTTAATCTCTCAATAGTATCTAGCAGGGAGGAGATAAAGAAGGCTCAGGATAAAATGAGCAGTATTTTAAAAAGCAGGGCCGATAAGGTAGTTGAAGGTGGTGCCGGCTTTCAGGGAGGTGAGGAACGAGGAAAGGTCTACTGGATCTCCGATCTTAGAATATGGTACATGTACAGGTTCATTGAGGGCAGTCGCCACTGGAACGGTTTTGGAACCGATGAACCTGAAGAGGGAGAAAACAGGACCATAATATGTGAAATAAATTCCCCGCCTGAGGGTATAAACAGGAGGATAGGGGGTGCCTTTGCACGTGACCCCCTGGGGAACTATTACCTTGTGCATCGAGGAAAACTTGGCGGGAACTACAGTAAAAAGTTGTTCACTGAGAAATACAGGGGTGAGTGGACAGAGGTCATCGATGGTAATCAGACATCAGAGGTTGTGGTTATAGGTAAAATAGATGAAAGCATCCCTGAAAAGATAAGGGACTTTGTATATGAAGTTAAAAGAATGAAAGAAGATTCTTCAAACCTACGGGACATGATACTGAAGGTCCTTCAGGAATACTCCAATGCAAGGAATGAATCATTCACAGGCCACCCCCTGGCGAAGCTAATACGCAGAAAAATCCCCAGGGAACTTGAAAGGATTACTGGAGATGAAAGATACCTGGTCAGGGGATCTGCAGGCCAGGGAAACTGGGCCACGATACCATGGATCGCAGTAATGGATCCCCAAATAACAGACACAACCAGGAATGGCCCCTGCATCGTCTACCTCTTCAGGGAGGATATGGAGGGAGTATACCTATCATTACACCAAGGCGTCAGCGATATAAATAAGGAATACGGTGGAAAAAAGGGCAAATAAAACACTAAGGGCCATGGCAGAGGAATTCAGGGGACAGATAAATCAGGAAGGTCTGCTTGAGGAAATTTCACTCGGAAAAAGGGGTCTTGCACCCCTCTATGAGGCAGGAAATATATACGCAAAGTACTATCCCGCATCAGCCCTTCCATCAGAGGAAGAAATTGAAGGAGACCTGAAACTATTCCTGAAACTCTATGATTCTCTCAAAAACATTGAAAAACCTCCCTGTGGGAAAGGAATATCATTAGAAGCTTCATTCTACGACTATTTAACTTCTCATGGTTTTTATTTTAAACCCGAACTTGTTGAGAACTTTCTCCTTGCCCTTAAGGTTAAGAACTTTGTTATACTGACAGGTAATTCAGGGACCGGTAAGACCAGGCTTGCCCAGCTCTATGGCCGTTACCTCTCTGAAGGGGAGAAAAGGTACCTTGTCGTTCCTGTTGGGGCTAACTGGACCGAGAAGAGGCATATCTTCGGATACCTTAACATCATGACCGGCGAATATCAGAGCACACCGACCCTGGACTTCATCATGAATGCATCAGAGGACCAGGAGAACCCCTACCTTCTCATACTTGATGAGATGAACCTCTCACACGTTGAACGCTACTTCTCTGATTTCCTCTCAGCCATTGAAAGCGGCGAGCCAGTACCACTTCATAACAGTGAATGTGATTTCCCGGAGAGCGTTGAGATTCCAAGAAACCTCCTTGTGGTCGGCACCGTGAACGTGGATGAGACAACCTACATGTTCTCACCCAAGGTCCTTGACCGGGCGAACACCATCGAATTCGAAACCACAGCACCCGAGGAATACCTGAGGGGATGGGAACATGAAAACCCGGAAGGTGACCTCAAATTCCTCGAAGACCCCCTCAATCACCACGAACCTCAAATCGAAAAGATAAGATCCGACCTTGAATTTGTATGGGACAGCCTGGTTTCTGAACTCCAGTTCTTCCACAATGCACTCCAGGAGCCAGGATTCGAATTCGGATTCAGGGTCACCGAGGAGGTGCTCAGATTCATGCATGCAGCCTGGATCTACAAGGGACGCCCGAAGCCATGGAGGGGCTGGGAACGGTACATGGACGCCCAGATAAAACAGAAGATCCTCCCCAAGATCCACGGCCCAGAAAGACTCCTTAAGGGGACGCTGGAGGATCTCAGGGACCACTGCAGCGGAAAATACCCCGCCTCGGAGAGAAAACTCAATGAAATGATAGAAACCCTCAAAATCCAGAGGTACGTCTCATTCATAAGGTAGATGGGATGATGGACCGGGAGATCATCATCAAATTCAGACAGGGAACCCTGAGGATCAACGGGGGCCCGGCAACAACCCAACATCCTGAAAGGGAAGTTGAAGTGAACGGTTACACCGTGAGACTCATAAACGTACCGGAGGTGGATAGACCGGGCATTGAAAGCCTTGAATACTGCCCCTACTATGATAACCTGAGTGAGATCATGCTCCTGGAGGAGACAGAATACCAGGTACTCATCGAGGGAGCCCCCGATGCAGAGTTCGCCCCCTCTTCAGGAAACCTTTTCAGGAAGATGCGCTTTGACCTTGAGGGTAAGACCGCAGGGATACTGAACTTCAAAAGCTATGCAGGCAAGTCCTTCCTGGGTATCAGAACATGGCATGGCACAGAGGAGATACCCGTGGAGGTGAGGTCAAAAAAGATAAACTACCATGAACAGTACCCTGCCATGCTGGCTGACCTCTCAGAGGAGATAACATCCATCATCCTTGAGAGTGATTCATCCACCTTCCAGTTCTTCAGCCCTGAGGCTAGGAAGAAAAAGACCCTCTATGAGGACTTCCTCCTCCTTGAACACATCTTCCGGCCCCGGAACCTTCCTGCCGCGGCTGAATACATAAACCATAACTTCTACTCTGGCCTTGAACGTGAAGTGGATGTGGTGCCCGCTGCCCTTGCATCCGCAGTGGATGCCGATGAACTTCCCATGGTCATCTCGGACCCGACCAGCATTGATGCCAGTGGAACACCCCTTAACCTCCCCCACGTAAACCTCAGGGAGACCCCTGACACCCCCGAGAACCGCTTCTACAGGTACTTCCTCGAGAACCTTGAGGATCTCATCCTTGAACTCCTTGAAACCGCCCCTGAGGGTTACCTAAAGGATTCACTCATGGGCTTCAGGGATGAAGTGAACATCCTCCTCTCCGCTGGCTGGCTCAGGGAAGTGGGGACCCTGAGGAGCCTCCCCCTGAACTCCCAGGTACTCCAGAAGAGGGAGGGATACAGGGACATCCTCAGATACTTCTTCATGCTTGACCTTTCACTGAGATTCACCTGGGATGAACTCGAGGATGCCCTAGAGGGCTTTGAGAGGAGGCTCAGTGAACTCTACGAGTACTGGTGCTACTTCAAGATAATCAGGATCCTGGAGGATATAACAGGGGACAGGGCGGATCCCTCTGAAATATTCTATCTGAGGGACTGGAAGGTCAGCATAAGGAGGGGTAACTCAATATTAAGTTTCAGGATGGATGATGTGAGGATTCTGCTATCATACAACGGGAGGTTCACCAGGGATACTGGCTGCAGGTCCTATTCCCTTCCCTTCAGACCGGACTACTCGATACTCGTGGATGTGGGTGAGTGCACCTACTTCATACACCTTGATGCTAAGTACCGTTCCACCGTGAAGTTGGAGGACTTCTATGAGGATGTTGACCTCAGGGACAGGAGGGAGGAGCTTGAAAGGGACTACCGGGATGGTGATGTCTACAAGATGCACACCTATAAGGACGCCATACTCCACAGCAGGGGCGCCTATATACTCTACCCTGGCTCGGAGGAGGTGGTGTTCCAGGAGGATGACGGGCATGAGGTTCCATCCGTGGGTGCGTTTCCCCTGAATCCTGGTGGAAGTGAGGATGAGGAGGGGAAGCTCAGGGACTTCCTTGAAGCGGTTATTTTAGAGCTTATGAAATATAAGAATTAACCCGTCACATCAAATCTCTGATTATCAGTATCATGGTGGAGACGAATGACGTTAATAACTATATCAGATGAATTTAATTCACCAGAATTATTCTTCAAAGACAAGTAACCTTATATCAGATAACTATGGTTTGATGAAGAACTAGAGTACTATGATGTGCACCATGGAGAATTAACAATAGAAGACAAGAAACACCTTGAAGACTCATAAGAGAAAAGTTTAAAGAATATGGATTCAGTGAGCTGTTCTTTTATCATTCAAGTCCACTACTGTCCACGCCCTACTTTGAGATTTTATGGTTCCCCATAGACAGCTATCTAACTCAAAAATCTAGCTAAGAAATAAAACCATAACAAAAAAATTGAAAAAAAATGAAAATATTTAAAGTTTAGAATTAATTTAAATCTTATTTTAAGATAGTCAGGCTAAAAGGTCACCAACCCTCTCGGCACTTCTTTTCATCTCTATCCTTATCATACCGAGGTTCACATCGACCTCTGTTATAACAACAAGGATCCCCTCACCGGCGTCTATCATGAGGGTCTTACCCCTTTTACCCTCTATCATGACCTGCTCCAGGGGGTCGTGTCTGATCTCCTCTGCGGACCTTTCGGCTGTACCGAAGACCGCTGATGCCATTGCAGCCACGAGTTCCGCGTCGATGTCACCTGGCACTTCACTTTCAATTATGAGACCGTCCTTACCAACGACCAGGGATCCGTTAACACCGTTTATTCTTCCAAGGTCCTTGAGTATCCTCTCTATCAACCCTAACACCACCTATTCAAACATCTTCCTCATGCATCTTCTTATTGTTCCCTCAGCCGCCCTTTCACCCATAACGGTTTTAAGTTCAGCTGTGAGTGCCTGGGCAGCCACCAGGTCGGTGTGATTAACATCAGCACCATCTATCCACTTCATAACATCCTCATTGAGGTCTGAGAGTTTCCTGAGGGCTGCGTCGAGTTCCTCCTGCTCATCAAGGAGGTGCATTGATTTTGCGCTCTTTACAAGGAGCTCGGGGTTCATTGCCCATGCCATGCCCCTGACGCCTGAAGTTTCAACCAGGGATGCCATTGTCTGAAGTGTCATGAGTATCTGCTTCTCAACCATCTCCTCAGGCGCCCCTATGATCTTTGTACCGACGTAGTAGTAGTCCAGGACACCTGACAGGGCTACTGCGGTCACCAGGGACCCCATATCTGCAACCGCACTTGATACGTCTGCAGGGACCACGTATGCCTTCTTACCTGAGCTCTCTGCAAGTTCAACGCATCTTGCTATCTGTTCATCCGTTGCAATGTCAAGGTCACTTGTTGCGTGTCCTCCTATGACGTAGTGTTCGTGCTGTGGTGTGCCTGGTACGGCTGCAGGGTGCATGGATGCTATCCCGATGTCCCTTCGCTCCATCCTGAGCTCCTTCTCAAGGACGTAGTATAGTACCACGGGTGATACGGTGCAGGTGTTTGCTATCACCGCGTTTTCAGGGAGCTCCGGGAGTATGTTCTTTGCAATCTCAAATGTCTTCTTACCGAAGGGTGTGAATAGAACTGCCACCTCCGCCTCACCGGCGGCCTCTGCATCATCATCAGTTACGGTTACACCCGCCTCCTCAACCAGCTTCCAGTGGTCATCATCAAGGATTCCCCTAGCTGGCTCTGCAAGTGTGACCTCATGTCCTGCCTCTGCAAATTCAATTGCCATCCGGCTTCCACCGTATGGTGCCTCCCCACCGTATTTTTCAGGGAGGTTCAGGTTTTCAATGTATAGCTTCTGATTACCTGCTCCATAAACCGTTACCTTCATTGTTATCACTCAAATGGGTTTATAACTGGAAAATTTCATTATTGTAACTCATCCTATTAAAGTTTTATCTTCAAAGGAGCCCTGGGAATGGTTTTATAGATCATTGAACCGTTCTAAGGGATATGCTGAAAATTTTAAGGGTATGTGTCATGAAAGTTATAAATAATCCTATGAACAGAAAAATATCATTAAAATGACACGGTGGCTCGGTTTATGGATGACCTTCGAGAAAAAATCAGACTGTTATCAGAGGCCCTCCTCCTTATACTGATTGGTGTCGATGCATTCGCTCTCACAGTAACCGTATTCCTTCCTGTGAAGCCGGGTACATTCAGTAACATCATCGCCCTTGATCTTTTAACCTCCCTGATCCTTGCAGCCGCCTATCTTCTGAGGCGAAATTTCACCAGTCGTTCACTGAATATTCTGGTTGTGGCTGTTCCATTCTACTTTATAGGGTTTTCAATCCTTGGCATGGCTCAGTATTCGCCTTTACTTCGTTTACTGAACTTCATCAAGGTTATAGGTCTTTCAATTGCCCTGGTGCAGCTTGCAGGGTCCCTTGGTGAATTTCTGAGGAGGAGTCGTCTCAGTTATGGGCTGGGGTTCTTTATGGGATCCCTCTTCCTCTTCACGGTTATATTTTACCTTGCGGAGAGCCCTGTTAATCCTTCGGTGTCAACCTATGAGGATTCCCTATGGTACGTCCTCCAGACCCTCACAACCGTGGGTTACGGTGACATAATTCCTGTAACCTTCCCTGGGAGGCTTGCGGGCATCCTTCTAATGTTGAGTGCCATTGCAACCACAAGTCTTGTCACAGCCTCCGCAACCTCAACCCTCATGGAGAAGATAGGTGAGGAGCAGGAGCGGATGATGTCAGAGAGGAAGGAGGCTTTTCGTTTACTCGAGAAGAGGATTGATGAACTTGAGGGTCGTCTTGAAAGGATTGAAAAATTAACCAGGGACCTTGTTGACATCATGAAAAAGGATTGAAAAACTTTAAAAGTTGGATTCACCTATTCATATTTGTCCTGTGGTAAGTTATTCATGAGCCATTTACTAATTCTATCTTCCCATGTCTTCGTTCTGTTTTTGGAGAATTCTTATCTGAATATATTGGAGTATTTTTATCTGGATAAATGTATCTTTTTCCGGAGATCGGTGTTTCAGTTTCCTCGATCTTTTGAAGGTCTTGCTCAATGTAATGCTTCAACTGTTTATTCAAGGTACTGTAATCACCGTAGATCCTCTTGATATTATCTCCAGATCCATGAAGATCTTCAGATACATGCTCATTATTATCACCAGCAGAAGAGACATCAGCAACTGGAGAACCATGTTCCGCCTTCCAGATACCGCATAAACTTGAGAATATGCACCATCTACATAGATCACTTTCTTTCGGTGCAAAATCCTCCATTCTTATACCAGATGTAACCTTTAAAAGAATATCATCAATATTTTCTGCAGGATCAACCAGTACCCATGAGGAATCCAGAAACGTGTAAATCCAGTGTGCGGCAAATTTATATCCAAGTGAATGCCTGTAAATTCCTAGCTGGAGTTTAAGTTCCTCAATATCCAGTGAATCAACGGTCGTGACCTTGAAGTCCACTATTTCCATTTCCCCTCTATCATTTTCAATTATAAGATCTGTCCTTCCCCTTATGAGAACTCCATCCTTAAGTATGCTGAATGGTTTCTCAGCGGACACAATCCTCCCGGCCCTGGACCTTATATTTTCAGCGTATCTCCTGAGGAGTTTACCAATAGTCTTTAGACTTTCCTGACTTATTTCAACCCTCCTGAAACACTCGGATGTTAACCTTTTAATGTAGTCATCGGTTATCTCCATGTTCTTCATCATGCGGATATTTATTCTTCTAAGGCAATCATGGACTGCCAGACCAAAGAGCTGATTCAGTGTTGGGGGCACTTCAAAACCAAACTCATATTCCATCATGTAAAGGAAGGGGCATTTGAGGTATTTTTTGACCTCAGAGAAGCTTATCTTTATCGTGTCTGGAATCTCCGTGTCCCTGACTTCGCATCGGTTTTTTATTATAAGAGGGGCCTCATTAGCATCCACTGGCATGAGTCCAGATTTTCCCTTTAACTCCTCTATAAATGGGGAGTAGCCGATCCTCTGCCTGTGGTTCTCTGTGGCGGATATTATAAGGAGATCCTGTGCTCTCGTCATTGAAACATAAAACAGCCTTCTCTCCTCCAGAAGATTGGAATCAACTTTATATTTCTTCAAGGAGTCGGGGAGCTCTACATCTTTATATGACTTGAAATTTAATGGTACTTTGCCGTTGAAAACGGAGCAGACTATGACCACAGGAAATTCAAGTCCCTTTGATCTGTGCATGGTCATTATGTTGACTGAGTATGGGTTTTCAAGAATTATCTGATCATAGGTCTTTTTCAGTTTGGCCATCCTCAAGAATTTAAGGAAGCCATCTATGTCTGCATCGTTTGATACTGTGGTGTAATCCCTGATGATTGAAGTGAATCTTGCTATGTTGTAGAGTTTCTCCTTTGAGAAGTCGTCATACCTGGAAATCAGCTTTTCAGGATATCCTGATATTTCAAGGATTTCATAATACTTCTCAAGGAGACTCATCTCAGTGTCCATGAGCCTGTTAAGAGATACCAGTTTCTTGATATCTTCTCTGTTACTAAAGCCAGCCTTAAGGAACTCATTATGGTGCCTGTACTTCCTGACCTCATTTTCGCCTATCTCCATAATTCTTTTTATTGTTTCCTCACTGATTTCAAGCACCTCTCCTTCAAGATATTCAAGTCCCGTTCCACGGGTCTTTGTGAGTATTCTTTTATCTTCATCCCTCAGGTAATGGAAAATATAAAGGATGTAGATTATTTCTTCCCTATCAAAGAATCCTGAATCGCCCCATAGATTAAAGGGGATTCCCTCTTTTTTGAGTTCATTGATTATTTCAGTCACATCCTTTTTGACGCTTCTAAAGAGCAGTGTGACGTATCCGTAATGTGGAATTATACCGTATCTTTCAAGGTCCTTTATTATTCCAACGACATTGGAGGGTTCATCAGCATGGGTGTGGTTATCGAGGATGAATACCCTGTTACCTGAGTCCCTTACGGGCTCTATCTTTTTAGGGTACATCCTGTGTTCATCAATAAATTTCTGAGTCACCCGGACTATACCTGGAACAGATCTGAAGTTCTTATTGAGGATAACAGTTTCTGCACTGTACTTCTTCTGAAAGTTAAGGAAGTTTTGGGGTGTTGACCCCCTGAATCCATATATGCTCTGATCCTCATCACCCACTGCAAAGATGTTTTTTTCTTCACCTGCAAGAAGTTCTATGAACTTCTCCTGCACAGGACTGGTGTCCTGGTACTCATCAACCATGATGAATCTGTAATGGGACCTCAGATCCTCAAGAACGTCAGGGTTGTCCCTTAGAAGCTTTATAACTCTCCACTGCAGGCCTGAGAAGTCAAGGAGTCTCATTTCCTCTGTAAGTTCAAGGTATTTCTTGTAGGCCATGGCAGCTCTTTTCTCTTTCTTTGAGCCACCAAATTTTTTATAGTAATCCATGAGTTCATCAGGGCACACCATGTTTTCCTGAGATTCATTGAAGAATTCCTGTATATCTTTGAATGCAAGCTCGTTCACGATTCCAAGTCCCAGCTCTTCACGTTTTTCAAATATGAACATTAGCTGTGCCTCTTCCTCAAGAATGTCAAAACGCGAACCCAGAGAATGTCTATCCGCATGGTTTCTGAGGATGCGGTTACAGAAGGAGTGTATGGTTGATATCTGCATTGTTTCGCCGCGGGGTCCTATCCGTTTTATTATCCTTTCCTTGAGTTCATCTGCAGCTTTATTGCTGAAGGTTATAACAACGATTGAATCTGATGGAACACCCCTCTCATCAATCAGTTTAACAACCCTTTCAACTATAACCCTCGTCTTCCCGGCTCCGGGTCCCGCCACAACAAGCATCGGCCCCTTGAAGTGTTCAACAGCCTTTTTCTGTTCATCTGTCAGTTCAATCCTGCCGGCCTGCATGGAGTACACCTCAATGTTCTGAATCTATGTTTACTGTTTACTTTTATAGTTTTTTGATTGATAACGAGGTCTTTTGGGTGCAACCACCTAATAATTAAAATTAATTTTAATATAATTAAAGAAAAACTTAAATATTACTTCTTGTTAAAATAAACCTGAATTAAATTAAAAGGAGGTGAAATTATTAGGAGACTTTTACCTCTCGTGACAGTGATACTTCTGGCTTCACTGACAGCAACAGCAAGCGCAGCAGAAGTCTCAGGTCACGTTAAGGAGATATACAACGAATCATCAGGAACCTACACGACACTGGAGAACGCCATACCCGTGAAGAACGCCACGGTACAGGTACTCGGAAACGGGACATTGCTGAACCAGACACTGACACTGGATGACGGTTCATACCACCTCACATTCACTTCAGAGTCCCCTGTTGAGCTCAGGATAAGCTACCACACCTACAGGACAGCCACCTACACCCTGAACGGATCATGCATCATCAACCACACCTTCATGCCTGATATAGCCATCATAAGCTCGGTCCCCGAGAAGGGACAGGTACTGAGATCAATGGGTAACAGGCGTATAATCTACCATGACATGTGGAACCCTGCATCTGCAGCAGATGACTGGATAATGGAGCACGTGAACTTCGCATACCTTGACATGGCAATGCCAGGGACCGGATGGGGAGACTCATGGTACCCCTACCTCCTCAGAAGCCCCGCAAACCAGAGGAACATGATAGCAGCCGCCTTCGGGTATCCCACCGACACCGACAGCGACCCCTGGGGTGGAACCGGACTCCACCTCCTCGGCGGAACACCCGACAATGACACCCCCAACACCATAGAGAACACATACATCGCAAGCTACTACGCCCTCGCCTCTGGCCCAGCAGCCAGGGAGAACCTTGAAAACATGATCAGGTACATATACTACCTCCTGGGTGAGACCACATACAACCCAGTGGAGAACGACGAGGGACCCGTGATGGCAGCACCTGACTGGGGCCTCTACCACCCCGACGCCGGTATTATGAGCGTCTCGGCTTCAAGGGCCAGGATAAAGGAGTGGATAGAGACCAATCCCGGCCTGATACCACCCTACGACAGTCTACGGTGGATAGACCAGAACTTCAGCGCATGGGCAGAGAACATGAGGGCAGACATCTACAGGCAGTTCGAGGAATGGTACGGTGCAGCCAAGAACCTGACAGGCCCCTTCATTGTGGTCGTAAGCTACGGACCATCAGCCACGGTTGACGCCATAATAAGGGAGGCCGAGTCTCAGGGCAGGGCAGCCTTCAACCTCTACCAGGGAGCCACAAATCCACCAGTAAGCAGACTCCTTGAGGAACTTGTACTCGGAGTTGAAGGTAAGGGCCCGATGGAGAGGAAGATCAGCGCCGTGATATCCCTATACTCATGGTCCCTTAACTATCCCAACCTCCCCAGTGGCGGTGCCCTTGAGGAATTTGAACGGATAAACGTGCCGGTCATCAAGGGAGTCCAGCTCGACAGCAGCTCAAGCCTGACAAACCCCCTGGGTGCACAGTACGAGTGGACCTGGCAGGTTACGATTCCAGGATTTGAGGGTGTCTTCGCACCCGTGGTTGTATCCTGCACAGACGACTCAGGAAGCGAGGTGCCCCTGGTTTCAGGGGTCAGGAAGATAGTGAAACTGGCAGATGGCTGGGCGAAGCTCTCGGAACTCAGCAACACAGAGAAGAAGATAGCCCTCATACTCTACAGTTACCCGCCAGGTAAGGATGGTTTCACAGCATCCTACCTCGATGTCTTCAGGAGCCTCCACGACCTGCTGGTGAAGCTCAACGAGACAGGTTACAGTGTTGGAGACAGGATCCCCGATGCTGAGGAACTCTACACCCTGGTATCGGAGTTCGGGAATAAGGGCACATGGGCCCAGCCTCTCCTTGAGAAATACGTCTCAGAGAACAGGGCCGCCCTTGAATCAAACCGACAGCTAATAGACCCTGAAAAGTACCTTGAATGGTTCAACGGGCTCCCAGAGAACCTCAGATCAGAGGTTATATCCAGGTGGGGTTCCCCTCCAGGGAGTATAATGACGGTGAACGGTTCACTGGTCATACCCGGCATGGTCCTCGGAAACATCCTCCTGACGGTGCAGCCGGCACGTGGCTGGGATGAGGTCACCGACTACCATGACCCCTACCTGCCGCCCCACCACCAGTACATAGCATTCTACCGCTGGATCCAGGACGTCTTCGGGGCAGATGCAATGATCCACCTTGGAACACATGGAACCCTTGAATGGCTTCCCGGTCGCATGATAGGACTCATGGAGGATGACTGGTCCTTCCAGCTAACAGACCTACCAAACATCTACCCCTACATCGTATCAAACCCTGGTGAAGGTATGGTTGCAAAGGACCGCAGCTGGGCCCTCATCATAGACCATATGACACCTGCCATGGTCCAGAGCGGACTCTACGGTGAACTCATCGAGATCCACGACCTCATACACCAGTATGAAAACGCCATAAAGGTGGGGAACTACCAGATACTCCCGAGCCTCGAGTCCCAGATAAGGGCCAGGGCAGCCTCCATGGGCATGAACATGTCAGGGAACTTCACCGAGGCCCTTGAAAGGCTCCACCTCAAGCTCCATGAAATCGAACACGACATCATACCCCTGGGACTCCACAGCCTTGGCAGGGTGCTCACAGGGGAGGAACTGGTTGAGGAGGTCCTGACCATCGCATCATCAAGGACAGAGCTACTTGAAAACATCAGAAGGACCCTCTACCCTGACCTTCCAGCATACAGTGAGATGATCAGAAAAACATACATCTATGAGACCGAAATTGACAGTATAAAGTCCACTGCACGTAACTGGATCGTTTCAATCATAAACGGGACAGTCCCTGCAGGCATAAACTTGACAGACCTTGAATTCATCAACGACACTGTACAGAAGATAAGGGCAAACATGGAGTGGGAGAACATCCTGAAGGCACTTTCAGGCGGCTTCATAAAGCCGGGCCTTGCAGGGGACCCCTCATGGAACGACGTACTGCCAACGGGAGTGAACTTCTACGCCGCAAACCCTAAGAAGATGCCGACAAGGGCCGCCTGGGAGACCGCCGTGAAGGTGGTGGACAGTATGCTCGCAGACTACTACCTCAAACACGGCAGCTTCCCTGAACTCGTGGGTATGGTGATGTGGGGTACCGAGCTCCTGAGGACCGATGGAATAGCCATAGCAGAGTTCCTCTACCTCCTTGGAGTTAAACCTGAATGGAACCCCAACGGTGATGTTAAACCAGAACCGGTCCTTATGGACGCATCCCAACTTAAGATAAACATCAATGGCGTTGAAATTCCAAGGCCACGCATAGACGTCTTTGTAACTGCCGTTACAGGGAACCAGTTATGGATAGACCTCATGAATAAGGCGGTTAAAATGGTTGCAGAGGCCAATGACACCATGAATTACATCAGGAAACACTACGATGAGTGCGGATCCCTTGACAGGGTCTTTGGACTGATGGGCCTTGTACTTGAGGGTACGGGTGTCTCTGACCTTACACCAGCAACATCAAGGTGGAATGCCACCGGTGAACTTGCAGACGTCTACCTCTCAAGGGTATCCTATGCATGGAGGTCCGGGCCGGGCGGCGTTGATATCCAGCAGAACCGTGGAGTATTCCAGTACCTCCTCAAGAACGTTAACCTGGTGACACAGAACCTTGACAGTACATGGAGGCTGATGGACACAGATGACTACTATGACTGGTTCGGTGGAATGGTCCTTGCATCACGACACCTTGGAGGAAACCCTGACACGGCCCTGGTTGATATGAGGAACAAAAACAGCATCAGCATACGCACCGTTGCAGAGGAGATTGAACTGGAGATAAGGTCACAGCTCCTGAACCCCAGGTACATGGACTCACTCCTGAACTCACCCAGCGGATGGCTTGAATACGCCCAGAGGTACAGGAACGTCTTCGGTGTTGCCGTGACAACCGGCGCCGTCAGTGATGAACTCTGGAACCTCATGGCAGAGAACCTCCTATCAGACAGGTTCAGGGCTACAAAGGACTATGAGGGTGTTGCAACACAGTCAATGATAGCATGGCTCCTTGAGGCCTCAAGGAGGAACTTCTGGAACGCCGATGAAAGGATACTTTCAGGGCTTGCGGATCGCTACATCCAGCTCGCAAACCAGTACGGTGTTGTCTGCTGCCACCACACCTGCGCAAACATGGTCTTCAACCAGTGGCTTGTGAAATTATCCTCACTTGACAGGGCATCACTCCAGAAGTTCGCAGCAGCCATGGCGGCTGCAACCGGCATGAGCATCGATGTTCCAGGTTCCGGCGGGTCAAACCAGCCAGGGAATTACGGTGAGGGTCAGAGTACGGGTACAGCAGGAAGACCATCCCGTGGATCATCAGGTGAAGGAAGAAGTCAGGTCACTGCTTCCAGTGCTTCAGGGAATTCCGGTCCCGGGGCTGAACCTCAGGAGGGAACTTCTGGAGAAGAAGGAAAGGCCTATGAGGTTTCAGCAGCCACTGAAAGCGGATCATCAGAAAGCCAGGTCCCGGTGTACGCCATCCTCGGGGTAATATGCCTCGTTGCGCTTGTTGGAATCGGATACTTCAGGGCCAGATAACCCCTCTTATTTTTTATTTTTCCTGATCCCTAAGGATTCTATATACACCCTGTCTGTTTTTCCAGTAACTCAAGGATACGTTTAAGGAATTCTCCACTCACACTCCATTTACCATTATCATGAACCAGGAACCCGGCAAGTTCAAGTTCCTCAAGTTCCCTACGGACATCTCTCCCTGTTTCCTCTTCTATTTCATCTTCATCCATTGATTTCCTGTATAGAAGGGAGATTATCCCTCGCTTGACACCGTTTAAACACTGAATCTCAGCCAGCCACCTGAAACCTATCTGCTGAAACTTAGCCTCAAAGTGTGCCTCAAGGAGTGATGGACCGTATATGGGTCCGTCTGAGAGCACGTTCAGGAAACAGTCTGTGAAGAGGGGGTTGCCCCCTGTGAGTCTGTGGAGGTATTCGATACCATCCCTGGTGAACCTGATTTCCGGTGCCTTAATCTTCAGGTATTCCTCAAAATTCCTGAGGATGAAGGGTTTTAATTCGATTATTTCTGCCTCAGGAAAGTTATCATGGATCTCACCGATAACCTTCTGACTGTAAGTCACTGCAAGGGCCACTTTTAAGTCGGCGGAGACCATACGCCTTATCCCTTCAAGGACTGATCCATCAGGGGATACATGATCAATCAGGAGGTACCAGTTCATGGTCCTTGTCATCACAATCTTACCCGGGAGCCCGGATTCCTGATGATTCCAGCTGCCGCACCTCGTATCCATGAGGCTCGTGTTTCCAGGGTTTTCGGCATGAAATCTTTTAAAAAGAGTTGTTTTTCCTGAGCCCATGGGTCCTGTAACCACGGCAGGACCGCCGGCTTCAAGGGCTTCCTTCAGTCTCTTCAGTTCCCTTTCCCTTCCATAAAACACTTCAATTTTATTCAGGGGGATTATGGGCATTTAAGGCACTTAATAAGAAATTATAGTACTGCCAGTTCGCCGGCAGAGGTTATCTCGAGTTTCTCCCTGTCGATGAATCCCATGTCACGGAGTTCCCTTATGTGGTTGTAGGTCATTCCCCGGCTTATTCCTATCTTAACTGCAAGGTTCTTGACTGACTTCTCACCTGCCTTGAGTTCCTCAAGGACCTGTTTCTTTGTCTTGGAGATCCCGAAGCTGAGTATGGGTAGGTCTATGAGTTCACTGTCCTCCTCTGTAACGTAGACTATGCGCTGGACGTCATGGTTCCTTGCATAGCACCCGAAGAGGGCCCCCAAGGCCTGGGTCTTCCTGCCCCCGCTTATGTTTACAACCACACGTCTACCCTTGGCCCTTTCCTCATCGATGATTTCAACCATGTCCCTTGCAATGGTCACAACGTCATAGAGGCTTGTTTCACATGTTGTGATCTCCATGAAGTTGCCGAGGGTGTCCCTGAGGACCTGTTCAACCTGATCCTTTTCCTTCGGAGCCTTGTCCTCCTTGAGTAAGACCACCTTCTTCGGTGAGAACTGTGTTATGCAGATCATCACCGGTTCAAGTGAGTATATGGTGGATATCAAAGTGGTATCTATATTATCACTCCCATCCCATTTTCACATCCTGAAAACTTGTTCAGGATGAACAATCCATATAATATAATAGTATTCTCTACTGACCATTCTATATATATTTTGTGCCATTCAAAACTCCTTTTTCCAGAGTTAAGTGTCTATTTCATGGAGGAGTTCCGGTTCATTGAAGTATCTCCTTTACATTACAATGGTTCATGGTTTTCTATATGAAATAGAAAAGTTCGATCACAGAATCCTGTCCATCTTCAGATAATCATTTAAAGGATTCAGGGAATTTTGGATGAATTTCAGGGTAAAGTCTTAAATGGTTAAATATTTATTTTACTGGGGCTGGCCTCCAGCATATCCCGGACCAGACCATTTTTGTAAATGAAAAACATATACATTTATATATTAGAAGATAATTTATAGTATACATAACCAACATTACGTTTGGATATGGTGATTTCAGAATGAAAATTAAAGGTCCATTAAAATATGGGTCATACATGTCAATTAACGTATATGAATACATTAAAAATGTATTAATAACGATCTGGAGTTATGTATTCATAGAAATTATAAAATATTCTCTGAAGAAACGCGGCAATCATCCAGATTCCCACACATCCATGGAGTACAGCAATAATATTGAGATGGCTGAAGTCACAGGTTACTGAGCGATGATACTCATCTGAAATCACGCTTCAATAAAAAGGAGGTGAAAGAACATGAAAAAGACCTACATGGCCGGAATACTTCTCCTCCTTGTAGGAGTTGTATTCGCTTCAGGTTGTGTCTCAGACACAGCCCCACAGGAAGAGAAGACGGTGAACGTAACAGACCTCAAGGTCGTTTCAGAGGGTTATGGCCTCTACTCCGTGAGTGGGAAGATAACAGCGCTAAAGGACTATGGCTACCTTGAGATGCACCTTAACTGGTACGACTCAGAGGGGAATCTCCTATATGAAAACCCACTTGCATGGAACACCAACAATGCAAAAACAGGACAGACAATTAAATTCAAAGCCGAAGATTACATTGACACAGGGAAACCCGCAAGGGTTGAAATACTGATATACGGAACACCATTCGGGGGAAGTGAAAGCGACCTGATCTACAACAACACCATAAAGGTCTAGGTGATTAAGAATGAGCGAAACTGTAGAGAAATCAAGGACACTTGAACTTGTCCTTGGAATAATTGGAGGGGTCTTCGGGCTGCTCGGAGGCTTAGCCGCACTAGTGTTTTCAGTGTTCGCCACGGATATTCTATGGTTAGGTATCAGCGCCATCCTTGCATCCATTCTGGGAATCGTTGGATCAGTATATGTCAGAAACAACCCCCGGAATGGAGGAGTACTGCTCATTGTAAGTGCAGTCTGGCTACTGATAAGCATATCTGCCTTTGCAATTCCAGGCACAGTATTTCTGGGTCTTGCAGGAGTCCTGGCCCTCTTAAGATAATTCATCCTTTTATTTTTTTTTTGGAAGAAAACCCTTGCATAACATGTCAATCATTAAAAGAGGTGAATAAATGGATACATCTACACTGATAGCAGTCCTTGGGATAGGATTCATATTGATCTTATTCATGTCAGGTGCAATTACCGGCGGATCAGAAACAGAATACGTTGAATATAATGAAAATACTGTTGAAGATACGGTGCCAGAAGAAACAGAAAACTCAACAGAAGAAACAGAAACCGCATCATACTCAGAATCGGATGATTACTCAGATCTCATGTACCCCGAGGATGTAAAGGAAGTTCTAAGCCTGTATGACTATAACTACGATGGGAAAATAGAATTCCTGGACGAGGACAGTGACTACCCCGATGGAGAGGAAGAATTTATAGCCTGGGCTGTTACAGCAGGCCTGGATAGCTCAGACGCAGCGGAAATAACAGATTTCTTCATGAACTATGATGAAGATGGTGACTGGTACCTTGACAGGTACGAACTGGACATGATGTTCTACGACTACTACAACTAAATACCAATCCTTGAGAGCTGATATTTCATTAATACATTTCTTCTTTTTATTGGGCTGATTATTACCTGTAGAGAGCATCCACCTGCAGCTAAAAATGCTCCCTTCATAACTGAAAAGTTATTTATACTCCCTTCCACAGATATTATTACTGGATTACAATGATACACTACAGAATGGACCAGCCGGAAAGGGTTAAGTGCAGTGTATGCGGTGGTACGGCCGAGGAGGTAGAGGAGACCTACCCGGAATCAGGAAACTTCATCATGGTCCTCTACAGATGCACCAGTTGCGGTCATATCGAGAAGAGACAGTACGGAAGACCCGTTAAGATTATTGACTGAGGTGATTGGATGGCTGATGAATGCCAGGTGAATGGATACGATGTGATATCAGAAAAATTCAGGACCCTTCTGGGCCTTGAAAAGTCCCCTGTTGCAGTTAAACTCGTCCTGAGGGAGGAGGACCTCCCTGAGGGTATTGAGAAGATTGATAAACCTGCAAGACACTGTGAAATGGTTCAGATGGCCGCTGCAGGCGAATCATTCTATGCGCCGGCAGATTCGCAGGCATGTAAAGGTGGTGCGGATGCCCTTGGAATCGATGAGGCCCCTGCCAAGGTGAAGACAGGTGAATTCTACTACCAGCTGGGACGATTTGCAAGCTTCGCATCAGCAAAGAGGACCTTCGATGAGATACCATCAATAGACCTTAAATTCTACGCTGCAGTCTACGCACCCCTGGAGAAGGCCACCTTTGATCCGGACGTCATAGTGATCATCTGCAACCCTGCACAGGCCATGAAGATATCCCAGGCCCTCCTCTACACCCTGGGCGGACGTGTGGAGGCCGACTTCTCGGGTATACAGTCAATCTGCGCAGACGCCGTCGCCGGGCCCTACCTCCGCAAGAGGCCGAACATAACCATGGGGTGCAGTGGCTCAAGGCAGTACGCCGGTGTGCGTGATGATGAACTCATCGTTGGCCTTAATGGTGAGAACATAGGCTGTGTTGTGAATGCCCTTGAGGCAATAAGCTGATAACATGAGGGGGGTGATAGAATGGTTGAGACAAAGACCTTCAGGATCCTTGAGGACGTGGCCGACCTTGAAGAGAAGATAAAGAAGTACGAGGACGAGCAGACCAGGAACTCATTATAAACTGGATCTACGACACCCTTGAAATACTTAAGGTGCTGGCAGGCTCCTCGAGGAAATTGAAGAGAGGCTTGACCTCCTTGAAGAGGAGATCGAGAAGAAGAAATTCTGATACCGTGGCTGACCCTCTATTCAGCCACAGGATTTTTTTTATCGAACTTCATGCTGAACCAGTTAAATCCATTTTTTTAATGGAGTGTAACTGCAGTCCCCCACCTGCTAGCAGTCATTTGATGAATAAGACCTCACCGAGAACCGAAGTATCTCCTTATCCATTTTTTGTTATGAAAAACCCATACCCAAAGACCTCACCGAGAACCGAAGTATCTCCTTATCTCAAGGTAATCGTTGTAGTGGTTTATGTTTATGAGTTCAACCGGATCTTCAGCCCCAACACCGTAGAGCCTCACACCATCCTCCACCATCCTCCAGAGGAGGGGGTTGATGTTACCGCTACCATGGGGGAGGTAATCCAGAAGGATCCTCCTTGGAGCCGCAAATGGCATTCCAAGGCCCTCTGCACCTTGAAGCCACCCTGTATCCCTCCTGGCGAGTATGGATATTCTGTCATCGCCTGAATATTCAATCAAGCGTCTGTAGGTTCTGCTGGAAACCGCAGGCTGGTCCCCTGCTGCGCAGAGCACCATGTCACCCCCTGAGGCCCTGACACCGTTGAGGAGGGACTCGGAGAGGGGCACGTCCGGGGGGCTGTTCCTCACGGTTTTAACGTTAAAGCCCCTGATGCGCTCCTCCACCTCCCTGAAGTGGTGGCCGGTTACCACTATGCACTCATCAACCCCTGCATCAAGCACCCCGGCTAACGTATGCTCAATCACCGTCCCCCCTTTGAGGGGCAGGAGGAGCTTGTGGACCCTCTCAAGTCCAAGTTCAGCCAGATCCCTCTTCATCCGGCTACCGCGGCCTGCAGCCGTTACAACCGCCGATATCATGGGGTTACCTCATACAGGTTCAAGGCGATAGAGCCTTGCATATATCTTTGTACCCGCACCTGAACCGGTGGTCCACATCTCGATGAGGACAGGGTACTTACCCGTATTCTTCACCTTTATTCCTGTTGCAGGGTTGAATCCAAAGAGCACGGCATGGAACTCCCAGGTCATCCCCCTGGGGAGGGGCATCCCTGCACCTGTAACAACGGCCCTGAGGGCCCTTGCGGGTGGACAGGACCCGTGGGAGGCATAGCCACCGGGGGCCTCAGGGTCCCTGGACGCTGTGAACCTCACGGTCTCCTTCCCGGATCCCTCAGTACCAGGAGGGATTATGGTCCCATTCCATGCAGCTGCAAAGGCCCTTGCATTGAATGCCCTCTTGTTGTCATCGTATTCAGGATAGGATCCAAGGTAGCTTACCGCACTCGAAATCTGCACCTTACGGTAATCCTTCATGTAGACCATCACCGGGGAGCCAGATGGATAGTTCTCCATGTAGGTGATTACCTCCTCACCGAAGAGCTCCTCTATCCGTTCAGGGGGTACTGGAAGCCTCCCATCAGTGAAACCTGAGAGCTGATAGTCCAGGACTATCCTGTCCCCATCATCAGCCCTTTTAAACCACCTCTTTATCCTTTCAGCCGATTTATACCTGTGGGGGACGGTGCTGTTACTTATACTGTCAGCCGGGACCTCTTTAATCTTCCTGCCATTTTCAATGATCTCAAGAACATCCCCTCTCCTGACACCATAGGTGTAGGGCGTCTTGTAGGCCCAGAGGAATGCGGGGGGTTCCTGGACAACAAGTTTATCCCCCGAGACCCTGATTACCCCGGGGCCATTAACGGTTGATCTGCCCTCATGGTCTATTCCACCGGTCATCTCAGAGACCGGTGTGCGGACAGCGCCTGTGAGGAGCGCCATGAGGAGGTTGCCGGGGTCCATGTAGTTGAAGCTGTCAAGGAGGTAATCGGGGTGCAGGAGGAGGGGAACGCTCCTCACCCCTGACTCGTCGATGACATCATCACCCTCAAGGACGGTGCTGCCAGGAGGGAAGGCCGCTATCTCCTCCGGGTTCTGGGGCTCCATACTATCCTCAAGGTAGAGGCCTGCTGCGGCTGCCAGTACAGTAATGAGGATTATGATTGAAAGGCACCTAACTGAACGCTTCCTCAGCATACCTGAATCCTCCTTCACCGATTATGAGCACGGTATCATCAGGACCCGCGATTTCAAGGGCCTTCTTCACAGCCTCAATTACCTGTTCCCTGCTGGCTCCAAGTGTACCGGCCCCTGCCCTTCTCCTGCTCGATTCAATGTTAACGGTTTCTGTTTTAATCATGTCTGATGCTCTTCTTGCAGCGTATGAGGCCGGGATAACGATATCTGCATCTGAGAGGATTGATGCTATCTCCCTGTCACCATCAATCCCGCTCTCTGAGGCGACCGTGTTAACAACGATCAGCCTTCCATCCATTCCACCAAGTGTCTGCATGACCGCCCTCACACCGGCAGGGTTATGTGCATAGTCAAGGATGACCCTTGGAGTCTTTGAAATCTCCTGGAACCTTCCCCTGACACCGCTGAAGGACTCTATGCCCTTAACGATCTCATCAATCCCCAAGCCCATCCTACATGCCGCTGCCGCTGCTGCAAGGGCATTGTAGACATTGAAGATGCCAGGAATTGGCAGTTTAACCTCCCTCATCCTGGACCCTATAACCAGTTTGAATCCTTCAGGGGACGCCTCCACGGCCATGACCTGGGGCTGGGGCCTCCTGTATCCACATAAGCACCTGTAGTCGCCCAGGTGGCCCATGTATCGTTTCAGGTACCTTAATTTGTTACCGCAGTGGGGGCATTCTCTTCCCTCAGGGATGACGTTGTCGGATTCCATGCTCTGGATGCCATAGAGAATCGTTCTGTCCTCCGGGAGTTCATCCGCAAATGATGCCACCACAGGGTCATCCGCATTAAGTATTAATGTGTCTGCAACTTCAAGGATCTCCCTCTTACATTCAACATAGTCCTGAAAGCTCCTGCCGCCGGAGAGGTGGTCCCGTGAAATGTTTGTTATAACCCCTGTGGAGACCTCCGATAGGAGGGCTGAATTCCTGATCTCACCCCTCCTCCCGAAGGTGCCTATCTCAACAACAGCAACATCCCCTGGCAGCCTTGCCTGGAGTGCGGGGACGAGTTCCGTGTTACCCTGTATTCTGAGGTGGTGCTCGGGGACATCCATGCCGGCTGTCCTGAGGATGGACTTCAGCATCCCTGTGGTGGTTGTCTTCCCGTTGGTCCCTGTAATCCCTATAACGGGTTTTTCTGGGGGGTAGAGGTTGAGGACGTCCTCCACACCGATAACCTCCCCTTCAAATCCCTCAAGGAGTCCCTGGATTTTTCTGTTATTCTCAAGGGATGGGGTCACTGCGATGGTCCCCGCCCTCCTCAGAACCTCAGGGTCATGGCCGCCCAGGTCCAGTTCAATCCCCTCAGCCCTGAAGACGCCCTCAAGGGGTGTTTCGTCGCTGATATCTGACACGATGACCCGGTTCCCCCTGGCCCTGAGATTCCTTGCCATGAGGCTCCCCACGTTTCCGCATCCGCCGAGGACAACCGTGTAGTTCCTGAAGGAGTCAATGGCCCTCTCAACGTCTTCCCTGACCTTACCGTAGGCATTCACAACCCCGGGGCCTATGTGGAGTATTATGTCACCCTCATCTGCCATCTGCAGTGCCCTGAGGATGCTCTCATGGACGCTCCGGGTCTTTATGGTTTTATCCTCACCGGCACCCCGGGCCACCTCATCGGCGGCTGACATGTCCAGTTCCTCGGTTGTCTCGTTCATTCCACTTACAATGACAGTATCCGCGCCTTCACCCAGTATCTTCCCTATCCTGTACTTGTCCCTCACGGTGAGGGTGTCGGGGTTGTCAAGGCTTATTATAAGCCTCCCCCCTGTTTCAACGCCCTCGAGGAGTTTCTCCATGCTCTCAGGGTTGTGGGCTGCGTCCATGTAGACCCTGACGCCATCAACCTCGTCTATGAATTCGAATCTGCCCCTTATCCCCCTGAAGTTCTCTATACGTTTCTTAACATCTTCAAGGTCCATGCCAAGGGCCAGGGCCACCGTTATGGCTGCAAGGGCATTCTCTATGTTGAATATTCCCGGGACCCTGAGCCTTATCTCTGTTGAGACATGTCCCTCAAGGTCCCCTCCCTTACTGCAGGAGGCTGCAGGGACCCCTGAGATTTTGAGGGTGAACCTTGAGCCATCCAGGCCCATGAGTTCTATGTCCGAAGCCTCCACCTGGAATTCCCCTCCATCATCACCCCTGATTCCATAGATAACATGTTCCACTTCAAGGCCGCGGCTGAGTTCCCTGACCACCGGGTCGTTGCCGCAGAGCACCAGGACCCCGCCAGGGGCTATAAGGTCCTTTATTGAGAAGTTCCTCTCAATGTACTCGTTGTGGTCCCTGAATTCATCCATATGATCAGGGGTCAGGTTTGTCACGACACCCGAGCAGAGCTCAAGGCCGTCAGCCATCCTTATGGTCCCGTGCGGTAACTCGAAGACCGCCATGTCCCTCCTTGTGATTTCACCCTTCACAACAAGGTCCACCAGGCCCTCTATCACCAGGGAGTCCTGGAGGGATGAAAATGAAACCGTCCTGTACTCTGATGAGAGTATGAAGTCTATCATGTTGGTGGTGGTGGTCTTCCCGTCGGTACCTGCGATTCCAACCATGGGTATGACTATGAGTTCATTGAGGATCCTGCCTATATCCGATGTTGTGATCCTGATTATGTCCTTCTCCTTCTCGGCCTCCCTGATGAGTCCATGTACATGGGCATCCCGGGGTATGTTCGGTGAGATGAATACTGCGTCTGCCTCCAGTATGTCCTGGATGCTGTGGCCTCCAAGCCTGAACCTTATCCCCTCGGCCTCCATTTCAGGTATCCTCTTCCTTGCCTTGGGGGGTAGCTCCTCGAATCTTCTGATGTCATTGACAAGCACTTCATTGCCAAGGTGTCTGAGTAATCTTGCTGCTGGTCTTCCTGCGTTTCCTGCTCCGAGTACAAGCACGTTCATGTTCCTGATCAAGTTATGCACCCATCATCCTTTATTTAACAATCACTGGAAGGGAGATCATGATCCATTAATCCTTCAAGTTCCTCCTGGATGGCCGTTATCCTTTCCTGGCCGTTCCCACCCACAAGTATCCTCCTGTACTTTCCTGAGAATTCAAGGATCATTTCAGGGATCCTTCCTGCATCATCCACCCTCAGGACCCGCATGCTGCCAGGGTCCCCCAGGTACTCCATGGCCTCGTCAACCGTGTCCTCAAGGCCTGGGAAGAGTACCAGGACCTCCGGTGGTGATGAAAGAACCTCATCCAGTATCCTGAACCTCCATGTCTCTGACCTCCTGGGGGTTCCTATGAACATCACATCGAAGGGTCCCTCTGAGAGGACGGCCCTCAGGGCGTGGGGGTTGTCTGTTTTCCCGATGGTGACCTTTGAACCGTTGATGGTGAATGACCTCACCCGACCCTTCACAGGCTTAAAATTAGCAAGGTACTTCCTCAGGGCATCTTCAGGGACTCCCAGGAATCTCAGAGCCTCCAGAGCGGCCCCCGCGTTCTTTCTGTTGAATCTTCCCTCAAGCAGGAGTTCGCCGGTGTAATCACGGTACTCTCTGACCCATGACGCATCCGCCGTGAGTTCTTCAAGGTGGGGTTCATCTGCACTGATTATAACATTCATACCACTTAAAAATTTCTGAACCGACCTCCGGTAATTCTCAAGGGAGTCATGGAAGTCCATGTGGTCCTGGCCGATGTTCGTAAGGACAACCAGGGATGGGTTGAAGCACCTTGATGCGAATTCAAGGGTCATGTCACAGACCTCCACCACAATGTAGTCGAATTTCTCCTCCGAGGCCCTGAGGAATATCTCTGTGTAGCCCTGGAAACCTCCGCCTGCGTTTCCTCCGAGAAGAACCCTTCTACCGGACTCCCTCAGCACATGGGCTATCATGGATGCCGTTGTTGTCTTACCGTTGGTCCCGGTCACCAGTACCGTGGGGATCCTCCTGTGGTCATCAAGTACCTTGCATAGGAGTTTTTTATTGAATCTCTCGGCGATCTCTGTCCCCATCATTGAGGGGCTGAGGGCAACGGCATCCGCGGATTCTATCCTTTCCATGTCATGGAATCCAAGGTCAACATCCACTCCCTCAAGGTCAGCATTGACATCCTCCCTTATGTCACTGGCATATACACTGTGACCCCTCCTTTTAAGGGATTCAGCTGCCCTTAAGCCCTCAACACCAAGTCCCAGAACCGCAACCTTCATTGCTTCACCGTCAGCTAGTCCTCTTCGTCTTCCCTGACCCCGTACTCCTCCCTGAGCTGCTCCACAGCATCCCTTGAAACCTGGGGTTTAACTGGTTTTTTCTCCTCTTCCTTCTTCCTTTTACGTTTCCCCAGGGATATGATGATGAATATGGCGGCCGCTGCCGCTGCTGTGAGGATGATGACCGTTATGATAACCTCCATACTTACCACTGGAGCCTCTGTACCTGAACCGGGTCCCATCTTGACACCTCAATTTTATATGAATAATAACACAATATATACATTACATGATAATAAAGGATCTTAGGGGTCAGGGAGGTGCTGAGTACATACTTCTTTTTGGAGCCATCATAGTAATAGCCATAGCAGCCCTCTACATATACGTATCCTACTTCAGGATCTCCGGTGATGAAGCGGTGGATGTTACCCTCACCATCACGAATACCGGTCCCTCGAAGAGCTTATTCATATATGAGGCCAACAATACCACGGGCGGCGGGAGCAGACATATATCATCAGGCAACCCTGGTAACAGGTTCTTCCTGCTCCAGCCAGGTGCCAGCAGCACCTTCAGCCTTGGCCGGATGACGGCGGGGACATCGTTCACCATTGAGGGGGGTGTGGGTGACCCCAGGCGGGGTGCAGATGACCTCAGGGGTATAGGCCAGAGGGGCCTCTGGACCCTCAGGATAGGCAACCAGACATATTCATGGACAATAAACGGTCCCTACGACTACAGGAAGAACCCAACGGGCAGTGTGATCATGTCGTTCTCGATAAGCGGTGGTAAAGGTTCTCCATTCAGGTTCAGCGCCGACCAGCTCAGGGTCAGGGGTAACGTCTCAGGAGGATGAATCATGGGAAAACTCAGGAAGGCAACCTTTGGAGCCGGGTGCTTCTGGGGTGTTGAGGATGCCTTCAGAAGGATAGATGGAGTTGTATCCACAAGGGTTGGTTACATGGGGGGTCACATGGAAGATCCGACCTATGAGGATGTCTGCACCGGCCTCACCGGTCATGCAGAGGTTGTTGAGGTGACCTTCGACCCGGATATTGTAAGCTACAGCGACCTCCTTGATGTTTTCTGGAGCATCCATGACCCCACGAGCCTTAACAGGCAGGGCCCTGATGTTGGTGAGCAGTACCGTTCCGTGATATTCTACCATGATGAGGAGCAGAGGAGGCTGGCCCTGAGGTCAAGGGATGAAGTTGGAAGGGCAGGGAGGTTCAGCAGGGAGATAGTCACGGCCATTGAACCTGCAGGGACCTTCTATGAGGCAGAGGAGTACCATCAGCAGTACCTTGAGAAGAACCCCCAGAGAAGATGCTACATAAGAAGAATGTTCTAGGTAGGATGTTCTGTGGGGATGCGGGAAAAACTCCATCTGAAATGCAAAGGGGTGTTTATGATGAAGATAGAAGGTGATGCTGCCCTTGTCCTTGGTGGTGAGGCAGGGCAGGGCATCCAGACGGTCGAGGCTCTCCTGATAAGGGCCTTCAAGGCCACGGGTTACCATATATTCTCCTCAAAGGAGTACATGTCACGTGTCAGGGGAGGTGAGAACTCAACCCTCATAAGGGTCTCATCCAGGCCCGTGAGGGCCTACACAGAAAGGATCGATGTGCTTTTTGCACTGAGCAGGGGTGCTGTGGAGCACCTCGGGGACCGTATAGGGGACACCCTGATAGTTACAGATGATGGGTACGGGATTGAAGGGGCAGTGGCCCTCCCCATAATCTCAAGGGCGGAGGAACTCGGCGGACCCATATTTGCCAACGTGATAGCTGCAGGAGCCGCTGCAAGCCTATTCCAGGTGAAGCAGGAGGTCTTTGATGATGCTGTGAGGTCACTCTTTGAACGTAAGGGTCCTGAAATCCTCAGGAAAGACCTTGAGGCGGGTAGAATCGGCTATGAAATTGGAGAGAAACTCAGGAACCACCTCCATGTCATGGTTGAACCCGACCCTGCTGTCAGGGACCACCTGCTCCTTAACGGCACCGAGGCTACGGGTATGGGGTGCATTGCAGGGGGATGCCGGTTCATGTCATCCTATCCCATGACACCCTCAACACCCCTCCAGGTCTTCATATCAGAGAATGCTGATGAATTCAACATGGTCTTTGAGCAGGCGGAGGATGAGATTGCAGCCATAAACATGTGCCTCGGCGCATCCTATGCCGGTGCAAGGTCCCTTGTTGCAACGTCAGGCAGTGGATTCGCCCTCATGGAGGAGGCTGTTGGACTGGCAGGGATGATGGAGACACCCCTTGTTATCTATATCGGTCAGCGCCCGGGACCCGCCGTGGGGCTACCTACAAGGACAGCCCAGGAGGATCTTAACCTTGCACTCTATTCCGGGCCGGGGGAATTTCCAAGGGCAATATTCGCACCTGGAAGACTTGAAGACGCGCCAGGGATAGCTGCTCATGCCTTTAACCTTGCAGACAGGTACCAGATCCCTGTCTTCATCCTTTCTGATCAGTACTTTGCAGACCTCTACTACAACATCCCTGAAATTGATGTTGATGCTGAAATAGAGGAGCATATCACCGAAACAGGGCCTGACTACAGAAGGTTTGAATTCACAGATAGCGGAATCTCCCCGAGGGGTGTGCCGGGTTATGGTGAAGGTCTTGTCCGTGTGGACTCTGATGAACATGATGAGGATGGCTTCATAACAGAGGACCTTGATGTGAGGAGGAGGATGGTTGAGAAGAGGAACATGCGCCTTGACATGCTCAGGGAGGAGGCGCTGCCGCCGGAGGTCTACGGTGACGACTCCTCTGCAGTGATATGCTGGGGTTCAAATTACTGGCCGGTGCGGGAGGCCATTGAGGAATCGGATGCAGAGGTCAGCATGGTGCACTTCAGCCAGGTCTATCCCATCCCCGGTGACGTCCTTGAACTCCTTGAGTCCTTTGACAGGACCGTTGTGGTTGAGAACAACTACAGAGGACAGTTCGCTGACCTCCTTAAACTTGAACTCGGATTTGAGGTCCATGAAAGATTCAACAAGTATAACGGGATGCCCTTCAGTGTCGAAGAGATAAAGGGCCTCCTGGATGAGGTGGGAGAATGAAACCCGAGGACTATGATGTTGAAGCCGACGTGGCATGGTGCCCTGGATGCGGTAACTTCCCGATCCTGAGGAGCCTGAAGATGGCCCTTGCAGAGCTTGATATTCCACCCGAGGGGCTGGTCCTTGTCTCAGGTATAGGTCAGGCAGGGAAGCTGCCCCAGTATTTAAGGTGCAACTACTTCAACGGTCTCCATGGCTGTTCCCTCCCTGCAGCGGTGGCCATAAAGGCCGTTAACCCTGAACTCACGGTCATCGATGTCAGCGGGGATGGGTGCATGTACGGTGAGGGCGGTAACCACTTCATACACAACATCCGGAGAAACCCTGACATCACCAACATAGTCCATGATAACATGGTCTACGGCCTCACGAAGGGCCAGGCATCGCCAACAAGTCAGCGGGCCTTAAAACTCCTGTACAGGTCCATGGGGTTTTTGAGAAACCATTCAATCCCCTGGCAGTTGCCATTTCCCTGGGGGCCACCTTTGTTGCCAGGGCCTTTGCCGGTGATGTTGAGAAGACCAGGGACATCCTTGTTGAGGCCATAGGGCATCATGGCTATTCACTGGTTGACATCTTCCAGCCATGCGTAACCTTCAACAAGGTCAACACCTTCCAGTGGTTCCGTGAGCACACCTACTACACTGACCATGATGCTTCGGACCGGATGCTCGCCCTTGAGAAGTCCCTTGAGGGTTATGATTCAGGGAAGTTCCCCCTGGGGATCATATACCATTCTGAGGGTGGTCAAAGCTTTGAGGAGAACCTGAGTGTATATCGGGATGATTCTGAACCCCTCTGGAAGAGGCGCCATGACCCAGATAAACTGAAGGCCCTTGTAGAATCAAAGAGAAAGCTTTAACCTGTAATTTAATTGATGGTGTCTTTGAGGAGAAGATGTGATGGAGAAGATCAGGATCTACATAACCGAGGGTGAGATAGAGGACTATGAAGTCTTCCTTGAGAAGCTTAACCGGTCAGGAATTGAATGGGAGAAGACAGGGCCAGGGGATGCAGACGTGGTCATCATACTTGCCGGCCTCTGGAGGGACCGCCCGGATGAAATCAGGGCCGTCCTTGATGATGCGGTGAGGTCCTCAAGGCCCGTGATAACCGTAAGGCCCTATGGCCTTGAAAACGTCCCCCCTGAACTTGAGGATAGGAGTGACGAGATCGTTGGCTGGAACCCCTACTGTATTGCAGATGCAATAGAGGATTCAATAGATCAGAAAAGAACTTCCTAATCCCCACCGTACTGCAGAGGCGGTAGAAGACTCAATACAATCAGAAGAGAAGTTTCGGTTACAGATGCAGCAGAATACGTCAGAAGTGCTTGCTGGACATAAGAATTTAAAAAAATAGAAGGGGGGTGGCTTATAATTAAGCCGATGATTTAACCACAAACATGCCGGGTTTGCTCCTTGTCGGCCAGTATATCTTGTTGTAGCCACTGTAGCTGTAGTCCACCCATCCACCGTTCCTGTACACCTGTACAGTACGGTGCCTTGGTGACATGCTCGTGGCGTACTGTATTATACGGACCTTCTCACCGGATGCTGTGAGTTTCTTATACAGATATTCGCTCATAGCCCAGCAATCTCCTATACTGGAATAGTGGTATGTGCTGGTGCTGTAGGCAGCCCGCACCCTCTTCTTCTTATAGTACTTACTTGAGTACCTTTTCCTTACACTGGTACGGTAGCTTGCCCTGACCTTTTTCCGGTAGGTCTTCTTGTACTTCTTGTACTTCGTTTTCTTGTAGGCGGCCTCAACCTTAACAGGTTCGACCTTCAAGTTTCCTTTTTCATTAACAATTTTTGCGTTTTCGGTTTCGATATTTGTTGCATCGGCAATGGGCACTGAACCCACTGCAAACATCAGTGCAAAGAGCACTGACACTGTCTTGAATCGCGTAATTCTATCGCCTCCATGTCCAATATTAACCCTAAGGTCGCTAAGGACACTGAGTCAACTGTTACATCATCATAGTATATAAATATTTCTATAAAATAAAAGCTCTGAGAGCTCCTTTAATCGAAAAAATCCCTCAGAATGCTCATTTAACATTCATGCAGTGATTGAGGATCTCCATGGCTCTGTTTGAATAAAGGACCGTCATCCGAATCCCTTTTTATCTGCAGAGGCATTATATAAAGAAGATGCAGAAGCAGCCAGAATGTGAAACAGTATATAGAACGGTGACCACGTGCCTTATCTGGACCCGAAAAGAAATTAAAGGAATTAAAAGCTATAAGGGGACATGCTAATTGCTTAAAGATTTTTAAAAGGATAATGGAGTGTGAATCCGCATTGAAATGATGTTAAGACCTTAAAGGGTAGTGGGGAAACCCCGGGATGGGTGGAAAATCCTAGAGGACCTCCTCTATCCTTGAAACACCTGATTCCTTGTTCACCAGGTATATATGGTCAGCAAGGTTTTCAAGCTCCTCCTCATGGGATACTATGATTATCTGGGGTGAATCAAGCTCATCAAAGATGTCCTTGAGCTTGTAGAGCTGTTCCTTGCTGAATCCATCTGTTGGCTCGTCAAGTATCAGTATATCGGACTTCAGTGTTGTTGAAAGGCCCTGAACGACCTTGTTCAGTGCAAGGCGGTAGGCGAGGGCGACGCTTGTCCTCTCACCACCACTGAGGTACCTGAGGTCCTGTTCATAGCCGTCCTGTTCAACCATCGGGGTGAAGTCCTCATCGATCCTCACCGACTTGTCAGGGTCATCAACCAGCATCCCGAACCACTTCCTGAAGTGGCTGTCAAATTCCTGGTTGATCCATGCAAGGACATGCCTTTCAATATCATCAAGGGCTGGTATGAAGTACTCGGCAAGCCACTTCACGTAATCATCCAGTTCATCAGCCCTCTTCAGGTAGCCCCCCTTGGTCTCCACCACCGATCTGAGGTCATCTATACGGTTTTCCTTTTCCCTGATTGAACCTTTGATCTCCCCGAGGCGGGAAATTACACTATTATGTGACTTCTTTTTTTCCTTTATCTCAGATTCAAGCCGCTCTATGGCGGATTCAACTTCATCATGGGATGATATGATCTCCTGAAGCCCTTTGATTTCACGTTTCTTCTCTTCAATCTCCCTTTTCTTCAGTTCAATCTCTTCAAGGTTTTTCCTGTACTCCCTGCTGGTTTCAGGGTTCAGTTCCCTGATCCTCCCCTGCATCTCTGAGATCTTCCCATCAATACCTGAGATCCTGCCTGAAATCTCCTTCTCCCTTTCCCGTGCAGCATCAAGTTTCTCTTTAAGTTCATTCATCCTGGATGCTGTATCCCCGAGTTCCTCCACAGTTTTCCTGTTCTCATTTATCTGATTTTCTATATCCTTTATTCTGACTTTGAGTTCCTTAAGATCGTCCTTCTTTTTTCTGAGTTTCTCCTCTTCTTCCTTCAGAGTTCTCATCCGGTCCCTGAGTCGGTCCTCAATAACCCTGAACCTTCTTATATCATCGAGTAGTTCTTCCTGATCCCCTTTTTCAGCCTCAAGTTCCTCAATCTCCCCATTAATTTCTTTGATCCTCTCACCTGCTGAGGCTATCTTCTCTTCCACTTCCGCCGGGTCAACCTTCCTGTCACAGGTGGGGCATATGCTGCTGCTCCTTATGTTAGCGTAGTCCTCAAGTTTTCCCTCAAGTCTTGCCCTTTCATTCTCCCTTTCACGCAGTTCAGCGTTGAGTTCCCTGATTTTCTCATTGACCTCTTCCTCTGTGACTGATGGCCTCTCCATTAATGATTCAAGTTCCCTGATCTCAGAATTAAGTTCTCCTATTTTTAGTTCAAGTTCCCTGATCTCAGAATTAAGCCTCCTGCAGTCCCCTGTCTTCTCATTCAGCGTGGCCTCAAGGTGCCTGAGTTCAAGGCCCGCCCTCTTAAACCTTTCATAATCATCAGTGAGAGTCTCCATATCATTCTGGAGGGCATCTATCTCATCTTTGAACCTTTTAAGTTCCTCTGATAGCTTATCCCTTTTCTTTCCGCAGTTCTCAATCTCCTCGAGGGTCCTGTTGTACTCCTTCTCCAGGTTTTTATTCCTTTTCCTCAGGGAGTCCACTGTCCTGTTTATAGCCTTTATCTCCGTTTCAAGGAAAGCCAGTCTGGCCATTGCATCCTCAATCCGCTTTTTCTTATCGTTAAGAGCTTCAAATTCCCCTTCAAGACCCTCAAGTTCAGATTCAAGGGCCTCTCTTCTGGATTCAATTCCCGCCTTCTCCTTAAGGAGGCTGTCCTTTTCTTCCCTGAGCCTCTTCAGTTTTTCCCTGTCATCTTCAAGGCCTGACGACCTGTCCCTGAGTCTCTCAGAGAGTCTTTCTATCCTCCTTTGGATTAACCTGGCGTTTTCCACTGCCACACTGTACTCTTCAATACCGAAGGCCTTCCGGAGCCTTTCAAGCCGGTGTTTGGGGTTCATCTCTATTATGGTCTTCATTTCCTCCTGGGGTGTGAAGACCGCGTAGCGGTAGATGTGGCTCTTTGCACGGGGGTTTGATGGTTCATTATACCTCAGGATCTCAAGAACGGCCTCCTTCATCTCATTCGCAGATAATTTCCTCCTCCCTCTGGAGGTCTCAAGGTAGATGTTCTGCTGCTGTATGGTGTTTGAGGTCCTTTTAAGTTCCCTGTAGGCTGTGTAGACCTTATCATCCACCCTGAATCTGAGTTTGACCGACCCTGAATTTGCATCAGTCCTCAGTAGGCTTGCGCCCTTCTGGTCCCCGAGGCCGAATAATGCGAATTCTATTGCAAGGAGTATGGTGGATTTCCCTGATCCTATGTCCCCCTCAAAGAGCGTCACACCCTCCCTGAAGTCCACTGACTCTGATGTGTAACTCCTTATGTTGCGGAGTTCAAGTGACTCGATTATCAGGCCCCGTCACCCCCTTCGATCTCCAGTCCAAGGACCTCAAGGGCATCTTCAATTATCCTCTGCTCATAGTCCTCCCTGGTTTCACCCTCCCTCTTCTCATTCCGGATCCTTTTAAGGACCTCTGATGCCATTTTAAGGCCTGATGCTGATTTAAGTTTCATGTTCTTCACCCCGAGGCCTGCAAGTTTTTCCCTGAGTATCTTCTCCTCTATCCTTGGTATTTCAGTCTCAGAGACCCTTACCTTCTCTATCTCAGGGGGTCTTATCCCGTGTCTGTTTATGTTAACCGTGAGGGCTCCCCTATCCCTGAGGATCCTCCTTATAACCCCCGAGTCTATCTCTGATGTCTTCCCTGAGCTGAGACCTCCCCGGATCCTGAGCATGACCACCCTTCCCCTCACGTCATGTTCGGCTATACATGACTCTATCTTCCTCATGGCCTCACGGGCTGTTATTCCATCAACATCAACCTCGATGTACTCGAATCCTGCAGGCATTATCTCCCTGAATTCAAGGCCCCTTAGGGTTTCATTGAAATCAACAAGGTAGTATCCTCTCATCTCACCCCGGGCAGTGTCTTCAAGGTCCCTTGCATAGGATCCGAAGAGGGCCCCAGGGAATACCATGCACCCGTAGCCGTCCTCATTGTGGGTGCTTCTTTTGTGCACGTGTCCACCGGCATAGTAGTCGAAGCCCCTGGGGAAGAGGTTGAGGTCTATGGACTCCGCATCCGCAATTTCCTCGGTTTTGAACTGGGTTATGGCGCTGTGGAAGACGAATATCTTGAAGCCCTCCTCTACCTCAAGTGCTTCACGGTCAAGCATCATGTAGTAGTCCTTCTCAAGGTTCCTCGACCTCCCTGAGAGTCCCGTGATCCTTGCACCCGTGGCCTCATCCTCGGTGAATTCAAGTCCAAGTTTCCTTCCCGGGACCGGCCTGACAACATTCTCTATTAAACCTGCACTTTCAAGGATGTCTATCATTGATGTGTGGGATGGGCTGTAGTCGTGGCTCCCATAGTTGACGTATACCGGGATGCCCTCATCCCTGACCCTCCTGAGCTCCCTGGTGGCCATCTTCACCGTCTTCATGTTGGGCAGGTTTGAGTGGAAGAGGTCGCCTGCTATTATCATGAAGTCAATATCATTGTCTAGCGCATCATCTATTGCCATCCTGAAGGCCTTGCCTTCCAGTTCCTGGAGCATCGCCTGTTTCTGTGCTCCAAGGTGGCAGTCAGAGAGATGGGCGAATCTGTACATCAGTCAGCCTCCTTTACAGGTTCGGTTGAAACATGATTTCTATTAAAATCCATTAATGGTCCTCCAGTATTCAGGGAGGGAATCATCAAATTCCCAGTTCAAATCCCACACCCATTTTAAGATCAAAAAAGGAACATCATTGAACTCCTATCCCCTGCTGCACCTATACAAATTCAAGTGGTGGTGCATCATCATCCTTCTTCTCTGATTCTATGAACTCCTCAAAGAGGGGGATCTTGACCGGAACAGCGAACTTTGTGAATATGCTGCTCACTATGGCTTCACCCTTATCAAGGCTTGCTATGGTCCTGTTATCATCTGAGAGGTCCTGGGAGGCGCTTGCAATTATCTCAGCCCTCTCCTGGGCCATCTCATTCCCCAGGATTATCTTGGTGTTCATGTTAGCCAGTATGGTCCTGGGGATGAGGCTCACGAGCTGTGTGATGGCCACAAGTCCGATGTTGAATTTACGGCCCTCCCTGGCTATGGTGCTGTAGATGTTGTGTCCCTGGTTCTCGATGACCTCCTTTCCAAGGACGCGGGGAGCCTCCTCTATAATTATCCCTATGACCGGTTTGCGTCTGAGCCTGTTCTCGGCCTTGTATCTCTGGTACCTCCTGAAGATGGCCCCTGCTATGATACTTCCAACGAGGATCTCTGCTTCACCCATGAGTCGGGATGTGTCAATGATGACCGTTTTACCATCCTCAAGGTGGCCTATGATATCCCTTATTGTGGATTCACCCCCTGATTCCCTGAAGACACCTCCCCGGGATTTGAGTTCGCCGTCCTCCATGTAGACACCCAGTATGTTATCGAACTTCCTCTTGAGAACACGGAGGGTTGAATGGTGGACGTTCATTATCTCATCTGACTTGACGATTCCCGCTATCCATTCATCACCGAATCTGTTACGTGCCGCCCTTATGGCCTCTTCCTGGGGGCCTGAGAAATCTATGATCCCGTCGAAGTGTTCCGGCCTCAGGGATTTCAGGTTTATTATGAGGGTGTTGCCGCCCACCGGGGCGTCAGGGGAGTAGTACTCTATCCTTTCACCGGCTGCCGGGTGGCTGCCGAGTCCCTCATCGTTCCTCCCGTAGTACTCGTCGTGGGGGTCCAAGACGAGCATGCCCACACTGTCCATCTCCACGAGGCTCCAGAGCATGACCTTCACAAGGTTACTCTTACCCCTCCCTGTTGTTGCTGGGATGAGGATGTGGTGGGTTATTGCGCTCTCCGCATCAAGGTGTACTGGTGTTTCAAGGACCTTGGACCCGCTCCTCACGTTACCGAGGTAGATGGGCCTTTGAGGTCTTTCAAGGAATTCAAGGTCCCCCTCATGTATCCTGCGGACCGACCTGAAGAAGCCGGGTAGTAGCTTGGGGAGTACTGGCCCCTCATCCTTTACATGGAGTATGGGGCGGGCCTCGGCGATGATGTAGTTTCTGAGTTCAGGTTCAAGGAACTCCACCTCACCCCCCTGTCCTTCAAGTTCAAGGCCCGATGCCAGTTCATGCATCCCCATGGGTATCTGTGACCTGTACTTGAGCTCCTTAACCTGGAGTATTATCCTGCCATCATCCTCCGCAACAAGGAGGTCGCCGATCTCAATCCTGGAGCCTGTCTTCTCCCTTATCAGTATTGTGGCTGTTTCACCACCGATTATCTGCCCTGCAGCTTCCATCAGTATTCACCTGCATACCTGTTGAGTTCATCATGGAAATCAAGGCTCTTGGCCTCATACACTACGTCTTTAAGGATTTCTCTTTCTGGAATCTCAGCCAGGATCCTTCTCCTGTAGATCTCTATCTCATCACGGGAGACGCGCGCCCTCATATCCACGTCCACCAGGCCGTAGGGGTAGCCCGGGAAGCATGCGTCTGCAGAGTTCCTGAGGAGTCCCGATGCCACCCTGATAGGTGATTCCTCAGTTTCCTCTCCAAGTATGTCGAGGCGGAATATCCTGCCGGCCGGGTTGAGTTTCACCACTGTTATGACTGTTGGGCGGTCCATCCTCACGGCAACCGGACTGTAGCACCATCTTTCACCGGCACCGTATCTCTCTGCAAGTTTCCTCACTGTTCCGAGGAGTGATGCTGAGGTGGTGGTGTAGAGGCTGCATGTCTTTGAGAAGCCTGCAACGTACACACCCCTCCTCTTACCCTCCTCCATGAGCTCATGTATGTAGGGGTTCTCATTCTCAAAGGATGCCTGGAGCGAACCATCGGTTACGAGTATGTCCCCCTCACCGAGTTCCCCCATGAGTTCCAGGGCCATGGTCCATTCAGCGAAACGCCTTGGGAGTCCCTGGATGTTTGAGGGGTCCATCCCCTCCACCATGGGGATCTCTATCTGTAACCGGTCCTCGTCAGGGAGAATTTCCCTGTATGATGGGTCGAGGGGGTGTAAATTGAAGGTGTACCTGGAGTTCTCTGCATCAAGCCTCATGAGTGAGAGGAACTCGAGCCTTGATGGGAGTTCCATGTTCTCACGCCTTTCTCCCCTGAAGATGCCCGCGGCGACCCTGTTAAGCTGCACCGAGAATGATGGTCCGGTGATTACCGGGCTGTTTCCACCATCAATGAATGCAAGGAGTGGAGTGTCATCCGGCACCCTGAGGGGTCTGAAGTTTTCCCTTCTGAACTCATGGACCTCGTATCTGCTGGACCTGAATACTGGCCTTCCGATTTCACATCTGACGGTGCCCTTCAGGGAATCTGCAATTTCTTCCAGGACATTCAATGAAAAATCCTCCACTGTAAACCTTTAAAGTAGAATAAAAAAAGATGTAGTATAAATAATTTGTGATTTTACTCTTCGGGTTCGATGATAACCGCGGTGCCGTATGCAAGGATCTCCTGCATGATATCGGAGATTGAGTCAGAGTCAAAGCGCACGCTTATAACTGCATTGGCGCCCAGTTCCCTTGCATGGTCCATCATACGGTCAAGGGCCTCCTGACGGGAGTGTTCCATCATCTGAACGTACTCCTTGATCTCACCACCCACAATTGACCTTAAACCGGCCCCTATCTGACCTCCAAGACCCCTGCTCCTCACTGTAAGGCCATAGACGAATCCAAGGACCTCAACAGCCCTGTAACCCGGGACGTAGTTGCTTGTTACATATATTATGTCCCCGTGTTCATGGACCGCCGGGGTTGCGGTCCTCTCCTCAAGCCTTGTACCGCACTCATCACAGAAGTTTGACCTTGAATCATACTCCCTGCCACAGTTTGGGCAGAACTTCTCTGATGCAGGCGCGGTCTCTCTCCTAACAGTCCCGCCCTTCTTCTCGGCGAGTCTCCTCTTCATCTCTTCACTTGTAACCATATAAACACCGGTTCTATCTTTATACATTAACCAATAAATAGTTTGAATGACTTCCTGGTCTCGGCTTTTTTTCTCCTCACCCCACATCAATAAATCTGAATTAATGTGGGGGTATTCCTGATTCAGCAGCACCATCTATTCAGCTGAAAATTCAGAATAAGGGAATGTTCATCATGCCCTCCTATCCTCTCGCACCCTTATACCCTGTTCATTGAAGAAGTCCTTGATGTTTCTGTATTCTGATTCAGGCATCTCACCATCAGCTGAGCGTATGGTGACATCGAGTTCCACTTGAACATCATTGAAGTACTTCATGAGTACTCTCCTGATATTCGTTATCTGTATCATTTCCTGGTCGGGGATTCTGAATTCCAGGCTGATGGATCTTATAGCTTCTGTTTTGTCGGGTTCCTGTTTAAACTCCATCTTCTCTGGTTCCTCAGGTTTCTCGACGATTTCGGCACTCTTCATGGGTGCGGGGGGTGCCTCTTCCCCTGCTGGTTTCTCTTCTTCCATGGGTTCCTTCACGCAGAGGTGGGGCTTTATTATTATTTCTCCATCTGAAAGCGATGGGCTGCAGTCCTCCTCAATAAAGGTGCATTCTGGTTTATCATCAACCAGAACCCCCAGACCAAAGGATCCTCTCTTAACACCAAGCTTTATGGCCTTCTTGAGGACATCCTCGCCGGTTATCCTTATCTCCCCAGGTACGCTGTAGAATGATTCCAGTATCCTTGCTGTCTCAGCGTAATCACCCTTAAGGTATCTTGCTGCCAGCACGTCCTGGTTGAGCTTATCTACAAGTTTATCCTCCTGTTTCAGGAGGGATTCTATCTCGTACTCCACAGGTGTGTCCACACCATAGGCTGGCCTTCCAAGGTCTAACCTCTCTGTTCCCTCCTTTGCAGGTATGATAACATGACGGTAGAGGTTCCTTGTACGCGTATTTGAATCCTTCTCATTTTCACGGATCCTGTGTTTTATTCCTTTCCTTTCATTCTCATCCATCTGGAGGGTCCTGTCATTGTATATGCTTTTGAGTGCTGCCTGTGTCCTTACAAATTCATTGAATGCGGGTCTTTCGTCGGGGGCTGGTAGGAGGAAGATCAGGGAGTTCCTGTAGACCCTTGGATGTTTACCCTTATTGCTTATGAATTCATCAACCTCTGAGTCATCCCTGAGGACCACCAGTTTGAGTTTCATGGTGTCAGGGATGTCCGATGATTTCCCTGGCCAGATGTGCACCTCTAACTTCTTCTTACCCACTATCTTCTTGATGAAGTCCTCCTCCATTTCCCTGATATCATCCTCTGATACGTTCTCCTTCCGTGTCACTATGAGTCTTTCAAGGTTGGGTTTGCTGCTGAAGTAGTAGAGGCCGTCCCTCTCATGGAGGTAGAAGAGCCTCTTCCTCATCATCTCCAGCGCCTCGGTTACTATGCTCACCGGAAGATTCGGGTCTATGCATGAGAGTTTAATCTCCCTGATACCCGCACCAACCCTTTCACTTCCACCGGCGAAGGAGTAGAGGAATATCGTTGTGGCTATCGATGTGCCGAGCCTGTAGGGCCTGTAGCTCTGCAGTTTATCATCCGTCGCGACTGCACCTGAATCGGGTGATGTGATGTCAGATGCTATTATACTGTCAAACTCGTTGCCTGTGAATTCTATGAACTCCCTCTTTATATCCCCCAGTGAGAGGTCGAAGTCTGCAAGTCTTATGAAGGGCCTCGTTGAGTCGCTGAGTGACCTTACAACAAGTGCCAGTAACCTGAGAACACCCCTGGTCCTCTGGAACTTTGGGAAGGACCCCCACCTCTCATAGAGGACGTCTATGACCTCAGGCTGGAAAGGGTAGCTCTTGAGGAATAACTCCCTGTACTCTGACTTCTCCATGGACTCCGGGAGCAACCCGTTATCATAGGCAAAGTCAACTATTTCATGGACTATAGACTTCTTCTCATCCTCATGTATCCTCTTGAAGAGTCTCCTGTTTATGACGTCATAGATCTCATCGTTCTCAACCGGCGCGATTATCTTATGGGTCCTGCCCAGGACCTTTGCGATCTGCTGGTAGAGCCTCTCTGCGGCCTCACCATAGTGTTCAAGGTGGCTTGATGGGATGGTTACAACCAGTGAAACCTCCCTGAGGGATGAAACCACCTCTGTGAGCTCCTGAATGAAGGGTCCTATCTGCTCTGAAAGGGTGGAGTCACCAACAATGACACCTGCAGCCTTCTGTCCATAAACAAGGACCTCATCCATGAGTATCAGGACGGGACTCGTCTCCTGGAGGAGTCTCTTAAGCTTTTCTGTGCCTGGGGACGTCTCGTTTGTGAATTCCCTGTTCTCCCCCCTCAGCTGCCTCTCGAGTTCTGCCCACAGTGTTGTCTCGGCGGCGTCAAGGGCGTCTCCAGCTATAACAACAACCCTGGCATCCATCTCTGATGCCATGTGGTAGAGGGATATGAGGGTGTGGGTCTTACCCCCACCGAAGGGTGTCTGTAACTGTATTACAGGGTCCCCGGGCCCTCCTTCAAGCCTCCTTTTCACGGTTTCCATTATGTTCTTGAGGCCCCTGGTAGTGTAGGTCTTCTCCCAGAAGACATCGGGGTTCTGGTACTCCTCGGGTGCCTCTCCCATGTGGACGCTCCAGAGGTTTGCTGCGAAGGTATCCAGGGTTAGTTCCTCTCCAAGTATATCATCATGCGGTTCAGCCACACTAACAAAGGGCTTCATCTTATCATCTCCTTTAGATTTTAAGAATCTTTTATGGGAGTTTCTGCTGCCTCTCTGTCTCTGCTGTTTTTCTCATGAGTTCCTCACGATTTAATGTGAGTCCTTCAAGCCATTTCTTTTCACTGCAGTCGGGCAGTGATTCTATAAGGGCCTGGGCGACCCTGTAGAAGCTGTCCATGGACCCGTAACCTGATTCTGTGAGTACTGATTCCATCCTCCCGGTTTCACCCCTGCTCCAGTGGATACAGGCAAGGTGCAGTACGTCTATAAGGTCCTTGGGTTTTATCTTATCAGGTTTTCTTTCATCAGGTCCAAGGACTGTGACCTTGCTACCGCTTATCCTTATGAACCCATCCTTCTCATTCTGGAGGTCTATTCCAAGGCTGCTTGCAAGTAGTCTTGCATCATCGAAGTCCGCCTTGTTGTTCCCGAAGTTCCACCTATAGAAGAGGTAGAATCTGGTTAAGGGTGAAAGTTCATCGGCGAATCCATTCTCAAGGATCTGCTTTATGGCGAAATCTGCTGCAAGACTCCTTATGTCCTCAAGTAAACGGGAGGCCGTGACCTTCTCACCACTGTAGGTTAATATACTGTCATAGCCGCCTATAACCTCAAGACCCCCTCCTATAGCTGATATGAAGAAGTCAGGGCCTGAAACCCCCTCCATCCAGAGGGATTCAAGTTTTTCATGGAGTTTTTCCTTGAGTTCAGCCTTCACCTCCTCATAGAAGCCGGTCCCCTTCTCCTCATCGGGTTTACGGGCCACTATGTAGATTGATGATCTGAGGGCGGCTGACTTCTGGGCCATCAAACGTGCCCTCATTTCTGTGTTTATGGGCCATGAGGCTGTTACTGTGAGGCCTGATTCAAGGAGGGCGTTTATTACTGTCTCCCAGCCGGCGGCGGTCTTATGGGCATAGACGATGTTGGCTATGCCTCCTGGTTTGAGGATCCTGTGTATCTCCTGGAAGGACTTCCGGATCATGTCCTCAAATTGCTGGTTGGCCTCTGCCTTGGACTTTTCATGGGTGTATGCAACCATTTCATCAGCCTTGGTGGTGAGGGATGTGAGGAAGAGTTCAGGGTAAAGGTCACCCAGGGCCCTTTTGAGCCATACGTAAAAGTAATCTGAGAGGTATGAATAGGGTACATTATCATAGTATGGTGGATCCGTGAAAATACCATCAAAATAATTATCTGGATATGGGATTGAAGTGGCGGAGGCCTTAACTACATTAGGGGTGTGGCCTTTAACTTCAGGGATCATAGAGAGATTATCAAGAACTTTACTGATCGTCTCTGGCCTCATCAACTTCCCCATTAAGGGGTTCCTTTCACCATAATCAAATACCATTGGTACAGCGTGTCTCCTAAATACATCCGCATTCCTTTCTTGATCAGGTCTCCAATAACACAAAGCAGAGTTCCAGTCCGCTAATTTGCCAAGTATCATTGCAAGATATGTTGTGATGATCTTTGCATATTCTTCATCGTATCCTTCCCTGATCATCTCTTCATATGCGTTTCGTATCATTTCTATAAATGTGATGAGGCTGAGTTTCTGTCGTGGGTTGAAAAGATCGCCCCATTTTAACATGCCATACCCCGGAACGTTGACACTTCTTCTATTCTCAGGAGGTATGGGTTCATCTGGTATGGGGTCTATTAGCCACTCATCCATCAGTTTCTCCCTTTTCTTCTCAAGGTGTTTTTCTGCTTCCAGGAATATCTTCATGTCATCCTCTGTGGGGAGTCTGTACTCCTTACCCCTCCTATCCGGGTGGCTTGTTACCACTGCTATGAGCCTCTCACCGGATTTACCCTCCTGGAAGAGTCTCCTGGTGTCATCTGCCTTTATTGTTGAACCACATACTGGGCAGGTTACGATGGCCCTGGATATGGTCCCCTTTCCAGGGTCGAAATCAGGGTCCTCCACCATCTCAAAGTCAATCCTGTCTCCCTCAATCACTGTTTTCAGGGCTATTTTATTTTTATTCGTCCTTGAAAGCCAGAAACGTCTCATTAATGGTATTTCAGCAGTACATGATGGGTTCTGGCAGGGTAGTGTCCTTGCCCATATGTAGGCGACAGGAACCGACCCATCATCATCAGCTGGATAGAACCTTCTGAGTTCCCCGGCAGCCTCCCTGAAGACCCATTCACCCCACCTCTTCACATCCCTTACGAGTCTGTTCTCACCCTCAGACCAGCCGGTGCCTGATCCAGCATACTTCTGGGGATACTCAAGTGTGCACTTCTGTATCAGGACAGCCACTGGGTTGTAGTCCATGCTGTGTGTCTCGCATCCAAGGCGGAGGGCCTCAAGGGGTATGCTGCCGCCTCCACCAAATGGGTCAAGGACCCTGGGGGGGTGGCCGTGCTCATGGAGTATGTCCTTCCGGGCGCGGCTTATGGTGTTCAGGTCATTGGTGTTCTCCCATTTACAGAGCTTCTTTATAAATTCCCGCCTCTTGATCTCCTCCAGTTCATCTCCAGCCCCCACGAGGCTCGCGTATATTGTGGCCCTGCTGCTTGCAAGGGGCCTTCTTGCCCACCAGATGTGGAGTGTTGAGATGTGACCGCTTTTTATATTCTTCTCCCTAGCTGATTCTTCACTCACATCCCTCAGGGGGAATGTCTTCTCTATTAGCGCTTTTTTCATTGACTTGCCTCCTTCCATTGACTGGCCGGTATCACATACCTTACCTCTTCCCTTATTATGGGTTTAAGTTTACTGTGGGGGTCCCTTATGATGTGCAGTCTGGGGCTTGTAGCTGCGCTGCTCACGATATAGAGCCAGTAGGACTCCCTGAATCGTCTGGCCTTCAGCCATTCATTCTGTGTGAGTTCAACGTTACCCTCACCACTCCTTGCCTTGACCTCAATGTACCTTGTCCCATCGGGACCTGATGAGCGGACATCAAAACCCAGGTTTTCCCCTGAGACATCCTCAGGGATTCTTCCATGTTCAAGCTCATACTTCATGGCCATATCCATCCCTATCCTCTCAATGGCAGGGTCCTCTGCCATCTCCCCCCTGACAATGATTGCTCCTATCTGTTTGGGCATGTTTATGCTGAGGGTCTTCTCCCTCTCTATCTCATCAATGAGACTATCCCGGCGTTCCTTGTACTCGCTGAGTCTTTCCTTCTCATTTCTGATTGCTAGTTTAAGGTCCTCTCCGAGTCCAAGACGCCTCTCATAATCAATTAGCTTGCTGTTTGATTCATTTATACTATAGTCAAGTGACCTTACACCATAGTTTCTCTTTATCTCCGCCCTCTTTTCTGCTTCCCTGAGGAGTTCATGTCTGAATCTCTTCATCTCCTCTATTGCGAATTCCATGACCCCTTCACTGTCATATTCAGCTTCAGATGGTCCTGAATCTGGTATGAGGTTCCAGAGGACTGATGGGTCAACTATACTCATCTCCCGGCCGTTGTTGAGGACGCCGAATATCTTCCTGCCCGCTATCTTACCGGAACCATCCCTGACGGCACCCTCAAAGAACCATATCACACCATCATATCTGCCTGTGGGGTCCCTGAAGACGGCGCCACGGTATATGTCCGATGCAAGTTCCTGGCCTATGTAGAGGAGGGTTGCCTCGAAGAGTGGGTGGCCGAAGGATACGAAGTCTACATCATCATCCTCTGTCTTCTCAAAGCTGAAGACAGGGTAGTTCCTCTGCAGGTCACCGTACCTGTTTTTGTATTTGTCTGTCCATACCCTTAGAAGTTCCGGTGGCGTTCTCATACCATAGGTTCCGGTGGACCTCTCCCTAAGTTCCCAGCGGTAGTGCTGGGCTGCCTTCCTGAAGAACTCCTCTATGTACTCTGGTGCAAGTTTGCGTTCCCTGATCCTCTGACTTATCCTGTCTATCTCTGCATAATTAACGGGTGTTGCGAGCTGTTCCTTTAGAACATCATCCAGTATATCCCATGGTGGCTCCAGTCTCCTGTCGATTTCATCAGGGCTTATACCTGCTGAGATGGCTTCCCTTATTATTTCCTGGATGTCCTTTTCATGGTATATTTCACCCACAACGTCGTATACCCTGTCTGAGCCGAGGTCCTTCCTTATCCTTTCAAGTTTTTCAAGGAGCCTTGTGACCACCAGACCCTCCCTCGTGTTTTCAGCTGCAAGGTTATAGACGTAGACGTCCTTACTCTGCTTGTACCTGTGTATACGTCCCATCCGCTGCTCGAGGCGGTTTGGGTTCCATGGTATGTCATAGTTCACCATGAGGTGGCAGAACTGGAGGTTTATACCCTCACCGGCTGCCTCGGTTGCAACCATGATCTGGGTGCTCTCCCTGAACTCCTTTTCGGCTGCTATACGTTCCTCCATGTTCATCTGGCCGTGTATGGTGCTCACGGTGTAGCCCCATTCCTCAAGTTTATCCACAAGGTAGTCGAGGGTGTCCTTGAATTCTGTGAATATGAGGAGCTTCTCATCACCCACCTCATCAAGTATCTTTCTTAGTTCACCCAGCTTTGTGTCCTCGGATGCCGCCAAGATGTCATCTGCCATTTTGATGAGTTCTGTGAGTGTCTGAACCTCCTCGTCAAGCTGATACCTGCTCTTTACAATTATAGTCCCTTCAAGTTTCTCCTCCTCCCTCCACCGTGTCGCCTCATCCTCATCCTCGATTCCACTGATGTTTATCTCTGGTTCTTCCAGGTCATGGGACCTGATCATCTCCTGGCACCGAATCCTCCTCCTTATCAGACTCTCCCTGAGGGCGTAGATGCTTGATGCCATCCTCCTCTGGAGGAGCATGAGTGCGAATATGTATATCCTGCCATCACTACCTTCCGCCCTTCTGTACTCCTTTCTTATGTACTCTGATAGTCGATTGTAGAGTTCAATCTCCTTTTCAGAGAGTCTGAAGCTGTGGGTGTAGGTGAACCTCTTCCTGAAGATGGGGTTGCCCTGGAAGTCCCTGAGCTCCTCCTTGGTCCTCCTTATGAAGAGGGGATTTTCATCCTTTCTCCTAGCCTCCTCTATGAGTCCCTTGTTTGCAAAGAAGCCAGGTTCAAGTAGATCCAGGAGGAGTCTGAAGCTTTCAGGGTTCCCGCTGTGGGGTGTTGCTGTGAGGAAGAGCATATTATCCGATGTCCCTGATAGGACCTCACCCAGCCTGTACCTCTCTGTCCTCTTCTTAATCTTCCCAGAGAATGTGGCTGATAGTTTGTGGGCCTCGTCTACTATCACGAGATCCCATCGCACGGCTCCCAGTGACCTGAGGATGTCGTCCTGCTTTGCGAAGTCCATTGATGTTATGAACTGGTTGCCGGTGAGCCATGGGTTTTCCCCACGCCGGGAATTGAAGAATCCCCTGTCAGCCATGATGAATCTCTCATCAAACTTTTCAGCCATCTCCCTCCTCCACTGTTCCCTCAGATGGCCCGGTGAGACTATCAGGATCCTTGTCGCGACGCCCCTGAGTTTAAGTTCCCTTATTATGATGCCTGCCATTATGGTTTTACCGGCCCCCGGGTCGTCTGCAATCATGTAGCGGAGCCTTGGCATTTTGAGGGCGTGAAGATAAACAGCGTCAAGCTGAAAGGGTAGGGGGTCTATTCTGGAACTGTTCATTGCAAGGAATGGATCGAAGATCGACGCGTTCCTGTAACGGTATGATTCAAGGGCAAGGAAGAACTCCTCCCCGGAGGCTGAAAAATCAAGTTTCACCTCACCGCCCCTGATCCTCCTGCATTCATCAGGGGTGAGTATCTGGTCTATGTGCTCGTTTGAGTTTATAAGGGCGCCTATGATACGTAAGTTTTCACCTATCCTTGAAACACTCTTTATCTCCACCGGTTCTGGCCATAAAGGACCCTCAATCACTGTTCCATTCCTTATCAAAGAACTCACCACTGTCCAGAGTTTCCATGTGAATATATCCCTATTTCATAGATTGATAGGGGCACTATTTAAAGGTTGACTTTTATCTTCACATTCATGGATAATCTGATGGATCCAAGCCCCTCCATTCACTTCAGGGATTGTGTTAAGCTGCATATCCTCAGTCAGGTGATGCAACCTATTACAGGGCACTGTATGAATGCTATCACTGGGGCGCCACGTCCTTATGTTAGTGATGAACTGCCTTACTCACAATAATTAACATACCCTGTGGAATCTTCATTTAAAAGAAATGTGAAAACAGACCGTGAATGTTATAGGTTTCTGAAATAATAACTGAGACATAATTATATAAAAACAACCCGACCCGTGGAATGATGGATGGTTATATGATGAGTGAAGGTCTTAGAAGGGAGCTCACATTCTTTGATGCCGTGAGCCTCGTCATCGGAACCATTGTGGGCGCGGATATCTACATAGTTGCAGCCTACGGTGCAGGGAGCCTTGGACCCGCATCCATACTCTCATGGATAATTGGGGGTCTAATGGCAATGGTCCTCGCCCTTGTATTCTCAGAGGCATCGGCCATAATGCCAAGGACAGGGGGCCCCTACTCCTATGCAAGGGAAGCCCTTGGAGAATTCGCGGGTTTTATAACCGGCTGGTCCCTCTGGGTATCATCCTGGATAGCCATAGCCGTCTTCCCGGTGGCCTTCGTCTACTACCTCTCCCAGTTCATCGGCCTCAGCCCCACTGCAGAGGCCCTCATCAAGGTCATCTTCATCCTTTCACTGACAGCCATAAACATTTCAGGTGTGGGGAGGGCCGGTAAGGTTAATGACGTCCTCACAGTCCTCAAGGTAGCCCCCCTGATCCTGCTGGTTGTCACTGGCATCTTGAGATTCATATGGGACCCCTCCGGCCTTCTATCCGGTTACACTCCCTTCGCACCCATGGGCCTCGGTGCCCTGGGCAGCGTGACGGTCCTGGTCTTCTGGGCCTATGTGGGCTTTGAACTTGTAACGGTCCCTGCCGGTGAGGTTAAGAATCCCGGGAGGATCATACCCCTTGCAATAATCATTGGGATGGTCTTCGTCATGGTCTTCTATCTCCTGACAAACTTCGTGATACTTGGACTCGTCCCCTGGGTGGTCCTTGCATCCTCCACTGCACCGCTCACACTTGCAGGTTACAGTGCCCTGGGGGGTGCGGGTGCTCTTATACTGACCCTCGGGGCCCTCATATCCATCGCGGGCTCTGAGGAGGCCGGTATGCTCACAACCGCCAGACTTCTGCATGTCATGTCCCTTGACGGGTTCCTCCCGGGGTGGCTGTCACGGATCCATCCACGCTTCAGGACCCCGCACCTGAGCATACTGGTCCAGAACCTGACGGCGCTCGTGGCAGCCCTAACAGGAACCGCGGCGGGTCTTATTGAACTCTCTGTCCTTACACTGCTCCTTGCCTACATGTCAACCTGTGTTTCACTTCCTGTGCTCAGGAGGAGGCGCTACCGGGATGCCGGGGTACCCCTGAAGAGCATCCTCGGTGTCCTGATATGCCTGTATCTACTTGCAAATACGGGTACAGGCACCATACTTGCAGGCTCCCTCCTTATAGCCGCAGGGGTGCCGGTCTACCTCAGGTACAGGAGAAGGAATAAGAAAAGATAGGCCCAGAAGTCATGCTCATGGGTAAGTACAGGAGAAGGAATAAGAAAAGATATGCCCAGAAGTCATGCTCATGGATGAATTACCCTTTTAACGTGAATCAATGCTCACCCCATGACGTTTTACTAGTGGGTGTTGGTTGGATACTATTTAAGGTGAAACAGTGATCACCCCATGATTCCCCCTGGAGGTCAGCAGCTACCCTGAATCCCCATGGTGCCTTGTCTTCGCCCATCGCCTCTCATGCCTCCTTATCATGTAGATGAAGGCCATTATAAACAGTGGTATGAGGTAGAGGCAGTAGGCCCAGTACTCCAGTGAGAGTAAAAGGCTCCTGGGGACGCTGTATCCATCACGGAGTATCCCAGCCATGGTCAGGGGGAAGAATGCCACCGTTGAGAGCAGGCCTATTATGAGGGGTGCCTCGAACCGGAAGAGGTATATCTGTGCCGCGTTGAGGATGAACACTATGTATCCCAGCATCACAAAGCCGATGAAGAGCATGCCGAAAAGGTAGAAGATTGAGTCAAGCTTCCTGTGGAGGGGGATGGGGGCGTCTATCATGGGTGCAAGGTAAATGAAGAGTGTTTCAAGGTTCCCAGTGAGCCACCTGACCCTCTGCCTGAAAAACGCGTCCCACTGAGGGACCGCCTCCTGCCATACAGCTGCCTCAGGACAGTACCTTATATTATAGCCCTCAAGCATCAGCCTTATGCTCATGTTAAGGTCCTCGGTTATCGCATACCCGTCCCAGCCGCCTATGGACTCGATGGCCTTCCTCTTCACCAGCTGACCGTTACCCCCAAGGAAGGCAGGGACACCCATCCTCATCCTTGACTCCAGTATGAGGTTACCGAAGACCGCGAATTCTATGTGCTGCATCATGGTGAGGAGGTTCCTCCCGCGGTTATACATCTTAACCCTTGACTGGACACCTGCAACGTCCTCCCCCTCAAGGTAGGGGACCGTCCTCTCAAGGAAGTCCGGTTCAACCCTTGCATCTGCATCAAAGACCGCCACGACATCACCCGATGCCACCGTAAGGGCATCGTTAAGGGCGTAACCCTTACCCGTGAAGGCAAAGGGGGGCTTCCTTGTTACGACATGGAGGTGGCTGAGGGACCCTGCAAGTTCCCTGAGGATCTCACCTGTCCTGTCCCGGGAGGCGTCATCAACGACGATTATCTCATAGTTCCGCTCCCCCTCCTTCATGTAGTCAAGGGATGATAGGGTCTCCACGCAGCTTTTTATGGTGTTCTCCTCATCATGTGCCGGGACAACTATGCTGACCATGGGCCTCTCATGGTCCTCTGGGGGCTTCCATCGGGGTCCGATGCTCATGAAGAGGTGGATGAAACTGTACACCACCGGTATGAAGAGGAGGTACATGAGCCAGGTCATGCTCCCTGTTATGAACCCGTAAAGGGCCAGGGATATCAGGACCGAGGATACAAAGAAGACACCGGTCTTCTCGATTTTAAGTTCCTCCTCCTTGGTGCTTATGATCTCATGAAACCTTTCCATTTCATGGAGGCGTTCACTGAATGCCTCCAGGGTGACCTCTACCTCTGCCTGGAGCTGTTCCCTGCTGAATGGTTTCAGGAGGTAACCGTATGGTTCGCTTTCAAGTATCCTTGAGAGGGTTTCATCATCGGAGTAGGCTGTCAGGTAGACCACCGGGATCCTGTAGCGGCCCTGTATCATCCTGGCAGCTTCAATACCATCCATTTCACCCCGAAGATAGACATCCATGAGGACAAGGTCCGGTTTCAGTTCCCCGGCAGCCTCCACGGCGCCTTCACCAGTATCCTCAACCCCGGAGACCCTGTAGCCCAGTCCTTCAAGCTTCTCCTTGAGGTCGGCTGCGATTATGGCCTCATCCTCCACCACAAGTATCTCCGGGACCCTCCGGTCCCTCTCATCAATCAGGGGCGGCTTCTTCCCCAGACCCCTTAAATCTGCCTCGTACCTCCTGAGGGCTGTTTTAACGGTCACATTCAGGGAGTTGTCATCATAGGGCTTCAGGAGGTAACCGTAGGCACCTGCACGCCTTGCCCTCCCTATGGTTTCAGGGTCGGAGTATGCTGTGAGGAACACCACGGGCACCTTAAGGTCCCTTATCCTCTCAGCAACCTCAATACCGTCCATCTCCCCCTGCAGGACTATGTCCATTATCACAAGGTCGGGCCTGGTCTCGGCTATCTTCATGACAGCCTCCCTGCCCGAAGATGCTGTTCCTGCAACACTGTAGCCAAGGGCCTCTAGCCTTGATCTGAGATCAAGGGCGACCAGGGCCTCATCCTCAACTATAAATATGGTCTTCAAGTTTCACTCCACCCGCTTATCCCCATTTTAAGGATCAATCATCAAGGATAACCACCTGCTAGATTTCAAGCCACCTCTTAAGTCCCCTGAAGCTGAGGGTGTTTATCACATCATCAGAGCTGGCCCATCCGCGCCTTGCAGTCAGCACTCCCCACCTGATGTTTTCAAGGCCTCCCCTTGAGTGGGCGTCACTGTTTATTGCAAGTTTACAGCCGGCCTCTATGGCCATCCTGATGTGTGTGTCCCGCAGGTCCAGTCTGAGGGGGTTTGAGTTCACCTCAAGGGCCACCCCTGCCTCGGCCGCCCTTTCGGTAACCCTTTCAATGTCAACCACCGGCTCCCTGGTCCCCAGCACACGTCCAGTGGGGTGTCCTATTATATCAACCACGTCATGGTCCATGGCCCCCAGGAGCCTCTCGGTAACATTGAAGCCGTCGTGCACGCTTGCAACCACAAGGTCAAAGTCTTCAAGGACGTCCCCAGGGACTTCAAGGCTGCCATCGGCAAGTATGCTGACCTCAACACCCGCCAGGACAGGGATCTCATCCACCCCTTCAATGGACCTCAAGTAGGAGTCAGGGTCAGATATGTAGCGTGCATGGTCCGTTACAGCTATGTACTCCCTTCCAAGGGTTTCTGCATAGGATGCAAGGTCGGCTATGGAGTCGATTCCGTCACTGTGGAGGCTGTGCATATGGAGATCTCCCCTGACATCCTCGGAGGATACCAGTTCAGGGAGCCTTCTCTCCCTGGCGGCCTCTATCTCTCCACGGTTCTCCCTGAGCTCCGGTTCAATGTAGGTGAGTCCCAGGGCCTCCAGGACCTCCTCCTCGGTCCTACCGGCCACCCTCTCATCGCCCCTGAAGAGGCCGTATTCACTGAGCTTCATCCCCATGGACTGGGCTATCCTGCGCAGTTCAACATTGAACTCCCATGAACCCGTGAAGTAAAGTAGGGCCGAGCCGAAGACCCCATCATCAAATACTCGGAGGTCACAGTCCAGGTCCTCCACAAGGCGGACGGTGGACTTCCTCGGCCCCCTGACAACAACCTCCCTGACGGTCTCCATGGATGTGAAGTAATCCATGACCATCTCAGGGTCCCTGGCGGTTACAAGGATATCAATGTCCCCTACGGTTTCCCTTCCACGCCTTATGGAACCTGCAACCTCAACCCTCTGGACACCCTCCAGGTCCATTATCTCAGACTTTATCCTCTGGGCCAGGGGCACTATGTAGGCCAGGGGCTTCCTTGTTATCCTGCTTCTTGCAAGTTCTATGTTCCTGAGTATGGCCTTCTCCTTCTTCTCACCCATACCCCTGAGGCGTCTTATCCTGTGCCTTTTTGCCTGGTATTCAAGGTCGTCAAGGGTCTTTATCCCGAGTTCCTCATAGAGGAGCTTCACGGTCCTCGGACCCACACCTTCAACCGAGAGCAGGGCGTCGAAGTCAACAGGGTACTCCTCCATGAGCTCATGCAGTAGGTGGAGGGAACCGGTGTCAAGTATCTCCCTGATCTTGGATGCGATGTTCCTGCCCACCCCTGGGAGTTCCTGGAGTCTGTCCTGGGCTGCGACTTCCTCTATGTCCTCACCGAGTAATTCTATGGTCCTTGCAGCTCGCCTGTAGGCCTTTGAGCGGAACTCATCCCCCTTGAGGTCCATGAAGTCGGCAACCCTGTTAAGTATCTGGGCCACAAGCCTGTTTTTCATATTATTAATTATGTCCCCATGCATATATCACTTGTTCATCCGGGTACCGTTTATTTTACAGGTTACCACACCACTACATGCAGAGACAGAGAACCTGCTGAGAACTGGATTTTCAGTTAATGAGTAAAAAACGGTGAGCAGGTCTTTCCCTGCCTCAGGACGTTCACCTGAATCCTTAAGGTAAAACCTGAAGGGGTGTATCAGTTTCAAATAAGCTCTTTACGGTGCGCTAGTAGCTTGAAAGGATTATTATCTGCTTCAGATGGATAAAGATACATTTTATGGGCTCAGGACATTCTGGGATCTGGTATTCCTTAACACAGGTGAAAGATACTCTGAATCTGGCCTGAAACTCGTGGAGGAGGGCTGGCCGGATGTGAATTCAGCGACTGACCCCTTCAAAGGATAAAGTCCACTCCTGGAAGAATAAAAATTTTAATTTGAGTAGTCCCGGCCCCGCCCAGAAATCAATCAGCCATTAAATGTTTATAAAAAAGGATAAATGATCAGATACCGTTCTATCTTCAGGCTTATCCTCATTAGTCTCCCATACCTTCCCCTGAGGATGTAGATGGCAAGTAAAAGCACCAGGAGCACGATTATCTCTGCAAGTGATCACTATATATTTTTTTAAAATATCATCAGAAAAAAGAAGAAAATCCTGAACTAAGTAAAAGATCCAATTGAAATAAGTGAATTAAGAGGATTAATAAATAAAGAACGATTAAAAAAGAATAGTAACAGGATGAGACAGATTAAGACATAAAACCGGTTAAAATAAGAAAAGTGAAGTCATAGGGACCCGTTGATACCCTCAACGATCTCCCTGATCTTGTCCTCCACGTTGTCACTGTTCTCAACCACGGTACCGGTGACTATTACATCAGCACCGGCCCCTGCAACCCTTGCAGCATCCTCACCTGTCCTTATACCCCCACCAACGATGAGTATATGGTCCGTGCAGCTCTTAACAAGGGATATCATCTCCTCTGGCACGTGTTCAGGTGCCCCTGAACCCGCTTCAAGGTAGAAGAGCCTCATACCCAGGAACTCCGCTGCCATTGCATAGGCCGCTGCAATATCGGGTTTTCCTCGTGGAACAGCCTTAACATCACCCACCCATCCAACGGTTCCGCCAGGTTCAACAACAAGGTAGCCCATTGGAAGGGCCTCGATACCCATCTTCCTGACCGCCCCGGCTCCAAGGGCCTGGGCACCTATTATCCAGTAGGGGTTGGTGGAGTTAAGAAGACTCATGAAGAAGATAGCATCGGCGTAACGGCTGACACCCGTGGTGTTGCCCGGGAAGAGTATTATTGGTACATCTATCCTCTCACTGAGTGCCCTGGCTGTTTCATCAAGTTCATGGGAATCTGTGGTTGATCCTCCAAGCATTATGCCGTCGGTACCTCCCCTTATGGCTGCCTCCGCAATCCTGACAGCCTCCTCAGGGCTCTGCTCCTGGGGGTCGATGAGTGTCAGGTGCATCTTCCTCTCCCTGAGGACGTCGTGGAAGTATTCTTCAACCTTCATTCTGAACACTCAAAAAAATAGTGGGTAGGGGCTGTTTTAACCCCTTGGTTCCTTTGCCTTGTATCTTAATCCCTTGTAACCGCACTTCCTGCATGTCCTTGCAGTTGGTGGGTTTCTTGCGTTACATTTAAGGCAGATCTTGATATTGAACAGTCTGTTCTCTGCTTCTTCAAACCTTGCCATAATTAGCCTCCTATGAATTTTTTCTGAATCTCTACAACCTCAGAGCTGTCAGATGCCCTGGAGTAAGCTTCAAGCAGTTCACGATTGAGGTCTATAAAATGAGGACCCCACTTGAAGTATGACATTATGTCAGAGGCTATATCTTTCAGTCCAACTATATAAAGGGTTGCTGCCACAGCCTCTGCAGTTGAAAGTATGCATGGTCTGCCATAGTTTGTGGGGTTTGCAGCCACAAGGAAGGGGAGGGCCCTGTGGTTACGTGCTGTCTGGAATATGACAGAAGACTTCCTGACCCTCTTCCATGAACAGTCAAGTGCTGCGATACCCCTCCTGAGTACCATGTCCCTGTCCTCTGGTGAGACAGCCTTCTCTGCGAAGGGGTTGAGTACAAGGGCACCCCTCGGTATCTGGTTTAGACTGTTAACTATTTTAAATTTTCCCTTCCTGCCAAGCTTGAGGCTTGTGCATTTCTTCCTGTCGCATTCCTCTGCATGGTAGACCACAATCTTCATCAGGCTGATATTGTCTGTCCAGCTATAAATAATTTGGATTCAGCGGGCCTGGAAGACAGCCCTCTCATGTTCCATTATACTCTCAATGGCTGTTGATGGGTCTTTAAGGTTTTCAAGGTCATAGTAGCTCCCACCGGATGCGAGGGCCACCTCCATGTTGAAGTCCCTTCCGCCCCTGACACCCCTCTCAAAGTTTATCACGATTGATGGTATATCCTCATCCCTGAGTCTTGATGCGGCATCAAGGGCCTCCCTCCTGGGGTTCCTGTTAAGGCCGACGTTGGGCATTCCATCACTGAGTATGACCATGAGGGGGACGTATTCCTTCCTTCTCTTCTCGGCCCTGAGTATCTCAAGGCCCCTCTCTATCCCCTGGGCCATGGGGGTGGTGCCCCCCACCCTTATACCGTCAACCACCTCCCTGAAGGATGCGCCGTGGGAGGTTGATGGTATTATAACCTCGGCGTCCCGCCCCCGGAATCCAACGACGCTTATCCTGTCATGGTGCCGCTGGGCGTCCTCTATGAACCTCTCTATAAGGCCCTTGACCATGGAGGCCTTCCTCTCTGAGAACATTGAACCGCTTATATCCACCACCAGGACTATGGATGCCCTTGCACCGTGCTTCCTTATCTTCTGGCGGATGTCCTCATCCCTGACCCTTATGTCACCCCTGGAGTGGGCGGCAGCTGCCCTTATGGTTGCATCGATGGCCACATCAGTATGGTCTCCCCTGGGGAACCTGCTCCTGACGTATTTTCCCCTGCGGGTCTTCGATTCAACCCTGCTACCGTACAGCCTCTCCTTCTTCTTACCCTTCAGTTTAAGGAGTTTCTTTATGTCAACATCCACATCCTGAGTTTCAGGGGTTCTCCCTGACTCCGTGGTGAGGGCCATGCCCCTTCCGCCGGTTCCGGTACTCCCTGTGTCCCCTTCTTCAGGGGTATCATCAGGTGGTGTCTCGGGTTCACCCGGGCCCTGATCCTCAGCCTCCGGGGGTGACCCTGATTCATCACCTTCAGGGGAGGAATCTGATTCATCCCCTCTGGAATCATCATCAGAACCCCCATCATCCTCTGACTCCTTCTCCATCTCCTCCCTGGCCCTCTGCATTTCTCTTCGTGTGTTCTCACGGTTGTATGTCTTACCCGGGATCCTCTCCCCCAGGACAAGGATTATTGCCTCCTCAACATCCTCCTCATGCACCCTCCTTCTTCCACTGAAGGCTGCAAGGGCCCTGGCGGTGCGTACGATTGCAATGTCCGACCTGTGGCCGTCAACACCGGCATCCACACAGACCCTTGCTATGAGTTCAAGGAGGTAGTCATCTATGGTGACTGCAGGAAGGAGTTTTCTTGCACCCATTATCCTCTCAAGGAGTTCCCTCTGGCTGTCCCTGAACCTCTCAATGAAGCCCTCAGGGTCCTGCTCGAATTCATCACGCCTCTTCATGATAAGGACGCGTTTTTTTATGTCGCTGATTGTGCCCACATTTATATGTATACCTATCCTGTCCGAGAGCTGGGGCCTGAGTTCACCCTCAGCCGGGTTCATGGTCCCCACCAGTATGAACCTGGAGGGGTGCTGGAGTGATATGCCCTCCCTTTCAACCGTGTTCACACCGTAGGCTGCTGCGTCAAGGAGGACGTCGACGAGGTGGTCGTCCAGGAGGTTTATCTCATCCACGTAGAGTATGTTCCTGTTCGCCTCTGCAAGTATCCCTGGCTCAAGGGCCTTTATACCCTCCCTTATGGCCTTCCTGATGTCAAGGGATCCGACAACCCTGTCCTCGGTTGAGCCGAGGGGGAGTTCAACCACCCTCATCTTCCGGTATTCAACCTCAAAGTCGCCTTCACGGCACAGATCACATGCTGATTCAGGTTCATCCGGGTCGCAGTTGAAGGGACAGCCCTTCACCGTCCGGATGGATGGCAGGAGATCCGCAAGTGCCCTTACAGCCGTCGTCTTACCGGTACCCTTATCCCCCTTTATAAGAACCCCGCCGATGGCAGGGTTTATAGCGTTAAGTACAAGGGCCTTTTTCACCTTTTCCTGTCCTACTATTGCTGTGAATGGAAAAACAAGGTTCTTCATTAACTCACCCGGTCATATGGACCTGTAATATTCTATACCGGTTCTGAATAATAAGTTTTTACGGTCCCCTGTATTACAGTATTCTCCACGGGTAATCCATGAGCACGAACTCAACACTGAAGACCAGTAAATATCCCTCAGCCAGGAGTACATCCGGGTAAAGTAGATAAATGATGCAAGATATAGAATTCAAAGGTGGTAGATATGTGTACCGTTGGAGGTCCAATGGCCGATATAGACATCAAGAAGATGAAGACAAGGAAGTGTAAATGCCTTGACTGTGGAAACGAGTTTAAGGGTGTTGGAAGGCGGGTGATATGCCCGTCCTGCCAGTCAGACAACGTGGAATGTGAAGGATAAGGGTGAGGGCACTGGATTTCAGGATAAAGGAGGACGAAATCCTATTCATCGAGGCCGAGAACGGTACAGTGGGTGTTATACAGTCTGGAAGGCAGAGAACACTGTTTATGAACACCCCTGAAGATGAGATAGCCCTCTTCCTTGAACCCAATGACCTTATAGTTATATCCGCCTTCATGTCTGGTGAAGGGGCAAGGAGGGGTATCATGGCCCTTGCATACCTCCTCCTTGAAATGGAGAACCCCCTGGTGGTGCTCCCCGAGAACCATCCAGGTTCAGGGAGACTCAGGATGGTTGTATCCGCAGCCGACACCATAAACCTGGACTGCAGCATAACACCAGGGACCCACCCGGACCATCACCTCCTCTGCTCCTGCCCTGAACTTACAGGGGTGGAGATAACCGGGAGCGATGGCAACATACACCTGAAGAACCTCCCGGAAACCGTTAGGGTTCATTCCATGAGGCTCCGGTGGCCATGAAGAGCATGACATGGGACTCTGTCTTCACAGATGAAAATATTTAAGTTCAAGTTACAGAACCTATAAATGTGAAACATTATGATAACTGAATTCTATCAGATCTTCGGACAGCTCGTATTCCTTGCAGGAGTCTGCCTACTCCTGATGCTGGCAGCAAGCCTCTTCCTTGGAAGGCTGCTTTTGAAGGAGGACAGGCTCATATTCCCTAAACTCCTTCTTATCACAGTTGACATGTTCTACGGACCCTTCAAGAAGTTCTCAGAATCGCTGGGGCTTAACAGCAGAATCGTTGACCAGATAGGCGTTGAGGTGAGGAACAAGATAAACGAGAAGAGGTTCAAATCAATACCACCCGAGGACAAGGCCCTTATATTACCCCACTGCCTCAGAAACCCCCACTGTGAGGCCCGCCTTGAGAGGGTGGGGCTTGTCTGCACCGGCTGCAACCGCTGCATCATAGGGAAGCTCAAGGAGAGGGCTGAGGGGATAGGTTACAGGGTATTCATCATCCCCGGCTCCACCTTCATAAAGAATATCCTTGAGGAGCACCGCTTCAGGGCCGTCCTGGGTGTTGCCTGCTACCAGGACCTGAACCTTGCAATGATGAAGCTGTCAAAGTTCTCGCCCCAGGGGGTCCCCCTGCTGAGGGACGGATGCTTCAAAACAAAGGTTGACTTCAGGACCGTCCTCGAGAAGATGGGGGTTGAGGCCGAAGTCAAAAGACCAAGATCCTGCATGAGCAATCCATCCAGGGAAACCCCCACTGAATAAATTTCAGCACGGTGAAACCATGGACATACCAATCACAGACAACCATATACATGTTGATGCAATTAATGGTGAGGGCCCCCTGGAGGTGGCCAGGAAGTTCCAGAGGGCCGGCGGCAGGAGGATGATAATACCCAACAAGCCGTCATGGACCGTGAATGCCGGGACAGACTACAGGAAGACCATGGACACCGTACTGAAGTACGTTGACATCATAAACAGGGAGACTGAGGTTGATGCATACGCGGTCGTCGGCCTCCACCCTGCAGAGCTATCAAGGCTCCTTGAGGCCGGTAAGGAACTCAGGGAGGCTGAGGAGATGATAATGGAGGGCCTTGAGTATGCAAGGTCCCTTGTACTCGAGGGGAGGGCCGTTGCCATAGGTGAGGTTGGAAGGCCCCACTACCCTGTGGGTGAGGAGGAACTGGAGGCCCACAACAGGCTCATGCTCCTTGCCATGGAATTCGCAGCCGAAGCCTCCTGTCCGGTACAGCTCCACACCGAGAGCTCCGGGCCGGAGGAGTTCAGGGAGTTTGCAGAGATGGCTGACAGGGCAGGGATCAGGAGGTCCATGGTGATAAAGCACTTCTCAGGGCCCTGCACCAGGAGGGAGGAGAACCATGGACTAACCCCATCCCTGATAGCATCAAGAGATGTGGTGAAAAAGGGTATAGAGAAGGGTGGCTGCTTCCTCATGGAGACAGACTACCTGGATGACAGGGGAAGACCTGGAGCCGTCCTGGGACCAAAGACCGTGCCAAGGAGGACCCTTGAGTTCCTGGATAAGGGGATATTCAGTGAGGAGGATGCATACAGGATACACCAGGACACCGTTGAGGGTCTCTACGGGATCTGATAAAACAAGCTTAACTCCACCCCAAATAAAAGAATACCCTTTCTTGATCTGATAAAACAAGCTTAACTCCACCCCAAATAAAAGAATACCCTTTTTTTAATGGGATCCTCCCAGTATGAAGCTTACAATGCCTATCAGTATGCCTATAATAACGATCTCAAGGCTTGTTTTGTAGATGTTCTCCCTTGAAACACGTCCAAGGTATAGGCCAAGGCCCACCAGGGCTATCAGGCATAGTATGACCGTGACCATGGTTGCCGTGACCCGGTCAGGTATCAGAAGGAAGGGGAGTACGGGTACAAAGGCCCCCATGAAGCTTGAGAACCCATGGGTGAACATGCTCATGTAGACCCTCCTCCTTGCCTGCTGGTGGATTATGGTATCGTCCAGTTTACCCTCAGCCATCATCATCTTCCTTTCAAGTTCCCTCATGGTCCTTGTCTCCTCCGCCCTTTCCCCGATAAATGAACCGAAGGCGTTGGAGAGCGCCAGGGCTATGCCTCCGCTTAGACCCGTCAGGCCTATCAGGTAGTTGTCAACCGCAAATCCCCCTGCACCGGCAACTCCACTGGCTGTGAGGGTGACCCCCATAACTGCAAGGACACCATCAAGGGTTCCAAGCGCCACATAGCGGCTCATATTGATGTATTCCCTTATAAATTCACGCAGATCCATCATAACCTTCACCACGCATGACTTAAGAGCATATTTCCTTCAATTCACAGGGGACCCGTCATGACCTTCCCGGCTCCATCCTCAGACACCATAAATCCATCAGCAGATCCTATCCCCTTCCAAGGTCCCTGTGGGCACGTGCAAGGTGTCCCGCTGCAAGGGCGCCCATAAGTGAAAGCTCCCCTGCAAGCACGGCGCCGCCAACGATCTCTGCAAACTCATGGACCTTACCCGAACCCCTCACACCCATTATGTCAAGGCACTCGGAGGCTGTTTCAAGTCCGGTACCGCCCCCGACGGTTGCCAGGGGGACATCGGGGAGGGACACCGAAAAGTAGAGGTCCCCATCACGTTCCTCTGCAAGGGTAACGCCAAGGCTACCCTCAACTATATGGGCCTCGTCCTGCCCCGTGGCAAGGAATACTGCACCTATGATATTGGCGTAGTGGGCGTTGAACCCCATGTTCCCTGCAGCTGCAGACCCAACAAGGTTCTTTGCTGTGTTAACCTCAGCTATCGACTCCGGTGTTGCCTTCAGCACCCTCTCAACAGTTTCCCCGGGTACCGTGACCTCGGCAACAAGGCTCTTACCCCTACCCTCAACAAGGTTAAGGGCTGATGGTTTCTTATCAACACAGGCGTTTCCGCTGAGGGCTATGACATGGGCTCCGGTCTTCTCTGTGAGGAGTTCAAGGGCCTTCTCTGTGGCTATGGTGACCATGTTCATCCCCATACTGTCACCTGTACTGTATACAAAACGGGGGTAGACGTAGGATCCCACCACGATGATGGGGTCTATCTTGAGGAGTTTACCGTGTCGTGTAGTTGACTCCGCCTCCTCCCTGAGGGCTTCAATGTTATCCTGCATCCATTTCCTCAGTTCAAGGGCCTCTGCAACAGAACCAGTCTTTATAACCGGGGCCCGGGTCATGCAGTCCCCTGTTACCCTCACGGTGGCCCCGCCTGAAGCCGTGATGACGGAGCAGCCCCTGTTTACCGATGCAACCAGGGCGCCCTCAGATGTTGCCAGGGGTACGTAGTAGCTTCCATCAGCGTGCTCACCATTTATCTTAAGGGGCCCTGCAACCCCGAGGGGTATCTGGATTACGCCCACAGGGTTCTCTATGTTCCTTGCGGAGGCCCTCTCCATGTCTATACTGTAATTTGCTATGTGCCTTAAGCTGGCCCCCGAGACCCTTTCTATGAACTCCCTCCTTACCCTGACGGCCTCATCAGCCGGGAGGTGCCTCTCAAGTTCATGGAGTTTCATCCTTCCATTTAGAAGATCATCAATAAGTGACATGATAAACCAACCCTCCAATCAGCTAAAGTTTTTCATCAAGTAACATGAGAGCCCTAAAGGATCTCCCTGATATGTTCCACCACTGCTGAGGGCTGGTCAACCACCACAGCCCCTGCAGCCTCAAGGGCCTCCCTCTTGCTTCTGGCGGTTCCCTTTCCACCCTCGATTATTGCACCAGCATGGCCCATCCGTTTACCCGGCGGGGCTGTTGCGCCTGAGATGAAGGCAAGGACCGGTTTTGACATGTGCTCCCTTATGTAATCGGCGGCCCTTTCCTCTGCATCACCACCTATCTCGCCTATGAGGACCACTGCGTCTGTATCAGGGTCCTCCTCGAATTTTTCAAGGACGTCAATGAATCCAAGCCCGGTTACAGGGTCTCCGCCTATACCCACACATGTGCTCTGGCCGAAGCCCGCCTCGGTGAGCTGGGCGGCGAATTCATAGGTGAGGGTGCCGCTCCTTGAGACTATCCCTATCCTGCCCTCATCAAATATGTGGGTTGGCATGATGCCAAGCTTACCCACACCTGGTGTTATTATGCCCGGAGTGTTGGGACCTATAACAGTCTTACCCATCCTCCTTGCGTACTCCATTATCTGCATCGAGTCGTGGACCGGTATGTGCTCTGTGATGATAACAACAAGGTCAAGGTGCCTTATTGACTCAAAGGCCGCGTCCTTTGCAAAGGGTGCCGGTACGAATATTATGGACGCGTTGACATCCATCTCCTCGGTGACCTCCTCGACCGAGTTGTAGACGTTGAGGCCCAGGAATTCTTGACCACCCTTCCCGGGTGTTACGCCTGCAACGATTCTTGTACCGTATTCAAGCATCTGTTCAGTGTGAAATGATCCCTGTTTACCTGTTATGCCCTGAACCAGGCATCTGGTATCTTCATCAAGCAGTATCATGATAGATCCCCTCCAGAGTATATTGGATGGACATAATAATAATTATTTCTCTATATACACAGGTCCTGTGAGACCCTAAAACCGGGGCGCGCTGCGGATTGATTCCTGTTCTTTCATACCCTGAGTATCCTCGTCCTCTCCTCAAAGGGCACTGCAAGGTCTATGAGATTACCGTTAAGGAATGCTGTTGCAGATACTATCACGCTTCCGGGTATAACATAGGAGGGCGACCCCCTCTTCACCAGGTAGACGTTCTTGTGTCCAAGGGCTGCCCCGATCATTGCCCCTGCTGCGACACCAACGCTCTCAATGTCCTCTATGGTCGCAACAACCACAGGGTCATCTGTCTTATCTGAAACATAGCCCACACCGGGGATTTCCCTGACCCCTGGAGCTATCTCATCACTGACATCGGTAACACCCCCCATACCCCTCGCGGCTTCTATTGCTGAATTTGCAACGTCAGCAACAAAGTCCTCACCACCATAGGTATCGAAGGCGAGTATAACTGCATCGGGGTAGCGGTCCTGCCTTATCACCGCCTCGGCATATGATATGCCCTCCCCTGCACCATCGGGTTCATCTGATATGCCTTCAAGGTCCCCAAGACTCTCTGATGAATCCCTCAGTATCTCAACTATTGCCCTGTTGACGGTTTCAAGTTTATCATCGGGTACGAAGGCGCTTATTACCACATCATCCCCTGTTATGTTTGTCAGTGCTGCGCCCTCTGCACCTGCATCAAGGAGACCTGGTATGGAGGCCTCCAGTGACCTTATAAGTTCCATGCTGCAGCTCGTATCATTGTCAGATATGTCTGCGCCTATTGAAGTTATCTTCAAAGAAATCACCTTAACCTAATTTAGAGTGAAGAGATAAATAGGTTTCACATTCAAAGAAATCACCCTTCTTCAGTGAGAATGTGATGGCCCATGAGGGATATGTAAAATTTTATTACCGCAAAGGACATATATAGATTTGCAGAAAATCTTTATTTCTCAGATAACCATAAGGAAGGAGAACCATTTAAAATGAAAACCAGGATCTGCGTCCCAGTATCCGAAAGAACACCTGAACTTGCACTTGAATCAGCAGGCAGAGCCATTGATAAGGGGGCTGATCTCCTTGAAATAAGAATTGACACCCTCAGAGAACCTGACCCTGACTCTGTGAAGGAACTGATAGATGATATAGGGTTTCCGGTGATAGCAACCTGCAGGCCGCCATCAGAGGGCGGCCAGTACAGGGGTGGTGAGGATGAAAGGATAGTCCTCCTTGAGGCCGCTGCAGAGGCTGCTGATTATGTTGATGTCGAACTGAGAACGGACCAGGAGCACATCATGAGGGTTACAGGGAAGGCCGAGAGGAGTATAATTTCCTACCACAACTTCAATGAAACACCATCCCTTGATGCCCTGCTGAGGATTGTCAAAATGGAAAAGGAACTGGGGAACATGGCAAAGGTGGCTGTGATGCCAGAAAACATGGCAGATACCCTGGTGGTTCTCCAGTTACTTGCAGTTGAGGATGAAACCATCGCCATATCCATGGGGGAGATGGGCAGCTACACCAGGGCCGTCTGCGCCCTCTTCGGCTCACCCATAACCTTCGCATCCCTTGATGCCTCAACAGCCCCCGGGCAGATGGACCTTGAAAGGACACGGACCCTTATCGAGAACCTGATACTGGAGGATGATTAGAATGAAGAAGCTGGCTGTTGCTCTTATCGCGGTTATCCTGATTGCAGCTGCAGGCATATTTTATTATGCTGAGAACGCCGATGCGGTCGATATCACCATAAAGACGGATGGGGTTAACATTACAGTTGAGGCCAGGACAATGATGTTCACAAGTGCCCCTACTGCAATGGAGCAGGAGATCGGTAATTACATGGCGGATGTGATCAACGACCCTGACAGTACCGTTGATTCGATAAAGGCTGATGTGAAGGAAATAGCTAAAGAGTACGGTTACAGGAAGATTGATGTGAGGATAGAATCCCAGTTCGGTGTCGACCAGCTGCCGATGCCCGCGGTTGTGAGCGGTGACTCAATGTACCCGACACTCAGGGATGGACAGGAACTCATAGTGCTTAAAACCGATGATTACAGGGTCGGTGACATTGTAATCGCAAAGCACCCCGAATATGGCCTCATAGTAAAGAGGGTGGGTAAGATTGAAGGATCAAGGGTCTACCTCATGAGTGATAACAAGAAGGTGGAGCGAATCTACACTCCAACCTCAGTGATTGTGAGGACACCCCTGAATACATGGGTGCCACGCTCAGCCATTGTTGGTGTTGTGAAGAAGTACTGAGAAGCTCCTTACCTATTTTTCTGATTTCATTTTTTTTAAATATAAGTGTATGTGGATGGAATCTCCTTCTGAATCTGCTTAAAAATTAAAATGTTCCCCTGGTGAACTCCAGAAGCATGTCCAAGGATTGAAATGTTCCCTAAGTAAACTCAGAGAGCCTCCGTATCTTCTTAACAGATTAAGGTTCCCTAAGTAAACTCAGAGAGCCTCTGTATCCTTTTAAGCATGTTCGGGTGTGTTGATATGAGTTCAAGTATCCTTGCACCTGCACCGACCCTGACGCCTGTGTACTTCAGTCTCTGGAGTTCCCCTGGACTTATGGTCCCATCCATGTCCATGTCAAGCTGTCTGAGGTCGTTGATCTCGTTCCTGGCATCCGTGACGTCGTTGAGGAAGAAGGCCTTCACGCCTTCAATTTGCTTGAGGTCGTCCCTGTCAAACCTTGCAGATCCATAGACCAGCTTGTAGAGTGCACTTGCAAGTTTGTGGGGCTGACCCCCAATTTCAATGCTCCCCTGGTCCGCATAGTACTCCCTGGTCCTTGAGATGAAGAGGACTATGAGCTGGCCAAGGAAGTATGCCAGTAGCGCTGCAAGGCCAATCAGGCTTGCATCATCGTCCCTGCTGTAGAGTGTGCTCCAGAAGATGTAGTAGCATATGAGTGGAACCGCACTCACAAGGGTCATTACTATCATGTCACTGTGCTTTATGTGGGATATTTCATGTCCGAGGACTGCCCTGAGTTCCTCCTCATCAAGGAGGTTGAGTATACCCCTTGTTACACACACCCTTCCATCTGATTTGCTTCTTCCGAAGGCGAAGGCATTCGGCACGTCTATCTCAGCTATACCAACCCTTGGTTTTGGTATCCCTGCGTTCATTGCAAGTTCCGACACCATGGCATGGAGCCTCGGGGCCTCCGCCTCTGTAACGTAGTGTACGTTCATGGTGAGTTCCACTATCTTGGGGGATATGAGGTACTGGATGAATACTATTCCAAGGCCCAGGAGGGCGTAGAAGAGGGGGCCTCCAAAGCCCATGAAGGCTCCTATGGCAATCAGTATGGCGTAGATTATTCCAAATAGGAGTGCTGTGGCAAGGAACATTCTGAGTTTAAGTTTCCATGTGCTGAGTTTTCTCATTTTGGGGTTTTCCTCCGTTCAGCAAATATTAGTTACAAACTGTTATTTTATTCAAGGCTAATATAAATTTTTCGTGTTTTATTAACCTGGTTTATCAACGAGAAACACCATATAAATGTTTGGGGGTGATGTGGTGAATAACCTGAGACTGGGTATAATCCTGATTGTATTTGCACTTGCTGGCTGCTCACATGCAGTTAAGATTGGTGAGGGAAACTATGGCTGCATGGAAAAGGAGCACTCTTGAAACAAGAGCTCCAATGAAACCATAGCAATCATAATAGACGTCCACCCGGGGAATACTGTGTGCATAACGCCCTAAAATACCAGTTAAGGAAGAGCAAACTGAAGAAGAGATACGTGTATCATGTACATGTTACACGAAACCCCCTGAGCTTCTCAGGAGGGCCTATGAGGGGTCAGCTCCCTGCAAGGGACTTCGTGGTACCTGATGTCAGGAATGAAAAAACCCATGCTTGTTGTTGACACTCAAGGGAGGCTGGAGACTTTGTCTCATACTATGGGAATGAAAAACCCATGCTTGTTGTTGACTGTCATGAAAACCGTTACATGGAAAGTGGATACGCGTATCCAAGGTTCATATACCCCATATCAAAGGGTACCGCCACCATGAACTATGGAAACCAGATTGTATCAAGGATGCCATTCCTCAGGATTTACACACCTCCACAATCCACAAGTCCGGCCTACGTCACCATACCCATCGCATCCATGGGATACAGTACCATCATATATGAGGCCTACGCCTACGACACCTCTGAAAGGAAGCTCTGCGAAGCTGCAATGTTAATAGAATCCCTTGACAGCCTTAAAAGGGTGAGTGTCAGTGAAACAAAGGTCATATCAAGTTACCCCACCACTGGTGCAATCACTCCACGAAGAACCATGATAAAGGTGAGATTCTCAGAGAGGATCAGCAGTGGCAAAAACTGGAACCGGATCGTACTTAAAAACCAGCGCGGTCGAAGGGTCTACATTAAAAAATGGGTGAAGGGTAACACGCTCTATATAAAACCATCCATGCTCAGTAAAAACACATCTTACACCCTCACAGTTCCTTTCGAGGCCGTGAAAGGCAGCTCCCCGATAAAAACCTGGAGCGTCAGTTTCAGGACAGGGAGAAAATAAAAACTTTTTTTATCAGTAAAGGGATTCTGTTCACATGCAGAATCCTATTCCTCAGAAAAGAAACAGAAAAAACACCTTCTTCCAAATAAAACAGATTCCACACCCCTACAGAACACCATTCCTCAGAAAAGAAACAGAAAAAATAAAAACCTTTCTTATAACTAAAAAAACCCAATCCCCTACAGAATACCATTCCTTTTAAGTATCCTCCGGGGGTTCCTTACCAGGGCATCCTCAACCTCAGATTCTGTTAACCCGGCCCCGAGGCCCACCTTCTCTGCCATGTCATAATCAAGCAGGTCCCCGGGTGCATGGGTGTCCGTGTCAATGACAACAGGCACACCAACCTCCCTTGCTGTGACCGCCACATGACCGTTACCAAGGCAGTGCCCCTTCCTTGCGCTTATCTCAAGGGTGACATCATTCTCAAGTGCAGCTTCAGCATCCTCCACACTTATAAGCCCTGGGTGGGCCAGTATATCAACCTCTGGACAGTTAACGGCTGCATGGTTGGTCCCGGGTATCACCGGCTCCACGAGGGTCTCCCCGTGGACAACTATAACCTCAGCCCCCAGCCTCCTTGCCCTCACAGCAAGTTTATCAATTATCTCAACAGGGGCATGGGTTATCTCAGCCCCGGGGACCACATTGATGTCCCAGTTATCACTTATATCGGACACGGCATCTATAAGCCCCTCGATGGTGCCTATGTTTGATGCATCCACATGGTCCGTTACCGCGATTGCCTCATGTCCAAGTACACACGCCCTCCTTGCCAGTTCAGATGGCAGGAGCTCGCCATCACTCAGAAGGCTGTGGGTGTGGAGATCTATCCTCTTCCTAATTTTAATGCCCCTCCTAACAATTATATTACCTTATGAATATATCACCTAACAGTTAGATTCTGTTCATGGAAGTATTTAAATGAAGGCTGCTGTCTTTGTACCATCACACATAACAGGCTTCTTTGAAATCATAAGGAAGGATGACCCCCTCAGGACAGGGTCCCGGGGGGCCGGCGTTGTCCTTGACAGGGGTGTCATGACCCGGGTCAGGGCGTTAAGGTCTGAGGATAAAACCAGGGTCGTGATAAACGGAAGAACCGTTAAGGATGACCCCGTCACCCGCAGGGCGGTTGAACTGCTAAGGGAGCATACCGGTTTCAGGGGCGGTATCAAGGTCTGCCATAAAATCCAGGTCCCTGTGGGGTGCGGTTTCGGGACATCGGCTGCCTGTGCACTTGGAACCATCCTTGCAGCTGTAAGGGAACTTGAACTGCCGGTAACCGTGAACACTGCAGGTGCAATCGCCCACAGGGTGGAGGTGGAGCTTGGGACAGGCCTCGGAGACCTTATAGCTGAACTCACAGGGGGCATCGTTATAAGGACAAGGGAGGGACCCCCAGGCTATGGTGTGACGGACCGTATAGTTGACCAGGGCCTCCATGTCATATCCCTGACCCTTGGCGAGCTTGACACATCATCCATAATCACCGATGCCGGCCACGTGGAGCGCATAAACAGGACGGCCTCGGGGATGATGAAGAAACTCCTGAAGGAACCCTCCCCTGAACTTTTCATGAGGCTCTCACGTGAATTCGCAGAGAGAACAGGACTTATAAACCCTGAACTCAGGGAGATGGCTGATTCAATGGCTGAGGATACAGTCGGGGCCTCAATGGCCATGCTCGGCAACACGGTGTTCGCACTCTCAGAGAACCCTGACACTGAAATTGAAGGTGCGACGGTATCAGGGATCGACTTTTCAGGTGCAAGGTTCATAGACTGAATCTGGAGGCCATTACTGATTATAATGAACATATATGTGGATTTAAGGGGAAACCACTTTAAATTAGAAGGTTATAAAAAGTTATGGGGTGTGATCACCCATGAAAGGGAAACTATATGGGTGGTCAGCGCCATAGTATCGGTAGGAAGGACCATGAAAGTAGTGGCAAGGAAAAAGGAACCAGTCCAGTGACCGGACCCTATCACAGAAGGAAAGAAGTGATCCGATGATCAGGATAACCTATGACATCAATGTTTACAGGAAGGTCCTCAGGGAGATCCTTGAACCCCACCACACAGTGGTGGAACTGGGATGCCATGTGGGGAACTCCACCCGCATCATCTCAGACCTTGTACCCGAGGGAAGGGTCATAGCCATAGATAACAGTCCCGAAGCCATCAGCATAATGGAGGACCTCAGCAGGAAGACAGGGAACGTTGAATTCATATCAGGGGATGTTAGACTTCATGAAACCCTTGAAAGGGTCTGTGAAATGATTGAATCCTGTGATGTCCTCAGCGTGGACCTTGGCGGTGGTTATCACCCTGATACAACCTTCAAGGTCTACTTCATATGGTCATCCACACTTAAACCAGGGACCTCGATAATAAGGAACCGGGGACTCCTGGACTTTGTATGCTCATCCATGACTGAAGAGTCAATCACCTCAAGGTATGGATGGCTTGAGTCAAGCGGGGATGCCGGCATCCCCCTCGGCTCAGGGAATTCAAACTCTGGTCCAGCAGGATCTACAAGGAGGGTGCTGATGATAGGTAAAAGGATTAGAATTGAGAGGATAATAAACCGGAAAACCGGCAGGACCGTTATAGTGCCCCTTGACCACGGTGTATCCATCGGACCCGTCCGTGGAATAATAGACATGGCAGGCACCATAGATGACGTGGCAAGTGGCGGTGCCAACGCCGTCCTCATGCACAAGGGGATGGTTAAAAGCGGCCACAGGGGATACGGGAGGGATATTGGACTTATAATACATCTCTCTGCAAGCACGGGCCTTGGCCCTGACCCGAACCATAAGGTGCTCGTCACCTCGGTGGAGAAGGCCCTTAAACTCGGTGCTGACGCCGTCTCTGTCCATGTGAATGTTGGCTCTGAGAGGGAGCCTGAGATGCTCATAAAGCTGGGTACCGTTGCCGAGATCTGTGACGACTGGGGAATGCCCCTCATAGCCATGATGTACCCCAGGGGTGAGAAGATAAAGGATGAACACGACCCTGAAGTTGTTAAACTGGCAGCGCGTGCAGGCGCTGAGCTCGGAGCAGACATAATAAAGACAAACTACACAGGTGACCCTGAAACCTTCAGGGAGGTTGTGAAGGGATGCCCCGTCCCGGTGGTCATTGCAGGGGGCCCTAAGATTGAAACCGAGGAGGAACTCCTCCAGATGGTTAAAAACTCCGTTGACGCTGGAGGAGCCGGTGTAGCAATAGGAAGGAACATCTTCCAGGCAGATTCGCCTGAAAAAATGACAAGGGCCATTGCAGGGATAGTCCATGAGGGGATTGAGGTTGAAGAGGCCGTTAAGATACTCAGGGGTGGCGATTGAGGATGAAATTCGCCTGGTTAATGGCACCCGACACCTACTGGGATGAGAAGAAGACCTTCATAACAGCCGCCCTTGAATCAGGGATAGACCACATCGTTGATGTTTCAGATGCAGAGAAGATAAGGAAACTTGGAAACCTCACCATCATATCACCCGATGAGGATGCCGACATAGTCCTTGTAGGGATTAACGGTGAGGGTGACGGGACCCTTGAACTCCCGGAATCCCTTGAATACTCAAGGGACGCTGAAATAGCATTCGAACTCAAGGGTGAGGGTAAGAGGGTTGCCGCCTATGTTGAGATAAGGAGCAAGGCCCATGAGGAACTTGCAAGGCGACTTGGGCGCACGGTGGACTACCTGATACTGGTGGGTGAGGACTGGAAGATCATCCCCCTTGAGAACATAATCGCGGACCTTCAGGGCGAGGATGTTAAACTCGTGGCGGCCGTGGCTGATGAAGAGGAGGCCAGGGTGGCCCTTGAAACCCTTGAACACGGCACAGACGGTGTCCTTATAGAACCTGCAGAAATATCACAGATAAAGGCCATAGCAGAACTCCTTGAGGAGATTGAAAGCGAAAAGTACAGCCTCAAACCGGCGACAGTTACCCGTGTGGAGCCTGTTGGTTCAGGTGACAGGGTCTGTGTGGACACATGTTCAATGATGGTCCCCGGCGAGGGCATGCTGGTTGGAAGCTACTCCGGTGGACTCTTCCTTGTCCACAGCGAGTCCCTTGAAAGCGAATACGTGGCATCAAGGCCCTTCCGTGTCAACGCAGGACCGGTCCAGGCCTACGTCATGACCCCCGGAGGGAAGACAAAGTACCTTTCAGAGCTTGAAACCGGCGATGAGGTCCTGGTGGTTGACTCCAAGGGCAGGTCACGGGTCGCTGTGGTTGGAAGGGTTAAAATAGAGAAGAGGCCCCTGATACTCGTTGAAGCAGAGTACGAGGATAGACGTGTGAGGACGCTCCTCCAGAACGCTGAAACCATAAGACTCGTGAATGATAAGGGGGAAGCTGTCTCTGTCAGCGAAATATCTGAGGGAGACAGGGTCCTTGTTTACTTTGAGGACTCAGCAAGGCACTTCGGCATGGCCATCACCGAGACCATAATTGAGAAGTGAACCACCTTGCAGCGTAAGGACCATCAAACATGAATAATGGCTTGAGGTGATGGTGCCTAACATGTACAGCGTAAGGATCATCACACCCCTGGAGAAGGACAGGCTACTTGCTGAAATAGACACACGGCTCATTGAGAGGAAGGCAAACCTGCATGGTGCCTGTGTCAAGCTCCTTACAGATGACCTATCCTTCAAGGAGGAATGGGAGGATAACTTCAGGTTCATGAGCGATGATATCAGGCCCCATGCAAAGGTATTCGCTGTCTCGGATGGTGGGGAACTATCCGTGTCCTATGAACCGGTCTCAAAGACGGTTATAATCAAGAACATGGACTACTATGGATGGGTTAAGAGCATAGCCCTTGCAGCCGTTGCTGACTTCTTCGAGGAGTACCATTCAGAGCACCTCCGCTACTCTGTCCATGGCTCAGTCATCGATGTAGAGGGTCATGGTCTCGCCATCATAGGACCTCCCGGTACCGGAAAGACAACCCTTACCTACGGGATGCTCCTTGATGATGCCTGCAGTTACATATCAGATGACTGGTTCTTCACAAGACTCTTTGAGAACGGCGCCCTTGCCTATGCCTCAGAGAAGAACTCCTACATACGTGATGATATAGGCAGTGTCTGGGAGGAGTACTCTGAGATCATAGAGGATGTGAGTCTTGACAGGAAGGGCCGGGGAATCGTGGATATCAGCAGACTCTTCGGTGACAGTATAAGGGAATCAACCACCCTCAGAAGGGTTGTACTCCTTGACAGGACCCCTGGAGAGCCGCCCTTCAGGAGGCTGAACCCTGAGGCCGGGCTGAGGTACATGCTTGAGAAGGACTTCTGCAACCCACACCAGCTTGTAAGGGACCCTAGGAAGATGGAACTGAGGAAGATGTTCTTCAGGGAGCTCTTCGGCAGGGTGGAACTTTACATGCTGAACACCATTGAAACACCCCACAAGAGCCTTGAAAGACTTAAAAACCTGGAGGAGTGAGCAGTGAAGGTAAGGGCTTTCCTTGCAGTCGATGTTGATGAGAAACTGAAGGACAGGATAATTGAGGTCCAGGAGAAACTGAAGGGTGCCGATGCCCAGATCAAATTCGTTGAACCCGAAAACCTCCACTTCACCCTGAAATTCTTCGGGGACACCGGTGAGAACAGACTTAAAAGGATAGGGAGAATCGTGGATGAAACCATAAGTGAATATGAGCCATTCAGAATCCATATAAAGGGTGCCGGGGTTTTCCCGAACCCCAGGTACATACGTGTGGTCTGGCTCGGTGTTGAAGACCCTGAAACATTCTCCAAACTTCAGGAACACCTTGACACTGGTTTCAGGGGGATTGGCTTCAGACCCGAAAGGGACTACGTACCCCACCTCACCATTGGAAGGGTTAAGGGTCCCAGGAACAGGGAAAAGCTTGCGGATATAATCTCAGACCTTGAGGAAGTGGATATCGGGTCCATGGAGGTCAGGGAGATAGCACTCAAGAAGAGTGAACTCACACCTGCAGGACCCCTCTACTCGGATATCCGGGTCTTCAGGCTTTAAACTTCTTCTAAGTTAAAGGTGTCCAGTACACCTTTGGAGCGTGTTTACCATGGACTACAGGGATATACTCGATGACATAAAACCGGATGAAGAGGAATATCAGCGTGTTATGAACCTGTCAGGGAAACTAACCGGATGCATAAACAGACTGGCATCAGGGGAGGGCCTGGATGCAGAGGCCGTCCTTGTGGGCTCGGTTGCCAAGGGTACATGGCTCTCTGGCGGCGCCGATATAGACATATTCATCCACTTCCCCCTGGATACCCCTGAGGAGGAACTCAAAACCACCGGCCTCCACCTGGGACATGAATGTATAAGGAGGTTCCACGGGACCCCTGAGGAGCGCTACGCATCACACCCCTACGTTACAGGGCACATAGATGGATACGAGGTTGACTTCGTCCCCTGCTACCGTATAGAGGATGCTTCAGAGCTCAGATCAGCTGTTGACCGGACAATCCTCCACACCAGGTACATCCAGACAAGGCTCAGGGAAGAGCAGAGGGATGAGGTGCTCCTCCTCAAGCAGTTCATGAAGTCAACAGGTACCTATGGTTCAGAGTTCCGCGTCGGTGGCTTTGCAGGTTACCTTGCAGAGCTCCTCATAATACACTACCATGACTTTGAGGGGGTCCTGGAGGGGGCCCTTGAATGGAGGCCCGGCCATGTGATTGATATTGAGGGTCACGGGACCGGTGAAAGGTTCACGGAGCCCCTGGTTGTGGTTGACCCCGTGGACAGGAACAGGAACGTGGCAGCGGCCCTGACACTCCAGAGGATGTCTGAATTTATAACCGCTGCTAGGAACTTCCTCAGGTCAGGGAAGAAGGAATACTTCACCGGACCGGAGTACGCATCGGATCCTGAAGCCATCATGGAGACCTGCAGGATGAGGGGCTCAAAGGTAATCCTGGTGTCCATGGGGGTGCCTGATATACCTGCAGATGCCCTGTACCCCCAGCTCAGGAAGACCATGGACTCCCTGCTCAGGAGACTGGAGGAGGAGGGCTTCAGGGTTCTGAACGCTGATTACTGGAGTGATGAGGAAAAGGTTGCTGTTATAATCCTTGAAATGGAGGTCTGGATGCTTCCATCATACAGGAAGAGATACGGACCCCCTGTATGGGCCCGCAAACATTCAGAGAGGTTCCTTGAAAGGAATGAAATGGTCTGGGTTGAGGGTTCAAGGCTTGCTGTTGATTCACCAAGGAGACACAGTTTCGCGGTGGATTTCCTTGAGGACCTCCTTTCAAGTCCGGAGAGGCTCAGGATGGGTAAACACATAGGTGCAGAGATAAGGAGGGGTTTCGGTGTCCATGTCCTTGAGGATTTCATTGAATCAGCGGGGCCCGGCTTCATAATGTTCCTTGACTCCTTCCTGAACCCATGGAAGAGACTGATAAGGCAGTAACTGCTGGATAAAAAGTCATCTCTAATTTTTTTCATGAGATTAAGGTCAGAGTTTTTTAAGGATAAATTGACTTTTCCCCGACGATCCATGAAACAAAAAAACAATCCTTTTCTCCAGCTCCTTCCTGACCCATTCCATCACCTTAACCCGCGATTTCAAGTCTCTCCTCTACTCTTTCCCTGTCATAGAGTTTATAGGGGAGTCCCTGGGCAGCGTCTGGATGGCGCGGGATAATGATATCAGATTCAGCTTCTGAGACCCCTCATAAATTCCTCTGGCATGTTAAGTTCATTTTCCAGGAAAATCAGATAATTTGTGGAACCAGGGGATGCTCTTTTTTGTGGATATACAGTGCCTTCAATGCCCTTTTTTCAGCGGCCTGCTGTGATAAAAATGCTGTTATATAATATTCATTGATTTTAAGGTTTTTAGCAGCGCCCTCAAAGTCCTTTTCTGCCTGTTCCCAACAGTTATAAATTCCTCTCCCTATAACTAAAATCTTTGACCGCACAATATTAATCCTTTTAATAGTAACACTTGAGGAGCAGAAACTGAAACAGATACCCCGAAAAAACACAATATTAATCCTTTTCATTGTAACACCCTGTCTCAAAAAATAAGGTGAAATGAGTGCTCACTCTTTTAATTCCAGTGTCCTGATACTGGAGGAACCTTAATTTAGTGTTCCATGATGTGGTTGATTTCCTTGAGGACTCCTTTGAGCTGAGGCCGGATGGTTAAACATAGGTGCAGATATAGATGGCTTTTGGTGTCCATGTCTTGAGGATTTCACCACAGGTTCATGATTCATAAGTAATCTTCAGTGAGCCATAAGCTGTATTCTCCATATGTCAGTGAGAGAATCATCCTCCTGATACCCATGATCATACTTTATTTTTATTCCACTGTAAATTAGTATTACTTTTTTATTTTTATATAGTAAAATATTTATTCTTTGAAGATTTTACTGAATAAAGGAAGGATTTTAAGTAATAAAACCCTTCATGTCTGCCATGCCCTGAGTGCTGGCAGACCTGCATTGAAAACACCGAAAAATTACCCCTGCTGAGACTTAGTGTCGTCTAAGCAGGAAACCCCTCTCCAGAGGGGAAAATAATAGAAAACAAATTTAAAGGAGGTGAAAATGTATGGGAAGACATGTGATTTTACTATTAACGGCATTCTTCATACTGGCATTCACAGGAACCGTGGCAGCAGAAGATTCACAGGGAAGTACGAACAACAGTTCAGGGCTGAACTCTTCTGAGATACATTGCCTAATATTATCATGGGACACAAGCGCTGGACAGTACCAGATCCCTGCAGAAAACGTGATGAAAGAATATCCTAATGTAAAGATCCAGATTAGAAGTGTTTCACAGGCCAATCAAAATCTAAGTGAAATCCCAGAACTCATTGATTGGGCGCATCTCATCTACCTTAACAATATCCAATCAGGTGCACTGGCTAACACGATCTTAAACTTAAATTCAGGTGGCAGGCTTCATGGAAAAACAATCGTGGCAGAGCCCCTCCCCTATTTCTGTTACCCTATCATCCGCCTTACAAACATCAACAACACAGAATTCGTGGATATAAACGGAACCCCCCTCACAGATCAGCAGATACAGCAGATATATACAGCAATATCATATTCCCCCAATAGCCTACAGGTACTGGCGGGTTTCCAGCAAAGATACCCAAGACTCTATTCACTACTCCAGATCAGAAAATATTGGACTGCTGAAATGGCATGTACAGAAAACAGGATGCAACAGTTACTCTACATGTTAGCAACCGCATTTCCAGGACTTGGATTCCAGTACAAAGAACCAGTACCCGGAACATTATACGGAATTTACAGGGATCGTAAACTTTACACCAACCTCACTGAATACACACAGCTCCACCTCAAACCAGGGAGACCAACCGTTGGTATAGTGGCATGGATGTCCACCACATGGGAAAAGGGAGATCTTGAGTTGTATGATTCCCTCATCAGGGAATTTGAAAAACAAGGAGCCAGCGTAATGGTCCTATTTGGCCAGGGAAACCCCACACAGGGTAATCATATTTTAAATGGGATTAAAGAATATTTCATCGACAATGAAACAAATAAAAGCCGTGTCGATGGGATAATACATTTCACATGGCTCCTTGGCGGTGAAACTTCACGAGCAGCTATTGATGAACTACTAAACAGATACGGTATCTTGGTATTTGAGCCTATAACATCATACATGGATATTGACACATGGGAAATTTCAGAGGGCGGTGACTGGTCAACAGCAACCACCATGGCACTTAAAGAAACCCAGGGACAAATAGTACCTATTATCATAGCTACACAGCAAAATATAATCTGCCCAAACACAGGCCTCCTCATGAGCTTGACCAAACCAGTAGATGAGAGAATAGCCAAATTCATAGAGACTGTGAAAAACTGGATAAATTTACGATATCTGCCAAATACAGAAAAGAAGGCGGCACTGATCTACTATAATTATCCGCCAGGTAAACAGAACATTGCCGGTGCCGATTCACTCAACGGCCTAGAATCAATACTTACAATACTTAACCTATTAAAAGAGAACGGATACAACGTAACAGGGATCCCGGAGAATGTTGATGAACTCATCAACCTCCTCATGACAAAGGGGAGAACCATTGCAACATGGGCTCCAGGAGAACTCGGAAAATTAGCAGAAGACGCAACACTTTACCCTGTGGAACGTTTCATGGAATGGTACAGTAAACTCCCGGAGATAACAAGAAAACAAATGGAAGAAGGTCCCTTTGGTTATATAGAGTGCATAGCAAAAAAGATAATCGCAACAGAAAATAGAACATCCTCATTCATCGACACTGCAAATACCCTCATTGACCACTGGTATAAGGCAATGCTCTCGACCATCGATGAAATGGGATCAATGCTAACCAGTGAAAAGATATCAGATGCAAAAAACCTCGTTGAAAGGACGCATGAGATATTACAAGGTCTCCTGGTCAATTCCGGCAGCTTAACAGAACTACAAATTATTAAAAACCAGTTCATTGCACTGCAGATACCAGGGCTCTGTGGATGGGGCGCCCCACCAGGAAATATGATGGTTGTTGAAAAGAACGGTACAAAATATTTTGTAATACCCGGCATACGGCTTGGAAACATCTTCCTGGGACCTCAACCACAGAGAGGATACACAGATCCAGGCATGTTATACCACAGCACTATAGTCCCTCCAAATTATCAGTACCTTGCATTCTACGCGTATCTACAGACAGAATTCAGCGCCGATGCTGTTATACACCTTGGGAGGCACGGGACCTATGAATGGTTACCTGGCAAGGATGTGGCCCTCTCCGGGGCAGATTACCCTGACATCTGCATATGGACCATGCCATCAATCTACATCTACACAATGGACGGTGTAGGAGAAGTATTACACGCCAAAAGAAGAGGTCTGGCAGTTAGCATCAGCCATTTAACACAGCCATTTGCACTGACAGCATTAAATGACGATCTTCTAGCCCTTAAAACACTCACAGAGAGGTACATGACAAGTACGGATGATTCTCAGAAAATACAACTGCTTGAAATGATAAAAGAGTCTGCAAGAAAGCTCAACCTAGATACCTTTATAGATTTAAATGCCTCAGGAGCTGAAATCGCCGATAAAATCCATGATTATATTATAGAACTAGAGAGTACTGCCACGCCCCTCGGTTTACATGTATTCGGTAAGGACTGGACCCGAGAACAGGTTACCTCCCTCGTCACGACCATGGCAAAAAAGATAAGTTCCATAGCACTGGGCTCCAATAACTTCACTACCCCGGCGATGGTGATTGAAGGCATGCCAGCGAATCTCACAGATATCATAGGAAAATTCTATGATAATATGGGACTCAATGAGATAATAAATTATCTCCAAAACAGTACCGGAGGAACCTTACCGAAACAGAAATTCAAAGCCTCCAGAACATCTACAGATACGTCAATGATGTTAAAACAAGTCCGGCCAGAGAACGTGAAATGCTACTTAGAGCCCTAAGTGGTGGATACATCCCCCGGTCCGTGGTAACGATCCAGTAAGGACACCGGATGCACTTCCAACAGGCGGTAACCTCTATGGTCTTGACCCGCAGAAAATCCCCTACTGGGATGCCTACCTCAATGGCAAGAAAATGGCAGAAGAAGCCCTGAAAAGTTACAATACAACACCATCACAGCTTGGCGTCGTACTATGGGCCACTGAAACCCAGAGGGACAGCGGCGCAACCATAGGCTTCATACTGTACCTAATGGGACTTGAACCAATCTATCAGCAAGGGTACCAGAGTGGCAATGTCCTTGGTGTAAAGGCCATACCACTCAGTGAGCTTGGAAGACCAAGAGTAGATGTCCTCGTAACCATCTCAGGTATATTCAGGGAGACATTCCCACAGTGCACTGTTCTGCTTGACAGGGCCTTCAGAATTGCAGTCGCAGCATCATATAATACCCTCCTCGCTGAAATAAACAAGGAAACAATAGCCGAGCAACTCAAAGCAGCATTAAATGCAACCATGATGACGATCCAGAAGGCTGGTTTATTCGTGCCTGGAAGTGACCCCCTTGAGATGAACTACATTGCAAAGCATTGGCTGGAAGATACGAAAAAATTATTACAGGCAGGCGTACCAGCAGAAGATGCGGGTAAGATGGCTATATCCCGGATATTCGGACCTGCGATTGGAGAATGGGGAGCTAAGGGCGTGCGTGAAGGACCACAGCTAGCATGGACGTGGAACGACCGCCTCGAACTTGCAGACACCTACATCCACGATATGCAATACGCTTACAGAGAAGACGAACAAGCAACACCCCTTGGAGAAGTATTCACAATGAGACTGTCAGACGTGGAAGGAGTATATCACTCAAGATCCACCAATGTTAGGGGCATACTCGACCTGGACCACAATTATGAATTCCTTGGGGGATTCGGTATCGCAGTGGAAAAGATGAGTGGTAAAGCACCGCAACTATTCATACTTAACCAGATAGGCGCTGAACCACACGTGGAGACACTAAGTAAATTCATCAACAGGGACCTGCAGACAAAGCTTTACAATCCCCAGTGGATCATTGAAATGATGAAGGAAGGCTATGCAGGGGCATCATACCTCTCAGGTCAATTCATTGACAACATGGTGGGCTGGGAGGTGCTAAGACCAGATTCAATCACCGATGAAATGTGGAACAACGTCGTAGACATCTATTTAAAAGATAAATACAATCTTGGAGTCACAGAATGGCTGTCCATAGGTAACAATGCCTATGCAATGATTGGCATCACAGGTAAACTCTTAACAATGGCGCACAAAGGTTTCTGGCATACGGATGATGGAACTCTCAGGTTGGTGGCTAACACATGGGCTAAACTGATAGCTGAGCATGGTGTTTCTTGCTGTGATTGCAGTTGCGGTAACATTGCCATGATGCAGTGGGCCATGCAGTATGTGAACCCTGACCTCCTTGCAAGGGTCAAAGCTCAGATATATGCCGCCACAAGAAGCGCTGCCTTTGCATCACAGGAAACTCCTGATACATGGAATCCGGACACATCCTCAAATCCTGGAGGTCAGCATGGTGGTGTTTCACCCGGTGAAACATGGAATACCCATCCATCAGGATCCTCACAGACAGGTGGCAGTCCAGCCACCCCTGGAGCAGCCAGCCAGTCAGCCACGCCCGGAGAAACAGGTGAAACAGCACCTTCTGGTCAGGGAAGGGCATACGAGGTCAGTGAAATGGGAAGATCATCAGCATCAGCTACAGGACTACCGCTATATGCTGTGTTTGGAGTCATAGCTCTAGTAGCCCTTTTAGGTGCAGGTTACTTCCTCAAAAAACCATGAAAATTTTTTTCTCTTTCCTTTTTTGTATTTAAACACATCATGTCCTCTAGTTTCTCCTCAAAAAGCATCACCGGCTCCTATTTCCTCTCATACACGAACCCTGGAACAGCGCTATCCAGGGGATCAAAGGTTTCAGGGTTTTTAACCTCCATGCATATCATGCTGACCTTTGAGTGGAGGGATGTTGGGAGTCTGAGGATCCTCTTGAGGTCGATTGTGACCTTCGCATCAACCATCCGCATATTGATCTTTGAAACACCCTTAACGAGCCTGGGATAGACCCTTGGCCCTATCCTTCGTTTAAATACACCCCACTCCCCATCCCTGATAAGGTTCCTGTTCTTCACTATCTCCTTCACTGTCCTTTTCGTGACACCCTCAATCTCCTCATCACCCCCCATATGGAGGAAGAGATGCCTGGCCCTCTCCGTGAAAACCCTGTGATATCCGACGGGTATGGTGAAGTGTTCCAGTTCATAGGTTCCTGTGCTGTCGCTGAATTCCCTCCTGGGTTCCCTTGCACCTGCAGTGTACCTGAGTATCTCTGCCCTCACCTCGGACTCCATCTCCATGACCTCAGGGTCAAGCACCCTTATATGATACCCCCTTCCCGAGTAGATCACATGGATGTCATCAAGTCCAAGGTCACCCCTCAGGGTGTCAACCATCATGAGGACGAGTTCAAGTGCCTGGCTGAGGCACTCCTCACAGACACCCCCACAGTTACATGACCTTACAGGGAGGTCCTTTGCATCAACATCGAATATGAGTTCCGACCTCTGCCACCCCTTCCTCCTGCCAGGGTCCCTGTAGAATGCCACTGAGGAGTAGGCTGCGAAGGGGAACCTTGCCTTCATGAAGACAGAAAGCCTCCTCTCATCACTGAAAACCCTGTACCTGTCATTGGGGCCCCTGCCGTGGTGGTCAAATCCGAACTCCCTCATATGGATGTCCTCCCTTATAAAGTCAGGGAGGTCCCTTACATTCCACTCCTCACGGTAGTATCTCCTTCTCTCCTGGGGTGTTGCGGGTTCAAATATCCTATCATGCCTCCAGGACCATGGAGCCTCCGTAACGGTTACCTGAATCCATTGTCAGCGTTATCTCCTTCAGGTCCGTCCTTTCAACAGGAAACTCCATCAGATTCCTATTCTGAATCCTTCTCCTCATCTCCACCTTCATCTCCCTTCCCCTCTGATTTCATGATCCACTTCATCCTGTTATAGTATGATAGTGGATTTGTGATTCTGGCGCATATCCTGTCAGGGTGGCAGAGGTCAGGGAGGTGTATCTTGATCTTTTCACAGCTCATGGGGGTGTACCATCGGCTCTCGCCTTCATTTTCAGGTTCCGGTTCCTCATGAACCCCGAATCCCAGCTTCGCTGTTATGTTGAGCTTCTCCTGGGGGTCGTCCTCAAAGAGTGGCGGCTCGCACTTCTCTGCAGCATCATATATGAGGGGGAGTATCTCCTCCCTTGTTATCCTCAGGTCAGGGTCAAGGTCGGATACCTTCATTGGGGTGCGGTCCCTGAATATCGATGGGTACAGCCTTGCATAGGATATGAAGGATGTGAGTAGCAGAACTATGGCATCGTTCCTGCTCCCTGACTTCACACCTTCCATGGCGCCCTTTATGCATGGTGGGAATGCCTCAGGGACCAGTTTACCCGGGCCTGCGGATTTAACACTTGTCCCTGTGAATGCGAACATCTCCTCCGATACCCTGGATGCGATGAGCTCTGCAGCCTCAAGGATGAGGGGGTGTGGCTGGACCCGTGACCTCATCTCGTGCACCCTTGCAATGTAGTCCTCGGTCCTCTGCATTATCATCCTCGATATCATTGTCTCCTTGAGTCCTGAACCTACAAGGAGCTGGTAGAGTCTCTCAGGCCTCCTGTCCCTTATCCGATCCTGGAAGGTTTCCATGAAGTCATCACCCTCAATTATAACCCTCCCCCTGTCCAGTATGATGTCTGTGAGTTTCAGTTTCCTGGTCCTCAGGAGCTCTTCAAGTTCAATCCAGCGCAGGTCCCCAGATCCAAGCTCATGGAGGACTTGGCCTGTTATCTCATCACGCTCACCCTCCCTGAGGACCCTGAACCTCTCCTCGATAAGGGCGCCTGTGGATTCAACCACCAGCCTGGCCTCCCTGGAGACTGGTCTGAACTTTGCACCTGTTGCCTGGGCCAGTACATAGAAGGCGAGGACATCGTACTCCTGGATCTCAGGGTTCAGGAGGTATGCGTAGTCTCCATGGTTGAATTCCCGTTTTTCTCTTTTAAGGTACCATTCAAGACGTTTAACTGCAAGTTCCATTATACTCCCTGGTATGAGGGAGTTGTCATCAATGTTCTGGCCGTCGGTGTGTTTCACGATCTCCTGGAGTTCCTCGCTGGTGTCGGCTATCCCATCAAGGGCCCCGTAGTTCCTTACAAGCTCCCTTGCATCCTCCGAGAAGGGGTTTATGAAGAGTGAAGATACCATATATACTGATCTGTGGTGAATGGTTATAAAAAATGATGGGTACAGATCATGTTAACAGGGTGATGAGATGATTGTAAGAGGGGAGCCCCCATACCCTGATGAAGAAAGGATACTGGTTGATGAGTCCAGAATACCGTGCCTAGTGGAAATCCTACGGTACGATGAATAAAGGGAACAAGTGCCGGGAACCACCCTGACTGATCTGATGAAGGACCCATGATAAATTTATATAGAAGTAAACAGTAAAATTAGACTGGATTAAATCATTTTATATTACTCTGAGCATTAAAGCCTTATTCTAATCCGGTTCAGGATTCAAGGAGGAGTTTAAGTTGAGCAAAGTATTCATCACCTGCGCACTTCCATATGCCAACGGTCCAACACATCTCGGTCATCTGAGGTCAACCTACATACCCGCGGATATATATGCAAGGTACCGCAGGCTCAGGGGGGATGATGTTCTCTTTGTATGTGCAACAGATGAGCATGGAACCCCTATAGCTGTGAAGGCTGAAAAGGAGGGTAAAAAGCCCATTGAAATCGCGACAAGGTATCATGAGATGATACGCAGGGACCTTGAGGACTGCGACATATCCTTTGATAACTTCTCAAGGACAACCAGCAGAACCCACTATGAGATAGCCCAGAACTTCTTCCTGAAACTCTATGAAAGGGGATTCATATATGAGAAGGATATAAAGCAACTTTACTGTGGTGAATGTGAACGTTTCCTGCCTGACAGGTACGTTGAGGGGAAATGCCCCTACTGCGGTGCCGAGGGTGCCAGGGGAGATCACTGCGAAGCCTGCGGAAGGCACCTGGAGCCTCTCCAGCTTGAGGAGCCCCTATGCATGGTCTGCGGTTCCAGTCCGGAGGTGAGGAAGTCGAGGCACTACTTCTTCAGGCTGAGCAGCTTCCAGGACGACATCAGGGAGTGGATTGAAGGCTCGGACATGCCATCCAACGTCAAGAACTATGCTCTCCAGTGGCTCCGTGAGGGCCTCAGGGACTGGATACTCACGAGGGACATGGACTGGGGAGTCCCGGTACCCCTTGAGGGGAACGATGGCAAAATCATCTATGTGTGGGGTGAGGCCTTCCTTGGATACATTTCATCTGCGGTTGAATGGAGCAGGAGGACCGGGAAGCCCTGGAGGGAGTACTGGGATGACGGCGCCATCCACTTCATAGGGAAGGACATAATATACCATCACTCCATATTCTGGCCGGCCCTCCTCATGGCCTACGGCTGCAGGACCCCCGAGAACATAATAGCAGGGGAGTACCTCTCACTTGAAGGCAGTAAAATGTCAACAAGTAAGAACTGGGTGGTCTGGACATCTGAATTCCTTGAAAAATTCCATAAGGACCTCCTAAGGTACTACCTGACCGTTAATGCTCCCCTTACAAGGGACACTGACTTCTCATGGGATGACTTCCAGAGGAGGGTTAATGATGAGCTTGCAGATGTCCTCGGCAACTTCCTCCACAGGACCTTCTCATTCACTGGAAGGTTCTTTGATGGGAAGGTGCCTGAACCCTCAGGATACACCGAGGATGACCTTGAGTTTCTTGACTCCATAAGGGATGCCCATGAAAGTGTGGGGAAACTCATCGATGAATTCAGGTTCAGGGACGCCCTCATGTTCATAATTAAGCTTGCCAAGAAGGGTAACAAGTACTTCAATGACCAGGAACCATGGAAGGCCGTTAAGGAGTCGCCGGAGAGGGCCGCAACATGCCTCTACCTCTGCAATCTCCTGGCAGCCAACCTGGGGAGGCTCCTGGAGCCCTTCATGCCATCATCATCAGGGAGGATCCTTGAGACCATGAACCTTTCCGGTGGACCCTGGGGTTTCCATGAACTTGAACCCGGACAGGTCATAGGGAGGGCGAAGCCCCTCTTCTCCAAGATCCCGGATGAGGCGATTGAGGAGGAGAAATCAAAACTTGAAGCGGAGGATGAAGCAATGTCTGAAGAGGTAACAATTGACGATTTTGCAAGGATGGATATAAGGGTCGGCATGGTGATGTCAGCCGAGAAGATAGAGGGATCCGATAAACTGCTGAAGCTTATCATAGACACAGGTGATGGGGAAATACAGGTTGTCGCAGGCCTGGCAGAGAAGTACAGTCCAGAGGAGCTTGAGGGGAGAAAGGTGACCGTCCTGGTTAACCTCAAGCCCGCCAGGCTCTTCGGTGTTAAATCAGAGGGCATGGTACTTGCAACCGGTAAGACACTGAACATACTGGACCCCCAGGCTGCTGAGGTCGGTGAAAGGATAATGTGAAGCATTGGCCGGCAGAACCCCATAGGAGGGGTGATGCGGTGAATGATGATTGTCGTCTGAGGGGATGTTGATGGATAAAAGCGACATGAGTCCTTACCATCCCCAAGAACTCAACCTATGAAGGGATATTGATGGATAACAGGCCAGGGGCTCCAGCCTGAAGCCTGAGTGGAGAATAGCCATGAATGAATCAGGTCTCATTGCAAGATCAGAAAGGTTCCTTGAAAGTATAAAATCCAGGCCCGTCACACTGGACGAGATAAGGTCACGTGAGGGTTTCTTCAAAATTTACAGGTACCTGAGGGGGAACCTTGATGAACTTCAGGACCTCAAGGAGACCATGGAGCTCAGGGGCTTCAAGTATCCCTTCCGTTCAATATCAGGTTACGGTGCACAGTACTCCGGTGAAGTTGCAGAGGACATACATGACATTAAAAGGCACGCCCAGTACTTCAGGATGAAGGCTTCTGCCAAGAAGAACCTCCTTGACAGGGTTAACTCTGCGATATCATCCCACAGGATAGCCCTGGGTAACCTCGAGGAGTACGGTCTCCTCAGGTGCAGCGAGTGCTCAAGGCTGATGCGGCTTGGTGAATTTGAACTGGATGATATACATGATGGGATGGAGTGCCCCTGTGGTTCAGGTTCCCTTGAACCGGTTTTCAGTTCATCGGCAATCTGCAGGGTTGAGATAATACCATACCTCCCCCTCTCAGGGGACTACATGGTTAAGATGTCCGAGCTGAGCCTCTGGGCCAGGGAGGCCTTCAAGAAGATAATGCGGCTCTTTAAGAATGAGAAGAAGGGGGCCGTGAAATCAGCCACCCTGGTGATAAGGGTCCTTGAGGACGGCCGCTGGATAAGGAGAAGAATCACCATTGACAGCGATGACGATGATTATGAGAGGATGCTCCGGGAGAAGTATGGGCCGGATGTTAGAATCGAGTTCATGCAGTTCCACAGGAAAAAGTCGAGTATAATCAATGACCGCTACACCCGGGCTTCCCTTGCAATCGCCTACGCAGGACTGTCCTATGACATAATAAGGGAAATAAGGGATGATGTCTACCATGAGAGGCTCGGGGACTATGAATCCGTCAGGAGATACAGGGAGATGGTATTTGAGGCCAGGACCTACTCTCCTGAATTCACGGGTTCAGAGGATGAGCTCAGGGAGATCAGAATCCAGAAGTTACACCAGCTGCTCCATGATTCCGGCCTGGCTGGCCCTGATGGTGGACTGATCCCCTCACTGGAGAGGGACCTTAAAGCCATGGACCGGATAAAGAGGGAGCTCTTCAGGGATGTGCCAGTGAACCTTGTGCTCTGGGATGTTGCCCGATACTACCTTGGAACATCCTATGACCGGAGATCAAAGTACTCGGGTCCCTTCCCCAACCTCAGACCGGTCCTTGACAGGAACCAGGCCAGGACCTTCAATGAGTTCAGTGAGGGTGCCGTGGAGCTCCTCAACAGGTACTGGATGGATGGGATGGTCTACATTGAAAACCTTGGCGATGTGCTCCTCAAGAAATTTGAGATTGAGGAGAAGATGAAGGGGCTTCACATGAAACCCAACCCTGCTGCCTTCGGCGCGGCCGTACTCCACATGGAAGCCGGACTCGACATGGACCTCTGCGCGGGTCTTTTCAATGTCACGGTGGATGAACTTCTTCATGAAAAGGCCAGCATTGAGAACCTGGGTAAACCATCAACGGACAAGGCTAGAATGTTTCTTGATATTATTAAAGGTGACTGAGTGGTTTTATGGCGGAGACTATCCATGTGAACCAGCCACTGACTTCAAGAAGGATAATTGAGATTCTTGAGAAGAACCCTGATCTTAAGAAGATCACATGTCCGGTAAGCCTCTACCACAGGACCTCCAGGAAGTACCTGGATGCCCTTGAAAAACTTGGAGTGGAGGTTGAACCCGTAAAGAGGATGGGGAGGCCGAGGAAGTATGCCGAGAAGGATGTTAAACTTGTTCAGAGCCTCCTGAAGGAGGGTAAAACACCAAAACAGGTTTCGGGGATCACCAACCTTCCCCTTAAAACTGTCTACTATCTCAAGGGGGATATGAAGCTTAAAAGGGGTAAGAAGAGAAAGTATGATAAAAACACACGGCTAAGAGTCCGTGAAATGGCTGACAGGGGTGTTCCTGCAAGGATGATATCACAGAAACTAGGGATACCCCTGAGGACAGTATACTATATACTTAAGAAGGGCTGAAGATTAGATTAAAGGGTCAGAGTTTAAAGGATAGGGATAATGGTGGTTTAATTGTTAACCAGTCTTTCACCGGAATATTCATCGGTAATAGTTGTTTCAATCATATGCTGTCTCATGGCATTCCTCTCAACCTACCTTGTTATGCCAAGGCTGATAAGGAAGCTGAAGGAGGCCAACGTTGTTGGGAACGACATACATAAGATATCAAAGCCCATAGTTGCAGAGATGGGTGGTATAGGGATACTCTTCGGTTTTACCATTGGAATGTTCATCGGCATGTACACCTTCCCCACCCTCCAGTATGAACTCATGGTCACCCTCCTTGTGATCCTCCTTGTGGGTATCGTTGGGATGGTGGATGACCTTGTGAGGTTATCATCACGCGAAAAACTCATCCTTCTGTTTCTCGCCGGCCTCCCCATAATATGGGTGGCGCCGCCAAAGGTGGGTATACTCTACATGATAATGATGCCGGTGGCTGTTTCAATCGCATCGAACCTCACAAACATGCTTGCAGGCCTCAATGGTATAGAATCAGGGCTTGGTTCAATTGCAATGACGGCCCTCACACTCTCCTGTATAATAATGGGTAAATATGATGTCTCAATAATAACCATGGCCATGCTGGGGGCCCTCCTGGCGTTCCTTATATACAACAGGTACCCATCAAGGGTATTCCCCGGTGATGTGGGGACGCTGATAATAGGTGCCTGTATAGCTTCGGTTGCATTCATAGGCCGTGTGAAGATAATAGCCTTTATAGTCCTCCTCCCCAACATCATCGATGGACTCCTGAAATTCTACAGTGCAGGTGTTGTTGAGAGGCACAGGCACCAGCCAACAAGGGTATCTGAGGACGGGAAACTCATCGCGCCCCCTGAGGGATTCAATTCACTTATAAGGTGGATTCTAAGACGCCCAATGAGGGAAAAAACAGTTGTAATGGTGGTATGGTCCATAGGTGTCTTCTTCGGGTTCCTGGGTGTCATGCTGGCCTTCATACTTCCACTTGATCCATTTTAGAAACAGTGAAAAACAAGAAAAAGAACCCTTTCAGAAAGCCTACTGAGGAGCTCCAGTATTGTAAGCACATAAACCCCTCTCAGAAACTGTAGAGCCTACTGAGGAGCTCCAGTGTGGTTGATTCAAGCGCCTTCTCATCCAGTTTCTGGAAGATCTCAACGGCCTCCCTGAAAGTGGATGCAACACCCTCAGGGGAGTTGAGTATGAAATCAACAACACCTTCAAGTACAAGGGAGATGGCAAGACCTTTATCATTTTTATTCTCCCTGAAAAGATCCTCAGCCTTTTTAATGTGCTTCAGGGATTCCTCAAAGTCCTCATTTTTTATTGAATATGCTGCAAGGAGCAGGAGGAGGGAGGCCTCTGTGGGTGTATCGCCTATGTCCCTTGCAATCTGGTAGGCCTCCCTGATCCTAGATACAGCATCCTTATCAGGATGGGATGAATAGAGTCCTGCTGAATCAACCTCACCCACCAGTCTGTCCAGGAATGGTTCTATGGCCTTCACATCAACCTCAACGCCCTCTTCAACCTCCTCCTGCAGCCTGCTGATGCTTGCGATGTCCATGGCCTCCTGGATCTTCTCAACTTCCTTTATCTTCTCCCGGAGGTCCATCTTCAGGGGCGAGTTCACGGAGGTGTAGATGCGCAGGGCTTCCCTGAAGTACTCCATGGCTGTTTTAACCTTCCGGTTACTCAGATAAACATCCCCCATGGAGTCAAGGGCGAATGCCATGAGTTCTTCATCATTCATCTCGGATGCTACCCTGTAGGCCCTTTCAAGGTAATCAAGGGCTTCCTGGCTCTCCCCCATATCAGCGTAGTATCCTGCAATGGTTACAAGTGTGTTGAACTCCTCCTCAAGGATGTCTTCAAGTTTTCTGAGCTGCTTCTCGAGGGAGTCACCCTCATCACCTCCGGTTAAAAAATCAAATATCCCTATAACAGTGAATATCATGGAAATAGCGCCCCTGAAACTATTATAGCATTAATTATAGAAATTGAAGGATAAATATCTTTCATTACAAGTCGGTCCTTCCGTCACCTATCCTCATATCAACCCCTGGATAATCAGGAAAAACTGAATCACCCTATGAGCATGCCCTGATCGGTTATCCGGTAGGGTGCCTCATTAACACCATCAGCCCCTGCTACAGAGAGGGTGGAGCCGTCCATGTGGAGGTGGATGTCAAAGAGTTCCTTGATTTCCTCCTCAAGCGCAGGGTCTGCAACTCCCTCGGTGTAGGTGATAAGGGCAATGCCATTGGCCTCGGTTATGCGGTTGCTGTAGGCCTTAAGTGCCCTGATGACAAGTTTTGGAGGGTTGAATGCCAGGAGGATTGATGCTGAGTCAAGGACCGAGGTGAATATGCCTGACTGCTGGAAGAGCGTCCTTGTGGCTATACCAACCTTCACCATGATGTCTGTTGTGTTCTGGAGTGCAGAGTACCTTATGTTACCTGAATCCTGGGTCTTCCGCCTGCAAGGCGTGTGGGGAGATCAATACCATGCAGATCATCAGAGAATGACTGGAGGAACCAGTTAAATGTCATGGCATTTCTCTGCAGATCAGAATAACCGTACTCTGCTGCTATAAAGAGGCAGGGTGTCTGGTTCTGCAGGCCCCTGTACATGAACTCCATTGCAAGCACAGATTTACCCACCTTTGGCGGTCCCGTGAGTATCATAACTGATCCGGGTTCCAGTTCGCCCAGTAGAACGTCAAGGCCACTGATACCCGTGGTGTAGTTTCCGCTCATGGTATCCCTCATGGCTGGACAGTTATACCCTCTTCATCAATTGTGTAGGATGCCGTCAGTCTTCCTGTTCCAACCATGGCCTCAACGGTCAGCCTGGAGCCATCAAGGTGTATTATGTTATTAACCACGGCCTTGAGCATGGTCTCAACCTTCTGGTCCGCTGAACCCTCGGTGTAGGTGACAAGGGCTGTTCCCCCGGCATCCTTTATCCTCATCATGTAGGCTGTGAGGACCCTGACAACCAGCATCTCATCATTGAAGGCCATAAGTGTTGTGAGGGAGTCCAGTACGGAGCGGAACATGGTGTAACGCCGGGTGATGTTCCTTGTGGCAACTCCAACTTTAACCATTATGTCTGTGGGGTTATGTACAGATGATGGGAGGTAGGTGTTCCCCTCCTCTGCCGCGGACCCTGAGATGCTCGATGCAGCATCTATAACGTAGAGGAGTTCATTCTCAATCAGTGCCTCAGGGTTCATGTTAAGGACCTCCATGTTCCTTTTAAGGTCAGCGATCCCGTAATCTGCCGATATGTAGAGACATGGCTCCTGGCTGTCTGCTCCCCCAGCTGCAAATGCATAGGAGAAGAGGGACTTCCCGACCTTGGGGGGCCGTAGAGCAGTGTGACGGTGTTCTCTGGCAGTGAGCCCATACCCCCGAAGAGGTCATCAAATCCCCTGATCCCGGAGGAAATTCTAACAATCATTCAACCACCATAAAGAAGTCCGAGGAGCGTGTCAAGGGCCTCTTCAACACCCTTACCCTCGGTTATAACTGCCGGTACTATCGGCACTTCACGGCTGATTTTCATCTTCTCCCTTATCTCCTCCGGTGACAGGGCGCCGGGGAGGTCCTGTTTATTTGCAATTAAGACCTTGGGTATTGCCTCGGCCCTTGTTTTCCTTATCATCTCCTTGGCCCGTGCAAAGGTCTCGGGTGCTGTTGAGTCCACTATTATGAATGCTCCTACAGCTTCCCTTGATAGCACGTCAAGGATGAGGTCGAAGCGTTCCTGTCCAGGGGTTCCGAAGATGTCTGCCATGAATCCCTTATATTCAAGGTGTCCTATGTCCATGGCTATTGTTGTTGGGAACGCTGAGAGGGCCTTTCTATCAACTGAAACAGACTTTGTTGATATGGCCTTAACGAAGCTGGATTTTCCTGAATTGTAGGGTCCCGTTACAAGTATCTTTGGCACATAGACCCTTACGCCTCCTGGCTGAACAACGAAGAACAGCACCATGGTGTCTGATGGATCCGACCATGCTGAACTGGCCACCATGAATCCCTGTCCTATTATAACCCTTTCCTCTATGGTCTTGAGGTCAACAACACAGTCCATGATGCCCCTCAGTTTATCCACGAGTTCGCGTTCATAGTCCCATTCCGTGAAGAGGTAGACCATGTTGACGTTCCTATCTGCAGCCCTCCGGTTCCATTCCTCAACAATTTCAAGGGTATCGCCATTGCCAAGATAATCTATTATTACTGAAAGGTTGTTTATGACCGCTATTCCTCCGGGTACTTCATCAATTGCCTCCATCACGGTTTCCTTTATCTTTGAGTAGTCATCAACAATGTAACGCGCATCTGATGGCATGCCGAGGAATGGGGAGCTGCCATCAACAAAGAAAACACTGTCATCATCAAGATAATTCATGAGGTCCCAGCCATAGGATGTGAATTCGTATACTATGTTGTCGGGTTCAGAAACATTGGTGAATATAAAGCCCCTGTCGCCTTCCTCAACGCGGCCGTTGAGCATCTGATAGCCGAAGGCCTCATAGTCAACTCCAGGAGAGGCTGAGAACATTATGGAGGACCCTTCCTTTATTCCTCCGCCGAGAAGGTCGTCCAGCTTTGGAATGTACGTCTTCTTCATGTTCACATCTCCTTGAGTATCTCCTCCACCTGGGCCGCCCGTGATTCCATCTCAAAGAGAAGGAGCCCCAGCTGGGCGTCAGGTTCTGCAAGGGCCGTGAATATGGCCTTTTCCCCTGCTGGTTTGAGTATGATTATGCCCTTTTCAGTCCTTACGCTTATCTCATTAACAGCTCCGGTATTCATCTGACCTGAGGCGGCCTCTGCGGCCCCCATAATCGTGGAACAGAGGGCTGAGAATATCCTTGCATCAACGTCAGGGGGTGTCCTTGCATTTATAAGCAGTCCTTCCTTGGAAACGATACCCGAAGCCCTTATCTGGCCCACCTGCATAAAAGCAGAAAGCACATCATCAAGTTTTTCCTTCTTTGTCTTTGTCATGCATACATAGTTCACCCTGTCTGAGAGGGATTCCCTTAGCTGTGATGGTAGCGGGGGGCCTGAAAGCCACGCCCTCAGCCTGTACTTCCTCCTCCCGTATGTGGCACTGTATCCCTCATCGATGACTTCAATACGCATTACCCTTACCTTCCCAGGAAAGAGGAGTTCTGGTTTTCCTCTGCTGTACTCATCGAATGTGGTTGCCGGGTAAACCGCATAGGTGTTCGCTGATACCGCCTCTGAAGCACCTGTCCTTGCAGCTGATAACGCCGTGATTAACTCCATCTGTTCAGATGCCTGGGCTGCCATCACCGTTGCAATAAGAACTCCTATACCTGTCAGTATAAGGAACTCTGCGGTTACCTGGCCGTGCATCTTCACACACCCTTAAGTTCCATTATCATCACAGCAGTCCTGCCGTTCCTGGGGGTGTTCCTAAGGAGGTATCTCTTTCCTGGCTGGAGGCGTACCCTTCCAGGGTTACCGTAACCGTCAAGGATGATGACTGGATGGATGGATGAAAAACCCCTGCGTCCATCGAACCAGCCATAGACCCCTGTGGAGTTTACATCGAGGCTGTAATCACATGTATGGTTCAGCCTCCCTGGAAGTTCAATCAGGACCTGGTGTCCCGGTCCTCCTGCAGCTGCAAGGTTTATCTGATGGGCTGTTCTGTCCATGAGGAGCCTTGACTCAAGGTTTGACCTGCTCCTGTAGACCCCATCAAGTCTCTCGGCTGCCGTGGACATGATAAGGCCTGTGAGGAGGATGATGAGGAACAGTGAGATTACGGCATCTGCCGTTAGAACACCCCTCGTATCCATGAAACTATTTTAATAATAATTTTAATATAAATATTACTATCAGGTATTAGTAGTTTGAATTACATATAGAAAGTCATGTACATGGTGGTGGTTTTCAGGGGAGGACCCCACCGGTTCCATGAATTTGAGGAGTTTGTGGATGACGCCGGCGGCCTTGTGATCCGTAAGGACGTATTCAGTGTGAATCGTGGTTCCTATTTCCTCAGGAACGAACTGAGGGTCCTCTGTGTCGTCCCGGAGGCCGAAGAGGAGAAACTAAAGAGGACGGCCAGAAGAATAAAGGGTGAGGTTGAGAGGGTCAGCCCGGGACCTGAAACCTCAGAGATCCTCATGGCGTGCCTGGAGGTATACGACACCCTTGCAAGTACAGAATCATGGATAGAGGGGGAGGACCTCCCCTTTGAAGGAAAGGTCCTTGAAAGGATGGTTGAAACCGAGCTCCTTGAATCCCGAAAACAGGGTGGCTCAACCCAGTACCGGCTGAAGAGGGACTGAGTGGTTCTTCAGGAAAACATGCTGAAAAAGGGCATGGCCTCTAAAGGTTTTTATTATACCTCAGACTTAATTATCTCAAATATCTGGAGGACATTAAATGGCGGATGAAATAAAACAGCTCGTAGTTGGTATAAGCCGGGAAGGAGAAGTGATAGTGAAGAGCAACCGGGGCCGGATCTACCCCGTGAAATTGTCTGAGGGCTTGGAGTTCGGATGTGAGGACCTCTTCAGGGACCCTGAAAGGGAGATCTATGCAGTGATAGACACCAATGTACAGCCATGGGAATGTGTCTCAATAGAGTACCTCTAGATGGCCCCCCTGAGAGGTTCATTATCTGTTTTTTCAAGGTAAAGGGCAACCAAACTCCAAAAAAATCCTATATCAAACCACCATCTGTTTTTCCCAGAAAGAGAGAAACCAACCAAAAAAAATCCTATATCAAACCAACATCTGGTTTTTTTCAAGTTAAAGGGCGACCAACCTCCCAAACAGCTTTATATCGTCCAGATTTTTCTGTAAATATCCATATACTCTTTCAACGTCTATATCAGTGTACATATGGACAAGTATGTCCCTGAAGCCTGCTGCAGGCGCGAATTTAGGGACGAAATCCTCTGGAAGCACTTCCAGCTCTCCAAGAATCTCTATAACTTCCCTTTAGGTCTCCGGTCGCCTCGCCCTCCATTGAAATGATCATCTCCCCCATATCCAGAAGTACTCGATGGAAATCTCAAGGTACCTCTCAACTGCGGCCCTGAGTGTATGATCCCCTTTGATTTCATAGAGGCTATGTTTCTGATAATCTTCAAGTATTCTGATGTATTCCCCGAGTTTCTCCAGTCTGGACAGGATCTCATCCCTCATATCAATCCTTTTCCTGCAATCCTCCTGATTGCCAGTCTTGTGTGCCTTTCAATGTAATATTTTCTGTCGAGATAGCAGCTCATGGTGTTCCTTTCAAACCTTAACCTTCTTGCAGGATCATCCTTAATGGGGATGCCGTCCCTTATTATACTGTATCTTAAAAGGAGAGGAGCTTCGTTTATTATGGTAAGGTCGACCCTGTCTGTCCTGAGGAGGGATACGAGGCCATCAAAAAGCTCCATCTGAATCCGGAAACTTTCATGTTTATCCAGGATTCATCAATGAAAACCGCAATGTCAACGTCACTGAGGGGACCCGTACGTTTTCTGGCTGCCGACCCGAAGAGATAGGCGAAATACACGTAATCCTTATCCTTAAAAAAATTCCTTAAGTCTGACCTCAAGATTTGAATCGGCCATTAGATCAACCCCATGATAGTTATGTCCTTTATGCATAAAATATCAATGGTTGCATCCCCATCCAGATGCCTGAAATCCGGTTTTGATCTCTCCGCATACTCTTAGCCCGCACTGAAGGTGGAGAGCATATTAAGACCTACCTGCAGACCTTTCATCCTGTGCACCTTAAGCTGAAGGTAGGGTAATAGCATATAAGGAATAAGTTTCAGATAGATAGTCCTGGAGGATACTATGAGGGGAGAGATAATCATAACTGCAGGTATCATCCTGATAATGGTCGGTGTGCTTCTAACATTCATTGGCACAGCCCTCACTGCAGCTTCACAGCCAAAGGAGAAGGGTGAGGTGAAGGCTGCAGGTGTTGTGATGATAGGACCTGTGCCCATAATCTTTGGCAGCGACAGGAACATGGCAGTGACCGGCGCTGTCCTTGCCATCATACTGATGATTGTGGCATACATTCTGTTCTACAGGTAGTTACCATGAGGATAATAATGGTGAGCGGAGGAGAGTACGGGAAGAGGGTGGTGAACACGGTGGCTGAGCATGGCTTCGCATCCAGTATGGTCGCCGTGTTTGAGTATCCTGATGAAACACCTGAATTCCTTGATGACCCTTCATCCCTGGTCCCTGAATCGGTGTCTGATGCTGATCTAACCGTGGCTGCCGGTCTTAAGGGGGACCTTAACCTTGTGGCCGCCGAGATTGCAGCAAAATCAGGTGCAGAGTCACTTATCATTGAATCACACACACCGACACAGCTACCCGATGGCCTTAAAAATGAAATTAAAAGCATGTTCAGGGGTAGAATTGCATTTCCTGTTCCATTCTGTTCCCTTGAACCCTCAGGAGACAGATACATTGATGAGTTTGCGGAGCGCCTCGGAAGGCCCCTCCTCGAGATAAGATCCGGTGCAAGGATAGGATCCGTAAGGGTTAAAAGGAGCGCTCCCTGCGGTTCAACCTTCTACATTGCAGATGAACTTTCTGGTTCAGCACCTGAAGATGCGGAGATCCTTGCAGGTGAGAAACTCCATAACTATCCCTGTCTGGCATCCATGGATACAGACCCTGGATTCGGGGATACACACCTCCACATTGCAGGTTACCTCACAAGGGAGGCTGTTAAGAGGGCCACAGGTATCCCTGGAGCCCATGCAGTGGTGGATCCTGAGGTCTGCCAGGGATACGAGTGCGGCTTTCTCTGCAGGGACGTATGCCCCCTTGTGAGGTTATCCCATGATACCGTTACCATGGGTGAACATGCGGTTATAGATCCATTCTCCTGCGGTGCATGCGGCAGGTGTGTTAAGGAGTGTCCCTACGGGGCAATAGAACTCATAGACGGACAGGATTACAGGTCCTGATATGATCAAAATTGATAGAAAGTAGTCCGGGAGATGGTAATCTGAAGAATGGTGAAGTTGTATTCATTGGAGCCGGTCCAGGTGACCCTGAACTCATAACACTTAAGGCCCTGAAGGTCCTTAGGGAGTCGGATGTTGTTATATATGCTGGTTCCCTTGTAAATGAGAAAATCCTTGAATACGCCCCTGAGGACGCGGAGGTTCACAACAGTGCATACATGAATCTTGATGAGATCACCGATATCATGGTGAAGGCGTGTGCCGAGGGCAGGAGGGTTGCAAGGGTACACACCGGTGACCCTTCAGTATACGGTGCAATAAAGGAGCAGATAAGGGTGCTTGAGGAGAACAGCATACCCTACAGGATCATACCGGGTGTCAGCTCTGTATTTGCAGCGGCAGCGGCCCTTGGAGCTGAGTTAACCCTCCCTGAGATATCCCAGACCGTTATAATCACACGCCCCGAGGGCAGGACCCCGGTACCCCCTGGTGAGAGTCTCAGGGAACTTGCAGCCCACAGGTCAACCATGTGCATCTTCCTTGGTGTCCACATGATTGAGGATGTCTGCAGGGAACTCCTTGAGTATTACCCCCCCGACACACCCGCCGCCGTTGTTAAGAGGGCGTCATGGCCCGATCAGGAGATCATCAGGGGCACCCTGACCGATATACCAGGAAAGGTTAAGGCTGCCGGTGTAAGGAAGACTGCCATGATAATCGTGGGGAGGGTCCTTGAGCCAGGAGATTTCAGGGCCTCAAAGCTATATGATGCCGGCTTCAGCCATGAGTACCGTGAAGGGACATCAGAGTGAACCGGTCCATCAGACCGTGATGAGTTTTATGTGTTTCATTCCACAGCCATGGAACCTGTCCGCGAGTTCAGTTATCCTTTCAGCATCACCTTCAAGGATGAATATCTCCAGACAGTTCCCGTCCCTGAGGTGGCTGTGGACCTGGGTGTTTATAATATCCTCATAGTCATGCTTGATGTTGTTTACCCTGTCCTCAACCCTTTTATGGTGTATGAGAAATATCACAGCATTTATATCTCCACTTAACTCATCCAAGTTCTTTTTTTCATCTATAAACCTCCTTGCAGCTGTCCTTATCACATCGGATCTTCCTGAAAAACCCATGTCATCCCTGATCCTGTCTATCTCCTCAAGGAGTTTTTCACCGATTGAAACACTTACAACCACCATACAGAACTATATTTTAATAATTACTTATATGGATTATGTTAAATTTTATTAAAACAAATCTTAAATATTAATAAGAATAGAGTATACTTGGGTGGAATAAAACCATGAAATGGGGTGTGACACGTGACCGCTAAGATGATCCGTCACCGTCTTAAGGAAATACTGGGACTTGTCATCATCACGGTCCTCTCTGTAACAGCAATGTACCTCTTCACAGGTACAGAACCCCCAGGGGGTGGTGATGAAAAGCTGGTGGTGGTGGCGACGATAATGCCCCAGAAGGAATTTATAGAGGCCGTTGCAGGTGAACGTGCAGAGGTCACGGTGCTGGTACCTCCAGGTGCAGACCCGCACACCTATGAACCGGACCCCGGAACCCTTAAAAGGGTTTCAGAGGCGGACGCCTACTTCATTGTGGGATCCGGAATTGAATTCGAGACCCAGTACCTTGACAGGCTCAGATCCATCAACCCGGACATGCTTATCGTGAACACCTCCAGGGGGATCAGGTTCATACCCACCCAGGGAGGGGATGAACACCACGAAGACATTGAAAGTCCCTACGACCCCCACGTATGGACATCACCACAAAATGCCATGATAATGGTCAGGAATACCCTTGAAGGCCTTGAAAGGATAGACCCCCAGGGCAGCAGGTACTATCAGGACAACGCCAACCTCTACCTTGAAAGACTGAGGGAACTGGACACCAAGATGAAAAAGACCCTTGAAGGGAGGGAGGGCGAGGCCATACTCGCTTACCACCCTGCATGGGGGTATCTCTGCTCTGAATACGGGCTGAGGCAGGTGGCCATTGAAAGGGAAGGCAAGGAACCGGGACCCGGAACGCTGTCAGATATAATAGGGAAAGCCAGGAGGACCGGTATAAAGGTCATATTCGTATCACCCCAGTTCAGCAGGAAGAACGCCGAGATGATTGCAGATGAGATCGGCGCGGAGGTTGTGGTGGTGGATCCATTGAACCAGAACTACATTGAAAACATGGAGAAGATACTCAGGGCCCTGGAGAATGGGTGGTCCCATCAGGGGGATTGATGGCTGCAATCAGAAAGAAAAGACTTCCACGGAAGGAGGGGATAAAGATTCCTGCAGTTGAAATAGAGGATGTAAGCTACGCTGTCAGGGGAAAGCTGATACTTGATGGGATAAACCTCAGGATACCCTCAGGAGAGCTCACGGCCATAATAGGACCCAACGGAGGGGGTAAAACAACACTCCTGAGGCTCATAACAGGACAGATAAAGCCATCCAGTGGAACCGTAAGGGTCCTGGGGATGAAGCCGGAGTATGCACGGCACAGGGTAGGTTACCTTCCCCAGAGGAGCCACTTTGAAACTGACTTCCCCATAAACGTATTTCAGACAGTCCTTATGGGTGCATACAGAAAACTTGAATCCTACACGGACAGGGACAGGGAAAGGACCCTTAAATGGCTTGAAAGGGTTGGTATGCTGGAGTACAGTGACAGGAAACTCGATGACCTCTCAGGGGGTGAACTCCAGAGGGTCTTCCTGGCAAGGGCCCTTGTAAGGGAACCGGAACTGCTCCTACTTGACGAACCAACAAGCAGTGTTGACCCTGCATTCCAGGCTTCATTCTACAATATCATCGATGAACTCAGGGGTGATGTGACCATAATCGTGGTATCCCATGACATCGGAACGGTTGCCCAGCACGTTGACAGCATCGCATGCCTCAACCACAGGATATTCGTGCATGGGACTGTTGAGGAGGCCCTTGGATGCCTTGAGGATGCATACAGCTGCCCGGTTGAACTTATTGCCCACGGGATACCCCACAGGGTCCTTGAAAGACACAGGGAGCCGTGAGATTATGATGGAGATACTCCAGTACCAGTTCATGAGGAACGCCATTGTCGCGGCGGTGCTTGTAAGTATCGCCTGCGGTGTTGTTGGTAGCTATGTTGTCACAAAGAGGATAGTCTCCATAAGTGGCGGTATATCCCATGCAGCCTTCGGGGGTGTTGGGCTCGGATACCTGATGGGTGTAAGCCCCGTGACCACGGCCATACCCTTCACAGTGGGAGCGGCCATCTCCATGGGTGCCGTTACAAGGAAAACCGGGATCAGTGAGGATACAGCCATAGGAATACTCTGGTCCGCAGGCATGGCCCTTGGTATAGTCTTCATAAACCTCAGCCCGGGCTATGCCCCTGATCTCTTCAGTTACCTCTTTGGGAACATCCTTATGGTAACCCCCATTGATCTCTGGACCATGCTGATCCTTGACCTCATCATAATCTCAAGTGCAGTGCTCTTCGAAAGGGAGTTCCTGGCCCTATGCTTTGATGAGGAGTACGCTGAGGTCCTTGGGGTGCCTGTGGACACCTTCTACCTCTACCTCCTTGCCCTCGTCGCCCTCAGTGTCGTTGTACTCATAAAGGCCGCTGGTATAATACTCGTCATAGCACTCCTCACGATCCCTGCAGCCATTGCAAAGAACTTCAGCATGAACATGAAGGACATAATGGTCAAGGCAACCCTGACAGGTGTCCTGACGGCACTTGCAGGTCTATGGATCTCATATGAGTTCAACCTTTCATCAGGGGCAATAATAGTCCTCCTTCTAACAGCACTCTTCGGCATAACCCAGATTTTCGGTTATCTGAAAGAAAAAAATACATTAAAGAGGATGCAGAATCATTAAACATGAAGTGCGGTTCTGACCTCAGGGATACGCTTAAATCCTCAGTAGGAGATTACCTCAGCATCACGCTTATCACTGGAAAGACCTATTATGGGGAGGTTAAAAGGGTTGAAACAGATTACCTCAGCCTTGAACTGAAGCTGAGGGGTGGTAAGACCACAACAACCGTTATAATACCCCTGGCCCATATCGTGACAGTAACCCTCTAATGTGATGGCAGAATAACCACCAAGATAAAATAGAGCACGTATCGTGACAGTAACCCTCTAATGTGATGGCAGAATAACCACAAGGATAAAACGGAGCGGATACCTTAAGGTCCACGAGACTCCATAAAAGCCATCATTATAGACTATGGCTTCATGATCTTCAAGCCATCGGATGTTCCGGCGATTACCATATCTGCAAGACCTGAGAATATGCCGTTCTCAACCACGCCGGGTATGCTGTTAAGCCTCACCTCAAGGTCCCCTGGTTCATGGATAACCCCAAAGGATGCATCGAGGACGAAGTTGCCGTTATCGGTCACCACGGGACCGTCCTTCCCCTCACAGGATCTGATGGAAACATCGGCGCCCATTGACTCAAGGGTCTCCATTACAGGTCTGCAGGCCGCGGGTATGACCTCGACAGGGAGCGGGAATGCTCCGAGTCTATCAACAAGTTTTGATTCATCCACAATGACTATGAATCTTTCTGCAGCAGAGTCAACTATCTTTTCAAGGGTGTGGGCTGCACCTCCACCCTTTATGAGGTTCAGCTGGGGGTCCACCTCATCAGCCCCGTCAACCGCAACATCAGGGTCGTGTTCACTGAGGCCAGTGATCCTTATACCTGAGCTGGATGCAAGGAACATTGACTGGTAGGATGTCGGGATGCCCATGACATCAAGTTCCTCCTCAAGAACCCTCCTCCCGAGTTCCCTGATGAAGTAGTGTGCTGTTGAACCCGTGCCAAGGCCCACAACATCCCCATCCCTTATCTCATGAGCCGCCCTCAATGCGGCCATCTTCTTAAGATTCATGTAAACCTCCTTCAAAGTTATTTATCTGTAAGCTGGAGTAAAACCCTCCTCAGTTCATGCCCCTCAGGGCACTTTTTATCAGGTTTTCCCAGATTTTTTACAATCCTGCACCTGTCCCCCTCCCTGAGGCCCTCGGGGTGGCAGAGATCATACATCCTGCATTCCCTGCTGCAGTCAGGAGCCTCAAAGGATATTATCGACCCTTCAAAGGCCCTTCTTGAGTCTATGAGTGTCTCGATACTGGCCCTTTCAGCATCCACCACAACTACCTTCTCTCCCTCATGAACCGGGCACCTCTGGTCCCTGTCCTTAACATCCCTTATAATGTACATGTGCCCCTCCTCAAGGGGTTTTATGCACGTGGACCTGAACCTGCAGTTCTCGCATTCCTCTGCAGGTCCGCAGTAAAGGAACCTGACGCCCTTCCTTGCAAGCTTTTCACCTATAAGAGTTATCAATCATATCACTTCCGTTATCTTTGCAAGATTCTCAGCTGCTTCCCGGGTTAAACCCCTGTCTCCAAGGATTGTGTAACGCTCCCTTCTGATCGTATGGGCTGTTGTGAGGGCCTCTATGATGTACTCAGGGTCTATGCCCAGTTCATATGCGTTGGTAGGGGCGTTCATCTTTGAGAGAGCGTCCCTTATGAACTGCCAGCCCCCCCGTGCAGGTGCATCATCATGATGGCTCCCACTCCGCACTGCTCACCATGAAGGGCTGGTCTGGGTGCGATGACATCAAGGGCGTGGCTGAACTTATGCTCGGAGCCACTTGCGGGTCTGCTGCTTCCAGCGATGCTTATAGCAATCCCGCTACTTATGAGGGACTTTACAACGAGCCTTGCACTCTCCTCAAGGCCCTCCTTGATTGCATCGGCAGATCTGATTATCATCTTGGCTGTCATGAGTGAAAGAGCCGCTGCAGATTCACTGTACCTTTCATTGAGCAGCCTGTGGGCCAGCTTCCAGTCCATGATGGCCGTGTAATTTGACACTATATCCGCACACCCCGATGCAAGGAGCCTGAAGGGCGCCCTGCTTATGATCTCGGTGTCTGCAATCACACCTATCGGTGAACTGGCCTCAAGGGATGCTGTGCCCTCACCGTTCTTTATGGAGGCCCTGGGGGAGGCTATCCCGTCATGTGATGCCGCTGTTGGGACGCTTATGAAGTGGATGCCCTGGAGGGTTGCGGCCATCTTGGCAACATCAATGACCTTACCGCCCCCCACGCCAAGCACAAGGGATGCCGTGTCCAGAAGATCCTGGACATCCTTCACATCACCCATACTCGCCTCCCTGACGGTTACCTGATCAACCTCAAAGCCTTCATCCTGGAGGCTCTCAATTGCAGCTTCACCCCCTATTTTAAGGGTTGTGGGGCCTGTTACAACCACAACCCTCCCCTTAAATCTTAGTTCACTGCATATCTTACCGGTCTCTCCTATAACACCCGGCCCCGTGTATATCTCCCTCGGTAACTGAATTTTCCTTGGATCCATGTTAACCCTCTGATGGAGTATATTATTTAAGTACTGGTGATAAAATAATTTCTGATTGGTGTTTATCTCCCGCGAAAGGATATATTTTTTGTGAAATTATCAAGAAGACCCTAACGGTTATCATGGTGAAAAAATGACAGAGTTCAGTGAATGGTTCCATAACATCTTAGAGGAAGCTGAGATTATTGATCAGAGGTATCCTGTGAAGGGAATGCACGTCTGGATGCCCCACGGTTTCAGGATCAGGAAGAACACCCTTAAAATCCTGAAGGACATCCTTGACAGGGACCATGAGGAGGTCCTCTTCCCCCTCCTTGTACCCGAGGATGAACTGGCAAAGGAGTCCATACATGTAAAGGGCTTTGAGGACGAGGTATACTGGGTGACCCATGGCGGCCTCACCAGGCTCCAGAGGAAACTGGCCCTGAGGCCGACAAGCGAAACCGTGATGTACCCAATGTTCGCCCTCTGGGTGCGTTCACACAGCGACCTCCCCATGAGGTTCTACCAGGTGGTTAACACCTTTAGGTACGAGACAAAACATACAAGGCCACTTATAAGGGTCCGTGAAATAACAACCTTCAAGGAGGCCCATACAATCCATTCAAGTGCCGCTGAAGCCGAGGAACAGGTTGAAAGGGCCATAGAGATCTACAGGGAATTCTTTGACGCCCTTGGAATCCCATACCTCATCACGAAGAGGCCCCCATGGGACAAGTTCCCTGGCTCAGATTACACCATGGCCTTTGACACCATCATGCCCGATGGAAAAACCCTCCAGATAGGCACTGTCCACAACCTTGGCCAGACCTTCGCCAGGACCTTCGACATAAAATTCGAAAACCCTGACGGTGAACATGAATACGTCCACCAGACCTGTTACGGTCTCTCTGACAGGGTTATAGCCTCGGTGATAGCTGTTCATGGAGATGAATCCGGTCTCTGCCTCCCCCCGGAGGTTGCATCCTACCATGTGGTTATAGTCCCTGTGATATTCAGGGGCGCCGAGGAGGAGGTCCTTGACGCCTGCAGAGGCCTCATGGAGAGGCTTGAATCAGCAGGTTTCAGGGCCCACCTTGACGACAGGGACCTCAGGGCCGGGAGGAAGTACTATGAATGGGAGATGCGCGGAGTCCCCCTCAGAATCGAAATCGGCCCCAGGGACCTTAAAAACAACTCCGCAGTCATATCAAGGAGGGACACCGGGGAGAAGACAACCGCGGACCTTGAAAGCATAGAGGACACCCTGAGGGAGCTCATGGACGACATCCTTGAGAACATCCGGAAACGTGCATGGGAGAGGATGAACTCCATGATAAGGGAAGCTGAAACCCTTGAGGAGGCGGCTGAAATCATAGAAGAGAAGAGGGGCATCATATCCTTCATGTGGTGCGGTGATGAGGAATGCGGTAAGGACATCGAAGAGAAGGTCAGGGTGGATATACTTGGAATACAGGAAGGCGGAACCGGAACCTGTATAAACTGTGGCAGAGAAGCAGAACACAGAGCATTCCTTGCAAGAACATATTAAACGGTAGATTGGATGAACCTGAAAATAGTGCTCGTGGTAGGCCTCATATTCCTCTTCGCAGTATCATCGGGAGGAATATGCTACCTGGTGATGGGTGGACCGGACCTTGAAGCAGCCTACCAGAATGGTAAAGCAGAGGCTGTGCAGAAGACCCAGGCAGGGGAAATACCACACACAGTTCAAGTGAAAAACTCGTGGGACAGGCCCGTAAGGGTGCTCTCGGGCACACTCCTTACAGGGGACGGTTCAGGGGGTCTTGTCATAGCATCAACCGTCACCGTACCTGCAGGCTCATCGGTGGAGGTGCCTGCCTACAGCACTGAACCTGAAAAAAGAACAGTCCCCGGGAGCAAACTGAAACCCACAGGACAGGCACCCGGCCTCATAAGGGACGTTATCTCATCCTCAAACCCTGATAACCCTGATGAGGCCATGAAGACCCAGCTTAAGATCTGGGTACTTGCAAGGGGTGATAAACTGGACATATACCGTGGCGAGGTGTACGCTGCAGTTAAAAAAAGGGACATGAGGTTCTACCAGCTCAAGGAGCGCCTTGAAGCTGTGAAGGCTGAGCTTAAAGCAGATTACGGGCTTACAGATGATGAACTCTCAGCAGCTGACATCAACAGCCCAATCCTTAACAGGAGCTCACCCCTTAGGATCCTTTCACTCATTAAAACAATTTACCCTGGAGCGGGACAATGAAGACTTGCGCCATAATACCCGTATCAAGATTTTCACATGCAAAGACAAGACTATCTCCGACCCTATCACCCTCAGAGAGGGAGGGACTCCTCAGGGCCATGCTCAGGGACGTCTCAGAGGCCCTGCGGAGCCATGTTGACAGGGTCCTTGTAATCAGCGCAGATGAGGACGTCCTTGAATACGCCTACAGCCTTGGCCTGGATATCCTTGAGGAGAAGGGTCAGAAGGACCTTAACGGGGCCCTTGAGCAGGCGGCGGATTTCTGCAGTTCAGAATTTGATAGGATAATTATAACACCATCTGACGTCCCCCTGATAGGGAAGGCTGAAGTCAGGGACCTCCTTAAGAGGTCAGAGACCTTCGACCTCGTCATAGCACCGGCCAAGGGAGGGGGGACAAACACCCTCATCCTTGAACCAGGCAGCATGGGGCTGAAGTTCGGTGACTGCAGCTTCTTTGAGCACGTGATGGAGGCCGAAAGGATAGGTATGAGTGTCCATGTCTATGATTCATTCTACCTCTCCCTTGACGTGAACACCGCCGAGGACCTGGGTGAGATCATACTCCACGGTGAGGGTACACATACAAAGGAGTACCTTAAGGGCCTTGAATTTTCAGTTAAACCCTCAAGGGGTTCTGCGAGGCTGGAGGTTTCAAGGACATTCCACCTGGGGTGATGGTTGTGATGGCGATTTCGGTTGCGGGTCTAGATCCATCAGGGGGTGCCGGGATACTGGGTGACATAAAAACCTTCTCGGCCCTGGGGGTCTACGGTGCGGTTGCTGTAACAGCACTGACATCACAGAACGTGAAGAGGGTTTCAGGGGTTCTTCCGGTGCCCCCTGACTTTGTCGGGGAGCAGATCGACCTTGTTATGGAGGACCTCCCTCTGGTCCATGGTAAGACAGGGATGCTCTACAGTGAGGACATAATCAGGGTAGTTGCTGAGAAAATAAGGGAATACAGGCTCAGAATGGTTGTTGACCCTGTAATGGTGGCGGCATCCGGTGGGAGGCTCTCATCTGAAGGATTTGTTGATGCCCTGAAGAGGTACCTTCTCCCTGAGGCTTTGATAGTGACTCCAAACGTTGCAGAGGCTGAAAAACTCTCAGGTGTCAGGATATCCTCAGTCGATGATGCCCGCAGGGCTGCGAGGGTTATAGGTGACCTCTGTGATGTTATTATTACTGGGGGTCATCTTGGAGGTAAAAATATAATCCTCCTTGACGGTGAGATCAGCATCCTTGAAGGGGAACTCATAGAGACCAGCAACACCCATGGGAGTGGATGTTCATTTTCTGCTGCAGCAGCAGCCTACCTATCCAGGGGCTTCGATCTCCATGAGTCCCTTAAAATGGCCGATGCTTTTGTCAGGGAAGCCATAAGGCATGGCAGGTACGGGACCCTCAACCAGTTCTGGTCCCTTGAGGAAAAGGAAAAACCAGATTAGAGGAGTTCATCCCTGAGGTCTATGGTGTCCTCCAGTGATGGACCCGTTGAGATTATGGTGACCGGAACGCCTGTCTCGGATTCAATCTCCTCGATGAACCGTTTAACATCGGCTGAGAGGTCAGAATAATCACGTACACGTTCACATTCAGGGTAAAGCCGGTCCACGCAGGTAACAGCGATCTGGGTTGCCCCGTTGATCATGCAGGACTCCCTGGCCATCTCCATATCAAAGAGGCCAATCCTTCTTCTTCTACCTGTAACGGTACCGTACTCCTCAAGGCCCATCTCCTCGGCCTCCTCCTGGCTGATCTCTGTGGGGAATGGACCCTCACCAACCCTTGTTATGTATGACTTGAACACCGCGATGACCTCATCGACCCTTGTGGGGCCAAGGCCCACGTCTGCAGCTGCTGTGCTTGCAGTGGTATCCTTGCTGGTGACGTAGGGGTAGGTACCGTAATAGAGGGAGAGTCCGAAGCCCTGTGATCCCTCAACAAAGACGTCCTCACCGTTATCAAGTGCCTCATTGACCTCCAGGGGTACATCTGCAAGGAAATCCTTGAGTTCCTCCACTTCACCAGCCAGTTTTGCCGTCCTCATTACACGTTCGGCGTTTGCCGGTCCGCACCCTGTACCCGTACTCCCTATCTTCTTGGAAAGGTAACTTGAGGACTGGTCCTGTTCCTTGTGCTTCTTCTCTATTATTGCGCAGCGGTAGTCGACCCCTGTCCTCTCTGCAACACTGTACTTTGATAGGTATTCCATTTCATGAAGGAAGACCTCAGGGTCAACAAGGACACCTGCACCTATAAGGAGCCTTGCATCCCTGTGGAAGAAGCCGGAGGGTGTGAGTCTGAGTCCGTACTTATCACCCCTGAACTCCACTGAGTGGCCTGCGTTTGGACCGACCCCTGCCCTTGCAATTATTGATGGTTTATCATTGTAACATAGGTAGGTGATGCATTTTCCTTTGCCTTCGTCACCCCATCCTCCTCCAACTAGAACAGTGCATGTCATTTTTATTACTCCTTAGATTTATGCCTCTCATATATTACAGGGTATCCAATAAAAATTTTTCCAAATCATACCTTCCTTCTTATTATGCGTTCAAAGAGCATCGGTGTGAATCGGCGCTGGAGGGCTATCAGCACATGCTGCTGGAGGGCGTCCTCCATTGTCTCAAGGGTTATCCTGTCCTCGCCCTTCCTTATCCTCACTGCCTGGGCTATCTGGGCTATGTCCCTTGCATGGGCAAAGGTGGGCTGCAGGCCCTCCCCTCCCTCTGCTATCGGTTTATATACAAGGGCGAATCGTTCAAGGATTTCCGGGTCGTATTCCTCGCCCATGGAGTCAAGGTTGCGCTTGAAGACCTCAACTATCTCCTCCACGGCTGGTTTTTCAAGGTGCACGTGCAGCGGAGCCCTTCGAAGGTGGGCCTCGTCCATGATGGTTATATCAAGGTTTGTTGAGAAGGCGGGGATGAAGTGTGTGTGGACAACGACCGGTGATCCCTTGACATAGATCATGTCCTTCTTGTTCTCAAGGGGGAAGATAAGGCGGTTGAGGAGGGCGTTATGGTCCTCCTTCTGCCTTCCAAGGTCGTCCACAAGAAGAACTCCGCCGTTGGCCTTTATGATGGGGGATGTCTCATAGACGCCCTTGTTGGGATCATAATTGGTGTCAAGTTTCCTGCTTGTAAGCTCAGAACCCGTGAACACGAATGGGGCGTAAATCTTAACCCATCGCGGGTCCTCAGGCTGTTCAGGGCACATTCGATGAAAATCAGGGTCGTAGAACTGGATTATCTGTTCACTGAACTCAACGTATCTTGGTATAACTATGGGTGGCAGGAGGTCGGACATCTTGCTGGTTATAAAGGTTTTACCTGTACCTGGGGGTCCGTAGATGAAGAGCCCCTTACCTCCAATCGCACCCTCTATAAGGGTCTTCTTGGCACTTTCGTTCCCCACCACATCCCTGAAGGCCTTCTCGATGACCTCCTCGGGTATGTTTATCGGGAATCTGCCCTCCAGCTGTTCACCCATAATCTTGAAGTAGAGTTCATAGCTTACGGGGGCCATTCCAACGTAGGGGTTCTCCTTAAGGAGCTTTGAGGCCTGGCTCTGGCCCTGTTTCTTGATGGTGTAGGTTACGCTTGGAAAGAGGAATCCTCCACCGGTTGGGGCGCAGAGTTCATCCTTTTCCATCTCCTTAAGGCATTCCTCAAGGATATCGACGTGGAGCCCTGTTATCTCATGGATCCTGCTGACCTGCACACTCCCATAGGTGGCTATAACCTTCAGGATAAGATTTTTAATGAAGTTAACCGATAAGTCAATCTCTTCAATGGTCTTGGGCTGTTTGAGCATCTCGAAGAGTTTCTGCATCTTTTCATCATGGTAATAATCCATTGAACCACTCCAGGTATAATCTGTGACTAGTAGACCTATGTCACTTGATAATATTAAAGTTGACCCCTTAAGATAGAGGGGGTCCGCTTTATCTGATGGATGCTATAAGCAAGGTCCGTTATGGGGGCTGTTAACGGTCAAAAATGTGCCCTTAAGGTTATTATCATGTGAGGCAAATCCTGATTCATGGGTGTCAGATCAGCAGGATCCGCGCTGATTGAAAACCTGCAGTTAATTTTTGCGAGCGGCTGCCCCATCCTGATGAATGGGGATGCCCTCTAGGACCTGGAAAAAAATAAATCATGGTTCCTCATTGAGGCTTACCGTGAGGATACCATCAGGGCAGGATTCTATGCATGCTGGCATGATGTTATCTGACTCTATGCATACCGTGCACTTTACTGCTGTAAGACCATCCATGTGAACTGCGCCGTATTCACATGCCTCCATGCATAATTTGCAGCCAACACAGAGGTCCCTGTTTATTATCGTTACTCCGTTGACCCTGCTGATTGCTCCGACCCTGCATGAATTCATGCATGGTGCGTCTTCGCACTGAACACAGACAACAGGGCTCTGGTCTGAGATCTTTATTCTCTCCCTTCCATGGATCCTTCTGCATGCTACCACACATAGACCGCATCCAGAGCATCTTTCAGGATCCTTTAATTTTATTGATATCATATCAGATCATTGGTAGATTATTGAGGGTTCAGCAGGGGCTTTCCTTGGCTTCCAGTTCATTTTTTTAAGGATTTTAAGGATTTCATCCTTGTGTTTGAATGGTATCTCATTATCCTCCCTTATGTAAAGGTGCAGATCCTGGGGGAGGCATCCATAGTATTTCATGTGCAGATCTATGTAGTTACTGAGTTTTATCATCCTTCCGCGTGGCGTGTCATTGGGCCTTATACATGTTTTTGCCACCGTCACCATGCATTCATTCAGGCTTTCGGCTGTGTAGATGAGGTGCGGGGGACCTGGTTCTGATTCAACCCTTTCCCCTGTTCTCCTGTCATTTATAACCCTTTCTTCTTCTCCAAGGTATAGTCTGCGATACTTGGATCCATGGGGTCCTGTTATGACGGGTATTCCCCATCTGTTAGCGCCTGTTGCTATTGCAAAGGCCTTCTGGCTCATGGCACCCCATGTTATAACACAGACACCTATACGGTTCAGGATGTAGTCTGATATCTCCTTAAAGTTCCTTTCAAGGGGTACCCTGGCAAAGATGTTGGATATCTTTATGGCGCTTGCTATGGCATGGGAGTTGGCAACTCAGGGTCCAAGGTTAAGAAGCCCTCCCCTGTCAAAGTCACCGGGATATTTCTCGTACAGGGTTTTTCCTTCCTCATCCCTGTAGAGTGCTATGTCCATTGCTGCGCAGCCTGCAGCCATGACTATGTAACCCCTTTTAAGGAACTCATCGGCAATTTTCGCAACATCTTCCTCACCATCAGGGTAATTGGAGCATGCTGCAAGTAGTATGACTCCTGGTATGTCACCGAAGACTATGGGTGCTCCAACGCGTCTTATCTCTATATCCTGAATAGGGCCTCTGCCTGATCTTATAAGGTATCTTTCCTTTCTTATCCTTTCACGAGCCCCGTGCATTATAAGGTTGAGTATGGGTATTTTCTCTGGACATGACTCAATGCAGACCCCGCATCCTGTGCATGCCCTGTAGAGTTCCTCAAGAGCTTCATGATTTCCTTCCCTTGCCTCACTGATGGCTTCAGATATTGGTAGCATGGCAGGACAGGTCCTGTCGCACTGTGCACATCCTGTACAGTCTTCAAGTGATTTTTCAGGGAAGGATGTGACCTTCTCTGTATTTAGGGGTGTTTCATTGCAGCCAGGTCTGCAGTCTGTGCATGGACTGCACTCTGTGAGTGATGGGATTTCAGATGTCCTGAAGGATTTCTGCATGGACTTCTTTAATGCCAGTTCAACAGCAATCCTTCCACCTTCTCCCTGTCCCTTATAAGTGCTCCGGGTATCTTTCCCTCTGCAATATCCCTTATTATCCTGTAGGGGTTATCATCTGTCCTATCCTCTAATCCAAGTGAGCATTTATCACTTGTTGTGATTACTGATATGTTCCTCTCCCTGCATAGTTCAAGTATGTCCGGTCTTATGCACTGTTCATCAAGGACAACAACATCGGGTATTCCTGTCTTTATGAACATGAGCTGCCTGGATATGGGGCCTGCTATCTTTGATGATAGGGAGTATCTGCCCTGATCAAGTGCTGTGCAGCATAGACCGCAGATCTCCAGGTCCTCGAGTACCCCTGTGGTGTCAGCGTAATCTATTATTTCTGTGCTTGGAGCCACATTATGGCCTATGCAGAGTATTACTGGTTTATCTCTGTCTATAACACCCATACCTATTTCCTGCAGCTGTGTATCTGCTTCTCCTGTTGGGAAGTCATAAAGGTTGATCTGGGCTATCTCTGCAACCTCCAGGGCTATGGTGTCTATCATCCCTGCATGAAGTGCCTTTGATTCAAATTCCAGGTGGTCTCCTTCCTGTCCTGTGTGTACCGATGCCATGAGGTTTGTGAGCTCCCTTTCAAGGGCTGCCATTATTCTGTCAAGATCATGGACTGTTTCCGGTTTAAGACCGGTGACCGCTGTGATTATGGGTGAAACCAGATCAATTGAACTGTCATATCTGAGTTCCCTTCTGGATCTTCCTCCATGAGCATGTCCACAAGGTCCCGTGCATGGGCTGCATGGGCCGATGCACCTATGCATGACATCATGAGGATGGTTCTTGCCTGCTGTTTCTCAAGGTTTATTCCGCATGAACCCTTCTTGTTGGTTGAAAGATCGCATCTGCCATAGGTACAGAGGCAGCACATGTCACATAGTGGCGCGTAGAATGGTTTAAAGTAAGATAGGAGATTCATATCCCATTTACGGAGTTCTGGGTAGTCCAGACTCACTTCTTTTTCATGGGCCCTTCTCACCTTCTTTTTATGCTGGATGAATGAGTCTATGTCCTCAAAGGACATGTTGAAGCCTTTTATTTTCATCCCATCCCCTATCTTAGATTTTTCCATAGGCAAAGTTTAACCCCTTCACTTTTTATTGATGGTGGTGCTAACCAACATCAACTTTAAATATTATCATTATTAATCATTACATATGTAGTGGTCACACATGATATATAAATGTAACCGGTGATATGATGGGATGGAACCCTGCCCATGGTGGTATAAAAAAGGCTAGTGTCTGGTCCCCTGAGATGACGGCACTCAGCATAAAGAAATCAAGGAGACCCCTTTTCGTAATAGGATCACTTCTTAACAGTGTTCCTGAAATAACCGAAAGAGTTGTTAAAATCGTTAAAAGAAGAGGAATAACTGTAGCTGCAACTGGAGGGTCGGCTTCAGCCCTTAAAAAGGCCGGTTTAAATGATTTCAACGTCATAGGTGCTATAGAGATAGTCAACAACCTCAAAAATCCGGAATGGAAAGGATTTGATGGTAAGGGAAACTATGATCTTGTGATCTTTATAGGAGTTCCCTACTACCTTGGATCCCAGGGACTCTCAACCCTCAAACACTTCGCACCACACATAAGAACACTGACCCTGTGCAGGTACATGCACCCCAATGCAGATATGAGTTTTCCAAACATGGAATACGAAAAATGGGTTAAGTGGCTTTCAGAGCTTGAAGGGTCACTTAAAACGTGAGGAAATCCTTTCTTATTTTTTATTTCTTGAGTTATCTACTTATTTAACCAGCGTCAGGCAGCTATTCTAATATCAAACTCCGGCATATCATTCTTCCACTCCTTTTAATAATAATCCACGGGTTATAGAAAAAGCAACTAAAGCTGCTAGGAATACTGGAAGGGCATTCAGGGGCGAAAGACCGATTACAAGAATGACCAGTATCGCCAGAGAGAGGGGAACAGGCACAAGTGCAGCAGGGACCGCCACCATCATACATCCCAGTGCCAGTCCAGGGGGTATCTGGGAGAATATCTGATGGATGGCGTTGCCCAGACATGAACCAGCGAAAAGAAGAGAAAATATTGGTCCTCCAATAAAACCAAAGTTCAATGCTCCGCTCAATGCCACCAGTTTGGTAAATGCGAAAACCAGGAGGAGAATGAAACCTATCTCTGCCGCCTGCTCTGTAATAACAGGTATTGTCTCTGTACCTAAACCAAAGGTAGTGGGTACTGCCACGGCCAGTAATCCTATTAAAAACCCGCCAAGGGTGCTGCGTATTACAGGTTTACCCTTCAATGGCATTATGAAGCGTTTAAAAATCTTATTCAGGACTATGAAAATCAGAGCGACAGGAACAGCAAGTATGCCCAGCAATATACTTACTCCCAGGTGCCATATCTCCAGTTTATAAACCGGAGGAGATAAAAGTCCCAGAACATGGGCATAATTGTAATCCTGGAGCACATAGAAAATAGCAAAACCGATCACAGCTGAAATTAAAGCTATGAGTAATGTCCCGTAAAAGACCACTGACTGTTTATGCTTTGATTCCAGCAATACCAGAATCATGACAGAGGGTGATGTAAATAAACCGGACCAGGCCCCGGAAATACTGCTTATAACATTAATCCTTGTCTTTTCAGGATCCAGCTTACGTTTTTCTGAAATCCATGCTCCTGTACCGCCTGCCAGCATACCCGTGGTAACTTCGGGTCCTAAACTGAAACCACCAACCAGTGATATCAGTGATACCATGACAGAGGATGGCACAGGTTCAGGGTCTAAATACCCTCTGTTCAATGCTTCGAAGACATCCATCTCTCCAGCCGGTGTATAACGGTTCAGTATGCCAACCATCAACCGGCTCCCGTCATGAGAACAACAATCCACGGGGATCCGGAAAAAGGTGAAATATCACCGGTATAGGGCATTATAAAGCTATGACCGACAGTTACAGCAGAAACAAACATCAAAGCACTTAAAGCACCGGTTAAACCTAACACTATCCCCCAGCCCATCTTTTCCCAGTAGGCCCTTGATGAAAGATCAAAATCCCCCTTCATATTTCCCCCTCCACCATATAGTTTATATTTACCACGTTATTTACCTTGTCCCATGGTTTGAATCTCCTCTTTATCTTCGTTAAACTTACCTATAACGAACATATTAAGATACTGAACCATGCCTTCAGCAAACATATTAACATTGGGCCGAACTTCCTCAGCTTTCTGCAGCCACAGAAATATAAACATCAGAACTCCTGTCTAAAGTGCTCCCTCCTTTTTAAGGAGGATTCTCTTAAGTTCGGTTCCGCCCTGATAGCCGCCAGGCGATCCATCACTCCTTATAACACGGTGACATGGTATTATGATGGGGAAGGGATTGGCTGCAAGGGCAGAGCCCGCGCTCCTTGGGCTTCCGCCGGCAGCTTCTGCAAGTTCACCGTAGCTCATGGTGGACCCCCAGGGGATCCCTGAGACAACCCGGAGCACCCTCAGCTGGTAGGGTGTGCAGACTGAAAGATCAACCCGTGAAAGGTCAAACTCAACCATCTCCCCATCAAGTAACCTTTCCATCTTTAATACTGTCTCACGGACAAACTCCGGCACCCCTTCACTTATCCTGTCATCATGGTCCCCTGAGAGTGAAACACCCAGTATCCTCTCACCATCAAATCTTATCACCGCATTAACCAGTGGATGATCCAGCATGATCCTCATTGAAATCAACTCAAACCCCTTAAATATTATGAACATACACTATAATCAAGGTGTGGTTCCATGGAAAAGTATGTGAAGATCTTCGTGGCGGCATCGATTTTCCTGGCCCTCATAGCCCAGCTCTCCGAGTTCAGGGGGGATATCATTAACGTCCTGACCCCCACAGCAAACCTTGCAGCCTTCATCGGGCTTCTGTATGTGAGCATCTATTCAAAGAAGCTCTATCCGAAATTTTTCCCGGCCCTCATCCTCCTCACCTCTGCACAGTTCTTCTCATTCCTTGGTGACCTTACCTGGACCATCATCGAGTCCATCCTGAGACAGAACCCCTACCCCTCAATTGCGGATCTATTCTACCTCCTCTATTATCCTCTCTTTGCAGCTGGTATTTTCCTCATACCCATAAAAAGACAGGTTGAAAGGATCCGGACGGCTGTGGACCTTTCAATAATTGGAGTCAGCACCCTGACGCTCCTGTGGATATTCCTCCTGAAACCCATCATATTCAGTGGTGGAGAATTCACAGAGGTATTCATATCAACCCTGTATGTCATAGGGGATGTACTGGTCCTCTTCATGCTCCTCGAACTTGCCGTAAATAAAATGGGATTCATAAGATCTAGGACGCTTAACCTCTTCATGATAAGCATAGCCGTCCTCCTCCTGGCAGACATAATCTTCACATACACCAGAACAATCGGTATAGACCTGCGGGAACCATGCCTGACATCTGGTGGATGGTAAGTTACCTCATATTAGTCCTTGCAGCCATGGAATTCTTCAAGGAGGACTGGTCAAGGCCAGTTTACAGTCCAGTGAAAGGAAGGATCACGGCATACCTTCCTGAAATCTTTGTCCTCTTATTCTATATCATGACCACAATTGCAATATTTGAAGTGGGTGGTTTCATACTAAGCAAAATAGGATTCGCAGAGGAGGTTATAATTGCGTATGGGCTCATCATACTTCTTTTCACCGGAAGACAGCACCTCTCAATGAAGGAGAACATCAAACTCCTTGAGAATGTTGAATCTAAAAGGAAAACTGCAGAGATGTACCTTGATGTTGCAGGGTCCCTTATAATGGTCCTTGATGAACGGGACCGTGTTAAGCTCATAAACAGGCGGGGCCTTGAGATCCTTGAAGGTGAAAGGGATGAGATAACCGGGAAACACTGGTTCCTCACCTTCGTACCTCCAGAGGATAGAGAATGGCGCCTAAAACTGTATCAGGATCACCTGAAGCAGGGGGATGATAGTTACCGCCTTGAAGGCGACATACTGACCCTTAAAGGCAGAAGAAAGACTGTTTCATGGAATGTGAGGTTCCTCAGGGAAAATGGTGAATTAAGAGGGAGCATAATAGCAGGTGATGATATCACCGATATAAAGAAGGCCAGGGAGGAACTTGAAATAAGTGAAAAACGTTACAGGAGCATATTTGAAGGCGCCCCGGTTCCTATAATATCACTTAACCATGATGGCAGAGTAAGGGACTGTAACAGCGCCACGGAAAGGGTCCTTGAATACAGCGCCGAAGAACTCCAGGGGATGAATATGAAGGATCTCATGCACCCGGATGACCTGAAAGGTGAAACTGAGGGTCTAGGAAGGCTCATCAGCAGGTCGGGTCGTCTCATATACGCGAATATCCGCGTTACAAGTATATGTGATGAGGAAATAGTCATCATTGAAGATCAGACAGAGATAATGGAGTCCCTCAGGGAGAAGGAACTCCTGCTGAGGGAGATCCACCACAGGGTCAAGAACAACCTCCAGATAATATCAAGCCTCCTGAGCATCCAGGAACGTCAGATCGAATCCAGGAAACTCAGGAATATCCTGGCAGAGAGCCGTGACCGTATAAGGTCCATAGCACTCGTCCATGAACACCTCTACCATTCAACAGATCTTTCCACTGTCAGTATACGGGGGTACCTTGAAAACCTCATCTCGAAGATAACACAGGGACAGACCTCTTCAGGTGTTCCGCGGATCCACACAAGCATTGAGGACCTCGAGTTCAACCTTGAGACGAGTCTGCCGGTGGGTTTAATCGTTAATGAACTTGTAAGTAATTCACTGAAACATGCCGAAGCCAGCAACATCTATGTTGAGCTTAAAGGACTGAATGGAGAATTCGAACTGAGGGTCGCTGATGACGGCAGGGGTGTTGAATCACCCGATGTCATCACAGGGTCCAGGAGCATGGGATGGTACCTTATAAGGGCACTTATAGACCAGCTGGACGGTGAGATGGATATTGAAACCGATGGTGGTCTCTCCATCAGGATAAGATTCCATGAACTGAGCTATGAGAAGAGATACTGAGATGAAGGCTGAAGGTGATGTAAAACTCACAAGACCCGTTAAGACCATGATGGGGAGGAGTATTATCAACTATCTTCCAGGAAATGACCCTTACGATATACCCCGCACGGTAGATTTAAACGGGTCCATGACCATTAACCGGTACCTGTCCCGGATCCCGGGACTTCATCCTGTCCGGGTTACGATCCATGGGAATTAACCGGATCTGCACGGGACCACCAGAATACACTACATACCCCTGAGAAACAAATGCGAAGGGGAAAGACTCAGCCCTCCGCATGACCACCAGAATACACTACATACCCCTGAGAAGCAGGCATTATATTAGTTTAATAGTATGGAGGAGCCAGAGGATGAGTGAACTTGAAGATGAAATTGAAATCCTGAAGGGTGAGATAAAGAAGAGGGATAAAATCATAGATGACCTCAGGCTGGAACTTGCAGAATGCAGGGGTCGTGTTAAGGAGCTCAGATCCGAAAACCGTTCTCTGCAGGATGAGGTTAACCGTCTCACCGTACTGAAACTTGACCTTAAATTGAGGGATGTTCAGAGGCTTGAGGATGAGAACAACCGCCTTGAACACAGGATAGAAATCACCAAGGGACTCCTTGATGAGGCCAGAGAACGTCTTGATGTCCTTGAAAGGGTTGTTGAGGAATTCCGGTGCCAGGGCTTCGCCGACAGGGTTAGGGGCAGAAAGCCTGAAAGCCTTATCTACTATGATGAAAGGTTCAGAAAATAGACCTGGCTGATCAATTTAAATCAGCATCCATTCAGTTCTGAACAATTTCCTATTTTTCCCCCTATGAGCCAAAATATATATGTAATAATCACCATATATTTTTTATCAAATGCCTGGAGTGATTCTATGGAACCATATGGCGGGGGAGACGGCCGTGTAAGGTGGGTTACACCTGAATGGCTCATGGATAACATGGATGAGGTTAAAATTGTTGACTGCCAGCCAAACATCCATGACTACATATTTGAACACATCCCTGGAGCAGTATACCTTAACGAGGGCCTCTTCCGGGAGCCCCGGGGCATGGCGCCTGCAATGTACATCCCTGAAGGAGCCGTTGAACTGATATTCCATCAGGCAGGCATTGAAGACCTGCCCACGGTTGTGTACACCGGACCCGGTGAGGTCAAGGGGTGGGGTGATGGCCTTGAGCAGACAATGCTGGCCTACAGTCTTGCAAGGTTCGGCCACCGTAACGTCCTTGTACTAAACGGGGGGCTCCCTGAGTGGAAGAAGGCCGGTGGTGATGTGACAAAGGTGTTCCCTGAGGTTGAGGAGTCAGACTTCTCTGCAGAGACACAGAAGGACTTCTACATTGAATACCCTGAATTCAAGAAAATAAAGGACCATGATGACGTGCTTGTCCTGGACGCCCGGCCAAGGGAGGTCTATGAGGGGCAGGGTCCATGGATAAAACCAGGACACATCCCTGGAGCGGTTAACCTCCCATGGGCGTCCCTAATGGATGATGAGAATAAAACCCTCCTTAAACCTGAAGAGGAGATACTTGAACTCCTGGAGGCTGCAGGAGCATCAGAGGATAAGACCATAATCTGCAGCTGTGGAACCGGGAGGGAGGCAACCAATGAATTCATACTCTTCAAATGGTATCTTGGCTACCCTGATGTCAGGATATATGAGGGTTCATTCACCGAGTGGACCCAGATAGAGGACAACCCAACGGTAACTGGTCCTGACCCCTACTGAAGCAAATATAAAAACGGCGATTTACGGACACACACCCCTGCCACAGACACCGGACTAACCATCTCCAAACAGGGTGCTGCCTGTTAAAAAATTATTAATTTTTTCTGAAATCTGTCCTGAGCTCTGAGCCTGCGAATAAAAGCACGATGAATGCTGCTGCTACATTAAGGATCATCAGGAAGACTCCGCCGGCAATGGTTGTCTGTACCGGGAAGAGGAAGTATGAGAGGTTTCCTGTGGTATGGATGATCAGAACTGCCAGTATACTCTCGGTTGAATTGTAGACCCATGCATATATTATGGATGCCGAGATTATCAGGATCATGAAGCTCCAGAAGGGGACCTGTGACTGTATACTTCCCTGTATGAAGAAGAGGGGTATGTGCCAGAGGCCCCATATGAAACCGAGTATGATGGCGGCGTAGACCGGTGAATATTTCCTCTGAAGTCCCGGGAGAGCATAGCCCCTCCAGCCGAACTCCTCCTGTAGCGGACCTCCAAGGAAGAATATGTAAAGGAAGGCCAGGGGGATGATCCATGGCTGGGAGACCCAGTAAAGGGATGGTGGAGCGTCCCCCCAGAGGACGCCGAGGAATGCTGATAGTCCCGTGATGAGTGGGAACAAGAAGAGGATTATAATCCACCAGAAACCATGGAAATCCCTTTTAAAACCCTTCCTGAGGAGGCTTAGAAGTTCATCCCTTCCGCCGTAGAGGAAGGTTAAAAGGATTGCTGCAAGTGTCGGTCCGAAGGCTGCAGGGTTGTAGGGACCTTTCAGGAAGGCGTCCACCGGTCCTGTGAAACTGAAGCCCGCAGATATCAGTGCAACTGGTATCCAGAGTATCCATGAAAAGACAAATGCTATTATGAAAAAGGCTGAAAGCTTCTCCTGCTTCATATTATCATCCTTATCATATCGGTCAGCAAAGAGGTGCATCCCCTCCATCATCATATCAATCAACAAAGGCAAAGAGGATACATCATCTCATCCTCAAAGACTATACACATGATAGGTTCAGCTGAAATGACATTTATATTTTCACCCATTAAAGTAAATGTCAGCCTGAAGAATATTAAAATCCTCCTATCCCCTGCATTGAACTCAGCAGGACAGGTTGCAGAGATACTCCTCATATACACCGCTACTCCAAGTGACTGTTTGCCATCAATCCTCTGATACTCCCCATATAACCACCCTTAAGACCCGACCCCCTGTTATCACCCGGTGACTCTGGATGTAATGTTTTTTCATCCCGGTCACCATCGATCCCATCCACCCTCAAGCTGATTTAACTCCTATTTTCCAGGGTTTCTAAGGCCGGATAAGAATTCCCTGAAGGGCCTCTTACCCAGAAGCCGGATAAAGGTAACGGCAGGTATAAATGGCCTTACCTCAACTTCAACATCGATACTTCCAGTTACATCATCATGAAAAAAATCTGGTTCAGATGTTATTTCAATTTTCCCTGATCCCCCTGTAATGGCTCCAATGGACCACAGGTACCCGTTTATCATGGCCGTGTCAGCAGCGTCCCCCAGCCCCAGTTTAAGATGGACCCTGAGAAAGACCAGGTTAACCGATGATATGACCCTCCCTGTGAGGTGCAGAATCTGACCCCTTGCACCCAGGAGCCTTGATGTGAAATCCCTCATGGCCTTAATATCAGGGGCCTGCCTTTTTCCAGCCCCACCAGCAGCATCAGGACCGAGCCTCTTCCTGAAGAACCTTAAATTCCATACTCCCACCTGAAGTGTTAGGAATGTTCCCTCACCATCCCTTAAACCGGTGAGTCTGATCCTGTAGGGTAAGAGGAGGAGGACTATGATGAGGACTGCCAGGAGGGCCAGTGAAGTGAAAATCCACCAGATCACTCTTTCAAAAATGTTAATCCCTCATAGGCGCTTCAGGGGCATGAAATCAGATTTCCCGTGGCTTCTGGATTCATTCCTCAGATGATTCCTCAGATTTCTTATTATCTGAGAGTTCCTTTATAACCTCTGTAACTGTGGATCCCAGTTCCTGTATGATTCTGCCGGTGCCTGCGGATCTGAGGTCGATGACACGTACACCATCGGGGCCCCTGACATCCTTCAGTATGACAATGACCGCGATGGGTTCAACGCCTGCAGCTGCTCCAGCACCGCTTCCAGCGCCTCCTTCAGAGGAAGAAGACCTTCCTTCACCCATACCTGCCCCGAAACCGACACCCATCTTCATTACAGGGATGAGAATTTTATCCTCTGTCTCAAGGGGTTCTCCAACAAGGTTCTTCACATCAAGGAGCCTTCTCAGCTCCTCAACTGTAGTTTTAATCGGTTCTTCAATTTTCATTTAAATCACACCATAATTTATGTTTATCCAGGTATATCCACTTTGGCACTGAAAATTATTCAAAAGGGTTTTATTATAATTGCATCATACCATAACTGGAGGTGTTTATTATGGACAGTAAGATTGCTATCCTGGCCCTTGTGGTGGTTGTTGCTGCTGCAGCCGGCGCCTACCTCCTCTCAGGGCCAGGTGAAACAGCAGACAACCAGACAGCTGAAAACGGGACGCGGGTTAATAAAACAATAGGTGCGGCTAAACTCGTCGCAACACAGAGCGGACCTGAAAGTGCAGAGCCAGGGACAAATGTCACCATAACCTGCAGGATAAAGAATACAGGAAGCGGGCCAGCCAGGAAGATTGAGGTCTCATCCCAGGACTTTGATAAATCCTTTGAAATTATCGAGGCCGGCGATGAGGTTGAATTCCAGGCCCTAATATACATACCCACCGAAGAGGAGATCAAGATGGACTTCGGTGATGATGCAACACTCTCAAACCCATTCTTTATAGGAGGATTTGGTGTTCAGTACACCGATGTAACAGGAAAACACTCAATAACAGCCAATTCAATAGAAATCAAACTGATAGGGGTCCCTCCAAGTCCATGAACCCCTATCCAATTTTTAAAAGATAATAAAAGTACACTATCCCCTTCTTTTAACAAGAACCCCAACACCTTAAAAGATAATAAAAGTACACTATCCCCTTCTTTTAACAAGAACCCCAACACCTTAAAAGATAATAAAAGTACACTATCCCCTTCTTTTAACAGGGATCTGGACCTCTGTTAAAAGTTCGGATTCATCAACCTCCATGGGACTGTTGAGGTAAACCTCGGTGACGGGTCCTGTGATCTCATAGCTGTTCTGGAGGGCATGCTCAACTATCCCCTGTATAACAGGGCCGACCTCAGTGTAGGGTCCCTGGTGAAGGGCTGCCAGAACTATCATTGGCGGTAACTCCTTTATTTTTATGTTCCCCTCAGGTTCTGCTTCACCCGCAAAGGAGACACCTATCTCATACCTGAGTTCCTCCTCACTGACCTCATCAGGACTGTTATAGTAGGTCCCGTAGACCCTGCCGGTCATCTGAAGCCCCTTCCCTATAACCCATCCTGCAACTTCCTCAATGTACTCCGGGATGCGTTCGTAGCTTCCCCCTGCACTTCCTGAAGGCCACCTTCACTCCTTCAACCATCTTTTCAGTTATATCCATAAAAACCTCCCCATTTTTTATTATCAGGGTGAAATTATAAAAATCTATCTATCCATTAACCAAAAAAACAGGCAGCCCCGCAAAAAACCTTCATCTCATCACGAACCGAAAATTAAAAGGAGCACTCTCCTCATAGAGGAGTGTTTCGCCGATTCTGGGATTACCTAAACCCTCAGGAGTATAACTCCCAGTACAACAAGGACAAGTCCACCTGCCTTCATGGCCGTTAACCTCTCCCCCAGGAAGAAGAGTGCTATTATAAATGTGAAGACAGGGAATGATGCCACAGGGGCACCACTATTGATGCTTCACCCGACTTGAGGGCATAGTAATAGAAGAGCTGGCCCAGGAGGGCTGCAGATATCCCATCAAGGGCCAGGAAAACCCAGCCCCTGGGGGTTACCTCCGAGAGCATATCAGGACCTCCCATCAGCATCACCCAGAAGAGCATGACACACGTTATAACCGAACTCCTTATCGTGAGGGCCACGCCAGGGTTAACACCCTCAAGACCCATCTTGCTGAATACAGGGGCCACTCCAAAGAGGAAGGCTGCCAGAAGGGCGAATATGTAGTAATTCACAGTCACACCTCACCACTTAGATAACATAGGGGCCATATCCTTTTTATAAACACGATCTTATATAAAAACTGAAAGGTGAAAAATCATGATACTCATCGTTGGTGGAGCAGGATATATAGGGTCACATGTAAACAAGTTTCTATCATCCATGGGCTACGAGACCGTTGTCCTTGATAATCTGAGCAGGGGGCACAGGGAATTCGTCAAATGGGGGCGGCTGGTGGAGGGCGACCTTGGAGACAGATCCCTGCTTGACAGGGTCTTCAGGGAATACGATGTTGATGCTGTCATGCACTTCGCGGCCTTTACAGATGTTGGTGAATCTGTTAAGGACCCAGGGGCATACTACAGGAACAACGTCATGAACACCATGAACCTCCTTGACTCCATGATGGAGAACGGTGTGTCCGGCTTCGTGTTCTCATCAACCTGTGCCGTCTACGGGAACCCCATTGAGATTCCCATAACAGAGGAACACCCCCTGAACCCCATAAGCCCCTACGGAAGATCCAAACTCATGGTTGAGGAGATACTCAGGGACTACCATGAAGCCTATGGCCTGAACTACGTCTCCCTCCGCTACTTCAATGCCGCAGGCGCCGACCCTGAGGGTGATGTGGGTGAACTCCATGACCCTGAAACCCACCTCATACCCCTAGTCCTTGACGCTGCCATGGGCAGGAGGGAGTCCGTTAAAATCTTCGGCACAGATTACCCCACACCTGACGGGACCTGTATAAGGGACTACATACACGTCATGGACCTGGCCGATGCCCACTGCCAGGCCCTTGAATACCTGGAAAGGGAAGAAAAAGGAGTATTCAACCTGGGTAACGGCAGGGGCTTCTCTGTCAGGGAGGTTATAGAGGCATGCCAGAAAGTTACAGGTGAAGAAATAAAGGTCGTTGAGGATGATCGAAGACCCGGGGATCCGCCTGAACTCATAGGAAGCTCCGTGAAGGCCGTGAAGATCCTTGGGTGGAAACCCGAATTCAGAAAACTTGAGAGGATCATCGAAACCGCCTGGGCCTGGCACAATAGCAGAAACCGATGAAGTAACGATAAAAATGTTTACTCAGAGAAAACAGCACCCCAACCACCTGCTGCCAGAGAACATCCATCGCAGCAAAAATCCTCTTTTTTCTGCCAGAAATTGATCACCTACCTGAGCAAAAAAACATTACCATATGGGTCAATAATAGGTACATGGAATTCTGAATATATAAAAACTGCTAGAAGGGGTGATGACATTGAATGTTACCGTAACAGGGGATATAACCGTTGACTGGATCCAGTGGCCGGTCAAAGAGGATGCCGATGTTTCCAGGTTCAACTGGAAGAGTCACCTGGGATTCAAAAGAAAAGCCCTCAGGGGAGGAGCTCTTCTTCTTGCAGACATGCTGAGTACGTCCCTAAGGGTTAATCATCTGGAACTGGAGGTTAAACCTGAAAATACAGATCCATCGGAGTTTATACATTCATTCGCAGAACTTGAGGATTCAGGTAAAGGCTATCATGTGAAGCGTTTCCTAGGTTACACTGGACCTGAAGATGGCCTTCCAGGGATGCCATTTAAATTCAGGGACTCTGAAGCAGATATCCTTGTGATTGATGATGCAGGGAATGGTTTCCGGGAAATGAATGATAAATGGCCCTCTTCATTAAGGAACGAAGAAACCCTCATAGTACTCAAGATGTCATCACCCCTCTTCACAGGGAGCCTCTGGCGTTACCTCGCTGATAATCACAGGGAAACCTTATAACGATCGTGACCGTGGATGACCTGCGGGAGTTCGGTGCAAACATAAGCAGAAGGCTGTCATGGGAGAAGACAGCAGAGGATTTCATGTGGCAGATGAACAACAACCCAGCCATGGCAGATCTAAGGGACCTTAACATGGTCGTGAGGATAGGACTTGAAGGTGCGGTGCACTACAGTGGGAGTGATGCGCGCTTATTCTACCACCCGCACCTCTTTGAGGGGAATCTGTTTGAAAGGTCCCCTGGAAAAATGCAGGGCTATGGCTGTGCATTCACCGCGGGTTTCACAGAGTCAATATGTAGGGGCCATGACATTGATGATGCCGTACGGAGCGGGATGACGGCATCAATGAACCTCCACCGGAAGGGATTCACACGAAAACCCGATTATCCCCTGAACATATTCAAGGCAGGGGACATTTCATGGATAGGATCCGTTAAGATACCCCACCAGGGCAGGGATCTCTGGACAATCGCGGATTCTCCACCGATATTTGACATAGAATCAGTTTCCAGGCACATTGTTATCAACGGTTACAGGCAGAGGAGATGTCCGCTTCCAATAGCACACTTTGGAAAACTTATAACCGCTGATCGGACAGAAATTGAGGGCTATCAGAGCATAAGGAACCTTATGATTGAGTACCTTAAGACTGAGAATCCTGAAAGACCCCTGTGCATCGGAGTATTCGGACCGCCCGGTGCAGGTAAATCATTTGCAGTGAAACAGCTGGCTGCAAGTGTTGACCCTGAAAGGATCGAGCACCTGAACTTCAACATATCACAGTTCAGGGACGAGGAAGACCTTATTGATGCATTTCATCAGATAGACAGGGAAGTTTTAAACGCCTTCCTAAAGATACCAGAGTACAGGCACGGTGTGCGGTCCATGGAGGCGATACTTGATATGAGTATCCTCCAGGATGTTAAAAGGTTCGAAAAGTCATCCCTGCCACCTGCGGGTCAGCTTGATCTGCACGTGGATGGTGAGCTTTTCCATAGGATGGTCATGGAAAATTAGGTGATAAATTGGAGAGAAGACGGATTATAAAGCCTGAAAACTACATTAACAGGCTTAAAAACATGCAGAGGATGGCAGAGGACTTCGCTGAAGCCGGAGATGTTAAAAAAACCGCCGACACCCTTTTCAGGATCGGCAGGGAGTACCACAAGCTTAAGAAAATAGGGTTTGCCCTTGAAAACTATGAGAACGCCCTTGAACTCTACAGGGAAGAGGGGGACCCTATGGAGGCCCATGTTTCACTGTGCATTGGAAGGGCCCATGAAATGGAGGGGAGGCTCAGGAAGGCCCACTGGTTCTATAATATGGCTGCATCCAGGTTCAGGAGGATGAATGACATTAAAAATGAGTCAGAAGCTATTATTAGAAGTGCTAAGGTCCTTGAAAAGCTTGGGAAACATGATGAAGCCCTTGAGGCCTACCAGTACTATAACAGGATCTGCATGAAGACACAGGATAAGGTCAGGGCCCTTGTAACCTACGCCAAGATAAGGGACCTTGAGGAGCAGCTTTCATCTGAAATTATAAGATACAATACATCGGTTCTGCTGCTTTATCTGGCATTAATCATACTCGCAGAGTATTTAACATCATTCATCAGCTTCAAGGCTGGCCTTGTACTCCATACCGGACTTCTATTTGCCCTCTTCATCCATTCATCCCTCTCAAAGAAGAGGATGAGGGTTCTTCTTGCCACCATGATGATGCTCCCCCTCATAAGGATCATAGGTCTTTCAATGCCCCTTGGAGCGGTGAAACACCTCTACTGGTACATCATCATAGCATTGCCCCTCTTTGCTGCATCGGGGGCCCTCATGAGGATTCAGAAACTTACAATGGATGAGGTTGGGTTAAACCTGAGGAAGCTGCGATGGCAGGTGCCAGTTGCACTTACAGGGTTCCCCATGGGTTATATTGAATACCAGATACTGAGACCCGATGCCCTCATACCATCCCTCAGCCCGGTCAACTTCCTCACGGGTTTTCTTGTGATGCTGATAGGGACCGGATTTGCAGAGGAGCTCCTCTTCAGGGGTATACTTCAGAGGAATGCTGAGAAGGTCATGGGGCCGCTGCCTGGGCTTCTGTATGCATCACTGTTATTCACAGCCCTTCACGTCGGCTGGAAGTCCGGTTACGACCTTATATTTGTCTTCAGTGTGGCCATTGTTTATGGTTTCGCTTTCCAGAGAACCGACAGCATATCCGGTATAACAGTTTCCCACGGGATATCAAACTCTATTCTGTTCCTTGTGATGCCTTTCCTCTAGATGGCCGGGAGATGCAAAATCAGGTGGAGGATGGTAATGGGAAGAGATACAAAACTCAACCATGGAAAAGAAAAAAACCATTGAAGGTTGATCAATAAAATTTTTTCAGTACCTGCATGAGGTCCTCAAGATACTCCATGAGTTCTGGCCTTATATCATCATCAAGGAGTGCGAATTCTAGGGATGTTTTGAGCCAGTCAACCTTGTTACCTATATCATAGGTCCTGCCCCTGAAAACGCATCCATAAACCCTATCAAGACACCTCATGGCGTCTGTCAGCTGTATCTCCCCTCCAAAACCTGGAGGTATATTCTTTATATGATCAAAAATTTCGCTTTCAAGGACGTATCTCCCCATTATCGCAAGGTTTGATGGCGCCTCACTGACGGCCGGTTTCTCAACCATGTCCCTTATACTGTAGAGGTTTCCGCCCAGGTGCTCTGCATCGATTATACCGTACCTTTCAACCCTGTCACGTGGTACCTCCTCAACTGCAATCGCAGAGGCACCATGTTTCTCATAGATGTCCATTAACTGGCGTGTGCAGGGTGTTTCCGCCGAGGTTATGGTATCACCCAGGAGGACTGCGAAGGCATCCTCGCCGTCTATATGTTTCCTTGCACAGTATATTGCATCACCCAGGCCCTTCTGTTCCTTCTGGCGGACAAAGTAGATGTCTGCCAGTTCAGATATTGCCTCTATCTCGTCAAGGTATTCTGTCTTGTTGTTCTTCCTAAGGAAGTATTCAAGTTCAAAGGAACGGTCAAAGTGGTCCTCAATTGACCTTTTACCCTTACCGGTTATTATCAGGATATCATCTATACCTGAAGCCACTGCCTCCTCTACAACGTACTGTATTGTGGGTTTGTCAAATACGGGTAGCATCTCCTTGGGCTGTGCCTTGGTTGCAGGGAGAAAACGGGTTCCCAGGCCAGCCGCTGGTATAACTGCCTTCATAAAAAACCTCCTTATACTTAAAAAAAAATAAAAAGTTTTTTTAACCACCTGCTGCGAGACTGCATAGGACTGGAGGTGTGAGCTGCGTTATCGTGACTGTTCCATCGGGATTTACTGTTATCAGTAACTCAACATAGATTGACTGTATCCCCTTGAGGAACTCCGCCCCCTTAGCAGGGTCCTGGGTCGTGTTAATCTGGTCTGAAGTTATACTTGAGAGTGGATAGAATTCATGGGATGCTGTAAGCAGATATGCCCTGGTTTCATCCATGAGTTTGTCTGCTGTTCCCCCATGGACGGTCATGTTGAGTGTTGCATTCCCTGTGCCGTTTCCATGTGGGTCGCACCACATCTTCATTGTGAAGCTTGTTCCTGATGGCAGTGACCCATTATAGCCGAGCTCCTTTGAAATATCCATCTGGACCTTACCGCCGGGCTGGATCCATGAATCAGCGTAGATGTTTGTAAGGGTCCCGTCAGCCTTTGAAACATTCTCTATGACCATCACCGCATGGATCTGATGGTCGGCTGCATGGTTATCAATTGCAAGGAGGGTGTCTCCTGCCGTCACTGTACCTGTATTTGCTGGCTGTCTCATCATGAAAGCCGCGGCACCCACAATGATAAGGATGGCGACTATCACCAATATTATAGCGTTCCTGTTCATCATAATCCTCCTAGACAATTGTAAGAACCCTGTAGATGACGATGGCTGCGAAGACTATTAGCAACGGTAGAATGGCTATATTCGAACCTGAAACCAGAGCCCTTATCCTTTCGCTTCCTGTTTCATCGGAGCCCAGAACCTCCTTCACAGCAAGGAACCCTATAAGGGCAAGCACTGCTATTATACTGTATGTCATGACATCTGCAGTCGTCACGGTGGTGGTTGTTGTCGTTGTAACTGTTGAAATCATGTCTAACCTCCAGTTACATCTTCTCTAAAACCTTACTAATATATTTTTCCATGAAAATTGTTTACACTTAAATGAATCATATACATTCATGAGCCAGATATTACTTCAGAACTCCTGCAGCAGGCTGAGAAAGGCTTCAGGATCCATACCATATATTCTGAGGGTCTTATGTCGGCTTTTATGACCTGATATGATCTCAACATCTTTACCGCAAATCTTTGAGAACTCCTTCATGATCTCCCTGTTTGCCTTTCCCTTCTCAGGGGGTGATTTTACCTTAACCACAAGTCTCTTTCTCCATTCATCATATGATGCTATTTCAAATCTTCCAGAACCCGGTGATACCTCAATATCCACCAGGAGATCATTCCCTGCCTTTCTCAGAGCATCCAATGCTACAGGCTCCATATTGATCCATCCAGATATTTGATCTGCTTGGTTTATGATAAAAATTTTACATGCCACGTATAAAAACCTGTGCCGGGGCACCGCAAAGTTTAAATATAAAAATGTAGATACTTTGTTTCACTCCCCGATCAGCACTCATTCTCATATGCAGGGGTGGTCGAGCGGTCAAAGGCGCTAGGTTGAGGGCCTAGTGGGGGAGTCCCTTCGCGGGTTCGAATCCCGTCCCCTGCACTATTCAAATACTATCATTAAGTGGGAAATAAAAAAAATGAAGTAACTATTTCTTGGACCAAACCATTAAGTCACAAATAAAAAAATTAAAGTAACTGTTTCTTTGATGAGCAGGAAAAAAATACCACAACAACTGTAAATATCCAGGCAGCTCATTCAACTATTATCTCCACTGTAAGCTCCTTGCCCTCCATGAGATCCCTTACAAGTTCCTCGCTGAGATCACAGGCTGCCTTATCAGCCCCTATCATGAGGGTCCTGCCGCATATGTAACTGCTCCTGCGGCAGACAATATCGGTGGGATGGTCCAGGGTTAAGTCAGGGTGCCCGTAACCCCTCACCTCATCGAATCCATTTTCAGTACGTAAAACGAGTCTTATCCTTGCAGAAGGATCCCTTATGGCCCTTTTAATTTCCTCAGGAATTGTTGATACTGAATCAGATGATGAAACACCTATAATACAGTCGGCTGTTTTCCCTATCTGCGGGTCCACAGTAACCTCAAGGGTTGTCCTGTGCCTGGCAGAAACATTCGGATGACCCCTAGCCCTCAGGGTATATCTCATCCCTCCCACTTAACCACCTCCAGAAACATGGGGTTTCTGCAGGGTTCAGAAACAGTTAAGAGACAGGACACATCATTACACCTCCCCACAGGCCCCCACCTGGATAATTTTTCATTGAAGCGCGTCCTGCCACTTCCCTATGTGGGAAACTGATATTTCATTGCCCCATCATTACCATGCTTATCACTGTTATCTAAAGCAACCATCTGCCACCACAAGGCATCACCCAGATTAACCCTGCAGAAACCAGAATAAGTTATTACCGATGAAAAATATAAATTTTACTAAAACTTTCTTGCTGTGATAATACCATGGAAGAGTATTACTTCAACGGGAGCAGATTGACTTAATTGATAGATGTCTGAACATGATTATTATATGATTCATATGAAGGGTACATACTGCCTCATCATAAGGTCCGATGGATCAGAGATGGATGTGGGAAGGCTTGGTAGAAGGGTCTTCCAGAAGGGATTCTATGTCTATGTTGGTTCAGGTTTCGGTTCCCTTGAAGGACGGATAAGGAGGCACCTTAAGAAGGAAAAAAGGTTGAGGTGGCATATAGATTACCTTCTCAGGGAGGCTGTGGTTGAAAGGGTCCTCTATACCACAGATGAACGAAGACTTGAATGCACCATCTCAGAGAAGCTCCATGGTCCATCCTCAGTAACTGGCTTCGGGTGTTCGGACTGCCGGTGCAGCTCACACCTCCACTACTTCGAAAGCCTTGATGATGCTACAGGTGCCGTGCTTGAGGCAATGGAGGGCTCCGGCGCCAGGGTGAGTGAATGGAACCTGTGATCACATGCTCCAGACGCCCGGCATCATGTCCTTAAAAGTTTAATGCCGGCGCCAAGCATCAGAACCCCAAATATTAGCTTCAGGACAGAATACCATGGAGGCACGGGGCCGATGATGCCCCCAGGGATAGAATGACAGACGGCCGGCAGAACAATCAGGACCCTGTAATGGCATGGAATATGCCAAGCTGAACATATCTCTCCAAAAAACACCTCCCCATAATTAATTATCCTTTGAATAAATGAATCTCCTGAAGAACTCCTCAAACTCGTCCTGATCCATGGGCTCGGGGACCGTGAAGTCTGTGTTACCATAGATTTCATCCGCAAGTTCCCTGTAAATAGCTGCCTGGTCTGAATCAGGAAACTTTTCAACAACAGTCTTTGCTTCAAGCTCGCTCTCCTGCACAAGGGGGCTTCTTGGAACAACACCGATAACCCTGGATCCTATCCTGGATGCGAAGGCCTCCACAATCTTAACCTCATCCCTTATACCTCTGCAGTTACATATAACCCCGCCAAGTCTGCCCTTGAGCTTCCTTACACCCCTTGCAATGTTGTTTGCAGCATAGAGTGACATGTACTCACCTGATGTCACAATGTAGACTTCATCGGCAAATTCCTCCCTGAGGGGAACCGCGAATCCTCCGCAGACAACGTCCCCCAGCACATCATAGATGATTATATCAGGGTCATCATCAAAGACACCCAGCCTCTCAAGGAGGTTCATTGCAACGATAACACCCCTCCCGGCACATCCCACACCCGGCTCAGGACCCCCGGATTCAACGCACCTCACACCACCAAAGCCCTCATGGACCACATCAGAAACATCAGGTTTCCGGTTCTCCTTCATGATATCGAGGACCGCAGGGATCCTCTGTCCATACAGGGTCCTGGTGGTGTCTGCCTTGGGGTCGCAGCCTATCACAAGGACCCTGTAGCTTGATGAGTAGGCTGCTGCCATGTTTGATACGATGGTGGATTTGCCTATACCTCCCTTACCATAAATGGCTATCCTCTTCATTGGCACACCCTGCTCACTTAACAAAGGCCCCTATAACATCTCCCCTTGTGATTATCCCTACAAGGTTTCCATCCTCATCAACAACAGGGAGCCTCTTTATATCATGCTTATCCATGAGTTCAGCTGCATCAGAGACAGATGCCTCGGGGGAGACCGTGATGACCTTCTCCTTCATTATCTCCTCAACAAGCATCACCGCAGCCTTCCTTATCCCCTTGGCTATCTCATCATACTCATGCTTCATTCTGATGGGAAGCTCCACAAGGTCCAGTGGGGATGGGAGTATAAGGTTGAGCCTTGGTGAATGGACCTCCAGGAGCCTCATTATATCCTCTTCACTTATTATACCCACAAGTTTCCCGTCATCATCAACAACAGGAGCCCCGCTGATCCTGTTCTCCCTGAGTACCCTGGCAGCCTCATGGATACTGTTCGTCCTCTTAACGGTTATAACATCACTCTGCATTGCATCCTTTACCTTTATCATCTATTCACCCCATTAACAGTACTTTATCTGACCTGAAAAATAACAGTTTCCCTGCCGGATATCCCCATGAAGCTGAAGATCAGTGAGCAGTGAAGTGGGTCATTGGGCTTTTCAGAGCCTCAAGGGCTGAAGAAGCATTAAACTGCTATAGACCGCACCAAGGGATAAATAAGATTATGAACCTTCAGAGCCTCAAGGGCTGAAGAAGTCATGGGAGGGCTGCGGCACCTCGAAAATAAAGAAAGGGTAAGCCCTGGGATCATCCCCGGTCCCTTGGGACCCTCCTGTAGACCAGGTCCCCCTCCCTGACCCTCCCTGATACAAGGATCCCTGCATGTCCATCCTCAACCCTCTCCACACTGCAGCCGTCTACCTGGATGGACTCAACCCTCTGTATCAGGGCGCCGGTGGTTCTGCCCTGGATTATTATCTCATCCCCCAGCTTTAGGGGTCTCCAGAGTCGCACCTCGGCCGCGCCTGCCTTCCGGTAGTAGTTCACAACCTCCCCAACATCGAGCTTAACATAATCCGAGACGTTGCCCGGACTCCCTGCCTCGGGCTCTGAGAAATAGAATCCCTTTCCAAGGCCCCTGTTAAACACCTTTTTAAGTTCCCGGAGCCACCTCTCCTCAAACCTCCATTCACCCTCAAGGTACCTGTCAACCGCCTCCCTGTACACACCCGTAACGGTCCCCACATAATCTGCGGGCCGGCCGCGCCCCTCTATCTTGAGGGCGGATACACCTGCATCCAGGAGCTCTGGGATGTGTTCAATCATGCAGAGGTCCCTGGGGCTTAGGAGGTAAGTTCTTATGTAACCTGAGGCATCTGTTTCAAGTTCAAACTCACCATCCTCGGATACAAGCCTCCACTTCTTTCTGCATGGCTGCAGGCACTCGCCACAGTTGGCGCTCCTCCCATAGAGGTATGAGCTCAGGTAGCACCTCCCTGACAGGGCTGTGCAGAGGGCTCCATGGACAAAGACCTCCACCTCGATGGGTGATGATGATGCTATACCGGAGATCTCATTAAGGGAAAGTTCCCTTGACAGTATAACCCTTGACACACCCATATCCTTCAGTACATGGAGGCTGCGGGTGTTTGATATGTTTGCCTGGACACTCACATGGACATCCAGACCGTTATCTGCTGCAAGGTCAACTGCTGCAAGGTCAGATGCTATGACAGCATCCACACCGGCAGAATGAAGTTCAGGGAGTATGAGTTCAAGCCTCTCAACATCCTCATCCCTGAGGGAGGTGTTGGTGCATACATAGAGCCGTGCACCGTAACCATGGGCCCTCTCAACGGCCTCCTCTATCTCATGGACCGTGAAGTTCCCTGCCCTTGCCCTCATATTGCAGCCCTCCAGGCCAAGGTAGACAGCATCAGCACCTGCCTTCAGGGCAGCCATGAGGGAGGGGAAGTCTCCTGCAGGTGATAGAAGTTCAGGCATGGTAACCACAGATTCATGTGAAAGAATCAGAGGCATGACCTTACTGACTCGTATTCCCTGATATTCCTGGGGAGGGGTGTGGGGTAGTCACCGTCAAGGCATCCGGTGCAGAGGAAGCCCTTCTTGATACCTATGCATTCAACCAGGGATTCTATGCTGAGGTAGCCCAGTGAGTCAACACCTATAATCTTCCTTATCTCCTCAACATCCCTGTCGGATGCTATAAGTTCCCTCTTGGTTGCCATTGCTATACCGTAGTAGCATGGGGACTTTATGGGTGGACATCCTATCCTCAGGTGTATCTCCTCTGCCCCCGCATCCCTTATGATATCGATGAGGGCCCTTGAGGTGGTCCCCCTCACAATACTGTCATCCACAAGGACTATCCTTTTACCCTCAAGTTCAGACCTTATGGGGTTCATCTTGAGTTTAACCGCGGTTTCACGCTCCTCCTGTGTGGGCATTATGAAGGTGCGGCCAACGTACCTGTTCTTGATGAGGCCCTCCCCGTAGGGTATCCCTGAGATCCTTGAATAGCCGATAGCAGCAGGTATTGATGAATCAGGGACCGGGACAACCACGTCTGCATCGGCGGGGTGCTCCCTGTAGAGGGCCTCCCCGATGTTCAGGCGGACCCTGTAAACGTTACGGCCATCGATGACACTGTCCGGGCGTGCGAAGTACACGTATTCAAACATGCAGTGGGCCCTCCGTGTGTCCGGTGCATTGGCAACCCAGTGGGAGTTTCCCCTGTTGAGGTGGAGTATCTCCCCTGGCTGGACATCCCTCACGTGTTCGGCTCCTATAACATCAAAGGCCACGGTCTCTGATGCCACCATCTGCACGGGTCCCTTCCTTGCAAAGGCCAGGGGCTTTATACCCACAGGGTCCCTTACAACGTAGAGGTCATCATTCAGGAGCACCACAAGTGAATAGGAGCCTATGAGCTGCTCTGAAACCCGCTTTATCGCCCCCACCATGTTAGGGTTTTTATCGTATTCCCTGCTCAGGAGGTGGCAGATCACCTCAGAATCTGTTGTTGATATGAAGCTGTGGCCTTCATCCTCCAGTTCAGCCCTTAGCTCCATTGAATTGATTATGTCTCCATTGTGGGCTATTGCTATCCTTCCTCCCTGGAATTCGCTCCAGAATGGCTGTGAATTTTCAATCCTTGACTTTCCAGTGGTTGAATAGCGGACATGTCCTATACCCACACTTCCCCTGAGCTCTGCGAGTTTCTCAGGGTCAAAGACGTCGCAGACAAGCCCCATGCCCCTGTGGGTCCGCATCTCATCACCGTCAAAGGTTGAAATTCCTGCAGATTCCTGTCCGCGGTGCTGGAGTGCGTAGAGTGCATAGTATATCTGGGAGGCCACGTTGATGTTCTTATCTGCTGAGTAAATCCCTACAATACCGCATTTATCTCTCACTTTAGATTCTCCCTGCAAGAAGGTTTTTAGGGTCACTCCGGTGATTCATCATCCTTCTCAACAAAAACCAGAGCTGATTTGATAATCCTGAGCCATTCAATGGCATCATCCCGTGATGGTGCTGCAATGGATCCCTGACCCATTATAATGCCATCGGGTTTTATATGGTCCGTTACAAAATAAATCCTTTCAAGGTCCCCTGGATCCTCATCAAAGGCCTCATTCCAGAGTTCCCTTATTGAAAAGGTTTCAAGAAGATTCTTTTCTTCAATTTCAGAAAAACGAGTTTTGAGCTCAGAGTACTGTTCCTCAAGGGCCCTGAGTTTTTCCCTGACCCCCATCAGTTCATCCTTAAGGGAATTCAGAGTCGCCCTCTCAGTCTCGATTTCATCCCTGAGTCTCTTATTTTCCTCTTTAAGGGCGCTGTTTTCAGAGGATAACTCCTCTAACTTCCCATTGCACTCATTGAGCGCATGCTCCATGTCCCTCAGGTCCTTTACACCTGAAATTGTATGGAGCCCGGCCCTTATGATGGCGTTTTCTATTTCTTCCCTTATGAGTTCCGGGTCGAGGTATTCCACGTCGTGACCGTAGGGGAGTTTCATCCTTTCAATGTGCCCGACAATACCCTTCAGGGCTTCGCGGAATTTATCTGCAAGTTCTCTTCCTGTCTGATCAACATCTGTTGCTATAAGGACTATATCAGCGCCCTCAACCGCCTTCATGGCAATCTCGAGGCTTGTTGTCGGCACTATGGATGAGACAGTTATATGGTACTTTGCCCCGAGGGATACCTTCTGGAGCGCCCTTGAAACGCTCTCAACATCAGAGGCTCCCTCAACGATTATCCGCACATCAACAGGGCCCTTATTATCCATTTATTTCAACCTTTGGCCTGTAATTTTCTTGTTCTGCCAGTTATAACGCCTTATACGGCTTGATCTTCCAAAGCCACAGGCGGCGCAGACCTTCTTACGCACGTGGTATGAGTTTTTACCGCAGCGTCTGCATCTTATATGAAGATTCTTATTACGCTTACCAAATGATGGAGTACCTTTCATCTTTTAATCCTCCTAAAACAAGTTCCATTAATGTAAAATTCAGTCTTCCTCAGATATAAATTAGCGTCCCTCAGGGGGATATGTACACTATATTATCTCCACGGATAAGGACGGTTCCAAGCCTCCTTGTGACCTCCCCATCCTCAAGTTCCTCTGCATCGTTGAGCACGAGGTTCATGTGGAGATCAAAGCTCTTTAAAACCCCTCTGAACTCCCTGTCGCCTTTCAACTTGATTATAACAGGGGAGTTCAGTGAATTGCCAAGGGCATCAAGTGGTCTCTGTACATTAACTCTCTGTGAACTCACATCTATCACCTATCCTTAGATTAAGATCTGCCAAGATTATATTTAAACCTAACTGGACATCTGAAATCTTGCGGTCAGATACTCCATTTTTCTATTCTAATAGTATATATAGGTTTCTTACCCCCAGGACCCATAGATCTGCCATGTGTGGGTAAACTGATTTTAATCACCTTAAACATATAATGGTATAATCTGTTTGCCTGTGAAATCTACAGTGAAAGGGTGTGAATGTGAAGGTAAGAAAGAGGTATCATCTGAAGAAAAAGAAGCTCAGGGAGATTAAGGAAGGGCTCGGTGACTATGCCGGGATAATACCCGACAGGGCCACCGTTGAGATCCTGGAAACCGATGATGAAAACCTGATCCTGGTGGATGGCAGGCCCATGGTCATGCTCATCGATGATAAACCCTTCCCCACACTGAAGGGTGCCCTTGGAACTGAAATTAAGAAGGGCTACGTTGTGGTTGACATGGGCGCTGTGAGGTTCCTTGCAAACGGAGCCGATGTTATGAGCCCTGGTATCGTTGATGCTGACCCCATGATAGGGGAGAATGACACGGTCATCGTGGTTGATGAGAAACACCGCAAACCCCTCGCAGTGGGTATAAGCCTTATGAGCGGGCCTGAAATGGTTGAGAAGGATTCAGGGAAAGCCGTTAAAACCATACACTATATAGGGGATAGGATCTGGAATCTGGAGGTCTGAAGGTGGTTCGGCTGAACCTTGACGCGGGGAACATCCTCTCAGAGAAGGTCCACAGGATAGGTGTGATTGCACTGGGCTCCCACCTTGAAAACCATGGCCCTGCACTCCCCATTGACACCGACTCCAAGATAGCATCATACATAGCCCTTGAGGCTGCTCTGCGCACAGGAGCAAGGTTCCTGGGTGTGATCTACGGTGCGGCAGAGTTCCCCTACGTTAAACATGGAATCCACATGGAACCGGAGGAACTGGTTGAGAAGGAACTCAAACCGACTCTCAGGAAGGCCAGAAGACTCCTGAAGCTTGATGCCGTGGTTATCGTGAATGCCCACGGCGGTAACGACCTTGAAGATTACATGGAGGACCTCATGGAGGAACTGGACCTTGAGATCGTCTGGAACAGCAGGATGGTTGAAATTGAGGGCCCCCATGCAGGAAGCGGTGAGTTATCCGCAGGTTTAATCCTTGGAATTGCGGATTTAGGAAGGCTGGATGAATGCAGACCCGAACTTTACCCTGAAATAGGGATGATAGGCCTTAAGGAGGCCCGTGAATCTAACAGGGAAATTGACCGGGCTGCGAGGACCTGTGAAAAGGAGGGTATAAACCCTGACCCTGTCCTCGGCCAGAGGCTGCTTGAAGATGCTGTTGAGAGTGCTGTAAGGGATATAAAGAACCTTCTTGACCTTATTGACTGAAAGGAATCTAGGCCACTCCGATGTCATCGGAGGGTCCGTTGAATACAGCTTCATGATGATACCCTTAAGCAGAACGGCCCTCAGCGTGCTGAAGGAAAGGTACCTTCTGAGGGATGAGAATGGCGATATTGTAGAGACACCCGAGGACATGTTCAGGAGGGTTGCAGGGGCCGTTGCACTTGCAGATGAATTCTATGGTGAGGATGTCAGAAAGGCTGAGGAAACCTTCTATTCCATGATGTCCCGACTGGAGTTTCTCCCAAACTCCCCCACACTCATGAACGCAGGGACATCCATCAACCAGCTCTCAGCATGTTTTGTTCTCCCGGTTCCTGATTCAATTGAGGGCATATTTGACTCGCTCCGGGATATGGCCATAATCCACAGGTCAGGGGGTGGTGTTGGTTTCTCCTTCTCTGATCTGAGACCTGAGGGCGATGTTGTTGCATCAACCATGGGTGTGGCCTCAGGTCCTGTTTCATTTATGAGGATATTTGATGTTGCAGTTGACGTTATAAAACAGGGCGGGCGCAGGAGGGGTGCCAATATGGGTGTTCTGCGGGTTAACCACCCTGACATACTCGGTTTCATAGATGCCAAGACATCCGAGGGACCCCTCAGTAACTTCAACCTCTCTGTCTCCGTACCTGACAGCTTCATGGAGAGGCCTGGCAGAGTCGACCTCATAAACCCGCGGACGGGTGAAACCGTTGACTCCCTTTCCTCAGGGACCATACTGAGGGCGATGGTGAAGGCTGCCTGGAGGTGCGGAGACCCCGGGGTTATATTTGAGGACCGGATAAACCGTTACAACCCCACCCCATCCCTTGGCAGGATAGAAGCCACAAATCCCTGCGTGACAGCAGAAACCATGGTCATGACAGGAGAAGGACCCCTGAGGGTCGCTGAACTCATAGGAAGACCATTCCTTGCTGAAGTGAACGGCTATCTGTACCCGTGCAGTTCAGGTTTCTTTAAGACGGGAGTCCGGGATGTCTATGAACTCAGGACCAGGGAGGGCTGCAGTCTGAGACTGACAGATGACCACAGGATCCTTGTAATGGATGATGGTCCGGTCTGGCGGGCTGCCGGTGACCTTGAAAGGGGTGACCTTCTTGTCATGAACAGTAGGGCGGCTGGGTGGGGTTTATGGAACCATGAACGCAGGGATGAAGTGAATAGCTTCAATGCTGCAGGAAATTCAGGGCACCGTGAACCAATAAATGATAAACAGGAGCTGGTAGAGGCAGTACGCACCACCCTACCTGTTGTGAACCATAAACCAATAAATGATAAACAGGAGCCCGCGACCCATGAAAGTGAAGGATCCATCGGGAACATCCTTCTGGATGAAGATCCAGGTTCCGGTGAAATGATGGTCCTCTCCACCTTCTCCGGACTCAAAAGTAGGGGTGTGGAGGAGGTCTATGATGCAAGTGTCCCAGGCATCAACGCCTTCGCTGCCAATGGATTCCTGGTCCATAACTGTGGAGAGCAGCCGCTCCTCCCCTATGAATCATGCAACCTGGGATCAATAAACCTCGGGTTAATGGCTGGGCCCGGGGGTGTTAAATGGGACAGGCTTGCCAAGACCGTCCACAGGGCCGTGCACTTCCTTGATAACGTGATTGATGTTAACAGTTACCCCCTGAGGAGGATACAGAGGACCACCAGGAGGACCAGGAAGATCGGTCTTGGTGTTATGGGATTTGCCGACATGCTGATAAGGCTCGGGGTGCCCTACAGTTCAGACGCCGCCCTCAGGGTTGCCGGGAGGGTTATGGCCTTCATAGAAAGGGAGGCCCGCAGTGCTTCAATGAAACTTGCAGTGGAAAGGGGTTCCTTCCCTGCATTCTCAGGGAGCAGATGGGACCTTGAGGGATTTGAATGTATGAGGAACGCCACACTGACAACAATCGCACCCACCGGTTCACTCAGTATAATAGCAGGTGTCAGCAGCGGCATTGAACCCCTATTCGCGGTTTCATTTAAAAGGAACATCATGGGCAGGGTTTTTCATGAAATTAACCCCCTGTTGAGGGAAGCGGCCCTGAGGGAGGGCCTTGACACCGGGACCCTGAAGAGGATAGTCTCAAAGGGAACGCTCAGGGACATGCCCGGCGTACCTGAATCAATGAGGAGGCTATTTGTCACCGCCCATGAGATAGACCCCGTCTTCCATGTTAAAATGCAGGCGGCCTTCCAGAGACACGTTGATAATGCCGTCTCAAAAACAGTTAACCTCCCGGAGAATGCAACACCCTCAGACGTTGAAAGGGTGTTCATGGCGGCATACAGACTTGGATGTAAGGGTGTGACCGTCTACAGGTATGGCAGTAAAAGGAAGGAGGTTCTCCAGTTTCCAGAGTATGCAGGTTCCTGCAGGGATATGACATGTCCCAATTAGAGAACATGAACGAATATCCTGAATCAGTTGTAAGATGGGAGGATTATTAGAAGGTGATAAAATGGACACCATATAACCTTCATAATCCTCCACCTTCCATTTTATTACCCGTGGTTTATAAAGATATCGGGGGCGGCTAGAAGACCGCCGGTTCACTCATGGGAATAGTTTCAGGCTGTAACAAGGTAAACAACAAAATCCCCGTTTTCATAGACCTTCCTGAGGTATGGATATTCAAGTCTATCTACCCGGGTCTTGCTGCCATAGAACAGGAAGTTATCCCTGGCCCTGAAGGTGAAGTTCCCATCAGCCTTCAGTCTCCTGTCAAATACAAGGTACTTTATTCTCTTCTCATGGAGTTTGGATGGTTTCAGTGCATCGGGATCCGTGAACAGGATGGGGTTAACCTTCTGATCAGAGTATGCCGCGACAAAACCCATGGTATAGTAGTTAGAAAATGCTGCGACTCCTCCCTGCTCCCTGAACCATTCTGCAAGTTCATACTCAGACTCGGATGGGGGGGCTATCTGTATACGCCCATAGGGCGTCATTGCACCATAATCAGCTGTCTTTGGAGATGTTATGTGTGCATATCCCTGGAAGAGTGCCACAAAGAGGACTGATACGAAAAATATTCCTGCAGCCACCCTGCTCTTCCTCTCGATGATCCCTGAACAGTATCTGAGTCCCGCTGCCCCCAGGATGCTGAGGGGGATCATCATGTAAATGAGGACCCTGTAGGATATAACATTGATACCGATGTAGTATCCCTTTGAGAGTATCAACATGGAAAGGATCCATGATACTATGAAAAGGTCCCTTAAACCTCGTTTTCTGACTGCAGCGACCAATCCAGGAATTGAGAGGAGGGCAGTAAGGTAACCGAATGCACCGGGGTAATGCAGAATACTCATACCCCTTGAAAACTGAAGACCCGTGCTCACACCACCAGCTCCACCCGTACTCTTAACATAAAGGGCCGGAAGCCACCAGATGGATGCTATGATGATTCCTACGATTAAAAATGCAAGGTAGCCGGTGGCCGTCCTCTTAAGAGCACACACACTACCTGAAACAATATTCGCGACTGCAACTGCAGCTGTTATTAATGTAACAGAAAATACAAGGCACACAGTTGCTGCAGGATGTATAAGTGCAACGGTGCCCATGAGAGCCCCTGATAAAAGGGCGGATACTAATCTATCCCTTTCCTCCCTGAAAAACTCATAGTACATGTAGATACTGAAGGGAAGTATAATGAGGGCCATGTTCTCGGGTATGGGTGAGACGGATCTTACGGCAACGGAGCCTGAGATGAAGAGTATCCCTGCGGCCAGACCAGTATACCTGTCCTCATAGAACCTGGAAGCCACGATGGTAACCGATAGGACTATTGCTGAGATTAGAACAGGCTGCATGAACCTGGCGGCCTCGAAGAGACCTGTCTGAAGGATATATGATACAAGGATCAGGGTGAGGTGGAAGATTGGAGGATAATTGATTATATTTCCTGAAGGAGCATTATAGAGAGGATCATGCAACGTCAGCCCCTCCAGCATGTAAACCCTTGCAAGGTGTATGTGGTAGTATATATCCCATCCAATGGGCCACTGATACCTCACCGTGACGAGGATTCCTATTATAAATGCGCATAATGCTGGTATAATATAAAGGAACTTACCATGGTCTCTATTTAACATGATGACACCTTCCAGAATGCTGACTTAAATATGGATATGGACTCCATATAAAATTACATCATGAGCAGATACTGATGAGATCCTTGCAGAATTCCTGCAGATATGGACTCCATATAAAATTGCATCATGAGGCAGCATTAATTGAAAGATGATGTGTGGAGAGAAAAATAAGGCAGATTATCATATCCGCCCCATCTCTATACCCCTTATGATCCTTGAACACTCCCTTACAGTCTTTTTCTTCCGGAATGCTGATGCAATCCTTTTAACCGCCTCAAGGGTCCGTACGGTTGAGTCAAGCCAGCTGAATATATCCCCTGGATAGGCCTGGATCTGATATCCTGATAGAAGTCCCCTGCTTATATCAGCAGGGTCCTCCCCCCTCAGCCTCCTGTCTATTATATGACGGGACAGTTTACTCTGGATACAGCCACAGAAGGGCCTTTCCCTGCACTCACATGATAGGAAGTCCATCTGAAGTTTCAGAACAGCCTCCTGGAGTCTGCTATCCAGTTTAACAAGGTTATCCCCCCCTGAGAGTATGTCAAGGGTTGAATCTGCCATCAGCCTCGTTGAAAATTTAGCCTTCACTGCCTGACTCAGCTTCCTGTGGAGTCTCCCTGAAAGGTACGCTGATGTGAAGGGTTCCATTTCAAGGGCAACGTCAAGGGGGTTCCCCTGGAGGTTTGACCTGATGTACTCGGCGTCCCCTGGTTTGATGAAGGACCTTGATACGGCCATACCGTAGGGTGTGACCTCAATTCCACTCTCTGTGGTGATCATACCATAGGATTCAAGGATTTCAAGGGCTCTTCCGGGTTCAAGGATCCATGAGCCATCCCCCGAGATATCGGACCTCCTCCTGAGTGCCCCTGAACTTACATCTGCAAGGATGTGTTCAAGAACATCCTCCTCAGAATAGTGGACATCAACAGGGTCCGGTCCGCTTTCAAGGAGTTCAAGGGCCTTCACCTCCTCTGTTTCTCCATCAAATTCCATTCCAGCCTCTGCAAGGACATATACAATTCCCCTGTCATGATAGGATGGCCTCCCGGCCCTTCCAAGCATCTGTGAAAACTCGTTGGCCGTCAGCCACCGGTTACCCATAAGGAGCGTCTCAAAAATAACCTGTGATGCTGGAAAATCAACTCCAGCTGCAAGGGCGGCTGTTGTTACAATGGCAGCAAGCTTCTGGGAGGCGAACGCCTTCTCTATCCTCTGCCTTTCCCTGTAGGATAGACCCGCATGGTAGGCAGCTGCACTGACCCTGTTCCTTGTAAGGTATTCTGCAATGAGCCTCGTCTTCCTCCGTGAGTTTGTGAAGATTATGGTCTGGCCATGGAATCCTCTCTCTGACTTCAGGGAGAACTCCCGCTCTGCAAGCCTGAGTATGAGGTTCTTCTTCTCCTCAGGGCTCCTTGAAAATACAATGTGCCTCTCAAGGGGTACGGGTCTTCTATCATACTCAACGAGTCTCAGACCAAAATCCGAGGCTATCTCCTCAGTGTTCTTCACGGTTGCAGAGAGTGCTATGATCTGGGCCTCAGGGAATAACCCCTTTATCCTCCTTATCATCCCGTTAAGCCTCGAACCCCTCTCCTCATCCTCAAGGGTGTGTATCTCATCCACCACAACCACCCCTACCCTGCCAAGTCTCTCAGCCCCTCCTGACCTCAGGATATAATCAAAGCCCTCATAGGTACCCACTATGATGTCAGAAGATGACGGATCGGTTTCCGGAATCTTCAGTTCTTCACGGGCCCTTATCCTGCTCATACCAACCTTTATGGCTGTTTTAAGACCGAGACGTGAGTATCTCCCCTTAAAGTCCCTGTATTTCTGGTTTGCCAGTGCCACGAGGGGTGTGAGGTATATGAACCTTTCACCGGCCATTGCCCGGGGTATGCCTGCAAGTTCACCTATTAGTGTCTTTCCACTTGCAGTTGCAGATACCACCATGAGATCCTCACCCTCAAGGAGGCCCGAATCAACCGCAAGTACCTGCACCGGCCTCAGTACACGGTTACCCTCCCTTTTAAGTATCCTTATGAATCCCTCGGGAATCCCCAGTTTATCCACCGGGACCTGTGGTGTCCTGTCAGCCCCTGAGGTGACCGTATCATAGAGGGTTAATCTCCTGTTATCAAGGGGGTCAAAACGGGGTGATATGACCTCAAGGACCTCCTCGAGGGGTATCCCCCTCCTGATGAGCCTCCTGAGATTCCTGTATACCAAGACATCAAGGCCCGAGTACCTGAGTTCCCTCTTGATCACCTCATCAACGCACCTTGAGCATATCCTCTGGCCGGAGTACACCGTTGATGACCTTGAATTCACAACAGTAACGTACCCCTCATGGAGGCAGTGCTGGCAGACCCTTGTGTGCCTGTACCTGATACCGTAGGCTGATAGGAGTTCCTCGAGTTCCTCATCATGGCCCGTGAGGAAGACTGCCTGTTTCTTCATCAGTTTAAGTGCCTCTGAGGGTTTCCTGAGGCTTTCCTTCCCATCCCTTTCTATGGTGAACCTCGCTATCCTTGGACCGGACCCTGTCTTCTGGACCTTTAACCTCCCCCAGAATGGGGGTTTCCTGCGGGTGTTGAGGGCTCCGCTGGGTTTTCCTGCAGGGATAAAATCAACTGACCTTTTTCTCCTGTTTAAAATTATCATTCTACCGCTCAAGAAAAAAATATTAGGTTTCCTTCTTCTTTAGAAGCTCAACTGCCATTTCACGGAGTTTGAACTTCTGGACCTTCCCGCTTGCAGTCAGTGGGAACTCATCCACAAAGAACACGTGCTTGGGGACCTTGTACCTTGCTATCCTCTGGATCGCATAGTCCCGGACGTCCTCTTCAAGGAGATCCGCGTCATCCTCCTTTATGATGAAGGCCCCTACTATTTCACCGTACTTCTCATCGGGTATACCGACTACCTGCACGTCCTTTACACCCGGCATGGTGTGGAGGAATTCCTCGATCTCCCTGGGGTAAATGTTCTCGCCGCCGCGGATGATCATGTCCTTTATACGGCCCACGATTGAGTAGTAGCCGTCCTCATCCATCACCACAAGGTCTCCGCTGTGGAGCCATCCATCCTCGTCTATGGCCTCGGCCGTCATCTCGGGCATCTTGTAGTAGCCCTTCATGACGTTGTAGCCGCGGCAGCAGATCTCACCCGGCTCTCCGGGTCCAAGTTCCTCCCCGGTCTCGGGGTCAACTATCTTGACCTCTATGTGGGGGAGGGGTGTCCCCACGGTTTCGACACGTTTCTCTATGGGGTCATCAACACTTGTCTGTGTGAATACAGGTGAGGCCTCTGTGAGTCCGTAGGCTATGGTTACCTCCTTCATGTTCATGTCGTTCATGACGCGTTTCATTGCCTCGATGGGGCATGGTGAACCTGCCATGATCCCTGTACGGAGTGATGAGAGGTCGAACATGTCAAACATCGGGTGTGTGAATTCTGCTATGAACATTGTGGGAACGCCGTAGAGGGCCGTGCACTTCTCCTTCTCAACAGCTGCAAGGACCAGGAGGGGGTCGAAGAGTTCTATCATGACCAGGGTGCCTCCATGGGTAAGGATGGCCAGCACACCCAGCACTATCCCGAAGCAGTGGAAGAGGGGGACCGGGAGGCAGAGCCTGTCCTCCTCTGTGAACCTCTGTCTCTCACCGATGTAGTAGCCGTTGTTGAGTATGTTCCTGTGTGTCAGCATGACCCCCTTGGGGAACCCTGTTGTCCCTGAGGTGTACTGCATGTTGATCACATCCGTGTTCCTGAGTTCTGCAGCCGCCTCCTCAAGTTTACTGTCAGGGACGTGTCTTCCAAGGAGCATGAGTTCGTGGGTGTTGTACATTCCCCTGTGTTTCTGGGCGCCTATGTAGATGACGCTCCTGAGTTCAGGGAACCTTTCACTCCTGAGGTGGCCCCTTTCATGGGTTTTAAGTTCAGGGACGAGCTCGTAGAGTGTCTGAATGTAGTCAACATCCCTGAAGCCATCTATGATTGCTATTGCCTTCATATCAGACTGTTTCATGACGTATTCCAGTTCATGGCTCCTGTAGGCTGTGTTTACCGTTACAAGGACGGCGCCGATCTTTGCTGTTGCAAAGAGAAATGTGAGCCAGTCCGGAACGTTAGTGGCCCAGATACCCACGTGGTCGCCCTTCTTTATTCCTATAGACAGGAGGCCCTTGGCCATGAGGTTGACCCTGTCATTGAACTCCCTGTAGGTGAATCTAAGGTCCCTGTCTGGGTAAACTATGAATTCCTTATAAGCGTACCTTTCAACCTGTTTTTCAAAAAATTCTCCTATTGTATCCTCTGTGAAAACCATAAATCCACCCTTTCATTCCTCTACAAGGTGTTCCTCCAGCTGAGCCCTTATCTCTGGAGGTATCGGTTTCTTCTTCTGCTCGATGAAGTCATAGTGAACGAGGACCGCCCTGCCCCTTGCCTTGAGCTCTCCGTCCTGCCAGGCTTCATGTCCGATGGTGAAGGATGAGTTTCCGATATGGGTTATGTAGCTTCTGATCTCAACGTCGCTCCCGTAGTACATCTGTGCAAGGAAATCGAACTCTGTCCTTACGAGGATGAGTTTCCATTTCTCATAGCTGAGGTCCAGGTCCGGTGTGAACATCCTGAATATGGGGTTCCTTCCCTTCTCAAACCATACTGCAAGAACAGTGTTGTTAACGTGCCTGAGTCCATCAATATCCCCGAAGCGGGGTGTTACTGTTATTTTGAACATCCTATCATCCATCTAGAATGGTGTGTAAACAACTGCCAGTATCCTTGCCTTTTCTTCTCCTGCTGCATGGAGGTGGTGCGGTACTATGGAGTCGTAGTATATGCTGTCACCGGCCTGGAGGGTGTAGGTGTCCTGGCCGTAGATTACCTCGATTTCACCCTCAAGGACGTAGATGAACTCTTCACCCTCATGGGATGATAGTTTGAAGTCGTCCTCATGGATTTCAACGTCTATGATGAAGGGTTCCATGTGCCTGTCACTTTTGCCTGCTCCCAGGGAGTGGAAGTTGAGGTTGCTTGATCCTGTTTCATCTTCACGTCCTGAGAAGTGTATTACCCTCCGGGTCTTACCCTTCCTGACTATGATGGGTTCATCCTGTATCCTGTCATCAAGGAGCGTTCCAAGCCGGACTCCGAGGGTCCTTGAGATCTTTATGAGGGGTGTCAGTGAGGGGAGAACGTCGCCCTCCTCTATTTTACTTATGAGTTCCTGGTTAACACCACTTCTCTCTGCGAGTTCCTGGATAGTGATGTTCTGGTTATCTCTGAGCTGTTTTATTCTCTCTCCTACCGTGTTCTCGGGCACGCAATCACCTTAAAAATTTGCATCTGAATTAATATTCTGGGATAATCCCTTTAAAAAAATTGCTGTTGGACCCTAGTCCGTGTTCCAGCGGGTGTTATTGCGGGATTTAGTGGTGTTTATGTATATCAGTTCCTGGGTTTCATTGGCTGTTGTGTTGTTTGTGATGTTCATGACGTGTTTCCTGAGGGTTACCGGCTGGAAGCCAGGGTTACCGGCTGTTTCAATGCGTTCTTCCGCCGGGAGGATCTGGGTGGGGATTTCAACCGCAAAGGATGGCTTCAGAACCATGCATACCGATGATGAAAAGCCATAGGCAATCAGTGCAATCATGAGAACCGCGAATAATCGTCCCCTCTTTGTTGAATTCAACTTAACACCTCTTTAAGATTCTATTGACTTTATTGTATTTTAATGTTGGCTTCAGACGGTATGTTAGGAGGCGACTCTGACTCTAGTCTTAAATATCTAATCCAATAGAGGAACATAAAGGTGACTGTCATGAAGAGGATCACTGCTGTTATCAGGCGAGAGAAACTTGAGGATGTTAAGTATGCCCTTGAACTTGAGGGTATAGAGGGGATGACGGTTACGGATGTGAGGGGAAGGGGCCAGCAGATGGGGATAAGGGAGAGCTATCGTGGAATGGATTACTGTGTTGATCTTCTTCCCAAGGTGGAACTTGAGATCGTTGTAGATTCAGGGGACCTTGAAAGGGTAGTTGAAACAATAATTGAGAATGCCAGGACAGGGGATATAGGTGATGGCAAGATATTCATATCCGATGTGGAGGATGTTGTGAGGATAAGGACTGGTGAAAGGGGAGAAAAAGCCATCTGACACGTAAGCATAATAGAGGTTAATTAATTTCATTAGTCTTCTATTTTATCTGAATATATTAATTTTTATTGAATCATATTCTGAAAATATAATTAGAGAATACCGAAAGGTTTATATAGAATTATCACCCACCATCATACTGTCGGAAGATTGCTTCTGCTTTCCGGTATTGATTTGGTTAAGGAGGAATTTAATGGACGCGGTATTAAACTCAGGGGACACGGCCTGGCTGCTCATATCAACAGCCCTTGTAATGCTCATGACAGTTCCAGGCGTTGCTCTCTTCTATGGGGGTTTAACAAAAAAAGAAAACGTTTTAAACACGATGTTCATGTCACTGATAGCCTTCTCAGTGACAAGTCTCATATGGGTCCTCTACGGCTACCAGTTTGCCTTCGGACCTGATATAATGGGATTCATAGGAAGTCCCGTGAATCTTTTCATGAACGGAATAGGAGTTGAGAACCTCGCGGAACTTGCACCAACAGTCCCAAGCTTCATCTACATAACATTCCAGCTAACCTTCGCTGCAATAACAATAGCACTGATATCAGGTGCGGTTGTTGAAAGGATGAAATTCTCAGCATGGCTGGGTTTCATAGTACTATGGGTAAGCCTAGTATATGTCCCTGTAGCCCACTGGGTGTGGGGTGGAGGATTTCTGGCCCAGCTGGGAGCACTTGACTTTGCAGGGGGTACGGTTGTCCATATAAACTCAGGTATGGCTGCACTGGCACTTGTATACCTCCTCGGTAAGAGAAAGGACACAAGACTGCTGCCACACAACCTTGGATACTCAGTTATAGGCGCTGCACTGCTATGGTTCGGCTGGTTCGGTTTCAATGCAGGATCAGCCCTGACAGCAGGAGGACTGGCTGCATCAGCATTCCTTGTGACCAACACGGCTGCAGCCGCGGGTATGGTATCATGGGCAATTCTTGACTACCTTAAAACAGGTAAAGCCACCGTACTTGGCGGTATATCAGGCGCAGTTGCGGGTCTGGTTGCAATAACACCTGCAGCAGGATTTGTAACAGTACCTGCAGCGATAATCATAGGGCTTGCAACAAGTATAGTATCATACCTTGCAGTATCATACCTCAAACCAAGGGTAGGATATGATGATGCCCTTGACGTCTTTGGTATACATGGAATGTCAGGTATATGGGGTTCAGTTGCAACAGGACTCTTCGCAGCCCCCTTCATAAATGAACTTGGAACAGGGCTCTTCTACGGTAACCCAGGACAGCTCACAGCACAGGTAATAGCAGTTGCCGTGGTGGCCGCATACTCATTCATAGTAACACTGGTGATAGGTAAAATCCTTGACATTGCAGTAGGTCTCAGGGTAAGTGACAGGGAAGAGATAGAGGGTCTTGACACCAACCTCCATGAGGAGTCAGGTTACCGAATTTAGGTGATAGTATGAAGGAAATAGTTGCCATCATAAGGCCTGAAAAACTTGAAGAAGTTAAAAACGCCCTTGAAGAAGCAGGATGCCATGGAATGACGGTTACAGAGGTCAGGGGACGGGGAAGGCAGCTCGGCGTAACAGAGAGTTACCGTGGAAGGGACTACAGGATAGACCTTCTCCCGAAAACAAAGATCGAAATAGTTGTCAACGATGAAGAAGTCGACAGGGTGATTGAAACAATAGTCAAAAACGCCCAGACCGGGGACATAGGTGACGGGAAGATATTCATATCCAGTGTGGAGGATGTTGTGAGGATAAGGACAGGTGAAAGTGGTAAAAAAGCTGTTTAAAAGTATTTTATATTCTTATTCTTTCTTTTAATTTTTCAGGGACAAAAAAGAAACCTTTTTACCATCCATATACAGACATATGAACAAAAAGGATTACATAACTTGAGGTACATCACACCATTTATACTGATATTCATTCTCATAACAGTTTTTACCAGTGCAGGTGCCAACACAACTGAGAACACCACCGCAGAGAATGTAACCATTAAAAATACAGGAAACAATGCACTGATTCAGCCAATGGCAACTGAAGCCTCTATTACCATAAACCCTACCTACCTTGATCTTGGAACAGTGGAGCCAGATGGTATCGAAAGAAGCTACTATGAGGTTACATTTTTAACCGCATCCCAGAGAGGCCAGCTTAGATTATACGTTTATTCAGAATCAGACAGTCTCATGAGTACAGATAACCAGGAAATACCCATATCAAACCTAAAGTACAGCATAAATTATAACAGCCCATATGGACTGATAGTGGTGGAAAAAAAATCATTCACAACCACACCCTACCTGTTCTGGCAGAGAAATGGAAATACAGAGGTGGAAATACCAATCAATTACCATATAACAGTTCCACCCTTCATAGATCCAGGTACATACAGCACCAGAATCATATACCAGGCAATCTAAAAAAAATTAATTTTAGGGGAGACTACCATCCCCTGTCCTGCATCCTGGCCTCATCAGGGATCTCACTGATTTCAAGGCCCCTCATCGCGGTTCCAAGGCCCCTTGAAACCTCCGCTATAACCTCGGGATCATCATAGTGAGCTGTTGCCTCAACTATGGCCCTTGCATAACCCTCAGGGTTATCTGACTTGAATATACCTGAACCCACAAAGACGCCGTCTGCACCAAGCTGCATCATGAGGGCCGCGTCTGCAGGTGTTGCCACACCCCCTGCTGCAAAGTTAACCACAGGAAGCTTACCAAGCTTTGCTGTTTCCCTGACAAGTTCAAGGGGTGCTTCAATCTTTCTTGCGAATTCCCAGAGCTCCTCTTCCTCCTTGTTCCCTATCTCCCTGATCTCACTCATCATTATCCTCATGTGCCTTACGGCTTCAACGATGTTACCTGTCCCTGGTTCGCCCTTGGTCCTTATCATGGCAGCCCCCTCATCTATCCTCCGGAGTGCCTCGCCGAGGTTCCTTGCACCGCAAACAAATGGAACGGTAAATTTTTTCTTATCAATGTGAAAGCGTTCATCCGCAGGGGTTAAAACCTCACTCTCGTCTATCATGTCAACACCGAGGGCCTCCAGGACCTGGGCCTCAACGAAGTGTCCTATCCTTACCTTGGCCATGACAGGTATGGACACCGCGTCCATTATCTCCTGGACCTTGTTGGGATCAGCCATCCTTGCAACTCCACCTGAGGCCCTTATATCAGCGGGGACCTTCTCAAGGGCCATGACAGCGACTGCACCGGAATCCTCTGCAATGGCTGCCTGTTCAGCGTTCACAACGTCCATTATAACGCCGCCCTTGGTCATCTTTGCAAATCCTTTCTTGAGTACTTCTGTACCATGCAGCATGATCAATCTCCTCCATTAGAATAATCATTAACATTTATGAATGTCGGTCTTTAAATAGCTATTGCGGATCCCAAAATATTTAAGTGGACCCCTCAACATATAAATGTAAAAACTGGCGTGGTTGAAATGGTTGCCGGAACATTCACAGGATCAGTAATCTACTCACATGGAATCCCAGCAGTCCTTGGATTCATCAGCATGCTGCTCATATGTAACGGGGTCATGGATGAAAACAGGGAACAGTTACTTGGGGGTGTGGGTCTCTTCTTTGCAGCGGGACTCCTCCCATTCATCATACTGCCCCTCATCCTCGGGATCTGATCCCGGGTAAACGGTTTATTATCATGCACAAAGTCAGCTCTTTTTAAATTTTACCTTCAAGTTTTCCCGTGGCCATCATTGAGGCGAATCTACCTGCATCCAGTGGCCCCGCCCGCTGCCTCATATAGACGTAAGCCGCCATGTAGGTATCCCCCAGGCCCGTTGGTTCAAGTTCCCTGACTGCCTCCACAGCCTTTACCTCCATTAAACGGCCCCTGCGGTATATAAAAGAACCCCTGCTTCCTCGGGTCACCACAGCCTCATCAACATGTTCACCCATGAGCATAAGGGCCCTTCTCCTCTCATCTGCTATTACTCCAAGCTCATTCACATCAAGAAAGACCGCATCTGAACAGTCAAGGACACTCCAGATTTTCCTGCTGAATCCAAGTGAAACACCAGGGTTCCCCTGGAATCTGAGGTAGCCCTGCAGTCCCGTGTAGAGGCTGTGCCCTTCTCCCAGAAATTTAAGGGTGCTGATGGGTATGTCCGATGGCAACAGTGGCCCTGCAAGGACAGCGGTCCACCCCTCTCCCGCCATCTCCACAATATCATCTACATATAAAGGGTTTTCAGCAAAGTTTGATCTCTGGATCCTGTCATCAGGGTCCCCGTCACTGTATATGTTCTCAAATTCAACCGTTGCCTCCCTGTATACAGGGATGATTTCAGTGTCCTCTGGAAAAGCCTCAAGGAGGTGAAGATCCTCCTCTGCAATGGTCACGACGGCGGTGTGCTCCACCCCGAGATAGGACAGGAGCCTTGCGTAATAGTATACAGCTCCACCTGTCCTTAACGATACCCTCTCCCCCCTTATTATCCGGTCCCTGCTCACGGGGCCGATAAGGAGGTATCTCTCTCCTGCCTTCAACCGGGCATCAACCTCCCCTCATGGAGCGCCCTTCCAGCAAGGACCCTTCTAACCCCCATGGCCTCAAGTTCAGGGATCTCCTCAGGTAGCACGCCTCCCCCAGGGACGATCCTGTCAATGAGCGGCCTGAAGACCTCAAGGAGTTCCCTGTTAAACCCTGCACCCGTACCCACCGAGCTGATATCAAGGAGTATTATGTCACCGGTCTCCATCCCGAGGAGTCTGTCCCTCAACTCCTCAAGTCCAAGGTCAATGCCGGCTGAGTAGAGCTCCATGTCCTTCACATCAACGCTTATCACGGTCCTTGAAGGCGGGTACCTTCTGATTATCTCTTCAAGTTCCTCAAATGATGATAGGGTTTCGGTTGCAGCCACAACCATGGAAGCGTGTTCAAGGAAGAATCCGAATGTTTGAGAATCCTTAACCCCCGCATCAAGGATTACCGGGAGCACATGGTTCACCCTCCCCACCACATCAAGGTTGTGGCCTTTACCTTCAATGGCGTCAAGGTCAGCTATGTAAACCGATCCTGCACCCATGGCCTTCAGGGAGAGGGCTATGCTCACAGGGTCCGGTGTGTCTGAGAAGACCGTCTCAAGGGGCCTGTAGTTTTCACGTTCACCTGATTTACCGGATACTGCCATTCCATTCATAAGGTCAAGGACGGGTATGATCTCCATGGTATCACCGTAACTTATAGTATAATCTGGTAAGGAATAAAATATGCTCGCCATCACCTCAGACGATGAACAGAACACTATCTGCTCTGAAGAGATAAAAATAGTTTTGATCCAGAAAAAAACCTTTTCCAGCGAAAAAAGGAAGGGGGGAATCTCTAACCCTGCACCATGATGAGTTTACCTGTCTTTGGGTCCCTGTAGACGGTTCCCATCTCAACGAAGCCCTGACCTGAACCCGAACTGGTCTGGGGTGTGTCGTTGAGTTCCTGGCCCCTCTGGACCTCCACCGCCTTCTTCATGGCCTCCATGGTCTCCTGCCTCTCCTGTGGTGTCATGTCTGCAAAGACAACGTTCTGCATGTTCCAGGAGAGCACAAGGAATATGAGGAATCCGACTGAGAGTACCAGCATTGCATCAACAAGGTTTGCGCTCCCTGCCATTGGATCCTCTTCATTTTGATCCGACAGGAGTCTTCGCCGGCGCCTCAGCGGCATTCTCCATCACCTCCAGTACAGCTTCGGCCATGGTCTCAAGGTTTGACATGTACTCCTCGTACCATCTCCTCCTGACCTTGGAGATGACATAGGCTATACCACCGGATGCGAGTCCAACGACCGTTGTATCGAATGCTATTATGATGGCTTGTGCCAGTGTGTTTATGTCACCCGCCCCGAGGGCTGCAAGGCCGGGGCCCATGGGGATGAGGGTACCCATCAACCCGAGGGTCGGGCCAAGCCTTGTTACTATATCCGTCTTCTCAAGGCTCTTGGCAGCCCTGAGCTCCTCATTCTCTATGAGTTTCCTTGCAAGGGCCTCCCTTGACTTTGTTCCAAGATTTTCTGTGTTTACAATGTCCCTTAGAACATCCTTCTGGCTCTGGGGTATGTTCATTGAATCAACAACTTCCATTATCCTTTCAGGTGTCCCCGGGTTTGATATTGACTTTATGGCGGATTCTATTTCCTTCACATCTGTCCTTATCCTTCCGGAGTACTCTGAGATCATGCCACCCAGTGTTACTATGGCGTATACCATGAATGCCAGAAGCCCTGCTATAACAGGTATGAGGAGGCTCTGGGAGACAACGTGCAGGGCACCGCTAAGTATTTCACTGCCTGGTACTGCAACCATACTAATTCACCTCTCATTCTATAAAAGTGCTTTTTTTCTTGTTAAGGTAGATTCCAAGTCCTATAAGTGCCAGTGTCCCCAGGACAACGTAGATAATCGTATCTATACCCGGCACCGTGAGGGGTGTCATTTTCATTGTCATGACACTGTTGACATTTGGAAGTACGATGGCGGCCGTGAGGAAGTAAAGGCCTGCAAACAGCATGAAGTTACCTAGGAGTACAGGGTAAGGTTTATCTATGGCCCTGGAGATTCCATTGGCAAAGATATAGAAGAATGCTATGAATGCTGCGAGTATGACGCCTGAATATTTGCCGAGGGTCACCGCTGAAACACCGATTATGGGTGAGATGAGTATTATGCTGACCAGCACCGCCCCGAAGCAGCAGGGGCATGGAGCCACCATTGCAACGCATGCCGTCCTTGCAGTGTCCCGCCGGTGTTCCTTCCATTCACGGAGGGTGTGTACACCTGCAAATATGAGGATCGCTGCCATGATTATGGTTATCAGTGAACTGTAGGTGTTGAAGAATCCCTGAACTGAGCTGATGTATGCGTTTGCAAGGGCCGATAGACCAAAAACTCCAAGACCGTATCCTGCTGTTACAAGGGCCGCCATCTTCTTTGAGAGTCCGGCAAATCCCATTGCCAGCCCAATTTTAACTCCAAATATCAGGAGAACCGAGAGTATTCCAGCCTGCCATAGTAGGTTTGCAATGTCCATGATCCACACCTTCTCTTTCACATAGCATTTATGATTAATTAGTATATAAATTAAATTATTACTCAAACCAGGAATCAGAGCATGAAGTTAATACTCCCATCTGGAAGAACCCGAAACCTTATTCAATCAATTTTTATAAAAAATAAAATAAAACTGATATTTATATTTTCCGGAAAAAATTGGTGAAGGAGGTATTCACCTCCTTCCAGGTCCAAGGAAGTAGCCCACTCCTACAAGGGCAAGTAGCGCCACAATACCTATGACTCCGTAAACAGGGAAATCCTGCTTCTCATTTAGTGTTTCAGGAGTCTCTTTAACCTCATAGGATTTCTGTGGACCTGTTCCACCTTCTGAAGCACCTGCCGACGAACCTGATTCCATTCCTGCGGATGCTGCTGAAGCACCTGCTGACGAACCCGTCATTCCACCTGACGAACCACCAGGTGATGGGTTTACAGGACCCGTGACAGGACCCGTAACTGGATTTTCACCAGGATCCAAAGCAGGTTCAGGGGCAAATACCGCCGCACCGGTTGCTGCATACAGTGCTGATGTGAATTTCCCTTTAACATCGGCGGACATGTACTGGCTCAGCCACTTCATGAGCTCCCTGTCACCACAGATTGACCCTGAACATGAAACACCATGCTCAGCCACATAGGATCCAAGGGCCTCTGCAATGTAGGCGAGTTTCTGTGGACTGGCATCCCACTGGCCCCTGTTCGCCATCTCAGCAAAGTGGGCCAGGATATCCATTGCAGCGTAGGGGTTCCTTGAATAGGCCACGCTGATTCCAAGGTTATACCTGTCTGCAACAACTGCATCGAAGTATGCGTCCCAGAAGGCGCTGTCAAGTAGATCCGGTACGGTGTACTCCCATCCCACAAGGTGGGAAGTGTACTTCGCTATGGTCCTTGGCCCGGAGTAGCCCTCACTGAGGATGCTCCTTATCCACTCAGGGTTGAGGTACCTTGTCCTGTACTCCATCGCTATGAACTGCTTCAGGGTCATGACTGCCGGGTTTGCCGGGTTGGAGTACCTGAGCACATAGAGATCAGGGGCCCTTCCATTGTTCATCATTTCAATGGCCATTGAAAGTCCGCCAAAGTAGTCGAAGTAGTCGTCGTTGTCAGCCACCCCATACAGATTCGTGCTCCTGCTGTGGTAAGCCGTCTGAACACCCTTCAGGAGTTCTTTAAATGTATCCGGCATTGAAACACCCCAGGAACGTTCACTGTAGGCGTGGCTCATCCTGTTGAAGTAGATCTCTGCAAGTTCGCTCCTGTCATTCCAGGTCCATGACATCTCGGCGCCCTTACTGACACCCGCACCATAGTCACCCACAGGCGGGGCGAAGATCCTTGTAATGGCTATTTCACCGGCCTCTGTTGCGTTCAGTCCCATGGCCATGTATTTCAGGGTATCGCTGATCCAGTGCTTTGCGATGTAATTGGTATCCAGTGACTCGTTGCCCCTGAAGTTGGTGTACTTTGCATCAACAAGGGTCTGGAGCACGTAGTCCAGGGATGTCCTGAGTTCCGGGTGCTCCTCAACAATCCTGCTGTATGAGGCTGCAAGGGCAACCCTGTAGGCCCTGTCCATGTTTATGAGGAGCCTCGGGAAGAGGTCCCTGAAGAGTCCGCTGGTTGTTACAATCGGGTCCACCCTGGGTCTTTCTGTCAGAGCAGGGAGCCCTGAAGCCGCACGTACCGTGTTGAGATCCGTGAGTAGCTGTGATAGTGGTGTTGCCTTTATGTTTCCAGCCGAACCCGTTGATGACCATGTTGGCTCCACACCCATGAGTCTGAGTACGAAGGATACCATTGTACCGTCATCACGGACAGTTTCAACACACCATACAACGGCAGCCACCTTCTCAGGTATGACATCGAACTGTGCAAGTGCCATGTCAGCCAGCCTCTTACCCAGGTTCCATGCCGTCCTTGTCGGCATGAGGTTCTCTGATACCGCATAGAAGTTACTGCCTGTTGGAAGTGCCAGGGGGTTCCTGATGGGGTCATTACCTGAACGTGGTGTTATGAACCCTCCGTTAAGGGCATCGAGAAGCGAGTTCATCTCTGAACCGAAGCTCTGATTTATAAGGTCAGCGTATCCCTTTGCCCTGTTAAGGAGTTCTATTATCTGTGCATCGTCTGTTAGGGTCTCAGGTGCTCTTCCCCTTATTATCTGGAGTATCCAGTCCACTGTCCTGTTGTTAACCTCATCTGCCTGGATCGCCGTGAGTTTATCGAAGTCCAGACCCATACTGGAGGCTATAAGCCTCTGTAGCGAAGGGCTGGATGGTCCTCCGTCTGCGGATACTATGGCTGCTGCAAGCAGAGCCACCTCCTCATCGGTCCAGGTAAGGCCGAATGTATGTAGCCCGACAGGCATGAGGGTCTGCTGGAGCATCACAAGGTAGTCATCAACCTTTTCAACGTCGTCCTCTGTGAAGTTTTCAGGGTTTATGTTGATCTCCGGGGCGATGTTTAGCTTTATAACCATGTTCCTTATGGACTCAAGGTACTCAGCCTTAAGGGGGCTTGCATCCGGTGTTCTTGAGTAGGTGTCTATCAGTGAACTGAGTTCGAGGAGGTCACCGTAGAGCTGGGTTGTCTTAAGTGGTGGTGTTAGATGGTCAACTATAACGGCGTATCCCCTTCTCTTGGACTGTATGCCCTCACCCACACCGTCAACGATGTATATGTATACTGAGGGCTTTGTACCGGCACATATCTGTGAGAAGTCAAAGCTGCTCAGGGCTACCTGTTTCCTCGGGAGCCACTCGTAGGTTGCGTGTCTTCCAATGTGGACCTGTGCATCGGCATTGAAGACCGTGTTAACCCATGCGTACCATGCAAGGTACTGGTGTGGTGGTGCAACGACCGTGCTGTGGTAGAGCTTCTCAACATCCGCCTCCCAGCCACGCTGGGGCTCCGGTCCTATGAAGACGTTGCCAAAGAGTATACCTGGAATTACGATGTACTTCTTACCGTTCCTTTCAACCGTCATGATGTTTCCCGGTGCCTCGCCCCATCCGTTGAATCCAGGGACTGAAAGGCTCTGGAATTCATTCTTAAACTGATAGAACAGGTTCCATGATGCTTCAGTGCTCTTACCAGTCTTTGCATTCTCCAGAACTGCTTTAAGTGCTTCTGTCATATTCCCTATCAGTCTAACTGCCTGCTGTGCCTTTTCAGGGTAACTGTTTGCAAGGGATATCATCTCTGAGGTCCATTTATCGATGGTTTTGATGGCTGCGGTGTATGCCGTGTCACTTGATATGTAGTCAAGTGCAAGTCTGACCATCTCTTCAATGTAGCCCACGGGTCCCTCGATTACCTGTTTACGGGCAACCGGGTTGAGGGTCTGGAACCATGCATAGTACTCATCAGCGTCCCAGAGTATGACCTGGGGTTCATCTGCAAGCCTTTCAAGTTCACCGGGTGCCCAGATGGCAACGTTAATGCCCCTCTCAACCAGGAGTCTGACAAGGTCATCAGCCGTTGAAGGGAACCCTGAAACACTGTACCCTGCGCTCTGCAGTGCCTTAAGGATTTCAACTATAGTCTCCGGGACGTTGAGGTAGCTTGCACCTATGTTGCCCTTTCCCGGTGGATAGTTGTAGTATATGAGTGCTATCTTCTTCTCAGAGTTGGTGAGGTACTTCAGCCTGACCCAGTTACCGATCCTGTCTGCAAGGTAATTCATCTGCTCCTCTATCGGAGTGTATGCGACGATTTCAACCCCTGTTACCGGGTCAATGCTCTTTGCGGGTGCTGCGACGAAGATGGGTTCAATGATCCCCTGTGTCTCGGGTATCGCTATCTGGTAGTAGGTGTCGCTCCAGAGCAGCCCGTCATCCGAGAGCAGCCATTCACCCTCCTCCCTCTTGGTTGATATCATGGCCCTGAAGACAGGCACATTCATCTTCTCAAGTAGAGCAGCGGTCTGATTGACGAATCCTGAGCCAAGGGTGAATGTTGTGAAGCTTACAAGGGCATCTATCCTGTACCTGTAGTAATCAGGGTTTGCCTCGTATTCTGCTGCGGTGACAACCCTTGATGGGTCTGCCGGGTCGTAGGTGAAGAACTTGACCATGGCTGAGTAGATGTTTAGTGGCTGTGTCCCGTTAACACCTGAATAGGCACCCACCACGGGTATGACATTCATTCCACGTTCAGTGAGTTTTGCTATTATGCTGTCAAAGTGGGCCATGTCCCCTGAGAGGAGTACGCTGTCGAGTCCCGCGATTCCAATGGTGGGCCTTGATGGGTCAAGGGGGTATGCTGCAAGGTACTCTGCGAGGCTGGTGAAGACCCTGCCGTCCCTGTAGAGCATCTCTGCAGGGAGAGTTACGGGTGCTGATGGTTCCCATGCTGAGGGCCAGGTCCCTCCATTCATCACCGTGAAGTTCTTGAGAAGGAGCTTGAACTGGTTTTCATAGTTGATGGTCCCCTTCTTTGCATAGTAGAGACCGTAGGCTACCCATGGGGCAAGCTGGGGGTATGTGTTCACGTATGCCATTAGACGGGCTTCATTGGAGTTTTTAAGGTCGTACAGGATTGTGTTTTTTGTGTCGGTGTTTCCTATGACTGATGATGGAATACCGTCAAATATTCTGACTCCTTTTATCTGTGACATGCTGGTAAGGTCAGGGTCGCTTTCAAGGACCATGAATATCTTGTTTGGCTTGTTGGATGCTATTTCAGGGTAGGCATTCATGACGTTCCTGAAGTTTCCTGAGTCAAAGAGCCACTCTGCAATCACTATATCTGCGGATTCTATAAGCGCCCTGAGTTCCTCGGGGTTCATGCTGGCTATCTGCGCTGTGGTCCTCACCTCAAAGCGTACCGTCCATGTAGATTTATTCCCTGGATCGTAACCCGGCTGTGATGGATTTATGAGGTCCATGACCTTCTTTGCAGCGTCATTGGTCATCTTGGAACTTGTAGATGAATGTATCACAAGCACCACAGGGTCTTTAATCTGATCCGTGCCATTTACTGTCAAAGGATCTGTATCAACCTCCGTACTGTTGTCTGCTGCTGCCACGGTCTGGCAGAGCATTGCCATGAGAAGAACTGCTGTTACTGTCATCAGATGTTTTCTCATAACTTTTCACCTCCCTTCATTTTTTTATTCAAATAGTATTATGCTGTAATCATAGAAAAACATTTATTATTATTAAATCAGGGATATATAAAAAATTAGTATTATTATATTTCTATTATTACTTAATTTATATAATTCCCTGAGAAAAGTAATAATTGACCTGAAATAAAAAAATAAAGGGGAGGTTTTATTTTCCTGCTCCGCCTCTCAGGAATCCAAATGCCACGAGACCTGCTGCAACAAGAACCCCGACGATACCGTAGACGTACCATGCTGATGAACCGCTGCCGCTACCTGAGGAGGTTACGTTTTCAACCTCATAGGCCCTGGCAGGGGCTGGTTCCTCTGTGGATTCTGAAGCAGCGCCAACCTCTGCAGGTGATGCCACGCTTGCTGAAAGGCCAGGTGAAACACCGCCTGTCCTTCCTGTAGTTCCGGTTGACCCATGGACACCGCCGGTTGAACCACCTGGAAGGCCTCCTGGAACTCCACCAGGAATTCCGCCCTGGTTGCCGCCATCCACAGGTACCTGGGGTAAAATGTCTGCAAGTGTCCTGTCTGCAGGTATGCCCTTAACAAAGGCAAGTGGACTGCCACCATCTGCACCTGAAAGTATCATCTGAAGTTCAGATTCGGTTATGTACCTCTCTGCCTCTATTTTCACGACTGGGGCTGCTGTCATGTAAGATGGTGTTTCACCCTTGTAGAGGCTTATGAAACCTGCTATCTGTTTTTCTCTTTTGGCCTCATTGGTTGTGCAGTCACTCACATCAAAGGTAGGCCATTTGAAGTTAATGATAACAGCCTTTCCAACCTTGTTCACATTGTCCCAGACCACAAGTATGCCTTCCATGTTGTAGTTTCCACCATCATAGTCTTCAGGCCGGTTCTCCGGGGAAGGAAGCCTGAGGTTGAAGTAGGTTCCCTGTCCAGGTGAGACTCCCAGCCTGTAGACTATTGCATCGTCCTTACAGTAGATGGTGTTACCCAGGTAGATGTAGCTCTCGTTCTCATTGAGTGGGTAGTTGTTGAATATGTGCTCGGTTATGATGTAACCCGGTGATACACCTGGACATGCATGGTCATGGAAGAGGTATGTGAGTATCTGGTCGTAAGGCGGGTCGTGTCTCCATGCGTTTGCTATGCTCTGGATGTTGAACCATCCATCCATTGCAAAGACCTTTGAAACCTTGCCTGTAAGCGCTGTGCTGTTAAGGGTCCTTGGACCGATGTCGTTCACGTATTTGCCGTCTGATGCATTGCTTGCAACTAGCTGTCCCGTTGCAGGGTCATAGTAGATGTACACCGCATCCATCGTAACTCCATCATAGCCCCTGAGTACGAATGTGAACCAGAGCGGCTTCCAGAGCGGCCTGTGGATTGGTAGGAGCGTTGCCCTGCTGAGCCTTGATCCGAGAACATCAAATATTCCATCCCATGCAGCGCTCGTATCCTGTCCGTTGAGCCTTGAATAACCTGCTGATGTGAGTACAACAAGGTCCCTGTCATCCTTCTCAAGGTTTATACCCTTTTCCTGAAGGAATAACTGCTTAGCAAGGTTTGCAGCATCAGCACCGATCTTCTTTATCTGCTCGTAGGTCAGGGTGCCCTGTGGCAGTGGATTGTTTTCACGTGTTGCATTTGGAAGTCCAAGACTGTCAATGTATGCCATGTCAAGGCCATGGGCCCTCTGGGCGCTTATATTGTACACATTTCCATTCGCATCCCCGACTGTCGTGTCCTTCTCTGAACCAAGGAGATAGTAGTAGTGGGTTACGTTGAGGTCGGAAAGTTCCCTTACTATGGTGACGAGGGATGTCGGGTCCTGTTTAAGTTTACTTATGAGCCATGCGTTGAATTCAAGCTCTGTCCTCTTACCGGTCTCCTGCTGGAACTGCTGCCTCAGGGCTTCCTTGTCGAACTTCATGATTATAAGGTCGCCCTTGAGGGTTTTTGGGTTCCATCTGATGAATCCAACAAGGTTTGTGTCCGCACCTGTGGCTGTTGTGTTGAAACCGCTGTATGATCCTCCCTTACCCGGTGTTGTGTCAAGGAACATGAGCAGGGAGTCATCGTCTGAGTCGCCCGGGACACCTATGGTGATGTAGTTTGTTATCTCACCTGGAGAGCCCGGTGATGTGATGTCCATGACCGGTGGGTAGTACTTGAGCAGTGTGAGGCTCATTGCGTAACCGCTTATGGTACCGAGGCACATGTGCCCGTGGAAGGCCGCTGCCCTCAGGAGGTCTGCTGGAGCACCCTGCATCCATGCATTGGCAAGGCTTGCAACAGGGAATGCGTGTTCCCCGTATTTACTTACAAGAAGGTTCCAGTTGGCCTCTGTCATGTTCTTTAAGAGGTCGATGGTGTATACCGGTTTCCCATTGACTGTTCTGATAACAACGGGGGTTGTGCTTGCATTCTTGAAGAACACTCCAGTTAACGTGTTCCCCTTCTGGAGAATGAAGAACGTGTCCAGGGGATCCACGGGAGTCTTCCTGATCATCAGGAGGTTGCCCTTACCGTAGGTGACAATTCCTCGTGCCTGGTTCAGTATGCCCTCAATCACATCCTCTGATGTGTCGCCCCTGTACTTGACAATGCCTGCTGTTGTGATTACAAGGACATTTCCACTTGAGAAGTTGAGGATCTCATCTGCCTTCTTTGTTATTTCCCTTCCGAGCCTGTAGGCGTCGGTTGCATTCATCTTGAATGAGAGGTGTGCATAGTAGTTCGGATCAGAGTTATCGTAGGGGTTCCTGGATAGTGTGAAGTGGTGTAAAATGTCCTTGTAGCCGGGGGCTGTTATTTTTATTGTGAACCTGGTTGTTTCCGTAACCACAGGGGCCTTGAAGGTTATCTTTGTCATGTTGCTTGCCGGGTCAAACCTCTTTGTGAAGTTAAGCTTTTCACCGTTCTCATCACTGATGTAGTTTATGTCTGGATTGATGCGGGTGTTGTCATCTGCGAATTCATACGTGACATTCACCCCCACCTCACATTCTGGCGTTACTGCTGAAGCAGAGCCCGTCAGTGCAACAGCAAAGAGAAGAATCATGAAAACCATGAAATACTGTCTTCCCATAACATTTCACCTCCTTTTATCTTTAATTATTAATAATTTACAGAACTATAATGGAAGTAATAACATATATAATCATTTTGTTAATACCTTTACCTGTCGTGAAGGGATAAAAGTAATACTCAATTTTACTTGATAAAAAAGGATTCATGGGGAAACCCCATGAACTGATTGCTGGAGGGAAAAACTTAATATCCAACACCGTACTGGTGTTACACTTATATCTAAAATATGATGAGTATTTAACACTTACTATTTCATTTGTATTAATAATTAATGGGTTCCTGAGGATTCCACAGTAATAATCAACCCATCAGAAGTTTAATTGAACTCATGAGAGCTTGATTGGATTGAAGGTCCTAATCAGGGGATTTGAATACAAGTACAGATGTATTGTTAACCTTACCCGATGGTAGAACAATGCCTGCCCTCCTGAAACCCCTTACATCCTCATCACCTACAGGTGAGTAGAGTATGGCCCTCATCCCGGTGTAGGTCCTGTAAATGACCCTTGTATCCCCATCAACATAGCGGTGGATGTTCCTGAAAACCCTCTCCTTTGGCTCTGCAAGGGCCGCCACAAGCACTATGTCGAATTCAAGGTCCCTTATTGCTGTCTCATCACCGTTGATTACCCTAACATCCCCTTCAAGTCCAAGTTTCTCTATGACCCTTCCTGCAAGTTCCGCCAGTTCGGGTTCAACTTCAACAACCGACACCCCCATGCCATGGACACTTGCCAGGAGAATCCCTGTGAGGGGAGGGGCCCTCCCCCAATAAAGACTATTCTTTCACCCTCCCTGTACCTGCCAAGGGTTGCCTCATTTTTAAGGAGCTCGATGTAGCGAGGGTAAAAGTAGAACGACCTTAGCGTCTCCCACGGGTCCTCTGAGGCAAGGACCTCCTCAGCCTTTTCAATTTCGAGTTTCATCCCGAGGTTGACGTAGAATCTCCTTATTACCCTGAGGGCATGATTCATCCCTGGATCATCAAGGATGTGCTTTGCAGATTCAAAGTCAATGGACTCATCATGGGCTATCTCCTCAATCTCATCAAGGAGTGGGATTACGGCTTCAACGTTCATCCCATGTATCCCATAATCCATACCCTCAAGTCTTGATGCTATCGACCTGATCCTATCCCAGTAGATGTAACAGCTCATGAATATACTTCCATGTAGTTTGTGGACGATGCTCCTTTAATTGGATTAATAAACGGATCCAAGGTTTACGGATGATCCCCATTCCAGATCTGAATTAATAACAGATCCAATAATGTTATCATGAACAGGCATCCTTTATTCGCCGGCACATATTAGTTTTGCCATGGTATTTATAGGAGATATGGATACATATTATACACAAGGAATGTAGTATTACATATAATCCTTAAAACCGTGATAAAGTATTACTGTGGGGTGGTGTTTATTATCAGAGTAACGACACCGGGAGAAGAGTAGGATCCTAAATCAGTCAGGGATTTCTCTTCAGGATGATAAAGAGGGAGTTCGGTTTTGATTACATACCCGAGTACCACAGGGACATAGTCAACCTTGAAGAATACTACCTGGAACCTGAAAGGAACACCTTCCTCCTTGCCTGCATTGGTGACAGGCTGGTTGGAACCCTCGGCCTCCGCGCCTATGACCGTGAATTCAAGGGCCTCAATTACGACCCTGAAAGGACGGCCAGCCTCTGGAGGGTCTTTGTGCATGAGGACTGCAGGAAGATGGGTGTTGCATCATACCTTGTGGAAATTGCAGAATCCTTTGCAGCAGAGAAGGGCTATACCCGTATCTACCTTCACACTCATAAACACGTTGAGGGTGCCCTTGAATTCTGGCTCTCAAAGGGTTACAGCATAGTTATTGACACTGACAATGAACTTGGAACCGTCCACATGGAAAAGTCCCTTAACAGGAGTTCAATGGGAAACCAGGATTTCAGTGGAACCTGTTCTACCATAAAAAGAGGAGGAACAGGGCATCAGATGACATTTTTTTTGAGCGAAAGGATTGCTTGATGCCCTGTTTGAGCTGGCTTCCGTTGATATCCTAGGAGGAATTCATGCTCAGAGATATACTTGGCAGAGGATATATAAATACTTTTTGAAAAAAAATTATTACTCATTTTAAGTGAAAAGGTTTTCAGTATTAAACCATTCACCGGGATAGAGTAAGGTAAAATTCAGTAATTATAAATCAGAAGCAGCGTCCCCGATTAAAGGAAAAAAACTTATTATTCCCTGTAATCCTCAAGGATGTCCTCAAGCCTCTCATAGGCCAGGTCAACCGCCTCATCAACTATGGAGGGATCTGCATCGGAGAGTTCATCCAGGTAGACCTCAGCACTGATATCAACACTGAGTTCATCATCATATTCAACCCTGACAGAGACGTCAAGGTCGACTATTTCCTTCCTCGGCACCCTCTGTAATATGTATTCAGAAACAGTGTTATGGAGGAAAATGGATATCTCATCCAGATCCCTCCGGGATAACCGTCTCAGAGTCAATTAATTACCCATCCCCGGGTTGATTCCAGCGCCCTTCATTGCCTCCTGGATGTTAACCTGCATCTCCTGGAGTTTCTTCATGACGCGTTCTTCCTGCCTCTCAATGGTCTTCTCCCTTAACTGTAGGGTTTCAAGTTTTTCCTGGAGCTCCTCTGTAATCTCATCCTTATCAACCTTGATGAGGATGTTCCCTGAGCTCTTGAATACCTCTGCATCATCTGCAGCCTTGGAAAGTTCATCAAGGGCCTTCTGTGTCTCATTAATCTGCATTTCAACCGTCTGTTTCTGCACAGATATTGCCTGTGCCTGCTGCTGCAGCTGCTGGAACTGAGCCAGCTGATGCTGTACATTCTGTGGAAGTTCCATAATATCACCTTCAAATATTTAATCGGATAAATCCAGGGATTTAAGTGTATCAATCATCTCCATGGACAGTTTAACCCATCGGATTGATGAGTTAAGGGTCGCCCTGAATGACGCCGAATCAGTGGCGCTTATACTTATGGTTATCAGGTCATCATCAAGGTCAATGGACATTGAGGACCTTTCAGAGGGTGAATCCTCAACTTCAGGTTTAACCGCCCTGTAAATAACAAGGGCCGTCTCAGGGTCCCCTGTGGAAACTTCGATTTCACCCTGGATGCTCCTCAATGCCAAGGTCACTCACCCATCCTGATATCCTTTATGATAAGTTTAAAGCCAGAGGGCCTGCCCTCCGAATCAATGAGTTCCATCACACCCCTGTAATCACCGGCAGGCCTTATATCCCATGCACCCTCCCTAACCGACGGGTCATGTTCAAGGCCCATGAGCCGGCAGATTGTGTGGAGATCATCAGGACAGGACCTTGCACTTCTGGCAGCGCCCCTGAGACTGACGGGTTTAAGGTCAAAGGAAGCGTTGAAGAGGATGTAACCCAGTTCATGGCCCCTTTCATCAAGGAATGTTATCCTTGCAGGGTTACCATGTCTCTCAAAGAGGATTGCGGCAGGACCCCCTGCATCGATGAGGACCTCGCGCAGGTTCATCTTCCCCCTGTTTATGTAGGTCCATCCGAGGATCCTTGCAAGCCTCTGGGCAAAGGACCTTGTGCGCTGGGATGGCTTCCTTGAGGTTGTAAGAAGCATCCTACCGTGCCCTTATGGTCCTCTTAACAGGAGGCACCTCCTTGAAGAGGATCCTGTACCTGCAGCGCGGGCACTTGTTCTCCATGTACTTTTTGGGGTCTATCAGGGTTCCGCACTGGGCGCATCTATACAATCTATTTACCTCCAACTATCCTCTTGATGTTACGGGCTGCTGTTTTACCCAGGGGGTTACAGGCAGATAGGCGCCGCCTGTGAAGACAGCACCGCACTTTCTGCATTTCCATATGCCCCTGCTCTCCCTCTTAACACCGGGACGGTCACAGCGCGGGCATATGTGCTTCTTCTTCATCTCCTCTTCGATTTTCTTGACTGCTCTTTTAGCTTTACGACCGTAACGTGGACCGAAACGTCCTGTAATACCTACTTTCTTTGTTCTTGCCATTTGTATCACTCCAGTAAATCTGATGTTATAGATATTGTCAGATCAGTATTTAAGATTTGGGGAGCCATAGGGCCCCATGGATATCCTGGATCATGCCCTGAGACTCAGGGGGACATGGAATTCTCAAGGTACTCTATGAGCTGGGGCACCTTCTCCCTTGCAATTGAAACCGCCCTGAGGACATCATCGCGTGTCAGCGGGCCTTCACCACCCTTCTGCATGGCGCATATGTTACCCTCTGCGGTTACACCTATGGATAGCCTTGCCGTCAGTATATCCTCCTCCTCAAGGCAGGGGTCAAGGATTATCTCGTTACCGATCTTTGCAAAGGTGCACATGAGGGCCTTCCTTGTGATGGGCAGCGGCTGCATTTCCTCGGTGTCAATGACAACCTCTCCGTCCTCAACCCTTGCTGTGGGTATTCTTGCATCAAGGAGGGCTGCCACGGTTGCAAGGACGGCAGCGTCAAAGAGGTTGCCGTCGTAATCTATTATGTGGAGATCAAGGAACAGCATCCATACCTTGCTACCCTCAACTATGCAGAGCTTCTCAAGGTCTATCATCTGGCTCTCCCTTATGCAGCGGTCAACCACCCTTGAGAGTTCCACCGAGCGTTCATCGGGTGGCCCCGGCTCAAAGGTTGGTGATGCCATGGGGAGTAGCTCGGAATTTGTGAGTATAACACCCATCTGGGGGGTGTCAGGGAAGGGCTCTCTGATCTGGGGCTTCACACCAACTATTATCTGTGTGTTGCCCAGTTTAACCCTTGAAGACCCCTCTGCCTTTGATATGACGCCTGTTTCAATGGATATGTCCCTGAATTCATGAAGTGACCTTCCATCAGCCCTCTCCTTATTGTTTATAAGGTTGGTTATGCTTTTCCTTGTTATTTCGGGTATTATATTCATTTTACTCACCATACCTCTTTCTCAGGGCCTCTTTCTGCACTTCATGTATCCTGAGGCAACCTTCAACTGCAAGGTCAAGGGCCCTTTCGAATTCATCCTCAGAGAGGTTTCCATCGCTCTGGAGCAGTGTTATCTCCTTTGACCTGGCAAGTATGGCCACGGGGACGTCTGCCTGGCCCTCCTTATCCTCCTTCTCAGAGGGGTCAAGGACTACCTGGTCATCTATCTTACCCGCGGCGCAGGCAGCGACCATGTCCCTCATGGGTATGCCTGCATCTGCAAGGGCCACCGATGCTGCTGTTATACCCGCACACCTTGTACCTCCCTCTGCCTCAAGGACCTCTATGAAGACGTCTATAACTGATCTGGGGAATTTTTCAAGGAGCAGTGCGGGCCTGAGTGCCTCTGCAGTTATCTTAGAGATTTCAACGGACCTCCTGTCAGGGCCGGGTCTCTTCCTCTCATCAACAGAGAAGGGTGCCATGTTGTATCTGCACCTTATCACAGCCCTGTCGGGTCGCTGCAGTTTCCTTATCTGGGCTTCCCTTGGCCCATAGACTGCTACCAGTATTTTGTTACCACCAAATTCCATGTAAGATGAACCATCAGCCCTTTCAAGGATTCCTGCCTCGATTTTAATGGGTCTGAGTTCATCGAAGGCCCTTCCATCCTCCCTTACACCGGAAGGGGTTTTTGATTGATCCTGTGTGATGATATGAACCACCTCTACTCATCAGACTTACTATCCTCTTCTATCCCTTCAGAGGTCTCCTCCTCATCCCTTTCCTCAAGATCAGGGGATTCTTCCTCTTCCATTTTCTCTTCAGTGCTTTCAGGTTCAGGTGGAGCCTCCCCGGATTCATGATAAGTTTCTCCTTCATGTTCGGTGGGAGTTTCCTCCTCTGACACTGTGAGTTTATCAAGGAGTTCCCTTATCCTGTCTGTGAGCCCTGATGTATGGGCCTCACGGTCTATCATGAGTATAACCTTTTCAGCTATCCTCTCCATCTGGGGGTCTCCCTTGATCCAGACAACACCGTTCTGGCCCACGACGATGTCACAGCCGGTTTTCTCCTTTACCATGTTTATCATTGAGCCGCGTTTACCTATGAGCCTCGGCACCTTGGTGGGTGTTATGTAGACCAGTATGCCGTCCCTGAATTTCCCAAGACCTCTTCCCTTAAGGCCGAGTTTAACCTTCTTAACCTCATCAACGTCCACTACCCTTAAAAGAAGAACGTCGCCGATCTCAAAGACCTTTTCAAGCTCCCTCTTATCCTTACCAAAAACCTCTGATGCCGGCAACATGCCTGTGTAGGGGGAGTTTATGTCAAGGCCCCACATTGAGAACCTTATATCTGTTATTTCACCTATAATAACGTCGCCCCTCTTGGGGATGTATTTGCTCTGGAGGGGTATCACGTTTATCCTTTTATTCCTCACAGAAACGAGTCCAACAAGGGAGGAGCATATCCTGCTATCCTCCTTGAAGGTGCCCATACCAGGGTAGTAATCGTTTTCTGCCAGTATCTGACCTGGAACAACCAGGTCCTTATCCTTTACAAGTATCACATTATGCCTCCCTGTTTTTTGAAGGCAAAAAAGGAGAGGAAGGTTTTATTTGATGATCCTTGTTTCAAGGTTGCCCCCGGTCAGCTCACTGAGCTTCTGATAGAAACTGTCCTGAAGGCCGCCTGGTATCTCAACCACCGCTATCCATGAACCGTCGCTTTGCCACTCCTCATTCTTTATTTTCCCGAAACTGGATATTACACCGTAGGCTGAACCAGCCTTTTCACCGGGTATCTTTATGGCCACCTTGACCTTTTCAAATTTGATGGGTATCTTTGTCCTTATTGCCTTCAGGATTATGTTGACCTGCTCATCAACCGTTTTGAATGGATCAACATGAACCTTGGCTTCTTCCATCGCCCTTTCAATCCTCTTTGGAGGGTGAGGAAGCCCTGTCTGGGGGTTTATACCTTCACGGGCTATTTTACTGACTATCTTTTTGTGCTTATCCTCTATCATCTGCCTTCTCTGCTGTGCAGTGAGCTGTATCGTCCCCTTCTGAAGGATGATTGGTGTTACCTCCAGGGGGTCTGAGGTTTCAAAGACCTTCCTCATTGCCTCCTCAGATGCCTTATCACCCTTCCTGGCGTCCCTGAAGACCTCCTGGACTGCCAGGACATCCTCCACACTAACATCCGAGTCTTCCCTCCGGAATTCAGCTGCCAGGTCAGGGTCTACAAGGATCTCAAATCTTTCTCCATGGGATTCAAGACGGGCGATAACCGCATCTTCAAGGCTAACCATTTTTCTACTCCTCTTCCTCCTTCTCCTTCCTTATCAGGAGTTCCTCAACATGATCCCTGATCTCATCATCGTTGAGCCTGCGGTATCTGCCTTCCTCTGAATCTATAATTGCTATTTCAACACTCTCAGGTGTTGTTTTACCCTCTGTGGCCTCATAAACCGCGTCAAGAGCCAGTTCTATCGCCTGATTCAGGTCCATTCCTTCCTGGTATTTCTTCTCAAACTCTTCCATTGCAGCGGGTCTTCCAGCCCCTATGGCTGTGGCCTTGTACTCTATTAGCGCACCGCTAGGGTCTGTTTCGAAGAGTCTGCAGCCCTTACCATTGACGCCTCCAATTATCAGGGCTGTTCCAAAGGGCCTCACACCGCCGTGCTGGGTGTACATCTGTTTCATGTCACATATCTTCTTGGCGAGGCTCTCAACCCTTATTGGCTCGTTATAGGTTATCCTGTTTATCTGCGCCTCCAGTCTCGCCTTCTCAATTATTGCCCTTGCATCCGCCACAAGCCCTGATGTTGCAGCCCCTATGTGTTCATCGATCTGGAATATCTTTTCTATTGATTTTGGTTCAACCAGCTTGCTTGTGGGTCTCTTATCCACAACAAGAACTATTCCATCCTTTGATTTAACTCCAAGAGATGTTGTTCCTCTCTTAACCGCCTCTCTTGCGTATTCTACCTGGAATAGCCGGCCATCCGGGCTGAATACTGTAATGGCCCTATCATATCCTGCACTTTGAAGTGGTTGCATTTTTTTAACCTCTCTTTATTGATAAAATAATTCTGAGTTACTTGATTACATTCATCATGTGAAGGGTGAATAATCAGTATTTATCTTTATCCAAAGGTTTAATAAACTTTTGTGTTGCGGAGCGTATGGTCCCTGAGATGCCGAGCACATGGAAGGCCAGCCTCTTCCCGCCATGGTGGTGTGCAGAGGTAAGTGCAGCCATCACCTTCCCCTCGTATCCCCTCTGGCACTGGAGAACACCCAGGGTCATAACCGCGTCGGGAAAATCGAAACTCCAGAGCTTCATGAGCCACAGCCTGAAATTTGATGTTTCACATTCACCGTGGAGCCTCAGGCAGCTCTCCCAGATCACGGATATTATTTCATCCCTTCCAAGTTCCTTCTCACTGATAAGTTCGAAGGCAATGTACCTTCTGGGGTTTCTCAGTGTCGGCGGGAGTATCTTCATCTTCATCTGGAGCCTCCAGGGGATCCTTCTCTACCGTCAGAGTCCAGAAGTACCACGCCCTCTGCAATCATCATGGGACGCCTCCTGTTGTATTCCAGGATGGACCACGGGGTGGATGTAAGTGCAGCTATAGCCTCCTCCTCCCTGAGGCCAAAGCAGCCTGTGAAATTTATGATGTCCCGCGGTCTTCTGAGGTCGTATATTGTTGATGCTCCGCTTGTAAGTGCCAGTGGAAACCCGAACTTTCTGTGGAGCTTTATGATGTCCCTGAAGTACTCCAGAATCCTTGCCCTGACCTTGAGCCATGAGCCGATCACATCCCTCAGTCTGAGCTCAACAGCGACACTGTTACGTGCAGCCTCCCTTGCAAGGACGTGGTTTATACCTGCATCCCTCCTTGATGCGTAGGGGGCTGAAAGAACGTCAACACGGGAGTTTTCACAGGCTGCACGGTTTATCTTGAGGTCGCCTCCGGATACATGGATTATATCGACCCTGCCCCTGAACCTGTTCACGGCCCTCCTCATCTCGGAGGGGTTTCCTGCATCTATCATCACACCGGTGGCTACTTCAAGGTCCAGGTCACTGTTATTCCTGAGCTTCTCTGCAGTTTCCCTGAGTTCCCTGTATTTGGTGGAGGGGTAAATGAGGGCTGCGCCATCATATCCCAGTCTGGAGGCCTCAAGGAGGAGTCTGAGGTCCTTGTCATGGTCGCTGCCCTTAATGTGGAGGTCAAGGAACTTCATCTAATCATCAGAATATAATTATTCCAGGAAGCCTTTGATGTTTTCTGCTGCAACCTCCCTCCTTGCAGGGTAGGCTTCGACCTTGATCTTGAGGTGTATGGCATCACCATGCTCCACCGGCTGCCATTTCCCCTTCAGAGCCTCCTGTTTGTCAAGTCTCAGGAAGAGGTTGCCGTTATCATCAAACCTGTCCTTCAGTTCATCCATCCGACCCCTGAAGATCTCCCTGAAGGATTCCATGAATTCCCTGAGGGCTCTCCTCCTGGTTATCCTGCCCCTGAGCACGGTTATGGGGTTTCCATGGTAACCCTCGGCCTCCTCCCTTTCAGGCGCTGCACCTGGCAGTATGTTCCTGAGGGCCTCAAGGACCTTCTCCTCGTCCTCTGTTCCATAGACAATGAGTCTGTATGAAATGTTATGGATCATGACATGAACCCTTTCAGCAGACGGTAAGGATAAAAAAAATAATTATAAGGGGGGCCTATCTTACCTTTTCAGCCCCTTTACCCCTGTTTCGGAGGCCCCTGTTCTTTTTACCTTCACTTGTGAGGCCCCTGAATACTCTTCCCCTGTGCTGTTTTTCACAGATCCAGTTTATGTTGGGGTCGTTCTTTATTGCAGGGTGGTGCGGGTCTACAAGGATGACCTCGTAGAATTTGTGTTTTCCATCCTCCCATACCCAGTAGGAGTTGAGTACCTCCATGTTAGGGTACTTCCTGGCAACCCTTTCCTCTGCAATCCTTTTAATGCTCTTTGCAGGGGTTATCTTGTTGACACCCATCCTCTTAGGCCTTCTACCTGCCTTGAAACGGCTCTTCCTCCTGCCTCCACGCCTTACGCGTGTCCTGACAACGATGTATCCTGGTTTTGCCTTGTAACCGAGTGATCTTGCACGGTCTATTCTTGTTGGTCTTTCGATCCTCTTGATTACAGGATCCCTTCTCCACTGTGGGGCTCTCTCCCACATCAGTTCCCTTACATAGGACTTTTTAGGGTTTTTCCATGCGTCTCTAACATACTTGTACATTAATTACACCTCTATCTGTTCAGCTTTACGCCACATCCATGGGATCGTGATCCCGGAAAAATAGGTGATATTAGTTTTAGAGTAATCATTTAAAAAGGTTGCTGTCAGCTGCCAGAAATGATGGGTTTAAGAGGAAAAAATGAAGGGGCTGTTTCAGTCCTCAAGGACCTCGTAGAGTATCCTCATTGCCTTCACAAAGGGTGGGTTGCCTGATGTGAGGAGCACGACCCTCAGCACGTCCACTATCTCATCCCTTGTAACACCGAACTCGTTTATGGCGCTCTGTATCTGCTTTTTAACCGCACGGTCATCGGAGTTTGCAGCGGTTATACCCAGGGCTATCAGCTTCTGTGTCTTATAGTCCAGGGCCTTCCCTGTGTAGGCTGCCTCGTTGAGCTTAACAACAGCCTCATAGATGTCGGGGTAGTCCTTCTTAACATGGACCATTCCCTTTCCATAGAAAACGTCTTCCTTCATATAAATACCTCCACCTTTATGTATGTCATGGATGATTTATATAGCTAACTGGAGATTAGAAGGGATCCTCTGCAACCAGACAGATAAAAAACTTAAAAGGAAATATATGCCCCTGGACCGGGGTTCTGATCAATTCATGATGCCTTAAGGTTTTTTCTGAACAGATTTACCTGTCTTTTCTTCAGGTTTCTCCTGAACAAGCTTCTGGGCTTCAGGATCGGAGAGCATCTCTGCTATACCCGCAATTGATCCGAGGATTCCTGTGGCCTCTACAGGTAGAAGTATCTTCGTTGCCCTTCCATCGGCAACCTTTTCAAGTGCTTCAAGGTACTTCAGGGCTATTATGTCACTGGTAGGGTCCCCCTCATGCATGGCCCTGAATACTGAAAGTATGGCCTTTGCCTGACCCTCTGCTATGGCTATCTCCTGGTACTTGTTTGCATCTGCAACCTTCTTTATGGCCTCGGCCTTACCCTCTGCCTCAAGGATGGCTGCCTGCTTGTCACCCTCAGCCCTCTTTATCTCTGACTGCTTGTATCCCTCTGCCTCGAGGATGGCGGCCCTCTTCATCCTTTCTGCCTTCATCTGCTTTGACATGGCCTCAACGATGTCTCCTGGAGGCTCGATACGCTGTATCTCAACACGTACAACGCGGGTTCCCCATTTGTCTGTGGCTTCATCAAGGACCTCCCTTAGCTGTGTGTTGATCATCTCCCTTGATGTGAGGGTCTGGTCGAGTTCAAGGTCACCTATTATGTTCCTGAGGTTGGTCTGGGCGAGTTTTGTTATTGCCTGGTAGAAGTCAACCACGTTGTAGACTGCATTGAAGGGGTCCACGACCTCATAGAATATTACACAGTCAACAACAACCACCGTGTTGTCCTTTGTTATGACCTCCTGGGGAGGTACATCAACCACCTGCTCCCTCATGTCAACCTTCTTTATGGCCTCAATGAAGGGTATTATGACTACAAGTCCGCTTTCAACGGTCCTCTGGTATTTACCCAGCCTCTCAACAACACCCTTCTCATAGGGCCGGAGTATCTTTAAACTCTTAAAGGCGAGTACAAGAAGAACCAGTACTATTATGATTTCAAGTATCAATCACATTCCTCCATTATCCTTTCAACGACCAGTTTCACGCCTTCAATGGCAGCCACCCGGACCCTTTCACCCTCAGCTATCCTCTGACTGGATCGGGCCCTCCATGTTTCCCCATCAACCTTAACAAGTCCAGATGTATCCGGGGTGATCTCCAGGGTCACCGTTGCTTCCTTACCTATCAGGCGGTCTGATGCTGCCTTCTTTGATGGTTCACCTGTTATCCTTGCTGCAAAGGGCCTTGATACTCCGAGGAGTATGACTGACACCAAGATGAAGCCTGTGAACTGTACCGTCGTGTCAAATCCAAGGTAGTTGAGTACCGCTGCTGCTATGGCACCAAATGCAAACCATAACAGGAAGAATCCTGTTGTGAGCATCTCCCCTATCAGGCAGATGGCTGCTATTATAATCCATGAATCCGGCGACATTTTCCCACCACTGTTATAATAATCTGCAGATGCTTTATTATTACTTTTGTTTTTGTTCCCTGATAATAGATTGGTCCTTAACATAGATATACTGTTTTAATAAATTTTAATTTATATTTAATATTATTTATCTGTAAAAATGATATTTAGTAATAAATTAATCTCAAAATATATTTATATGATGGTGTTCATAGGTATATCCAGTGAATAAATGGAGGTGGAAATGTGAGGGAAGACGACCTCAAATTCCTGATCCTGGGCTACAGGGTCCATTCCGGCAAAACTCAGAGGGAACTTGCCGATGAACTCGGAGTACCCCCTGATATAGTGATAGCCATGGAAAACGGGACCTACAGGCACCCTACAAGGAAACTGATGGAGAAGATTGAGGATCTTACAGGCGAATATGAGGTGCAGAAGAGGCACTTCATAAACATTGGAAGGGGTTACAGGCTCAGGGAAATGCTTGGAACAGAATTCAAGTACTTTATTCAGGGTCTTGACAGGATGAAGTACGTGAGCAGGGACGAACTTGAAGGGATGGATGAACCAGAACGTTACGGTATCCTTGGAGCTGTTGAAATGGATGCATTCGAGGTTTTAAGGGCAGGTAAAATGTCCTGAACCCCATCTTTATTTTTAAAGTAACCTCATGACCCTCTTCATATCGTCCCGAACCCCATCTTCATTTTTAGAGTAACCCCATAGCCCTCTTCATATCATGATGAGTTCATAAAGTGTCCTCTTTCTCACCTATATACAGTTCAGACATGATGGAACCATGTTCATGAATACCGTGAATAATAATTTCAGAGAATTAAAGGAAGAGAAACTCCATGCAAACCATTAATACCCCTTAACATCATAATGGACTCCATGAGATTCATAACACTCATCCTCAAGAATCCCTTCAGAAACCGTGCAAGGACTCTCCTTGCAGTTACAGGGATCGCGATAGGGATTGCAACCATAGTAACCCTCGGTGTGATAACAGAGGGGCTCAAGACGTCAACCGAGAACACCCTCAAGGCTGGTGGAGCTGATTTTACCATTGTGGAGTCCAATGTCTCGGACATGTTCTTCAGTAAGATAGACCAGGAATACGTGGACCGGGTCAGGAACGTGAGCGGTGTTGAGGATGCCGTCGGGATCCTCATGGCGGTGCAGCCCCTTGACGACAACCCATACTTCGTGCTCATAGGAATTGAACCCTCAAAGATCAACATGAGCCAGATAAAGGTGACCTCAGGAAGGACCCTCACCGATCCTGACGCTGATGAGGTGATACTGGGTAAGGTTGCTGCAGAGAACCACAACAGGAGCGTTGGGGACACCATAAGATAAAGAACCATGATTACACTGTTGTGGGTATATTCGAGTCCGGTGACATGCAGCAAGACGCCGGCGCCTTCATATCCCTCAAAAAGCTTCAGGAGATTGAAGAGAAGGAGGATAAGGTCACCATGATCTACGTGAAGATAGATAAAAATGCAGATGTGGATGATGTTACAGAAAGGATTGAGGAGAAATACGGTGACCTTACAACCATAGCATCCCTTGAGGACCTCCAGAGCGTTGACCAGGGGCTTCAGACAGTTGACACCGCCACCTGGGCCATATCCCTCCTTGCAATAATCATCGGAGGGATAGGTGTTATAAACACCATGATAATGTCCGTGTTCGAGAGGACCCGTGAGATAGGGGTGCTCAAGGCAGTTGGCTGGAAGGACAGACGCATACTGGCCATGATACTCGGTGAATCTGTAGTTATCACCGTCATCGCAGCCATTGCAGGATCCGTCCTTGGTGTTGCAGCGATACAGGTACTCCTTGAACTGGGGATGAAGGGGTTCATTGAACCCGTCTATACCCCTGAGATATTCATAAGGGCCTTCGGGGTTGCCTTCAGTGTGGGCATCCTTGGAGGACTTTACCCTGCATACAGGGCATCCAGGCTCGCCCCCACAGAGGCCCTCAGATACGAGTAGGTGATATCATGGAAAGGATCATCGAGATAAGGAGCCTCAGGAAGAGCTTTGACGGTGGGAGGATAAAAGCCCTTAACGGTGTTGACCTCGACGTTGACCATGGTGAGTTCGTCTCAATCATGGGTCCCTCAGGGTCAGGGAAATCAACACTCCTTAACATGATAGGCGCACTTGACGTGCCCGACTCAGGGACAGTGAAGGTTGCTGGAAGGGACCTTAAGGATGAAAGGGATCTAAGCCGTTTAAGGGCTGAGGAGATAGGATTTGTTTTCCAGCTCCACAACCTCATACCCAACCTGACGGCCCTTGAGAACGTTGAGATACCCATGTTTGCAGTTAAATGGGATGATATGGAGGGGAGGGCCATGGAACTCCTTGACTATGTTGGTCTTGCAGATAAGGCTGACAGGAAACCAACAGAGCTCTCGGGTGGTGAGAGGCAGAGGGTTGCCATTGCAAGGGCCCTTGCAAACGATCCATCAATAATCCTTGCAGATGAACCAACAGGCTCCCTTGACTCAAGGACAGGCAAGCGTATACTGGAGGGTCTAAGGGAGCTTCAGGAGGATGAGGGCGTGACCTCATTGTGGTTACCCATGACCCTGATGTTGCCTCAATGGCCTCAAGGATAGTCAGGATACTGGATGGGGTTATAATCAGCGATGATGCCTAGTGCATGCTCCCTCATCATTGGGATTAAAGTCAAAGATAAGACCTACTGCATACTCCCCTACCATCTTTAAATTTTTTTGAATAAACCAGGTCTGATAAACATTTTTCTGGAATATTCACTTTTTTGGTGGGTGTTCCCATGGAACGGCTGGATTTTCCAAAAACTTGATTAATAACCTCCAATATAATTATGCTACATGACTGAAAAACTGAAGGTTGCCTGGTGCATTACCGGGGCTGGGGAGAAACTGACAGAAACATACGCCATAATGAAGGACATAAAGAACCTCTACGGTGACAGGGTTGAGATAAACGTTTTCATCTCAAAGGCAGGGGATCAGGTTGTAAAGTACTATGGCCTCTACAGGGACCTTGAAACCAGCTTTGACAGGAAATGGGTTGAGATAAACGCAAACTCCCCCTTCCTTGCAGGGCAGGTGCAGCTGGGTAAGTACGACTTCGTGCTTGTGGCTCCATGCACATCCAACAGCACTGCCAAGATATCCCTGAGGATCGCGGATACCCTCATAACAAACGCCGTGATAATGGCCCAGAAGGCCTCCGTGCCCGTTTATATAATGCCATCAGACTACAGTGAGGGGGTTGTTGTAACAACACTGCCCAACGGTAAAAAGCTTGAGCTGAAGATAACAAGGGAGGATGTGGAACACGTTAAGAGGATCTCAAGGATGGACGACACCGAGGTTTTCAGTGACCCCCACCATATCTACAAGATCTTTGAGAAATGGACCTACCCCAAAGAAGAAAAATAGGATGTTCACTGTATCTCCTGGATGGTGACACCATAGGTGTATACCGTCATCCCTTCCTCCTTTTTCTGGCTGAAGGGTGCTGTGCCCTTGAAGTAAGCCTTTATCTCACCTGTGTCTGCAATGTTCATTGTGAGTGGCTCAATGTCTGTCATTGACTCGAAGAATGCCATGGCCCTCTCAATGTCCTCCTTATCAGGGCTTTCGAAGGTTATTGAGTAGGTTCCTTTCTGTTTCTCCTTCATCCTCACCCTGTTCTGGTTTATCTCAAAGGTCTGCTCTCCCCTGTTCCCGGTCTCCCTAACAAATACAACATTCTCTGACATTTTAACAACCCCGGATAATAATATTGGAGTTTCTGTTTAATATATCTTTAGACTTCATGAGCCGGCACATCTTTCCATGATTTACCGGAAACCGTGACCCGGCACGGACCTCAAAGGACACCGGCACATCCCACTGGACTAGAACTTGTAGCCTATAACCCTCAGGAACTCCTTTCTCTCCGCCTTGTCCTCCTCGCCCTCGATTCCTCCGGGGCTCTGGCCGTCCACAACACCTATAATACCCCTCCCCTGTTCGGTCTCTGCTATTATAACTTCAACGGGGTTTGCTGTTGCACAGTATATGTTCACGACCTCCGGGACGTCCTTTATGCGCTGCAGTACATTTATTGGGAAGGCGTTCCTGAGGAACACTATGAATGCGTGTCCTGCTGCGATTTCAAGCATGGTCTCTGATGCCAGTTCCTCGAGTTCCTCATCGTTCCCCTCATGCCTGACAAGGCAGTCCCCTGAGGCCTCTGCAAAGGCTATTCCGAATCTTGCCTGGGGCACCGTGTTCACGATTGCCTCGTATATGTCCTCCACCGTCTTGATGAAGTGGCTCTGTCCAAGTATTATGTTAACATCCTCTCCGGGTTCTATACCTATCTTCTTTATCTCCAAGTCAACCCCTCCTGTGGAGAATTATTTATTATCAGGGGCTTAAATTATTAATGCATCAGATCTTCAAAGGAATGGTAAACATGGAGCAAGAGTGTGAGAGATGTGATTTCTGCGGCAAACCCGCCATTGGAAGGTGCATGGTATGCGGTATGTGTTACTGCCTGGAGCATATGGGAGGGGATGGCTTCTGTCTGGATGATTTCTTTGGAACCGGACTTTTTGATTGAAGGCTCAAGGTGAAGCTTAAGATATCATGAAAAGATCAGAGAACCCATAGATCCAGTTTAAACAAGCTTAACCTATTTAACAGAAGATGGGTGGCCGGTAAAGTTCTGGGATGATGATAGATTATTTAGAAGGGGCGACTCACACATATAAATTACTGGAATTCAATTAACTAATTACGGAACACTCCATGGGACGTGGGGAAATATATTTAAAGAAAAAGACATTTATCATTAATAATCATTATTATTTTTTTCCTGACACTGATGAGGTGTAACCATGAAAGAGAAAAGTAAGGAAATCGGTTCCCGCATAAAGGAGCTCAGAGAACTCTCCGAGATCAGCCCTGAGGAAATGGCTGATTACCTCAAAATCGACGTTGAAAGCTACATGAAGTATGAGAGCGGTGAGGATGACATACCCGCAAGCATACTCTTTGAGATAGCCCACAAACTTGGCGTTGACATGGGCCTTCTCCTCACAGGCGAGGAGACAAGGATGCACATCTTCACGGTTACAAGGAAGGGTAAAGGAGTGGAGGTTGAAAGGAGAAAACAGTACCGCTATGAAAACCTTGCAGAGAAATTCATACACAAAAAGGCAGAACCCTTCATAGTCACCGTTGAACCAAGGGATGGGAAGCCAAAAACAAACAGCCACCCCGGCCAGGAATTCAACTACGTGCTTGAGGGCCGTATAAGGTTCTACATACACGACAATGAGATAATACTCAACGAGGGAGACTCAATATTCTTTGACTCATCATATGAGCATGCAATGGAGGCCCTTGACGGTAAAAGGGCCAGATTCCTTGCAATAATCATGTAGAGGTGTATCAATGACTTCACTAATCAATGAATTCGTGAATCGCGTGGAATTCGACTCATATGAGGACTTCCATGAGAACTTCAGGATAAAGGTGCCTGAGAACTTCAACTTCGCCTATGATGTTGTGGACCGCTACGCTGAGATGGAACCTGAAAAGACCGCCATAGTCTGGTGCAACGACAGCGGCGATGAAAAAAGGATAACCTTCAGGGAACTCAGGGAGAAATCAGAGCGGACCGCGAACTTTTTCATGAGGGAGGGTATCAAGAAGGGAGACACCGTAATGCTAACCCTCAAGGCAAGGTACGACTTCTGGTACTGCCTCCTTGGACTCCACAGGATAGGCGCCATTGCAATACCCGCAACACACATGCTCAAGGAAAAGGACATAATCTACAGGATACATGAAGCCGATATAAAGATGGTTGTCTGCATAGCAGAGGATGGAGTCCCGGAGGTCTTCGATGCAGCCATCAGCGAACTTGGAGCCGACGTTAAAAGGGTCATCGTTGGTGAAACAGACAGGGATGGCTGGCTCAACCTGAGGTCTGAACTTGAAGTTGTCCCCTCCGAATTCAGGAAACCCGAGGGGGATGATTATCCCGGCGGCAGCGACACCCTCCTTGTATACTTCTCATCAGGGACTACAGGGATGCCCAAGATGATAGAACACGACCACACATACCCCCTGGGGCATATAATAACAGCAAAGTACTGGCAGAACGTCCGCGAGGACGGCCTCCACTACACCGTTGCAGATACCGGATGGGCCAAGGCCATGTGGGGTCAGATCTACGGCCAGTGGATAGCAGGGAGCGCCGTGTTCGTCTATGACTATGACCGCTTCGACCCCGAGAAGATGCTTGAAAAGCTGGAAAAATATGATATCACAACATTCTGCGCCCCCCCGACCATCTACAGGTTCCTGATAAAGGAGGACCTATCAAGGTACGACCTCTCAGGGATAGAGTACGCTGTAACAGCAGGCGAGCCCCTCAACCCCGAGGTCTTTAACATGTTCAGGGAACACACGGGCCTGAAGCTCATGGAGGGCTTCGGTCAGACAGAATGCGTTGTCTGCATAGCAAACTTCCCATGGATGGAACCTAAACCAGGGTCAATGGGAAAACCATCCCCGGGTTACAGGATAGAACTGGTTGACAGGGACTGCAACCCGGTTGATGTGGGTGAGGAGGGAGAGATAGTTATAGACACCTCCAGTGGGAAACCCATAGGCCTCTTCAACGGGTACTACAGGAACCCCGAGAAGACATCGGAGGTCTGGCATGACGGCTACTACCATACAGGTGACACAGCCTGGATGGATGAGGACGGGTACATGTGGTTTGTTGGCAGGACCGACGATATAATCAAAAGCTCAGGTTACCGTATAGGGCCCTTCGAGGTTGAAAGCGCCATAATATCACACCCCTCTGTCCTTGAATGTGCGGTTACAGGTTACCCTGACCCCATAAGGGGACAGGTCGTCAAGGCAACAATCGTCCTTGCAAAGGGCTATGAACCCTCAGAGGAACTCAAAAAAGAGATACAGGACCATGTGAAGAGGGTGACGGCCCCCTACAAGTACCCCAGGATAGTTGAATTTGTGGATGAACTCCCCAAGACCATAAGCGGTAAGATAAGGCGGGTTGAGATAAGGGAGCATGACCTTGAAGGAGACGGTGGAAACCAATGAAGAAGGCTTACCCTCTTATAAACAAACTCGAATGCAAGGCCTGCGAGCGCTGCATAATCGCATGCCCACGGAACGTCCTTTACATGAGCAGTAAGATCAATGAACGCGGCTACCACTACGTTGAATACAGGGGCGAGGGCTGCAACGGGTGCGGGAACTGCTACTACACCTGCCCCGAGATCAATGCAATCGAGGTCCATATAGAGAGGTGTGATGATGGCAACACAGATTGCTAATGGCAGCACAGTAGCATATAGAGAGGTGTGATGATGGCAACACAGATGGTTAAGGGCAACACCGCAGTCATCATAGGTGCCATGTACGCAGGCTGCGACTGCTACTTCGGATACCCCATAACACCCGCAAGCGAGATACTCCATGAAGCCTCAAGGTACTTCCCCATGGTCGGGCGTAAATTCGTCCAGGCAGAATCAGAGGAGGCCGCCATAAACATGGTCTACGGTGCCGCAGCAGCAGGCCACAGGGTCATGACAGCATCCTCAGGTCCCGGTATAAGCCTCAAACAGGAGGGAATATCATTCCTTGCAGGCGCGGAGCTTCCTGCAGTGATAGTTGATGTGATGCGTGCAGGTCCAGGTCTCGGTAACATCGGCCCTGAACAGGGAGACTACAACCAGCTGGTGAAGGGCGGGGGACACGGGAACTACAGGAACATAGTCCTGGCCCCAAACAGTGTACAGGAGATGTGTGACCTGACAATGGAGGCCTTTGAACTTGCAGACCGATACCGGAACCCTGCCGTGGTCCTGGCAGACGCTGTCCTGGGCCAGATGGCCGAACCCCTCCGTTTCCCGGAGAGGGCGGTTGAACATGAACCAGACACATCCTGGGCTGTCTGCGGTAACAGGGAGACCATGAAGAACCTGGTCACATCAATATTCCTTGACTTCGATGAACTTGAAGAGTTCAACTTCCGTCTGCAGAGGAAGTACGGTGAGATAGAGGAAAAGGAGGTCAGGTACGAGGAATACCTCCTGGATGATGCAGAGATAGTCCTTGTATCCTACGGTATAAGCAGCAGGGTCTCCCAGACCGCAGTTGACACTGCAAGGTCAGAGGGTATAAGGGCCGGGCTCCTGAGGCCCATCACGCTCTTCCCCTTCCCATCAGAAAGGATAGCTGAACTTGCAGAGAGAAACTGCAGCTTCATATCCGTTGAGATGAGCAGCGGTCAGATGAGGGAAGACATTAAAATGGCCTCCGGCTGCAGGGACGTTGAACTCGTGAACAGGATGGGCGGTAACATGATTGAACTGAAGGACGTTCTTGAGAAGATCCGAAAAGTTGCGGGGGATAGAAGATGAAGGACAGGGTCATCAGGAAACCTGACTCGCTCCATGAAGTCTTTGAAAGGAAGGGTGGAAGCGCCCCGACAGCAACCCACTACTGCGCAGGCTGCGGCCACGGCATACTTCACAAGCTCATAGGAGAGGCGATTGATGAACTGGGGATACAGGAACGCAGCATAATGATAAGCCCCGTGGGGTGCGCGGTCTTCGCCTACTACTACTTTGACTGTGGAAACGTCCAGGTAGCCCATGGACGCGCACCCGCCGTCGGGACAGGAATATCACGCGCAGAGGATGATGCTGTCGTCATACTCTACCAGGGCGACGGGGACCTTGCATCCATAGGACTCAATGAAACCATACAGGCCGCTAACCGCGGCGAGAAACTGGCCGTCTTCTTTGTCAACAACACGGTCTACGGGATGACAGGGGGCCAGATGGCACCCACAACCCTGGTCGGTGAGGTCACGGTAACATGCCCCGGTGGCCGGGACCCCCGTTATGCAGGTTACCCCCTCCACATGTGCGAACTCCTCGACAACCTCCAGGCACCGGTATTCATTGAAAGGGTGTCCCTTGCAGACATAAAGAGCATAAGGAAGGCTAAAAGGGCTGTTAAGCGCGCCCTTGAAATCCAGAGGGATGGTAAGGGCTACGCATTCGTTGAGGTGCTCGCGCCCTGCCCGACAAACCTGAGACAGGACGCCGAGGGGGCTGAAAGGTTCATAAAAGAGGAAATGGAAAAGGAATTCCCTGTTAAGAACTTCAGGGACCGTTCAAGGGAAACAGAACCCCTCCATAGGGCGGAGAGTGACTTCTCAAAGGAGAGGCTTGATGAGATATTCCAGATCCATGAGGACTCGGTGCCCGACCCCGTGGACGACCCTGAATTCCCTGAGGTCCGGGTTAAGATCGCCGGCTTCGGGGGTCAGGGAGTCCTCAGCATGGGCCTCACCCTTGCACAGGCAGCCTGCAGCCAGGGAAGACACGTATCATGGTACCCTGCCTATGGACCCGAACAGAGGGGAGGTACCTCAAGCTGCGGTGTCGTGATATCAGGTGAAAGGATAGGTTCACCTGCAGTCGACAGACCCGACGTCCTCATCGCCTTCAACCAGCCCTCCCTCGAGGAGTTCAGAGGGGAAGTCCGTGAGGGGGGAGTGATAATCTATGACTCAACAACGGTGGAATTCACCGGCCCTGAGAACGTCAGGGCCATAGGGGTGCCTGCCCTGAGGATAGCGAAGGATGGTGGGACCGTAAGGGCCGCCAACACCGTCATGCTCGGGGTGCTGATGGCCATGGACCTCACAGGACTGGATGAAGACTCATTCAGGGACGCCATAAGATTCACATTCTCAGGAAAGGACAGAATCATAGATATGAACCTCAAAATCCTCGAAGCAGGAGCAGAATGGGCCAGGGAAAACATTGAAAGTGGGGGTGCTGATTGATGGTCTACCATGGAGAAGCGAAAAGATTCCTTGAATCGGCCTCAGTGGAGGTCGGAGACACCGTAAGGATAAAGAAACCAGATGTCACCTACGAGGGCATGGTACTGGACCGTGCAGATGATGCCGACGACAGGCACATAGTCCTGAAACTCAGGAGCGGATACAACATCGGAGTCGAGATCAGCGACGCCAGCATAGAACTCCTCGAAAGGGGTTCCGCGCCGAAGATCGAGCTCCCGCCCCTTGAGGTGACCGAAAACCCGGAACTCCCTGACATATCAATCATATCAACGGGTGGTACCGTTGCATCCATAATAGACTACCGTACCGGTGCCGTGCACCCCGCCTTCACCGCCGATGACCTCCTGAGGGCAAACCCCGAACTCCTGGACACCGCCAACATAAGGGGCAGGGCCGTCTTCAACATCCTCAGTGAAAACATGAAACCAGAGTACTGGGTTGAAACAGCAAGGGCCGTCTTCAGGGAGATCAGGGATGGTGCAGATGGAGTTGTGGTCGCCCATGGAACAGACACCATGCACTACACCTCAGCAGCCCTCAGCTTCATCCTCAAAACCCCGGTCCCGGTGGTCTTCACAGGGGCCCAGAGGAGCTCTGACAGGCCATCATCGGACGCCTCCCTCAACATACAGTGCTCTGTGAGGGCCGCTGCGTCAGATATTGCCGAAGTAACCCTCTGCATGCATGCAACCATGGATGACAGGACCTGCCACCTCCACAGGGGGGTCAGGGCAAGGAAGATGCACACATCAAGGAGGGACACCTTCAGGAGCATAAACTCACTCCCCCTTGCAGAGGTATCACCCCATGAGATCAGGGTAATCGATGGAAACTACCGTGAAAGGAGCTCGGAGGAACCCGAAATCATGGACAGGATTGAAGAAAGGGTGGCATTCATAAAGAGCTACCCCGGCATACAGCCCGAGATAATTGAATGGTACCTTGAAGACGGCTACAGGGGGATCGTAGTGGAGGGCACCGGCCTCGGCCACTGCCCCGACAGCCTGATACCCGTCCTTGAGGAGGCCCAGAGCAGGGGAGTCCCCGTTGCAATGACCTCCCAGTGCCTCAACGGGCGGGTTAACATGAACGTCTACAGTACAGGCCGCAGGCTTCTTGGTGCCGGTGTTATACCCTGCGGTGACATGCTCCCGGAGGTGGCCTACGTGAAGATGTGCTGGGTCCTCGGACAGACAGACGACCAGTATGAGGTAAGGGAAATGATGATGAAGAACATGGCAGGGGAACTCCAGGATAGATCCTCCATAGCCTACTTCAGGGGGTGATCATGTGGACTGGGAGAAAATCGGACTCAAGATGGGCCTTGAAATCCACCAGCAGCTTGACAGTAAATCCAAACTCTTCTGCCCCTGCCCCACAGAACTCATGGACACCGAACCGGACCATATAATAGAGAGGAACCTGAGGCCAACCCAGAGTGAACTTGGAAAATTTGACAGGGCAGCCTTCGAGGAGGCCATGAGGAAGCTCCACTTCCACTATGAAAACTACAATGATGGCACATGTCTCGTTGAGGCTGATGAGGAACCACCTCACCCCCTCAACAGGGAGGCCCTTGAAATCGCAGTCACCGTGGCCCTCCTCCTTAAAATGAGGGTTGTTGATGAGTTCCACACCATGAGGAAGCAGGTGATCGATGGGAGCAACACCGGGGGCTTCCAGAGGACAGGTCTTGTTGCAACAGACGGCCACCTCGAGACCCCTAGGGGACGTGTGAAGATAGAGAACCTCTGCCTCGAGGAGGACGCTGCAAGGAGGATCATGGAAACAGAGGACGGCGTGGTCTTCAGACTGGACCGCCTGGGGATACCCCTGGTTGAGATAACAACCGACCCCTCAATAAGGGACCCCAACCAGCTAAGGGACGTCGCCTACCAGATAGGACAGATCCTCAGAAGCACCAGGGTCAAGAGGGGCCTGGGGACCATAAGGCAGGACCTCAACATATCCATAAGGGACGGTGCAAGGGTGGAGGTGAAGGGTGTCCAGGACCTTGACCTCATACCTGAAATCGTTGAAAGGGAGGTTCAGAGGCAGCTGAAACTCGTCGAGATAAGCAGAAAACTCCAGGAAAGGAGTGCCGAGGTCCTGGATGAAATCCATGATGTTTCAGGAGTATTCAGGGACACCGAATCAAGGATAATATCCTCAGCAGAGTCTGTCCTTGCTGTTAAACTCAGGGGCTTTGATGGTATCATAGGAACCGAACTGCAGCCTGGAAGACGCCTCGGAACCGAGATGGCGGACTATGCCAAAAAGAGGGGTGTTAGCGGCATATTCCACACCGATGAACTCCCTGCCTACGGGATAGGCGAGGATGAAGTTAAGGAGCTCCGGAGAGAACTGAAAGCCTCCGATGATGACGCAGTGGTCCTGGTTGCCCATGACCGTGACAAGGCCGAGGAGGCCCTCAGGGAGGTTATAAGGCGTGCTGAGATTGCCATCAAGGGAGTCCCTGAGGAGACAAGGAAGGCCCTCTCCGATGGGAACACCCAGTACCTCAGGCCGCTTCCCACATCAAGCAGGATGTACCTTGAAACAGACATACCCCTATTCAGGATAGAACCGGAATTCGTTGAAAGGGTGAGGGATAACCTTCCCGAGCTGCCATCAGAGAAGAAGGAGCGTATAATGAGGGAATACGGGTTAAGTGATGACCTCGCATCCCAGCTCGTCAGACGAAACCTTGTGGAGGACTTCGAGTCCCTCTGCCGGTTCAGGGTTGACAGGACCGTCATCGCATCCCTGCTCGCCTACACCCTCAGGGAGCTCAGGAGGGAAGGGCATGACGTTGACTCCGTGGACCTGGAGGACGCCCTTAAACTCCTGGAGGACGGTAAGGTATCAAAGGACGCCCTCAGGGACATAATAGCCTCAATGGCAGATGAAGGAACCGCTGCAGAGGAGGCTGCAGGGAGGCTGAACCTGCTACTCCTCAGTCAGGAGGAGGTTGAGTCAGTTATAGATGAGATCATCGAGGCCAACCATGATATGATCTCCGAGAGGGGTATGGGTGCCATGGGGCCACTCATGGGGCAGGCCATGGGCCGGCTCCGTGGAAGGGCCGACGGGCAGATGGTTAACAGGATACTCCGGGAGAAGATCCAGGAGAGGCTCTGAACCATCCCCCCAATTTATTTTATACCCTAAAAGAGAGATACTGATATGGGTAAATTAACGGAAAGGATACTGGCAGACATACAGAAAACATGAAAGAGAGATACTGATATAAGGTGAATCCCATGACCCACTATGATATAATCGTTATTGGTGCTGGACCTGCAGGTCTTACCGCAGGGATATACGGTGGAAGGCAGGGCAGCAGTGTGCTGATGCTTGATAAGGGACCCGCAGGTGGACTTGGCCTTGAGGTCCACATGATGGAGAACTACCCTGGCTTTGAGATGATAGCCGGTATGAGCCTCGTTACCAAAATGAAAAAACAGGCAACGAAGGTCGCTGAGCTCAGGGAGATGGAGGAAGTCTACAGGGTGGACCGGGATGATGTCTTCAGTGTGGAGACATCAAGGGAGAAATACACTGCAGATGCAGTGATATTTGCAACTGGAAGCAAACACAGGCAGCTGGGGGTTCCTGGTGAGAACGACCTCCTCGGGAGGGGAGTCTCTTACTGTGCAACATGTGACGGCCCCCTTTACAAGGACAGGAAGGTGCTGATGGTCGGTGGGGGTAACAGCGCAGCCCAGGAAGCTGTTTTTCTAAAGAACATAGGCTGCGACGTCAGCATAGTCCACAGAAGGGATGAGTTAAGGGCTGACAGGTACCTGCAGGAAAAGCTGAAGGAAATGGAAATACCTGTAATCTGGAACTCCGTTGTAAAGGAGATAAGGGGCCATGACAGGGTTGAGGAGGTTGTAATCCACAACAGGGTCACCGGCGAGGATACTGTGCTGGAGGTTGACGGGATATTCATAGCGATAGGTGAGGAACCCATCAACCAGCTTGCAGTGGACATGGGGGTTAAGGTGGATGACGCCGGCTACATCATAACGGATAAATTCCAGAGGACCAGCATTCCACGGGTCTACGCCGCAGGCGACATAACCGGCGGCCTCAACCAGTGGATCACGGCCTGTGCAGAGGGTGCAGTTGCAGCAACCTATGCCTACAGGGAGATACAGAAGTACTGAACAGAGCCCCCTCAAACGCCCTCAGCACCTATCAGCACTAATCACGGTCCCTGAGAAAGAGGTAGATGATATATGCAATTATCAGGATGACTATAACAGGGAGGATCCATATAAGTACATAGAAAGCCACAACAGCAAGTACCACCGCCACCACGATGTAGATTATATCAGCAGACTCCATAATACTTAATTAGATGATTCATTATAAATAATTTTCAGGTTAAGAACTCTAAAACCATTAATTAGGAGAATATGCATGATACTCATCATCAATAACCATGGCCAGTACAATCACAGGATACACCGGACACTGAGATACCTGGGCATACCCTCGGAGCTTGTACCCAACACAACCCCCCTTGATGAGATCATTTCAAGGGATCCAGTGGGCCTGATACTGGGTGGGGGTCCGTCCCTTGAAAGGTCAGGTAACTGTGTGGAGTACATCCAGGAACTTGAAATCCCCATCCTGGGTATATGCCTTGGACACCAGCTCATTGCAAAGGCCTACGGGGGAGAGGTTGCAACGGCCGAGGCAGAGAGCTACGCCCGCATAGAAATCGAGATACTTGACGAGGATAACATCTTCAGGGGTCTCGGCCCGAGGATGAATGTATGGGCATCCCACAGGGATGAGGTCAGAAGGCTCCCCCTGGAATTCGATGTCCTTGCAAGGTCCAGTATATGTAATGTTGAGGCCATGAAGCACCATGAAAAGCCTGTATATGGTATACAGTTCCATCCCGAGGTCCACCATACAGAGAACGGCCACATGGTCTTTGAGAACTTCCATGAAGTCTGCAGCTCCCTTAAAGGTGAATGAACCCACTTACCTGCAGACACCTCATTTTTTATTGAATTCCGGATCATGGAAAAACATTCATAATATAAATATCACCAGATCCAATATTATATAAATCATTTTTATCGGTGATATTCATGCTGAATCCGTCTGATTTTATTGAGGAAGCGGTAGAAGAGATAAGGAAAACAGTTGGTAATGAAAAGGCTATAATAGCCCTGTCAGGAGGGGTTGACAGTTCGGTGGCCTCAGTACTTGCAGGTAAGGCCATTGGAGACAACCTGACAGCAGTATTCGTTGACCACGGACTGCTACGTGAAGGTGAGGCAGATTACGTGAAGAGGACCTTCAGTGAGCGCCTCAACTTCCGCTACATTGACGCCTCCGATGAGTTCCTCAGGGAGCTTGAAGGAGTCGCGGACCCCGAGGAGAAGCGTAAGATAATCGGGAGGGTGTTCATAGAGGTCTTTGAGAGGGTCGCCGAGGAGATAGGGGCAAAGTACCTTGTCCAGGGCACCATAGCCCCTGACTGGATTGAGAGTGAGGGTCAGATAAAGTCGCACCACAACGTTGCCCTCCCCATGGACTGGTCCTTGAGATTGTGGAGCCCATAAGGGAGCTCTACAAGGATGAGGTCAGGGAGATAGGACTTGAACTTGGACTTCCAGAGGAGATGATCCGGAGGCAACCCTTCCCAGGTCCGGGACTTGCAGTGAGGATAGTGGGTGAGATAACCCGGGAGAAGATCGAGATATGCCGGAGGGCCAATGCCATCGTTGAGGAGGAGGTTGTAGGTAGCGGCCTCCATGAGAGCCTGTGGCAGTACTTCGCCGTCCTCACCGATACGATGGTCACAGGTGTTAAGGGGGATGTGAGGGACTTCGGATACCTTGTGGTTATAAGGATGGTTGAATCCCTTGACGCCATGACTGCAAGCGTCCCTGAACTCCCCTGGGACCTTATAAAAACAATCTCAAAACGTATAACCGCCGAGATACCGGAGGTAACCCATGTGGCGCTCTCTGTAAGTGATAAGCCACCGAGCACCATTGAATTTGCCTGAAGAGCTCGCGGCTCTTATATCTTAATCCATAATTTATTTTATTATGGCCGAAGTCCCGGTTTTACCTTGAAGGATGGTGGTTAAGTTTAACTGCCATCAACCCGCAGGCACTGCTTATTAAATTATATACTTTGAGGGCCTAAATTAATATATGCAAGAAAAAATCCCGATATTCTCTGCAGCCAGGAACAGGGTTGAGATGGTTGAAAGGATTGAACTCCCAGTGGATGAGTGGCGTGAGATCCTCGACCCTGAAGCCTTCCGTGTTGCAAGGTGCGGCGGCACAGAACCACCATTCACAGGTGAGTACCATGACTTCCATGGTGATGGTATCTACAGGTGCATATGCTGCGGCACGGACCTCTTTGACTCAGAGACCAAGTTTGATTCAGGGACCGGCTGGCCGAGTTTCTATGATGTGATATCCCCTCACAATGTTGAACTCAGGAAGGACCTCAGCCTGGGGATGGTGCGCTGCGAGGTCCTCTGTGCCAGGTGCGGTGCTCACCTCGGGCACGTCTTTGATGATGGACCTGAACCCACAGGGAAGAGGTACTGCATGAACTCCGCGGCCCTGAAGTTCATTCCAAGAAACCAGGTGCACTGAAAGGCCTGTAAAATGAAAAAAAAATGAAATCCGTGATTTAAATGGGACCTGGAGAACACTTTGGAAGGTACTGGGTGGCTGGACTGGTATTCGCCATAATAACGGGGACCGTGAACACCCTGACATCAATAACCGGAAATTACAGTTCAGGACTCCGTCCTGAATGGTTCGCCGGCGTGGTTACAGGGGCCGTGGGGATACTGCTCTTTATCCTCGTACCATGGATCTACGGCAGGCTCATAGAGGTAATCTACTTAAAACTTATAAAGGATTAGAACATTGCAGCCGCCTGATTCAGGAGCTCATTCGCCTCATTTATTTTCAGGCCAGAGTATACGAAGTGATCATCATCATGTTCATCATAGAACTTCATGAACTCCTCAACAGCCTCAACATAGGTCCCTGCAGCTTCAAGGATCTTTCTATGGATACCTTCAAGTCCAGGGTCAGGTGTTTCATTCATTATATCCACATAAACATCCCTCAGGATGCGTTCAACCTCAGCAAACTCATCCCTGACTTCCTCAGGATCCGTACCTCCCCTTATAAGAAGAAGGTTCCCCCTGAATCTGTTTACAGCGTAACCTATCCTCTGGACATTCCTCTCCATCCTCTTCGAATACAAGTGAAAGCACCCCTCATTATCATATTTCCATTGTGATATAGCAATTCATTATGCTTGATATCCTCATACAACCAAATAAAAGGATACTCCACAACAATACTTCCATTGATGCCGGGAAGGGATCATCCTCCTCTGAAAACCGGTTACTCTAAAAAAATATAAAAAAGGTTCATGGTTCAGTCCCGGGCCATGAACATGACTGCACCATTGATTATAAGCCATAAACCTATAAGGGTCCCCAGAACAAGCGGGTTGGCAAGGAAAGTCCCTGCAATTATGTATATGAGACCTATTACTATGGCTATAACCCCATTCCATCTGCTACCTGCGGATCCTGTGACAGCAGCACCTACACCCGCAACTATGATGAGAAGCCCCACAATCCAGACAAGGAATCCGATGAGCCAGCTGAACAGGGCAGGGTTGAATATGAAGCCAAGACCGATTATAAGGGCTATGAGGCCCAGGGCAAGCTCCAGTATACCTAAACCTGCACTTTCACCCATCTCAGCTATTCCGGCCAGCATGAGACCGATACCAACCATGAGTACTATGAATCCACTTATCAGACTGAATGGAACAATACCGAGCAGTGGGAAAGCCAGTATTATGAGACCCAGAAGCACCATTAACAGTGCAGCAGCATTCTTCTGCAAAACCTACACCCCCTTCAATTCAGATAGGAAAATCAACTCCAGTATACCACCAGAAGGATCCATCCCTCGTATCATCCACCACCCCCATGATATAATGATGTCCTATATTAATTATATAATCATGGTAATATTTATATTTTGTCAGAAAAGTATAAAATTCTTATATAGGGACCATGATAGAATATAAACATTTATTCTGAGTAAAGGGAGGATCATATGCTGATACTGACAACACCCACCATAGAGGGTAAAAAGATAACCCGATATCATGGCCTTGTAACCGGAGACGCCCTCATAGGTGCAAACCTCTACAAGGACATGTTCTCCGGGGTGAGGGACGTTGTGGGTGGGAGGACCTCCAGGTATGAGGAGGAACTTGCAGCCGCCAGGAGAATTGCAATGGAGAGCATGGCCAGGAAGGCTGAGGATATGGGTGCCACTGCGGTCATCGGGACCCGCGTGACCTATCATAACCTTGGGGGTACCATGGGGAACACTATACTCGTAACCATCACAGGGACGGCGGTTTCCCACAGGGACTGATGCAGGGGTGACTCCATGGCCAGTTTAGGGGTCTTGATTGAAAAGAGATGGGGGCTTGCAGCTGTTATCCTCGGATTTCTTGCAGGGTTCATCTCAGCCTACCTCTGCATCATCTGGGGCCTTGTTATCTTTGGATTCAACATCATGTACATCATATCCCCTCTTCTTGCAGGGTTCATCGAAACCATGATAGCCCGGGAAAAGTACGGGAGGAGTACCGGGGCGATAAGCGCACTTCTAATCTTCATCATCATCAACCTGTATGGATGGTTCATCCCTGCCACGCGCATTGACCCCACAAAGGAACCCGTTACACTGAGTCTGATCACATTAATCGCCATAGTACTGACTCTGCAGGCAGCATTCCCCACACTGGTAAATTACGTTCTCATTGTGACCTTCAAAGGCAGCGTATACAGGTTAATACAATTTTTAGGAAGACTCGGGTTGATTAAGGCTCCTGAAACAGGTCCCCATAGCGTTACTGAGGGTCTGGATGATCTTTGGATGGAAATGCCTCTGGTATCTGTTCCTGGTGTGAACGGGGACAAGATAAAGAGTTATCTGGGTCTTGTAGCCGGTGAAGCCGTGGCTGAAGAGGTGAGGTATGAGGGGAGGTTCGCAAACCTCATGAGGATCATTGAACCACCCTCCCAGAACAGGTTCAAACTGACGGAGGCGCGTAGAGATGCCATCTCTGTGATGCTTGATAGGGCTGCATCAAGGGCGCCAATGCCGTTGTTGAAGTGATAATAGACCATGTCTCTGTTGGTGGACTGCAGGGGAGTGCTGTTATAGTGACTGCCACAGGAACTGCAGTGGTAGTTCATGAAGATGTATAATTACAGAAGGATATCTTCGTAATAGAACGGTATAGCGAACTAAATTTCAATCCCATTTTGGTCTGATTTTAACAGAAAGGCAAAGACTTCCTCCCATGGCTCCTACTCTAGTTTCAATCCCATTTTGGTCTGATTTTAACGGTTATCCGGTTTCCTTCTTCGTCGTGGATGGTTGTGCGTGTTTCAATCCCATTTTGGTCTGATTTTAACTGAGATGGAAAAAGCTGTAGAGAAAATCATGGATGCGTTTCAATCCCATTTTGGTCTGATTTTAACCATATTACGAAAGGTGTAGAGACCTCCTACAAGAGGGTTTCAATCCCATTTTGGTCTGATTTTAACTCTACAGTTCCCGGCTATCCTATGACAAGTACATCAGTTTCAATCCCATTTTGGTCTGATTTTAACGGGTGCTTTGATCTGCCGGTTCCTGTTGTTTATCAGGTGTTTCAATCCCATTTTGGTCTGATTTTAACGTCCGGATCACCTTGTAGGTGATGGAGGGGTCGAAATGTTTCAATCCCATTTTGGTCTGATTTTAACCGAGTATAAAGGCGTGAAAACACGCCAATACCTCTAGTTTCAATCCCATTTTGGTCTGATTTTAACTGATACGCTGAAAAAGAGATAGGATAGAGGTGGTGTGTTTCAATCCCATTTTGGTCTGATTTTAACACATGCAACGCCGCTACAACCTCTTCAAGAAGGAAAAGTTTCAATCCCATTTTGGTCTGATTTTAACAGGACCATATCATATTCAGCGCTGGCGAGGAAGGTAGTTTCAATCCCATTTTGGTCTGATTTTAACCCTGCGGAGGAACTCATCATCATCACGGATATCATCGTTTCAATCCCATTTTGGTCTGATTTTAACACTACACGGTTCAATGTGAACAATTGTATTCGTTTCAGTTTCAATCCCATTTTGGTCTGATTTTAACGCATTACTAAACCTATCACCATAATAATAATCATACCGTTTCAATCCCATTTTGGTCTGATTTTAACACACATTAGATATGATAGAAAAGGGTAGATACTAAGTTTCAATCCCATTTTGGTCTGATTTTAACTTGTTTTTCAGCCTGTCGCATTTCAATAGCGACTACAGTTTCAATCCCATTTTGGTCTGATTTTAACCTGGCAGTGGTGTAGTACTATGTCACTGCTACGTTGTTTCAATCCCATTTTGGTCTGATTTTAACCGAATCAATTTTACAACTGTTCAATTTGGCAAATTTGTTTCAATCCCATTTTGGTCTGATTTTAACTTGGAAACAACCACATCAAAACGGTAGGTGATAGATAGTTTCAATCCCATTTTGGTCTGATTTTAACACGGAGGTGACATCAATGAAAACGAAGACGATAGAGAGGCGTTTCAATCCCATTTTGGTCTGATTTTAACTTGACGCGGATGAGTGTTTCTTCCCCGTCTGGGTTCCGTTTCAATCCCATTTTGGTCTGATTTTAACTTCTTTTCCGTGTCTCTTCCTTTCTGTTTCTCTCATGTTTCAATCCCATTTTGGTCTGATTTTAACGAGGGTCGTGAGGCCCTCCTCCAGGCCATAACTGGTTTCAATCCCATTTTGGTCTGATTTTAACTTCTCCTGCCCAGTATTTCATCATGATGCACCTTGGTTTCAATCCCATTTTGGTCTGATTTTAACAATAAATTAATAAAAGTAACAAAGTAACAAAGTAACAGTTTCAATCCCATTTTGGTCTGATTTTAACAAGGAGGTGAAAGGGAAATGATGAAAGAGATCCTGGTTTCAATCCCATTTTGGTCTGATTTTAACGATGAAAAAAAACTTCCTTGAAGGTGAAAAAAATGAGTTTCAATCCCATTTTGGTCTGATTTTAACTATTTCTACCATATCTATCACCTATTTCTGTTTTTAGTTTCAATCCCATTTTGGTCTGATTTTAACTATTTTTCGTTTTCATTGATGTCACCTCCGTGCTTGGTTTCAATCCCATTTTGGTCTGATTTTAACGAATGAGAAGAGTTGAAGTGAGCGCCCTCCATAGGGGTTTCAATCCCATTTTGGTCTGATTTTAACCATCTGCGCCTTCTCCTTCTTTTTCTCATGATGACCTGTTTCAATCCCATTTTGGTCTGATTTTAACCTGGCCCAGATAGTCAACATGATCCTTCAAGATGCGTTTCAATCCCATTTTGGTCTGATTTTAACGGGGTGCGGTTCGTGCAGAATTTCGTGAACTTCCTAGTTTCAATCCCATTTTGGTCTGATTTTAACGAAAACAGGGAGCACAAGCCATATAAACACGTTACGAGTTTCAATCCCATTTTGGTCTGATTTTAACACACCGACTACCACAGCCTTCCCTTCCAAGTCACCATGTTTCAATCCCATTTTGGTCTGATTTTAACACGGTCACAGGGGGCTCCTTCACAGAGGGAACACCGTTTCAATCCCATTTTGGTCTGATTTTAACGAGGCCAGCCCCGCCCGCAGCGCCAGCGAAGAGGCGTTTCAATCCCATTTTGGTCTGATTTTAACGATGATGCGGGCGAACAATCTGCTGAACTACTACGCGTTTCAATCCCATTTTGGTCTGATTTTAACTGCTTTTAGGTGCTCTAGTATAATTTATTAACATTGAGTTTCAATCCCATTTTGGTCTGATTTTAACCTTGTGATGAAAAGAGTAGATGAGAAACAGAAATGTTTCAATCCCATTTTGGTCTGATTTTAACTAATATAGTGGAATTTGGAGATGAATAAAATGAAAAGTTTCAATCCCATTTTGGTCTGATTTTAACCTACATACCCACTACATACCCACTTAAGAATAAAAAAGTTTCAATCCCATTTTGGTCTGATTTTAACCGTCTCAGGGCTGATCAGATCGCGAGGAGTATCGCGGTTTCAATCCCATTTTGGTCTGATTTTAACGAGAATGGGGACTACGAACTTGTATTCTACGTCGCTGTTTCAATCCCATTTTGGTCTGATTTTAACGGCCCCTGGGAAGGCCTTCGACGCCGCTAAGAACTTGTTTCAATCCCATTTTGGTCTGATTTTAACCAGTTGTAAAATTGATTTGGGTACTGACCTTGATTCGTTTCAATCCCATTTTGGTCTGATTTTAACAATTGGTTCTGGATGCCCTTGAAAAGGATTTTAAGTTTCAATCCCATTTTGGTCTGATTTTAACTTTGGGGTTGGTGGGGTGAGGTTGAGCCTTATTTTGTTTCAATCCCATTTTGGTCTGATTTTAACATGTAATATTATATATATATCTTTTTTGTATATATTGTTTCAATCCCATTTTGGTCTGATTTTAACCTGATCTCCTCGAGGATGTCTGTGTCTGTGTCTGTTAGTTTCAATCCCATTTTGGTCTGATTTTAACTAACCCAAAGTAAGAAAATAAAAAATGTTCAGAATTGTTTCAATCCCATTTTGGTCTGATTTTAACTATGTGGTTATAACCAGCCCGTTCCTCAAGATTCTGGTTTCAATCCCATTTTGGTCTGATTTTAACACTTGCAGGGATCATCGATGCAGTGGCCAGGCACCTGTTTCAATCCCATTTTGGTCTGATTTTAACCAATCGTGTGGTGACCTTGCAAATGGTGCAAATAAGTTTCAATCCCATTTTGGTCTGATTTTAACCCTCGGACGGAGATCCTCCCACTGCAGAAGATGCACGTTTCAATCCCATTTTGGTCTGATTTTAACCAGGCTTTCATCAGCCTGAATGAAGCCACCCACGGATGTTTCAATCCCATTTTGGTCTGATTTTAACGCATCCATCAAGGGCTCCACACCAACATCTAGTATAGGTTTCAATCCCATTTTGGTCTGATTTTAACTGGACGAATCATTAAAACACGCCGTTAAGTTCGTAGGTTTCAATCCCATTTTGGTCTGATTTTAACAAGCCCAACCCCCCGTTGCACTATCCAGATTATTGAGTTTCAATCCCATTTTGGTCTGATTTTAACGTGGAGCATACTCATACATGCTCCACATAAAAAAGTTTCAATCCCATTTTGGTCTGATTTTAACGGTCCAAGTGGATGAGACTGGAGCGATAGTGGAGTATGTGAGTTTCAATCCCATTTTGGTCTGATTTTAACCTGTACGACAAATATGGACTATATGGGCTATACGGTTTCAATCCCATTTTGGTCTGATTTTAACGAGGTCTAATTTCTCTTTCACTGTGGCTTCATCTGGGTTTCAATCCCATTTTGGTCTGATTTTAACTAATGCGAGGCTCACGGCTTTGACTTTGGCGTTGAGTTTCAATCCCATTTTGGTCTGATTTTAACCAGCGACCCCACAATCATACTAGAACCCCGATCATGGCGTTTCAATCCCATTTTGGTCTGATTTTAACGAATTTTTAGGGATACCTAAACTTATTGTGTTCAGGTTTCAATCCCATTTTGGTCTGATTTTAACACGGTTCCAGTCCAGTTCTCCCCGTGACTGCATACCTGTTTCAATCCCATTTTGGTCTGATTTTAACTCGACAGTATGCTTAAGGCCCTACCCTCTGAGTACACGTTTCAATCCCATTTTGGTCTGATTTTAACTACTGCTTCATAACTCCCCTGGCCTCAGCCGGCGTGGTTTCAATCCCATTTTGGTCTGATTTTAACTTGATACGTGTGCAAAGTGTTCATTATTTTTGTAAGTTTCAATCCCATTTTGGTCTGATTTTAACCTACACATTTATATAATTCAAGTGTAGTGTAATTGGAGTTTCAATCCCATTTTGGTCTGATTTTAACCCAGTTGAACATCTTAACACCCAGCTTAACCTTCAAGTTTCAATCCCATTTTGGTCTGATTTTAACGCTAACCTTTTACTCCTATCTTGTGTATCAAAAAAGTCGTTTCAATCCCATTTTGGTCTGATTTTAACTCACTGAGGGGATGTTGGGTACGCCGGTGGTTCCGCGTTTCAATCCCATTTTGGTCTGATTTTAACCCTTAAATGATTTGCTGAGTTTCCCCACTTCCTTTGGTTTCAATCCCATTTTGGTCTGATTTTAACACTACTTACAGGGTCTTGTATCTGAATATGCACTAAAGTTTCAATCCCATTTTGGTCTGATTTTAACTTATGTGGGACGCTGCTGATCACCCAATAGAAGAAGGTTTCAATCCCATTTTGGTCTGATTTTAACGAGCCTGCCCAGGACTCGAATACCATCACACGAAGTTTCAATCCCATTTTGGTCTGATTTTAACCCGGTCTCATTGGAGCGGCCGGGGGCCTCACGCAGAGTTTCAATCCCATTTTGGTCTGATTTTAACCCTTAAATGATTTGCTGAGTTTCCCCACTTCCTTTGGTTTCAATCCCATTTTGGTCTGATTTTAACTATCGCTGGATTCGGTACTCTTGAAATGGCGAGCATGTTTCAATCCCATTTTGGTCTGATTTTAACTATAAATAAACCCATTTACATTATTACAAAAAAATGTTTCAATCCCATTTTGGTCTGATTTTAACGTGAAAACTGCAGCTGCAGGTGCCGCTAATATTAGTGTTTCAATCCCATTTTGGTCTGATTTTAACTGTAAACGGAAAATACAGTTGTGACCGGTGATAAAAGTTTCAATCCCATTTTGGTCTGATTTTAACGAAACTAGTCATAGAAGCCCCAGATGAGACGGTGAAGTTTCAATCCCATTTTGGTCTGATTTTAACCAGGTTTGATATAGATGAATTCCTTGAGTTGAAGGTTTCAATCCCATTTTGGTCTGATTTTAACCTTTATGATGAATAAGCTATTTCCAGGCGTTTTAGTTTCAATCCCATTTTGGTCTGATTTTAACCTTTTCAAGTCTCCTTGTCCACTCACCGCCTTTTTTGTTTCAATCCCATTTTGGTCTGATTTTAACTAAATTTGTATCTACCAAAAAAATGGGTGATAAATAGTTTCAATCCCATTTTGGTCTGATTTTAACTCTATCTACACTGCTATCTGGATGTATATACTTCCAAGTTTCAATCCCATTTTGGTCTGATTTTAACACGATTTTCTAGGATATTCACTAGAGAATCAGGATGTTTCAATCCCATTTTGGTCTGATTTTAACACATGATTAAATACATATCATGTATATAGTCTAATTGGTTTCAATCCCATTTTGGTCTGATTTTAACTAAAACCTTTGATACTACTGCATTTCAGCATGGATAGTTTCAATCCCATTTTGGTCTGATTTTAACTATGCAGTTTTACGATTAGTATTTATACCTTCACCACGTTTCAATCCCATTTTGGTCTGATTTTAACAAAGAAATAAAGAATTTCATGATACCACTCAATGGTGTTTCAATCCCATTTTGGTCTGATTTTAACTTTGTTTGGTGGTAAAAAAACTACAACTACAGCTAAGTTTCAATCCCATTTTGGTCTGATTTTAACTATTATTCCGAATAATTGTACTGTGTATGTCCAGCGGTTTCAATCCCATTTTGGTCTGATTTTAACGATTTTAGTAGCATACCGTCTAATGCTACTATAACGTTTCAATCCCATTTTGGTCTGATTTTAACGTTTTCCGGTTTAACTTCTTCTAATTGGTTATTCTTCGTTTCAATCCCATTTTGGTCTGATTTTAACAAGTTGACTATATTTTGTTTACCTTTTCTATCTAATGTTTCAATCCCATTTTGGTCTGATTTTAACAGGGCGGATTTTTTCTCTGTTTGACCCTTAACGCTATGAAATTTCTCCTTTCAGATATATAAATTTGTCGACCCCCAATAATGCACTCCATTTATAAAGGCAGACGACTCAACAAAACATCTCCAAATAAAAAAATAAGACACAAAAATAATCTAAAACAATTTTAAAATAATTATGACAAGATAAATAATCTCTGGTGCCTGTTCAAACTTTTACAGTTAAAAAGGAGTTAAAATAACTTATTGTTATTAAAATTTTCCTGTGAATTTTCATGGGATAGACGACTGAACCAGAGATCTTAAAATAACCAATAAACAGTCAATAACACCTTAAAATAAAAATAAAAGAATTAAAACGTGCAAGGGGATATTTAAATCAATTAGGCATTTTTAATAGCTCAGATTATCATCAAAGTCATCCAGTAACCCCTGAAGGTCAATCAGATAATCTGAATCCGCATCATCCAGAGCCCTGAGCATTCATAGGCTTCCCTGGGGGTTATCAGGACTTACATGACCATCAGTTAATGGTGAACTCCCTTAAACTCAGGACAGATAAAAGGAGGGAAGCGCATCATAAAAGATATAACCCCTCAGCTGAAACCTTCATATGATGATAAAATCAAAGTACGCATTCCTCCAGAGGCTAACAAGGGACCTTAAGATGAAATCAACCAGTGTGGGTGAGGAACTGGAGGGTGCAACACCTCCATCGGTGTTCATAGGAAGCTGGAACTACCCGAAGGTATACGCCGGGCCCATGATAGCCCCTCTCCAGGGGGAAGTGGAGATATTCGACTCCCCTGAACGATGGATACCTGAAGAGAAGACCCAGGAGGAGATCATAGACTACCGACTCAACCTTGTAAGGGGAAAACAGCTTGTGGGGGTAAGGGACCTTGACACTAAACTCGTCGAGAAGCTCCAGGAGATATCCCTCTCATCAGGGGCTATTGAAAGCGAAGCAAGATTCAGGAAAAAACCCAGGGGACTATTCTTCAGTGAGGAACAGACCCCCCACGGTCCAAGCGCAGTCATAGAAAACTTCGAGATAGATAACGTCCGCTGGGACCGTGAGCTTGAAAGGGCCTACTATGACACCGACCTGAAGGCCTCGGAAGCCATAATAGAACTCCACAGCAGGGAGGTACCATTTTCAGCCGTCCAGAAGGCCCTCTCGGTGGGTGCCCTCGGTGATGGCAGGAGAAGGAGGCTGGTCCCCACAAGGTGGTCCATAACCGCCTGTGACAGCACACTGGCAGACCACTTCATGAAAAGGGTGGTCGAATATGAAGTCCTGGATGCATATCACCTCTACGAGTTTGAAAGCCTCCAGAACCATTACCTGGTACTCCTGACACCATCAGAATGGCAGTACGAGTGGATGGAGGCCTTCATGAAGTCTGATAAACATGCAATGATCTTCTCGGACCATGAAACAGGACCCGGTAAGAGGGAGTACTCAAGGGTGGGTGGCTGCTACTACAGTGCAAAGATGGCCGTCCTTGAGGCCCTTGACAGGATCGGGAGACAGGCAGGCGCATTCATACTCAGGGAGGCATACCCTGGATACGTGCCGCTGGGTGTCTTCAACGTCAGGGAGAACGTCAAGAATGCCATGAAGGAGGAGCCGCTCATATTCAATGACCTTAAAGACGCCCTTAAGGTCATGGACAGTAAACTGCGACTTGGACTTGAAAGCTTCATGAAGAGGAGCAGCCTCCTTAAGGACCTGGGGGCTTCAAGGCAGACCACGCTGGACTCATTCTTCAGCTGACCCCGACGGGACCCCCATGATTCAAAGGAAAATTAGACCTCACTTCATGTATTAAGGATCCAGAAATTTGATGATAGAATTCCTGAACGACCTCTGCAGGAGCAATTAAGGACCCGAAAATTTGATGATAATATGTGGCCTTTAGGGGGCTGTCTCCAGGAAAAACCCTTAAAGAATGTGATGAACATGAAACTTAGATTCAGAAGACCATCCCCTGAAACAAGGAGGGCTGTCTGCAGGGCAGCGCTCTACGATGATATACCCAACCCTGAAGAGAGGATAAAGGAGATCACCGGACATGAGGCTGCCCTCCTGGTGAACAGTGGCAGCGCAACCATACTCCTTGTTGCATCACGCCTCGAGGGTTCCATACTTATACCGGACCAGGGTGGGTGGCGTGGCTTCAGGAGGATCCCCCCGATACCTGGAAGGAAAACCATCCCCCTTAAGACAGAAAGGGGTCTGATCAGCCCCGAGACCCTTGAATCGGCCCTTGAAGAGACAGGGGCCTCGGCACTCCTTGTAACAAGCTTCGCAGGTTACACCGCTGAACAGCCCATCAGGGAACTGGGGGAGGTGTGCAGATCCCATGGCGCCATCCTCGTGGAGGATGCCTCAGGCAGCGTCTCGGACCCTGAGGGGAGGCTGTGCAACGGGAGGTACAGTGACATCATCCTTGCATCAACGGGTTCCCCCAAGACCGTCAATGCTGGTGGCGGCGGATTCGTATCAACATCCATCCCCGGCTTCCTTGACAGGGACGCCCTTGTCTCATGCCTCAGGGCAGACCCCTATGTGAGGGCTGCCGTCACCCTTGAACTTGAAAGTGCCGGGGTCAACCTCAGGGAGACACTGAGGGCGTGCAGTTACCTTAAGAAGAACCTTGAAGGGGCCCTGCACCCTGAAAGGAGGGGTGTGAATGTTATCATCCCCTCGGAGGATCCGAGGAGGGATGCCAGGGTGCTGAGGGGCCTTGTGAATGCTGATGGTAGAAGCATATTCACTGCCTGCCCCCTCTATGACAGGGTTCTTGAGGATGCGGTTGCGGTTGAGGTTAAAAACCTTGATGTCAGGTGCCTTACAGATGAAAACCTTGAGGGGCTTGTTGAGATAATCAGGGGCGTCATCCCTGGACCATCATAACATCCCATACAGCTCCTTTTTTTCTTTGTTTCTTTGTTTGTTTTTCTCCCCAGGACCATCATAACATCCCATACAGCTACCCATATGAATAAATAATCAGCATGAGAATCCACATGAAAAGATCATGAAAGGTAATCGTAGACTATCTCATGGATACTGAACCCGTAGCATGAGAATCCACATAAGACCATGGAAAGAGGACCTATGAATCAATAATCAGCATGGTTGTCCTCTCGATGAGGGCGTCCTCAACTCCAAGAAGATCCGCTTCAGCGCCAAGGCCGTAGAGCCTCCTGAGGTACTCTTCATCAGGTTCAAGGACACCGTCATCCCTCTGGAATCTTGAATCAAGGAACTCCAATCCCTCATCACAGTCAATGAGGACCGCGCAGATCTCCATTTCACCTTCACGTATACCCAGGAGTTCAAGGGCCCTGCTTATCTGCCTCATCCCGGCTATCCTGAGGCAGACCTCAATACCGGTGTCAGAGGATATGTTGTTACCCCTCTCAAAGGCCCTTACTGCATGGAGGGCTCCATGTAGGGCGTGGTCCCTCCCTGCCACTGCCCTGGCATCAAGTAGCTGGACGGTGCCCCTGAACTTCCTAAGTTCAGAGAGTATGCCCTCAACACTCCCTATTCTCCCCCTGTAACCTGCAACTTCTATCTTCACCCTCAATCACCATGAATGGTCTCAGTCCTCATAGGCAAGGAGACGGTTAACCCCGCTGAGGAATGCCTCCACACTTGCCATGATGATGTCTGGCTGTGTGCTCCTGGCACTTATTATCCTGTCCCCGCGTCTAAGTTTTATGATAACATCGATGAGGGCGTCGGTACCCCCTGTTATGGCATCCACGTGGTACTCTTCAAGGGTTATATCTGCAAAGTCAGCGAGGCTCTTCTTTATGGCCACTATGGCGGCGTCCACAGGTCCAACACCTGTGCCTGCCTCAAGGACCTCATTACCGTCAACCTTCAGTTTAACGGATGCTGTCGGCGTAACCCTGTTACCCGAGACTATGGTGACCTCCTCAAGGTCAACCACCTTGTCCTCCATCAGTCCGAGCACGTCCTCGGTTATTGCCTGGAGGTCCACGTCGGTGACGCATTTACCCATATCCCCCAGGGCCTTCACCCTCCTGAATATCTCCATGAGCTTTTCATCGCTCACCTTGAGGCCAAGCTCATCGAGACGTTTCCTCAGGGCATGTTTGCCTATGTGTTTGCCCATGACGAACCTTCTCCTGTGCCCTACCAGTTCGGGTGTTATGGGCTCATAGGTTTCGGCCTTTTTAAGCACTCCATCGGCGTGTATCCCTGATTCATGTGCGAAGGCGTTCTCCCCGACTATTGCCTTGTTTGGCTGGAGGTAGACCCCTGTCATCCTTGCAACCATCCTTGATGTTTCATAGAGCATCTCTATGTTGATGTTTGTTTTCACATCATAGAGTGAGTAGAGGGCCACCACCACCTCCTCGAGGGCTGCGTTCCCTGCCCTTTCACCTATACCGTTTATGGTTACATGGACCTCTGAGGCGCCGGCCCTCAGCCCTGCAAGGGAGTTTGCAACCGCCAGTCCGAAGTCGTTGTGGCAGTGGATGCTGAGGGGTGCTCCGAGTCCTGAGAGTTCACCGTAGAATTCATAGGAGCGTTCGGGTGTCAGCATGCCGACGGTGTCGCAGGCACATATCCTATCTGCCCCTGCCTGGATCCCCTCGGTGAATATCCTCCTGAGGAATTCCATCCTGCTCCTTGTTGAGTCCTCTGCAGAGAGCTCCACGGTGAGGCCGTGTTCTGCAGCGTACTCTGTGCACTGCACTGCCTGTTCAAGGACCTCCTCCTCGGTCTTCCTGAGCTTGTGCTGGAGGTGCAGGTCAGAGGTTGGCACCACCAGGTGCACGCTGTCAACGTCGCATGAGATGGCCGCGTCTATGTCATCCTGGACAGCCCTTGCGAAGCTGCATATCTCTGCATTAAGGCCCTCGGAGGTGATCATCCTGATGCCCTCCCTTTCACCCTCTGATGTGATGGCTGAGCCTGCCTCGATGATGTCCACGCCCAGTGAGTCGAGCTTAAGTGCTATTCTAAGTTTCTCCTCGGGGGTCAGGGATACCCCCGGTGTCTGCTCTCCATCCCTCAGTGTGGTGTCAAGTACTCTAACCTGCAATTGCATCCCCTTTCAAGTTTTCATAAATGTTTCCATGGGAATCTCTTAGTTTGTAAGTCTATATAAATGTAGATATCATCCATTCACAGCTTCCCGGGCAGGGTAACTGTGTGTTCAGATCTTCTCAATAACCCTTATAACCCGTGTGAGGCTCCTGTGCATCCTTATACTGTATTTTTCCCTTACATGGAACCTTTCATCCATGAGGGCCTCAAGGTCTATGTAGTGGGGGGCAGCCATGCATATGGTCCCCTCATCCTTTAGAAGTGGGTGTGCCGAGTCAAGGAACTCCCTGTAGAGTTTTTCGCTCTCCTCGCCTGCTGTTGAAGCGGATATGCCGTAGGGGGGGTCTGTTACTATGGCATTTACAGGTTCCTGGAGTTTCAGGTTCCTTGCATCGGACCTTATAACCTTGAAGTCTGTTATCCCGTAGTGTCTGAGGTTCTGCTCTGTCCCCTCAACCATCTTCCAGTCTATATCCGCCCCGATGACGTGGATTCCCATGAGCCCTGCCTCTATTAGGATGCCTCCGGTGCCGCAGAAGGGGTCGAGCACCCTGTCACCGGCCCTGACACCTGATAGGTTAACCATGCACCTTGCAAGCTTGGGGCTCATGGAGCCGGGGTAGAAGAAGGGCCTCAGATGGGGTTTTGCCTGGTTGAAGTGGTCCTTGGTGATCTCTGCAAGCCTCCTTGTTATCAGGAACCTTTCACCTGCAAGCACGGGCCTTATGAGTGTCCATGGATCCTCAAGGTCAACGGCTGCACCGGTATCCTCCTTAATGATGGCTCCGAGTCTTCTTTCAAGTTCCTGCGAATCGATGTCCCCGTCAAGTTTCCTTATTCTCACCGCGAAGCTGCCCTCGATGATGTCCTTCCAGTGGATTGATCTGAAGGCGTCCTCACTATCATCGAGCCCTGAGGATGTGAGGAGCTGGCATACCTCATGTGCATATGCGAGTCTCTCCTTAAGGATCCTGTGGGCCTGGGGGGGTGCATCTATAATTGCGTGGCCCTTCCCTGCCTCCTTTATGCGGAAGCTGATCTTTTCTGCCTCAAGGACTGCCCTGAGTTCTGCCAGGGGGAGGCTGGGGTGTTCCTGTGAGAGTATCACTAGTATTTCCATATGCCGGCCACCCTTTTAAGAAGGAATGATGGGATGATCCTGAAGAGGAGCCCTCTCCTTATGAACTCCTTTATGAGGGGTGTCTGTATGTCCATGTCACCGTACCTTGATATTATATCCTCTGCACCGTACTCCTTCATCTTCCTGAATATGTGGTCCAGGTCATCGTCTGAGAGCATGGCGAAGGTCTTCTGGACCCTTAACTGGTTCTTTATCTCCTCGCTGTAGATTCTCCTGCACCCATCCCTGTAGGTTTCAAGTAGCTTTATGTCATCCTCAAGGGCCATCTGGATTGCTTCTGCAGCGGCAAGGGCTGCCCTTGAGCTGAGGACTATGCCGCCGCCGGTTGTGGGTTTAACCTGTCCTGCGGCGTCACCTATGACAAGGAGCCTGTCCCTTACGGTTTCCGTTTTATTATCATGGATGGGTATGAAGCCATGGTACCGTTCAAGGACCTGGAAGTCCGAACTGATATCTGAGAGGAAATCCCTGAGGATGTCTCCTGCACCCCTGAAGGGTCCGAAAAGCCCCACCCTTGCGGTTCTCTCATCCAGGGGTATCCTCCAGATGAAACCCGGTGAGAGTCTGGAGTCCACCTTCAGGTTAACGAAGTCGGTGTCCATTTCATGGTCATTGAACCTTACAAGGCACTGCAGTGCATGGTACTTCCCTCTGGCTGCCCTGGACCCCCTGGCATCCACTATTACACCTGCACTGAACTCCTGGCCGTTGACGTATACCGTTCCTGTTTTCTCCTTGAAGCCCCTGACATGTGTTTTGAGTTTGATCTCTGCCCCTGCTTCACGGGCCAGGTCTGCAAGGTACTGGTCGTATGCTGTCCTGTCAATGACGTGTGCCTCCGGCCTGTCCTTTGAAACCTTAAGGGTTACCCCGGAGGGTGAATGGAGGAAGGCGCCCCTTACACTGTTTATTATGACTTCATCGGGGAGCATGTTAACCTCCCTTATCCTGTGTGAGACCAGGCCCGCGCACTGGAGGGGCACCCCTATTATTTTCTTCTTTTCAAGGATGCATACCCTGAATCCCCTCTCTGCCAGGTGCCTTGCAAGGGTTGATCCGGCCGGTCCTGCCCCCATTATGATAACATCATAGTCCCTCATTCTTCACCATCCTCTTCCCTTAACCTTTTAAATTTCCTTGAATGTCTCTCCATAACGGACCCTGGTTTATCTGCGTACTCTTCTTCCTGTTCCTCTTCCTCATCGGACTCCCAGAAGGATGGGTCTGAGAATCCTGGTTTATCCGGGGTCTCATCTGAGAGCTCCCTTATTATCTCGGCTGCATGGTCCGCTGTCCCTCCTCCGGTGGATCTGTTGATATAATTCTCTATCCTTGAGGGTGATGGTGCGTCCTCAAGGACTATGTGCGTCCCCTCATGGCCCCCGTAGACCTCAACGTCAGCGGAGTTAAGCAGCCTCTCGGTGAGGCCCTGTGAAAATACGACGTCAACTATTTTATCGTGATGGATGTAAAACCTTTTCTTTCTGATGACGCCTGATTCAACAATAACCCTCTGGTCCGTCACCAGGTATCTCCTGTTCCTCCAGGAGAGCACGTCCCACATTATACTGATAAGTAATATGAACAGCACTGATAGGAGGATGATCACCGCAGTGCTGGCGAAGTTGAACCCGTATCTTTCAAGGAATACCCTTGAGAGGCTCCCTGCGAATTCAACCGTCCTCTGGAAGTAGTAGACTATTATGAGTGAGAGTATCACCTTAATAAGCGTTGATCTGGAGTTTAGAATGAACCTTGGATGTGCCTCGTAGAGGATCCTTTCACCAGGATAGAATCTGTCTCTGCCAAACATATTAATCACAGTGAAGCCAAGATATTCTGTAAAACAGTTAGCTGACTAAGATTAGGTATGTGGTTCATCTTTTTATATTTACTGGTATGGGCGGATGCTGGGGTCTTGAAATTATGCTGGTGTACCCCGACTCTTTGATGATGAAACAGCCTCAATTAATATGCTGGTTGATATGATGATCAGTGAGAAGATAAATATTGATGAGACAAGGATAAAACTTGTAACAGACGTTACTGACCATGGTCTTGCCGGGTTTATTCTGGGGGAGAGGATGCTCCTCAAGGAATACATAAGGAGGGATCCGGAATTTCTAACCTCCCTTGAGCCGGTGCATGTTGAGGAGGGCCCCCTTATTGTGAGGATGATGTCCCGGGCTGCGAGGAAGGCTGAGGTCGGCCCGATGGCTGCAGTTGCAGGGACCATATCACAGCTCTCACTGATGCACACCATGAAGCTCGGCTCAAGATGCACGATAGTTGATAACGGAGGCGACATAGCCCTTATAAATGACCGTAAGGTTACCGTAGGTCTCTATGCGGGTTCTTCATCCCTTTCAGGTGAGGTGGGCTTCCTTATAAAGCCCGGAAAGGCGCGGGGGATCTGCACCTCATCGGGAACAGTGGGTCACTCGATAAGTTTCGGGAGGGCGGATTCTGTGACCGTGTTTGCATCTGAAGCCAGCGTAGCAGATGCCCTGGCCACATCAATAGCGAACAGTGCAAGGGGCCCTGATGAGAGGTCTGCTGTTGAGTCTGCCCTTGAAAGGGCTGATGACTTCCGTGAGCACTTCCGGGGGGTTATGGTTGTGGTTGGGGAGCATGCAGGGACTGCTGGAAGGATCCCTAAACTAGTTAAAACCAGGAAGAAAGCCGTCCTTGGAAGCCTCTGGGAGGAAGTCTGAATTCCTGAAAACAAGCTCATAATTAGAGACTCGGAACGAATCTGCGAATGAAATCAGATTAACTTCAGAATTTAACTTGATCAAAAAGAATATCAAAAAAAACAGGACGTTCCATGTCAGAATTTATCAGAAAAAAGGTGTTTTATGATTACAGCCTCAGATCGCCCATCAATCATCACTTTTCAGAGCTCATAGGGTTCATCACAGGCCATAATCGGTGATTAACCGAACATTACTCCGGTTTCCTGTTTGTATTCCTCTTCCTTCTCAACACCCATTATCTTGTCAACGGCGTCCATGAAGTCGGCCATTGTGACCTCATCGCGCTCCTCCCTTATTGCAAACATACCTGCCTCGGTACATATCGCCTTGAGGTCAGCGCCTGATGCTCCGTCAGTGATCCTTGAAAGGAGTTCTATGTCGACCTCCTCTGCAAGGGCCATCCCAGATGTGTGTATCTTGAGGATCTCCCTCCTGGCATCCTCATTTGGAAGCGGGACCTCTATGAACCTATCAAACCTTCCAGGTCTCAGGAGGGCAGGGTCAAGGATGTCAGGTCTGTTGGTTGCAGCGACAATACCGACGTTACCCCTTGACTCAAACCCGTCAAGCTCTGCAAGGAGCTGCATGAGGGTCCTCTGAACCTCCCTGTCGCCACTTGTTGAACTCTTAAGCCTCTTAGCTGCCACTGCATCAATCTCATCTATGAATATGATGCTCGGAGCCTTCTCCTTTGCAAGTTCAAAGACTCCCCTGACGAGTCTTGCACCTTCACCGATGTATTTCCTCACGAATTCAGATGCAACTATCTTTATGAATGTGGCGTTGGTTTCATGTGCAACCGCCTTTGCAAGGAGTGTTTTACCCGTACCCGGCGGGCCGTAGAGAAGCACGCCTTTAGGTGGCTCTATACCTATCTTCTCGAAGAGTTCTGGTTTTTTAAGTGGAAGCTCCACCGTCTCCTTGACTTCCCTGACCTGCTCTTCAAGGCCGCCTATCTGATCGTAGGAGACTTCTGGTTTTTCTTCAACTTCCATGCCAGTTACAACAGGGTCCTTCTCTGATGGCAGCACATCAACTATGCTGAAGGTCTGCTGGTTTAATGCAACCCTTGCACCTGGCTCGAGCTGTTTTCTGTCAATGAATCTTGAATAATTTATTACAAAGTGGGGGCCGGTACTGCTCTTTACTGCGACCCTGTGATCATCAAGTACTTCTGTGATTGTGGCTATGACCAGTGGTGGTGTCCTGAACCTTTCTATCTCACCACGCAGGGATTTAACTTCCCTGTCAAGCCTTGTCTTCTCATTTTCAATTAAAAGTTTATCCTTCTCAAGTTTTCTGATTTTCCACATCAGATTCCTTTTTGTCTTGGAATTTTCCTCTTTAAGCATTCTAATTTCTTTTTTGAGGTCTTCAATCTTTTTCATTACATTCTGGGAGTTATTTTCCATGATTTTAGAACACTCCTATTTAAATTTTGTTGTATACTATCTTGTCCCTAGTAATATTTAAATATTGGGGTGGAATAAATCTAGAATAAAATAAAAAGGGATCTTCATGAGATGCGAGATTTGCGGTAAAAGAATTGTTGGAAAACCTATAAAGACAAAAATCGATAGCTCAGTTATGGATGTCTGCAAGGAATGCTCAAGGTTCGGTAAAGTCCAGAGAGAACCACGTAAACCCAGAAAGAGTCCTGTGAAAAGAAGACCCGCACGTTCAAGAGGACCTGAACCCATCTATGAAGTTGTTGAGGATTATGGGAAGATCATAAGGGCAGAGCGTGAGTCAAGGGGATGGTCAAGGGAGGATCTCGCAGAAAGGATAAATGAAAAGGTATCCGTTATAAACAGGATCGAATCCGAGAGGATGGAACCTGATATTAAACTCGCAAAGAAACTTGAAAGGCTCCTTAATATCCAGTTACTTGAGAAGTTCGAGGGGGATGAAACCGATAAAATTGAGGCTGGAGGCTTCAGGGGAGCCACCATAGGTGATATTGCCAGGATAAAGAGGAGCTGATAACCCCCTCATTTTATCCCCTACAGGATGAAATCGTCCTCAGGGAATAAAAATATCAAAAAACAACCCATTCTACCCCTTATGCCCCAGGACCGGACCAGTGCAGGATATTATGAATCAAAAAACAACTTATTCTACCCCTTATGGGAATAATATCCCCTCATAACCCTGAGGTTTCTGAATATATCCCTGAGCTCACCGTACTCATCGTACTCGCTGCTTACAACGATCAGATGCGCCGGGGGGTGTATCCTCCTGACGGCCATTATGCTCTCTGTATCATCCTCCTCAACCTCCACAACTGCAGCGGCAGAGGCCCGGCTCCTTAACGGACCTCCAAGTATGGAGGATGCCAGCCTGTCAGCCAGCTCCCTCCGCATCAGGCGGGGTTTTCCGATGACCTTGAGTCCGCCATGACGTTCAAGGTCAGCTATGGCGTTGAGGATCTTCTCATTGCTGTCAGCCCTTATGATTATAAGAGACATCCCTAGCTCCTCCTGAATGAACTTATAAGGCTGCTCCTGAAGAGCACAAGGAGCACCATGATGAAACCGAGGGCTGTCTGTATGTTCCCCAGCGCCTCAAGGAGAGACGAGCTTACAGGAAGCTCCATGGGCGGTGAGGTCCTTTCACCGGGAAGTGGCGTGTAGTAAACCCCCACGGCCCTTGAGCTGGGCTTCACATTGATGTCCTTTGGTTCAACATAATTCACCCCCACAAGGAACCCGTTTTTTATGGCCCTGTTTATCGAGCGTGCTATTGCCTCTGAGCTGTAACCGTTCTTCCTCACCGATGCCCTTACAATCTCCTGTGTCGTCTGCACCACTCCCGCCTCGTCGGTTCCATAAACAGAAACCGAGACTGATCCATTGGTTACCGTTATGGCGTTCTTGAGGGCCTCATATGCGTATATTACCTTGAGTTTGCTTCCATCCACCGGACATACCTGATAGTTTTCGGCTGCAGGGTACCCCACACTCCAGCCGCACTCATCACAGACCTTCACATAGGGTTCATCCATGGGGTAACCTGTCTCATTGAGGTTTTCGGGTGTGAACATGTCCCCTGTTGATACACCGGAGGCCAGGTTAACCGCACCACCACCATACTTCTCACCCGCATCCTTGGCAACCTCCTCAAAGACCTTACCGACAATGTAGGTGGCGGAGTAACCATCCCTTATCATCTTACCGATGTTAATGGCTGTCTCCTGCCTTACACGGGTGGCCGTACCGTACTTGGGGTTGCCATGGGTGTTCCTGAGGTGTATGATGGCACCCTTCTTTCCAGGCGGCAGCACTGCAAGGCCCCCTGAGTAGGGTGTGACGGTTATGGTGCCATCATCCTCCACAATCACGACGTAGGCATCGAAGGAACCACCGACTGCCGCCCCTATGCCCGGACCTCCGCACATGACCCTTATACCGGGATAACTGTTGGCTGCGGATGCTGCCTCTGCTGCTGTTGCACCATTCTCAAGTCGATTTATAACATCCATGATGGCCATGAGCCTTGGAGTGGAGGCACCCTCACCCCCTGAGAGAACAGCGAATCTCTTCTCCTTTGACATGAGGAAGGTTGACTGGAACATGTTCTGGGCAAAGGACATACTCCCTGCAGCCGCGCCATTGGGGTCGGCGCCTGTAGGATCGGTTATAACTATGACGTTCATCGTTGCAGACACCGGCCCTATGAGCAGGTTGAATATGATTAGAAGCAGCAGTAACTTGCTAAATTTCTGCATTAACCACTACCTCCGGTTCTGTTGGTAATCTTTACTGTTGCAAAGTCTTCAATAACATTAACCGTTACTATGCCTGTTTTCGTATCCACCTTAACATCTGCAGCGGCTATCGGGGTCACGCGCGTACCGGGTATGGTTGTTTTCTTGACAAACTTTTCAGCATTCTCAATGGCTTCACTGAGAGGGATCTTTCTCTTTGAAGTTACAAGCACATCTCCCTTGATGTAGCTTCCAGGCCTGAGTCCTGATTCATATATATTGGCCTTTATTGATGATAGAGGGACTATATCATTACCCTTAACGATTATGCCTGCTATGGGCACGCCGTTCACATCCTCTGTTGATGATGCATAGGCAAGGTAGGTCATCACACGACCCGATAGGATGAGGATGAATGCCAGCAGGAGTATCACAAGGGTATCCCTTCTGATCTTTATGAACATCGGCTTCACCTTTGTTTTATGGTTCCTTGTATTATGTTTGAGCTCTGGAGACTAGTTATTTAGGAACATTCATTATAAACTTATGGTGGCAGCCTCTTATAGGAACTTTAGTTATGTCTGCAAGTATGAACATTCATTATAAACTTATGGTGGGATCGACCTGAATCATGAATAAAAAATGATTCATGGGAGATGGATTCAGATCATGAATTTCCCATTATTTCCTTCAGAACCTTGGATGCCGGGTCCATACCCTGGGCTCCAAGGAGAAGTACCGTGTCAGACGGTGATGCTGCATCAAGAACCGTTTTGAGGGATTCCCTGAGTGTTTCAATATACTTGTATTCTATTCCGTTATCCTCAAGGACGCCCAGGAAAGCCCTCCTCTCATTTTCAAGCACCGTGTTCTGCCTGTCCACAAGGTCGCTGCTTGCGGTTACTATGAGCTCTGCCCCGGCACCCTTCAATGACTCTGCAAGGGCCCCTGCATTCAGGAGGTTGATCTCCTCACCCCTCGACCCCCTTATGGCATTAACAACCCAGAGCCTCCCCTTCAGGGTTTTCAGGGCGCTCCTTACCGTTGACCTTATACCATCCGGGTTGTGGGCGAAGTCATCGATGACAAGTGGTTTCTCCATCAGAACCGAGAACCTCCTCTTAAGCGGCCTGTAGGTCCTTACACCATCCCTGATATCATCAAGGGATAACCGGAGTCCCCTGCATGCTGCAACCGCTGCCAGGGTGTTCTGTATGAAGTGCTCACCCCTTAGGGGGAGTTCATGGGGAGACACCAGTAGTTCATCCCCGCAGTAGATACCTTCATCGTACCTCACCTCCGTGCCCGAACCATAGAACACGGCCCTGGCGTGGGGGTTGATGTCCGCCATCTCCCGGACCCTTGGATCATCGGCGTTCAGAACAGCCACTCCCTCCTTCAGGGCCCTAACAGCTCCTGATACCTCCCTGAAAACATCATCCAGAGAGTCAACGAGTCCTATATGGTCCATTGCAACGTTGGTGATGACCGCCATCTCGGGTTCAACTGCAGAGGCCATCATGTATGCATGGTCCCTCATAACCCTTCCAAGCCATCCCTGGACCTCTGAAACCTCTATTATGAGGAATTCAGGGCTTCCTGATTCGGATATCTGCTGTGAAACCACGGGGTCTATGAGGGTGTTGAATTCTGATCTTAAATCCGTGTTTGTGTAGGCGGATCTCCCGGATTCTCTCAGTATATGGGTGATCATGTGGGTGGTTGTTGATTTACCGTTGGTACCCGTTACGATCACTCTGCGTGATGAAGGTGCAAAGTTCTTCACAGACCAGGAGAGGGCGAAGGCATTGGCAACTTCAATACGGTCCACGAGTATCAAAGGGACTTCATGGAGTTCAGAAGCCTCTCCCCTGGGGTACTGGGTTATTATTGCAGAGACTCCCTTCTCTGAGGCAATTTTAACTCCTTTATCGTCAATCCAGTGCCTTATGACCACGTCCCCCTCTCTGGCGCCTCCAAGGGTGGTGAACCTACCCCTGAACTCGGCGTCATCCCCTATGAGTTTCCCTGAAACCTTCTCTGCAAGTTCCCCAAGACGCATAACCATCTCCAACCTTATTAAGTCTTTCACGGCCCCTCCAGACACCCTAGCCTATAACAATCTCCAGCCCTGCCATTCTCAGTCTCAGGGCACTTCAGCCCATAACCATCTCAAACCCTCAAGGGCCCACGCCATTCAGAAACTTCATGCAGGGAACGCTCCATGGAAGTAAAGGCCCAGTGCACATACACAGAGGGTTATGAGCCAGTAGAGGAGGACGATTTTCTTCTCGGACATCCCCCTGTAGTGGAGTGTGTGGTGGAGCGGTTCAACCGGAAGCCTTATTACCCCTGCCCTGTGAAGGAGGCTCACGATTACCGAGACTATGGGGACTGACAGTGCAAGAACACCAAAGTATACCGTGTCTGTCAGCATGACTGCGGTGGCGTATCCTGCCCCCAGTGCAAATGAACCAGTGTCACCCATGAATATGCTTGCAGGGTACCTGTTGAATACAAGGAATCCCAGTGATATGCCTGCAAGGACCATGAAGGGAACCGTCCCGGCGGAGCCCCCTGAAATCCCAATGAATGCTGCGCATGATGCTGATGCAATGAGTATGATGCCTGCAGCCATTCCATCCATGCCATCGATGAGGTTAACCGCGTTTATGGCCCCCACAATACCCCCTATGATGAAGGGAACAGCGGCAATGCCCAGGTAGAACCCTCCAAGCTCTGTAATGGTGCCTGAGATGACCAGGAAGAGTGCTATCATTAACTGGGCCAGTATCTTCTCACCCTCACTGACCTCATTCTTTATGGGTGCCTCCCCAACAACCTCCACGAGGCCCTCTGAGAGCAGCGCCTTAAGATCTGACCTTGCCTTCCTGGTGGCGGCCCTCGCCTCCTCTCCAGGTCCAAGAACAAGCTGCCCTATCTCCACGGGTTTCTTTGAAACGTTCCTGACGATCTTCTGGAACTCCTTAACCTTCAGTCCCAGGAGGTCGTCGAGGAGGCCGATTATTGCTGCCGTGAGCATTATGAATGCTGTTATGACCAGGTACTGGTTTCCGCGGTATAATATGGCTGCAAGGAGAAGTCCCATGAGCATTCCAAGTCCACCCATTGTGGGTGTGCCTGCCTTGTGGCTGTGTTCAGTGACGATGGGCTTATCCCCTATACCTGCACTCCTCAGAACATTCCGTATGAAAAGCGTGAAAAAGGCCGATGCAACGGCGCTTACAATGAGTACCATTAACTCCGTCTTCATGATATCACCCTGAGTTCTTCAACAACCTCTTCAAGTCTCTCCGGTCTCCTATCCCATACTGTTATCCTTCTGTGATTTTCAGGGCCATGGAGTGTCCATGAAGCATCCCCCAGGATCCTGGATACGCGTTCTGTGTCAGGGCTGCCCAGAGGTATCTCCACGGCATGGTAGGCCTTCCTCTCCAGCCTTTCAGGGGCCCAGTTGCCAATGGCCATGTCAACAAGGCTGTGCATCGGGTTTATCCCTGTTGCAGCCCCTGAAATGTACCTTGTACCGTTGGGCCTTGTGTTGACCTCTATTGCATGGAGTTCACCGTCGTCTGAGAGTATCATGTCAACATCCGTGTTCCCCTCTGCACCCAAGAGGTCGGTTATCCTGCAGGCCATTTCAAGGGCGGCTGAATTATCAAATCCCCTGATGGCTGCAGGGGCCCTCTTTATCTTCCTGAGGGGATGTATTCCCTCAGTGCTTGTCAGTCCCTTGTCCACGGCCACCAGGGGGAGGGACCTGCCTTTCCAGCGGAGCACCTCCACAGAGATTTCATGGCCCTGTATGTATTCCTCCATGATTGCAGATCCATGGACCCTGAGGTAGTCCTCAAGTTCCGCTTCACTGCTTATTATCCTTATATCCGATCCTCCCTGGCCCTCCCTCTGTTTCAGGACTGCAGGTAAAGCCTTCACATGGGGGGATGATATGAACCTGTATTCAGGGGTCCTTATATCATTCTCTGTGAAGAATTCCTTGGTTTTCAGTTTATCTGTTGATATGGAGGCTGCCTCTGGACCCGATGCCACCACAGGGATCCCGTATTCACCCTCAAGTTCCTGTTTCATCCAGGCAACCTCCCTGAGGGGGCCGTCAACCCCGATGAGGGGGATGACCGCATCAACATCCTCATGGATTGCAAGTTCCATGGGGGCCTCCATTCCCCTGGGGAGTATGAAAAATTCATCTGCAAGTTCCAGGTTCGGTGCCCTGGGATTTGACTCTGAAAGTATGGTCGTGACACCCATCCCTGATGCGTAGCCGGCAACATCATTGAACAGCCTTGAACCGATAAAGAGGATCTTCATGTTATCACGTAAATAAACTATCACTTACCAACCTATAGGAGGTTAATCCCTGAAACTAATTATCTATTATGGGGGATCCCATAAAAAGTTAATTTATGAGTAAAGGCCCTGAAGTTATGATTCGAGGGCCTTCAGGATTAGGGATGCGAGCTCATGGACGGCTCCTTCAACCCGTGGGGATAGTCCCCTCCCGAATTCAAGGTTCTCTGGCTGTATTCCTATGAGGGCTATCCTGTAATCTCCCTGCTCCTCAAGGTACTTTACAAGGAATGAGATGGGCATGGCATGGGTTGAGATGCTGTACTCTGAGATACGTTCCCTTTCAATGAAGCCTGATGTTCCTGGTTCAGCCTCCATCTGAACCGCGTCGACGATGAGGATGTGGCTGGGTTTCTCCTTCCTTATGCTCCCTGTGAAGTTTTCAGGGACGGTGCCTGCATCTATGAGTACATGGCCCATCCCTGTGAGGGGCTCCCTGAGGAGGGATGCGAGGTAGGGTCCGAGACCATCGTCTCCCCTCAGTTCATTCCCGACTGTAAGTACAAGGAGCCTTCTGCAGTCTGTGAGGAAATCATCAAGCTTCTTCTTTAACATGGAAAAGACCGCCATCATAAACTGGAATCTTATCTGGACAAGCTGCGGAAATAACCCCGAACTCTTTATAATAGGCTGTCACGGGCATGGGATTACCGGAACCTGTCTGTGAACATCCCCATGAAGGGGTCTCGGCTTCCAACTCAGAGTCCCCTTCAGCCAGCCGTTACTCCAACCTATAACCCGGCACTCAGAGGACCTCGGCCCTGATGGAACCTAGACCCCCGCCCATCCTGTATGAGAGTTCTATTTCAGCCTCTCCAGGTTCTTCAGCCGAACCCAGGGGTATCATGAGGGGTGGGTTCATCATGGGTGTTGGTCCGCAGATTATATCATCCTGGAGGATGGTGAAGGTTGTTATCCTGATACCGTTGAAGGGTCCTGTTGCCCTGAGCTTCAACCGTCCCCTGAACCTGTCATCCAGGTTCCCCTTAAAGTTAACACGGCTGTAGACCCTCAGTGGACCAGCAGACCTGGAATCAGATCCCCGCTCATCATAGATTATGTTATCAGAATTCATCAGGACGGGTTCAGCTGCATTTAGGATCCCTAATGGTATAACCCTACCGTCAGGTTTAAGGAAATCCATGGCCCTCTGAAGGACCGGCACCTGTTCTTCATCTATGAGTGCCGTGTCAAGCATCTCACAGATTATGGTATCTGCAGGTTCGGTGAACTCAAATTCCAGGGCGTCCTGGTTGACAACCCTGACATTCTCAAGATGGGAGAGGTTCTCTGATGCACAGGCTGCTATCTTCGGATCCTTTTCAACCGCTATGACCTTCTCCGAGACTCCCGCTGCAAAGTATGAAAGGACCCCGCTTCCAGCGCCAAGGTCATATGTCACTCCCCGTGCACTGGAGGATATTGCTTCATAAAAGGCTGAGAGGCGCTGGTGGTCCATTAGAAGGTTATGATGGTAGGGTGTGACCCTGAATCTCATTGATACTAGTGCTCGTGTTCTATCTTCTGTTCTGTTGATGTGCTGGTGAGCCTCACGTGTTCTACGCCCTTGAGCCTCATCATCTTTTCTGTGAGTTCCCTGATCTTTGCAACATCACCCTTGACCACGATGACTTCAAGGCAGTGCTTCTCGGTCATGTGGACGTGCATGACTGCGTTGATGTATTCCCGGTAGTCGTGCTGTATGTCTGCAAGGTCCTCCATGACCCCCGTGTAGTGGTGGTCATAGATGACTGCAATGATACCTATCCTTTCTCCTTCCATTTCATTCATCCACTGATACCTGACGATGTAGTCTTTAAGGGCGTCCCTTATACCCTTTGACCTTGACTGGTATCCGCGGTCCCTTAGAACCTCATCAAACTCGTTCAGCAACTTCTTTGGTAGAGACATGCTTATTCTCATCATACTATTACCCTCTGATTAGATTTATATTAACTTATTATATTAATAATCTAAAGTCATATTTAAACTTTTGTTATCATGCAATATTGTCTTCAGAAAACAACAGATTATTACCTTAATATGTCTCCTTTATTTATAATGGTATGGCGCTGCCAGCCGGTGACCGGATGGAACTCCAAATCTACTGGAGGTGTACATGACAAAACATACGAATAGACTTCCGGTGGCGCCTGTCTGCTCTGGTCATGGAGGCAACATCACAAAACATATGAATACACGACAACATATTAATTACATCCAAACTTTTGAGGGATGATAATGAAGATTAAAGAAGCAATGAACCCTGAGGTTATAACGATAAGCCTCCATACAAGGCCCCTTGAAGCCTTTGAGAAGATGTACAAACATGGGGTCCGCAGACTCTTTGTCCTTGATGATGAAGGTAACCCTGCTGGTGTCGTATCCTACACTGACCTTATAGGGGTGCTTGGATCCATAAAACCTGACAGCGAACACCCTGAGAGGGACCTGAAGGTCCGGGACATAATGGTTGACGAGGTCATAACCATCTCAGCAGACGACAACATAGAGGATGCTGCAAACCTCATGCTGCGGGCGGATATTTCAGGCCTGCTGGTGATGGAAGATGATAAACCCGTGGGTGTAATAACAAAGACCGACATCTGCAGGCTGGTGGCAGCGGAGATACTCGTACCGGCATAATCCCCCCTACGTGACAACCCTTAAGGGAGGCTCCAGTTGAAGATCATAACAAGAAAGGAGAACATGGTTTACAGGGAACTAAAGTACATGCAAATGGACATGAACACGGCCGTATCCGAGGAGATGCTCAGAAGGAACCTTGACCTCCCTGAACATGAATACCATGAAATAGCCCTTAACCTTGAAAGGAAGGGGCTCGTTTCAAGGGATAATGGTAAGATTCAGGCGGAGAACCTGGATGAAGAGATAAAGGTGATGGAGACCCAGAGTGAGGTCAGGGAAGCCGAGCTGAACCACGTCGAGGAGGAAGCCCTCAGGCTAATAGAAGAAATCTCAGCAGACGGGGCCGTTCCAAGATACATCCTTGAGGGCCACCTCCTCTACGGGCCCCTTAAGCTCAGCACCAGGAGGATGTACAGTATCATAGTATCCCTTGAGAACAAGGGACTAATCAGGAGGACTCTCCGTGATGATGGGGAGTACTACCTTATCAGTGAGCCACAGGCATCAAAATGAATACAATTGAGGTCGCCGGGATCATCAGAAACCCATTTAATAAATAAATTTATTATAGCTGGAGATCCCCTGTGACCGGGAGTTTCCTCAGCCATCCAAGGTCGCTCTGATATAGCTGCCTTATATCCCTTATGTCCAGCCTTATCATTGCAAGCCTCTCTATGCCTAGGCCAAAGGCAGCCACAGGTGTTTCAACCCCCAGGGGTTCCAGCACCTCGGGTCTGAACATTCCTGCTCCGCCGAGTTCTATCCAGCTCTTCTTATCAGGCAGGTAGATCTCACATTCAGTGGAGAGGTAAGTGTAGGGGAAGTAAGCCGGCCTGAACCTCACCCTGAATCCAAGTTTTCTGTAGAACTCCCGCAGGATGCCCAGGAGGTTCCTGAAGTTCACATCCTCACCTGCAACGATTCCCTCAACCTGGTGGAACTCTGGCAGGTGCTTGTAGGTTATGGTCTCCCTCCTGAAGACCCTTCCCACAGAGAACATCTTGAGGGGCGGCCTGTTTTCAGTGAGGAACCTTGCAGATACGCATGTTGTGTGGGTCCTGAGGACGCTCTGCCTTGCAACGTCAACGTCCCATTCATACTGCCATCCCTCGGAACCGGTTGATCCACCATCCTCATGGACGCTCTGAACCCTCCCTACAAGGTCATCAGTGGGGAGCTGGGCGAATGGTGGGTTCTTCACATAGAAGGTGTCCTGCATCTCCCTTGCAGCATGGTCCTGGGGCTGGAAGAGACAGTCAAAGTTCCAGAAGGCGGATTCAACCACGGGTCCGCGTGACTCCGTGAATCCAAGGGCCAGGAATATTGACCTGATCTCATTGATTATACGCCTCAGGGGATGTATCTTGCCCGGATAGACCATAGGATACTCTGCATCAACGTTATATCCCCTGTAGTGGAGTTCCCTCCATTTCCCTGTCTTCAGGTGCTCATGGGTGAGCTGTGTTGCCTCTTCAACAATCTCAACACCCCTCTCAAGGAGCCTCCTGCCCTCGGGTGTGAGTTCTATGGTGTGACTTTTGACCTTCCGGATATCAATTATCCCCTTCCTTCCTGCAAGGTCCCTGTAGGCCGCCCTTAATCTGTCATCAAGTTCATCGGGTCTTACCGGCCCCCTGAGGAGAATCTGGAGGAGCTCCTCATCAGCACCCCTCCCTGGGGTCCCTTCCTGGACCGGGGAAACCCTGCCATCATCTATCTTTGCCCACCCCTTCCTCATGAGCCAGCCAATACCAATCCCTGACTCCTTTCTGTCAAGGCCCGCCCTTTCAGCAAGCTCTGACACATCAAGCTCACCCTCCCCTGCAAGAACCTCAATGAGTCTTCTCTCGGGAAGGCCCTCCTCTGCATAGACCCGCCCATCATCGGTGAGTGATACGTATTCCTGGACATCCTTGATGACCCTCACAAATCCACGCGATTCAAGGGCCCCCACTGCACTCATAACAGATTTTATATCCATTTCCTGACTTTCTGCTATCTCTTCAGGTTTTAATGGCCTGTCTGAGTCTTCAAATGCCTTCAAGACCTTTTTTTCATAGATGTGTAGCTGGTCAATGATCCTGTCAGTATCCATACAATCCCTCTACTCCTTTCAACGATCTAATTTACATACGCCTTCATCATCTGAATTCAGGTGATACATTCACTGATCCGAATAATAGTCAAGCAGCCCCACCATCAGGGATGATGCCGTTAAATCGGCTGTTGTCCCCGGGTTCCAGCCGTTCTTGTGGAGCTTCCTGTCAAACCTTTCAACCCTCCTGAGGCCTGCATCTGTAAGAGCGCCTCCCCTTTCAACAATATCAGAGGCCTCCTCCCTGACCTCCTCTGCAACATCCTCACCGTACTTTCTTGCTATGAGCGTGTCAGGGAACCTTGAGAGTATGGTCATGAATGTCTGGACAACGGCCAGGTTCATCCCATACTCCCCTACTGTTTCCCTGAATACAGGGAACCCTACATTAAATGTTACGGGCATGGAGGATGTTAATTCCCTTGCGATGAGGTCCCATGGGGCCGACATCTTCAGGGTGTCAAAGAGGGTTATCCCCTCCTTAAGTATCCTCTCCTGTGACTCCGGGTCATTGACGTCAAGGGTCTCATGTTCACCCATGCCACCGGCGTCTGCAATTGAAATGGCCCTGTAGAGGTTAACAGCGTCTTCAGAGGTGGTCTGGAGGATTATCCTGTTAACGTGTTCCCTTAAACCCTGGAGGTCCCTGTCATCAACCATTCCTGCGGCGACAGAGAGCGGTGTGAGCAGCATGACTATACCCAGGTTCGTGTTGGTGGAAACCCAGCTGCGGGTCTCCTCAACAGCCCTGAGTATCAGCTCTCCAATGCCTGCCACTGAAAGGTCTGTTAGGTCACTGAGGTCCTCACCCCTCTCTGCTGCAAGTCTCATGGTATCCCCAATGATTACCCCGCTTACAAGGAAGTCCTCGAAGACCATGTCATCAAAGTCACGGGTCCTGTGGACGTTTCCGGGCTTGGGGTATCCGCTCACCTCCAGTACAGCTGCAAGCTGGGCGATCCTTGAAACATAGAGGGGGTCCATCTAGATCACCTCCAGCACGTCCGGTGCGAAGTGGGAAATGATAAGACCCGCCCCTGCACGTTTTATTGACAGGAGCACCTCATGTATTGATTCATCGGTAAGGTAGCCCATGCTTATGGCTGCCCTGAGCATCGAATATTCCCCGCTGACATTGTAGGCTGCGATGGGGGCCCTGAAGTTATCCCTGAGGGTCCTTATCACGTCAAGGTAGGGAAGGGCCGGTTTCACCATGATTATATCAGCGCCCTCCTTCAGGTCCAGTTCGGCCTCGACGACAGCCTCTTCAAGGTTCGCAGGGTCCATCTGATAGGACTTCCTGTCACCGAAGGAAGGTGCCGATGACACTGCATCACGGAAGGGTGCATAGAATGATGATGCATACTTAACCGCATATGACATTATCAGGGTGTCCTGGAATCCTGCGTCATCAAGGGTCTTCCTTATGACGGCAACCCGTCCGTCCATCATGTCCGATGGTGCCACGACATCCGCCCCGGCCTCTGCATGGGAGAGGGCTATCCTTGAGATTATTTCAAGGGTTTCATCATTAACTATCTCTCCATCAACCACAACCCCGCAGTGCCCGTGGCTTGTGTACTGGCAGAGGCACACATCCGTCATGACAACAAGGTCTGTTTCTTCCTTCAGTCTCCTCACGGTCCTCTGAACAACACCATCCGGTTCATGGGCCGATGATGCGAGTTCATCCTTAACTGCAGGCATTCCAAATATAAGGACGGATGAGAGGCCCATGTCCTCAAGTCGGGATGCCTCGGCAACTGCGTCATCCACAGAGTACCTGTACTGTCCTGGCATTGTCCCTATCTCTTCAAGCTCACCCCTTTTCAGCCTTTCACTCACAAAGAGGGGGTAGATAAGGTCTGATGGATGAATACGGGTCTCTCTAATGATTTCTCTTATCTGCGGACTTCTTCGCAACCTTCGCATCCTCTTTCTGGGAAACTCCATACTATCACTCACAGGTATAATTATGGCCGGGATCTGTTAGACCTATTCTTTATTACGACATCCCGGTAAAAAAACATACCCCTTCTACGACTCAACATCAACAAGGACCTCCACCCTCCCTATGGCTTCATCAACCGCTTCAGGGTCAACAACCACCCTGAGGGCCTTTCCAGGACATCTCTCAGCGCAGCGCCCGCATACAAGGCATCTGTCCCGGTCATGTTCAATTCCATCACCCGCTCTTATGGCGCCCGTGAAGCAGATTTCTTCACAGGCACCGCAGCCGGTGCACCTCTCACCGTCAACAAGCATCCTCGCGCCCTCCATTGGTGTGATGGATGTGATGTCTTCATGCAGGTAGGGTGTCATCCTCCAGAGGCAGCAGCATTCACAGCAGTTACAGATGGAGAGGAGCTCATCATGAGGGCCCGTGTTAAGCCATACCGAGTCTATCCTGTTCCTGCCTATGATGTGGACCAGGCCCGCCTCCTGACACCTGTCTATATGTTCAAGGGCCTCCCTGGCTGAAATAAGGCTTCCAACCTTATCGGATATCCTTGCAGCTCCCCTGCCAAGGAAGATGCACCCAAGGTCCCGGGGGTACCTGCTGCAGCCAGAGGATTCCCTGCAGATGCAGAAGTCCATCCTGAATATGTACTTTGAGCGCCCTATCATCTCCCTGAGGACATCGGAAGGAACAACCGTGCCCTGAGCCCCCGGGATACTCCTGTTTATCTCAATGGAGGCGTTCCTCGGTATGACCTGTATATCATCACCTTCAAAGAAGAGCCTGTCTACGATCCGTCTGAAGATCCCTGACCTTCCTGTGAGTGCTGCAAGCCGGAACCTGCCCTTGAATGTTCTCTTTATGATGGCCACGCTGATGTCAGTGAAGTCAATCAGGTTAATCACCCCGGACCCCTGAATCAGGGGCTTCTACCCCCTTTAACTGCAGGGGGAGTCTGTCTCCCTCGCCGTAGGGTTTATTTCTGTAATGGGTCTTCCCGTGCCTGACAATGAGTGCATGGTACTCCTGGAAGACCCTGAAGTCAGCTTCAAGTGATCCCTCAAAGAGTTCCTTTATCCTGGAGTATCTCTCATCCCCACCTATAACTCCGAGGCGGGAGAATATCCTCCTGGTGTAGGCGTCAACAACAAATTCCGGCTTCCTGTATCCGTAGAGGAGGATTGAATCAGCGGTCTCCTCCCCAACACCCCTCACACCCAGGAGCTCCTTCCTTGTGGGTGATGATCCATCAAGGGAGAGGAAGAACTCCGCGACCCCCCTGAGGTAGGAGGACTTCTGCCTGTAGAATCCTGCGCATCTAACGGCCTCCTGAAGTTCATGGTCATCCATTTCAAGGATGGATCGGGCATCAAGGGCACCCCTATCAGCCAGTCTGATGAGTGCCATTGCCGCAGAATTCCATGATGTGTTCTGGGTCAGGACAGCCCCTGCCATCACCTGGAAGACCTCATCAGGGTTTGAGGGTGGAGTGTAGTCCCCTGGATGGTACCTTAGTGTCATGGTATCCCTGTCAAGGAGGGGCCACCACCCCTGGGGTCCATAATGGTCAAGGAGCCAGGAATAGACCTTCCATATAATCCTCATATTATACCGGTAGATACGAACAGCAAATTAAAGCTTTCCATAAAATCCAGAGACAGGACATGGAAGCGTTCATCTCCATAGAACATTAATAGGTTATATTAACCAGCAGAGACAGAAATAACTCTATGAGATATGAAATCACAGATAGACCCAGTTTCAGTATGGTGGATGTTGAACTCTCGGATGGGGAGGCCATAAAGGCCGAGGCAGGTGCAATGGTTAGTATGAGCCCTAGCATAGAGATCCAGACAGAGACAGGGGGCCTCTTCGGGGCTGCTAAAAGATCCCTGCTTGGAGGGGAAAGCATATTCCTCAACACCTTCAGGTCCAGGGGTGATGGGAGCATACAGCTGGCCCCATCCTACCCCGGTGACATAGAGGCCCTTGATGTGAACGGGACAATCTATGCCCAGAGCGGCTCCTTCCTTGCGGGACCGGAGGACATGGATATCGATACAAAGTTCGGTGGAGTTAAAACACTGCTTGGAAGGGAAGGACTTTTCCTTCTTAAACTCACAGCCAGGGGTACGGTCTTCCTTTCAAGTTTCGGTGCCATCTATAACCGTGAACTGAACAATGAAAGGTTCGTGGTTGACACAGGACATATAGTTGCATTCACAGAAGGTCTTGACTTCAAAATCAGGAAGGTCGGCGGACTTAAGAGCACCCTCCTGAGTGGCGAGGGCCTTGTTGCTGAGTTTGAGGGTACCGGAACCGTTTACATGCAGACAAGGAGTGTTGACAGCTTTGTTGGCTGGTTAATACCCATGCTGCCATCAAGAAATTAGGGGTGCTTCCTGTTGGCAGGGAACAGTACAGGTGAAATCTTCAGGGTGACCACCTTTGGATCCAGCCATGGCCCTGCCCTTGGAGCCGTTATTGACGGCTGCCCCGCCGGTCTTGAACTGTCTGAAAAGGACATCCAGAGGGAACTTGACAGGAGAAGGCCCGGTACAAGCAGCATAACAACTCCCAGGGGTGAAACTGACAGGGTGGAGATACTGTCCGGCGTGTTCGAGGGTAAAACCGACGGAAGCCCCATAACAGGTATCGTGCGAAACAGGGACGTTGACTCATCAGCCTACACTGACCTGAAAAACCGGCCGAGACCCGGGCACGGTGATTACACATGGAAGGCCAGGTTCGGACACTACGACTACCGTGGGGGTGGCCGTGGCAGTGGAAGGGTTACAGTGGGCCATGTGATCGGTGGAGCCGTTGCAAAGAAGCTCATCGAAAGGTGGGGTGTCCGTGTAAATGCCCATGTAATCCAGATAGGGAATATAAGGGCCAGCAGGGTTAACCTTAAACTCATAGGTGAATACGCCGAGAAGAACCCTGTGCGCTGCGCTGACCCGAAGGCAGCCAGGCTAATGGAGGAACTTATCCTTGAGGCTCGGGAGAGGGGTGACTCTGTTGGAGGCGTGGTTGAGGTGGTTGCAACGGGTGTGCCGCCTGGCCTCGGGGATCCTGTCTTTGGCAAACTAGACGCTGACCTTGCCCGCATCCTCATGGGAATAGGGAGCGTTAAGGGTGTTGAAATAGGGATGGGATTCAGGGTTGCGGAGCACCGTGGAAGTGAAATAAACGATGAGTACTACCTTGACGGTGAAACCATAAAGACGAACACGAACACCTCAGGCGGTATACTGGGAGGCATATCCAGCGGGATGCCTGTAACTGCAAGGATAGCCGTAAAGCCGACACCATCAATATCACTCCCCCAGAGGACGGTGGACCTTGAAACCATGGAAGAGACCGAGATTGAAATCCATGGCAGACATGACCCATGCATATGTCCCAGGGTTGTCCCGGTGGCCGAGGCATCCGTTGCAATGGTCCTTGCTGACCACATGATAAGGGCCGGCTACATACACCCCACAGACATAAACAGATAGGGTACGATGGATAGAATGACCGGGAAGCTGATGGAGTTCCTTGAAGAGCTCAGCAGAGCCCTTATAGCATCAGGGAACTCTGTGACCGAGACAGAGAGGATATTGAGGTCCATTGCAGGGTCCCTGGGTGTCATGGTGGAGGTCTCTGTCCTCCCCACCATGCTGATAATAAAGATGGGAGGGGATGTCTCAAGGATGAGCCTGGCGGCCCAGTCCCCTGGTTTCATTCCCCTGCACCAGGTCACGGAGATCTACAGGCTCATCGATGACGTTAAGGAGGGACATGTTGACCCTGAATCTGCCCTGGATAAACTGGTTAGTATAAGAAGAAGTCCTCACCGCTCTGGAAGGCTGGGGATGTTTTCAGGCTACATACTCCTCTCGGTGGGGATAGCATTCCTTATACAGCCTGACCTCAGCCTGATAACCTATTCATCATTCCTGAGTTTGATTGCAGGTTTTCTCATAGTCATGAGCTATGGTAACGAGAGGCTATCCCTTATAATGCCTGTCCTTGCATCATTTACAGTGTCCAGTGTTGCGTTCTTCATGATCTGTGAGGGCCTCATGACAGGCAACCTGAGCCTCCTTGTACCTCCCCTCATATACTTCATCCCGGGGGTTACCATCACCACGGGTATGTATGAACTTGCAAGCCAGGAACTGGTTTCAGGGTCAAGCAGGGTTATATATGCGTGTATGCTGCTTCTTCTTTTACTCTTTGGAGTTTTGATGGGGATGCAGCTGAACGGGTTCCCCCAGCAGGAATTTACAGCAATCAAAATCACCAGTTCATTCATCTACAGCCCCTACCTGGGAGCTGTCCTCTTTGCAACAGGCATATACCTGTTCCTGTCAGTCAGGAGGAGTGACTTCCCCTGGATTCTCCTTGTGCTCTACACAGCTCTCCTGGGACAGCAGATAGGTAACCTTATTGCTGGGGGGCTCCTGGGGGCCTTCCTTGGCGCCCTGTCAATGACGGTCACTGCAAGGGGCATTGAAATTGCGGGTAAAACATCCCACTTTGTCACCCTTTACCACGTTCTCATCCAGGAGAGCCCCCCGCGGCTCGTTTAGTAAAACATCCCACTTTGTCACCCTTTACCCGGCGTTCTGGTTCCTTGCACCCGGATCAATAGGGTTCATAGGACTTGCAAATCTGATTGGAAAGAATTATCTGACATCTATCGCAGAGATTGGCCTATTTGCAATGACAGTTGTTGCAATAGCCCTTGGGTTACTGGTAGGAGCCCTTTTAACAGAGCCGCTGCATGAAAAAAATAGAGCCCCGAGCGGGGATTGAACCCGCGACCTCGGGATTACGAATCCCGCGCTCTACCACCTAAGCTATCGAGGCATGATTGAATCAGTATAGTTTCTGTTTAATAAAATTTTCCCCTGGATGGGGACCGGGGGGTCCACGTCACAATGAAAAGGATAAATACTACAGTTTAACATGGACATCCACCAGGTCTCCATCATCAAATTTAAGGGACATACCATCCCTGGCTGCAAGTACGCGCGTCTTCGTGGCCTCCTGAACCCTCATCGCCTCCCCTTCCGGGTTATCAAGTATCATCTTCATCCCAAGGTGGGTCATTACGGCAACCCTTGGACTCACTTCCTCCACGAGTTTTATGAAGTCATCCGTGCACATGTGTCCCCTTATATGCTCATTTTCAGGTCTTATCACGCTTGAGATAAGGACATCAGCACCCATGTGCTCCTCTGGAAGACCATCAAAGTACTCTGTATCCGATGTGTATGAGACCGTAAGCTCCTCTGTCTTCAGCTGGAAACCTACCCCTGTGGGGTCGCCATGGACCGTTTCGGTACCCCTGATCTCAAGTCCGCCCAGTCTGAGGGTCTCATCAGGGGCAAGGGTCAGGCATTCAGATCTTCCCTTATGGTAATCTGATATGCACGGCCCCCAGCTCCGGTAGCCCTCCATGACGCTCAGGCTCCCGATCATGGCACCCCTGTGGCGTGTCATCCCGCGGGTCATGGCCTCTATCAGCACCTCTGCATCGGTGTAGTGGTCTGTGTGTGAATGTGATACCATCACAGCATCAAGCTTCCTGGGGTCAAGGCCGAACTGGTAGGACCTTACAAGGGCTCCTGGGCCGGGGTCGATGTGGATGTTCATCCCGGCAATATCATCAAGCCTTAATCCGCCGGTCATCCTCTTCTGTGTTATGGTGGCGAAATCGTCCACCACCACTTCCAAGAAATGTTAACTTCATCTGATCACCTTCCTTTAATTCTGTAAAAGCATCTATAAAGGTTTCTCCCTGGGGGGCTGAGACCGCAAACCGGTTCAGAGGACCCATCAGCCATTGAGGGACATCAGAGGGCTATTATGACTCTTTCCTGCAGATTATAACATCACATTCAAGGCTCAGGTCCTTCCCGTCAACGCAGAGGTTTTCATCCTTCACAACGACCCTGTCTCCCACATCCACGTTGCCCTCACCAGGAATTCTCATGAGTACCTTTTCACCGGCACCTGCAACATGCTTCCAGCGGGTGTCATAGGCCTCAACACCCTCTGAAAGTTTAACCTCAATGTGTCTGCCATCTTGGCCGGTAACCCTTCCAACCTCGCCCTCGGTAAGTATCCTAGATGCAAGTCTGATTTCCTCGCTCCTTTCAAGCATTTCCTGTCTGAGTTTAGCCCTCCACTTTTGAAGCACCTTCACGTCCCTTACGATGGTCTCGCTGAGGATTCTGTGGGCGCTCTTCTTATCCAGGGCAGGGCTTTTCATGAAAAGGTCATATTTGCTTCCGACCGATGGTGTCCTTGATGAAACATGCTCCATGAGCTCGGTGAGAAGCTCTGAAACTTCCTTGAGGGTTGTCCTGGTCTTCCACCTCTTTTTGAGGAAACCGTTTGTGATCTCCTTGGCTATCCTATTTCCGAAGACTATTATGGCTGTATCACCCTTCTCCATGCTGGTTATCCTTGACCCTGTAAGTTCGATTATCTGGTAGGCGCCTGTTGTTGCATAGATCCTCCTCCTCTTTGTCTCGAAGGGTGTCTTCTGGCTTATCTCACCAACAACAACATCCCCTATGCTCCTCACCTTGCATGCATCGTCAGTGACCTTTATGTTGAGGCCGAGCTCGGATGCCCTCCTCTGAAGTTCCTCATCACTCTTTATCCTGCCGCTGTACAGTTCCTCCTCAAGTTTTTCCCTGGCTGACCTGTCACCGAAGTAGGCTATTCTGCGTTTATCTCCGATTATAACGCATCCCCTGGTGCTTATATAGGTTACTATGAGACTCATAGGATCACCTGCATCCATTATCTAAGGATGTTTTGACCGGACGGATAAATAAATGATTCGAAAAGAAGGGGGATTTTACTGACTGGTAAATGGATTATGGGAGGGCCATGTTAATATTAATAACCCTTGATAAACATAAATGAACCTGAGGGGGGAACCCATGAAGGATGATAAATTCACAAACCGCCTGATCCATGAGAAAAGTCCGTATCTCCTGCAGCACGCCCATAACCCTGTTAACTGGTATCCATGGGGTGAAGAGGCGTTTGAAACTGCCAGGAAACATAATAAACCAGTTTTTCTATCCATAGGTTATTCAACATGCCACTGGTGCCATGTGATGGCAAGGGAGTCCTTTGAGGACCCTGAAATCGCCGATATGCTTAATGAAAAATTTGTTGCGGTTAAGGTTGACAGGGAGGAGCGCCCTGACATCGACGCCGTATACATGGAGGCCTGTCAGATGATGACAGGGACAGGGGGATGGCCCCTCACCGTTATCACAACACCTGAAGGCGAACCATTCTTTGCAGGGACCTACTTTCCAGCCGAGGACCGGGCAGGGATGCCCGGACTTAAAACCATACTTGAGAGGGTGGCCCTCTTGTGGGAGAGGGATCCAGGAACCGTAATTGAAACTGCAGGGGACGTTGTGAGGGCCCTTAAGAAACAATCCAGGCCCGGGGATGTGGGATTGGAAATCGTTGAAAGGGCCTTCGAAGCTCTGAAAAGGGGGTTTGACAGGACACATGGAGGTTTTGGTTCCGATCAGAAGTTCCCGGTGCCCCAGCACATCCACTTCCTCCTGAGGCACCATATTAAAAGGAAGGATGAAGTGGCCCTTGAAATGGTGAACCTGACCCTTGAGAGGATGAGGTACGGTGGCATATACGACCATCTCGGTTATGGATTCCACAGGTATGCGGTTGAACCATCATGGACCATACCCCATTTTGAGAAGATGCTCTATGACCAGGCCCTGATCCTCACAGCATACCTCGACGCCTTCTCGGTTACAGGGAGAGAACTCTACAGGGACACATCCCTTGAAATAACTGAATACGTGTTAAGGGATATGCAGTCACCCGCAGGGGGCTTTTATTCTGCAGAGGACGCTGAAAGTGAGGGTGTTGAGGGCAAATACTACCTCTGGAGGGCTTCCGAGATAAGGGAACTCCTCGGTGATGAGGCGCCCCTGGTGATGAGCTACTTCAATGTCCTTGAGGACGGGAACTGTGCAGGGGAGCTGAGGGGTGAGAACATATTACACGTAAGATCCCCTGAGAAGGTGGCTGAGGAGTATGGGATCACCACCGATGAACTCAGGGAGAGGATAGATAATGCAAGAAGGGTCCTCCTTGAAAGGAGGCTTGAGCGCACCCCGCCCTCAAGGGATGATAAGGTGCTTACCGACTGGAACGGCCTCATGATAGGGGCCCTTGCGAGGTGCCACAGGATCACCGGAAGCCCTGAAGCCCTGAAATCCAGTAGGAAGTGCCTCGGGTTCATAAGAAATAATCTGTGGGTTGATGGGAGGCTTATGCACCGTTACCGTGAAGGTGAAGCAGCCATAGGGGGCAGCCTTGATGACCATGCCTTCCTTATATGGGGACTCCTTGAGATGTACGATGCAACGTTCAAAGAGAAGTACCTTAAAATGGCGCTGGAGCTCTCAGAAGTCCTTAAGGAAAACTTCATGGCCCCTGACGGGGGCTTCTACTTTACCAATGACTCCTGCGGCCTTATTGTGAGGAGGAAGGACAGCCTTGAGGGTGCAATCCCCTCAGGTAACTCGGTGCATATGTTAAACCTCCTCAGGCTTGGTTCAATACTGGAGGATGATGAATTAACCGGGATGGCTCGTGGAATAGTATCGGCCTTCGCATCAAGGATTAAGTCAGCGCCATCAGCCCACACCTTCCTCCTGAGCCACCTGGAATGGGCCCTGAAGGGTGGAAGATCCCTCACCGTGATCTGCCCCCATACCCCAGGGATCCTTGAGGGTCTCAGGAGGGAGCTGATCCCTGACTTCACCATCACCCTGAAGGATGAGGCCTCTGACTGGTCCTTTGCACCAGGGCACCTCAGGAGCAAGGGGATGGTTAATGGTAAATGCACCTACTACCTCTGTGACCCTGAAAAATGTTATCCACCATCCACGGATGATAATGAGATACTTGAATACATAAGGGGAGTTTGAATATGGATATGCACCATCACCATGCCATGGACTACAGGAAAAGATTCATAGTATGCCTTATCCTCACCGTGCCCGTAATCCTCCTTGGTGAGCTTCCAACAGGGACCGTTATCCTGAGTTTTCCCGGTAGCGAACTGGCTGTAACTGTACTCTCATCAATCATATTCTTCTACGGGGGCTACCCCTTCCTCAGGGGGTCTTTGGAGGAGTTAATGAGAGAAAGCCCGGGTATGATGACCCTCATTGCGGTTGCAGTGACTGTTGCATACATCTACAGCCTCGCTGTTGCAGCTGGTGTTGAGGGTATGGTCTTCTTCATTGAACTTGTAACCCTTATTGATGTGATGCTCCTGGGACACTGGATTGAAATGAAATCCGTCAAGGGGGCTTCAGATACCATTGCAGGGCTTGCGAGGCTCCTGCCGGCTGAAGCCCACCTCCTGAGTGATGGGAAAGTCATTGATGTGCCCATCGAATCCCTGAAGCTAGGAGACCTTGTACTTGTAAGGTCCGGTGAGAGGGTGCCCTCAGACGGGACCGTTATAAAGGGGGAGTCCCATGTGGATGAATCACTGCTTACCGGTGAATCCTCTCCCGTCAAAAAGTCCAGGGGGGACAGGGTCATCGGTGGATCGGTTAACACCGGAGGGTCCCTCACCATTGAAGTTGAACGTATGGGTGAGGAATCATTCATCTCACAGATGATTGAACTTGTGGGGATGGCCCAGGAGGGCAGGACCAGGACCCAGGTCCTTGCAGACAGGGCTGCCTTCTGGCTGACCCTAATAGCCCTTGGGGGTGGATTTTTAACCTTCATGGTATGGTACCTCCTTGGAATGGGGGCCCTGTTTTCTGTTGAACGCGCGGTAACCCTCATGGTCACCGCCTGCCCCCATGCCCTTGGCCTTGCAGTGCCCCTGGTGGTGGCGGTATCCACCGCAATATCAGCGCGGAGGGGTATACTGATAAAAAACAGAAAGACCCTTGAGAGTGCCAGGGAAGTCGATACAGTGGTCTTTGATAAAACAGGCACCCTTACGGTGGGTGAGCTGGGGATAACAGACGTCATATCCTTCAGCCCTGAAACCGATGAGGGTGAGGTGCTGAGTTACGCTGCGGCCGTTGAGTCCCAGTCCAGCCACCCCATAGCAAGGGGGATAGTTGAAGCCGTTGACGAATTACTCCCTGTTGATAGGTTCAGCACAATCCCTGGTAGGGGTGTTATGGGTTACGTTAATGATTCCAGGGTCAAGGTCCTGAGTTACGCTTACGCCCGGAAGCTGGGTTTCAGCATCCCTGAAACCATCATCAACGACCTCATGGAGGAGGCGAAGACCCTTGTAATTGTCACGGTTGACGATGAACCCGTCGGCTGCATTGGACTTGCAGATATCATAAGGCCTGAGGCAGCCGATGCCATAAGGATACTTAAATCAAGGGGCGTGGAGTGCGTCATGTTAACGGGTGACCGTCAGAGGGTTGCCGAATGGGTTGCCGGGGAGCTCGGCCTGGAGGAGTACCATGCGGAGCTTACACCCCAGGAGAAGTATGAGGTCATCAGGAGGATGCAGGAGGATGGCAGGAGGGTTGCGATGGTGGGGGATGGTGTGAACGATGCCCCTGCCCTTGCACAGGCAGATATCGGTGTTGCAATAGGGGCGGGTACCGATGTTGCAATTGAGAGTGCTGATACAGTGCTTGTAAGGAGCAACCCCCTGGACTTCGTTGACCTGATGGACCTTGCAGGGGCAACCTACAGTAAGATGAAGGAAAACATCATCTGGGCAACGGGTTACAATGCAATAGCACTGCCCCTAGCAGCCGGGGTCCTCTACCAGCAGGGCATACTGCTCACACCTGCAATGGGGGCCATACTAATGTCGGCAAGTACCGTGATAGTCGCCCTCAATGCAAGGACCTTCACCTTCAGGGGCTCTGCCAGGTGACTTCCCCCTTTAGATGAACCTGAGCGAAGGAATATTAAAATAAACCCATATGCCCCTGCTTAATAAAAAAATCATGAGATAAATATTTATAGAATAAGGGACAATCTTAATCTGTAAATAGGTATGGGTGAAAACTATGAAAAAGACCCTTGAGAACCTTACAAAGGCCTTTATTGGTGAGAGTCAGGCAAGGAACAGGTACACCTTCTATGCCAAAATTGCTAAGAAGGAAGGATTTGAACAGATATCAGAAATATTCCTGACCACCGCAGACAATGAACGTGAACATGCCAAGTGGCTGTTCCGCATGATAAATGACCTCAAAAAGGAGGCCGGTGAGGATCTTAACTCAATCGTCGTGGATGCTGAAGCACCCCTGACCCTGGGAACCACCGATGAGAACCTCATAGCCGCCATTGAAGGCGAACACTATGAGAACACTGAAATGTACCCTGAATTTGCAGATACTGCAGAGGAGGAGGGGTACCCTGAAATTGCAAAGAGGCTCAGGGCAATAGCTGATGCAGAGAAACACCATGAAGAACGCTACAGAAAGCTCCTGAAACTTGTTGAAACAGGAAAGGTATACAGGAAGGATGAACCCGTAACATGGGTGTGCAGGAAGTGCGGTTACACCCATGAGGGCACGGAGCCCCCAGAGAAATGTCCATCATGTGATCACCCCGCCAGGTACTTCCAGGTTAAATGTGAGGAATACTGAAGGGTTGTGAATGACAGAAAGGAACCAGATATTCCGCTGCAGTGTATGCGGGAACATAGTTGAGATCCTGAATCCAGGCCATGGACAGCTTGTATGCTGCAACCAGCCCATGGAACTCCTGGTTGCAAGGAGAACCGATGTTGGACCTGAGAAGCATGTGCCGGTCATTGAAAAGACCGAAAGTGGTGTTCATGTAAAGGTTGGTGAGGTACCCCATCCGATGGAGGAGAACCACCATATACAGTGGATAGAACTGGTTACATCTGAGGGTGTCTGCAGGGCTGACCTGAAACCAGGGGATAGGGCAGAGGCTGAATTCAGTGTTGACCCGGAATCAGACTTCATGGTCAGGGCCTACTGCAACATACATGGACTGTGGTACTAAAACCACCTAATTTTTTCTTCATCTATCGGTGTGCTGGAATCAGTGCTATTCTGACTCCATTTGGGTCCTCTATAAATGCAAGGTATCCCACGCTTATCTTAACGGGCTCCATGGTAACCCCTGCACCCCTTGATTTAAGTTCATTTAATGTACCCTCAAGGTCATCAACCTCCATGTCCACTGAAAACAGGCCGGGTTCATGCACAGGGTTGCTTATGAGTTCAATGAAGGTATCTCCTTCACCCTTAAGAGGGTGATCCTTCCATGAGGTCCCAGATCATATTCACTGTCCACCTTGAAGCCCATGACCCCGTGTAAAAGGCGACTGACTCCCCCATATCCTTTACAATTAATGTGGTGTATCTGATTTTCATTGCACTACCCCATGATCATCTATTGTTCCATGCATTATAAGTTTTCTAATGAATCAGAGGGGCCTGGATGAATCCCAAGGCCTGTGGGAGTTCCAACCCAAAACTTTTATTTCCCAAACACCAAAAATCTCCTCCATGAAAAGGATCCATATTCTGGTACTGCTTCTTGCCATTGTAGGTGTGAGTGGCTGTATAGACTCAGGTAAAGGTAACATTAACCAGCTGATACCCGAGATAAACGAGCATATAAAGAATGGTGACTCCTACTTCAATGAATCAGCCATGGCAGCCAATGATTTTAAACTTGATGATGCCCTCTCAAAGTGTGAACTTGCAGCCTCAGAATACAATTCTGCAAGGAACCTCGCGTCTGAGGCCCTTGGTTATGCCAGGAACGATGGCGACCCTGTTATAATCAATTACATTGAACTCCTTGTATCTGAACTTGAGGCGAAGATAAACGCGACTTCTCAACTTAAAAGTGCCATCGAGATGTTCAGGCTCAACCAGACCGAAGAAGGAAACTCAAATATAGAACTGGCAAACAGTTACATGAAGAGTGCGAAGGAACTTGAAGGTGAAAGGCAGGAGATTGTCAGGAAAAATCCTGACAGGTTCCAGTAAAAAGGGGGGCTGAGAATCAGGGCCTCTCATAGTCCTCATCGACTGTCAGGAATTTTTCTCCGGCAACCCTTGTTGCCATGGCCCCCAGGGGTGCTGTGAAGATTATTGCAAGTACAGCCATTGCCAGTATGGTTTCACCTGCCGCGACTCCCGCTGCAAGGGGTATTGCACCTACAGCTGCCTGCACAGTTGCCTTTGGTATATATGCTGCAACACAGAATATTTTCTCTCCAAGGTTGAGGTCTGAACCCTTCAGGGACATCAGTACCCCGATGCTCCTTGCTGCAAGTCCAAGGACTATCACAGCAAGACCGGCAAAGCCCAGCTGGATTATAAGCCTGATATCGACCTGTCCACCAACCAGGACAAAGAGCAGTATCTCAGCAAAGATCCAGACCTTGTTGAATTTTTTAGATAACTGCATCCCAGTATCCGGCATCCTCTCAAGAATAACAAGGCCAACTACCATTACACCTATAAGTGCAGCTACCGGGATGTAGGCGCTGATAATGTCCCCCGCATTCTTAAGTAGAATGGCGGCTCCGAGAATTATAAGGGTCTTCTCACTGTTCCTTATGCTGAACCTTCTGAAGAGGTAAACCAGTGAAAGGCCCATGGCCAGACCAGAGACTATGCCAATAAGTATGGATAAAGGTACACCAATGGCCTCCACCAGCAGGTTGACCTGCTGTCCCTGGTAGATTCCAAGGAAAACCGAGAAGAGAGTTATCGAAACCACGTCATCCACTGAAGCCCCTGTAAGTATGATGGTGGGTATCCCCTTGGCTGTTCCCATTCTCCTTTCAATGAATGAAAGCATCTGGGGGACTATAACTGCAGGTGAAACTGCCGCTATAACAAAGCCCAGAATTCCGGCCTCAACAAGTGGCAGACCAAGCAGGTAGTGTGCTGCCAGCATCACCGCAAAACCCTCGGTGATATCAGGTATGCAGCTCATCTTGACCGCAGTCATCCCCACTTTCCTTAGGCTTTCAAGGTTTATACCGAACCCTGCCCTCAGCAGAATTATTATAAGTGCTATAACCCTCAGGTCGGGCGAAATCTCCATTATGCTCTTTGATATAAGGTCCAGTCCATGGGGACCTATTATGATACCCAGTATCAGCATCCCCAGTATGCCCGGAAGTTTGATTTTGCTGAAGATCCTGTTGAATAGAAGTCCAAGCAGTATGATAATAGCTACGCTAAATGCAACGTATTCCATTTAATGCCTCCTTTATGGAAGATCCTCCTAAATTTTCTTCCAGGAGTCATCAGCCAAAAAAGAGCATTTAAAGGTGGACTCCATCACCTCGAGGTATCTTACTTCTATGAAATCTCATATAAACCTTTCGGTTCTGAAGGCTTTCATGAAAGAATAAAAAAATTTAACATCATTCAGCTCCAGTTGCTCATTACACCCCTGATTGCTGAAGAAAGCCTTCAAGTCCTTATTCTCTCAAGGAGAGTATGATGATAATTGCTGCGGTCTGCATGGTGATTGAGAAAATCACAAGTCCCTGCAAATATAGACCATAGAGGTATCCCATAATGAGACTCCCTGAGAACCATGCCACCCCAAAGATCGTATTGAAGGTGCCGTAGGCAGAACCCCTCCTCTCTGGAGGTGAAAACCTTGAAACAGCAGCCCGCATAACTGACTCCTGGGCACCCATACCCACACCCCAGAGGACGGCGCCAGTGAAGGCAAGGGCCGGGCCTCCAAGGAAGGATAATGGTGCGTAAAACATTGAGACAAGGACCGCCAGGGCCATTACCCTGAAACCGTACCTGTCAAAGTATCTGCCAAAAAGAACTGCTGATACGGCATCCATGAGCATGGCGGTTGAGTATATGAGGGGTATCAGTGAGGCTTCCATTGTCCCTGTTATCCCGAGATGATAGCCCACCAGTGGAAAGTCCGCATATCCCAGTGCTATGAAGCATACCGCCGCCATGTAGATCCAGTAGGATCCCCTGAATTCCCTGTACTCAAGTTCTGTTGATGCTTCAAGTTCACGTGGACGTGGGAAGGTAAGGTAGCCGAGGGCCAGGACAGAAATAGCAATAACCGCAGGGACTGCAAGGGCTAAAAAACCGTCCCTGCAGTCCCCTCCAAGGGCCAGTACTGCGAACACCACCAGCGGACCTGCAACCGCCCCTATCTGGTCCAGGGCTTCATGTACTCCGAAGCCTGTTCCATGACCCATCTCAGAGGCTGCATAGGATAGCATGGCATCCCTGGGGGGTGTTCTGAGGCCCTTACCCAGCCTTTCAAGTATTATCAGTAAAACTGCTACCTGCCAGTTGCCTGCAAGTGCAAGTAGTGGGACAGCTATGAGGTTAACGAGGTAGCCTGTGAAGGTTATAAGCCAGTAACGTCCTGTCCTCTCTGAGATCTGGCCTGAAATGAACCTTACAAGGTAACCTGATAGCTCCCCGAAGCCGGCTGCAAATCCAACCATGAATGCGCTGGCGCCGAGAAAGCCCAGGAAGGGGCCCGTTATACCCCTGGCACCCTCATATGTCATATCAGCAAACAGACTTACAATTCCAAGGATTATTATGAACTTTGTGGATTTTTTCATTGATAAGTCCTCCTTTCCGAAGCGGAGTTTGAATTCAGAAAATTACATTAACAAGGAAATATTAAATTGTTGCACTGTTTTTATTCAAGACCTAATTTAAGTATGGCTCCATGACCCCCTGCGCGTTCTTCACAACCTCCCGAGTATCTAGACCATATATTTAGGTATGGCTCCTGTATAATTATCCTGATGCTCTGAGGCCATTCCATATGGGATTCCATGACAACATTAAGCAGGAGTAATAATATGCTAACCAGAACACTTAAAGACTCCTGGAACGCCCTATTTTAACCCCCTTCAACAGTAGTAGCAGTTCTTCATGAAGTCTATCCAAAAGTTTCGGTAATATTCTCCATATTATGATAGGTCCCTCTCTAAGTATAAGAATAATAAAAGAGAAATTACAGTAAGTGGGAGGTTGTTATAATGGACTATATATTGCTTGCAGTAATTACTGGAATAGTGCTGTTAATAGCTGCACTATCCATAAAAATAGTTAACCAGTATGAGAGGGGTGTTGTATTCAGACTGGGAAGGGTTATAGGTGTGAGGGAGCCTGGACTGCGTCTTATAATCCCCCTGATAGACCGGCTTGTCAAGGTTTCCCTGAGGATTGTGACAATGCCAATACCCTCACAGAAGATAATAACACAGGACAATGTTTCCATCGATGTTGCGGCGGTAGCATACTTTAAGGTCATGGATCCCCTCAAGGCCGTTGTTGCAATTGAGGATTACTACGGAGCAGTAAACCAGATATCCCAGACAACGGTAAGGAATGTTATAGGACAGTTCGCCCTTGATGAGGTACTCTCAGAGACCGCAAGGATTAATGAGAAGATAAAGGAGATCATTGACAGCCACAGCGAACCATGGGGGATAAATGTTACAACAGTTGAAATAAAGGACATTAAGTTACCTGAAGGTATGCAGAGGGCTATGGCTAAACAGGCAGAGGCTGAAAGGGAGAAGAGAGCTAAGATTATCACCGCAGAAGGTGAATACCTGTCTGCTGCAAAACTTGGGGAAGCAGCTGATATTATGGCAGAACACCCAATAGCATTACAGCTAAGGAATCTCCAGGTGCTCAGTGAAATATCCGCTGAAAAAAATTCCACAATAATCTTCCCAGCCCAGTTCATGTCAAGTGTAAATGATATAAAAAGGTTCATAGAAAAGGAAATGAAACCCTAGCCCCTTATAACCTTTTTTTAGATTTTATTATCATGTAGAGTGCCCTGTAAGTGTATTCAGGCTCAGAGATCCCCATATAAACAGACCTCCTGAAGCCACCATCGGGGTTCCTTAGTCCCATGACGAAATCAGACACATCAAGCCCCGACCCCCTGAGCATCTCATTGATCCGGAATCCTGCATGGACCGTTTCAATGTATGGCGGATAGGAGATGGGGGTGAAGTTCCATACACCTCCACTGAAACATCCATCAGTAAATTCCAGGACCCCCTCGGGTACATCAACTTCATGGCCCTTGAGCACCTCAACGGCAAAGTACGTGTTGATTATATCCGAACCATACCTGCCAAAACCGCCATCAGGGTTCTGCTGGGAGAGGACCCATTCAGGTACCTCCTCAAGGTACTCGCCATGCATCCTGAGGACAGAATCCATATAATATGTTATCTCCAGTTTCGATTTCCTGTAGGATGCCTTCAGGAGGTCGATGAATTTATCGGACACTGAAAAGTCCCTGCCATAATCCCTCAGCACACTGCACCTGTAGAAGAGTCCCTGGGCCGCGAAGCTCCCCCTGCTGTGGACATCTTCAAGCCAGTCAAGGGTCTTCTCAAGTCCCCCGGGTTCATCACCCAGAAGTTCAAAGGACCTCAGGGCATAATAGGTGTTCTTTGTATCAGGAAGCCCCTCAAACAGGGTATAACCACCATCAGGGTGTCTCCTTTTATTAAGGAATTCTCTGATGGAATCCCCTAATCTGTGATCATCCATGATCCCACCACCAAGTAACAAATATAAATAATGATCCTCCTGGACCATCAGGGTTCAGGTTCACCCTACTCTAACCGTAACAATCAAATATAAATAATAATCCGCTCCATTATAAATAAACTGATTTATCATTTAATCGTTTCTATGAGGAATACCATGATTCAGTCATGTAGTGAATGTAAGGGTAAAGGTTACCGTGTTAAATCCTACAAGATATGCAGCGCATGCCATGGAACAGGTTACAGATCAACAGAGGATATAAAGGACCATTTCAAGGGCGTTTCAAACAGTGCAAGGCAGAGGTTTGACCTTGAAGAATCCCATGAGGTCCCCTGCGAGGTCTGCAGGGGGAAGGGTGAAGTTGAGGTAAGGGAGCAGTGCCCTGCCTGTGGAGGCAGGGGTGAGGTTAACATCTGCCCGTCATGCGGTAAGAAACTGGAAGGTAAGGAGGAATACTGCCCTGACTGCCAGGAAAAGGAGAAGGTCTATGTGCTGCACCCTGCATGCACCATGGATGACCTTGAAGTTGGAAGCATATACCGTGGGAAGATCACAAGGATAGAAAGGTACGGGGTATTTGTAAGTCTGAACAGCCACGTCTGGGGACTCATGAGGGGCCTCTTCCCTGACTACAAGGTGGGGGATGAAATCTTCGTGAGGGTGTCCCATGTTAAACCCCATAAGGGGGAAGTTGACATGCTCCCCGCCAGTATAAAGGGCCCCTACGAGGTTATAAAGTTAAAAAAGGACCTTCCAAGGACAAGGATAGATGATATCGACACCAGGAGCCTTGGTAAAACCGTGAGGATAGTGGGTGAGGTCATACAGATTCAGCAGACCTCCGGTCCAACCATATTCACCATCTCCGATGAGACCGGCACCACCTGGGCCGCTGCCTTTGACGAGCCAGGTATAAGGGTATACCCCCATATACAGATAGGCCACATAGTTGAGGTTATAGGTGAGGTTAACCAGCACACCGGCAAGATCCAGATAGAGTCAGAGTCAATAGAACGCCTCATAGGTAAGGAGGCTGCCGAGGCCAGGCGCCTCATAGACGAGGCCATAGACAGGAGGGCTGAGCCCGAGAGGAAGGACCTCCTGATTGAAAGCGAAACCCTTGAAAAACTGAGGCCGAAGATGGTTGAAGCCGCCAAGGCCATAAGAAGGGCAATATATGATGGCAGATCCATACTGGTAAGGCACCATGCAGATGCGGACGGTATATGTGCGGGTGTGGCGATTGAAAAGGCAGTTCTGCCCCTCCTGAGGGACCTTAACCCGAGCACGGACGCTGAGTGGCACTACTTCAAGAGGGCTCCCAGCAAGGCCCCCTTCTATGAACTGGAGGACGTTGTGAAGGACCTCTCCTATGCCCTTGAGGACCTTGAAAGGCACGGCCAGAAGCTCCCCCTCCTCGTGCTCCTTGATAACGGGTCAACAGAGGAGGACATACTGGCCCTTATGAAGGCCAAGATCTATGACATCGAGATCGTTGTGGTTGACCACCACTACCCCGGTGAGGTCCTTGATGGACGTGTGGACGTGGATGAATACATTGATACACACGTGAACCCCTACCTTGTTGGTGGAGACTCCCAGATCACCGCCGGGGCCCTCTCGGTTGAAATAGCAAAGATGATAAACCCCGAGATCGCCGAGAGGATCCTGCACCTTCCAGGTATTGCAGCCGTTGGGGACCATGCCAGGTCCGAGGAGGCTGAATCCTACATTGAACTTGCTGCTGAACGCGGCTATGACCGGGAGGACCTTGAAAGGATAGCCGCCTGCATAGACTTTGAGGCCTTCTACCTGCGGTTCATGAATGGAAGGGGGATAATTGACACCATACTTGGACTTGGAAGCCTTGATAAGCATAAGAAGCTTGTGGATGCCCTTTACAGGGAATATGAGAGGAAGGTTGACACCCAGTTAAGGGCGGCCATACCCAACCTGAAATCAACTGAGCTCCCCAACGGCATACTCCTGAATGTCCTTGACGTTGAGAAGTACTCCCACAGGTTCACCTTCCCTGCCCCTGGAAAGACATGTGGATTCGTCCACGACTACATGGTCCAGAAGCATGGTGAAGAAAGACCTATAATAACACTGGCCTATGGGCCTGACTTTGGGGTTATAAGGGCCACGGATGCTGTTAATGAGAAATTCGAATTCAACCTCAATGAGATCGTATGGGAGCTGGCCGAGGAGATACCTGAAGCGGTTATTGATGGTGGAGGGCATGAGTGTGCAGGGTCCCTTAAATATGTTGAGGGCCTCTCAAAGAAGGTCCTTGGCGCCTTCGCAGAAAAGATTGCTGCTCTAAAGGAAGCATGAAAAAACAGAAAATTTAAACACCTGATCCTGCGGGGCGAAGCATCCATCCCCTCCCATCCCTTAAAACACAATCCCCAATCACCGGACTCCATGACACCCATGGAACATGAAATTCACCAGCCCCTTAAAAATAGAATCCCTAATCAGCGGTAAGGTTCCTGTAGTAATCACAGTACTCTGCTATGGGGCACTCCTCGTGTCGTGGTCCTATTGGTCTGCATATATCCTGACCGAACTGGACCATGAGGTCATTGAGCTCTATCCAGTATTCCTCGGGAATTACCTCCATAAGGGCCTTCTCGGTCTCCTCCGGGGTCTTTGTATCCACCAGTCCCAGCCTGTTTGATATCCTGTGGACGTGGGTGTCAACCGGGATTGCAGGTATTCCGAAGGCATAGGCAAGTACACAGTTTGCTGTTTTTCTCCCTACACCTGGAAGTTTCAGGAGCTCGCCGATATCATCAGGGACCCTCCCCTTGTACTCCTCAAGGAGTATCCTTGAAACCTCCCTTATCCTCCGGGCCTTAACATGGTAGAACCCTGCCTTTCTGATGAGCTCCTCAAGTTTTTCAAGGGGTGCGCTGGCAACATCCTCAATCGAGGGGTACTCTGAAAAGAGCCTTGCCGTTGCCTCATCTGTATTTTCATCACGGGTCCTCTGGGACAGTATGGTCCTTATAAGCACCCGGTAGGGGTCCCTGTCCTCGAATACCCTGGGGGAATAGATGCTCCTGAGGCCATCCATTATTCCTTCAATATCCCTGATAGGATCACCGAAAATTAGGGCTTCAGTTGAGTTTCTCGAGGAGAATCTCAAGGCCCTTCATAAGGCCTGTGCCCTCAGTTGCAACTGTTGGTATGACCTCAACTTCCCTGTCAATCTCCAGTTCAGAATCGTCAAGGTCCTGTTTGTTTGAGAAGACAACGTAGGGTATGTTTTTCTCTTCCAGTTCTGTCATTATCTCCTTCTCTGCAAGGGTGACTCCCCTTGAGTTGTCAACCACTATCACCGCGGCGTCAAGGCCATGGGATATTATCTCAAGCATGAACTTGAACCTTTCATGGCCGGGGGTTGCAAAGAGGTGTATCTTCTCACCACCAACCATGCAGTTACCATAATCCAGTGCAACGGTTGTTCCATTGTATTCAACCTTGGTTATCCTGTCACAGAGCTGTTCAAGGGTGGTTGTCTTACCTGTATCATAATCCCCAAAGATTACAACCTTTGTTTCCTTTTTCTTCATCTGAATCAACTCACAGATTCCATAATATCTTTTAAGTGTAACATCCAAAATATTTGTCGGCATCTATTTTATATTTAATGCCTAAGGAATGCCTTAAGGAGGGGAATGAAGGTTTAAAGCTCAGCTAACCTTAACCTGCAGCCAAGTGAGTTCATCTTCTCAATGAAGTCAGGGAATGATACGCTGAAAACATCACCATCCTTTATCCTTATACCCCTCCTGAGGCCTATGAGGGTGAATGCCATTGCAAGGCGGTGGTCTCCATGGGATTTAACTGTTTTTCCCGTGATATCACCCTGGATTATCATGCCGTCCTTAAGTTCTCTGACCTGGAGCCCGAGGGCTTTGAGTTCAGCCGCGCATGTCCCTATACGGTCCGTCTCCTTGTACCTTGCATGCTCAACACCCCTTATCTCAGTCCTGCCCTCTGCAATGGCGCCGAGGACCGCCACCGTGGGTAGGAGGTCAGGGGCGTTGTGGAGGTCTACGCTGACACCCTCAAGTTCACCTGTGGATGAAACCACAGCATGGTCATCTCCCCTCCTCACATCGGCACCCATATCCTCAAGGATGTCCAGTATCAGCATGTCTCCCTGTTTTGAATCCCTGAAGAGGTTCTGTATCCTTACTTCTCCTCCTGCAACGGCAGCCGCACCTGCAAGGTAGGATGCAGATGAGTAGTCACCCTCAACCGTGTAATCCACTGCCCTGTAGACCGATGGTTCCACGGTGAAGATGCCATCAGAGTAGCTTACAGGGACAGAGAACCTCCCCATAACATCCAATGTCATGTCAACGTAGGGCCTGGATATGAACTCCCCCTCAACAGAGAGTTCAACACCCCCTGATAGGGGTGCTGCAATCAGTATGGATGATATGAACTGTGAGCTCACACGGCCATCAATTGAGGTTTCACCGCCCCTGAAGCCTCCCCTGACTATTATAGGGGGGAGTCCGTTCATCCTTGAGGACACTGCAGTGACGCCCAGGGGGCGGAGGGCATCCAGTAATGGCTGCATGGGCCTCTTTCTCAGTGATTCATCCCCTGTGAAGACGGTGTAGTTCTCTGCAAGGCCTGCCACCGAGGTCATTATACGGAGGGTTGTCCCTGAGTTCCCCACATCAATCACATCCTCGGGGGTTTCAAGGGCGCCCCCGCTCCCATGAACCATCCATCCTTGGGCCTCCTCATGGATCCGGACACCGAAGGCCCTGCACGCCCTCAGGGATGAGAGGGTGTCCTCAGATACCAGGGGATCGGCTATCATGGACCGGCCCTCGGCAAGGGATGCTACTATAACAGCCCTGTGGGTGTAACTCTTTGATGGGGGTGCCTTAACAGTCCCTGAAAGACCCTCTGACCTTTCAACTATAAGATCCATCATCACACCTTTTATCTGACTATCTCTATGATGATCCCCTGTTGGTCCATGCTGAGGACATCCACCCTTTCCCCTCCGGTGCCTATAACCTCCTTCCTGAAGGCCACATGCTCCATGGTGACCCTGTTTCCATTAATATCAACTTCACCATTTCTCTTAAGTTCCTCATAGATCTCCTGGGTGTCTGCCCCGGTGAGGTAGGATATTATTGCAGGGGCCTCCGACCTGAACTCGGGTCCTATCCTATCCATTCGGGGTGTGAGTTCAACTGCCCTCTCAGTTATCTCAGGCCTTCCCTCTTCAAGTTTTATCTCGGCGATGTTCATTGTCCCTGCGATGTCCTCGAGGAAGGGTTCAAGCATCCCTGATACCCCATCATCCTCGGTGTAGATGGTGGCTGATTTCAGGGGACTGTTGAGGGGCATCTTGGATGATGATTTGAACCTCCTTATCTCACCTATAACCTCAACCGCCAGGTCGCCGCTGGCTTCAATTTCAGGGTCAACGAGTTCCTCCGCGTACTCGGGCCACTCTGAGAGGTGGATCGAACCCTCGTTGATATGCTGGTTGACCTCCTCTGTGAAGTGGGGTGTTACTGGTGCCAGGAGCTTCAGGCAGGTTTCAAGGACCGTCCTCAGGGTGTTCTGGGCCGCCCTCTTTGATTCAGGGTCGTCATCTGAGTAGAGTCTGTGCTTGACGGCCTCTATGTACTCATCACAGAAGTCATGCCAGATGAAGGACTGTATCCTGTTAACCGCCGGGGCGAAGTTGTAGTCTTCGAGGTAACCTGTAACATCCCCTACAAGGCCCATGAGTCTGGATAGTATCCACCTGTCAAGGGGGCCTGGCCTTGCATCATCCCTGTTTTCCCTGAGGTGTATGCTTATGAATCTGAAGGCGTTCCAGAACTTCCTCAGGAACTTGTAGCCGTATTTAACATCCTTCCATGCGAAGGGAACATCTGAGCCAGGGACGCTCCCTGCAGCCCAGAGGCGCAGTGCGTCTGCACCGTAATCCTCAAGGACCTCCTCGGGTGCTATCACGTTACCCCTTGATTTGCTCATCTTGTGGCCGTCCTCACCGAAGACCATACCGTTTATAACTATCTCACTGAAGGGCTTCTCACCTGTAAGTGCCATACATCTGAGTATGGTGTAGAATGCCCATGTCCTGATTATATCATGTCCCTGGGGTCTGAGGTCTGCCGGGAAGAGTTCCCTGAAGGATGGGTCGGGCCAGCCTGCCACTGCAAGGGGTGAGATGGAGCTGTCCATCCAGGTGTCAAGGACATCCTCCTCCCCCTCAAATTCTGTGGATCCGCATTCACAGACCATTTCAGGTTTTTCCCTTGTAGGGTCCACTGGCAGCATGTCCTCACTGGCAGCATGGACCCTTCCGCACCGGGTGCAGTACCATACTGGTATTGGTGTTGCGAAGATCCTCTGCCTTGAGATGCACCAGTCCCAGTCCATGGAACCAGTCCAGTTAAGGAGCCTTGTCTTCATGTGTTCAGGTATCCATTTCATCTCATCTGCAGCCTCTCTCACCAGTGGTATGAGTTTTTTGACTGCAACGAACCACTGCTTCTTGACAAGGATCTCTATGGGGGTCTTGCACCTCCAGCAGGTCCCCACATTCTGTTTCACGGGTTCCTTCTTCACAAGGAAGCCTTCCCTTTCAAGGTCCTCAACTATCTTCTCCTTACATTCGGCTATGGTTAAGCCCTGATATTTCCCTGCGGCTTCTGTCATGTAGCCCCTTTCATCTATGGCCTCTATAACATCGAGGCCGTGCCGGTTGACCCATGATACGTCCGTTTTATCCCCGAAGGTACATACCATGACAGCCCCTGTACCGAACTCGGGATCCACATCAGGGTCCTTTATGAGTTTAACCTTCTGTCCGAAGATGGGCACCTCTATGGATCTGCCCTCAAATCCTGTGAACCTCTCATCATCGGGGTGTACAACAACGGCCACGCATGCTGCCATGAGTTCTGGCCTTGTTGTTGCTATCATTATATCCTCATCTGCACCATCAACAGGGAACCTGACATAGTTGAGGTTTGTCTCGTTTTCTGTGTATTCAACCTCTGCAAAGGCTATTGCTGTTTCGCAGCGGGGGCACCAGTTAACAGGGTGGACGCCCTGGTATATGAGTCCCTCCCTGTACATCTTAAGGAATGATAGCTGGGTCTTCCTCATGTACTCGGGGGTCATGGTGATGAATTCACGGTTCCAGTCCTGGCTGAAGCCCATGCGCTGCATCTGCTCCTTCATCGTCGCTATGTTTTCCTGTGTGAGCTCAACGCAGAGCCTCCTGAACTCATCCCTGGGTATGTCGCTCTTCCTTATATTGTGGGTCTCCTCAACCTTAACCTCTGTGGGGAGGCCGTGACAGTCCCATCCCTGGGGGAAGAGGACATCAAAGCCCCGCATCCTCTTGAAACGTGCTATTATGTCCATGTAGACCCAGTTGAGGACGTGGCCCATGTGAATTGAACCCGTAGGGTACGGTGGTGGTGTGTCTATTATGTACCTCGGTTTTGTCCCTGACCCCACGAAACGGTAGATGTCATCTTCCTGCCATTTCCTCTGCCATTTAGCCTCGTTTTTATGGTCGTAATCCTTTGGAATCTGATTATCGGTCATTTTTATTCTCTCCCTGCTATGGAAGTGTGAATCCTGAAAGCATCATATGATAATAATTCGCTACCCAATCTTTATAAAGATGTTCGAATACTCTAAGTTTGTAGAAGAATTGAGTTAAAGAGTTCCTGGAAGGAAATGGTGAATACCAATGGAGTTAATATGGTTCTATATAGCCCTGTTCCTTGCAATAAGTGATGAGATACATACAAAGATACTCTGGAATGTGTTCTTTGACTTTTATATACTTTTAGCTGGAATCATCAAGGAGACGGTCTCATCAAACATACAGCTCTGGCTGGTCCATGAGGGCCTTGAGGCGCTCTTCCACTTCATCGTACTGTCACTTGTCTTTATATCGGTGGAGATAGGGTTCCTTGCGGCCCTGATTCACCTCGTCGTTGACCTTTACCATCAGGCCACCGGTGTTGATCATGGCTGGCTGTACCACAGGGCACTGCATTTCACCGTTGAATCCCTGTTCTTCATCATGATATTTTCAACACTCTGATTCCTTATTTTAGCTCATCTAACAGAAAAAAGAAGGTTCCAGGGATTATAATGTCTTCACTGCAAGGCTCACTGACCCCAGGAGTTTCATTGATGGTATCCGTGGGATTGCTGATGCACCTATAAATTTTCCAAGGAACACCACATTGTCGGGTCTTCCGCGGTACCTTCCGATGAGCCTTCCACCATCAAAGCCTGCATACACCTTCATGGAAGTTGAATTTTCGCCTGCATGGACCTCATATGTGAGTATGTTCCTCCTGTTAACACCCCAACTGTCAGTCCCAGCAGCATAAACGGCAGCCCTTGCCGGGTCAGTGCTCCAGCGTGAATAGTAACCCCTACGGTAGTATCCTGGACTGTTAGGGACACTTACAAATTCACCGGGTTTCATCCTGAAGGTTGAAAGTCTTGAGTAACCCTGTTGAGTGTTGCTGCATAAGTCGAGTCCCTTCGGTATGCGAAGACCGCGCTGGTATCGTTAACATTCACGATGACGGAGCAGCAATCTGAAGAACCCCTGAATGAATCATGGCGAGCTGAACCCGTCTTCCACTGGTGCCAGCTGGAGTTGGAGGAGGTGGACCCTTCAAGAGCCGATGCACCCAAAAGTCCTCCATAGAATATGAGAATGAAAATTAGAAGAAAACAGAGTTTCATGAAAACACCCCCCCTTGTTTTCTTATTTATGGAGTTCCCCCTTTATATAGTTGAGAAGTTATATGTTAACTCCCTGCAGGCCCACAGGAAACCTGTACCTGGGTTGATACTGTAATAGGGAAACCATCAACAACAGCAGACACCTTGAATACAAAAATATCGGCAGAATAACAGCCGGGTTAATTATTTATTTGTATAGAAATGATAAGTTAATTTATCATACTTACCGGAGAGACCACCATGCCAGTTATAACATTTGATTATGAGGATCTGAAGGAACTGGGCATTGATATTGATAAAGAGAAACTCATAGAGGTCCTCCCTATGATGGGGAGTGACATTGAGGACTTTGATGATGAAGGTGTTAAGGTTGAGTTCTTCCCGAACAGACCGGACCTCCTCTCTGTTGAGGGTGTTGCAAGGAGCCTCAGGGGGTTCCTGGGTATTGAGAAGGGGATGCCTGAGTATGAGGTCAGGGACTCGGGCCTTGAGGTCACCGTGGATGAAACCGTCCTTGGGGTGAGGCCGTACATTGGAATGGCAGTCATTGACGGCGTTAGATTCAATGATAAAAAACTGAAACAGGTCATGGAGTTCCAGGAGGACCTCCACTGGGTTATAGGAAGGGACCGTAAGAAGGTCGCCATAGGCATCCATGACCTTGACGCTGTCAGGGGCCCCTTCACCTATCAGGGTGTGGAACCTGAGGCTGTCTCCTTCACGCCGCTGGACAGTGTATGTGAGATGACACCCAGGGAGATACTGGAGGAACACCCCAAGGGTGTTAAGTACGCGCACCTCCTTAGGGAACATGAAAGGTACCCCCTTATAACGGACTCCCGTGGCAATGTCCTTTCCATACCCCCCATAATCAACGGTGAACTCACCAAGCTCACCGAGAAAACGGAAAGGATACTGGTGGATGTTACGGGTACTGATGAAAGGGCTGTGCAGCAGACCCTCAACATCATATGCACCTCCTTTGCAGAGGCAGGGGGGAGCATAAAATCTGTCACCATAAAACGCCCCGACGGTGAATTCAGGGCCCCTGACCTTTCACCAAAAAATATGACCGTCTCAGTGGAAAGGGCCAGCAGGCTCACAGGCCTTGAACTGGACCCTGAAACCGTCAGGGAACTCCTGATGAAGGCCCGTATGGATGCAGAGATTGTCTCTGAGGATGAGGTACTTGCATCCATCCCCGCCTACAGGGTTGAAGTCCTCCATGAAGTGGACCTTGTTGAGAACATTGCAGTACAGTACTGTATCGGGAGGATTGAACCTGAACTGCCAGAGATCGCCACCATTGCAGAGGAGGATAGCTGGAACCGGGCCGATGAATTCATAAGGGAGGTTATGATAGGCCTGGGATTCCAGGAGGTCATGAGCCTCATGCTCACAAATGAGGAGAACCACTACAGTAAGATGAGGCTTGAGGTGGATGAAAGGGTTGAGGTGGCCCAGCCAATATCACAGGACAGGACCATGCTCAGGAAGAGTCTTCTGAATGGTCTGCTGGAGTTCTTTGAGGATAACAAGCATGAGGATCTCCCCCAGAGGATATTTGAGGTGGGTGATGTTGTCTACCCTGACCCTGAGATGGAGACCGGGACTAGGGTTGTGAAGAAGCTTGCATGTGCGGTAACCCATTCCAGTGCAGGTTTCACCGAGATGAAATCAATTGCAGCCGCTGTGGTTGAAAACCTTGGATATGAGTTCAGGATAGAGGCCATGGATCATCCATCCTTCATAGGGGGCCGGTGCGCCTCCATTGAATCCAGGGGTGAATCATCATCAATAACAGGATTCTTCGGTGAAATACACCCCGAGGTCCTTGAAGGCTTCGGCCTCGAGTACCCTGTCATCGCCCTTGAAATAGAGTTCAGGGAAAACTGAACATTAATTTTTATTATGGAAAATGGGGGTGATTGCAGCGTTCCGGGGGCTGCAACCTGCAGGGTCCCTATGAACCATGATTGGCTGGATAACATCCTCCCTGCAGTACCATGGGTTGGTCAGAGCATCCCATGAAATCCGATTACCCTGCTGAAAGCGCCCTTAGGGGTATCAAGGCATAATCCCTGATAAAAACCTTATTCCATTGGTTTACCTGCAACCGAGACCCTGATCTTCCGGTTCCGGGGTCCGTCAAATTCAGCGAAGAATATGCTCTGCCATGTGCCAAGATCCAGTGATCCATTGATAACAGGTACTGTCTGGCTTCCTCCAAGGAGCACCGCCCTCAGATGAGAATCTGCATTGTTATCAATGATGTTATGTCCATAGGATGAATCCTCCGGGACAAGTGTTTTGAGTATGGACTCAACATCACCGGTAAGCCGTGTCTCATTCTCATTTATGAATATGGCTGATGTTGAATGCCTTGAGAACACATTCAATATTCCGTTTCCTATTCCGGATGACTTAAGAACCTCAGAGACCCTTGATGTTACGTCAATGAGTTCAAGCCTCTTTGATGTCCTTAAGGGAATTTCCTCTGTATAGAATTCCATTAAAGCACCTCCAACCATATTTTAGCTGTAGAATCTAATAATATTTATCATCCCTGCCGCAGTTCTACCGTTTTGTCGCTGAACACTGAGGAAGTAAAAAATCTAATAATATTTATCATCCCTGCCGCCCCGGGCACTGAAAGACTCCTATCCAATACAGGTGCATAAACAACTGTAAAGGGTGCTGAGTGCTCCTATTTAAGTATCCCTGAGAACCTTCCTGTGAGCCTGTAGAGTAAGCTCTTATCCTGATAGAATGCTGCATGGGGACAGACCTCCATACAGCATAGGCAGTTGATGCATTCACCGTAATCAAACTCTGGGATTATCACCCCAGGACTTAATGCATCCACCGGACAGCTCTCAACACACAGGTTACAGTTTCTGCATTTATCAGGGTCTATGGCTGGTCTTGACCACCATAACCTCATAAGGGCCCTTGCAAGTCCCGAGGGAAGGAGGTCAAGTGTGTAGTAAATGTTTGATGGCCATCTGAAATCTTCAATCCTTTCTGGTTCATGACCAAGGACCTCCACGTCATCAGGGTCCCTGTGATGACCCATCCTCCTGGCCGCTGCATTAACAGGTATCCTTTCAGGATCCATCCCCAGTATCCATGGTATGTAGACATCAAGGGCCATGGCATCCTCTGATCCGAGTATAAGGCCTATATCCCTGGGTGTTCCGCCTGATGGCCCGTTACCCTCCATGCCTGTTATCCCATCAACGAGGGTGATGGACGGTGCCGTGATCCTGTAGATCTCAAGGAGCCTCTCAGCGAAATCAGAGGGCCTTGGGTGTTCCCTGTGGTATTCCGCCTTTCTGAATCCAGGGACGGCGCCGTACATGTTCTTAACCGCACATGTGAAGATGGTCATGCTGTGGGTCTTTATCTTGGGGAGGTTCACCACCACATCACTGTCAATGACGGGCCTTGATACCGGGTAGCCCTGGATGATGTATGAACCTGAAGCCTCGAAGTTCACAAGTTCAATATCAAGCCGCCCTGCAACATCCAGCATTCCGGTGGCCCTCCAGAACCTCTCTATGTTCCTGAAGGATCCTCCTGGACTGTCACCAATTCTGACCTCTGCACCGGTATCAATGAAGACCCTGGCCGTGGCCTCAACGACTGCTGGGTGTGTTGTAACATGCCTCTCAGGCGTTGCCGCCATCAGCATGTTTGGTTTGAGCAGTACCCTGTCCCCCCTTGATGCAAACCTTCCTGCTCCGCCCAGGAGTTGGAGGCATTCCCTGATTGCCGTCTCCACCTCATCAGGGTCATAGGAGGTGCACCGGGATATGGAGATGGGCTTCATCCCTTTCAAGGCCCCTGAAAAATAAAAAATGATTATAGGGTTTTATAACCCGAAGGATTTCATTAGGAGTTCTTCATTAACGAATCCTGCCCTGAAGACTTCCCCTGTCCTGAGATCGTTTATAACAACCTCTGCGGGTGCGAACATGCCCTTGTCGATCTTGTAGAAGTCGTAGTCTGCTTCCTTGAAGACATCGTAGAATGGTTTACCATAGCCCTCTGATGCTGATGATGGGAGGTTCTCTGCAAGGGACTTTATGTCGTCTCCTTCCCCTGATTCAACATAGTAGTAGGTTCTTCCACCGAAAAGGACGGCGTCATTGGTTTTACCCATTGCCCTGAGGCTGTCAGGGTCTACCGGTGCTATTGGAGCTATACCTGCAGCGTATTTGACCTTGTTAACATCGAAGTGGAGGGCTTCAAGCATCTTGTAGGTACCGTTCTCAACCACACGGCCTGATATCTGTATGGAGCCAACAAGGGATGATGTTGGTGCAACCAGTACGTAGACGTTCTCTGCTGAGACATCACATTCCTCTGCAATCATGTCGGTAACATCCTCTCCTGGTAGCTTGTCTGCCTCCAGTGTGAGTATGGCTGTGTCTGCTTCATCCCTGTATCCTATCTCCTCATAGGTCTCTGATGGTTTGAGTGCCAGTGCCCTTGCTGGTCCTGATCCGAGGGCGAAGAAGTCCCCTACGCTCACTGACCATCCTGCCTTCTGGGCACCCAGGGTTGATACTGCAGGGAAGTCTGTTTTAACCTTGACTGATGGGAGGGCGAACTTCTCCGAGAGGTCGCCTGGAATTGATATGCCCACGTCTGCAAGGCCTCCGAGACATACCGCTGTGTACAGTTCACCTGCCTTTATGCTTCCATCAACGTTAACCCCGCAGTCAATGACCGTGGAACCGTTCTCAAGGGTGTCCACATTTATTTTAAGGTCATCTGCACCTGCTATCATTCTGTCAACGATCTTCTTTGCCTCCATGTTCACACTTACCATTAAATCACCTCTTCTGCTTCTTTGAAGTTAACCTCATATATATGAGCGCTAATTGAATGTATTGTTATGGGGCCGACCCCGGCACCGACCCCGGATGCAACGTAATCTGCAAGGTATGCCAGTCCAACTGCGTTGGGGAACCATGCACCGTAGATGTCATGGCTTCGCCAGAGGGCCGTGGTATGGAGCTTACCATCCCTTAACTTGAAGTCAACGAGGATCATGCAGGGGACCTCATCGGATCCCGTGTCCTTTACAGGGTCCCATGTTACCATGGTGGCCCTCCTTGACTCTCCACAGTTTTTAAGCCTCTTTATTGCCTCGTCAACCTGGTCCACTCCGAAGTAGGATCTGAGGCGGTTGCCATAGGTGTATATGAATCCCTTCCTTTCAGGTGACAGGAACTGCTGGGAGTACTTCTCGAGCTTTTCACCGCTCCAGAAGTAACCCTCAGGGACCCTTATATTTGCAGGTGAACCTGCAGGGATGTGGTAGAAGTCCCCGGATTTGCCGAGGGGTTTTCTTATGGTTACAACCGTATTCATGAGTTCCCTTGTAAGGGATCCTCTCTCATCCCTTATCTCCCTTCCCTCATCCATTATCATCCTTACCAGTTTCTTCCATCCATCTGCAATCTCATCAACCGTTATCTCATAGGCCATCTGGAACCCACCTCACATGGAAGCCGCCTTCACCATGTTTCTAAGTTTGTTGAGTGCCGCGTCCCTTGAGAGTTTTCTCATCCCGCAGTCAGGATCCACATGGAGGTTCTCCTCTCCAGCTATATCGGCACCCCTCCTTATAATGTTCCTTATCTCATCCACCGGTTCAATCCTCTCTGTCCTTGTATCAACACATCCAAGGCCAAGTTTTTTATCACCCCTCCATTTATCGGCCAGGACTTCAATGTTGGATGGGTTTCCTGCGAATTCAAGGTCTATAAGATCCACCCTGAATCTCAGAAGATCCCCAAGGACTCCCCTTACATCTCCGCAGACGTGGAGGGCTACTTCAACCTCCAGGGAGTCTGCTATGTGGTTAACGGCCCTCCTGGCGGTTTTCATATCAACCATCCCTGTTGATAGGAAGGGTTCATCTATCTGTATCATGCATGCGCCTGCGGCTTCAAGGCTCATGGCCTCATACCTGAGGGCCTCCGCCATGTCCATTACTGCCCTTTCTCTTCCATGAGTGTCGTAGAATCCCTCTATCCTTGATGCATGGACCATGGTTGATGGGCCTGTCACTATACCCTTAACACCACCTGATTCATCCCTTCTAAGTTTTCTTAAGATTTTTGATGCGTATATGAGGTCATCGGCACCTATGGGGTGTGATGGTGGTGTTATCCTTGAGAATATGACCGGGACTCCGTCCTCTATCATCATGCCCCCTATTTCCCTTGCGAAGTATCCGACCATATCCCCGCGTACCTGTCCATCAGAGATTATATCGATGCCAGCCCTGACCTGGTCCTCAACTGCGGTCCTCACCGCGGGCCTGAAGGGGTCATAGGACCCTGTTATGTTTCTTATCTTCTCCATCAGGGTCCGCGGTCCCCTGGGAACCGCAGGGTAACTTCCAACGACCGTTGTGATCAGTTTATCCTCCAACCCCATGATACTCCACTCCCACGCCACCGGAAACTGCCCTCACCTTTTATTCCTTCTCTCCCATCTGGAGTATCTTCCTGATTTCATCCTCATCCACGGGTACCTCGATAACCGCGGTTCCATAGCATGGCTTGGTGTATGGCATCATCACCGTTGACCTTCCAGTGTCTATGCCTATGGGGACCGGGGGTATGCCTATTATCCTTGCGCCGAGGATCTTTTCACCGGGTTTTATGTGTATAACTGTCTTCGCCTTCTCCTCGATGAGTCTTGCGCATTCCCTGAATCCAGCCCTTGAGAGGTGTATCTCGTAGTCCTCGGACTGCTGCAGGTAGGTCTCTATGCAGAATGACATCAGAGTTCCTCCATGAATCTGTCTATCCTAACCCTGAGGGGAGCCGGGTTGTGGTGCGCCCTTGCGGCTATCACCTCTGCATCCGAGCCATCCATTATCTCATCCACAAGTTCCTCAAGGACCCCTGCATCCCTTTCAAATACAACTGCCAGGGTCCGTGTGTTCAGTATGCCTGCGAAGGTTATGAGGTATGCTGCCGCAGCATCATTGGGCACGAATCCCACAAGGAATTCGTAGTCACCCTCAGATAATCCCTCGAGGCAGGATTCAAGGTCCTTGAGTTCCCCAGTGTATATCCCCTCTGGGTCAGCCACCTGGATTAGCCTTATCGCCGCGGGGTTGGCTGTGAGTGTAACACTGAACCCCTTCTCCCTGAGTCTGTGTGATGTGTAAAGTGCCAGGGGGATCTGGACAGGTGACTCAGGACATCCAAGTAAGATTAAAGTTTTTTTCATCTATAAGCTCCCTATTTATTTTATTCTTTCAGTCCAAAGGAATTTGCAAATATGAGTGAACTCAGGAATATGAATGTCAGGAGGGCTGTTCCATTTATGGTCCTGTTTATTATGAAGAGTCCTATTATGGCCTGGGATATGAAGGCTGCAAGGGCCCCTGTGAGGAGAGCCTCCCTGCCAAGGTAACTTCTAACACCCTTCTCCCTCTTCTCACGGTACATGCTGAGCACCCTGAGGCCCAGGATAATGATGCCCATGCACCAGATTAAAAGGAAGAAGAGGGTAACATAACCGAAGTCGTATGCCCATCCAAATATGCCCGGGACCATGTAATCTATTACATCCTTCTTGTTAACCAGTATGCCGTAGAAGACCGGGAAGGGAAGGCCGAAAAAGAGTATGAGCTGGAGTGGAAGTGAGATGTAACCATCGGCAAATCCCCTGGATAGTTCACCCCAGTAGGATGACATGGGATTATGGCCCAGTAGTGTAGTGTTCTTAATCACCATCTTGATGCTGGGTACTGAGAAATTCTCAAGCCTCTCAAGGCGGAGGAGTGGGCTTAGAACAGGCATCCCAAGGATCCTTGAAAGCAGTTCAAGGCCCCCGAACCCTGCAACTGCCACCAGTGCAAAGGCAGCCACCCTCTTTAATGTTATGATTGACCTGCTCCTCATGGACTTTGAGATGAGGAAAAGCCCCACCATGAGACCCAGGAGCCACAGAAGGAGGAATGACCTGTGCATGAGGCCCCCGAATACCGTTATGCCCAGCATAAGTATGTATACAAAGCCACGGAGTCCACCGGTATCCACCCCCACATCCTCCATTATTGCAAGGGCTGAAAGTGATGATACTGCTGCAAGGAGGGCTATGGGTCCGAAGGGATGGGTGAACTCGCTCTGGCCGAAGGACATGAAGAGTGCCACAACATCCAGTCCAAATATTACGTTGAATCCTATCCCCAGTACGATGCAGATGAAGAGTACAAGGCTCAGGGAAATCGGGGCGAGGTTAAGCAGGAATATCATTGCAGCGTAGAGTATGATGCCGACCTCGACTATCAACTGAAGATGATTCTGCGGTATAAGGGCCAATTTAATCCTCCGGATAATTGTTTTCTGATCTACATCATATATTGATGACCACAATAAAAAGTTTTTTCCGGGATCATATAAACCTCCTGAAAAGGACCATGTCTTCTCCAGGACCGTTATAATCAGCTATAGCCCTAACAGGGCCTGATTCAACCATCCTGCCTGATTCAACATGTTCAAAGCCATTCCTGAGGTAAAATCTTATTGCTCTCTGGTTTACGGGTTTTGTTATCAGGAGGACCTTCCCGGCGCCCCTGGATTTGACCGTGTCAATGAAGGTCTGGAGGAGTTCATCTGCAAGTCCGGTTCCCCTGTGGGATGGTGCGGTGCAGAGTAGGTGGATGTAGGCTTCAGAAGGGTCAGACTGTGATATGAAACCCAGGATGAACCCTGCAGCACCATCATCCTCGGCTATGAAGGATGTTTCACTGAAGAACCTTGTGAATATATGGTAAATTGAGTTCCTCTCCGTCACCATGGGGGGACATTTCTCTGCAAGTTCGGCTATGGCCAGGAAGTCATCCTCCCTGACATTTCTTATTATCAATTCATACACCCCACAAACTCTCCATCATAACCTGTCCGATTATCAGAACTCATCATCCATGCATCCATATCATATTAAGCACAGGCCTGTAATGCCACCATGAAGCATTAAGTTTAAATATGAAAAGACTTAATGTATACTTTGTTAGGGCTGGTAGCTCAGGTTGGTAGAGCGTCGCCTTGGCATGGCGGAGGCCCCGGGTTCAAATCCCGGCCAGTCCATTCCATTTCTAGTTCTAAGATTTAAGCTGTTAATAAGGACAATATTTCGTATCAGTTGCTTTCAGAGTCCCTATACACAGCATCTACTCGTTATCAGCCGCGGCATAGACACTTTCAACTATTATCCTGAAGAGGTCGTCTGTTTTAATCTCCTTTGCCTTCTTCTCGGATACAAGGAGCCGCAGTGCAGTGTTAACAATCTCATCAACATCGGTTGATCTCACCATCAAACCGTTCTCGATGTAAAATTTATCCACCGAGAGGGGCTTTCCAGGGTAACATGATATCACAGGTGTCCCCAGGAGTGCTGCTTCACGGTTCATGGTCCCCCCGGCACCGATTACAAGGTCGCACCTCTTCATGAGGCTGAATGTATCAACCGGGGGCCTGATTATTGTCACGTTGTCATATCCTCTGAATATATCCGCCTGCTCCTTAAACCTGGGGATTATGAGTATGTTGGCATAGTCCTTGAGTATCTCAACTATTGGGGTGAGTACCGATTCATGGCAGTCGGCATCAAGGTATGATGCAAGGGAGGGCTCCGGCCTCATCAGTATGGTCTTCTCCCTTTCAAGTTTAAGTCCAAGGTCCTCAAAGATGTTCTCATTGTATTCAAAGTTCTGGAAGTGTATGATCTCTGATGTGCCCCGGTACCTGGTTATCACGTTGGGATCCCCGCCGGTCTTCATTATATCCCAGAGGTCTATGACCTCGGGCATGATGATGTGATCGCAGAGGGGAAGGGTGAGCCTGTTTGCTGCCAGGGCATGTTCATTATCCAGCACATATACGCTGGGGATTCCCAGACCGAAGGTGACCCTTGGCAGTTCGATTGAATGCTTTGACAGACCGACATCCGGTTTTTCCTCGGAGATGAACTTTGAAAGCTCATAAGCCCTCCTTGTACTCTCAATGAGTTTCTCATCAAGGGTAACCCCGTGTTTACCTATGGATGTGAATTCAAATCCAAAGAGGTCCATGAGCCTGTGTATATCCCCGAACTTCCGTGCGGTGATGATCACATCCTCTCCCTCATCCTGGAAGTGGGTGATCACATCCCTGAAGAACCTTACATGGGGGGCGTTTGTGATATCAATCCATATCTTCAATCGAACCACCGGCCTGAAAAGAATGAATTAATTGGACATTGCCTCTTCAATTGATTCAATAACATCCTGAAGTCCTTCACCTGTCTTAAGGCTTGTTTTAACTACCCTGACATCAGGATTAAGTTTTTTAACATCATCCACCATCTTATCGATGTCAGCCCCCACGGCATCTGCAAGGTCCGCCTTGTTTATAACTACAAGGTCAGCCTCCCTGAATATGAGGGGGTGCTTCTCAACGGTGTCATCACCCTCGGTTGAACTCACAACAACAATCCTCATATGGGATCCAAGGTCGAAGTCAACGGGACATATGAGGTTTCCCACGTTCTCTATGAAGAGGATGTCCACCTCCTCAAGGGGGATGTCATCAAGTCCGTGTTCAACGAGGTGTGCGTCCAGGTGGCACTCCTTCCCTGTGTTAAGCCCCACCACCGGGACTCCGTACTTCTCGAATCTTCCTGCGTCGAATTTGCTTATAACGTCCCCTGCTATAACAGCAACCCTCCGGTCCATGTTCTCAATTAACTTCTCGATGAGTGTTGTTTTCCCGGACCCTATGGCCCCGAGAAAGTCGACCGCGAATACATCTGCCCTGTCAAGGCGTCTCTGGTTTTTCTTTGCGAGTTTTCTGTTTGCAAGGAGAATATCATTCTGAATCTCAACCTCTGCTATCTTGTGCATTGAATTCCTCCTAATCCCTCTTTTCTATCTTTATATTTTTAACGTTACACTCCCTTCCAGCCCTAACATGGAATTCATGGCCTCCGCAGCTGGGACAGCTCACCACAGGGGCCAGATGGTTAAGTTCATCGGTATCCACAGCACCCTCATATCCGCAGGTGCATTCGATCTCAACCGGAACGACCTCTATGTTGAACCGGGCCCCCTCAAGGATGGTGTCCTCACTGAGGACATCCAGCATGAATTTTATCTGTTCCGGGTTCAGAAGGGTCATCTGGCCGATTTCAACGGTAACCTCAAGGACCTCCACGGCATCATTCTTTTCGGCTGCATCGATAACTGTCCTTACAATTGCATCGGCCATTGATAGTTCATGCAAGCACTTCACCTCTTGGACGGGTAATATCTGACAAAATTTTATAATTAGAATTAATAAAAGTATGTATATAAAAATTGTCAATGATTACAAGGTGGTTTTTTATGATAATAGGTTGTTCAGCATCGCAGAAACTCGCTGCTAAGGTTGCAGATTTACTTGATGATCATCTATGTCCGGTTGAGACCCGTAAATTCCCTGATGGTGAACGTTACATCAGGGTGAAGGGGGATGTCCAGGGTGAGGTCACGGTTATACAGTCAACAGGGCACCCCCAGGATGAGAACCTCATGGAACTCCTGTTCATGATAAAGAACCTCAGGGACCTTGGAGCTGAGCGTGTACGTGCAGTGATACCCTACTTTGGTTACGGGAGGCAGGAGCGGCGCTTCAAGAGCGGGGAGGCGGTTTCTGCAAGGATTGTTGCAGAGCTGATCGAAGCTGCCGGTGCAGATGAACTCGTTACCGTTAACCTCCATGAGAACTGCCTCAGTGAATTCTTCAGCATCCCTGTAAGGGAACTCTCTGCAATGCCCCTCATCGCAGACCACATTTCGGGTCTTCTGGATGACCCTGTTGTGATAGCCCCTGACAGGGGCGCCCTTGGACATGCAAGGGAGGTGAGCGGTATACTTGGCTGTGAATGCGACTATATGGAGAAGGTGCGGCTCTCACCCGAGGTCGTTGAGACCCGTGTGAAGGACCTTGATGTTGCAGGTATGGACGCTGTGGTGGTGGATGATATCATAAGTACAGGTGGCACCATAGTGAACGCTGCCGGTATACTGAGGGAAAACCAGGCATCAAGCATAACCGTCTGCTGCGTCCACCCGGTCCTTGTCGAGGATGCCCTCATAAAGATATTCTCCGCAGGGGTGGACGATGTTATTGCAACGGACACACTGACGTCTGAGGTCAGCGACATCTCTGTGGCTCCACTGATTGCAGGGGCCCTGAAATAAATTAATTTTAATGGCATAGCCTAAGAATAGCAAAATTCACCACTTAATCCAGAAAAAATAATTTATCAGGGACAGATATCCCTGAATTCAGTGCATGGCGGGCTTCTTAATTATTGAGGGCACCATGTCACTTATCTTCTGCATTCTTTCAAGGAGGCTCTCCTTGCCCTTGCCTATGAGGGCGTGTTCAAGGACGTCCCCGAGGGTTTCAACAGGGACTACTTCAATCTTATCCTCATACTTCTTCTCTATCATAACATCCCCCATGTTGGATGCCGGTATGAGGACCTTCTTTATGCCTGCCTCTGCAGCCGCCTCGATCTTACCTGTAACTCCACCAACAGGGAGCACATCCCCCCTTATGCTCAGTGACCCTGTAAGTGCCACCGACTGGTCCACTGGTATCTCCTCAAGGGCGGATATGACTGCGGTTGCAACCGAGACACTTGCACTGTCACCCTCCACACCGTCATAGGCCTGGAGGAACTGTATGTGTATATCGTAGTTGGATATGTCTGTGCCCGTGTATTTCTTTATGAGTGCGCTGACATTCTGCACGGCCTCCCTTGCAATCTCACCGAGTTTCCCTGTGGCTATGATCCTCCCCTCTTCCTTGCTCTGGGCCGGGGCTGCCTCGGCCGCTATTGGAAGTATGATTCCGCTGCGGTCACCGATTATTGCAAGGCCGTTAACCCTGCCGACCTCGCCGCCCTCTGATTTGAAGACGCTGTATTTTTTCTTCTGTACAATGTACCTGTCGGCAATCTGCTGTTCAAGGGTCCTTGAAAGCTTCTTGGCCTCCACCACATCCTCTGGTTCAACGATTTCGGCTCCCCTGCTCTTTGCAATGTCACCAGCTGCCCTCACAAGGCCGCCGAGTTCACGGAGTTTGAGTGTGAGGGAGTCCTTCTTACCGGCCCTCCTCTGGGCTTCCCTTATTATCTCCTTTATGGCTTCCCTGCTGAAGTGGGGTATTCTTCCGTCCTTTTCAACTTCCTGTGCAACGAACTGGACGAGCTTATCCCTGTTTTCAGGTGTGTCGGGCATTGAATCCTTCATGAAAACCTCGTATCCATATCCCCTTATCCTGGATCTGAGGGCGGGGTGCATCCCCTCAAGTACCTGGAGGTTCCCTGAGGCCACCAGGACGAAGTCGCAGGGTACTGCCTGCGAACGGACCATTGCACCGCTGCTTGTTTCACTCTGACCCGTGATGGAGTATTTCTTCTCCTGCATGGCTGTGAGGAGCTCCTGCTGGGTCTTCATCTTCATTGTGCCTATCTCATCAATGTAGAGAACACCCTTGTTGGCCCTGTGTATCATCCCTGCCTCCACACGTTCATGGGCCGGTGTCCCAAGGCCGCCTGACTGGTAGGGGTCGTGTCTCACGTCCCCCAGGAGGGCGCCGGCATGGGCACCGGTTGCATCCACGAAGGGTGCTACCTGACGGCCCTCATTGTTCACCAGGAGTTTCGGGACCATCACGGTTTTCCTTGGCCTGAACTGCTGCATTGCAAGGAAGACTATGCCTGCCGCTATGATGGCTGCAAGGAACTGCTGAACCATGAAGCCAAGGACAAGGATGAAGGATATTATGAGCATCATGAAGAGATTCTTCTTCTCATCCTGTGCCCTTGCCTTGTTCTTATGGTTCATTACGATTTTCCTCCCCTCACCTGCAGGGACGGTTCCTATGAGGGGGTTGTTAGGGTCCTCTATGTTAGGGTATACGAGTATGTCCTGGAGCCTTTCACGTGGCAGCAGCTCGGCCATTGCCTTTGCAAGCATGGATTTACCCACACCAGGCTCACCTATTAAAAGTACGTTACGTCTCTGTTCAGCAGCCTTTTTTATGGTCTCGACTGCCTCTTCCTGACCTATAATCTGATTTATAAGCCTTTCAGGGACATTTATATCCTTTGATGTTTCATATGAAAGGGATGCCTGTGACTCTTCTTTTTTACTGTCACTGCTTTCATATGAAACCTTTTCCTCAACTCTGGAGTTTTTAATGGTGGTTTTCATTTCTATTCAAATGCCTCCATTAAGTGAAGTGGTTAAAATAAAGTCACGATGTATAATAGTCACCTTCTTCTACTTAAAATATTTTACTTACAAATTTTTATTTTAATATATGGGGTTTCCACTTATAAAGGTATCCATCACCGTCCTGATTACGCTCCCTGAATTAGAACCAGATAGGCGGGAAACATTTCAAGGACCCTGCTGGATCCGGATAGGGGAATATCAGCGGTTAATCTCAGATATCAGGGCAAGGGCGTTCTGTATGAACTTTTCAACTATCTTCCTGTACTTCTCCTCACTTGCCCTGAGGGCCTCCTCGGTCCTCTTAATCTCTGTTATATCCCTTGCAATGGTGGAAACGCCAATTATGTTACCCTCAAAATCCCTGAGGGGTGACATGGAAATTGAGACCCAGATCGTCTCACCATCACTCCTTATACGTTTTGCTTCGAAGTTTGAAACCACTCCGCCAGATTTCACCTCCTCAATGAGGCCCCTGAGCCTTTCAAACTCCTCATCATCCATGAGGATGGAGACATTTTTTTCCCTTAATCTCATCTGCACCGTAACCGTATATCTCTTCAGCACCCCTGTTCCAGTCCATTATCCTGCCATCAAGGTCATAGCTGACAATCGCATCCCCTGCAGATTCAACAATGGATGCCATCCTTTCAAGTTCCCTCTGAAACTTCATCCTCTCTGTAACATCCCTGAATATTGCCCTGCTGTACTCCACGGTCCCGTTACTCATCTTAACATTGACGTTACCCTCAACGAATACCTTCTCGCCATCAGCTGTTATGAAGGCCGTCTCAATGATTGGGATGTTCTCGCCTGACATGACCCTCCTGAAGAGTTCACGGCACTCATCCACCTTATCAGGGTGTATCACATCAAAGATTGTCAGGTTCTCAAGTTCACCTTCAGTGTAGCCGAGGGTCTTCTTCCATGCCCTGTTAACGTATAAAAATTTTCCATCAGGGGTAACGGCCTGTATCATGTCATTGGCATTCTCAAAGAGGTCCCTGAACTGTTCCTCCCTTTCAAGGACCTCAAGTTCCATCTTTTTTCTTTCTGAGATGTCCCTTATGATTGAAGTTAGAAAGAGTCTCCCCTGACTTCTTGAGGGGTTGAGGCTCATCTCAACAGGGAACTCTGTCCCGTCCGCCCTTAATGAGACGGTTTCAAAGACCTTGCCTGCCAGTTCATGTTCGCCCCGGGCCCTGTAGTCCCTCATCTTCTGGTGGAGGTCATCCCTGAGGCCCTCAGGGACTATGACATCAATTTTTTACCCATGAGGGTTTCATAGCCTAACATTCTATCTGCAGATGGATTTGAGAAGATAATAACCCCGTCCTCGTTGACCGTGATTATCCCGTCGGGGCTGTTCATTATAACGGTCTTAAAGATTGATAGTAACTCATCGGATGATAGAACTTCAGCAGAATCATTGGACATCTCATAAACCTCCATCCATATCCTGTTAATAATTATTGTGTTAGTTAGTATTTAAGATTGATGTCAGACACTGAAGTTTTATATCAGGAACCCACAAATTCAGACTAGTAATCATCTAGTAGTGTATCTGTTGCTGTTGATTTAAGGAATGCGACAGAACCACCAGATTAAATAACCCCCTACCAAGTGGTGTATCCATGAGTTCAAGGTGTATAATGGTTCAGGGCACATCATCCAGTGCAGGTAAAAGCGTCCTTGTCGCCGCCCTCTGCCGCATATTCTCAAGGAGAGGGTATCGTGTAGCCCCCTTCAAATCCCAGAACATGTCACTCAATTCATTCACAACCTCCGAGAACCGGGAGATAGCAATAGCCCAGGTCCTTCAGGCTGAAGCAGCTGGCATAGAGCCATCACATCACATGAACCCGGTGCTCCTCAAGCCCAAGGAGGACTTCACATCCCAGGTCATAGTTCATGGGAGGCCGGTAGGGAACATGAACTTCAATGAATACCAGGTGGACTTCAGGGGAACAGCCCTTGAAGCCATAAAGGAGTCCCTTGAATACCTGAAGTCCAGGTATGACCTCATTGTAATTGAGGGTGCGGGTTCTCCTGCAGAGATAAACATGAGGGACAGGGACCTTGCCAACATGGAGATAGCCCACCTTGCAGATGCAGATGTCATCCTTGTTGCGGATATAGACCGTGGAGGTGTCTTCGCATCCATTGCAGGAACATTCATGCTCCTTGATGAACGTGACAGGTCAAGGATAAAGGGTGTTGTTATAAACAAATTCAGGGGCAACCTGGACATCCTCATGCCCGGTATTGAAAGGATAGAGGAGATTACAGGTGTCCCTGTCCTAGGTGTCCTGCCCTACGATGAGGCCCTCAGACTCCCTGAGGAGGATTCAGCATCCCTGGCAGACAGGAAATATCGCGGGAAGGGAAAAATAAAGGTTGGTGTCATCAGGCTCCCCCGGATATCGAACTTCACGGACATCGACCCCCTTGAATATGAAGAGGATGTCTCAGTGAAACTCATCGAGGCCGGTGACAGCCTCCACAACCTGGATGCCATCATAATCCCCGGGACCCGGAACACCATAAAAGACCTCATCCACCTCCATGAGACGGGCCTTGCCCATGAAATCATGGAACTGAGCCAGGATATACCGGTATTCGGTATATGTGGCGGGTTTCAGATGCTCGGCAGACGAGTGGTTGATGATGGTGGCCATGAATCAGCCCATGGAACCGTGGAGGGACTTGGCCTCCTTGACTGTGAAACCGTCTTTACAGGGGATGGTAAGATAATCTCACAGAGCCACGGTGAAATCATTGGGGGAGGCCTCTTCCATGGTCTGGGGGGTGAAACCGTTGAGGGCTATGAGCTTCATGAGGGCACCACAGTTCTGGGTGACGTGAAACCCCTTATAAGGGTGGAGAAGGGTTCAGGGAACCTGCGTGACGGCGGCTTTGATGGTGCCGTTGATGGAAATGTTGCGGGAACCTACTTCCATGGCATATTCCATAACTTCAGGTTCAGGAGGTACTTCACAAACATCCTCAGGGAGCAGAGGGGCCTGGAACCCCTTGACTATGACAGGGATGATTTCAGGGACTCCCGGAGGTTCTCCCTTGACAGACTGGCTGAGATAGTGGAGAACAACATGGACCTCTCACCCGTTGAGGAGCTCCTTAAAAATTAATTAACGGCTGAAAATGAATAAATCAGGCAGGGATCCAATTTCATCCCAGGAATGGAGTTGCAAGTGTCGTTATGACAAGCACCGTAAGTATGACGCCTACAATTATTAGGGGTATCCCTGCCCTTGGAATGTCCCTCAGCTTAACGTATCCTGTACCGTATGCCATTGCAACTGTTGGATCCGCCATCGGGAGCATGAATGAGAGTGAACATGCTATTGCAACCGGAACGGCGTATATTCCTGCTGGCTGTCCCTGTGCAGCTGCAAGGGTCACGGAAAGGGGTACGAGTATGGCTGAGAGTGCTATGTTTGACATCACCTGGGTTATGAGTACCGCCACGGTCATCAGCAGCAGCATGACCAGGAGGACTGGTGGACTGGAGCCCAGCATCCTTACAATGTCATTGATAAGCCATGCGGCAGCCCCTGTCTTTAGAAGGGCGCTTCCCAGGGAGAGGGCGCCGCCAAAGAATATTATGAGGCCCCAGTCAATGTTCTTCTGGGCATCCTTCCAGGTTATCACACCGGATGATATGAACATGACCGCGGCGATGAGTGAAACAGAGTAGCTGTTAATCCCTGTCCAGGATGCCGTAACCCAGAGGAATATTGCGAAAAGCAGGATGGCTGCACTGAGTTTTTCCTGTCTGCCCATTGCTCCAAGTCCCTGAACCCTGTCGCCGATGAGTTCCTGGATGTTCTCAATGGCCTTTACTTCTGCGGGGAATATTCTCATCAGTAGGAACCATATAACGGCCAGCATGACCAGGGACAGTGGTAACCCGAAGATCATCCAGTTAAGGAAGGGTATTCCTGTGTATGCGGCTGCCATGAGGTTGGGTGCTGTTCCTATCTCTGTCCCGAAGCCCCCTGCAAGGGATCCGAAGGATGCTCCGAGTATCATGGCCTTTGCATAGTTACTCCTTCCATGCTGGGGATCCCTGCACCCCATGAGGTCAACTATCTCCTTTATGATGGGCAGCAGCATTGCAAAGGCAACAACGTTTTCAATCCATGCAGAGAGGATACCGGTTGAGAATATGCTTACCATGAGGCCCCTCTCAGGGGAGGCTCCAAGTCTCCCCAGGAGGTAATATGTGAAGCGCTGGGCAAGACCGCTCTTTCTTATGGCCTCAGCCATTATGAATCCGCCTATCATCAGGAAGATTATGGGGTTCGCAAAGCCTATAACCGCATTTTCAAAGCTCTCAACACCCATAAGTGGCTGAGCAAAGAGTATTATCAGTGAGGTTACAGGGAGTGGCAGGGCCTCGGTTGCCCACATTGAAACCGCAAAAACAAGAAGCGATAAAGCCGCATGTCCTGAGGCCTTCAGACCAGGCATGGGTATTATATAAACTGCAAGTGCAATTAGAATGCTGAGGATAAATCCTTTCTTTGTATCCGTGCTATTACCTCCCTTAACAGTATTTTTCATCTCAAAAAAAACATTAATCCCAGTTTTTGAGAAACTTCTATATACACGTTTCAATATATAAGTCTTTAAGATGGAGCCGCTAACGTTCCATCTTCAGGCTGGAAACTGCGATCTGAAGATGGAATACTCCAATGCATGCGTTCCAGGCTCTGAAGAGCTTATCTAAAACTGTTTAATACCAATATAATCATTATTATAACCGGTTGATGGATAAAATAGATTTTCAGAGAGTTTCTGCCAAGAAGTGCGGGTTTGCTGAGGGGCAATGCCCCTGTGTCCAGGTCAAATCTTCTTCTGTATCCCCTGTAAAGGACATCCCCTGCACTCATCCCGGTCAGCATGACGCCCAGCCAGGGAAAGAGTGGAAAGTAATCAAGGCTGTAGAAGCTATGTGGTCTCAGCCCCGCCCATAAAAGCCATGGATAATCCGCCCTGAAACCTGAGAGGATCATTCCAGCTGCGATGGACAGAGAGGCTGCCATGAGGGCTAACCATGGTTTTCCCATAAAGGGGTATGAGAGTATAATCCCGGCTCCGATGAAGTGGAGGACCCCGAATAGTATCACACCATCCCCTGGGTATATCCATGTTGCAAGGGTTATTATGAGGCCGTACCCGAAAATCCTGAGTCCCCGATTAAGGTAGGCACTGAACGATGCATCTCCCTCAAGGATCCGGCGGGAATGGCTCAGGCTCAGTGAGAGGCCTGCGATGAATATGAAGAGGAATGCTGTCAGCCTCCCTGCAAGCCATAGAGGTGGCGATGACATGTCTATCTCTGTTACTGAAAAGAAATCGAGGTCAAAGAGTGCATGATATGCCACCATCATAATGACAGCGATTCCCCTCAGGGCATCGACCTCAACAAATCTTTTTCCCCCATTCATCTCATTAACCATCCCAGAACTACTGAAGGGCTAACCTATCGAGCATCCGATTATTTAGTTTATACCTTTCCAGCATCCGGCGCCCTCCTCTTCAGCTGCATCTGTTATTTATGGTGGCCCCTCCTTTATCATGTCGGGGCAGAGAGAATAAATAGAAAACTTTATATATGATGATTTCAAATCTTTTCTATGCCTACGAATTTGCGGCGTTAGTCCAGCCTGGTTAAGACACTGGCCTGCCACGCCAGCGACCCGGGTTCAAATCCCGGACGCCGCATAGCGGTTGTAGTCTAGTCTGGTTAGGACTCGGGCCTTCCAAGCCCGCGACCCGGGTTCAAATCCCGGCAACCGCATAAAAACTGTTTCTGTTCTGATTTTCTGCACCATATACATTGAGACCCCCTCCTTTTATGCTGCTACCTATATATAGTAGAAGGTAGGATAGTAGAGCAAGGGATAAATACTTTGGTTTTAGATAATAATAAGATCCAGACTAATATTATGGTGTGATACTCATGGCTGGAATCGTTGGATATGGAGTTTACGTTCCATCATACAGAATAAAGGTTGAAGAAATCGCCAGGGTCTGGGGAGATGACCCCCAGGCCATATCAAGGGGGCTTGTGGTGCAGGAAAAATCCGTGCCTGGCCCGGATGAAGACACCGCCACAATAGCAGTTGAAGCTGCAAGATATGCTGTTAAAAGAAGTAAGATAGACCCATCAAAGATCGGGGCTGTCTACGTGGGTTCAGAGTCCCACCCCTACGCAGTTAAACCAACAGCAACAATCGTTGCAGAGGCTATTGAAGCAACACCACAGATGACGGCTGCGGACCTTGAGTTCGCATGTAAAGCAGGCACCGCGGGTATACAGGCATGTATGGGACTTGTAGACTCAGATATGGTTGAGTATGGTCTTGCGGTTGGTGCGGACACGGCCCAGGGAGCTCCAGGCGATGCCCTTGAATACACGGCATCAGCAGGTGGAGCAGCCTACGTTATCGGAAAGGAAGACACCCTTGCAGAGATAACAGATACATACAGCTTCACAACAGACACACCAGACTTTTACAGGAGGGAGGGCATGCCCTACCCCAGGCATGGAGGAAGGTTCACAGGGGAACCGGCCTACTTCAAACACGTCCTTGGAGCTGCCAGGGGCATGCTGGAGAAAAGCGGGATGAGCGCATCAGACTTTGATTATGCTGTTTTCCACCAGCCAAACGGTAAATTCTACCTCAAGGCTGCGAAGAAGCTTGGATTTGAAAGCGAGCAGGTAAAACCGGGTCTCCTCACACCCGTGATAGGTAACACCTACTCAGGTGCAACACCAATCGGACTTGCAGCAACCCTTGACGTGGCATCCCCGGGTGACAGGATACTTGCAGTATCCTATGGTTCAGGGGCTGGAAGCGACGCCTTCATCATCGAGGTGACCGATGGAATTGAGGAGAAGCGTGAACTGGCGCCCTCTGTAAGTGAGGTTATTGAAGAGAAGAGGTATGTTGATTATGCAGTTTATGCCAAGTTCAAGGGCAAACTCAGGATGGCTTAATATGGTGATAAAATGAGGGATGTAGCAGTTATTGGAGTTTCACAGACAAAATTTGGAGAACTCTGGGATGTTTCCTTCAGGGACATGATAACAGAGGCCGGCCTCGGAGCAATCGAGGACGCCGGCATTGAGGGTGCTGACCTTGAGGCCATGTACGTGGGTAACATGTCAGCCGGCCTCTTCATCAAACAGGAACACATCTCCTCACTCATCGCTGACCATGCAGGTCTCACACCCATACCCTCAACAAGGGTTGAGGCTGCGTGTGCCTCAGGGGGCCTTGCACTCAGGAGCGGTGTGATGGCCGTTGCCTCAGGGTACCATGATATAGTGATAGCTGCAGGTGTGGAGAAGATGACCGATGTCGTTGACCCCACCCCGGCAATCGCAACAGCCTCTGACCAGGAATGGGAGGCCCAGCAGGGTGTCACCTTCCCTTCACTGTATGCCATGATGGCAAGGAGGCACATGTACGAGTACGGTACAACCAGGGAACAGCTTGCCATGGTATCGGTTATAAACCATGAGAACGCCTCAAAGAACCCCAGGGCGCAGTTCCCCATGAAGGTCACCCTTGAACAGGTTATGAGTTCAACCATGGTTGCGGATCCCCTGAGACTGCTTGACTGTTCACCCATATCTGATGGTGCCGCAGCCGTCATACTCTGCCCTGCTGAGATGGCGAGGGAGTACACGGACACCCCCGTCTATGTTAAGGCCTCTGCACAAGCTTCAGGTACAATTGCACTCCACGACCGCAGGGACATAACAAGGATAGATGCAACGGTTCATGCTGCCCGCAGGGCGTTTAAAATGGCTGATCTAACACCAGGAGACATTGACCTTGTGGAGGTCCATGACTGTTTCAGTATAAACGGTATACTTGCAGTTGAGGATCTGGGCTTTGTTGAGAAGGGTGAAGGTGGAAGGGCCTTTGAAGAGGGCATGACACGGATTGACGGTGACATACCCGTGAACCCATCAGGGGGCCTTAAGGCACGTGGACACCCCCTCGGAGCTACAGGGATAGCCCAGGCAGCAGAGGTGGTCTGGCAGCTCCGTGGTGAAGCCGGTGAAAGACAGGTTGAGGGTGCTGAGGTTGGTATGACCCACAACATTGGTGGAACCGGTGGAACCGCAGCGGTTCACATATTCACAAGGTGATTCACCGTAGTGAAACTCCAGGATTATCATTTTTTTTTAATAGATATGCAGGCTTCTTCCTTTTTATAGGGAATTCCCTGCCGGCATTTTATTTTTTATATCTGCAGGATTCATGTGAAGAATACCATGAAGGACCTGTTCTTATACTATCAGATTCAGCTAATCAGCTGAGGCCATTATGTGGCTGATCCCTCAAAATAAGCTCCAGGAAAAACCTGGGTCCTTTTAATCGGATTAATCTTCACAGAAGCAATAAAAAAGATCCATGAACCCGATAAAAACAGTGCCGCTAAAAAAATTTAAAAAGGGAGTGGGGAATGTCCCTTACATTGGAGGCATTCCGCCCATGCCGCCCATTTCATCCATGTCCTCATCAGAGGAACCTGAAGATGATGCGGCTATAACGTCATCTATACGCAGGATCATTTCAGCTGCTTCAGCTGCAGACTGTATTGCCTGTTTCTTGACCTTGTGTGGCTCAATGACCCCTGCCTTGTTCATGTCAACGATGTCACCCTCAAAGACATCGAGTCCCATGTATGGTGAGGTTTCGTGGGCTGCCCTGAGGTCAACCAGTGCATCGATGCTGTCAAGACCTGCGTTTTCTGCCAGGGTCTTTGGAACGATTTCAAGGGCTTCAGCAAAGGCTGAAACTGCCAGCTGCTCCCTTCCACTTATTGCATCAGCGTAGTCCTTGAGCCTCTTGGCTATCTCTATTTCTGGTGCTCCACCACCTGCTACAACCTTACCATCTTCAACTGTTGCAGCCACGACACCTATAGCGTCTTCAATGGCCCTTTCAACTTCGCTTACAACGTGTTCGGTTGAACCCCTGACAAGTATTGTGACTGCCTTTGGTTCCTTGCATTCCTCAACAAAGATCATCTCTTCGCCTGAGATCTTCTTCTCTGAGACCACTCCTGCTTCACCGATGTCTTCTTCGCTAAGGTCTTCAATGTTTGTAACGATGCTTGCACCTGTTGCCTTGGATAGTTTCTCCATGTCAGACTTTTTAACCCTTCTCACAGCAAGGACGCCTGCCTTTGCAAGGTAGTGCTGTGCAAGGTCATCGATACCCTTCTGGCAGAAGAGGACGTTGGCACCGGTGCTGACTATCTTGTCAACCATGTCACGGATCATCTGTTCTTCCTGTTCAATGAAGGCCTGCATCTGTGATGGGTCTGTTATCCTGATTTCAGCGTCAACTTCTGTCTCTTTAACCTCTATTGGACAGTTCAGGAGGGCTATTTTTGCATTTTCAACCTTCTTAGGCATTCCTGGGTGTACCCTTTCCTTGTCTATTATTACACCCTGTACAAGGGTTGAGTCGTCTACGGCTGCGCCTTCTTTCTTCTCTATCTTTATGTGATCCTTCTCAACTTCGCCGTCTTCCTCAACCTGTTTTACAGCGTCAACTATGAGTTCTGCAAGTGGTTCCCTTGCCTTTTCTGTACCCTTTCCTGTCATTGCGGTCATTGCGACCTTTATGAGTGTGTCCCTGTCACTTGCGTCAATTGCAATTGTGTTGAGTATTTCCTGGGCCTTTTCAGCGGCCTGCCTGTAACCCATTGCAATGATTGTTGGGTGGATCTCCATTTCAAGGAGGTTTTCTGCCTTCTTGAGTAGTTCCCCGGCTATTATGACTGCTGTGGTTGTCCCGTCACCCACCTCGTCTTCCTGGGTCTTGGCGACCTCCACCAGCATCTTTGCTGCAGGGTGCTCGATGTCCATCTCCTTGAGTATTGTAACACCATCGTTTGTTACGACGATGTCCCCAAGGGAGTCAACCAGCATCTTGTCCATACCCCTTGGTCCAAGGGTTGTCCTTACTGTTTCTGCAAGGATTTTACCTGCAAGTATGTTCATCCTCTGTGCGTCTCTTCCAAGGTACCTGCTTGTACCTTCGGGTAGTACAAGAATTGGCTGCTGTTCCTGTGCCATCATAAATCACCTCAATTTTTCAGTAAGTATGTGCATTTATCAATGGGTTAGAGGTTCTATAAATATTTTACGGTGCATGTGGTAATGAAAGATAAATGACATACGGCAGTTTTGAAACTCCCACTGCGCCCAGATCCCTCTGAACTATTCTTTTCAGCAACTCCCTGATCGTGACTATAATTCTCATCTTAAGGGCTCTCAGGTGGATGATGACCCCCTCTCCTGGAAGATAATAAATTCTCATCAATGATTCCCTGATGATGGATATTTAAAGTAGATGAGAGAGTAGTAAAGAGGGTATTACTCCAGGACTGAATAATAATTCTGTAATTTAATCATCTTAAAATTCTCTATGATGCTTTTAATCATTATAGGAACTAGGAACCGGAAAAATCGCCCGGTTAGATCATAAATTTCAAAATTAACCTCTTTCCAGCGTTCCGTCTGAAAGCCTTTCAAAAACATTTATCACCATCATGAAACTTAAATATAATTTGTGGTAACATGCTAAAAAAGACCACAAAAGCATGCCTTCCTGTGATCCTGATTATATTAATCCTCCTGGAAGGTGCATGTGCCGTTGAAAACGGTTCAGAAGTTTTAAACAGCTCCGAAATTCTCGAAGCCAGCGTCAGAGTCACCTCTTTTATGGAGAAAAATCAGAGACTCCCTGAAACCATAACCGTCCGTAACAGTACCCTTGACCCTGCATCCTACACCTATGCCCTCAGCAGGGCACTTACCGGATCAGCTACCGTGAAGGTGATCTCTCCGGGTACGCCTCCACTTAACATCAGGCGCATCTCAGGGACATTTACACGCAGCAAGTGCCTTGAGATAGCCTCCAAACTCCGTGACTTCACAGCAACCCATAACAGGTGCCCCTCAACCATAAGCTACAATGGTGGAACAGTTGACTTCTACAACACTGTATACCTCCTCTCAAAGACCGGTGCATGGAAGTACAGTAAGGGTGGAATGCCAGGGAAGGTTAACATCAAAACCCCCATCCCCAGGGTTGCATACCGCCTGGACTCAAACACCGTTGACCTCAGGATAAAGAGCATCACACTGAAACTTAAAAGAACCAGGAAAGTGATGGATGCAACCCTCAGGAAAATGAAGCTCACAGGGAACAGGAACACTCTTCTCAGGCTGCAGGCAAGGTACAGGTCCCTCAACAGCACCTTCACATCACTCCAGAAACAGCTCAGGTATTACAGGGACCTTAAAAATTCACCATGGTACGTTCCAGCCAGCCTCAGGGTGTACCTCAAAACCACAGCCCACTGCAGTGTCACCGACCCCAACATCGTTTACCTTGCACGTGAACTCTCAGAGAACACAACATACGCCACCGGGGACAGTATATTCAGATGGGTGCGTGACAGCATTGACTACTCATTCTACTACAGGACACGTTACGGTGCCACAGGCACACTGAAATACAGGACCGGGAACTGTGTCGACCAGGCACACCTTCTGGTGGCCCTTGCAAGGACCAGCGGTATACCCGCACGTTACGTGCGCGGTTACTGTAAGTTCATAAGCGGAAACTGGTACTCCCATGTATGGGTCCAGATATGGATACGTGGACGTGGATGGGTGACAGCAGACACAACACATACAATAAATACCCTTGGCTGTGTAAGGAACTGGGACCGGAACGCTTCAAAGTGAAAGAAACCCTCCGCGAGTACAGCCTCTGAAGGCAGTATGCTGCAAGCAGGAATAAACCATCAGAGCCTTACAGCAAATAATAAGTGTTACTCTGAAGAAAATAGGGAACATGAAGTTCATAGACCTCACCCACCGGTTTGAGGATGGGATGCCCGTATTTCCAGGCGACCCCCATGTCAGGATACTTGAAACCCGGAATGATTACATCCTTAGCAGGATTGAAGCGGGAATGCACGCAGGCACACATATAGATGCCCCCAGGCATGCAGGATACCCCGGGACAGTTGAAACAATAAGCCTTGAGAGGCTCACAGGAACAGGTTTTCTGACATCCCCTGAGGGGATCAAAAGTCATGTCCCGGGGGGTATTGCCGTGGTCAGGACCGGCTGGAGCTCGAGATGGGGATCAGAAGACTACTTCATCAACTACCCCTTCCTGAGCATGGAAATTGCAGATGAACTTCTGGATGCTGATGTGAAGGGGGTCTGCATGGAGGGGCCCAGTGTTGACAGGCATGGCGAGATGGAGATACACAGGAAACTCCTTAAAAATGGTGTGTGGATAATTGAAAACATAAAAAACACGGAGCTTCTCCCTGAAAGGTTCAGGTTGTTTGCTGTCCCCCTTGCCGCCGCGGCTGAAGCATCCCCTGCACGTGTATTCGCAGTGCTGGAATAATCTACCTCTTCACCTTCTCCCAGAGGGTCTCATCACCCTTCCTGTATGACTTGAAATAACCCTTCCTCTCAAGGTTCCTGAGTATCTGGACCATGTTCTCAAGTTTAAGGTCCTTAAATCCTATTCCGTTTATGAAGCTGAGCAGTTCCTCTGCAGTTGATTTTTCATCAGGCAGCAGCCGGTAGATCTGTGACTGGAATGATGTAAGGTCCCTTTCAGGCTTCTCTGTGAGGGCATGGAAATAATCCCTGTATTTCTTCAGGTCGGCTATCAAGGACTCTCTCTCGGCTATAATGGTGTTGAGGTCCTTTATTATTCTGTCCTTCTCATCAAGGATCCCTTCAAGTTCAGTTATTCGCCTTTCCCTTATCTTCAGGGTTTCCTCAAGCTCCCGGACCCTGCTGCAGTCGTCTGATTCTTCACGGCACTTCCTGAGATCCATCTTGAGTTTACTTATCTCAAGCATGCACGCCTTAACAAGAAGTTTGAGCTGTTCCTTTTCTGAATCCCTGATGAACCTCATACCCTATTCCCCGATATACCATGAATATCCATTGAATCCGCTGATACTAGCTTCTCTTTTAATATAAATTTTGCATTTAACCTTAAAAAGTTTTCTGAATTCATTTCAACATCTCAAAACGGCACAGACCAAAACATTTAACCCTCTCATTTATCCGGAGGGCTATAAATGAACACAGAATTCCAATGAGTGCACCTGCAGCCACATCACTTGGGTAGTGAACACCAAGGTACAACCTTGAGATGCCAACAAGGGATGCTGCTGCAATGAAAAGTGCCGTCCTCCCAAGTTTAAATGAGAGTGAAAGGAACCCTCCAAAGGCGGCAACGGTGTGCCCGGATGGCATCGAGTATCCGCCGGCAGCCCCGGAGTACCTTATCCATTCCATAACCTCATAGGGCCTTGGCCTTGCAATCATCACTTTGAGGAGTTCACTCAAAAGGAATCCTATCATGAGGGCTACTATGGCCATGAATGCCGCTTCCTTTGCCTCATGGTCGCCGAAGAGGTAGATGAGTGAACATAAAATCACCCAGAAGATCTGTGTGCCTGCAAAGGTTATAACCGGCATTAAGAAATCCAGAAGAGGTGCGCTTAAGGTTACATTGAAAAAATAGAGGATGGATGTATCAATGGATGTCATCGGGATAGGCCGCATTCCACTCTCAGAGTATTATCTCCTTTATGAGCTCGGCGTTGAGTATGGATGCTCCTGCAGCACCCCTGATAGTGTTGTGACCCACAAGAACGTACCTTAAGCTGTTCTCAAATGCAGCGTCCTCACGGAGTCTTCCCACCGTGACAGCCATTCCACCATCCCGGTCCCGGTCCATCCTTGGCTGGGGCCTGTTCTCCTCATCCATCACCACTACAGGTTTTTCAGGGGCTGAGTAGAGCCCAAGTTTCTGTGGAAGGCCCTGGAACGTCTCCATTGCCTCCCTGACATCCTTAAGTTCAAATTCATCCTCAAGTTCTATGAAGACTGCCTCCGTGTGCCCGTCAACAACAGGGACGCGGTGACAGGATGCGCTGACACCGAAGCCTGCGGGCTTTACAACACCCTCATCCAGTTCACCCAGGAGGTGGAGGGTTTCTGTTTCCATCTTCTCCTCCTCACCACCTATGAAGGGCACGAGGTTGTCCAGTATCGCCATTGACGGCACCCCGCTGTATCCTGCCCCTGAAACTGCCTGCATGGTGGACACATAGACCCTCCTGATACTGTAGTTATCATAGATGGGTTTGAGTGTCAGTGTGAGGGCTATGGTTGAGCAGTTGGGATTCGTGACTATGAATCCATCCCATCCCCTCTTTTTCTGCTGCAGTTCGATGAGGTCTAGGAACTCCGGGTTCACCTCGGGTATCACAAGGGGCACGTCGGGTTCCATCCTCATGGCACTTGCATTGGATGCCACGATATACTTTTCTGCGAATCTGGGTTCGACCTTCCTTGCAATGTCTGCAGGTAGGGCTGAGAAGAGTATTTCAACATCACCCACACTTGATGGGTCGGTCTCGACGACCTCAATGTCCCTTACAGATTCTGGCATCTCACTGTCAAGGTACCAGTTTGCAGCTTCACTGTAGGGTTTCCCTGCGGACCTTGACGATGCAGCCAGTGTGGTGAGTTCAAATTCCGGATGGTTCTCAAGCATCTCAATAAAGCGCTGCCCAACCATCCCTGTAGCTCCTAAAACACCCACATTAACCATCATATCACCTTCATCAATTTATGCCAAGCACATCCCCCATATCGACTATGCATCCTGGTTCTGCGCTTTCAATGAACCTTATCGCCCTCATAACTCCACTTATGAATGCCTGTCTGCTGTGGGCCCTGTGGACTATCTCAAGGCGTTCACCATCACCTGCAAAGAGGACGATGTGGTCTCCCACGATGTCCCCTCCCCTCACTGCATGCACACCGATCTCATCATCGGTCCTCTCACCGACAAGGCCATTCCTTCCATGTACGGCAACCTCGGGGCTTACACCCCTTGACTCTGCAATAACCTCAAGTGCACGTACAGCTGTTCCTGAGGGAGCGTCCTTCTTGTGGCGGTGGTGCGCCTCTATTATCTCAACATCATAGTCTGAGAGGACCGGTGCAAGGTCCCTGAGTACCTTGAAGAAGACATTGACACCCACCGCCATGTTCGGTGAGATAACGGCCTTCACACGGTTCCTCTTAATGCAGTCCTCTATTATCTTCATCTGCTCATCTGAAAAACCTGTGGTCCCCACGACAAGGTTAACCCCTGCTTCCGCCGCTGTCTTTATTGTTTCAACGGCGGCTGTTGCTATTGTGAAGTCAACCAGGACATCGGGTTCTGTTTCAGCCAGGGTGTCCTTCAGTGCTGATGCTTCGGTTACCATGACCCCCACCGGGCCCCTTCCTGTGAGCTCACCCACGTCCCTTCCACTGAGGGGTGTCCCTGGTGCCTCAATGGCCGCCACAAGTTCCATGTCGTCCTGTTCAAGTACTCTTCCTATTATCCCTGAGCCCATGCGTCCACAGGCCCCGGTAACAGCTACCCTGATCATTTCATATCTCTCCTCTTAGATAAGGGCCAGTTCCTCAAGGACCATCCTGAGTTTATCGCGGCTGGCCTCGTTGAGGGGTGCTAGGGGCATCCTCACATGACCCGCGGGTCTTCCCATCATGTTAAGGGCCTCCTTAACGGGTACCGGGTTGCTCTCAATGAAGAGTGCCTTCATGAGGTCGTAGAGTTCATAGTGGGTTTCCTGTGCGGCTTCAAAGTCGCCTGAAAGGGCTTCGTTAACGAGGCGGCTCATCCTTGCAGGGTCAACATTGGCGAGTACCGAGATAACGCCCTCCGCCCCCATGGATATCATGGGAAGTGTGAGGTTGTCGTTGCCTGAGAGCACCGTGAAGTCCCTGATCCCCTCGGCCATGAGCCCTGACCTGAGCATGGATACCTTGTCAAGGTCGGGGTTCGCCTCCTTTATCCCTATTATCCCGTCAAGGCGGGCGAGTTTGATCACCGTGTCAACGTCTATATCCGTCCCGGTCCTTGAGGGGACATTGTAGATTATGAGTGGTATGTCGCTGGATTCCTCAAGCATGGTGTAATGGGATATGAGTCCATGTGGCTGGGGTTTGTTATAGTAGGGTGTTATCACCAGGGCGGCGTCTGCACCTGCTGATTCAGCGTACTGGACAAGTCCCAGGGCCTCCCTGGATGAGTTGCTCCCCGCCCCTGCGATTGCCTTAACACGGCCGTTAACCTCATCCACGAGGATGTCGATCAACTTTCTCTGTTCTTCATGGGTTATTGTGGCTGATTCACCTGTTGTGCCCGCAACAAGAAGTCCGTCCACCCCGTTCTCTATAAGGTAATTTATATTCTCCCTCAGGCCGGCCTCATCCACCTCATCATCTTCCGTGAATGGTGTGACCATGGCCACTATCGTGCCTTCAATCTTCATTCAAGAACACCCCTTACAAGTTCATATGCCTTTTTACCATCATTCCAGTCAACGAATATAACCACAGATGTCTGTGAGGATGAAATTTCAACTATATTGAGGTCGTTATCCCGGAGGGGTTCTGTTATATCCGATATTATGCCGGGTGTGTCAATGAAATCGGGGCTGGAGATTGTTATCATTGCAATGTCCCTTCCAAGTGAGAGTGAGCTGAGGTTGTCATCCGCGATAACAACGTCATGGAGCAGGCGGTGTGCCTCGTCAGCGTCCTTCTTATCAACAAATATTGTGACTGAGTTCTGCCCGGTTGAAATGCCTATTATGTTTATATCATTCTCTGCAAGCTTTGAGGTGAACTTTGCAAGTATGCCTGGCTTGTTAAGGATCTTTTCACCCACCACAGCCACAACGGATATTGGATCCGGGTTGAGGGTTGTTGTCCGGAGCATCTTATTCTTTGACGGTCCGATTATCTCTGTCCCCGGTGCCGAGAGGTCCCCGTGTTCAAAGCCTATTATCTTTGCATTTATATCTGGGTCCTTGTATTTGAGGGCGTGTGGGTGGAGGACCTGAGCCCCATGGGTTGCGAGGTCCCTCATTTCCTCTACAGAGATCTTATCCAGCTTCTTTGCACCCTGAAGCTTGTTGGGGTCTGTGGACATCACACCCCCCACATCGCTTACGATTATGACCTCATCGGCCTTGAGGCAGTGGCCAAGGAGGAATGCTGTTATGTCACTGCCACCCCTGCCCAGGGTGGTTATGTAACCATTGGGGTCCCTTCCAAGGAAGCCGCATACCACGGGTATTATTCCCTGGTCAAGGAGTTTCAGGAGCTCCTTTGATTTTTCCTCAGTCGCCTTAAAATCTACCTTAGCATTTAAAAGGTTGCTGTCGGTTATTATTGGCCATTCATTCATGAAGGGGTCTATGTATTCTGATTTAACCCCGAGGGCCTCTATTGCAGATGAGAATATCCTCACACTGGTCATTTCGCCCATGGATACTATTTCAGCCAGCTGCTTTTCTGTGACAGCATCTTCCATTGCCTCGTCAACTATCTGAAGGAGTTCATCCGTTGTCTTGTTTATGGCAGATACAACGACAACGACCTTCTTACCCTTCATGTACTCCTTCACTACTGAACGGGCTGCCTTTTTTATTCTTCTGCCATTTCCTATAGATGTACCGCCAAATTTAGCAACTATTAACTCCATTAACCTTCACAACCTTTTAAATGTTGAAAAAAAATAAAAAAATCAGGTTATTTCTGCTGGCTGATGATCCTTGTAATGTAACCTGCTATTTTGTTCCTGAGGTGTTTTGTGCTTACTGTTGAGAACTCCTCCACCAGTTTCTTGTTTTCATCAAAATCAGCTGTGAATCTTCCAGGATAAGTTTCTATCAGTTCTTTGGCCAGTCTTTTTACAAAGGATGTTCTTATGTTTCCCATGTCAGTTCCTCCTTAACAGTTCTTTCTGTTCATTTTTATTTAGATCCATCAGAATCTTCATTAACTGCACAAGTTTATCTTCATTGATTCCATTTTCCCCTGCAATCTTCCGGGTCCTCTCTATTATCTGGCGCTCCCTTTCAGGGTCCAGTATATCCATGCCCAGCACCCTCTTGGCCTCGAGGATCTCCCCTGCAAGGGATATTCTTGCAGCTATAAGGTCCAGGATGTCCCTGTCTATCTTATCTATTTCCTCTCTGGATCTTTTAAGGATTTCTCTGGCTGTGGACTCATCCATGGCAATTCCTCCCTGATGATGGGGTTATTCAATCATAAAGACCCCCTGTTAATCCACAGAGGCCGGTTCTCTGATGATCAGGGTTATTCCACCACAAAGGTCCCCCTGTTATCCACAGAGGTGATGATAAGGTTCCCTTCAAGGGATTCCCATGCATTGATGACTCCTGGAACCGAATCCTCATCAGCCAGGGCAACGAATGATGGACCTGTACCTGAAAGGCCAGCTGCCGCTGCTCCCGCTTCAAGGGCGTCGAGGGCTATTCCCGGATCGAATCCAAGGGATGCACAATACAGTATCCCGTTCAGTGTAAGGGCCCTGTGGACCCTCCCGTTGAGAACCTCCCTGAAGGCCATGTCAACCCATGGAGCAAGGAGTTTCATCCTCGGGACATCCGATTGTGCAGTCAGTGATTTTCTGTCCGGCATGTATATTAATACCTTTTGATTTTCCATTTCCCTTCTGGAGATTATCTCCCTTGCTGTGTTATCTGTGACCGTTAGACCCCCATAGAAGGATGCGCTTGCATCATCGTAGGCCCCTGTCACCGTTACACCGGCCCTGAGGGATGCGTCCACTGCCATGTCAAGTATTTCCTCATCAGACATTGCTTCAACCTGGAATTCATCCGAAATCAAACTGGAAACTGCCATGACTGCTGCATTGGATGCTGCGCTGCTGCTTGAGAGTCCGCTGGCAACAGGAAGCTCTGACCTTGTTATGATCTCCACACCAGTATCCACACCGTAGCGGTCAATTACCATCCCCGCGCAGAGTTCTATCAGCGAAGTGTCGGCACCTTCACGGGAAATGCAGCTTATCCCTGACCCTGAAAGTTTAGCTTCAGCCTCCACATGGAGGCCTATTCCGAATGCTGAACCCTTCCCCGTGGCAATGGCATTCACGACCGTTGCCGATCCAGGGGATCTTACAATCCTTTTCAACCTATCACTCCATTACCAGTCTATCATTCATGAGCCTGCTGCAGATAGAGAAACACCCTAAGGGTCTGATGAGCCGGCTGCAGACACAGACACCACTAACCTCATTTAATATATCTGAAACATTTATATAATAGATTACAGTCTACAGATTAATACAAATAATGGAAAGTTTAAGAGGTGGATGGTGAATTTCACCGAAGGTATGATACCATGGAAAGGAACAGCAAAATAGTCGCGGGACTCATAGGAGCCCTCACGGTTTTAGGGATACTCTTTTCAATTTCAGGGTCAGTGGAAAGATCCGGCACCATAGCCATCATCCCGGTGCACGGAGTAATAGCCTATGACACAAGTATTGAGGGCGTCAGCCCCGATGATATAAAGGAACTCATCCAGAAGGCCAACGATGACCCCTCAATCAAGGCGATAGTCCTTGACATAAACAGTCCAGGAGGCACCCCCGTGGCCAGTGAGGAACTCATGGATGCCATAAAGAAATCTGAAAAACCGGTTGTGAGCTGGATAAGTGATTCAGGCACATCAGGAGCCTACCTTGCAGCCTCCGCATCTGACAGGATAGTCGCAAGTCCATCTGCATGGGTGGGGAGCATAGGGGTTATACTGGACCTCACGGACCTCTCAGGGATGTACAGGCAGATGGGTATAAACAAGTACGCCATAAAGGCAGGGGAATACAAGGATATGGGTGCAGATTACCGTATGGTGACGGATGAGGAAAGGGAGATGCTCCAGTCAATGGTGAATGAAGAATACGATTACTTCATCAAGACCGTCGCCGCCAACCGTAACCTCACCATATCCTATGTCAGGAGCCTTGCAGAGGGTAGGATATTCACGGGGCGTCAGGCCATGAAAAACAGGCTTGTTGACCTGACCGGTGGACGGGACCGGGCAGTTGAAGTTGCAGCAGGACTTGCAGGTATAAAAGACTATGACACCGTAACCATGGCACCATCAGGCGGACTTCTGAAGCTAATATCAAGCATGCTATCAAAGGTGGGGTACTCCAGCAACACCACCTCCACGTCCATGCTCTGAATGCAGATGTTGAGCCATGAAAGCCAACCTCCAGAGTGCCTGCAGAAGGGCTTTCATTGGAAGATAAGTATTTATTGAAAAACATGAGAAAATAATATATCATGCTCATGGAGGTTAAGAAATGGTTGTTAAAATAGAGGTTTTCACATCCCCAACCTGCCCATACTGTCCCATGGCAATTGAGGTTGTTGAGGAAGCCAAGAAGGAATTCGGGACGAGATTGATGTTGAAAAGATTGACATAATGGTGGACAGGGAGAAGGCCATTGACTATGGACTCATGGCAGTGCCTGCAATAGCCATGAATGGTGTTGTAAGGTTCGTGGGTGCCCCCAGCAAGGAGGAACTCTTTGAAGCCATAAGGGATGAAATGAAATAATCAATCTTTTTTTATTGAATTTCCGGGATTTTTTCTGATGAAGGATGAGAGGGTTTCTGGAATCACAACAGGGACAGCCGCCACTGCAGCGGCCCTCGCATCCCTGCTCTGTCTTAAGGGCGAAACTGTTAAGACCGTCACTGTTAAGGCCCCTGCAGGTGCTATTGAAGTTGATGTGGAGTCTGTTGAACGCCTCAGCATGGACACCGCCCGGGCATCGGTTGTGAAGAGACCCTACCCTGACCCCGACGTCACGGTTAACCTTGAAATAGTGGCAACGGTAAAACTTAAAGGAAGCCCCGGTGTGGAGATAAGGGGTGGTAGGGGGGTCGGTACCGTTACAAAGCCCGGACTCCAGGTACCCCCCGGTGAACCGGCAATAAACCCGGTCCCCAGGAAAATGATAATGGAAAACCTAGAGGAGCACCTTGATGAGGATGAAGGTGTGGCGGTAACTATTTCTGTCCCCGGGGGTGAGGAGGTGGCCTCAAGGACCATGAACCCCCGCCTCGGCATAATGGGAGGGATATCCATCCTTGGAACCACAGGGATTGCGAGGCCCATGTCCTCAAAGGCCTACAGGGAGTCCCTTGCCTGTCAGCTAGACATAGCCGTTGCCCGCGGATTCAGAACCGTCATCATGGTGCCCGGGAACATAGGTGCAGGGATTGCCAGGGAGTACTTTAAGGACACTGACCCTGATGCCATCATCCAGATGGGTAACTTTCCAGGCTACATGCTTGCTGAGGCCTGCAGGAGGGGTGTTGGAAGAATAATACTCCTGGGGCATGCAGGGAAGCTCATCAAGCTTGCAGCAGGAATATTCAACACGAAAAACAGTGTGGCTGATGGGCGCCGGGAGACCATGATCGCATACTCGGCCCTTGAGGGTGTCCCCGGGGCTGTCCTTGAGGCCATGTACTCTGCAGGGACAACCGAGGAGATGATAGAACACCTTGAAAGGACAGGCCTCACCGAGAAGGTCTTCAACCGGCTTGCGGATGCCATAAAGGAGAGGTGCGGGGGGCGCTGCAGTGTCCCCATGGAGGTCCTGATCACCACCATGGATGGCAGGATCCTTAACTCAAATTTCAGGGTCCCGGACGATATCCATACAGTGGATGGACGTTGAAGCACCGTGGGATTCCTGGATTAAAAAACAGAGAAAAGTAGAGTTGATACCATGAAGGATGAATTCACACACCTTAAGGATGACGGGGTTCATATGGTGGAAGTGGGGGATAAGTCCGCTGTCCGTAGAACGGCCATCGCCGAGGGCGAGATCCTCCTCGATAAGAAGACTGTGGACCTCATAAGGGAGAGCAGGATAAAGAAGGGTAACGTCCTCGCAACGGCGCAGATAGCAGCCATAGGGGCCGTTAAGAACACCTGGAACATCATACCCCTCTGCCACCAGGTTCCTGTTACCGGTGTCGATGTCAGGTTCCTTGTGGATGATGACAGGATCAAGGTGAGGGTTGCCGTGAAGTGTGACGGGAAGACCGGAGTCGAGATGGAGGCCCTTACAGGAGTCTCGGTGGCCCTCCTTACAGTATGGGATATGGTTAAAAGCGTTGAGAAGGACCAGGATGGCCAGTACCCACACACCAGGATAAGGAATATACGGGTCATCAGGAAAGAAAAGGATGAAATTTGAAGCGGTGATTCTATGTACACCGTCAAGCCTGAACTGAGGATGATTGTGGAGGACTGCTACCCCCACATAAGGGAACTGAACCCGGCCCAGAGGAGTGCCATTGAATCAGGATACCTTGAGTCCGATGAAAATTACATCATAGCCATCCCCACTGCAAGCGGTAAAACCCTGCTGGGCCTCCTGGCAGCCCTTAAAACCATCCTTGATGGTGGCAGGGTCGTTTACACCGTTCCACTCATCTCAATTCAGAACGAAAAGATAAAGGAGTTCAAAAAACTCGAAAAACATGGCATAAAGGTTGGTAAGGATCCTAAAACCTCAGACCTTGCAGTTATGGTGTTTGAATCCTTCGACACCCTCACACGTTTCTCATGGAACCTTCTAAGGGAGGTGGACCTCCTCATCGTTGATGAGTTCCACATGATAGGGGAATACAGCAGGGGCCCGGTGATTGAATCTGCAGTTACAAGGGCCCGGCAGCTGAACCCCTCCATGCGCATCGTGGCCCTCTCAGCAACCCTCTCCAACATGGACGAAATTGCGGGGTGGCTTGATGCCCGTGTCGTGGAGCATGACTACCGGCCGGTACCCCTCCACAGGGAGGTCCTTGACACCGAGATGTTCGGTGCCAGGGACAAGAACCAGGTTGTCCTGAAGATACTTGAAAAATCCATTGAGGAGGAAAGCCAGACCCTCGCATTCGTATCCACAAGGAGATTCACCGAGTCCCTTGCATCCTACCTTGCAGAAAATATCCGTGGGAGGATCCCTGAAGATATGAAGGAAAGATTCAGGACGGTTGCAGAGAGCCTCCTTGAGGTTCCAGGGGCCGCAGGGTCCCGTCCCACCTCGACGTGCATGAAACTCGCTGAATGTGCCGCCTCAGGGATAGCATTCCACCATGCAGGTCTCTTCAACAGGCAGAGGGAGATAATAGAGGACGAGTTCAGGAAGGGCAACATACTCATGATAACTGCAACACCCAGCCTCATGTACGGTGTTAACCTCCCCTCAAGGACCGTGGTTATAAGGGACTACACCCGCTGGACAGGCAGGGGTCAGCAGAGGATCCCTGTATTCGATTATGAACAGATGTCAGGGAGGGCCGGCCGGCCACAGTACGATGATGCAGGATACTCATACCTCATAGCAAAGAGCCATGCCGAGGCCCTTGAACTGGAGGAGTACTACGTCAATGGGGAGGTTGAGAGGACCTCTTCACGCGTCCTTGAAAACCGGGACGCCTTCTACCGGTTGATAATAGTACAGGTGGCATCAGGACTCTCAAGGAACCCTGATGAACTCATCGAATTCTTCAAAGGGACATTCTACGGTTATCAGCTCATGGAGAACCCCTACATGAACTCATTCGGCATGGATAACCTTCAGTATGAACTTGAGGGTGCCCTTGATTTCCTTGTGAAGAACAGGATACTCTATCCAGGGCCCGATGGCTTTGCTGCAACCGAATTCGGCATGCTCATTGCAAATTCAAACTACTCTGTTGAGACCGCCATCAAGTTAAACCAGCTTGCCTCAGAGATGGATGAACTCAACATCTACAGGCTGATCTATGAGATAACAAGGACCCCTGACATGCCCCTCATATCCTTCAAGGCCACGAAGAGCAGGGACCCTGTCAGGGAGAGGCTCATGGACCACGGACTCTTTGTCATGGACATAGGGAACGAGGAGGCCACGGCAGCAGCCCTTATAGAATGGATCAATGAGAGAACAGAGCATGAAATAGAAAACGCCTTCAACGTCTACGCTGCATCCACCCGGAGAGTGGCCTATGAAGCGTCAAGGCTTGTTAAGTTCTTCGGGAGGATATGTGAGATTATGGGGGTCTACGGTTATTCCGGTCAGCTGGAGGTGCTCTCTGCAAGGCTGTATTATGGTGTGGGTGAGGACCTGATACCCCTCGTTGTTGGTGTCAGGGGCCTTGGAAGAAGGAGGGCCCGTAAGATCATTGAAACATTTGGTGATGACCTGAGATACGTCCGGAAGGAGGACCTCAAACGCATCGATGGGATAGGTGAAAAACTCGCTGAGGCCGTTAAGAGGTATGCTGAGAGGTGCTAGGGGGGATGAAATCCATCCAGCCGCACCAGAGAAACATTGACTGGCTTGAAATGTATCATGATGCCCCATCCATCACATGTCTCCTGAGGGATGCGGCTGCAGGGGTAGGTGTCTCTGATCTCATGGAGGTAAGGCTCTTCATTGAGAGGAGCTGTGAACATGTCCAGGAGAGGTACAGGAAGAGATACATCGATATCTACACCGGAATGGTCGTTGACTCGGTCCTTGAACTGAAGAAAGGCAGCCCTCTCCGCGCAGATCATGATGAAGAAAACACATTATGGGTCCTGAGGAGGCTGAATGAAACACGAACACCCCTCCTTGCAGGTTTAACAGTTCTTCACCGAACCCTCATCAGGAAAGAACCGCTTCACCCCGAGGGAACCCCCTTCCCTGGTGGAGATTCTGTTAAAGAGGTTAACGGTGTTTATTACTGTCCGGTTAAGGACCGGCAGAAGGATAATCCCCGGGCCCTCTGCGACATCTGCATAGCAAGACAGACACCCAAATTAAAGGGGTATCATGATCATCAGAACAGTGCAAGGATCCCGAAAAATTAAAACAATAGATAAACCAGTTCCTGAACTGATATGAAGGAGGTCCGGAATATGATCAGCGCTGATAGGATTCCATCCAAGATGACAAAAATGGGGTTACTTGAGATTATTAAAAAGGAAGCCTCCTCCATCCATATAAAGGATATAATGGATGCTTCTGTGTATCTCAGAGATGATGCAAGGTATATGCCGCCCAGGGAGCAGAAGGATTTCATAGAGAGGTTCACAAGGGCCTTCTTCAACAGGATAAGGGATATAAAGAATGACAGAAACACCTACCCTGGTGAAGTTGACACCGGCAAGCTGAGGGAGTTCCTTGAATTCCTTGATGATCAGTTCCAGAAGGCCGTTGAAGTCCCTGAGAAGTGCTTCCAGAAGATTGCACGTATAATAACCATTTATGTAACCTTTATAAGGGAGGAACCCGTGCATCCTGTTGGAACCCGTTTCCCCGGTGGCCTCACGGTGCGGAGGGATGGGGACGTTTATTACTGTCCTGTGAAGGACAAACAGGTAAACACGCCATCGGCACTTTGCCGTTTCTGTGTCAGCATCCAGGACCCTGAAGTCTGATCATGGCCGTTGATGAGGAATACCCGGGACCCGGAAACACCCTGAAGCCTGATTTAGAACATGAAAAATAATAGTATGATGGATTAGGGGTCTGGAGCTCATCCCCCACCATCACAGACCTCTGAACCCATATCGATATCCTCAAGGTCCTCCTTCATCTTCCTGACCTTTTCAAGTGTCTCCTCAGGACCTCTTCTTTTCCCGGCACGTTTTTTCAGTTCTGATTTATCCACCACTTCAAGGTAGTCTGTGCTGTACCAGAGATCTGAATCCTCAAGGCGTGCCCATCCCTTATCATCCTCGACCTTTATGGCTGAGATCTCACCGGTGGTCCCGGTCCCTGTGTAGCGTACGGTCATGCCCACGGTGAGCACCCTGCCACCAGCATCCTTAACCTCCATAACAATCCCCGCACAGTGGTTTATTCAGGGGATATTTCAATGGTTTCCTCTTCCTCAGGGGCTTCCTCTGCCTCCTCTGCAGATATGCTGATAATAACGTAGTCCCCTACCTTCTCAACCCTGTCCATTCCCACAATGAAGGTCTTCTGTTTGAGGGAGAGTTCACCCTTTGATATGATAATGGAATTTATAACACCCTTCTCAGGGTCCACTTCCAGGTCAGAGACCTTACCTATCTCCATCGCGTTTTTATCCAGCACCTTGCGTCCTAGGAACTCCGTCACCTTCATATTAACACCACTGTATTCTATGTATCCCATGGTATAAAAAATAATTTATTCATGGATACCCATAGATAGGGGTATGACCAATTCAATAAGAATATTCAGGGTTGCCGGAATACCCGTTGAACTGGATTTCTCATTCCTCCTGCTGATGCTCTTCATATACATACTCGCCTACCTTGGATTCGTCTCCCTGCAGCTGGCGATCCTCATAACCCTCGTCTTTGTAACGGTGGTGATACATGAACTCGCCCATTCATACGTTGCCATGGGGTTCGGTGTTAAGATAAACAGCATACTCCTCCTCCCCATTGGTGGTGTTTCAAGGATGGAGGAGATACCAAGGGTCCCCAGGGGGGAGTTCCTCATATCAATTGCAGGTCCCCTAACAAACATCCTAATCGCAATGCTGGTATCTGTACCGATCCTCCTGGATGTGACAGGACCCCTTACCGGCCTTGCAGGGGAATTCCTTGCGGTTAACCTCCTCCTTGCCCTCTTCAACCTGATACCCGCATTCCCGATGGATGGTGGCAGGATACTCCGGGCGATACTCGCGGAGCGGATGGGCCACATGAGGGCCACTGAAATCGCCGCCAGCCTTGGAAAGATCATCGCGGTGTTCATGGCTGTCCTCGGGGTTTTCTACAATTTCTTCCTCATACTCATAGGACTCTTCATCTACATAGGGGCCGAGCAGGAGTACCAGGCGACCCTCATATCATCCCTCCTTGAGGGTGTGACCGTGGCCGATGTCATGACCCGGGACCCGGTGACCATGGACCCCGATATCACCGTGGATGAAGCCCTTGAATTCGTCATGAGCAAAAAGCACATGGGCTACCCTGTGGTTGAGGGGGATGAAATGATAGGCATAGTGACCTTCCATGACCTCTCAGATGCAGAAAGAACCAGAAATGTTAGGGAGGTCATGACAGAGGACGTTGTGACCGTGAATGAGGATGATGAGCTCATATCCGCCCTTGAAAAGCTCAACAGCATGAACCTTGGAAGGCTCCCTGTCATGGGTGATGGCAGACTCAGGGGGATAATCTCAAGGACAGACATCCTCAGGACACTCAACCTCCTTAGAAATAAGAAAATGAAGCGTGAAAATTGATGTGCAAACCTCCGGTGAAGAACATGAGAGATGCCTGCCGTCTGATAATCGATGATATAATCTCAGGAAAAATAAAAACAGGACAGGACCTTGAAAGGGCAAAGCACAGGGCATGCCGAGAATTCAAACTTAAGAAGTTCATGAGCAACTCTGAAATCCTTAAATACGCTGAACCTGATGAGAAGAAACTTGTTGAGGACATCCTGAGAAAGAAACCCACCAGGACCATTTCGGGTGTGGCTGTGGTGGCTGTGATGTGCCAGCCCCATGAATGTCCCCATGGAAGATGCCTGTACTGCCCTGAAAGCGATAAGGCGCCTCCAAGTTACACAGGGGAGGAGCCCGCAGCCCTGAGGGCCAGGATGCACGAGTTTCATCCATACAGGCAGGTATACAGCAGGCTTGAACAGCTTCACAGCATAGGCCATCCTGTGGACAAGGTTGAACTCATAGTGATGGGCGGGACCTTCCCCTCCCACAGCCTCTGCTACCAGGAATGGTTCATCTCAAAGTGCCTTGAGGCCATGGTGGACTTCGGGTCAGAGTTGAAGGACCTGAAGGTAACCATACCCGGCTATAATGGCTACGTGAAGGTGGATGATGCCCAGAAATACAATGAATCATCCCCTGTCCGGTGCGTGGGCATGACATTCGAGACAAGGCCCGACTACTGCCGTGAGGAGGACGTTGACCGGATGCTTGGACTGGGGGTTACAAGGGTGGAGCTGGGTGTTCAGACCATCTACAATTACATCTACCAGAGGATAAAGAGGGGTCACAGTGTCGCTGATGTCATTGAATCCAACAGGATACTCAGGGACTCCGGCATAAAGGTGGCCATGCACCTTATGCCCGGACTCTTCTCAGACTTTGAAAGGGACCTCCGGATCTTCAGGAGGATCTTCAATGACCCCTCCTTCAGGCCGGATATGATCAAGATATACCCCTGCCTTGTGACCAGGGGCAGTGAACTCTACAGGATGTGGGAGAAGGGGGAATACAGGCCCTACTCAACTGAGGAGGCCGTTGACCTCATCGTCGAGATAAAGAAGATGCTCCCCAAGTGGGTCAGGACAATGAGGATACAGAGGGACATACCCTCACAGCTCATAGTGGACGGTGTAAGGAAGTCCAACCTTGGTGAACTGGTCTACCGGCGCTTGGAGGAGGAGGGCTTCAGGTGCAGGTGCATAAGGTGCCGTGAGGTGGGTCACCTCTCCAGGAGGGGTGCTGAAGTCGATGAAGAGAGCGTGACCCTCATGGTTGAGGATTACATGGCAACGGGTGGAAGGGAGTTCTTCCTCTCCCAGGAGGACCCTGTGAACGATGTTCTCGTGGGATTCCTGAGGCTGAGGTTCCCATCAGAGAGGGCTCATCGCCCTGAGGTTGATTCCAGAACAGCCCTCGTGAGGGAGCTTCATGTTTACGGTTCAATGATACCCATAGGTGAACAGCGCGAAACCGTAGGACAGCACAGGGGCTACGGTGAGGAGCTGCTCTCAGAGGCAGAGGAGATCTCAAGGGAAAACGGAATGGATCGTATCCTTGTCACAAGCGGGATAGGTGCCCGTGAATACTACCGGAAGTTCGGCTATGAAAGAGAAGGCCCCTACATGGCAAAAAGGCTTTGATTTAACTTTAGATCTGTCATCCATTAAGGAAGGTGATTGAAAGATGAAGATAAAAAGCAAGGAAGAACTGGCATCCCTTATAGACCATACCAATGTCAGGGCAGATGCAACCCCCGCAGACATTGAGAGGCTCTGCAGGGAGGCTGAAGAATACGGGTTCCGTTGTGCCGTGGTAACACCCACAAATGTCAGGCTTGCATCCGAACTCCTGAGCAGCTCTGAAGTCATGGTATGCTCGGTTGTTGGTTTCCCTGCAGGGGTCAGCACGCCCTCAGTGAAGGCCCTTGAGGCCTCGGAGGCCGTTGAAAACGGGGCCGAGGAGATAGATATGGTCATGAACATAGGCGCCATGAAGGCCGGGGACACCGAACTTGTCCATGAGGATGTGAGTGGCGTTGTTGAGGCTGCGGGAGTACCCGTTAAGGTCATACTCGAGACAGCCTACCTCACCGATGAGGAAAAGGTGAAGGCGTGTATTATAAGCAGGGACGCCGGGGCTGCCTTTGTGAAGACCTCAACAGCCTACGGGGGGCTTCCAGGGGCAACTGTAGAGGATGTTAGACTCATGAGGAGGACCGTTGGTGATGATATGGGTGTTAAGGCCGCGGGGGGTATAAGGGACTTTGAAACAGCCCTTGCGATGCTTGAGGCCGGCGCGGATCGTATAGGAACATCAACGGGTGTAGAGATAGTGGAGGGATTCAGGGTTGAGGATCAGGATAACCGTTGAGGGCAAGGGACAGGCCATTGGAGAACTGGATGACAGGAACCCTGAATCCGCAAGGAGGATCTATGAGAGCCTCCCCATTGAAGGAAGGGCGCTTCTATGGATGGAGGAGGTCTACTTTGACATACCTGTAACCCTTGACTATGAGAACCCCTCAGGGACGGCGTCCCCTGGGGACATCTCCTACTGGCCGCCTGGATACGCCCTCTGCATATTCTTTGGATCAACCCAGCCCTATTCCGAGGTCAACCATATCGGCAGGGTCATGGAAAACCTTGAACTCTTCTCCCGGGTTGATGAGGGCGACAGGATAATCATAGAAAAAATATGATCCAGTAATCAGGACTTGCAGATAACCGGGAACAGGACACATCCTGAATTGAACAATTATAGAAGAGTGCCCCCTAAAACAGGCGCTGGAGGAGAAACTGATAATTAAACATCAATGATCTCCCTGTAGAGTGTGTCCCTCCTTGCAGGGATCCTGCCTATATCCCTGACAACCCTCACTATCTCAGAGGGTTCTGTCCTGACACCATAGGATGCACCGGCAGACCTTGAGATGTTCTCCTCTCCAAGTGTCCCTCCAAAGTCGTTGGCCCCTGAGAGGAGTGCTATCTGGGCGAATTTGAAGCCCAGTTTAACCCATGAGGCCTGTATGTTCCTTATCAATCCCCTGAACATGAGCCTTGATATCGCATAAACCTTGAGGTCCTGGGCGCCCGTTGCACCGGGCATTGCATCACCATCACGGTATATGGGGGCGTTGGGGTGCATGAAGGGTAACGGTACGAACTCGGTGAATCCCCCTGTCCTCTCCTGTATGTCCCTTAGGATTGCCATGTGTTCAACCCTGTGCTCAGGGGTGTCTATGTGGCCGTACATCATGGTGCAGGTTGTGGGTATGCCTACACGGTGGGCTGTCTCTATAACCTCAACCCATTCACCGGTACTCAGTTTGGTGGGGCAGATGACTGACCTCACATCATCATTCAGTATCTCCGCTGCGGTTCCAGGCATTGAACCAAGACCTGCCCTTTTCAGTATCCTCAGGGCCTCCTCAATGGAGAGTTCTGCGTTGCGTGCTCCATAGTAAACCTCCATTGGTGAAAATGAATGAAGATGAACATCCGGGAACCTTGATTTTATCTCCCTAATCAGATCCTCGTAGAAGTATGTGTCAAGTCCCGGGTAGAGGCCTCCCTGTATGCAGAGCTCCCTGGCACCATTTTCAACGGCCTTCTCTGCTATTTTAATGATCTCCTCTGTTTCAAGGTAGTGGGAATCATCATCCATTTCATCCCTTCTGAAGGCGCAGAACCCGCACTTTCCTGAACAGATATTGGTGAAGTTGATGTTCCAGTTCTCTATGAAGGTGACCCTGTCCCCGCATTCCGATTCCCTGACAATGTCCGCAACCATTAAAAGGGCCTGAAGGTCCCTTCCAGTTACATCCATCAGGTACAGCGCATCCTCGGTACCTATAGGCTCATCAACCGCCTTTTCAAGTATTTTCCTTGTGCGGGTTTTGATTCCTGCTGTGCCAAACATGCGATTTAGTATCTGATTTTATATGTTTAAAATTTTTGGTTCTGATGAGATTCATATCCAACTCTCCCCATATTGACTCTGTGGCCCAGTAATCCGCCAGAACCAATAAATTTAAATAGTAGAGATTACCAGCTTAATTTGGAGGTGAAATTATGGCTGAATTACCAATTGCACCAGTCGGTAGAATTATAAAAAATGCCGGTGCCCAGAGAATAAGTGACGATGCAAAAGAGGCTTTAGCAGAGGCACTTGAAAAAACAGGTGAAGAAATCTCACGCAAAGCCGTTGAACTTGCAAAGCACGCCGGCAGAAAAACTGTTAAAGCCGCTGACATAAAAATGGCCGCTGAACAGTTATAGGAGACTCTATTTTCAATTGTTTATTTATTTTTAATGTCTTAAGGCTCTTTATACGCACCATACATTCAATCCGTTTCCGTAACCATTAAAAACTTCTGAGATTTTAAAATTCCTGAGGGATAATTTTTCATGCCTCTCCCTGTTTCATGGAATTAAAGACCTGAAGGTTTCCATGCAATCCTCAAAGCTCTGGGAATCATCATGATCCCTGACATTCCATGAAAAAATTATATAAATGAAAAAATAAAGTGTAAAGGGAGGTGGTTATGTATGTCAACAATGGAAAACCTCAAGGAAGCCTTTGCAGGCGAATCCCAGGCCAACAGACTGTACCTTGCCTTTGCAAGGAAGGCCGATGAAGAAGGTTACCACCAGGTGGCCAAGCTGTTCCGTGCTGCCGCAGCAGCAGAGACGGTCCATGCAATGAACCATCTTGATGCCATGAAGGCCATTAAGGGTACAGATGAAAACCTTAAAGAAGCCATTGAAGGAGAAACACATGAATTCAAGGAAATGTACCCTGAATTCATTGAAGAGGCCAGGGCTGAAGGCGAAGATCAGGCACTCTGGAGCTTCGAAGTTGCAAACAAGGTTGAAGAGATCCACGCTGAACTGTACAGTAAGGCCCTTGAGAGCCTTGGTGAAAATGTTGAGGTGGACTACTACGTCTGCAACTGGTGCGGTAACACCGTTGAAGGGGAAGCCCCTGACAGATGCCCTATCTGCGGCGCCCCCAAGGATGAATTCAAAAAGATAGACTGAGAATTCATGACCCCATAATTTCTTTTTAAAATTTAAAATACCAATTCACTGATTCTTAAAACCCAGTTCCTCAAAGCTTATACGGAATGTGGTTCCCTCATCAGATATTACATCAACCCTCGCATCTATCTGATCACTGAGGCCCCTTACAATCTGAAGTCCAAGTGAAGGTGTGCTCTCCCAGTCAAGGTCCCCTGGAAGGCCCACGCCATTATCACTCACCTCAAGGGTCACGGTGCCGTCGCTCCTTTTAAGTGAAACCTTTATGTCTCCCCTGCCATCAGGGAAGGCGTGTTTTATGGCGTTTGTCATGAGCTCCGTGAAAATGAGTCCAATGGGTATTGTCGTCTCAATATCCGCCCTAAACTCCTGCATGTCAAAGCTGAGCCTGATCATGGAGGGGTCCAGATTGTAACTGTTGAATATCTCCACCCCAAGGGTGCGTATGTATTCTGATATATCAACATTCTTAAGGTCCTCTGAGCGGTAAAGCCTCTCATGGATCAGTGCCATTGACCTTGCCCTGTTCTCACTCTCCCTGAAGATTTCGAGGGTGTCCTCATCCTTTATCTGCCTTGACTGCATGCTCAGCAGACTTGAGATTATCATGAGGTTGTTCTTGACCCTGTGATGGATCTCCTTGAGGAGGAGTTCCTTCTCGGCAAGGGACCTTTCAAGCATCTCCTGGGTCCTCTTAAGGTCCGTGATGTCACTGAGGACCACGATGACCGAGTCCCTGTCCCCTGCATGGATCCTTTTATTGTAGATCCTCACTGTGTATCTATTACCCGCAGGGTCCTCCAGTTCCATCTCGTAGGGTTCAACCGACCCCTCCCTTTTTATTGTTTCAAGTTTTGATTGGAATTCCCTCCGGGCATCCTCGCTGATGAACTCAAGGTCATAAACTGATCTTCCTATCATCCTCTCCCTTGGAATCATAAGTTTACCGGCGAGGGTTGAATTGATATCAAGTATCCTTCCATCATCCACGTCAAGGAGTATTATGTATTCCGGTGAAAGGTTGAATAGTGCCCTGTATTTCTCCTCACTCTCCCTTAGCCTGGCTTCAGCCTTTTTTTCTTTCTGATACATCCCTTATAACCGCCGTTACATAGTCGCCATCCATGTAATGCCATCCCACAACGGTTAATTCCACAGGGAATCGGCTTCCATCCCTCCTTGTCGCTTCAACATCATCTATGAATTTTGAAATACCCTCAAGGTTCCCCTCATTGAATCTGTGCTTTTCGATGTGCTCTGCAGGTATGAATGTCTCGAGGGGTTTTCCTGCTGCATCCCCTGAGGAGTAACCGAACAGGTCCTCCGCTCCCCTGTTCCAGGAGACCACCATGCCATCAGAATCAACGGTAATGATGGCATCCCTTGCAGTTTCAATTATGCGTCTGTATTTCTCCTCACTGTATCTCACCGCCTCCTCTGATTCCAGAAGCGACTCTGAAAGGAGCACTGTAACGGTATTGACAAAGAACATAACGGATAAACGCATAAAATCCTCCGTAAGACCTCCGATAGATGATAAAATGCTGCTTGCTATCAGAACAGCGCCGAGGAATACCGTTACGATGAAGGAATTCTGTCTGAACCATATCCCTGCAAGGACTATCGTATGTAGAATACGTGGGTGAAGACAACTCCCACACCGAGTATTAGGTGAAAGTAAAGGGTCATGATGGAACAGAAGAGTGTCAGAAGGGCCACTATAATAATTCTGGCGTTCCTGTTCCAGTAGAACTGGAGTTTTTCAGCTACTGTTCTGTATACCACTTGATCACCTGTGACTCCATGCTTCTTCAATAAATAACATCACATACCTGATGAATCCTTCTGTGATCCCACAGTTTATGTCTCCCCTCCTGGCCTTATAGAACAGAGATTTAACTTAATTATTCTATTTTCTCTTGGCAGATAAAAATTTTTACGATTAAAGCCTTCGCATTGAAAACCCTTTAGGATCCTGGAATTATTATATAAAAAAAATTAAAATCCTTCATTCCCTAATATTCAAAACATGGCAGCTTCATGGATCCAAATATACCTGCCTGGCTTTAGGATCTCAATTAAACAGGCTATTTTAATGGAATACATTGGATAAAGGGAAAAGGTTATATATGACTACTTCCATAGTTTAGAAGGACCAAGGAGGGCCGGTGGTCTAGGGGTATGATACCTCCCTGACACGGAGGTGATCACGAGTTCGAATCTCGTCCGGCCCATCATGCCGTGGTAGTTCAGTTGGGAGAACGCCAGACTGAAGATCTGGATGTCGCTGGTTCAAGTCCGGCCCACGGCACTCAAAAACCACCTCTTTTTATGAAATCTTTTATGAAATCATTAATCATTATACCGCTGAATTTTCTAAAGTCTATCTTCTCCATGTGTAAAGGGCTGGAAAATGTAAGAGCTTCCATAGCCGTGCTGCAGCACCACAGATTAAAAGATGCCCGTAATGGTGTCACTTCCAGGGTCCACTGAAGCACCATAAAGATTAATGAGTGCACAGGACGGCACCACCATTCCACACTCCACCACTGCAGAAACAACAAATATATTAATGGATGAAGCATCAAAAAAAGGCAGGAGACCCATAATAGGTTAGGGATCGGGAGATAAGGTACGTTACGGTAGCACTGTTTCTATGACCGTGTGAAACCCTGCATCTTAATATCGGTCAAGCAATAAGGTAAGTCCCGGTAGCATCCCTTATCCTAACCCTCATGAAGGAACCCATCTCACCATCCCCGGTTACAACGGGTATGTAAGAGTCTGTTCTACCTATAAATCCCCCCTTTCTTCCCTTTTCAATTATAAGGATATTCTGAAGTGTTCCAACAAGTTCACGATTTTCATTCTCTGTTATCTTCCCCTTGAGCTCCTCTATCGTCTTTGAACGCCTCTTAAGGTCCCTGAAGTCAATCTCATCCAGTGACGATGAGAGGGCGCCTGGCCTGTGCCTGTACTTTGAAAGGTGTATGAAGCCCGGTTTAACCTCCTCAAGGAGCCTGCAGGTATCCATAAAGGCCTCCTCATCCTCAGTGGGGTAACCGACAATGATGTCTGTTGCGATGGAGATGTCGGGTATCACTTCCCTGAACCTTTCAACTATCATCCGGAACTCATCAACAGTATGCCCCCTCCTCATGTCAGCCAGGACCCGGTCGCTGCCGCTCTGAACCGGGAGGTGGAGGAAACTGTAGACCTTCTCTGAGGTGTATGCCTCCACCAGGCCGTCAAGGTCCCTGAGGACACTGGCAGGGTGCATCATACCCACACGTATCCTGAAGTCACCGGGGATCTCACTTATCCTCCTGATGAGGTCTGAGAGCCTTTCACCGGTATCAGTACCGTAGGCAGCCGTGTCCTGGGCTGTTAACTGTATCTCCCTGCATCCAGAAGAGATAGCTCTTTCCGCCTCCTCAACGAGGAGATCTGAGGGGTAACTCTGGATTCTGCCCCTGGCAAACCTTGTGCAGCAGTAACTGCAGCTCCCGTTGCACCCCTCACATATCTGGAGGATGTGTATAAGGGGGTTGGACCTTACCTTTGGAACACCCACCTTCAGGTCTGATGTGAAGCCAGTAATGCGCCTTAAATCCCCCCTCCATGCTGCCTTAACAGCCTCAGGGGTCCTTTTAAGCTGGTGGGGTCCAAGCCATGACGCGTCCCCTGATATGGCTTCAAGTTTCCCGGGGTCTATCTCAACCATGCAACCTGCCACCACCAGTCCCTTATCAGGGTAGAGTTCCTGGAGCTTCTTTATCCTGTTAATCACCTTATGCTCCGTGGGGTGCTTAACATAGCATGTGTTAACGATTATAACATCAGCACTATCAATATCCGTCAGCCTGGCTCCCTCTTCCCTGAGGAATCCTGCCATGATTTCGGAATCGGCCTGGTTAAAGGTGCATCCGAATGTCTCAATATAAACCTTCAGATCCATATCAATCCTCTGTAAAGACTTATGATCCCTGAGATGATTTCAGTGGAATTTCCAGCCATGTTTACCTATCAGAGGTACGAAGGCAACACCGCCAAGGTTCTCTGACCGGTAATCCTCATCAGAGATCCTTTCAATTAAAACAAGTTCCTGGTAAAATTTATCAGAACCAACAGGTATTAAAAGTTTACCCCCAAGCCCCAGCTGCTCCATGAGGGGTTCAGGGACGTAGGGTGCTGCTGCAGTCACATATATCCTGTCATAGGGGGCCTCCTCCGGCCACCCCTGGCTTCCATCACCATGTATGACTGTCACGTTGTCATAGCCAAGTTCCCTGAGCTTTCTCCTGGCCCTTTCATAGAGGGACCTTATCCTCTCAATGGTGTAGAGGTGGCCATCCTTCCCTATAATCTCGGCTATCACCGCCGCATTGTAACCGCAGCCGCTCCCAATTTCAAGGACCTTCATCCCCTCCCTGAGGTCCAGTATCTCTGCAATCATTGCAACCATGTGGGGTGCTGATATGGTCTGTCCCTCACCTATCGGGAGGGGCATGTCCATGTAGGCCCTGTGTTTCTCCTCCTCAGGGACAAACTCATCCCTGGGGACCTTCTCCATTGCCCGCCTTACCGGCTCTGACCTTATGTAACCCTTATCAATGAGTTCCTGAACCATCCTCCTTCTCTCATCAATCATCAAACCACTTGAATTGCTGCTTCCCTGATACCTGTTCTCTTAGAACCATATCTTGTCTGGCGACAGCGGGTAAATATCAATAAATCATCAGACCTGAGAAAATATTATATCATCCTGCCTGTGCGTAGGTTCACACCCATTTCTCCCCACTGTAAGCCTGAGAGCATATTATATCATCCTGCCTGTGAGGTCATGTTTAAATCGAAGGTTAACAGGGCGGCCGTAAACCCTTTTAACAGAATGTGCCTCTGCAGAGCCTCTCCTTATCATTCCCTCGGATGTCTTTATGGCCCTGATCCTGAAGACGTGTTCCCCGAGTTTCATGACATCACCGACCCTGAATACAAAGTCCCTGTCAACCTCCACCTTCCTTGAGTAGACCCTGCCATGAAGGTCCACAGATACACCCACCCTTGCAGGGGCCTCAAGGGATGCTGCCCAGACGGTCTCAACCTCGGATGCTGTGGATTTATCAACCCTCTTACCGCTTTTGAGTTCAAGGGAGGTTATTTCAACAAGTTTACCCCCTACAGTTATGGCGTCGCCTGTGGAGAGTTCCTCATCAGGGTACAGTTCCACGTAATCCCTGTAGGATTCACCGTGCTCGCTTATGATTACACGGTGTTTCTCGGGATTTTCAATTACCAGCCTGTCCCTGAAGACCGTTCCGCACTCATCACATTCAAGCACCAGGTGCTTTACCTTCCGGGTCCTTGATTCATCGGTCCTGCTCTTCAGGACCCTGAATGATGTGGATCCGCATATCGGGCACTGCATTTCATTACCCCTCATCTTCTTCAGATACTCCAAGGGTCCTGAGGTAGTGTTTCACAAGACCCCCGTCCTCAAGTATGGATAGCATGTAATCGTTGAAGGGCTTCATCCTGTACTTCTTCTGCCTGGTGATATTCTCGATGACACCCTCCCTGAGGTCAGCCCTGATCTCATCACCATCCTCTGCATCAACATCAGCCATTATAACAGGCAGGCCAATGTTTATTGCGTTTCTGTAGAATATTCTTGCAAAGGACTCTGCGATGATGGCAGATACCCCTGCATGTTTAAGGGCTACCGGAGCCTGCTCCCTTGATGAGCCGCATCCAAAGTTTCGCCCGGCAACTATGATGTCACCCTTCCGGACCTTTGATGCGAATTCAGGGTCTATCCCCTCCATTACGTGGGATGCGAGTTCATCGAGACTGAAGGTCCTCAGATAGCGTCCAGGGATTATTATGTCAGTGTCAATGTTATCACCGAATCTCCAAACCCTTCCCTTTATCACTGAATTCATGGTATGCCTCCTTTACCTATCATGGCACCGCTGTTACGGCCGCCTGTTATGAATGCCTGGCCCCCGGGCATCGCTTCCCTTGCAGCCCCCAGCACGTCCCCGGGGTTCTCGTCTGTGACCGCATACACCGCCGGGCCGAAGGAGCTCATACCTGCACCATGTGCCCCTGCGGATATCATGTTATCTATTATCCTGTCTATCAGTGGATCCTGAAGTTCCCTTTCGATCTTCTTGAATCCTGTTGTCTGTATCTCGTTTACTGATTCACCGAAGGATTCTATGTCACCCTCCAGAACGGCCGGCATCATCTTCATGAGGATGATGTGGGAGAGCTTCTCAACCTCTGAAAGGGGTAAGGGGCAGTATTCCTGGAATATGTTAACCTCCCTCCTCCCCGAGACCGACCTGTCTATATCGGGAATTGCAATGATGATCTTCCAGTCCTCAGGAAACTCATACCTTGCAATGACAGGGGGTGGTGAGGCTGTCGATGCAGATGACGGCAGGAAATCCTTTTTCTCCTTCCTGCTGTGACCGGCATCAACTATGAATCCACCATACTCAAAGGATGCCACGCCGATGCCTGATGTCCCTCCCCTTCCAACTATCCTGGCAAGCTCCTCTGCATTTAATTCCACCTCATGGTGCTCTGCTATGAGCCTTGCGGTTGCAAGGGCTATCTGGGTCCCTGAACCCAGCCCTGAATGGGATGGGAACATCTCCTCGACACTGAATAAAAAGTGCTCATCACTCCCAAGGTACTTGAGGGTCCTCTCGGCAGCATCCCCTATCTTTGAGGCGTACTCCCGCTGCAGTGCCTCAGAGGTATCATGGGGGAATTTAACCATCGTGGCATCGGATTCTTCTGCCCTTATTACCAGTTCCGGTTCTTTTATGGTGATCCCGACTCCACCGTCAAGGCGGCCCCTCTCACCGTTGAGGTCTATGAGGGTCAGGTGGAGTCGGGATGGTGTGTTTATTATCAATTCGACTACCACTCCTAATTGTCTGATGGTTTTAAGGGTTTTGCAAACTGCCTCTCAACCTTTTGCCTGTGTATGGAGTTCATTGTACAGAAGGGGACTATTCTTCCATCTGGAAGTGCATAGTGAATCACGCACCTTCTAACCCGCTCTATGTCAAAGTTCCATGGGTCCATGAAGTGCATGCAGGAAATCAGGAGGGTGTTGTAATGGAATTCGCCGAGGGCGCTGTAGGACCTCTCCCTGAAGATTGATGTGAGTATGCTCTTTATATCCACTGATTCAGGTGCCCTTGATTTGTCAAGGGTCTTCGGGAGTTCAATGGTTGACCTTGCAATTACCTTCGCCTTTGCAGCTATTCCTCCCTTCTCAATCTCCTCTTTACCCTTTTCAAGGACCTCGAAGAACCTGTCAACGTCAATGAACCTTGTTATTGGGATTATCCTGTCATCCTCTATGAATATGTAGGTCGCTGTTCCACAGTGCTGGTGGCATGTGAATGTAACCTGGGGTTCTCCCTCAATTGCAGCTACGAAATCAGATATGGGACGTACAGATGATGCCGGGTAGAAGTCATCGACTGCTATTTCTGAGCCTGTCTGGGCCTCTACAAGTTTCTGGAAGTCGGGTATTGTTATCCTCTGCTCCTCCACCCTGTCGGCGGGTGTTCTTCCTGCAAAGGACACTGGCTGGAAGTTAACACCCCTTATTATGTCTATGTTATCAACTGCAAAGCGTATGATGTCCCCGACCTGGTCATCGTTAAGGCCCCTTACCAGGGTTGGCACAAGTACTATCCCTAGCCCTGCCCTTCTACAGTTCTCTATGGCCTGCAGCTTCAGTGGAAGAAGATTCTTACCCCTTGATACGATGTAGGGCTCCTCTGTGACACCATCAAACTGGAGGTAAACCGTGTTGAGTCCTGCCTCCCTGAGTTCAGCGGCTAGTTCGGGCTTCCTTGCAAGTCTCACGCCGTTTGTGGCTATCTGGACATGTGTGAATCCCTCTTCCCTTGCGAGTTTCACAAGGTCGACTATGTCCTTCCTTACCGTGGGCTCTCCTCCGGCGTACTGGATCGCAGGTGTCGGGACCGGCCTGTTCCTTCGAAGGTTGCGAAGCATTTCCCTTATTTCTTCGTATTCCGGTTCATAGAGGTAATTTGACACGGCTGCATTGGCAAAACAGATGGGACATTTAAGATTGCATCGATTGGTGACATCAATAAGACCAAGGACCGTGTGACTCTTATGTTCCGGGCAGAGCCCACAGTCAAGGGGGCAGCCCTTCAGGGGGTCTGTCTGTGGATTTAAGAGGCCTTCACCCTCCTCATCGTATTCTTCTGCCTTCCTGTAAATCTTGGAATTGCTCCAGTAAACATTTTCAAAGTCTCCATGTTCCGGGCATTCCTTTCTTATAAGAACCCTGCCCTCTTCCTCAAGGACCTCTGCATCAACCGGTCTGAGGCATTCGGGGCATAGGCTCTTTGTTTTCTTTATTACCACAACAGTCACCTGTTTAATCTGAGTATCAAAAAATCATCAATTTCCATCGGCAAAGATTATATAGCTGATCTGTGAAATTACAGATTCATAGTCTCTAAACTGATACCTAATGGTGTTTTTACGATGATCCTAATAAAATTTATGTGAGGTGTAGCTTTGAATACCGATATCATCAATATTATAGATGTTCTCCATGTAATATATTTTATGCTGCCGGCCTACCTGGCCAATATGAGTGCCCTTGTCTTTGGTGGGGGTAAACCCCTTGATATGGGGGTCGCCCTTGCCGATGGCAAGCGTCTCATAGGAGACGGGGCAACCTGGAGGGGTACAGGTGCAGGGACATGTGTAGGTCTAATTGTGGGAGGACTTCAGGGTTTCATCTCAGGTTCGGTGCTTGCATGTGCACTTACTGGTCTGCTACTTGGCCTTGGAGCCCTTCTGGGTGATGCTGCTGGAAGTTTCATTAAAAGGAGGATTGGTATAGAGAGAGGGCGTCCCGCCCCCATCCTTGACCAGCTTGATTTTGTATTCGGGGCCCTATTGCTTGTCTCACCCCTCGTAAACCTCCCGCTATATTATATCGTCCTTATAATGGTAATCACCGTGGTGCTTCACCTTTCAGCCAATATAGTAGCATACCTCATGGGTATGAAGGATGTCTGGTACTGAAGAACCTTCAGCCATGATTCTCTTCAGCAGACCATCAGTTCCTTTTTACATTTAACATCAGCCCCCTCGAGATTAAGGGGATAAGGGTTCCGGCTCAAAAACTGGAACTGGGCATCATTTAAGGTCCTCACCCGAGACCATGAGGAGTTTAAGTGTCTTCATGAACACCTCCCATGATGAAGACCACTCAGGGACCTCATAGACCAGGGTGGGGTAGCCTGCGGCTGCAAGGGGCCTTGAGAATAGCCTCCCGGATGAACTCCTGTAACGTGTCCCTGATGGGACAGGGTAATAGTTGAATCCAGCCCCCTCAAGCCTCCGCGCGATCTCCACTGATGCGGCGTCCATCTGGGGGGTTGCAACGTAGAAGCCCTCACCATAACCGGGTTTATGGGCGTGGGCGATTATGACAAGGTCACAGTCAGATCCCTTTATATCTTGGAGTATGTAGGTGGCTGCAAGGCCCTCCCCGTTGGCCCTTCCCCTGCTGAAGTCCATGGGGCTGTCCTCAACTACTATGGTGTAGAGCACAACCTCAACAGGTAGGAGGGCGAATACCCTTGAAGCCCACTGGACCGGTGCAATGGAAACAGTCTCCCGCGGGTGTATCCCTGTCACAACAGCTATTTTCAGGTCCCTATCACCGTAATGGGCATAAATATCCCTTGTAACGTATCCCCTACCATCCTCTCCTATGAGGCTGTGATCTGAAAGGTTCATCAGGACAAGGGGTGCCAGTAACAGTAAAATGATGAAGATCAAAATTTTTAAGTGCTTCAAACCTGACCTCCCATCCAAATCAGTCCTGGAGGTAATCCTCCATCAGAAGGGCTGTGCCGACGGCTGGGGCCACAACACATTCCGCTTCAGTCAGGAACTCGTCCATGGTCCTGCAGTCAAGTTCAAGTACCTCAGCAGCCCTTTTAGCAAGGACGTTCATTCCAAGGCCAGTGGCTATGACCTCCTCAAGGTTTTCACGTTCCGATACCTCTGCAATCCCCTCCGCTATCCTGAGTATCTGCTGATGGTATATGTACTCCGATACTTCAAGGATCTCCTCTGGCTGGAGCAGGTCAAGGTCCGCGCAGAGGACCCTTGCGATCCTCAGCATGCAGTCCTCAAGGGATCTGCCCGCACCATCAGGCGTGCTGCAGGTGTAGTCCTCCTCCCTGATGTTTCCCAGGACCCTGTGCACATCAGCCGTGATGGCGAAGAGTTCGGAGGAAACCCTGAACCATCTCTCCCCCAGGGGGACCCTGTCAACTATGGTTGCCACGTTGCTCCTCAGGGTCCCCGTGTAGACCAGTTCACCTGTTCCGAGTCTTTCAAGGTCGTTCCGTCCCTTCGCAGCCTCGAAGCCGTCCTTTATCGGTATTATGTCTGTTGTCGTGCTGCCCACATCAACCATTATACAGTCGCTGCTCATTGCAGAGGCTATCTGGGAGGTGGCAACCCAGTTCGCCGCTGCGATGTTCATGGGGTCTGAAACCGCCCCCTCAGCATCAACCATGCCTGATAGGCTCACGTAGGCCACCGGCACATCGAAGGTCCCCTCAACCCTGTCAACGATGTCGATAACGCCCATGGCCTTGCTCGGGTAGGCGTCAACCAGTTCTGCTGTCATTGACATCCCAACACCGTCAAGGTCCTGGATGTCATCTCCAATCATCTCCAGGAGTGTTTCTGAGAGTTCATCCTTCTTAAGCCACATCGGGAGGTACCTGAAGTCCACCCTCACCTTCTCCATCTCACCATCACTGCCAAATTCTATTATGGCCATGTCAGTGTTTGCTCCTCCAATATCAAATCCGGCGATCTTCATGAAATCAACCCAATATTATGTCATAAAATTCCAGGTTCCAGTTTAAGCCTGATTCATCTATTCAACACGGACCAGCATCCCTGAGGGTCCCTTCCTGAATGATGCTCTTCCCCTGAGCTCAACCCTATCAGGGAGCCTGCCCCCTGCAGCATCGATTATCATGCGCCCCATGTTCCTGTCAGTGAGTCTTCTGAGGCCTATGTAGGGTGTTGTTATCCTTGAGTTTATCTCAATAAGGTATGGCCTGTCTGCAAGGATAAGGTCAACTCCAACGTATCCCCTCAGACCCCCTATTGACTCGACCGCCCTGGCGGCCACCCTGAAGGCCTCCTCCATCATCTCATGGTCCATGGGTGTGTATCCACCATCATACTCCAGTGAACCGTTATTCATGATGATGTTCTGTTTATTAAGGCTGAAGGGCAGCGCCCTCCTGCCATCTGCCAGCAGACTGACGCTCACAGCCTCCCCCTCAATGAACTCCTGGATTATCATGTTATCCTGGACATCGATCCCTTCTCCAGGTTCAAGTATCCTTATGCCCTGGCATGCTACTCCATCGGATGGTTTCACTATGACCCTGGAGTCCACTTCACCGAGATCATCTGTACCGTAGGTCTCTGGAAGCGGCACCTTTCCCCTGAGCACCCTGAAGGTCTCTGATTTATCCGAGCACAATCGCACAGCCTCCGAGTCCGATCCCAGGAGAAGCACGTCTGAGTCTTCAATGATCCTTGTCAGCCTGTAAAGTTCCATGTCCTCCTCAGCGGCTATGAATATGCATGCATCGAAGCCTTCAAGGTTCTCCCTGAGCCATGCATCAATGGGGGTGTCGATGAGTACCGGACTGAAGGGTGATTTCAGTTCAATGTCAGAGAACCTCTCCGAGAGCAGGAACTCCACATCAAACTCACTGAAGTCTGCAAGAAGGGCCTCGAGCATTGATTTCCCCTCAGGGAATATCTCAGGGTCATCAATACCTGAGGCTGTGGCGTATTCAAATACAAGGAGCTTCAAGGACGCCCCACACCCCTGAAGGTTATACCAGCCTCCCTGAACCTTTCAGGGTCCAGCACGGGCCTTGTGCATATGAATATTCCCCTCTTTATCATTTCGGGGGTTATATCAAGGTATTCGCTGTGGTCCGTCATCAGGACGGCGCAGTCCGAGTCAAGGGCCTCCTCAAGGGTGACGGGCTCGGCACCCATGGATCTTATAAATTCAGGGTTAACATGGGGGTCATTTACAAGTACCTCAGCGCCCTCTGCAAGCAGTGATGCTACAAGTGGCTTTGATGGCGTCTCCCTTGCATCCGCAACATCACCCTTATATGCAACTCCAAGCACACCGACGCTTGAACCCCTAAGATCCTTGCCTGCAGCCTTAAGGGCATCCCTGATGATTTCAAGGACATGGAAGGGCATTGATTCATTGACCTCCCTGGCTGTCCTTATAAGGCGGGCCTCGGCACCCCTTCTCTCGGCCATTTCAACTATGAAGTAGGGGTCTATTGAGAGGCAGTGGCCGCCCACTCCCGGACCCGGTGTGTGTATGTTGACCCTGGGGTGGTGGTTGGCTGCCTCTATTGCCCTTATGGCATCCACGCCAAGGGCCTCGCATATGACGGCCAGTTCATTTGCAAGGGCGATGTTGGTGTCCCTGTAGGTGTTCTCCATGAGCTTAACCATCTCAGCTGTCATTATATCATCAACAATTATCACCTCACCCGAGGTCATCCTCCTGTAGAGTTCAGCCGCCCTCTCAGAACTCTTCCTGTCAATCCCTCCTATCACCCTTGCATTGTGCTGCATTTCATAGAGGGTGTTGTTGGGGAGGGCCCTTTCCGGTGTGTAGGCAAGGCCGAAGTCCTCTGAAACCCTGAGACCCGTACTTTCAAGTATGGGCAGTACGACCTCCTGACATGCGCCAGGGGGCACCGTGCTCTCCACTATAACAAGATCCCCTTTTTTAAGACCCTTTGAGATGGTCTCGGCTGCTGATATGACCGCGGAGAGGTCTGAGGTTTTATCACTGTTTACGGGTGTGGGTACAACGACTATCATGACATTTGATTTTCTTGCAGCCCCAGCACCATCTGTGGTCGTCTGGAGCCTCCCCATTCCAACGACTTCCATGACGAGTTCCTCCAGTCCGGGCTCCATTACGGGTGATCTTCCAATGTTCACCTTTTCAACGGTCTCACTGTTTATATCAACACCAGTGACATTGAATCCTGCCCTTGCAAATAGTGCTGCCGTTGGAAGACCTATGTGGCCCAGTCCGAATACTGCTATCCTGTAATCATCCAAGATAATACCTCCCTGATTATCGCGTCTCAATAAGGACATGGGTTCCCCTAAGGTTCACCCCTTCAGCAGGGAAAACGGGTTCCCCCTCACAATCGTATATCATCCTTATAACCGCATCATGTCTCCTTCTGAATTCTCCTGCCGTGACGTCCTCATCAACCCGGACAAGTTTCCTCCTGAAAGACCCTGTAACCTCACGGGGAGGCTCCATTCCAAGTCTTCCCTCCCTGTAAAGCCTAATGGTTTCATCAAGTATCCTCTCTGATGCGTGACCATCACCGTAGGGGTTATCAGCCTCCATCATCCTGTCCCTGAATTCAGGGTCCTCCAGTATCTTCCTGGCCGTTGATATGATTCTATCCCTGTCTGCTCCCACTAGGATGTTGCCCCCTGCATCAACGGTCTCGGGACGTTCTGTGTTGTACCTGAGTGTCAGGCAGGGTACATTGAATGTTATGGCCTCCTCCTGGAGCCCCCCTGAGTCAGTCAGGATCATGAATGAGTTTGAGAGCAGGAGAAGGAAGTCAAGGTAACCCATGGGTTTATGGATGGAGACATGGTCAGCCTCCATGAGCTTCCTGTAGAGTCCCTGCTCCTCAAGGTTCTTCCTTGTCCTTGGATGGACAGGGAATACTATCCTGAATTCCCTGAGTTCAAGGACAGCCTCAATGATCGATCTGAGCCTCTCAGGGTTATCAACATTCTCTGCCCTGTGGAGGGTGAGCACCACCAGCTTCTCATCATCCTGAAATCCTGAAAGGACCTCTGAACTCCTGGAGGCGATTTCAATGTTCCTTAAACATGCATCGACCACGGTGTTCCCTGTTATGAAGACGTTATCCGGGTCAGCGCCCTCCATGAGGAGGTTTATGCCTGATTCCTCAGTCGGGACGTAGTAGAGTTTTGAGCAGGCATCTGCAACCATCCTGTTTATCTCCTCTGGCATGGTCCTGTCAAAGGATCTGAGGCCAGCTTCAACATGCCCCACCGGGATGTGGAGTTTCACCGCTGCAAGGGCACCTGCAAGTACCGCGTTGGTGTCCCCCTGGACCATTACTATGTCAGGTTCTTCCTCTGCAAGGACCTCCTCTATGCCCCTGAGCATCTCTGCAGTCATTTCACCATGGCTCCCTGACCCGGCCCCTATATTGTGGTGAGGTGATGGGAGTTCAAGGTCGATGAAGAACTGGTCAGACATTTCATGGTCATAGTGCTGACCTGTATGGATGAGTGTGAATTCAAGGCCGCGCCTCCTGATTTCATCTATGACCGGCGCCATCTTGATTATTTCGGGTCTTGTTCCAAGAACAACAGCTATCTTCATGTCAATCACATCATGCATTTTTTATTTTCTCCTTCTCTGAGCCCTGTACTGATCTATCAGTTTAAGTAGCTCTTCTTCTTCCCTTTTCTTTCTCTTTTCATTCAATCTGTTTTTCCATTTTTTTATTTCAGTATTTAAATCTTGAGTTCTGACCGAACCGAAGTCGTTGTATATTTCTACATCGATTGATCTGGCAGATATTACAGGGATATCGCCGTCTTCAAGGACCTCAAGGGCCTGGTGTGACATTTTATCCTCTGTGATTATTGCCCTTGGACCTATATCCCGCAGTATGCTTGCTGTCTGTGAACCTCCACCCTCCGGGCTTCGCAGGAGGAGGACGTCACCCCTCTTTATCTTCCACTTCGAGCATGCCCTCCTGATCCCGTCCCTTGTGAAGGTGTCAATTATCTTGACCGGTGTTTTATCAGGTGAAAACTCCATGTCCCTTATCCTAAGGAGAGAGTCCAGGTTCCTTTCAAGGGCCATCCTCCTGGATTTTTCCTCATTGTACTTCTTCTGGAGCTTGTCTATGACCTTGAGCTTATGGGAAAGTTCCCTGTTCAGTAGAAGGTCCCTTGAGTATTCATAGTGGAGTCTATCAAGCTTTGACTTCAGCCTTGACTTCTCATCCCTCAGTTCCCGGATCCTCTTTTTGAGTGACCTGTTTTCATTTTCAAGTTTCTCGATAAGCAGCCTCTGGTGCTTTATGGTTGACCTCTGGGTCCTCAGGGTCCTTTTAAGTTTATCTATGTCAGCCTCTGGTTTTTCCCCCGCCTGCTCCCTGATAACCTCCACGGGTTCCTGCCTGTCGGTTACAAGCTTTATGGCCTCTGCTACCGGTTTACCTGTTATAACAAGGCCCTTGATCTTCAGTTCATCAGCCTCACCTATATCCAGATCCTCAAGTTTTTTTTCGATCTGCCTGAGTTTCATTTCATGGTGCCTGTAGGCCCTTACCGCTGCTGCAAGGGCATCCCTTTCATGGGAGTTCTCAGGGGTGGATTCTGAGTCGCTCAGGAACTCCGATACAAGCTCGTTCTTGAATGATATCGTCAGGACCCTTTCAGGAGTGTAAAGTTTTGCATTGAGCATTGAAGCTATCCTTCTAACGGCTTCAGGGGCCGGGTGGACGTCTGATGCCACCACGATCGCCCTTCCATGCTCTATTATCCTGTTTATAATATCCGATCTTGAGGCCTCCTTCATGCTCCCCAGGTAGAGCAGCCTGCCCCTGAGGTCAATTATTGCAAGTCCGACCGTGAGTCCCGGGTCGATGCCTGCAATGATGAAGGGTTTTCCATTTTCAAATCTTTCAGGGCCTTTATCCTGCAGCTTATTACTCCTCCATAATATTTCCATGCTGTGCTTGTGAATGATACTCTGTCCAATAAAATATTTAGAGTTTCGGGACACACAAAGACTCCGCAGAGAAACCCACACCAACATTTAGAGTTCCAGATACACAAACAGTCCCACAAAAGGGACCCGACACCAACATTTAGAGTTCCAGATACACAAACACTTCCGGAGAGGTACATTCACTTCCATGATTCCTGATTGGGTTAATCTTCAGGTAACATCTGCTTTAGTTCCCCTGCAGCATCAAGCATTGCGCCCCTTACCATGGACATGTCCCGGTATTCCATGAATTCTGCTTCAAGCTGTGACATGAACCTCTTGATTGCATATTCATCGTGGCGGAGCTTTATCTTAACCCCGTACTTCATGTCCATTAGTATGAGGTTCCCCGGCGGTGCAGGTTCTATGAATATTCGCTCCTCTGTATCGAGGAGTGAAGCCACCTCTTCAGGTGACATTTCACCACCTGAGACCCTTAAAAGTACGCTGACCATCTTCCTGACCATCTGCCAGAGGAAACTCTCACCGTAAACATCGATGACTACCGCCTCCCCAGAGGATGATACTCTGACATCATTAACCTTCCTCACAGGGTTCCTTTCAGACCTCTTGGAGAAGTTGCTGAACTCATGGGTCCCCCTGAAGTACCCTGCAGCCTCCATCATTGCATCAAGCTTCTCTACATGGTCCTTGTGGAGGATGTACCTGTAATGTCTCTCCAGGGGGTACCTGACCTTGAAGGGGTACATTACTGAGGCCCATGCAAGCACCCTTATATCTGCAGGTAGAAGGTCGTTTATCTGGTTAACCCTCACATCCTCCTCTGTGAAAAAGGTCACGTAATTCCCTAGGGCATGAACACCCCTGTCTGTTCTTCCAGCTATCTGGAAGCGCGAATCCCAGGGGCCCTCAATGAGACCCGCCTCTTTAAGGGCGTCCAGGAGCTTCTCTTCTACTGTCGGCACATCTGGCTGTCTCTGAAATCCATGATAACCTGTCCCGATGTATGCAACCCTCAAGAGTATCTTCCTCATACAGGTCACCCTCCTGTAATTGATGTAGCATATGGATCAGATTTTATAGGGCAATAACTAATAACAGTATGTGGTCCAACATGTAAACGGTAATCTCCTACTGTACAAATCTCCATGTTATCTGAAGCTGACACCTGAACATCAAGTTACAGTATGGGATGATGGGGTGTTATAATGAAACGTCTATGGGGCTATCTGAGTATCATCACTGCAACGATTTTCTTTGGGATTTCAGCAACCCTTGACAAGATCATGCTCTCTGAGATGCACCCTGTCACTATTGGAGCCTACACCTACATCATTGCAGGTTTATTCCTGTTTTCAGTCCGGCAGTCTCCCCTCGGTGAGCGTATAATCAGCATACTCAACAGTGAAACCCTTTCAGAAAGTGATATCACCAGAAGGGACTATGCTGTACTATTTATCACTTCCCTCCTTGGAACGGTGATTGCCCCCATAATCTTCCTCAATGGTCTTAACGATACAACGGCGGTTAATGCATCACTTCTTCTGAACGTTGAGGTCCTGTTCATAATCATCCTGGGTTACATCATCTTCAGGGAGGTGCTCAGGTCAAAGGATATCACAGGCATATTACTTATTATAACCGGTGCAGTGCTCCTCGTAACGGATGGCCACATCCCCCATGTCGACATGATCCTGATGGGTGATATCCTTGTTATCGGGGCTGCCTTTTTCTGGAGCCTTGACACCGTTCTCAGTAAATTCTTAAGTAAAAAGAGGGATCTGGTACTCGTATCTGGAATTAAAAGCCTCTTTGGCGGAGTTATACTCCTGCTCCTTATCCCCCTCCTTGGTTTTAACCCTGGAATGCCCCTGCATATGGTTCCATATGCACTCGCCGTGGCTGTATTCAGTATTGGCTGCTCATTTATACTGATCTACACTGCAATAAGGGAGCTTGGCGCATCAATGGTGGGGGCTCTTTTTCCATTATCCTCACTCTTTGGAGCCATATTCGCAGCCATCATACTCCAGGAGCCATTAACAGTCCTGGATGGTATCTCAGGGGCTGTGATGCTGGCAGGTGTATTCATACTCTACTGGAATGGTAGATAATGAAATGATCATGGTTCGGCAACGACATCGAACTGGCAGAAGGAGTATCCATTGGTCCAGCAGCGCCTTTCATAGGCATCAACCCTTAAACCAAGGATCTCTGAGAGGGCGCCGCTGATAATACCCGCTTCAAAGAAACAGATAGGTCTCCCGATGTTTGGAAGGCCCGAACACTCTATGCACTCATAGACCCTCACATCCATCCTGAGGTGTTCATCCTCCTCCCTGGAGACAACATCCAGGATCCCCAGTTTCTTTTCAACCATGAAATCCCTGAGGGATTCCAGGTCATCCACGAGTCCCTCCCTGATAAGACCTGAACCGAGGTTCATCCCTCCAATGTAGGAGACCCCCCTGGCGGATCCTGCAATTATGTCCGGAATGTTGAAGTGTCCGAACCGGAAGCTTGAGACATAATCAGCATCATGTTCCGATTCTGAAAAGAAGTTCCTCTCTGGCTTCATAAGGTCTTTGAACTCTATTTTATCCTTTAATGGTTTCCTGGGACCCATAAGGATGCCGTTGGAGGTTTCAGCCATTATCTCCCTGTCTGAAAGTTTACGGTAGTGTGAAATTATCCCCCTTAACCCCTGCATGGTGCGTCCCCTGCATCTACTGTTACATTTATCACATTGATGATCCTGCCTTCAGCAGTTTCCACCCACATATCTCTACTGTTATATTTATCCTATGGATTCCTAAATATCTTTTCATCTGGTTATGCTCATGGATGTAGGGTGTGAACCTAACCCTAAAAGTAATGGTGGCAGTGATAGGATGAGTTTTCAGAAAGACAGAATGCTTATAATACCCGCTGTGGATATCAAAAACAGGAAATGCGTTCAGCTTGTGCAGGGAAAGCCCGGAACAGAGCAGGTGGTGATTGATGATCCTGCCTCTGTTGCAGAGAAATGGGAGTCCCTCGGTGCGGAGACCATTCACGTCGTGGACCTTGACGGTGCCCTCGGCTCAGATAAGAATACCGACATCCTTGAGGAGATAGTGGAAAGGGTTTCTGTGCCCCTTCAGGTTGGTGGAGGTATAAGGGACAGTGACTATGCAGGCAAACTCCTTGAAATGGGCTTTGAAAGAATAATAATCGGGACGATGGCCATTGAGAAACCAGGGACCGTGAAGGAGCTTGCAGAAGAGTACGGATCCGAACACATAATGGTCTCCCTCGACAGCCGGGACTCCAGGGTCGTGATAAAGGGCTGGACAGAGAAGGTCCCCTTCACTCCCGTGGAACTGGCTGGAAGGCTCCAGGAGGAGGGTGCCGGAAGCATACTCTTTACAAATGTTGACTTTGAAGGGCTTCTGAAGGGCTTTGACGTTAAACCGGTCCTTGAACTTGTTGAATCCATTGAAATACCCGTTGTGTACTCCGGGGGGGTCAGCAGTATCAAAGACATTGAACTTTTAAGTGGAACAGGTGTTGCAGGGGTTGTTATTGGCTCCGCAATCTACAGGAAAAAAATAGACTTCCAGGAGGCCCTCAGGTACCAGGATCCGGGTATCAGGGATGAATGAGGTGGGTTCATGAAGACCGTCATGGCTACAGGTACCTTTGACATAATCCATCCAGGCCATGGATTCTTCCTTGAGGAGGCAAAGAAACTCGGTGGAAGGGATGCTAAACTCGTTGTGGTCCTTGCAAGGGATTCAACGGTTCGTGCACGTAAGAGAACACCTATAATCAGTGAAAGGCAGAGACTTGAAGTTGTAAGGATGCTTAAACCCGTTGATGAGGCCTACCTTGGCAGTGAAACCGACATGTTTGAAATCGTCCACAGGATAAAACCCGACATCATTGCCATCGGCCCTGATCAGAAATTTGATGTTGATGAACTCAGGGATGAGCTGAGGAAAAGGGGACTTGAATGTGAGGTTAAACGGGTCAGCGCATACCTGAAATCAGAACTTGACAGCACGTGCAAGATAATCAAAAAAATCAGGAGCATGGACTTTGATGAGAACTCCCTCAGAAACTGTTAAACTCCTGCACTCAGAAACCATTAAAAATAAATAAAGGGGTGTGTATTTTAGAAGGGTAATTCAGCATAAACACCCTTTATGAATACGCTTGAAGTGTCCCAGTTCTTTATTGATCCCAGTGTATTGGAGAAGCTTGTTGCATCAGCATCATACCATTTTCCATTGATATACAGCTGTCCCCAGACATGCCCATAGGTGTTCCCGCTCCTGAAGACACAGTTTCCATGCATGTACCTTGCGGGTATCCCTGCAGCCCTTGAAAGAGCCACCAGAAGGTGTGTGGTCACAGCAGTTGGCTGTCCTGTACCTGAGTGTCCCGATGGCACCGTACCTTGTGTTGTAGTAGAAACTGTAGTCGGTGTTATCACGTACATAGGTGAAAATGTTCACAGCCTTCTCATAGACTGAAGTCGCGTTAGCTGTGAGTCTCTGGCTTAAAGAAACTATTTCATCATCTGAAACCTGGCAGTTATCTGTTTCCTGCAGGTAATCCCCAAGTTTAGCATAGCCAACCCTTGAAACCTTTTTGTATCGGGTCTCTGTAACCCACTTATAGTCCTTTCTGTACCTTGTCACATAGCTGTAGCTGTAGACGTAGCGGACCCTGTATTTACCCTTCTTATAGTAGTAGGTCTTAACAGGGGTCCTGACCTTCACAGTATATGGTTTCATGTAGGAGACCTTCACCCTAACCTTGTAGGGCACGTATTCATTGTATGTGTAGTTAACCACCGGATGCTGATGTGCTGGATGCAACGGATTTACTTGTTGCATTTGCTGTTACATTTGAAGCCGTTGTGTTTGAGTCAACGGCACTTACACCGGCAGGCAATACCGCCACTGCAAGAAGTAGCAGCATCGCAAACATCGAGTGACGCTTAATTTTACCGCCTCCATGCATGAAGGGAAGTCACTTGAAATCCCCTCATGATCAGCTAAAAATGTCTGTGCACACATTTATAAATTTTTGCCCTTTAAATAATCCCTATATAATATACCTTTAACGGTAGGGTCCAGATGATGTTCAATACAATACATCGAAAAGGAACCGTACACTATAAACATCCAGAAACACTATTTAATAGTTATTAATATATTATCTTAACTGAAGTGAAGGTGATTAGCATATGATCAGCGTGGGTATTATCGGAGCCAGTGGATACACCGGCGGGGAACTCTTAAGGTTACTTGAAAATCACAGGGATGTTGAGGTCGTCCATGCAACTTCAAGGCAGTACAGCGGTGTTCCTGTCTCAAGGGTACACCCCCACCTGCAGGACACTGACCTTAAATTCCAGGACATGGACCCCGGGAGGATGGATGCGGACGTGATATTTACGGCCACGCCCCACGGGGCATCCATGAAGATAGTCCCCGAGATAATTGAAAGGGGCATCATGGTGGTGGACCTCAGCGGAGACTACCGCTTTGAGGATACCGGGGTCTATGAGGAATGGTACGGCATGAAACATGAGCACCCCCTTGATGCGGTATACGGGCTTCCCGAGATCCACAGGGAGAAAATCAGAAAGGCTCAGCTGGTTGCAAATCCCGGATGCTTCCCAACAGGGGCCATACTGGCATGCCTCCCCCTTGTCTATGAAAAAATCGCAGACACCTTCATCATCGATTCAAAGACCGGTGTGAGCGGTGCTGGTGTCAAGCCGACATCACTCACCCATTACCCTGAATGCAGCGACAATGTGATACCCTACAATGTCACGAGCCACAGGCACACACCTGAAATAAGGCAGGAACTCTCAAGGATAAACCCGGTAAGGCTCAGCTTCACACCCCACCTTGTACCCGTAACAAGGGGCATACTCACCTCAGCCCACACCTTCCTCAGGGAGGACCTTGAAAGTGATGAGCTGATGGAGATATTCACGGGATTCTATGATGGGGAACCATTCGTAAGGGTCGTTGATGGCATCCCAAGGTTAAGTGCTGTCAGGGGATCCAATTTCTGTCATATAGGCTGCTTTGAGGTTGATGAAAACCAGAGGGCGGTTATAGTATCGGCCATAGACAACCTTGTTAAGGGGGCCTCGGGTCAGGCCGTCCAGAACATGAATATCATGTGCGGACTCAATGAGGTTGAGGGTCTTGACTTCCCTGGAATGCACCCGTGATAATATGACAGAAAATTATATTATAAATAAGGCCCAAGCCCTTTAATGGCTGATGGATCAGAGTGATATGATGAAGACCTGCATAACATATTATTCAAGGACAGGTAACACTGCAATGGTTGCAAGGACACTTGCAGAGGAACTTGGAGCGGACATAATAGAAATTAAAGATCTGAAAGACCGTGAAGGATTTCTAAGCAGCTTTAAATCATCAATAGATGCCATGAGGGAATCAAAAACACGTATAAGTCCCGGAAAGGTGGACATGGATGATTATGATCTCATATACATTGGTTCCCCCACATGGGCCGGTAAACCCGCCCCTGCAGTAATAACCCTCATAGACACCCTCAACTTTATGGGTAAGGATGTGATCCTCTTCACAACCATGAGCCGCCAGGGAGGCGAGGGTGTTATAGAGAGGATGGGCGAGAAGATAAGGGCCCGTGGAGGCAGAATAATAAACTCTTTCATGATAAAGACCGGTGGAAAAGAACTCATTGAAGTTAAGGAGGACACTTTAAGGGTTATATCCGAAAAGGACCTCCTCATCTATGAATCCTAGGGTGATATGCTTGATGGATAAACTCTTCAGATCATACAGGCCGCTGATAGCAATACCCGTGGCAATCACAGTTATTGCACTGCTCATCGTGGTCTTCAACGGACTCAATGAGAGTGTTGATCTAAGGGGGGGTTCCCTCGCAGATCTGACACTGGAAAAGAGTATAAGTAACGCGGAGCTTGAATCAATCCTTAAGGAAAAACTGGGGCTGGATGATGTTAAAGTTATCTCAGCTGCAGGTAACAGGGTCACCGTCCAGTTCGGGACCGGTGTGGATGTCATGAAGGTTACCGATGCACTGGATGGGGTGGCGAAGATAAACAGTTACAGGTCTGTTGGTCCCCTGCTCAGTAAACAGGCGCTCAACCAGATCTACTGGGCCATAGGCTTCGCATTCCTCTTCATGTCCATAACCGTCTTCATAATCTTCAGGGACCCGATACCCTCGGTGGCCGTTATCCTTGCAGCAGTATCCGACATAATAATAGCCCTCGGTGGGATGTCAGTCTTCGGGATCCCCCTTTCACTGGCATCGATTGGTGCGATACTTATGCTCATCGGTTACAGTGTGGACACAGACATCCTCCTTACAACAAGGCTTCTTAAACAGCGAAAGGGTGAAATCAACAGGAGGGCATTCGGTGCCATGAAGACCGGCCTTACCATGTCAATAACGGCCATCGCCTCGATGACAGCACTCTACCTTGTCACTTTATTCATCATACCTGAGGCCAGGGTTCTGAGTAACATCGCCGCGGTCCTGATAATAGGCCTTGCAGGGGACATCCTTACAACTTGGCTCATGAACCTTGGAATTCTGAAGTGGTACTTGGAGGCTAAAGCATGAACAGGAAGGTTTCAAAATTCCTTAAAGATTACCAGGTTATCCTTTTAATACTCCTTGTTGCAGGGAGCATCACTGCAATATCAACCCTTGGGATCCAGCAGGGACTTGACCTCCGCGGGGGGTCACTGATACAGATACAGCTTGAAAAACCCGTTGACTCTGCAACCATGAACACGGTAATCAGTGTACTTGACAAGAGGCTTAACATATTCGGTGTCAAGGACGTTAAGGTCCGTGCAAGCGGTGATCAGAATGTTATAGTTGAAATCGCCGGTGTTCAGCCAGACCAGGTGTCAAGGATAGTTGGAACTCCAGGTAAATTTGAGGCCAAGATCGGCAATGAAACCGTGCTGACCGGTGAGGATATTGTGAGTGTCCAGGCACCCATAATCACAGATACACAGTGGGAGGTCCCCTTCAAGCTTTCAACATCAGGAGCCCAGAAGTTTGCTGAGGCCGCGAGAGGTAAAGCGGGTCAGCCAGTTAACATGTACCTTGACGACAGGCTTATAACATCACCCGAGATCTCGGCAGAGGTTGCAACAGGAAGGCCCACAACAGACGTCATGATAACCGGGGCTGAGAACAGCAGGGCCGAGGCCGAGGCCCAGGCAAAGGAGATTGAGACCCTGCTGAAATCAGGGGCTCTTCCCGTCAAGGTAAGGATAGTTGGTGTGAGCAGTGTATCAGCAGAGCTCGGAGACCAGTTCGTGAGGGGCGCCCTCATCGCAGGCTTGCTCGCCATCCTCGCAATCGTGGCAATCCTCATAATACATTACAGGACCCCCATCCTTGTTCTGCCAATATTCTTCACGGCACTGGCCGAGGTCATACTGACACTGGGTGTGGCCGCCGTGATAAGGTGGAACATAGACCTTGCAGCCATAGCAGGTATACTTGCAGTTATAGGTACCGGTGTGGATGACCAGATCATAATGACCGATGAGGTCCTTGCAGGTGATGGCAGGAGGACCCGGAGGAAGTTCCGGATAAAGGACGCCTTCTTCATAATATTCGCATCCGCCGGCACCCTTATAGCTGCCATGCTGCCCCTGGCCTACGTCGGGTTCTCAAGGGGTGCCACAGGTATAGGTCTCCTTGCAGGTTTCGCCTTCACCACGGTCATAGGTGTGCTTATAGGCGTATTCATCACAAGGCCGGTTTATGCAAAGTTCATTGAAATCTTCAATGTGGGGAGAAGGTAATCAAAATGAAAAAACCAGTTGAACTCCGGGTTAAACCCATAAAAAACGGCACCGTCATTGACCATATAACCGCAAACAGGGCCCTCAACGTCCTTAACATACTGGGTCTTCCCGATGGAAGGAGCAGGGTTACCGTTGCAATGAACATGGACTCATCCCAGCTGGGGTCCAAGGACATAGTAAAGATAGAGAACAGGGAACTGAAACCGGATGAAGTGGATCAGATAGCCCTCATAGCACCCAGGGCAACCATAAACATTATAAGGGACTATAAAATAGTTGAAAAGGCCAAGGTAAGGCTTTTAAGTGAGGTCAGGGGGATACTCAGGTGCCCCAACCCCAACTGTATAACCAACAGTGATGAGGGTGTTGAGAACCGTTTCTATGTCACATCCAGGGAACCCGTGACCCTGCGGTGTTATTACTGTGAACGCATCATCGAGGGTGATGAAATAGAATCACAGTTCTAGGAGAGTGATAGTATAAAAGCACTGAAGGCAGCTGCCATGCTCATTGCATTCATCTTTCTGGTTTCTCCGGCATCTGCAGCTGTATTCGTAACCGACCCATCCCATGCAATCATAACGGCTCCCGCAGCAGCCCATACAGGCAGCCCCCTTGTTTTAAGCAGTTACACTCCTGAGAAGTCCGTGCAGAAGCACCTGAAGGGGAAGGACGTGGTCGTTGTCGGTGACCTTAAGATTAAAGGCACAAGGATACCTGCAAGGACATCATCCCTTGCAGTTTACTGGAAGAAAAGCAATGTGGTGGTCCTTGGAACCGGGAATGAAGTTTCAGCGGCATACATTGCCATCAGAAATGATGCCCCTCTGCTTGTAACCGGGAAGACCATGCCATCAGCAACCAGGACCCAGATAAAGCGTCTGAAGCCATCCAGGATAATCGTCTGCGCCCCCGAGTCCAGGGTGCCTGCATCATCCCTCAGGGGACTTGGAGTTCCCTGGCAGAGGGTCTGGTATGGCAGCGACTCAGCAACCCTCAGGGCCCTTCAGAGGGACTCTAAAACCGTTGTCACCGCTCCAGGACCCCTCCTCCCGGTTGCAATGACACTCTGGAAGAATGCAACCTTCAGGTTATCGGACACCGTTACCGTAAACGGCACAGCTCTCTGGTCATCCTCAAGGCAGACCACATCCGTTATAATGAACCGTTACGCCTCAGGGGACCCTGAGAAAATCTATATAAGCTCAGACAACCTGAACGGTGTTAATGGAAAATCCTTCATGGAGGCCATCAAGAGGGAGATAGGGGGTTCAGCGACGGTTATCCTTGACCAGAAATCACCGGCACCAGGGGAAGCGGATAGGGCCATAAAGAATGCTCCTCCAGGGTCCCTTGCGGTCTACATAGCCGCAGCATGTGCCGGTACAATGCACAGCACCATATCAGGTATAAAGACCGGTTACCTGAGGTCATATGCCTCAGACCTTGATGGTGTTGTATACGTGAACTATGGAAGCCTTAACCTTGCCTCAACCGGTTACCTTGCCAGGGCCTGGGACGACAACTTCTCAAATGTTTACTTTGCAGGTATCAACAACCCTGCCAGGTACCTCCAGGATGCCGGCATACTGCTGATTGAACCGAAAACCGTTGCCCAGGACCAGAGACCACGTATGATTGCAGGTAAACTCATAGATTACGCCTATTCTGCAGATGGAGAGCATCTGAGGAGCCTTAACTCATCAGGATACGTGGCAAGGCATGAGGTAGACCCCACAGGCCTCTCATGTGACGCAAGGCGCATAGTGAACGGGACTAAACCCCTGATGAAGAGAGAGGAATGGGTTTATCTTTCATCGCAGTACATCGCAGGGCTGCCCATAAAGAGGAACACCACCACAATATCCGACGCCCCGGGAAGCATGGAGAGCACCTATACAGGGACACTGTCAAGGTCAGAGTACCGTGACGTGGCAAGGAGGGTCTATGAGTTTGCAAGGACCAACAGGAGACTTCCATCATACGTCCAGGTGGGGGATAAAAGGCTCAGCAGGGATGACTACACCCTCATCTTCGCGGAGATAATACAGAACCACACAGAAAGGAGCAAAATGGTGTTCCCATCATCCGTGAAGATGGGTGAAAGCCTCATCGACAGGGCCCTTGATTTCATCAGGGACATCTTCACATAATTTATTTTTTCATGGTTAACACCAAATAGGGACCCCATGACTCAAAAAAGAGTTTAAATTATCCTGTTATACTTCAGGAACTAATCCGCCTCCCGTCACCATCATGTTTAAATTATCCTGTTATACTTCAGAAACCCTATCATCTGGCTGTAGGATTTCGCAACGGTGGTTGATGATGCATAGCCATGGGGTGATCTGACCTCAGCGGTCACTGCAGGTATCCCCTGGAGGTTGCAGACATCCTCAAGGGCCCCTGGATAGTCCCTGCCTGCAAACTGTGACGGTATGAGTGCTGAAGCACTGTAGCGGCTCATATAGGATGCCATGGTGTAGCTTTCATATGTTGGTCTCCTCGTGCAGAGGATGGATGTCCGGCCGGGTACGCCTCCGGGCCTTGTTGAGTGGAAGTCCCCCACAGCCTTCACGTTCCTCTCACGTGCAATCTGGACTATCCTGCCTGTGGGTGTGCCCGGGATATTGGCTATGCTGTTGGGGTTTTTGCCATTCCAGTACCTGTAACTCCTTGCAGTGGATGATGGTATCAGGAAGGGGACAACGTAGACTGTGCCGTTGATCTTCCTGCCCGAAAGGTAATTTATAAGTTTAACCGCAGCGATTGATGCAGGGAGCTCGTTACCGTGGACCCCTGCAACAATTATAACCTTTCTTCCGCTGCCATTACCAAACACGAACATGGGGGTTCCCTTCCTGGCCTCCTGGAAGACCTGGGATGTTAACGAAGTCTTCGGGGAATACTTTTTGACATAATAGTTCCTTGCCACATCTCCCCCGGTACCTGTGTATATTATCTCTGTCTGGAGGGCCGCTGCAAGCTGTACATTTGAAAAAAGCATTATGAGTGCAAAGGCCAGCGTTAAGGGTTTTAAAATTTTCCATTTCATCCTTTCACCTTATATATCCTCTATTTTTTATCAAACTTATAATCTTTGATGCTGGTCTGGCAGTGTCCCCTGCTGGATGAAATGGAGTGTTGGGGATCCAATTTTGATGATGCCCCATAAAAAACTAATCTGATGAAATATGGCGTGCAAGTCGCCTTGCAAGTGCCATTATTGTAAGTATCGGGGGCGCGCCAGGTGCCTCGGGTAGAACGCTCGCATCAGCCACAAAGAGGCCTTGCAGAGAAGTTTCAAGGTTCTCATCCACAACACGGCCTATGGGTGCTGTTCCACCGGGGTGGGCGCCCCTTGGATGTGTTGACCTCAGTGTGTCCGGCCTTACACCTGCAGCAACAAGGACTGAACCTGCAAGGGCAGCCCCCTCAGAGAGGTGCTTCACATCGGCTTCAGTGTGGTGTTTCACCACCCTGTCTGGTTCAACACGGCCAGAGGCCTCATCCGCGATCTTGACCATCAGGCCAAGAACGCTCCTCTTCATCTCCCCAGGGAAGAGGAGGGTTGAGAAGTGGGGTGATAATATGAAGTCCTCCATTTCAATGAGGGCAGCCATCTGCAGCTCATCACAGAACCCCACATCATCAAGGAGGCCCCCCACGGTTATGAATGTGTCCATGAAGAATGTTTTACCTGCACCTATACCTGCCCCCATAAGGAGCCGTGGTGTTTCAATTGCCCCGGCTGCCAGAATAACCCTTTCATCATAGAAACTGCCCCCTGATGTCGTAACGCCCCTTACGGCACCATCCTCAACTATAATACCAGTTACTTCAGTCCCTGTGACAAGTTCAGCCCCATGCTCCACTGCCTCAACAATGAACTCCCTCGCCGACCACTTGGCACTCCTGGGACAGCCGAAGGAACATTTACCACAGGGTTTACATTCGGATGGCCTTATGAATTTGGGCATCCTCCTTACCCTGATGCCCATTGACTCCGCAGCATCCATGATTAGCCTTGTGCCTCTACCGATATGGGTTTCGGGCAGCTCAGACACCCCCAGTTCCCCTTCAAGGGCGTCAAGGTCCCTGCTGATATCAACACCATAGTCCTTGAGGCGGTCTTCAAGTACCCTTACAGCGTTTCCGGCGGCGACAAGGGTTGATCCGCCAACACAGCTTGTGCTCAGGAGGTCTGGGGTTCCTGTACTTTCATCGTAGCACCTGAAGGCGTCCCTATCCTCAATGCATGGACCCCTTTCAATGACCGTTACATCAAAGCCCCTGAATGCAAGTTCCCTGGCTGCTGTTGCACCCGCAGCACCCGAGCCAACTATTAAAACCATTCAGCATTCCCCGGTCCAGAAATAAAAAAATGTTACGAATTTATTCAAAGAGCATTATGGCCTTTGTTGGACATGAGTTCACGCAGAAACTGCAGCCGATGCATTTCTGGTCATCGATTTTCACTTCCCAGTCGTCCTCCATGCATATGGCGTTTACAGGGCACAGTGAGAGGCATGCACCGCAGTCCACACATTTATCCCTGTCCTTCTTAACAACCCTCATGGCGGGCTGTACTTCGATTCCAGCCTCCTCTATAAATTTGATCCCCTTTCCCTCATCAGGGCCGCTGATCTCAACCAGCATCTTACCTCCCCGGGGTGTGATGTTGGCCCTGAGGATGTTGAAGTCAATGTCATACTTCTTTATGGCCTCTGAGATTATTGACTTGTTAACAATCCTCGGTGAGAATTTAAGCCATGCCTTCATATTGACTCTCCCCTGTTCTCTATCTTTCCAATAAGCCTTGATATATCCTCGGCTGTTACTATTCCCTTAACACGGTTCTCTTCATCAACTATTGGCAGACCTGAGATGTTATATTTATCTATCCTCCGCGCCACGACATCAACGGGTTCATTTTCCCCTGCCACGATTACCTTGCGGGTCATCACATCCCTAAGCCTTGTTTTGCCCCTTGCAACCGCGTCTGCAATGTCCCAGGATGTCACTATACCCTTCAGGATACCCTCACTGTCAACGACGGGTATGTGGTTGATGTTGTTTTCAACCATCTTCCTCGCCACGTCCTTGAGTCTGTCATCCTCGTGTGTTATTATGACGGGCTTGCTTTCAAGTTCCCTCACCATAATGGATGGCTTTCTTATCTCAAGGGGCTTTGTGGAGCATCCCCTTGATGGTATGTTCTCAACGGGCTCGGTGAGGAGGAACTCGCCCCTCTCAATCCATGACTTAAGTTCCTCTGCAATTTCATGGGCCTTCCTGATTGATGACAGTGGGGATGTTGGAACCTCCACGCCGTTTATCTCTATCTTACCGGTCTTGAGTTCCCTGTAATTGGTCTCCATGACAACCGGCCTGGACCTCCTGGGGACGCCGTAGTCAATAACCCTGCAGACTATATCCTCATCTGAGATTCCTGTTGCAGCGGCTATGTCCTCATTGAGTACCGGTATGGGGATCCCTGCACCGACGTAGAGCGTCGGCCCGTACCTTGGCATTGTGGCTCCACGCACATATTCAGGGTCCATCTCCTTCATGTTACCCTTGAGCATGAGTGTGCCTGATGCCGAGACCGGTACACCGTTCCTCCTGTCCCCCACCGTTGAGTGCTGGGTGCCCTCACCCACCACGTAACCCTGGGCGCCGCAGAGGAAAATCCTGGTCCCTGTACCTATGGTCTGGAAGTAGGGATCGTTTATCAGAGGGCTAAGTTCACCTGCGCTTGAATAGGTCACGTTTCCATAATTTGGAAGAAGGGTCCCCATGTAGGTGTGGAGGGTCTCGGGTGTGGAGTTAACCGCAACAGCATAGTTCTGATAGCAGTTCCTTGGGTTGACCATGACCGCCTGGTTGATGGTGTCTAGACTTATAAGTGTCTCAACATTCTTCAGGGGGTAGCAGTCTGTACCGTAGGCCTCTGCAACCAGTTCAACCTCCCTGCCCCTTATGAGGTCCTCTATTACGTGTGCTCCCCCATAATCCAGTCCCAGTTCAGGGTCGCGGTTTGGCTGTGCGGCGCCGAGGTATGCGTCCACTGCAGCAAGACCAGAGTAGGCCTCAACACCATTGAGGTATGTCCTGGTCATCTTTATGGGTGGATCCGAATGTCCGAAGTTGAGGAAAGCACCTGATGAACACATAGCACCAAATGTACCTGTTGTAACAACATCCACTTCATCTGCAGCATCCTTAGGACCGTTCTCGGCCACTATCCGGGTCATCTCTGCCGCAGTTACAACCACAGCATCTCCGTCCCTGATCTTCTGGTTTATCTCCTCAATTGTCTTCAATACAATCACATCCGGTGCTATCTGTAATCATAAAATACTGGTTAGATAGTATATAAATGTTTATTATAAAAAGGTTATTGTAAGCAACCGCGAGAATTGCAAAAACCATCGAACTGCCATAAGGCTGGCAGAATCACCGCAGAAACATGGAAGCAAGAGAATGACGAAACCAGAAAAAATGCATATCATTACCATACCATGCAAAAGAATCATAAGTCTGGGTGAACAGATAATTCAAGAGAAACGTGTGAAGGCTGATGGGAAATGGAACTCGACATTGATAAACTTGCAGGTATAATCAGGAGTATAGATGAAAGCGCGGAATACGTTGATATAAGGGCAGGGTATTCAAGTACAAACTCGATTCTCCTGAAGGACGGCAAACTCCAGGAGGTTAAATCAGGTTCAGACACAGGATTCAGGATCCGTGTACTTAAAAACGGTTCATGGGGCTTTGCATTCACGGATGAACCTGGAAGAATTGATGAGATGGCAGAGAGGGCTCTTAAAATGGCCGGATCCCTCAGTGGGGATGTGGAGGTGGGATCCCTGGGACCCGAAGTGGATGAGACATCAGTCAAAACCCTTAAGGCCCCATCAGAAGTTTCTGCTGAAGAGAAGAGGGACATTGTATTTGAAGCGCATCAGGCAGCATCCATTGATGGTGTGGTGAGCACCACCGTCAGCTACGTTGACCTTGAGAGCTCAGCGGTGTTCCTGAACTCTGAGGGTTCATGTATTGAAACCGGTGATGTTAAGGTCGCCCTCTTCCTCAACGCGGTTGCCTCCGACGGCACCGGAATACAGTTCGGTCACGGTAGCTGCGGAGGCACCGGGGGCTTCGAAATCCTTGAGGCTGAGGATATTGAAAAATTCGGTAGAAGGGTTGGTGAAAAGGCTGTCCGGCTTCTATCTGCAAGTTCACCCCCATCAGGGCGCTTCAATGTAATCACGGACCCGGAACTAACCGGGGTCCTTGTACACGAGGCCCTAGGACATGCTGCCGAGGCAGACCTCATACTGCAGGGTGACTCCATCCTTGAGGGGAGGCTTGGAGATCATGTTGCCTCCGAGGAGGTTACGGTGGTGGATGACCCTACCATGGATGGGTTTGGAAGCTACACCTATGACGCTGAGGGTGTCAGGGCCTCAAGGACCGTCCTTGTGGAGGACGGCATCCTCAAATCACTCCTGAATTCAAGGGAGACCTCCTTTAAACTGGGACTTGAACCCTCAGGTAATGCCCGTTCATCCATAGCCGATCAGCCCATCGTCAGAATGAGCAACACATACCTTGAACCCGGCGAATTATCCTTTGAGGAACTCATCGAAGACATGAAGAGCGGGGTCTACCTTAGGGGTTCGCGTGGAGGTCAGGTCGACACCGGTAAGGGGATATTCCAGTTCAATGCAGCTGAATCCTTCAGGATAGAGGATGGTGAAGTCAGGGAACCTCTGAAGGATGTTTCACTCTCAGGAAACGTCCTTGAGACCCTCAAAAACATCGATGGTGTTGGATCCGACTTTAAACTTGGAATCGGATTCTGCGGTAAATCAGGGCAGAGTGTGCCCGTTGGTGATGGCGGCCCCCACGTAAGGATCATGAATGCCATGGTTGGCGGGACAGGCTAGGTTCACCGGTTCGATCATTAACGTGGTCTCTGGAAGTTCATGTTCAGCCGCACCCTCTCCATGCGCACCCTGCTCCCTTGAAGGATAATCACCAGATGCAGGTGTCTCCATGATTTCAGAAGAGGATGGTAAATTACTGGTAAAAATTGCAAGAAGAGCCATTGAAGAACACTTAAAGGGTTCCGAGAAGTTTGAGCTGGATGAAGACATCCCTGAAACCCTGATGGAGAAGAGGGGTGTCTTCGTGACCCTTGAAAAAAATGGGGCTCTTAGGGGGTGTATAGGTTACCCTGAACCCGTGAAGCCACTTATAGAGGCACTGATAGACGCCGCCATCTCAGCCGCCACCAGGGACCCCAGATTCCCTCCGGTTGAACCAGAGGAACTTGAGGACATAACCGTTGAGGTCAGTGTGCTCACCGTGCCCGAACCCCTTGAGGTTGAAAGGCCCTCTGATTACCCTGAACATATAAGGGTGGGTGTTGATGGACTGATAGTTGAAAGGGGATGGGCCCGCGGACTCCTCCTCCCCCAGGTTGCCCCTGAATGGGGATGGGATGCTGAGGAGTTCCTCTGCAACACATGCATGAAGGCGGGGCTACCCCCTGACTGCTTCTATGACCCTGAAACAAGAGTTTACAGGTTCCAGGCTCAGATATTCAATGAAGAGGAAAATTAAAGCATTGTAATAAAGATCTTATCCCTGAAGATACTTATCAGTTAACAGGAAGCGTGATTGATTTATGATAATACCAACAGTTCCAACAACAGATGAACTCCTTGATAAGGGATTCAGGAGGGCCAGGAAGGCCGCCTCCCTCAAGAGAAGTTCAAAGATACCAGGCCAGAAGAAGGCCAAGGTGATTGAATCAACCCGTGTTCAGACGGCCTGTCAGGTTATACGGGACCGTCTGAATATGATCATCAAGAGAATACCGGATATAGAATCCCTGCCAGAATTCTACCAGGACTACATTGACGTCACCGTCGGTGTGGATGAACTTAAAAAATCCCTCGGAGCCCTTAACTGGGCTGCTGGAATTTTAAATCAGCTTGAAGCAGATTACATGGCACGTATAAAGCGTTCGAAGCCTTCTGATGCTGCCCAGCTGAGGAGGGAGGCCTTTGGAAGGATATCATCGGTTGTGAAGAGGATTGAGGGTGACCTTGACTTCCTTGACTTTGCAAAGAACAGGCTCAGGAATATGCCAACCGTTGATTTCGATGCCTTCACCGTGGTTATTGCCGGGTTCCCCAATGTTGGTAAGTCCACCCTCCTCAGGACCCTGACGGGTGCCGAGCCAGAGGTTGCGGATTACCCCTTCACAACCAAGGGTATACAGATAGGCCACCTTGAGAGGAAATGGAGGAAGATCCAGGTCATCGACACTCCGGGACTCCTTGACCGCCCTGTTGAGGATATGAACAATATTGAACTCCAGGCCATGGTCGCCCTTGAAAACATAGCCGATGTGATACTCTTCATCTTCGATGCATCCGAAACCTGCGGCTACTCACTTGAGAGTCAGTACAGCCTCTACCTTGGGATAAGGAGTGTCTTTGATATTCCTGTGGTGACGGTTTTCAACAAGATGGACCTTGCAGAAAATGTTAAGTATCTGGAGGAATATATTAATAAAGTTGAAGATCCGCTGATGGTTTCTGCGTTCCAGGGCAGAGGGGTCTCCAGGATAATTGAAAGATTGGAGGGTTTGTATGAAGAAGAAACTTGAAAAGCCAATGACCATGCTGGAGAAAAGAAGGCTGATGGCTGAGAAGATGATAGATGAGATGATAAGCAACATGAAGGAGATGCAGAAGGAGTTTGAGAAGAAGATCTCCGAGTACACCGAGACAATACCAGAGAAACTGAGCATGGACGTCATGGAAACAGATGACACCATAATCATTAAAACAGATCTGCCGGGTGTTAAAAAGGAGGACATAAACATAGAGCTCACAGAGGACTCAATATCAATATCAGCCGTCTTCGAAGAGGAAGTTGAAGTCGAAGAGGCAAACTTTGTCAGGAAGGAACGGAAGTACGGTGAAGCAAGAAGGGAGATGAGGCTGCCTGAAAAGATCAGGGTCGAGGATGCCAGAGCCAAATTTGAGAACGGTGTCCTTACCGTGGAACTCCCGAAGGTTGAGGTCAAAAAGAAACAGACCCTCAAGGTGGAATAAACCCACCCTTTAATTTTAGATTTTTCATTCAGTCATTTCCCGTCTTTTCACTCTCCATGTATCTCTTATTCTTTTATTACTGCTTTTTTCATAAAAATCGTTGGAAAGGGGGCAGCTATCAGTACCTGACCTTGCCAATGTGCCTTGTGCTGCCCGGGTCCTCCCCGCTGTAATGGGCAAGGTAGTAGACAAACCATTCAAGGGGAACCGCAAGTATGAAGGGTGAAAGGATGGATTCAAGATCAGAATAATCAGACATCCTGAATACGATGTTCCTGGCGCCCAGCTTTTCACAGAAAGCAATTGCCCTTGATGTGAGCTCATCACCGGGAAACCCTGCTTCAAGGAATATTACAGGGACACCCGCCTCAACCCTCTCAATAAGTCCATGCCTGAATTCACCAGAATAGAGGGGACATGCATGTTTAAGGGCCCCCTCCATCAGCATGGTCATTGCAAGCTTGTATGCCAGTCCATAATTGGGGCCGCTCCCCATGCAGTAAAAGATTTCCTCACCGGAATATTCCTCTGCAAGGTCCCTGCACTGGTCCCGGGTGTCCTTGAGGAGCCTTTCAATTTCCACTGGCAGTCTTTCAAGTTCCAGGAGCACCCCTTCAGCCATCTCATCCCTGTACATCCCGAAGAGAATCCTGTAGAGGGACATGAGCTGTGTCATGTAGGTCTTTGTTCCGAGTATGGCCTCCTCATGACCGCACCTGGTTATCACGGCCTCGGATGACTCGGATGCCATGCTGCTTTCAGGTTCATTCGTAACCGTTATGGTTTTAAGGCCCAGTTCATTGGCCTTCCTGAGGGCTGCCAGGGTATCTGCTGTTTCACCCGACTGTGATGTGAATATCACCGCAGAGTCCCTGTTACTGATCTTCTGATGATAGTAGAATTCATACCCTGTCATGACGGTGATTGCTGTTTCATAGTTCATGCACAGGGCGTCGCGTGCACTGTAACATGTTGAAAGGGAACTTCCGCAGCCCACAAGGTAGATGTGCCTGCAGTCCACCATATCGGAGGATATGCTGTCCATATGTTCCCCTTCAAGTTTCATCGTCCTCCTGAGGGACTCTGGCTGTTCCATGAGCTCATCATACATTTTATACTTCATCAAATCCTCTCCATCAGAATCCTGTATTCCTCTGCAATCTTAAGGGCGGTTTCAGCAACTTCAACGGCGTCCTTACCCGTCAATACAACCATGGGTTCCTTACCCCAGGCTCCCCTGTGGTATATGACATCCGGGGGTGACTCTGAGTCTCTGAAGGCCTCCTCCACACCCCACGGTATGGTTCCGCCCTCAGAATCCCTTACACTGGCTGGCTCCCTGCTCCTGTCATAGCAGGAAACCACAAGCCCTGCCTTCTCACATATCCTGATTATACTTTCATCGAACTTAATATTAATGGCTGCCCTCCTTTCCGGTCTGTGTCTCATGAAGGTCAGTATGAAACGTGCCATGTGGGACGATGCACCGTATTCTGGTTCACGGCATGCAAATGCCTTTCCACGGAACTCAGTGATTCTCCCGGGTACTGCTGCCACGTCTTCAGTGTCTTTAGCACCTTCACGTGCCATTACAATGTTTGATCTGACCTCAGGGACCAGCAGTCCAAAATCATCCGATGATGAGAGTAATTCAAGGGCCCTTTTAAGGTTTTCTATCTCCATCCTATCACTCCATCTGAAACCTTCCAGAAAATAGTTATATGTGGACCGGTAATTTATAACCATAAGTCTTAAAGGTGTTTCTCATGGAGAAGGTGAAGGATTTTAGAGGTATAAAGGGACACCTTGGGGTCTTCAGGGAGGAGACCGCCAAGGCTGAGAGGATAGGATTTGCAGGGGTCCCCGGAGTATGCACTCCCTTTGCACAGTTATTTGCCTATGCTGTGAGGGATAAGGAGAACCTTTTCATTCCATCCACTGACTTTGAAAGGGCAAGGACCCTTGAGCTGACAGATTACGGTGTTGAACTTGGAGAAGTCAACCCGGGGAGGGTTGATGTGCTGGTGCTCCTCGGCGGACTTTCAATGCCAGGGATAGGCTCAGATATCGAGGACGTTAAGGAACTGGTAGGGAAGGCCCTTAAGGATGATGGCAAGCTCATGGGACTCTGCTACATGGACATGTTCAGGAAGGCAGGATGGTATGATCTCCTGGACTTTGACTGCGTCATAAACGCAGACATAGAGGGTTTTGTCCTCAGGAAACAGGAATAAATCCTGCAGCTTGTTGAACACACACCCTAAGGGCCAGTACATATAAAAAGATATTAAATCCTGCAGCTGATTGAACCTGCAAACCTAGGTTCATCCACAGGTATGAACCCTGCAGCCCGGGCCCTATAACTCATGAGAGGTTGTTTCCTTGGATCGTTACAGAGTATGCGAAGACCTTGAAGCCCTTGATATGGAGAGGGGAAGACTGTATGAGACAATCACTGTAACCTGGGATGAGTCCATGAAGGGGAATGCAGCTCCCATCGGTGTCCTGTGCACCGGTAAGAGGAGCGTTACCCTCTATCTTTACCACGGGACACATACACTCCAGAACATCCTTGAAACAGGGAGATTCACCGCTAACATAACCCTCGACCCACTGCTCTTTACAGAATCCGCCCTTGCTGACCTCGATGATGAAATGTTCTCCCAGCACCAGGATTACCTGTACCTGAAGGGTGCCGATGCATTCTTCACAGCAGAAGTGGAATCCGTGAGGGAGGTTGTGAAGAGGGACAGATTCAGGGAGTCCCCGGTTTCAATTGTCAGGGCAGGGGTCCGTGAGGTCATGAAGGGTGATGGGTTTCGTATCGCGCTTAACAGGGGGATATACGCTGTTATAGAGTCCCTCATCGAGTATACCCGCGCAGAAATCTCTGATCCTGTGAAGGTCATGGAGAGGGTGCGGGAGATGAACAGGGTTGCCCGGAAGGTTGGAGGACCCCAGGAGAAGGAGGCTATGAAAAGAATAATTGAAGAACTTGAATCAAAGGTCAACCACCGGAAATCGCCTGGCCAGTGAAAACCCTCATCATGGATCATGAATCAACAATAACATCCACAAATTCAAACATGGTTAGCTCATTAAGGTTCTGTTTCACCTTGATTAATCAACAATAACATCCACAAATTCAAACCTATCAACACTGAATAGTCCGCGATCCCCTATTTTGAGTTCAGGTATTACAAGGAGCGAAAGGAAGGACATTGTCATGAAGGGTGCTCCAAGTCGTGATCCAAGTTCATATGCAAAATCATTGATCTCTTCAAGTTCCTCTGCGACCTCAGATGCCTCCCTGTCTGTCATGAGACCGGCTACTGGTAATTCAAGCACCATGCATCTGTCATCTGAAAGAGCAGCAAGTCCGCCTCCACTTTCCCTTAAAAGGTCAACCGCCCCCTTCATCTTTTCTGAGTCAGTGCCGACCACGATGATGTTGTGGGAGTCATGGGCCACGGTTGATGCAAGGGCACCCTCCCCTAATCCGAAGCCCCTTACAAATCCATTTGCAATGTTCCCCTTACCGTAACGGTCTATGACCGACACCTTGAGTATATCAGCCGATGGATCCGGGGCCACGAAACCATCCTCAACAGCAAGCCCTGCCCTTGACTCCTCCGTGATTATCTGGCCATCCATGACATCAATCACCCTGACGGTGACCTCATCGGCATCGGATTCAACCTCAAGGTCCTCCTCACTGAACTCCTTAACCTTTATCCTGTTCACTGAGATGGGGGCTGACTTCTTCATCCGGTAGGTGCATCTGCCGTCTGCAGCCACCAGTTCACCGCCAATGTAGACCCTCCTGACAGTGAAATCCCTCAGGTTATCCACCACTGCAAGGTCTGCATGCATCCCAGGGGCTATGGCGCCTGTATCCAGACGGTAATGTGATGCAGGGTTTATGGTTACCATCTGGACGGCCTCCACAGGATCCGCGCCATACTCAACCGCCCTCCTGAGTGCAAGGTCCAAATGCCCCCTCAGAAGATCCCCGGGGTGGATGTCATCGGATACCAGGAAATCGCAGCCGGCAGGCAGAAGGTCCCTGAGGTTCTTTGCACTTGAACCCTCCCTTGCCATGATCTTCATGCCGAGCTCCCTTTTTTCAATGGCCTCAGTGGCTGTCACACATTCATGGTCGGTTGATATGCCTGCGGCGATGTATGTGCAGAGGTCGTCCCCTGAGAGGAGGGGTGCATGACCGTCAATGGGCTTGCGCATCGCCTTTGCAGCCTCTATCTTTGCTGTGACCTCCTCATCCCCTGCTATCACCCCTGGGAAGTTCATCATCTCCCCCAGGGCGACGATGGAGTCCCTTCCAAGGAGCTCCATTATTTCACCGGCTGATATCTCTGCACCCGCTGTCTCGAAGGGAGTTGCAGGTACGCAGGATGGTGCAGTGAAGTAGAACCTCATGGGTGCTTCTGATGAATCAGATATCATGAAGTCGATCCCGGAAACACCCATAACATTTGCTATCTCATGGGGGTCTGAGACAGCCGCCACCGTCCCGTGGGGTACCGCTGCGGATGCGAAGGATGATGGTGTGAGCATTGAACTCTCAATATGGACATGGGCATCTATGAATCCGGGTAGAATGATGTGGTCGTACTCCCCCCTTATCCTCCTGACGGCCCTTATTATTCCATCTTCTATTTCGATCTCAGCGGGGTAGATGTCACCTGTGAAGACATTGAGGATGTTGCCCCTTATCAATTCAATCCCCATCATTGTTCATCTTCTTGAGTTCATGGAGGAGGATGGGCAGGAACGCGCCCACATCGGTCACCACACTCACGGCCTGTGAGCTCCCCCTGTCAGATAGCTTGGTGACGGTTGCAGGGTTTATATCAACACATATCGTCTTCACCCTTGATGGGAGTATGTTGCCCGTTGCGATGGAGTGGAGCATGGTGGCTATCATTATGATCATGTCAAGGTCCTGGACGTATTTCCTCATCTCCTCCTGGGCCTCTATAACGTCTGTTATAACATCAGGGAGTGGTCCGTCATCCCTTATTGAACCTGCAAGGACGAAGGGGACGTTATTCTTAACACACTCATACATTATCCCTGACCTTAGAACACCCTTCTCCACGGCATCGCCTATTGAACCTGCACGGTTTATCTCATTTATTGCGTTTATATGATGTCTGTGTCCTCTGCTCACTGATTCACCGCTTTCTATGTCCACGCCCAGGGATGTGCCGTAGAGTGCATTTTCTATGTCATGGGTGGCCAGGGCGTTGCCTGCGAATAAAACATCTATGAAGCCCTCCCTTATCATTTCGGCGATGACGGGGGCTGAGCCCGTGTGTACAATTGCAGGTCCTCCAACGAGGCCTATCTTACCCCCGCGCCTCTTTATCTCAGTTATCTCGGAGGCTATCTTTTTTATGGTGGTTACCAGGGGCTTTTCACTTGAAACATCGCTGCCCATGAATTCAAAGACGCCCTGCTTCCCCCTGGGCCTTTCGGGTGGAACAACCTTTATACCCTCCCTGCCAACAACGACAAGGTCGCCTTTTTTTATCCTGCCTATGGGTTTGCATCTGGCCCTTCGGGTTTTGGGGTCAACCACTATCATGCAGTCCATTTCAATTCCCTCAACCTCCACCCATTCACCACCATAATATATGAAGGTCTGGTGGTTTGTTGTTGAGTAGAAGTCCTCAGGGAGCACCCTGTCCATTTCAGCCTCTCTGAGCTGGACCTCCTTTATCTCAGCAATGGAGGCCCCTATTTCACTCAGTTCATCAAGTATCTTGTTTAAAAGTGTGGGTGTCTCTGCCTCCACCAGTATCCTTGCATGGCTTGGATCCGATTTCCTTTTACCTATCTCGATCTCAAGTATCTGGAAATCTCCACCCATATCCATTATTATATCAAGGGCCCTGGGGAGTATGAGACTGTCGATTATGTGACCCCTTAGTTCCACCTCTCGAGAATTCATAGCAAACACCATTTTAGCTTGATAGGTTAGAATTGGACTGGGGAATATAAAAATCTGCTGGCAGCTTCACCGGTTTTCAGGTGATGGTGAGGATGTCGTAGATTATCTTGGCAGCGTTTATGGATGTCTGATCACCCCTAGTCCCTGAGGCCACCTCCACAACATCAAATCCAAGGAGCTCCTTTTCCGCTGCCGCGGCAGTGAGCTCCTCCATGATGAAGGGTGTGAGTCCGCAGGGTGTGGGGTTCCCAACAGATGGTGCGTATGCCGGGTCAAGGACGTCAATGTCCACGGAAAGGTACACGGGTCCCCTGATCCTCCTGATGGCGCGGAGGGCGCCCTCTGGATTGTCCATTATCTCATGGGCTGTGTGGTATTCTATCCCGTTCTCCCTGACGAATTCCACCTCCTCCTCTGATGCCGACCGGACCCCCAGCTGCAGTATGCCCGATGGCTGGAGTTCATGAACCCGCCTCATGACGGTGGCATGGGAGTACCTCTCACCGGTATAGGTGTCGGCCATGTCCATGTGGGCGTCGATGTGGATCACCGTAAGGTCATGGATGAGCCCCCCTTCACTGAACTCTTCAAGCATCGGGAGGGTTACCGTGTGTTCACCGCCAAGTATGATGGGTTTGAGTCCCATTTCAAGGATCTCAGAAACAGAGCTCCTGATAAACTTTGAGGTTGACCTGAAGTTACCGTGGGAGACATTAACGTCACCAAAATCAAAACTGTTCAGCTTCACATTACCTGAAAACCTGAGGTTGTATGATTCGAAGCTGTAGGAAGCCTCCCTGATGGCTTGGGGACCGAATCGCGTCCCCGGGAGGTATGTTGCAGTGGAATCAAAGGGGACCCCTATTATTCCGAAGGAAAGCTCCGGAATATTATCAGGGTCCTCTGTGGAAAAAGCAAATTTCAGTGGGTTCTGTGTGTGTAGAAGCATGTTTAAGGGCCCTATCCCTTGGTTCTCATGAGTTTTCTCTGGCCGAGGGCCTCTATGTATTCAACCTCAACACCTTCAACCAGCTGGTCGCGGAGTTCATCTGGTATTGGTGTTTCAAAGGTCTCATAGTTTTCAAGGTCCATTAACTGGACGTCCTCTCCCATTATGGCCAGTACCTGTGCTGTTCTCTTGTCGATTATGGGTATGTCCACCTTTGAGTCCACTGGTTTTACGAAGCTCCTCTTCTGGTTGTCGAATATCCCCACTGCCTCGACACGGGCCTTGGCTGATCCGTGCTTACCAGGGGAGGATGTTGAGATGTTTGTGATCTTTGATGCCTCTCCGTCAATGATCACGTACTTTCCAACCTTAAGCGTCTTAACTTCAACTACTTTCTTTGACATTTATCTTTACCTCCGTCAAAATGAGTGATATGGTGGTTCAGTGTATATCTATTAATCTGGTGCACATATATAAAAACTTATAGAAGGATGAGACTCTTAGTAAGCCGACATGTATATAAAAACTTATAGAAGGATGAGACTCTTGCGATGTGATGAACATGAAGGTTGCTATAACATCAGGTGCTGCTGAAGGACCCACCCGACTGAATGCCTTTGACAACGCACTCCTTGAAGCAGGGATAGGGGATGTCAATCTCATCAGGGTGTCAAGTATACTTCCAAGGGACACCAGGATAGTTGAACTTCCAGAACTTGAACCCGGATCAATGGTTAACTGCGTCCTCTCCCGGAAGATATCCGACAGGAGGGGAGACCTTATATCTGCAGCCATCGCCGCGGCAACATCCGGTGACTTTGGATGTGTGGTTGAGAACTCCGGGGTGAACAGGGACCCTGAGGATGTGAGGAGGGAGGCCGTATCAATGGTTGAGTATATGATGTCTGTGAGGGGCCTTGAAATAAAGGAATTAATAGTTGAAGAGATAAATCATACTGTTGAGAGGTGTGGTGCCGCAGTATCTGCACTCGTATACCTTGACTGAAACCAGGAAGGGGGTTCCATGGAAGAATCAGATACCTATTACTGGAAGGGCGTTGCCATGCGGATGGCAGACCAGGTTGAGAGGGCCATAGCTCCCCTTGTGGGGACAGAAGATGCAGGTGAGATAATCAAAATGGGGGCTGATGGAACACCTACAAAGCTCATAGACCTCGTTGCAGAGGACGAGGCCATAGGTGTCCTTGAAAACACCATGAGGCCCGTTACAATAATAAGTGAAGAGATAGGAGTCCTTCACATAAACCAGGACGGTGATGATGAGCCCAGGATAATCTTTGTGGTGGACCCCCTTGATGGTACAAGCAACGCCATAAGGAACATACCCTTCTACGGGATATCCATTGCAGTTGCAGAATATATTCCTGGAAGCGACCTCCCCTCAATGAAGGATGTCAGGATGGGTTTTGTTAAGAACTTTGCAACGGGTGACCTCTACTGGGCCATAAGGGGCCAGGGGGCGTTCATGAATGATAAAAGGATTGAGTCATCATCACAGAGTTCCCTTGAAAGGACATCTCTCGGTGCATTCATCTACGGCACCCGCTTCAAAAGGGTTGATAACATATGCCGGGTTATACGCCGTATGCGTATACTGGGCTCTGTTGCCCTTGAACTGGCATACGTGGCGAACGGGTCCTATGACGCCTTCATGGACCTCAGGGAAAACCTCAGGATAGTTGATATTGCCGCCTCAAAGCTCATCGTTGAGGAGGCAGGTGGTGTGGTGACAGATGAAAGGGGGGAAGTTATAAACGGCCTTCTTAACGTCAAGGCAAGAACCTCCCTTATCGCTGCGGGTAACGTTAACCTTCACAGAAAAATAATGCAGACCCTGGAGGTCATATAATGCATACAGGCCCCTCAACCAGCCACAAGAAAACAGTAAAGACTCTGGAGGTCATATAATGCGTATAGGCCTTGTTGCCCGTTTTGACATGCCTGAAGCCGTTGAGCTTGCAGGTAGAGTTGCATCCTTTCTCCTCAACAGGGGTGTTGAGCTCACAGTCGACCTTAAACTCACAGAGGAACTCCCCATCCTCAGGGAGTATGGTGCGGATATAAGGGACATGGATGCAGACATGATAGTCACCATCGGCGGAGATGGGACGATACTAAGAACCCAGAGCCTTATAGAGGGTAAGGAGATACCTATACTGGGCATAAATATGGGCACTGTTGGTTTTCTGACTGAAGTAGACCCTGAGAATGTTTTTTCAGCCCTTGAAGACGTCCTGATGGGTGAGTATGCTGTTGAAAAGAGGACCCTCCTCAGCGTCCATCATAACGGTAAACTGCCATTGGCCCTCAATGAGGTGGTTATGATGACGCGTAAACCCGCCAAGATGCTCCACATTGAAATATCTGTGGATGATGAAATCGTTGAGGAGCTCAGGGCCGATGGTATAATCATCGCAACTCCAAGCGGCTCCACAGCCTACTCCATGTCAGCCGGCGGGCCCATAGTAGACCCCCGCGTGGAGGCCTTCCTCATAGTGCCCATATGCCCCTTTAAGCTCAGCGCGAGGCCCATAGTGGTCTCAAATAAAAGCACCATAAAGGTCAAACTACTCAGGAAGGGAAAGAAGGCCATTGCAGTTATTGACGGCCAGTATGAGGAGGAGATAAACCATATGGATGAGGTCATATTCAGGAAATCAGATAGCTGCGCCCATTTTGTAAGGTTGAGTAAGGACTTCTACCGTAAGGTCCGTGAAAAACTAATAGAGGGTGGTATAGATTCAATCAAGGGCCACTGACGCTTCAGCCAGCCCCCTCGTGGTGGACCTTACTCATGGCGGTGTTACAATAGCCCTTGAACTGAAGAGGGAATCTGACAGGGTGCTTGCCTGGGATATATACGGTACGCTTGGTGAGGATGACCTTAAACTCCTGACCGATAATGGCATCGAACTTGTAACGGGTCCTGATACCGGTTCGCCGGTCATAGCACCTGTCCACTGCCCCCTGGAAAGAACTGACATGACCCATCATGAGATAACTGGTCGTCTCCTTGAATCATGGAAAAGATCAGCGAAAATCCCTTTGGTGGAGGTTACAGGTGTTAAGGGCAAGACCAGCACCGTATGGATCCTCAGGGAGATCCTCAGGGACCTTCAGCCCCTCATTCTCAGCAGCCTTGGATCCTATGCCGGTGATGATCTCCTTAAAAGGGATATAAGCATAACCCCTGCAAATATGATTGAAACTGTACGCCTTGCAGGTGAATGTGACTGCAGGACCGCCATATTCGAGGTTTCCCTTGGAGGAACAGGACTTGCAGATGTTGGTGTCCTGACGAACATAGCCGAGGACTATCCCATAAGACAGGGCACCTCAAGTGCCAGCAGGGCAAAATCACAGATATTCAGGAGCAGGAGAGTCTGCTGTGAGTACGGAGCCTTCAGGAGATACTATGACAGGTTCTGGGATATTACAAACACCTTCTCTGTCACCGATGACCGTGCCTGTGTCCATGCATCCGATGTTGAATATGGCCTTGAATCAACATCGGCCACCCTGATTATCGATGGACTCGAAACACTGAAGGGTGATGTTATTGAAACCGAGTTCAGTGTAGAAACATTTGCACCTGCAGAACACCACCTCCAGAATGTCCTTGCAGGGGTGAGCGCGGCCCTAACCCTTGGTAAAGATCCGAAGAGGATTCAGGAGGGTCTTAGGAACTTCAGGGGCATACCTGGAAGGACTTCGATACGTGAGTTCAACGGCACAACCATCATTGAGGAGATAAACCCGGGCCTCAATGTCAGGGCAGTTGAGTACTCCCTTGAAATGGTGGAAAAACTCACAGACCCCGTTGTGATCATCGGGGGCAGATACGGGGTTACATGTGAAGAAATAGACGAGGAAAGACTTATCAGGACCCTCAAAGGAAGTGACCTCCAGTTCATTTTTGTTGATGAACTTGGATACAGCCTCATGAAGGGGATGGGAATCGATGCTGTTTATTTCAGGAGACCTGAAGACGCCCTCAGGATTGCGATGAAGCACGACACGGTCCTCATGATTTACAGGTCAGTGTACGGTGACCTTACAAGGAGGTGAACCCTCGGAGATAATTAGAAAGTGAAGGGTCCCTGATTTCACTCAGACAGACTTCAGCCTCTGAACCTGGATGCACCCTACAGTGCATTTAAAAAAATTATTAAAGGGGACATCATAAATTCTTCAAGTGATTAATGTTTACCGGAGATGATTCATTGATAGTTGGAACACGGGGAAGCCGCCTGGCCCTGGTACAGACAGATCAGGTTATCGGGATGCTCCAGGAGATCTGCAGTGAAGACATAGAAAGGAAGATCATAAAAACGAAGGGTGACAGGATAAAGGATTCTCAGCTTTACAATATTGACTCAAGGGGCCTCTTCACAAGGGAACTGGACCTGGCAGTCCTGGAGGAGGAGGTTGACCTTGCCGTCCACAGCCTCAAGGACGTGCCAAGCGAACTGGACCCTGACCTTGTGATTGCAGGAGTCCCTGTGAGGGAATCCCCAAATGAGGTTCTGATATCACGGATGGACTGGGATGAACTTCCACCGGGTTCAGGTCTCGGGACAAGCAGCCTGCGGAGGGAGGCCTTCTGCAACCATCACCAAAAAAATTTTAAGCTCAGGGCCCTAAGAGGAAATATAGATACAAGGATAAGAAAGGTTATGGAAGGCGAGGTTGACGCCACCATCATGGCCGAGGCGGGTTTAAAACGTCTTGGGCTTGAGAGATTCATTAAAAGGAGATTCACGCTTGACTACTTCACACCCGCCGCAGGCCAGGGGGCCCTCGCAGTTATAACAAGAAGAGACAGTGACATCAGGGGTGATGTTGAAAGGATCACACACTACCCCTCAATCCAGGAGGTCACCGCCGAGAAAACCCTCCTGAGGGAGCTGGGTGCTGGGTGCCAGTGCCCGCTGGGGGTCATTGCAAGGGCCGTGGACAGAAAACTCAGACTCTACGCTGTCCTTTTAACCAGGGAGGGTGAGATACTCAGGAAGCTGAGTGTTGAAGGATCTCTGGGTGAAGCAGAAGATATCGGTAAAAAAGCTGCCAAGGAAATGGAGGATTATATTTGAAAAAGATAAATGTGGGTGTAATCGGTGTCGGAGCCATGGGTTACAACCATGCCAGAGTTTACCACAGACTTGAAAACGCGAATCTTATAGCTGTATCAGACATCATGAAGGGGACCCTTCAGAAGGTCGCCAACAAGTATGACGCTGTTGGATACGTGGACTATGAAAACCTCCTTGAGATACCTGAAATAGATGTTGTAAGTGTCTGCGTGCCAACCACCCACCACTACAGGGTAGTGATGGATGCCCTTGAACATGACAAGCACGTCCTTGTTGAAAAACCCATCGCATTCACAATAGAAGAAGCCATGGAGATGGTGAGCACGGCCCGTAAAAAGGGTTTGAAGCTTGGAACGGGGCATGTTGAAAGATTCAACCCTGCCGTGCAGAAGGCGAAGGAACTCATTGAAAATGATGTGATTGGAGACGTGGTTTCAGCATCAGCAAAGAGGGTGGGTCCCTTCCCCCCAAGGATAAAGGATGTTGGAGTTACAATTGACCTGGCCATACACGACCTTGACGTTATGCACTACCTCTTCAGTGAACCCGTTGCAGAGGTATACGCTGTCATGGGAAGCATACTTGAAAAATGTGAGTATGAGGACCATGCAGAGATAATGACCAAATTCAAAAGCGGGATAACCGGGATCCTTGAGGTTAACTGGTTAACACCCTACAAGAGAAGGAAGCTGGCCATCACAGGGACCGACGGCATAATCAATGTGGACTACATTGACCAGAAACTCGATGTTTACGGTAAATTCGCACAGGACATAGAGATAAAGCATGAGGAACCACTGAAGAATGAGATTAAATCATTCCTTTCATCCGTCATAAATGATGAGGAACCTGAAATCACCGGTGAAGACGGTATATATGCCCTGAGGACCGTGCTTGCTGCAATGAAGTCTGCCAGGGAGCACAGACCCATAAAACTTAATGGAGATATTTAAGAGGTGCCTGCTATGGAAAATGAACTTATAAAGAAGGCCCAGGAACTCAGAAACAGGGGCTTTACAACTGGAGAGATTGCCGATGAACTTAACGTGTCAAAGGACACCGCAAGGTGGCTTACACTCCAGACAACCACCTCCATGTCAAAGAAGGAGGCCCCTGTGGATTTTGCCATTAACTGGGAAAGCCTTGGTGGCAGCTCATCCCGTATGAGGTATGTTTCTGCTGCCATGGCCGACATGGCCCTCAAGTACGGTGTTGCTGATGTGGTCCTCGGTATCGCCATAAGCGGCGTGCCCTTCGCAACCCTCATGGCTGATGTTATGGGTGTTGAAACCGGACTTGAAACATCCCTTGCAGTATTTCACCCTGTGAAACACAGGAAGGATGAGGAAGCTAAGGGAGCCATAAGCAGTAACTTTGCAAGGGTTAAGGGTAAGCGTGTTGTTGTGGTCGATGACGTTATAACCAGCGGGAGGACCATAAGGGAGGCTGTTGAGGTCCTTAAATCCCAGGGAGCCACTCCTGTAGCTGTAACCGTTCTCATCGATAAGAAGGGCATATCCGAGGTTGCAGGTGTGCCTGTTGAGTCCCTGATAAGGGTCAGGAGACTGGGATAAACTCTTCAAATTCTAATTTTTCCAGAAACAATCCACTGAATCCACCACAAGCCCCCTTCAAATTCTATTTTTCCGGGAATCATCCGGTTCACAATATGGTTCAGGCATGGAAGGAAAAGCTCATTCTAATAGATTTTTCCTCATTGAAGGGACATTAGAGACACCCCCTTCCCTTAACTTCCAGGCTCCAGTGAACATAAAGCATCATACCCTCCAATAAGGACGCCGACCGCACCCTAGAAGCCCCTGGACCAGGCGAACAGGCATCAAAATACCACCATAACCCTTAAAAAAAATGAAAAATTTTCAGCTAAATTTATCTGCTGTTATAAGATAACTGCCAGCTGAGACATAGTTAATACTATGTCAGCAAACAGATATGAAAACCATATTCTTAAAAACGCCACCCCTTTAAGGGATTTTTTTATAACCCTCTGGAACCTTTTCCTATACGGAGGTTTCATCCCGGCCCTCTGGGGACCATCCCTTCTTGTAACATCCTCGGTGTTCATGGGAATACCATGCCAGCCTGTCACTGCAGCCATATCCTTCATGCTGCCCCTCACCGTCTACGCCTATGACTACCTCGCGGACCTTGAAGATGACGCTGCAACAAACCCTGAACGATGCGGTTTCATCAGCAGATGGGGCATGAAGCTGACCGTCACCTATCTCTTACTCCTTATAGCCCTCCTCATATGCTGCATGAACATATGGATGATCATCCTCTCGGCCGCCATGTTCGTAACAGGGATACTCTATGCAGGGCTCTTCAAGGGCCTTACAGAAAGGATCACCGGCTTCAAGAACATATACCTTGGACTTATCTGGAGTTCATGGGCGGTTACACCCCTCTTCATCCAGAACCAGTGTTTCCCTTGGCCTTCCTCACTTGCAGTGTTCATCTTCATCTTCCTGAAGGTCTACATAAACACAGCCTTCAGTGACTACAAGGACATTGAATCCGACTCCCTCAGAGGTCTAAGGACGCTTCCTGTAGTTTACGGTGAAAGAAAGAGTCTGAAGGTGCTTCAGATTATAAATGGCGTTAATGCAGCCATATTACTCTCAGGGATCTTCCTTGCAGGGATACCCCTAGCTGCATCTCCTGCCGTGGTCCTCTGCCTATACACAGCACTCTACCTTCACTTTAAAGAGTCAATGGGCACAGAAAACGCAACCCTTGTGGCGGACCTTGAGGGGCCGCTGCACCTCCTTCTCCTGCTGGCAGTAGTTTAACCCGCGGTAAGGGGAAAACATGGGGCCATGGACGGTACCTTAGTAAGCACAGCAGCAACCTCACCGCAAAAAAAGGTAACGCAGGCAGGGACTATGGACGGTACCTTAAGATGGCCCCTATCCCTCCGAAGGCCCTGAGGAGCTGCATACCCTCCTCTGTTTCGGTGGATATTATCTCAACCTCGGTTCCGACCTCCTCGGCCATCTCAACAAGGTCGTCTATCATGTCGCGCCTCTCGGTTATCCTCATCTGATCGTTACACGCAGGGCACTTATCGGTGTCTGGAAGGTCCTTTCCTGTTTTTTCCATTCTATGTCCGCATGAAGCACACTCATAGGTCCCCCTCTGATATTTAAGGTCCTCCGAGAGGAGCAGGATCTCAACCGCACCCATCTGGAGGTGGTTCCTGACCTCCCTCTCACCGTAGGATGCCAGTCCATCCTCATTTATGAGTTCCCGGAGGAACCTCTGGACGAGCTTCTTCTCACGCATGACATCTATTTCACTCAGGACATCCATTGACTTGTCTATAACCTCCCTGATACCAAACTCACCGGTGTAAGATGTGTCAACGGTTGTGATTACCTTCTTCTTCAGCTCATGGTGGAGGTAATCACCGTTAAGGAACTCATCCTTAGTATGGCCAGGTCCTCCAAGTATAATCCCCTTAAGGTCCTCTATCTGAAGGAAGGCCTCATTCATATGGTCCCCTATCCTCTTGAGGAATTCATGGGCCGCCAGATCTATCAGACGGTCAAACCTCCTCTGTGACTGTCCGCCTGCCTTGTGCTTACCAGGCACCCCGCTTGCGAGGGTCTTGAGTATGTCGATCCGTTTACCCTTCAATGTGGCTATGGTGGCCTCCTTCCTGTCAAGGACGGCTAGGCCGTAGGTTTCCTTCTCCTCAAGCATCTCCTGGAGGGGTTCAAGGTAGAACTCTGAGTTACAGTGGTAGATGTAAGTCTTGATTGGTTCAGGGGGCTCAAAGACGTAGGTCTCCATTTTCTCTGTCCCCGGCCCTCCCCGGGGTATCATGCCGACGAACATGACCAGGCCCTTCTCAGGGGGCCTCGGGAAGAGTTTCAGGCGCTGCATTATAACCTCGATGGCTGACTGGACATTCTTCTTTGTCTGTTTACTTTTAATGTTGGCGCTCTGGCTGAGCTCCTCCCTCATGTGCTTGGCAACATCACTGATCTGCCTGTCAGGGGGTATATAGACCGATACGAGTTCAGTCCCCCTCCCCTTCTTTTCTGAGAGTTCCTGGAGGGTCCTCTTGAACTCATAAAGTTCCTTTGATGATACTTCACTCACTGTGAATCACTCCTCATAAAAATGATAAAATAAACTGTAAGTGTATATGGAGGCCGGTAATTATAAAGTTTTGGTAGTCTGCAGAAAAAAGATATAAGGGGATTTGATCATAACTGAAATGAAGACAGCCAGCTGATTTTCACGGTGATTTAATATGAGGATTGTGATTACCATCGGAGGATCAATCATTATAAGTGAATTCACACATGAAATGTTCAGATCCTACGCGGATGTCCTGAATTCACTGCGGGATGAACATGAACTCTTTATTGTTGTAGGTGGAGGTAAACCCGCCAGGGACTATATAAGGGTTGCGAGGGAGCTGGGGGCGAGTGAGGCCCTCTGTGATGATATAGGTATAGATGTTACAAGGCTCAACGCAAGGATGCTCATAACAGCCCTAGGTGAAAGCGCATACCCCTCTGTTCCGGAGAACTTCAGGGAAGCGCTGAGGTACTCAACATCAGGGAGGATAGTTGTTATGGGTGGCACCGAGCCGGCCCACAGTACGGATGCCGTCGGGGCCATCCTGGCAGAGACGGTAGGCGCGGACCTCATGATAAACCTTACATCTGTTGATGGCTTCTATGACCGTGACCCTGAAAAGCACCCTGATGCAAGGTTTTACCCGGAGATAACAGCCAGTGAAATGCTGGAGCACCTTATTGGCTGTGATGTGAAGGCCGGTACCTATGAGTTCTTTGATCATACAGCCATACAGATGATAAAGAGGTCCGGTGTGAAGACACTTATAGTGAATGGGAGGGACCCTGAAAACCTTTTAAGGGCCCTTGATGGAGATATAGGTACTGCTGTTATTCCTGAATGATAATGGAGGTGTAGATAATGATTGACCCGCACAAGCACTGCCCGGTATGCGGTAACCCGATACCCCTGGATGAAAGGACATGCTCAGAGAGATGCCAGGAGATACTTTCCAGAAACCAGCAGAGGGTGAGGAGGACAAGGACGCTCTTCTACGTCGTGTTCGCTGTTTTTGTGATTGTATGGATTATATTCTCCCTGCGGGGGTAGGGTTCATGGTGACCTCAGCACCATAACCCCATGCAGTACGAGTATCAGGCCCACAAGGACACCGATGAAAACCGGGTTAAAGGCTAAAAAACCAGCTATTATGTAGATAAGGCCGAATATGGCGCTTATTATCCCTGCATTTCTTTTTATGTAGTTCTCGTACCCTGCTGAAAGTATCATGACACCCGCCACTATAAGAAGGACGCCTGTAACATAGAACCATGCCCCTGCAATCTGATTTATGAGTACAACTCTGAATGCCAGAATCATGCCAACTGCAAGGGCTATCAGCGAGAATACTATCCAGAGTATGCTGACTTCCATGTACTTCCTTGCCATGAGGCCATTAAGCAGCATCCAGACCCCCAGAGCCGTGAGTACAAGACCCGTGAGAATGCTTATCGCTGTAACCCCTAAGACAGGGGATATGAGAAATATTATACCCAGTATAAGAGAAAAGAGACCCGCCCATTTTTTCAGCAACTCAACACCTCCATTTTTATTATGTTCATTTTATTTTATATATATTGCTAAATAATGAGGATATCATCAGGAAAGCACTTCAAAGGATCCTAAGTAGCCAGAAACCTCCCGAATGCCACGGACCACCTTCAAGGTTTAAAAAATCATTCTGAGGCCCGTTAAAAGGAGCATGACGATGAAAAGATACCTTATGTACCTCACATCAACACTGTGGGCCAGGCTGGCCCCGATCCATGAGAAGGGTATGCTCATGAAGACTATGACCATGAACTGCAAGAGGTTCACGTATCCTGCAGAAAAGGGGAGTGAGGCCTTTCCAATGCCACTGTATATGTATGAGACCGTGCCTCCTGCTGCTGTCAGTGCGATGACAATGGATGATGTGCCTACCGCTTCAAGGACATCGAATCCCGCCACCATCACAAGGAGGGGTACAAGGACCACTCCCCCACCAATCCCCAGAAGGCCTGAAAGCAGGCCTGTAATGAATCCTAGGGGGGGTGCTGCGCCCCTCAGTTTGCTTCCCCGATCAATTTTCCCTGAGAATATCATCTGAAGTGCTATAAAAAGTAGTAGTGATCCGAAAAAGGATTTGAGGACCTCTGCACTGAAAATGCCTGCCGTGTATGCTCCTGCCATGCTCCCCAGAAATCCAAGGACCCCTATGGGTACGGCCTCCTTCAGGTCCAGAAATCCCCTCCGGTAATGTGACCTGGCACCGTTCAGGGCCGTCGGGAGGATCACAGCAAGACTCGTCCCGAAGGCTGTTCTTATGGCAGTATCCATGGGTATCCCCATGGATTCCATTATGAAGTAGAGGGCAGGGACTATTATGAAGCCCCCTCCCACACCAAGGAGTCCTGTTGCAAGGCCTGCTGTCGCCCCCGTGATGAGGAGTACCATGGTGTAGAGCAGTAAATCCATTTTAAACCCCGAAGTTTATAAGTGGAGAAATCTATATCTGTGTCTGCCGGTTAATAATTTTCTTCTAGGTGAATGACTGTGAGATCTGATAGGTTCATATTTACAGGTGTCGTTTTCATCGTGCTGGCCATCATCCTCTTTAAAACTGATGCCCTTGACTCCATCATAACACCCTTCACCCATGTGTTCCTGATGGGATCATCTGAGGGTAAGGATGTGATATTCTTTACGCTTATGGGCACCATGTTCATCCTTGCACCCTTCTTTGGAGATGGAGGGTCCCTTAATCGGCTCATGACCCTTGACAAGAACACCTACCTCTACGCTGCAGCCATCCTTGTAGCCATCACATACACCGCCGGCCTTTTAGTGGAGATCGTCATCAGAATGGGGATGGGCGTATCCCCCTTCACAACATTCATGGCACTTAACCCGCCTGCATCAACGAGCATCATCCATTCACATGTCTTCAAGGCTTCAATGAGCCCCCTCACATCCATAATAATCCCCCCATCATCCGGGATCCATACGGGCACTTCACTTGCAGGTTACATCCCAGGATTCGTCCTTCCATGGCTTGTTTTCACGGTTATTTCCATATACATCCTCGGCCTTCTTTCAACAGGGGACAGGAGGGACTTCCATGTGGCGATAGTGATATTCGCCATAGTTTCAACCATAATAGGAATAATAGATGGCGGTCTATTCTCAACCCCCGCCCTTGTGGGTCTTTCAGGGATCCTGGGTATGAGCGCCCTGAGGGTGCCCTTCAGTCCATGGAACCTTAAAATCCCTGCAATAATAATAGCATCCCTCATAGTACTGAGGGTTGCGCTGGGAATGCTTGGCTCGGTGCCGGAGTACTATGAGGTCACCGTTATAGAGCCCCGGGGCGACCTAAACCTCCAGGGCCTCCCTGTTGTATCGGCTGAAGGGACCGGGGACAGGGTCATTCTAAGGCTGCCGCCAGGCCAGAATGAGATGGATGTTCTGGATGAACTCACATCCCGCCTTGAGGGCAGGTGTGATGGTTTCTTCATGACATGGAACTTCTTTTCATTCTTCAGGGAGGGATGACATGAAGCTCAGTATAAAACCGTGTGGAACTACCCTTCGCTGCACTATAACCATATGAAATCACCTCATCCCCCCAATGGAGGCTGATACATGAAGCTCAGTATAATCATACCAACCTACAATGAGGAGGAATACCTTCCAGGACTCCTTGAAAGTATAAAAAGGCAGGATTTCAGGGACTACGAGGTCATAGTTGCAGATGCAGACTCGACCGACAATACCCTAAGGATAGCTGAGGATTACGGTTGCCGTGTTGTTGACGGAGGACTGCCGGCAGCTGGAAGAAACCGTGGCGCTGCCGTCGCCCGCGGCGAACTCCTCCTCTTCCTTGACGCTGACCTTGTACTCACAGACGGCTACCTCAGGGACGCCGTTGAGGAGTTCGAATCAGAGGGCCTTGGAATAGCAATAACCCAGATGATACCACTTTCAACAAGGAAAAGGGATAAGATACTCCATGAATTTGCGAACAGGTTCATGATACTTGTTGAGTCCATAAAGCCCCATGGTGCCGGTTGCTACGGTATACTGGCCAGGAGGGATCTTCATGAAAGGGTTGGGGGCTTTGATGAGTCCCTTGACTTCGGCGAGGACACCGACTACATAGAACGGATAGGGAAAATAAGTAAATTCAAGGTCCTCAGAAAGCCGAGGGTGCTTGTATCCATCCGTAGACTTGAAAAGGAGGGACTCAGGAACCTTGCATTCAAGTACACCAGGAGCACGATATATGATTTCATGGGAAAAAGGCTCAGTGCAGAGGACCTCAACTACGAATTCGGTTATGATAAAAAGCCACGGGTCCTCTACTCGGTCTGCGGTGAGGGTATGGGTCATGCTATAAGGAGCGGTGTGATCCTGGAAGAACTTGTAAAGGACCATGAGGTACTCATATTTGCAAGTGACCGCGCCTACAGATACCTGAGCAGCAAATTCGATAACGTCCATGAGATATACGGTTTCAACACGGTCTATGAGGACAACTCCGTTAATGATGTTAAAACATTTGTCAGGGCCATGAGGACATTCCCCAGGGACCTGAAGGAGAACCTTAAGCTCCTCTACCGCACAGCAAGGGACTTTAAACCGGATGTTGTTGTCTCTGACTTTGAATTCTATGCCAGCCTCATAAGTAACATGCTTCGAATACCCCTCATAAGCATAGACAACATGCATGTTATAACCAAGTGCAGGATCGAGTACCCTGATAGGTTCAGGAAGGACAAGCTGAAGGCCGAGGCCGTGGTGAGGTCCTTTATCGTCAGGCCGAGGAGATACCTTATAACAAGTTACTTCTTCCCCGAGGTCAGGGACCCTGAGAGGGTGTCCATGTATCCCCCGGTACTGAGGGAGGAGATAAGGAACCTTAAGCCGTACTATGGTGACCATGTCCTGGTCTACCAGACAAGTAAATCCAATGAGAAGCTCCTTGAAATACTCAGAAGCATTGACAGGAAGTTTATCGTCTATGGATTTGATGTCGACAGAGAGGAGGGGAACCTCCTCTTCAGGAAATTCAATGAGGACCGCTTCTTCAGGGACTTTGAATCTGCCGCTGCGGTCATCACAAACGGTGGTTTCACCCTTATAAGCGAGGCCCTCCACCTTAAGAAGCCCGTCTACAGCGTCCCTGTCAGGAGCCAGTTTGAGCAGATACTCAATGCTGTTTACCTTGAAAGGCTGGGTTACGGTGAATTCCACGAGGAAACACGCAGGGAATCCATTGAAGAGTTCCTTGGCCGCCTGGACATCTACAGAAAGAACCTTGAAGGATACGATGATGGTAACAATGAGATAATAGATGCCCTTAAAAAAACAATAAGGGAGTGCGCAGGGGGATGTTAACAAATCAGTTAAAAATAAGTTAATCCTGGATGCTGATGAGTTAAATGATTCAAAAATCCTTTAAAAGGGGTTTGGTGCAGCTAGAGTGTTACACCAAGATCCAGCTGCTCTGTGAGCTCCTTGTATCTGTTCCTTATTGTTACCTCGGTTACACCCGCAACCTCGGCAACGTCCCTCTGGGTCTTCCTCTCACCCAGAAGAACAGATGCTATGTACAGTGCTGCCGCTGCAACACCTGTAGGGCCCCTTCCAGATGTTAAACCGTTCTTCATGGCCATTTCAATTATTTCGATGGCCTTGGACTGGACCTCCCCTGAAAGTCCCAGTTCACTTGCAAACCTTGGAACGTAGTCAACGGGTGATGTTGGGGGAAGTTTTATGTTCAGTTCCCTTGTGAGGAACCTGTAGGTCCTTCCAACCTCCTTCTTGCTTACCCTTGATACCTCAGCGATCTCATCAAGTGTCCTGGGGACGTTGCAGCTTCTGCATGCCGCGTAGAGTGATGCTGCAACAACTCCTTCAATGCTCCTTCCCCTTATGAGTTTGTTTTCCACCGCTCTCCTGTACACCATTGAGGCGGCTTCCCTCACACTTCTGGGGAGGCCAAGCCTTGATGAGTCCCTGTCAAGTTCACTGAGAGCAAATGCAAGATTTCTCTCTGTGGCGCCTGAAATCCTTATCTTCCTCTGCCACTTCCTGAGACGGTACCACTGGGCCCTGTTCCTTGCCGGTATGTCCCTTCCGTATATGTCCTTGTTTCTCCAGTCTATCATTGTGGAGAGTCCCTTGTCGTGTATGGTGTAGGTTATGGGTGCACCTACCCTTGTCCTCTTGTCCCTCTGTTCATGGTCAAAGGCCCTCCACTCAGGACCCATATCAACCAGGTTATCATCTATGACAAGCCCGCATTTCCCACAGACAATTTCAGCCCTTTCGTAGTCGCCCCTGAGATCTTCGGAGCCACATTCAGGGCATTTTGTTTCCTTCTCTATTTCAGAAACATCAGACCTCATTTTTTCCTTCGTTTCCTTCGCCCCCATTTTTTCACATTCTTTATACCCTCGTATAAAGTCTCTCCAACTCGGTTCTCAAACTTTTCTGTGTTTACTGCACGACCTGTTTTGATGGATATGTATGGTTTCCGTGTTGGACCAAAGATATCATGGACGCTTCCAATCCTCTTTCCATCAGAAGTAAAAACAGGTGCTCCAAGCTTCGGTGTTCTCTCTGAGCGTGCTATGATTCTTCCCCTGTTGGAGATATGTGAAATATTCCCTAAAATCTTCATAATCCACCGAAAATTTTATATAGAATATTCTCGATTTACTCATATATAAATGTTTCGATAATTATATATTTCAGTGGCTATCTGCGATGTGCCTTCCATAGTAGAGGGCCGCAAGAAGGCCCGCAAGGGTCGGTGCAGCGTAACTTGCAATCCTGTCAATGACACTTGCAGCCATCACATAATCAGCCCCTATACCTGCAACAGCAAATAGGGCCACAAGTATGCCCTCCCTGAGACCAAGGGAGCCTGGAAGAAGGGGAAGAAGGGATATGAGGATCCCCCCAGTATAGATAATGATAAGGGGGACCATGGGTGGTGAAACCCCCACCGCCATGAAGCATATGTAAAGGCGGCAGACATCAAGGAACCACATCATCAGGGATATGAAAAACCCCAGGACAAAGACCCTCCGGTCCCTGAGGGTCATTGAGAAACCATCCGTGAACCTCTTTATATAGAACATCACCCTGTCATGTATCCCTGAGAACTTGATATCCTCTGCCCTGAAACGGGATATCCATGAGACAAGTCTGCGGGTGACTGAAATGGCTATGCTCTGGGCTATCCTTGTGTTCATACCCACATAGATGGCGAGGGAAAAGATGACAATGGTTGTGAATATAAGGAAACTGACGGTGAGCCTGGTCCATAAAGATATATCCCATGTCATTATGAGTACCGCCGAGAGTATGGATATCAGAGCAAAGGGCACGAATTCAAAGACCCTGTCAGCAGTTGATGATGCGAAGCCAATCTCAAAGGGTGTCCCTTCAACCTCCAGGAGGAGGTAAGCCCTCAGCGGCTCACCCCCTGCAGCCCCCGGGGTTATGTTGTTCCCGAATATGCTTGCAAGAAGCATCATAAAGAGCCTTGGAAAGGCCGGTGCCTCATCAACCAGGTTAAGTATAAGCCTCCATCTGAGGGTCCAGAGTAAAAGGATCATGGCCTCAAAAAGGAAATTCAGGGCCAGGAAATACATGCTGGTGCCCTCAAGGGCTGCCAGTATATCCCCGAAACCTGCAAAAAAACTTATAAGGAATATTATGACTGCGACGGCAAGGAAGGAGAATATTATGGTCTTCCTGTTCTCCCTCAGATATGCAAAGACATCCTTCTCAGCCATAAAATCAACTACTTCAAGCCAAGAATCTCAGAGAGGGTTAAACCCCTTCCATAGGCATCCTTTATGAGGATCTCCTTCTCCTTTATCTTGAGGGCCTCCTTAACAACATCACCGATGAGCCTCCAGGGTACAGCAACAACCCCTGATTCATCCCCCATGATGAAATCACCTGGCTCAACCGTCACACCGTCGCACTCCACCGCCATGTTTATGGATCCCTCTGCAAGGGGTTCCCCTGCGCAGGGAACATGGCTCCTTGAGAATACCGGGAAATCAAGACCCCTGATGGCATCAAGATCCCTGCATGAGCCATAGATAACCGCCCCTGCAATCCCCATGTTCATGGCAGCCATTGATGTGAGTTCACCCCATACAGCCATTTCATCGCCATCGGTCCTTATGAAGATAACATCCCCTGAGTCCGCAGCATCAACCGCCAGGACTGAAGTGCCCCAGTCGCGGCTGGATGTCTCTGCGGTTACAGCGCGACCGGCCACCATCAGCCCGTTAACTGATTTCAGAGATGTGATGGCCCTGTTTTCACCGGTTACACTCTTCACCGCATCAGAAAGCTGTGGGGTGGATATGTCCTTCAGGAGCCTGGTGGGGTCCCTCACAGCGCCAAGACCCCTGAGACGTTCAATGGGTTTTATACCCCTTCGAACCATAAAATCAGTCCTGAGGAGTTGTAACCTCTTCGACCATGGTTTTTCCAGCTACAACCTCATCAACACTGTGTATGGAACCACCATAGCTCTCGATTGCCTCTGTTATCTCATCAAAATCCAGGTCGTTCCCCTGAATCGTCACCTTAATGTTCTCTGTCTCCTTATCAATCTCCATGAGGGTTATATTAACACCCTCAACACCCCGCAGTTCACTGAGATACTTGGCATATTCAGGTATTATTGGTTCATGGGGTTTCAGTATATCCAGAACAATCCTTATAAGGCCTTTAGCCACCATCTTTCCTCCATTCTTTTATCAAAATGATATAAGTATTATGATGAAAAGTATATTTAAATTATAACCCCCCATGATACCGGAGAAGGGGTGCCGTAAAAATCATAATTGTATTGGATTGCTTCTGTGATTATTTTATATATCAGTATCTCCATATAAAATATAGATATTATCAAGGTTATAAAAGGGCTTAAAATGTCTCTTATGAAGCTTCAGCAGATAAACGATGAGATTGATGAACTTAAATATCAGGGAGAGCAGGGAGTGCCCATTCTCATAGAAGGCCGGAAGGATGAGGAGGCCCTCAGGGAACTGGGAGTCAACGGACCCTTCATAAAGGTTTCAGGGTCCAGTTTGAATCTCTCTGAAATCGCCCTTAGGGCCGCCATGTCCTCAAGGGTCATAATACTCACAGATTTTGATAGGAAGGGCAGTGAACTTGCAAGGAGACTTTACATGGATATACAGAGCCTTGGATCATATCCGGACCTCAGCATACGCCGCAGACTCATGGGCATGACAAGGAGATACATCAAGGACATACAGAGCCTGCCTTCATACATTGAAAGGCTGAAGTTTCAGGTCAGCCCCTACCTCTACTGATAATATCTGACAGTTATCATTACATTTAATTTGATAACCATCATTCCTCAAAAGGAGGGTTTACATGGGAAAAGAAGAGATAAGTACAACTAAATACCTTATTCACGCTCAGATTAACGCTAATGGAATCGTTGAGAAACCCGACGTCGTTGGGGCGATATTCGGTCAGACCGAAGGCCTTCTCAGCAACGACCTTGACCTCAGGGAACTTCAGAAGACAGGGAGAATCGGTAGAATCAAGGTCAACATAACATCAAGGGGGGGTAAATCAAAGGGTGAGATCATCATCCCGTCAAGCCTGGACCGTGTTGAGACAGCCATACTCGCAGCCTCCCTTGAAACCATCAACCGTGTTGGTCCCTGCGAAGCCTACATCCAGGTTACAAAGGTGGAGGATGTCAGGGCCGTTAAAAGAAAAAGGGTGGTTGAGAGGGCCAAGGAGATCTACGCCAGCATGATGGAGGAAGTGACCCCTGAAAGCCTCAGGATGATAGAGGAAGTTAAGGAGGCTATGAGGGTCCATGAAATCACCGAGTACGGTGAGGAGAAGCTTCCAGCAGGCCCAAACGTTGAGACATCCGATGCGATACTCGTTGTTGAGGGCAGATCAGATGTGCTAAACCTCCTCAAGTACGGTATAAAGAATGCAATCGCGGTTGAGGGTGTCAGTGTACCGAAAACCGTTGCAGATCTCACAAAGAAGAAAACGGTCACGGCCTTTGTTGACGGTGACCGCGGAGGCGAATTAATACTCAAGGAACTGCTCCAGGTGGGAGAGATAGACTATGTGACAAGGGCGCCCCGCGGAAAGGAGGTTGAGGACCTTGAGAAGGATGAGATAATGATGGCCCTGAGGAACAAGGTCCCTGTTGAACAGTTCTACCATGAACTCGGAATGCAGCCCTCAAAGAAAAAAACAGAGGATAAACTGGTCCTCCTGAAGAACATACTCAAGGAACTTGAGGGCACAGGGAACGCGGAGATACTGGATGATGCCCTGAACATACTGAAGGAGGTGAAGGTGGAAAACCTCTACGATGAACTGAGCAGGGTCAACAACCACCCCTACGCAGTGGTCTTTGATGGGGTCATAACACAGCGCCTCGTGGACATCTCCTTTGAGAAGGGGCTAAAGTACCTTGTGGCCGTGAGGAGCGGGGACATAGTAAAAAAACCCCACAGCCTGAAACTGATAACAGGCCACACATGACCCATCCATGAAAGAAGGCATGAAAAATGTATGTTGATATGAATCGGGAGTATCTGAAGGACATAAATACCACAGAGGACGTCAGGATACCTGAGGATCCCCTTGAAAGGGTTATAGGCCATGACGATGTAATGCCAATGATAAAGATAGCTGCAAAGCAGCGAAGACACCTGCTTCTCGTTGGGCCGCCGGGCATAGGAAAGTCCCTCCTTGCCCAGGCCCTTTCTTTTCATCTGCCGGAACCCTCCGAGGAGATAACGGTCGTTCATAACCCTGAGAGGCCCGAAAGACCCTTTGTTGAGGTTAAAAGCCGCAAGGAAATAGAAAATGAAATCCTTGAAATTGAAAGGGCTGAGGGAGAACTCATAGACCCCCAAAGCGTTCCGGATGCCGTTGCAGAGAGACTTGGATTCAAGTGCATCCACTGCGGGGAGTACAGCAGTGCATACAGCAGTCTCTGCCCAAAATGTGGCGGGGACAAATTTTCACACATAAAGGCCAGGCGAAAGCATATAGGGGATCTCCTCGGAATGTTTGAGATGAGTTCAGGTCACCTAAGCGTTCCCCAGAAGAGGGTTACCACCACAAGGATCATTGATGGTGTCGAGGAGGTTGTTATCTATGAGAGGGTCGGTGGTGATGAAATCAAGGTCCTTGACCAGAGCGCCCTTGAAAAGAGAAGACAGATGGTTGAGGAGAAACCCAGGAACGTCATAGTACCCCTTGACAGGAAAACCTTTGTCCAAGCAACAGGGGCCAGTGAAACCGAACTCCTTGGTGATGTCCGCCACGACCCCTACGGCGGCCACCCGGACCTCGGTTCACATCCCTATGAACGGGTAGTCCCGGGGGCCGTCCATGAGGCCCATGAGGGCGTCCTCTTCATAGACGAGATAGTCCATATTGCAGGACTCCAGAGGTTCATATTCAGTGCAATGCAGGATAAGACCTTCCCGATTGTGGGCAGGAACCCCCAGAGTGCAGGGAGCTCCGTGAAGGTTGATGAGGTCCCCTGCGACTTCATATTCGTGGGGGCATGTAACATTGCAGACCTGCAGTACATACTCCCTCCGCTGAGGTCACGTGTGCAGGGCGAGGGCTATGAACTTCTCCTTAACACCACAATGCCTGATACTGACGAGAACAGGGCAAAGATAGTCCAGTTTGTTGCACAGGAGATTGAACTTGATGGGAAGATACCCCATGCACGTGCCGCTGCCGTTGAGATACTCATTGAGGAAGCCAGACGCCGTGCAAGGGTAATTGATGACACAAATGATGCCCTTACACTCAGACTCCGTGACCTTGGAGGCGTTGTCAGGATGGCCGGTGACCTTGCAGTTATGGATGGCAGCAAATACATTGAAAGCAAGCACATGGAGGTTGCCGTGAGGAAAGCTGTTTCCGTTGAGGACCAGATCATAAGAAGGTACAAGAGCTTTGAAAAGGCCCTTGAGAAGGACCTTTCAAGTTCACAGCGCATGTCACAGCACAGATACAGCAATGAAAACATAGACCGCAGTTACATGTAATCGCAAGATTTAAGTGGGCTTTCTGGTAGATACAATGAACATGAATGGAGCTGCAGAGGAAAACCAGAGCCTTCTTGAACGTTATAATTTCCCTGAACTCATTGAGGAGTATCTAATTGAACTTGAAATCAGAAATTATTCCCCCAACACAATAAAAACCTATAAATCAATTATTAAAAACTTTTATGAATTCTTAATGGATGAGGGTGACCTCTACGACGACAGAAGGGTTCTTCGATCATTCAAGAGGTACATACAGTATCTTAAAAGGGATAAAAACGTCACCCAGAACTACATATATCTTGTAACCGTTGTTGTGAAGAAGTTCTTTGAATTCAGTGAAATAAACTGCCTTGAGGAGGTCCAAGCTCCCAAGAGGACCAAGTCGCTACCAAAGTCCCTCAGTGAAGAGGATGTAAGGAAACTGATAGATGCTGTTGAGGTCTCTGATGACGGCTCAGAGCTTCATGTGTTCATCAGGACCCGTGATCGTCTCATACTTTCACTCCTCTATTCCTCGGGACTCCGTGTCTCTGAACTCGTCTCCCTGAGGATAAATGATATAGACCTTCAGGACAGGACCATCAGGATAAGAGGTAAGGGGGATAAGGACCGTATAGTCCTCTTTGATGAGAACACCAGGCATCTGCTTGAGGACTATCTCCAGAAAAGAGTCTATGAAAGTGATTACCTCTTCTTAAACCGCTTCGGCGACCCCCTGACTCCAAGGTACGTTCAGATGATGATAAAGAACTATGCCCGTAAGGCGGGTATAAACAAGAAGGTCACTCCTCACATCCTGAGGCATTCCTTTGCAACCCACCTCCTGAAGAATGGTGTGGATATAAGGGCTATACAGCAGCTCCTCGGCCATTCAAACCTTTCAACCACGCAGATATATACGAGTGTGGACATGCAGACCCTTAAAAATGTCTATGACCGTGCTAAACTCCTTTAATTGTTTTTTATTAATACCTTATATTGATTTCAGATTCATCCAGATAAAAAAAGTTTATATGTAGCTTCAGCTACAATATATCCATGAATTTGAATATTTGAATGGAGGTTAGCGGTTGCTACAGGAATTTGCAGACTACGTCACATACAGCCTCATCGGGCTGGAACCATCATCCCACCTTGGAAGTGCGGTTAACTTCTTCATCTATGACACCATAAAGATATTCCTACTGCTCATAACCCTAATATTTGTTATATCATTCCTCAGAACCTACATCCCCCCAAACAGGGTGCGGGAGCTCCTTGAAAAACGCCATAAATATACCGGAAACTTTCTGGCTGCTCTCGTAGGGATAATCACCCCCTTCTGTTCATGTTCAGCTGTCCCCCTCTTCATAGGATTCGTTGAGGCTGGTGTCCCTCTAGGCGCGACCTTCTCCTTCCTGATATCCTCCCCCATGATAAATGAGATAGCGATAATACTCCTCCTCGGACTCTTTGGCTGGGAGATAACAGCCTTCTACATAATATCCGGTTTCATAATCGCCATCCTCGGAGGAATACTTATCGGGAAACTGAGGATGGAGAAGGAACTGGAAGATTACGTCTATGAAACTGTTGAAAAGATGAAGGCCCTTGGGGCCGCAGATGTGGAGCTACCTCAACCGGATCTGAGGGAAAGATACATCATTGCAAAGAATGAAACAGTGAACATACTGAGGAGGGTTTCACCCTACATCATCATCGCAATAGCCATCGGCGGCTGGATACACGGATATCTCCCATCAGACTTCCTCCTGGATTATGCTGGAAGTGACAATATCCTCGCGGTCCCCATGGCCGTGCTCATAGGCGTCCCCCTCTACTCGAATGCCGCCGGGACCATACCACTGATATCGGCCCTCATAGAGAAGGGTATGGCTGCAGGGACGGCCCTTGCACTTATGATGTCAATAACAGCCCTATCACTCCCTGAGATGATAATCCTCAGAAGGGTTATGAAACCAAAACTCCTCGCCACCTTCATAGCCATACTGGCAGTTTCAATAACGCTAACAGGTTACATCTTTAACCTTATAATCTAGAGAGGTGAAAATATGAAGATACAGATATTCGGCACTGGATGTGCCAACTGCCAAATGCTTGAGAAAAACGCCAGAGAAGCTGTTAAGGAACTTGGAATCGACGCTGACTTTGAAAAGATAAAGGACATGGATAAGATACTCGAAGAAGGACTTACAGCCCTGCCGGGACTTGCGGTTGACGGTGAACTTAAGATTATGGGGAGGGTCGCATCAAAGGACGAGATCAAAAAAATCCTCTCATAATCCATTTAATTTTGAATCATGTTAATGCTGATACCCTGATAATCCATTCAAGGTGAGAATCATGGTTAGTGATGAAGAGAAGGGCTTTGAGGGTAAGATAAAGGCCATGATTAACTCAAGGGCCTGCGCCTGCCAGACAGGTATCCTTGAGAAAAAGAAATCAGGCCTCAGATACGTGAACTGTAAGGGCTGCGGTAAGCTCTTCAAAACCGATAGAGACACAGAGTACTGTTATGACTGTGAGAAGAAACTGAAGAGCAGGTGAAGACCTTCCCTTTTATAACCCTGGCATCAGAGCGCTGATACAGCCAAATACAGGCGGACCCCTGATTTCATGCCCTCAGCATGATCTTCATCCCCTGGACACGAAAAAATGGAGGTTTTATAATTGTACAGGAAGATATTGCTTGCTACAGATGGATCTGAATGTTCCAATATCGCAGCGGAACACGCCATCAGGATAGCTGAACAGAATGATGCAGAGTTAATAGTCCTGACAGTGACTGAGATATACCCTGTTGCGGAACTGCCGGTTGAAGAACTGACCCGTAAGGTGATCAAGCTCTTCAGGGAGGAATCAGAAAGAGCCCTGAAACACGTAAAAGAAAGGATAGAAGAAAAAGAGTCAGGTCTGAAATTCACTTTAAAGAGTGTTGAGGGAAAGGCAGCTGATTCAATCCTTAAAGTCGCAGAGGATGAGGATGCCGACCTCATCGTTGTCGGATTTTCAGGCAAACACGCCCTTGAAAGATTCATCATGGGGAGCGTGTCAGAAAGAGTTGTGAGGAATTCAAAGGTCCCGGTACTTGTAGTTCACAGAAAATAGGTTAGAAATTAAGGTAATTGTTATGACTTCATGTAAACCAGGGAACCCGAACCCTGAAGATATAAGGCTCCTTAAGGAGAAACTGAAAAAACTATCTGAGGACGATATAGCCCGAAAGTCTGAAATTCTGAAGGCCCTTGCAGACCCCACAAGACTCCTTATAGTCCACCTCCTATCCAGTGGGGAGCTCTGCGTATGTGAGATAATGGCCGCCCTTGAAAAGCCACAGCCAACAGTTTCACACCACCTAAATGTATTAAAGCAGGCCGGCATCCTTAAATCACGAAAGGTTGGTGTATGGGTCCACTACAGCCTTGCAGACGAGAAGCTACCTGGAAAGATAGATGAGATTCTTAATATGATATAAAGATAAAGGACAGTTACAGTCTGAAATGGCATGTAACTGTCCTCTCCATATCCCTGAAACACCCCCCCTTAACTATCTATCCCCTCCACTACAGCAAAAAAACCCAGAAACATCCTCAGGTATCTATCCTCTCACTGTAGACCTGCTCACTGAACTCAAATATAAATATGGTCCCCCTTGGAGGTCTCCTGATTTCAAGGTGTCCGCCGAGCTGTTTTGAAAGATTATCAATCATCCTGAACCCGAAGGATCCTCCATCCGGGAATTTAACGTTTTCTGGCAAGCCCGGCCCGTTGTCGGCGAATATTAGTCTGTATCTTCCATCAAGTTTTTCAAGTTCAATGGAGATCTCACCTCCCCCATCAGTGAAGGCATGTTTGAGTGAATTTGATATTAACTCTGAAATCACAAGGCCCAGGGGGACTGCTGTGTCCATGTTAAGCTCCACATGATCCCCATGGATTCTTATTTTAACATCGGATGTCCTGCCGTGTGATTCCAGTAGCTGCATTGAGAGACTCCTCACATAATCAATAAAATCAATAATATAGCTGCCCCCTGAGGGGTAGGCCCGTTCATGGATCATGGAAATAGAACGTAACTGGTTGAGGTAATCAATGAAAAATTCCTCCATCACCGGGTCGCCGATGTACCTTATCTGAAGGGAGAGGAGACTTATGATTAGCTGGAGGTTGTTCTTAACCCTGTGATGGAGTTCCCTGAGGAGCTGCTCCTTCTCGGCTATGGATTTCTTAAGGTACTCGTTTATGGTCCTCTGCTGTATAAGTCTCACCCTGTTCTTCTTCGCCTCATGCTTGTAGAGGGCCATCTCAAGGTTGACGCGGATGTCCCTCTCATGGAATGGCTTGAGGATGTATGAATAGGGCTCTGTCTCCATGGCCCTCTTAACTATCTCATCACCGCTGTAGGCCGTGAGGTATATCACCGGGACATCATGCTTCTTCCTGATGATACCTGCAGCCTCTATGCCATCCATGGATCCCTCAAGCATTATATCCATTATCACAGAGTCGGGTTTTATCCTTTCAAGGTTATCAATCAGATCCTCTGCAGAATGGAATATGGCAGGGACCTCATAACCATAATCTTCAAGGATGGCCTTTATGTCCTGGGCAACCAGCTCCTCATCCTCTACAATAACCACCCTCTTCTTCATCATAACCCACCCTTCCTGAAGGTGACCACAAAATTACATCCATCACCATCTTCAAGGCTTATACTTCCATTTATCCTTTCAAGCATGAACCTAACGAGCCTTAAACCGAAGCCCTGAGATTCATCAATATCAAAGCCTTCAGGGAGTCCCTTCCCTGTATCTGAAACTTTAAGAATAGCTCCATCATCCATAATTTCAAGTTTAACCGTTACAGCACCCTCATAGGAAATCCCGTGCCTTATGGAGTTTGTTACAAGTTCATTAACGATGAGGCCTATGGATACCGCCACATCTATTTCAGCATCCATGTCCTCCAGCTGGAGGTTGAAGATGATGTTCTTACCGTTACACATCCCCCTGATTTCGTTAACCAGTTCCTCAAGGTATTCTCGCAGGTTAACCCTGGAGTTATCCCTTGAACCGTAGAGTTTTTCATGTACAAGGGCTATTGATTTAACACGGTTCTGGCACTCCCCGAATATCTCAAGGGACTTCTCATCATCTATGTATCGTGACTGCAGTCTCAGGAGGCTTGATATGAGCTGAAGGTTGTTCTTAACCCTGTGATGAACCTCAGAAAGAAGAAACTCCTTCTCCTGCAGGGATGCCTCAAGGGATTCCCTTATCCTTTTCTCCTCAGTTACATCCTGTTTTATTCCAATCAGGGTTTCCGGATTGCCGCCGGGTCCCCTGATAACCTTGGCCCTGAATAAAAGGATTTTCATGGAACCGTCATCCATCAGAGCCCTGTATTCACCTTCAAAGGATTCCATTGACATGACCCGCCTCCTGAAGTCCTCCCTGTCATCCGGGTGTATCCTGTCAATGAGTTCATGGATGCTGCCACTGAATTCATCGGGCTTTATCCCCAGTATCCTCATCCCCTCCTCGGAACATGAGAGTCTGTCGGCTTCCATGTCCCAGTGCCAGCTTCCAATTTTACCTATCCTCTGGGCCTCCCTGAGCTGCCAGTGACTCTTAATCAGGGATTTTCTCGCCCTTTCAAGTTCCTTCTGCTTTTCAACCTCTCTTAAAGCCCTTTTTATGGCTATGGGGACCTTTGAAAAGTTGCTTTTCAGGACATAATCCGTCGCTCCCCTTTTAAGGGCTTCAACCGCAAATTCTTCCCCTATCTTACCGCTGACAAAGATGAATGGAACGTTCGGACACCTTTCAAGTGCAATTTTCAGGGCTGAAAGGCCATCAAAGGATGGGAGCGAATGATCGGCGAGTATAACATGAGGTTTGAAGTTTTCAAGGGCTTCAAGGTAGTCCTTCTCATTATCAACCGTCATTGATGTGAATTCTATCCCTGAAAGCCTTATCTCCCTTTCCATGAGTTCGACGTCAAAGGGGACGTCTTCAAGTATGAGTATTCTGCATGTCATTTTATCAGCTGAAGATCTCCCTGGTGAAATTTATCTATCATATTAGCTAAATATACTTTCATGAGAAAGTTCAGAAGACCCCTCATCGTCCTGAGCCGGTGCATAGAACATGACCACTGCAGGTATGATGGGTCCATGATTTCAAGTCCCTTCGTAAGGCAGTTCTCTGCATACGCTGATTTTATAACGGTATGCCCTGAGGTGGAGGTGGGCCTTGGCATCCCGAGATCACCGATACATATAACTGAAGAGGATGGTGTCCTGAGGCTCGTCCAGCCGGAAACCGGTCGTGACATCACCGATGACATGAATTCATTCATAGACTCCTTCCTAGACTCCCTTGAAATTATAGATGGATTCATATTAAAGAATAAGTCGCCTTCATGCGGGATAAAAAACGTTAAGGTCTACCGTGATGATAACCCCAGATCAAGAACCGATGGGATGGGTTTCTTCGGCAGGAAAGTGAAGGAAAGGTTCCCGTACCTTGCAGTTGAAGATGAGGGGCGCCTGAGGAACCTGCAGATAAGGGAGGACTTCCTCATCAAGATATACCTCATGAGGGACTTCAGGGCCGTTGGCAAACTCAGGGACCTTATAGAATTCCACACAGAGAACAAGATGCTCCTCATGTCCTATGACCCCGCCATCCAGGCGAGACTTGGCCGGATAATAGCAGAGCAGGACCATGAAGACTTCGATACCGTGCTCTCAGAGTACCGGAAGATGCTCTGCATGGCAACCAGGAAATCCCTGAAGCCTGGTAGAAACATCAACACACTTCTTCATGCCTTTGGCCATTTTTCATCAGAACTGACCCATGAAGAGAAGAATTACTTCCTTGAATCCCTTGAGGGTTACAGGAAGGGTTTGCTTCCCCTCATAGTACCCATAAGTCTCCTTAAATCATGGATTATCAGGTTCGATGATGAATACCTTAAGGGTCAGACCTTCTTTGAACCCTACCCCCGGGAACTGGTCCCCGTAACCCTCATAGTATGAGGGCACTTCAGGCTATAATGGGACAGCCAGTGGCGGGTTAGCCAAAAACTGGAAAGCCTTCACTGACGAATTCACTTAAGGGTATAATGGTACAGCCAGTGGGGGCAGCACCCCATGAGAACAGAACACTATGAGGGTCCGGTGATGATAGAGAAGGAAAGGATACGGCACCTCAACAGCGAGGCCGTGAACAGGAAGGGTGAATACGTCCTCTACTGGATGCACGCATCACAGAGGACGCACTGGAACCCCGCCCTTGAATACGCCATTGAAACCGCCAATAATCTGGGAAAACCCCTCATAACCCTTTTCGGACTTACCCGGGATTTCCCTGATGCCTGTCCACGCCACTACAGATTCATGGCCGAGGGCCTCCTGGAGGTCAGGGCCTCCCTTGAATCAGTGGGGGTCCCCCTTGTTGTGGAGGAGGGCGACCCACCGGATGTGGTCATGGAATACTCTGATGAAGCGGCCGCGGTTATAACAGACATGGGGTACCTTGACATCGAGGATGGCTGGATCCATCCTTTAAGGGATGGCCTTGAATGCCCCCTTGTCCAGTTGAGGGTAACATAATTGTACCCGTTGAGGAGGCCTCAGTCAAGGAAGAATACTCAGCAGGGACGTTCAGGCCAAGGATAACCCGGAGGCTTCCTGAATTCATGGTCCCGATGAAGAAAGGAACACCGAAATTCCAGACAGACCTTGACCCTGGTCCTGACCCTGAAGGGGTGCTCAGGGGTTTCATTTCAGGGGGTGATGCAGGGCCATCATTCTTCAGGGGCGGCACCTCAAGGGCCCTGGAACTCTTTGATGAATTCCTTAAAACAAAACTGAGGTGCTTCAAAGAACACCGCAATGACCCCACTAAAAACTGCATCTCCAACATGAGCCCTTACCTTCACTTTGGACAGATATCCCCCCTTTACCTTGCACTTAAGGCTTCAAAGGCCGGGAAATGTCCTGAGTTCCTTGAACAGCTGATTGTGAGAAGGGAGCTGAGCATAAACTTCGTCCATTACAGTGATAACTACCATTCAATAGAGTGTCTTCCAAACTGGGCCCTCATGACCCTCAAGGAGCATGCAGGAGACCCCAGGGAGTACGAGTACAGCCTCAGGGAACTTGAGGATGCCAGGACACACGACCCCTACTGGAACGCAGCCCAGAAGGAGATGGTTATAACCGGGAAGATGCATGGATACATGAGGATGTACTGGGGTAAAAAGATCCTTGAATGGACAGATCACCCTGAAAAGGCCTATGATATTGCACTGTACCTTAACAATAAATATGAGCTTGATGGCCGTGACCCCAATGGCTTTGCAGGTGTTGCCTGGTGCTTTGGAAAACATGACAGGGCCTGGGGTGAGAGGGAGATATTCGGTAAGGTAAGGTATATGAATGACCGTGGACTTGAGAGAAAATTCAGGATAATGGAGTATGTGAAGCGGGTTGAAGGCCTGGATGGGTCCTGATGATCCATCAAAAAAGTTTTTATCCTATCCCGATCAACTATTTTAGGGATATTCATTAAGCTTTTATCCATAAATTCATGGAGGTTTTCATCAATGAACATTAACCTGGAAGGATACTACAGGATACGTTACAGTCTATTCAGATGGAGAAATGAACAGACATTCATCAACAGGACCATAATGGCATTCTTCATGGCATGCGTTACCGGTGTGATGGCCCAGATCGTCATACCCCTCCCATGGACACCGGTCCCGATAACCGCCCAGACATTTGCTGTTCTCATGTCAGGTGTTCTCCTTGGAAGGTACTGGGGTGGCCTGAGCCAGTTAATATACATTGCAGTGGGCGCCGCAGGCATACCCTGGTTTGCGGAGATGAGCGGAGGCATCGACGTCATAATGGGTGCCACGGGAGGATATCTTATCGGCTTCGTACTGGCAGCCCTTTTCCTGGGCCACCTTGTTGACAGGTACATACGTGCAAGGAAGTTCATGCCCATGCTTGGACTGATGCTCTTTGCAAACTTTGCCCTCATATACATACCAGGACTCATGGTCCTTGGCCTCTGGATGTACACCACCACAGGGTCATTCCCAGGGGTCTGGGAACTCCTGGTGATGGGTCTTCTGCCCTTCATAGCAGGCGACCTTGTCAAGATAACCGGTGCAGCGGCACTTACAAGGGCCATAACACCCAAAGAGCCCTACGGTGAAGAGGTTGACATTGAAAAGGCGGCTGAATGGAGATTGCCCTGATATTACCATCAGGGCCCATCACCTCCTCTGTATTCAGGGCTTTCAGGGTTACGGTTACAGTGAGGAATTTACTGAAAACATGGAGCTGGTTATCAGAAAACTCAGATCCCGGCCCTCAGTATCCGTAATGATCGTTGATTCTGCCGATGAAATCTGCACTGCCTGCCCCTTCATGGATGGGGAAGCATGCATGATGGGGGATGAGTCCGTTAAGGGGATGGACAGTAAACTCATGGAGATCCTTGGAATCAGGAGCGGAGATATCAGGGACTACAGTGAGCTTGAATCAGAGCTTAAAAACATGGAAGCCTCCCTTATACGGGAGGTCTGCGGTGACTGCTCCTGGATTGATGTCTGCCTCCTGCACAGTGACAGGGAAAATTGATTCTGAAGGCCTTAACTCAACCAAGAAGCGTGAAAGGACTGTTAAAGCTGTCAATTCTGAATAAGTGGTATTCATGAAGTACAGGACACTTGGTTCAACAGGCATCTCTGCATCCATACTCGGGATAGGGGTTATGCGGTTCCCTGAAGTCCATGGAAGACTGGACCTGAAGGCCGGTGAAAGGATACTGGGCCGCGCCCTTGAAGGGGGTGTGAATTATATAGACACGGCCTACCCCTACCATGGGGGTGAAAGTGAAAGGTTCATAGGCGAATTCCTCAGCAAACACCCTGAACACCTTGAGAGGGTTACGGTTGCAACCAAGCTACCGGTATGGCTGGTCCGAAAGAAGGATGACATGTACTGCTATTTCAAGGAGCAGAGCAGAAGATTAAAGGGTAAAATTGACATATACTTACTCCATAATCTTAGGGAAGATTCCTGGAGGCACCTTAAGGGGCTGGGGGTCCTTGATTTCCTTGATGAGGTCAGGGGTCAGGGTATATATACAGGTTTTTCATTCCACGACGATGTCGGTGTATTCTTTGACATAATGGACTCCTATGACTGGGATATCGTGCAGGTACAGCACAACATAGTTGATGATGAACAGGCAAATCCAGAGAGCATAGCATATGCCAGGTCCCGGGGTGCCGGTACTGTTATAATGGAACCCCTCAGGGGAGGTTCGCTTGTAAGGAACATTCCAGTGGAGGTCCAGGAGATATATGACCTTGCAGAGGATCCCATGAAACCTGTGGAATGGTGTCTCAGGTACCTGTGGGATATGGATGATGTGGATGTTGTCCTTAGCGGTATGAGCAGTGTGGCTGAGGTTGAGGAGAACACGGCCCTGGCCTCTGCAGATTACCACCTTACAGATGATGACAGGGAGATTCTCAGGGAGGTTAAAAGGGCCTACCGTATGAGGAAGAGTGTCCCGTGCTCCGGCTGCGGGTACTGCATGCCCTGCCCCGAGGGTGTTGACATACCAGGGAATCTAAGGCTCCTGAATGACATCTACAGGTTCAGGAGCAGGAGGGGTGCTGAAACCAGGTACCGTAAGATAATGAAGGATGAGGAACGTGCCTCCAACTGTTCAGGTTGTGGTTCATGCATGCCCTGCCCCCAGATGATAGACATACCCTCTGAACTGAGAAGGGTGCATGAAAAGCTGGGTTAAAGGTGATGAATTGCTTGATAGAATCCAGTACTCCCTTAAAATATCACTGATAATGGCTGTTCTCGGGTCGCTGACCCTCTTTATCTGGGGCATGATAGGTAAAATGGCCCTTGACTGGGAGGTCCTTGGCTCCGCCCTTGAGGGTTTTATAGGATTTGGGATATTCGGTTTTATACTCGGATTCTTGATATATGACCTTGAACCATGAGGAATAAAGCCCATCCTTTACATCAATCCGCACCCTGGAGATCTGATAAAACCCTGTAAAGGGCCATACCCCCATGAGAAATAGATAATGACTTATGTGCATAGATATAATATATAATGGGGGTGATCTTTTGAAGGTTCCGGATGATTTCAATCTCCTTGTGACCCTCAGTGGCCAGAAGGGTGCCTCAGCAGGTGAGGAGATTGTTGGTCTTGAGGAAATAGAAATGGCACTTTCACAGTATGAGGGGGAGCTCAGGGTTAAGGATTCTGATTTTCCAAACGTTTTAAAGTTTGACCTTGACATGAATCCCCTTGAGGCAGTTAACATAATCAGGAACTCACCCACAACCGTGGTTTCCAAGGTTGTGCCTGTTGAGGCTGTGGTAAGGACCCGGCTGGATAGTATAGTGGAGAAGATCCTGGCACTTGCATCGGAGAAGGTTAAACCAGGCGAGACATTCCAGGTCATCTGCGACCTCCGCGGCCGCAGGTATATAAAGTCCCCAGAGGAGGTTACTGAAAGGGTTTCCGAGGCCCTGGCGGATAGGCTGGCCCTCAAGGAATCAGATTCGCCGGACTGGATAATTCAGGTTGAGGTTGTTGGTGATGAGACCGGTGTGAGTGTTTTAAGGCCGGGGGATGTCCTCAAGAAACCATAATACTTAAATAATTTTTTAATAAAACTAAAGTTAATTTTAATTTGATATTTTTTATATATCATATATTACTAAAATACTGGAATATGATGTAATAAAATAAAAAAAGGAGGTATGATATTATCAAGAGAAATATGGCAACTTTTCTGCTGTTATCCGTGGCCGTGTTCCTCCTCGGAGCCAACCATGCCGCGGCAGCAGATGATATCCTAACAGGTGAACTGCCAGGAGGGGGTACATCCGGAGAAGGTGATGTCTTCAGGGTGACAGCAGCCAGCCCTGACGGTGTATACTACACCATCGATGGATCCATACCATCACGGAACAGTACAAAGTACAGTGCCCCGATCCTACTCAACAGGACAGTGAACATAAAGTACATGATCGTCAAGAATGGAACCGTGAAGTACGGTATACTACAGCACACCCTTACAGGCAACATAACAAACAGGACATACCCTCTGCTCATATTCAATGAAACACCAGTGATCCAGCTTGCCAATGGCACCTACTACCAGCTGGGTAACGGTAACATAACCCTCTACAACGGTACGGTCGCGCTGACAGGCAACACCATCATGAAATACCTTAGGACCAACAGTACCAACTCAACCATGGGTATAATCAAGAACACACCGGCAAAGCTCGTGAACAAGGTGAAGGTCAACAAGGTCAGGGTCAAAAAATGGTACAAGAAGTGGTACAGGTACAGGGGTAAATGGAGATACAAGTGGAGATACTACTGGACCTACAAACAGATAAAACAGCAATACCAGGAACTCCAGCCAGCCGCCTGAAACCTTTAACTTTCCATTTTTTTCTATCTCACTGAGTTAATTTTCTAAAAACTTATATCTCAGTGATAAACAATAACCTATTGTTATGAAAATCAAGAGGAGGTCTGATTATTAAAGACTCAATGAAATGGGGCTTCATTCTCTTTTTTGGGATGACACTGCTCAGCGGATCCAGTTACGGTGCAGACTACATCGTTGATAACACAACCTACCTTCAGGTATTCACACCCGGCGGGGTGCAGGGAACCTTCACCCTAAACGGGACCGAACACACCCTTGAGGACGGTGATACCTTCACCTTCTTGGAGGGCATCTATGATACGGTGAACATGGTGATCAACAGGACCATCTCCCTGGTTGCATCAGGCACGGTCCAGCTGAATGGTGTTATTGACGCCATTGCACCTTCCAGCATAACAGGTTTCAGTGTCAACGGGACAGTGAACCTCCGCGGAAACGGATGTAACCTCAGCAGCACAAACATCACAGGCACCCTGAATATCACAGGCAATTCCTCGCGGGTCAATGATTCAAGGATACTCAACCCTGCTTCAGCCGTGATGGTATCAGGGGACAATGTAACGATTACCAGCAGCTACATAAACGGTTCCGCATCCCATGGAATTGTTGTGAATGGCAGGAATGCCCGGATCCAGGGTAACAATATAACAAACAGCAATGGAAGCGGAATCCTCATCCATGGGGAGGGATGTCTTGCAGAGGGGAACACCATATACCTCTCAGGGGGTGATGGGGTAACCTCAGATGCATCTGGAGCCTCAATAATCAGAAACAGCATATCATTTAACTCAGGAGACGGTATAAGATCCTCCGGCAATAACTCGGTGATAACAAACAACACTGTTCTCAGGAACAACGGAACCGGCATATACTCCTCAGGAAAAAATGCAACCATAAACTCGAACACCGTCAAGTACTCAGGCGGTGACGGGATATACGTTGCAGGGAATGGCTCCACGGTACAGGGCTGCTATGTCCAGAACAACACGAAGAACGGCATAAAAATAACAGGATCTGGCTGCACCGTCAGCAGTTCCTACACCTATTACAACGGTGAAAACGGGATATACTCCACAGGGGATAACACATCATTCAGATACGTTGATTCCAGTTTCAACGCCAGGAACGGCATATACTCCTCAGGAAAAAATGCAAGCTTCTTCTATATAACCAGCGCATCCTACAATGGTGAGAACGGCATACTCTCAACCGGACCATCTGCAAGTATGCAGATCATCCTTGATGTGACCTCAAATTCACAGAACGGTGTCTCATCCCGGGGTGATAATGCATATATATGGTTCGTTGAGGTTAAAAAGAACGGAATGAACGGTATCCATTCTTCAGGAAAGAATCTATACCTATCATACGTTAAAAACGCCACCAACAACACCCTCAGTGGTATAAACTCGACAGGAATAAATGCAAGGATACTGGACGTCACTGTGAACCTCAACCGTGGGAACGGCATATACTCCTCAGGGTACAACACGACCATAGCCTACTTTGAAGCAATCAACAACCTGGGGAATGGTTTATGGATTTCAGGAGGCAGGAGTTACATTTTCGAGGGGAATACGACATCCAACCGCCAGAACGGAGTCAAAGTGAATGGTCCCGATGCCATTCTAAGGTCCTTGAATGCGACAGACAACACCGCCAGCGGGATAGCCATCTACGGTAAGAATGCCATCATATACAACTGCACATCCATGAGGAACACCGATGGAGTGTACGGAACAGCCAGCTTCAGGATGATCCTGAGCAGAACATCGGCCAACAGGAACTGCGGTGTGAATGCAAGGGGAACTGCAACGATAGAGCAGTGCACGGTGTATGGTAACCGTTATGGAATCTATGCTGGTGGCGCGAATTCAGTCATATACTCATCCAGCGTCAGCAGTAACAGGGGCTACGGTGTCTATGCAGCCGGTTCATCAGCAACCATCTACAGGAACACGGTACAGTCAAACGGTGGAGACGGTATAACTGCAAGGGGAAGCTATGCAAAGATATACTACAATACAGCAAACAGGAACAGGGGCTCAGGCATAAGCTCATCATCCTACAGGGCAGTTATAGCCTATAACAGGGCATCATATAACTCCTACTACGGGATATACTCTTCAGGTAAAAAAACGACGCTTGCAAAGAACAGTGCAACCGGTAACAGAAAGAGAAATATAAGAAGGGGCTAAGCCCCCTAATTTTTCATATAAGAAAACTGTCAAGTCCTGAGACTAATTTTCCCGATCACCCTTTTCATTGTGCAGGGTCAAGGACCCGTATACCCTCATCCTCAAAGATCAAAAATTCTTCCCGGTTCCTTGTGTGTATCGGGTATATTGACTCTGGCTCAATATCCCGTATCATCCCCATCAGGTCTGAGCGCCCTGCATGGCCAGATGAGTGGAACCTTCTGTACTGGTATATGCCGAAGTGCCTGAGCCAGTTACTCTCACGCTCTGCATCAATCTCCATTTCCTCATTGGAGGGTTCCGTCTTGGATTTGATGTAGGCTGCCCCCTCCGGTTTTATGTCTATGAACTCCTTGAATTCAAAGTAATCGCACTGGAAGAGGTACTCCTCAGGTTCCTCCCGGAGGTCCCTGCAGGTTATGATGTTGTCAAGTTCAAGGAACGCCCGCTCCCATCCCCTGTAGTCCTGTTCCATGTATTCCTCTGGAAGGTCAGCTGCAGGTATCCATTCCCCATCAAAGCATACGAAGGCGTCCTCAGCTATCAGTCCCCAGTTCCGCCGTGGTATGTAGACCGCCAGGTCCCTGAGCCGGGGGTAACCCAGGCCCTCGAAGAGTTTAATGATGTAGGCCTGTTTAAGGCTGACTGCGAGGGTCCTATCCGAGTTCTCGGCGGCTCTGTAGAATGTCAGGAAACGGTCCAGGTCCCTTATGGGATAATTGATGATCACAAGCCCCCTGTGATTAACAGCTATGTCTGAGGTCCTCCTCTCAATGTCCTCCTCAAAGGTGCTGTTATCCTGATCTATCCGCGTCCCCTCTGTTATCATAATGGTGGGGGAGAACTTCCTTGCCTTCTTAACGAATTTACGGGATTCCTGATCTCTCCGGCCCCTGAACCTGATATCCCCTGTGTATACGATGGCCTCCTCGGATTCTATCAGATAGGCGCATGACCCCGGCACTGAATGATCAACCGGTGCCTGTGTGATTTCAAATTCGCCCAGATCCTCAGCTTTATAGGGTTCAAGCAATTTTATGGGTCTTTCTATTTTGATGTTCTTGTCTCTCATGTGTGAGGTGTTTCCAGTTTTTCTTTTCTTTTCTTTGAAGTGGAATTTGGGTTTGTAGTGAAGGAGATCTGAACTCAATGCGGATGTATCCTCTATGGCCTTCAGGATGAGGAAACTCTCCTCTGTCATGTAGAAGGGTATATCGTGGCGGATGTATTTGAGACATCCTGCATGGTCCAGGTGGGGGTGACTCAGAAGTATGCCTGATACTGCAGGCTCATCCTCGAATCTCATTCCGAGGTACCTTACCTGGTCCTCACGGTAAAGTCCGGGTATCCATGGGAGGGCCTCGAGTTCAATGAGATCTGCGATCCCGCTGAAGCTCCTGGGCTGCAGGAATTCATCAAAGTACAGGTTTTCAATATTGAATCTTTTGCCAAAGTCAAGGAATATACCATCGCCATTGCAGGATACCTCTATCCTGTTACCGCCTATCTCATCAACTCCACCATAGAACCTGAAGTCCATATAAACCACCAGGGGTCAGTATGTGAGGAGTGCCAGGAGAATCAATAAGCCCACCATGCAGAGCATGCACCCAGCGACTCCACCACAGCAATCATCATCCATTCAATCACCTTTATGAGTACCCTACCCCATACCATCAGAGAGACAGCAGAGGCGAGTCCAGATTAAACCATGATGGCTCAATAATATTAATTAATATTAAGCATATTTTATAAATATTTTGCTCATCAGCTTTACATTTAAATGGTTTTATAGATCATGGCTGTGAAGGCGCCACTGACTGAACTTCGATTTTTTTATGCTCGAATATTCTGTAAAGCCTTCCGTCTATAAAAGGTCTCATCAGAAGGCCCCTGCTTGACCTGCGGGCGACTTCATGGGCTGGCTGTTAACAGCCTCGATGATCCCACCGGAGCTGAAACTCTTAGCATCTGGAGTGTGAGCTGGACCTATTTTAGCGGAGCAACTGGACCTTCTGGGATCAGAATGAACGCTGCCAGGGTCCCATATAGCTGCAGGTCAGTTTTTCTGCATTGGCCCCTTTTTAAGGAAGAGAGCATCAATCACTGCACATCATCCTGTGAATTAATTTTTTATATTCGTAATAGTGACGTTACGAATCCACATGGTCAGAATAAACACTTGAGTAGTACTATTTGAAGAAATTTTATTTAAAATTTTTGATTGGACTTTTGATATTTAGTGAATACCACTCCACATACTAAGTTTTTTTGTATAATAAACTAATAACTCTGTTAAATGATAATATTTTTATTATGTAATTTCAATTAAATTATCAAAAGATTTAAATATATATGTAATATACAAATAATAAATACATAGATATAAGTGGTGATATAATGAATACCAATAAAATGGACAATGAAAGGGGTTATGAGAACAAGACAGTTAAAATTTCGGAATTAAAAAAATTAAGTTTAGAATCGGAAGAATTTGAAAGGAACATAAATGAAATATTGAAATATCTCCCAGCATTAACTAGGAATCTCCTAAAAACTCTACTTGAAATTAACAAACTACGATTTGATGTCTTGAAAAACATTTTAGAGACAAATGCCAAGGAATCCATGGAAACACTGCCTCAGATGATCAAAGACATGAATGAATTACAACGACAATCCATGGAAACACTGCCTCAGATGATCAAAGACATGAATGAATTACAACGACAATCCATGGAAACACTGCCTCAGATGATCAAAGACATGAATGAATTACAACGACAATCCATGGAAACACTGCCTCAGATGATCAAAGACATGAATGAATTACAACGACAATCCATGGAAACACTGCCTCAGATGATCAAAGACATGAATGAATTACAACGACAATCCATGGAAACACTGCCTCAGATGATCAAAGACATGAATGAATTACAACGACAATCCATTAGAATTCTACAAAATCTAAATAAATTGTAGAACGAAGAAAAAGGGGTAATTAAAGATCTTTAGGAGGTCTTCCACGATATTTCCTAGCGTCCTCTCTGACTCTTTCCTGGTCCTCTTCCGACCAGAGATAGATCTTCACATAGTCAGTCCCCATGAAGACAACATGTCCACACTCGTACTCCCTATAACGCTTTTCATACATTATCCCATCCTTCTCGTACCAGGGCACATCATAACTACATGAAAAAGGAGCTCCACAGTAAGGACACTTCGTCTGATCCCAGTGCTCTGACTTTGATTTCACCGTTTTATTATCAGATGATGGGACTTCCTTTTTCGTATTATTATAAATTACAGGCTCTTTCTGTGGGTCAGCCCAAGTGTTGAGCAGCATACCTGCCATAAAGGACACCAAACCGATCAAAACAAAACAAACAACAATGAGGATCTTTGTTATTTTATCCATCATTATCCCTGCCTCAATTGAACTACTTACATAAATTAGTGTCTTCAATGGCCCAGAACCCTATTTCAATGATGTTATTATACTCTTCGTGTAAGTTAATTCCAAAGAATATATTAATTTACTCGATAAATAAATTATATTCACATTTCACAGTGGGGTCAGAGGATGAGTACTGAATTTAAGAAACAAATAAAAGACCATATATCCACCATTGAATCAGCGAAAGGAATTTACGAATTATTCAGATTACTCAACTATCCTGAGGAATATCTATTCGACGAGACATACACGAGAAAAAAACAGGAATTCCAATTCAGATCTGAGGACATCGAGCGCATAATCCAGATATATCAGGTAATGTCAATTGAAGGCGAAATACCCGTATTTTTAATTGAAACAAAAACACTATCTCAATCCTTTATAAGAAACGTCACCGAAAAATTCGATAGAAATTACAGGCGATTCCTTTTAATTTTCGCAGAACCTGACAAGCACTACTCTGACATTTTATTTGTTCTCCCTGCCCGAGAAAAGGTAGAAGGAAGATATAAACTGAAATTAACAAGGCTGAACATTAACAAGGAGGAGATTATCGAAAGAAACGAACACTACACAGTCATCCACATACTTTCAAAGATCCAGTACGAAAATGAAGACTTTCGTCAACTCTGGAAAAAATGGATAAAATCATTCAGTGTAGAAAAGGTAACAGAAGAATTCTTCGAGGACTATCAGGAAATTTTCTTTGACCTCAGAGAGAAGATAAAAAAACAGCAAATCCCACAAAAAGAAGCTCATGAATTCACACTTCAGCTACTCAACAGGATAATGTTCACATACTTTATAGCAAAGAAAAAGTGGCTCAAGTACTCCAACTTCATGAAGTGGTACTGGGATGAGTATAAAAGAAATGGTAAATTTGGTTCAAATGAGTTCTATGAAAAATGGCTCAAAGAACTCTTCTTCAAAGCATTCAATAACAGACAAGACGAAATAGTGGACTTACCTGAGAATGTTAAAGAGGTCCTCTTAGGATTTCCCTACCTTAATGGGGGCTTATTTACAGAAAATGACAATGATAAACTCAATATAAAAATATCTGACGATACCTTCAAGAAAATATTCGAATTCTTTGAAAAATACAACTTCACAATAAAAGAAGACGCCCCATTCAACGTGGAAGTCGCTGTAGACCCCCAGATGATCGGTTACGTTTACGAATCCCTCTCAAACGTTGCAGAGGAAATCTACGACAGAAATGATATGGGAATATTCTACACACCACGTGTTGAAGTTGACTTCATGTGCCGCAGGTCACTTGTGGAATATCTATCAAAGAAACTGCCAGACGTACCAAAAGAACAATTCTATCACCTCCTATTCGACCTCCCAGAGGAAAAATACAAATGTGAAAAATACTTCACCAGAGAGAACCTGTGGTATGACCTTAGAGACGCTCTTGATGAACTCTCTGTGGTTGACCCTGCATGTGGATCAGGAGCATTCCTTGTTGGAATGTTAGGCGTCCTCGATGAACTCTACAAAATAATTTACAAGCACACCAACGACGAAATGACAGATTTTGAGAGAAAATTCCGAATAATACAGCACTCTTTATATGGTGTGGACGTGATGCCCTGGGCCATCCACGCTGCAGAACTTAGATTATGGTTACAGCTTATAATAGAAACTGAAATAAATTCTGAAGAGCTTAAAAAATCACCCTTACTTCCCAATCTTGACCTGAACCTTAGAATAGGAGACTCTATAGTCCAAGAAATTGGCGGAGTTAACATAAACCTCAAGACAAGACGTCTAAGCAAAAAAATAAGAAAAAGGCTTGGAGATCTTAAGGAACAGAAAAGGTTGTACTATGAGAACTCAAGATCCGCGAGATTAAAAAGGTCTGAGGACTTTAAAAATGCAGAAATTAATATATTTGAGGAAATAATCAATCATCAGATTCAAGAAATGAAAAGAAAATTAAAATTTAAGACTAAAGAGTCAAAATCGAAACAAATCACATTAGAAGGGGAAATCAAAGAAGAGGTTCATAAATTAACAAAAAGAGAAATCAAAGTTATTGAAAATGAAATAAAAAGACTTGAAAGGGTAAAAGAGGTAATTCATGAACCCGGAAAAAAGCCATTTATATGGGAGATAGATTTTGCGGAAATATTTGGTGAAAATGGTGGCTTTGACATTGTTATTGGTAACCCACCCTATGTAAGACAAGAGGATATAGCACCTCCTGGAAAATTAAAAGCAGAACTTAAAGCGGAAGATAAGAGAAATTATAAGAACGCTCTTATTAACGCAATAACAGAAAGATTTCCATCCGTTAAAATTGACCGTAAAAGTGATTATTATATTTATTTCTATTTCCTAGGCTTTAATCTTCTAAATGAAAAGGGTACTTTGTGTTTTATCACATCAAATTCTTGGCTAGATGTTAATTATGGAAACAGTTTACGTCATTTCATTTCCAATCATGTTCCAATCATAGGTTTCTATGATAATCCCAAAAAAACATTTTCGCATGCTGATGTTAATACTGTTATATCTCTATTCCATGCACCATTTACTACTTATTTCTCAAACAAAACAAAAAGAGAACTTAAAAATAACGTTACTAGATTTGTAATGTTCAAAAAGCCATTTGAGTCCGCCATTAATGCAAATAATTTAATTTGCATAGAAAAAACAAAACCTGCATTTAGTAATGAGATTAAAGAGATAGTCAAAAACGTCCAGATTAAAGAAGATTATCGAGTTTTTCCTATTCTACAAGAATATTTGAAAGCAGAAGATAAATGGAATAGCAAATTCCTGATTGCTCCAGATATCGTTTTTCTAATCTTGAAAAAAGGTTCAAAAGATTTAATTCAATTAAAATTTATTGCAGAAGTAATTTATGGTACAAAAACGGGTGCAAATGAATTCTTTTTTTTACCGAATAAAACTTTTGATTTGAAGGAATGTGAAGATACCTATATTCTAATTCCCAAAAATGAAACTTTCAAAAAATCTTTTATAATTGATAAAACTTATCTGAAAGACGTTTTAAGAGGACCAAGAGATTCAAAAAAGATCCTATTGGACTCAAATTCGTTAAAACATAAACTCTTTTTGTGTAATATCAATAAGGATCACATGGACAAATCCATAAAAGACTATGTAGAATGGGGGGAACAAAAAGGCTTTCACAAAAATGTTTCTTGTTCCAAAAGAAAAAGATGGTGGGCTTTACCTGTTATTAAAGGTAAAATATTTTGGAGTAGAGCTCACCACAATTCTCATAGAATTTATTATTCAACAAAAGATGTGCATGCTTCGGATAACTTTTCCATTTTAAAACCAAAAGACATAGACGCATGGCTATTGGCAACAATTTTAAACTCAACTTTTGTTTGGTTGATGAAAGAAACATTTGGCAGAAGAAACTTAGGACAGGGTGCCCTTGGCACTCTGGGTGTTGATATAGAAAATCTTTTCATTTTAAATCCAAACTCGTTAAAAGATGAACAAATAAAAAAGCTAAAAATATGCTCAGAAAAATTATTCAGGAGAAAAATTGGTTCCATATTTGAAGAATCCGGATTAGATCCATCGAAAACAATTAGAGAACAAAAGCCAAACATTTTACCAGATCGATTGGAAATCGATAAGATAATTTTTGATGTGCTGGGACTCAATAAAAAGGAAAGAAATGAAGTTTACTGGGCTGTTGCTAATCTTGTTAAAAAAAGAATAGAAAAATCAAATAGCAAAAAAAAGAAATTTAAATGTTAGTTGATGATACCATGTGGCAACCAATAATAGATAACACTAAAAACAACACCCTAAAAGGATTCCTTAACCATGCACTTCGGAACTATAGCTCAAACCTAGATATCGCATCAGCGTTCTTTAACATAGAGTCATTTGGGATGGTTAAGGAAAACATAAAGGGTGTCAAAAGGTTCAGGCTGCTACTTGGAAAGGCCCCTGAAATCGAAACAAAATCGACACTGGGCGAAATACTCCTCAAAATGATTAAAGATGAGGTAGAAAGCTTTGACCTCTCCAAAGAAACTGATGTCCTGGTAAAGGACTTCATAGAATTCCTTAAAAGTGACAAGGTTGAGGTTAGAATCTTCAAAGGGTTCCTGCATGGAAAAGCATACATCTTTGAAGACTGCGTCGTGATGGGTTCCTCTAATTTCACTGCAGGAGGGCTAACCAGAGAAGGAGAACTTAACACCTGGCTCCAGAAACCACACGCCGACTACATACGTCAGCACTGGTTTGAAAAGTTCTGGGAACAGAGCGAAGATTTTAAAGAGGAACTCATAGAGATCCTTGAGAACTCCCGATTTGGAAGTAAAGAATACTCTCCATATGAAATATATATCAAGACATTATTTGAATTCCAGAAAGAAGAAATCCTCCAGGACGAAATAGAAAGAGAAGATACTCAAATAAACCTTGCAGAGTTCCAGGAGGACGCTGTCAGGAGAATAATGACGCGTCTTAGAAAGTATGGTGGAGTGATCGTCGCAGACTCCGTTGGTCTGGGTAAAACCTACATTGCACTTAAAGTCATAGAAAATTTCCACCTTGAAAACAGGAAAAACAGGACCCTCATAGTCTGCCCTGCACAGATAAGGGAACTCGTATGGAAAAAGGAACTCAAGGATAAGGTACTGCCAGAATACATAGTATCTCAGGAGGAAATCGCATCAGACGATTACATGAGAAGAGTGAAACGGGCAGTTGGCTCCAAACTTGATGAAATCGAACTGGTGGTTGTCGATGAAAGTCACAACTTCAGAAACCCCCTATCAAAAAGATGGGAGCACCTCTTTGAATTAATTAACGAACACATAGCCTCAAAGGGAAAAAGGCCCAAAATACTATTTTTAACAGCAACCCCAATAAACAACAGCCCATGGGACCTGTACTGGCAACTAATGCTAATGTTTGGAATGAACGATTCCGCATTCCTCAAAGAAAACATTCCCAGTTTAACTGAGTTCTTCAGAAAGGTCGAAAAGAATCCATCCCTCCTAAATGACCTCCTCAACGAAATATCCATAAGAAGAACAAGAGATTACATCATCAAAAACTATCCTGATGCATACATTGGTGATGATCCGGAGAAAAAAATTAAGTTTCCTCAGAGAATCCTTGAGAACATTGACTATGAACTCGAAAAGACATACAAGGGGATGTATTCTGAGATATCAAACATAATAGCAAATGAGTTAACCATGGCCTACTACAGGATGCTGGAATACCGTAAAAAGACCAGGGAGGCCGAGGAGGAATTTGAACTTGGCCGAATGATATCCATTGGAGGAATATTCCAGACAATACTCCTCAAAAGACTCGAAAGCAGCGTTGAAGCATTCAGAATAAGTATCAGAAGACAATTAGAATTCCTGGAGACCCTAAAGGGAGCCCTAGAATCAGGGAAATTCATTTCAAAATCAGTATTCTCCAAAATAATAGCAAGAAACAAATTCAACACTTTAAGCGCCGAAGATATAGAAGAGTTCCTTGAAAGTTTAGAAAACGGCGAAGTGGAACTTGAAGATTTCAACAAAGAAGAATATAGATACGATGAACTAATTGAGGACATAAATAAGGACATCGAATTATTCAAAAAAATCCTTGATAAGACAGATAAGATAAAGCCAGAGGAAGACGCCAAACTCACCAGACTCAAAGAAAAGCTACTTAAATTATCAAAAGATGGGCAGGTAGTCCTATTCGCCTACTATGCAGACACTCTAGATTACCTTTTCCAGGAAATCAAAAAAGATGAGAGATTCAGTAAAATCCGTATAGAGGCCATCTCCAGTTCAGGGGCCACCGCAAAATCAACAAACCAGAGACAGGAGATCGTGGAGAAATTCATCAATGGTGAAATAGACATCCTTCTCAGCACAGATGTCCTATCAGAGGGCCAGAACTTGCAGACTGCAAAGTACATCATAAACTATGACCTCCACTGGAACCCCACAAGGATGATCCAGAGAGCAGGAAGAATCGACAGGATAGGATCACCACACGAGAGGATATACATATACAACTTCTTCCCTGAAAAAGAACTGGAGGAACTCCTGAACCTCCTACTCACTCTTCAAAATAAAATCAGAGATATAAACGAATCCCTTGGCCTTGACGGAAGCATCCTTGGCGAGGAAATCAGTCCTAAAGTATTCGGCGTCATAAGATCAATCAGAGATAAGGACGAAGGGGTTCTATCCGAACTTGAAAATGAACCTTTCGCAGGCGGAGAAAAGTTTTATCAACCATTAAAGGATTTCATCCGCAAAAACGCAATAGACAAGATAGAAAAAATCCCCTACGGAGTTCATAGTGGACTGAGGAGAGGCAATTTAAGGGGAATATTCTTCTATTACAAATACGCTGAAGACTTCCATTACTGGTACCTCTATGATATCGAAAACGATGAAATAAAAACACATAAAACAGAGATTCTCGATTTCATAAGCTGTGACTCATCTGAACCACGCCACATACCTGAGTTCTTTGACAAAATTTATGAAATCAACGATAAGGTAATCAAAAGAATAGAAAAAGATTACAAGAACATATACCTTCAGGAAAAGGAAGAAGGTACAACCTTCCGTGAAATAATAAACTCACCAGCCAATAAGTTCATCAAAGACATGCTTGACACTCTCCACTTCGAAATAGAGGAGCATCTTGATGAGTTCCCTGGTGATGTAGAACTAGAAGAAAAGTTTCATGAAATAGAAAGTAATCTTCCCCGGATCAAATTAACTAAAAAGAGACTTCAGAAACTTCGGAGAATATGGAGAGAATACCGGAAGCACCTTGTCTGGAAGAAAATGCTCGATGAGGTCCATAAATTTGTTAAATCAAAATACGTTGAATACTCCACTCAAGAGATGGAGGAGTTCGATAAATCTAAATTAAAACTCATAACAATTGATTTTATCTCATAGGGGGAGAAAAAAACATGGAAAAGAAAATAATGGGTGTTTCACATCCAGTACCAACGGAATATGCCAGAAGGATCTATGATGAAGGCAAGGACGTCTTTGTGGGCAAATCCTACCTGGGGAGGGTTTCACCTGGAGACAAATTCATAATATACGAGTCCCATGGTGCTAAGGCATACACAGGCTGGGCAGACATCAAATCCATAGGAAAACAAAAGACAGCCGATATTCTAAAAAAATACGGCGACAGGTTAATTGTAACAGAGGAGGAGTTCAGGGAGTACTCAAAAGGCCGTAGAGAGATGAACGTTATCGAATTTGAAAATTTTGAAAAGTTCAAGAATCCCGTGAAACCAAAAAGATTCGTCACGGTGGCAGGAAAATACATCGACGAAGAAGAATTCAAAATGATAGAAGGAAATAAGGATTGATAGGAAAATAATTGATTTAAGTTATAGTATAAAAAATGCGGAGTTTATTACCCTTATCCAGTGAAATAAAAAGTTTAAGTAGTATTAATAGGGCCATAGGCTCTATAAATAGCAAAAAATAAATTAATTTTTGAGGGGGTGTTTTTTTGAGTTTATGGTTGGTTCGTGTGGGTAAAAACGGGGAAAAAGAAGATCTATTTTTCAATAATGATGTGGTAGAGTTAGGATGGCGTGCAATGCCTGATATGTCTAAGATTAAAACAAAGGGAGAGTTGAAAGAACTATTTATGAAGGTTTACCCTGGCACAAGTAAAAACTCTGCCGCCAATCAGATAGGTCAGATCTGGACGTTCATAAAAAGAATGAAAAATGGGGACCTTGTGGTATCACCATGTAAATCACGTGCTTCCATTGCTGTGGGTAAAATAAAAGGTCCATATGAATATAACAAAGATTTAGAAGAATTTCCTATTCACATACGTAGGGTTGAATGGTTAAACACTGATATACCTAGAAACGCTTTTGCTCAAGACTTATTATACTCTATGGGAGCTTACATGTCAGTTTGCCAGATAAAAAGGAACAACGCTGAAGAAAGGGTAAAAAAAGTACTCAGAGATGGTCAGGATACATGCATAGATGATTTGACCCAGGAGTCTAGCCCAGAAAATGTAGATATTGAAACTTTAGCCAAAGATCAGATAGTAGACTACGTAAATAGGAAATACAGGGGGCACGAATTATCCCGTCTTGTGGAAGCTGTTTTACAGGCCCAAGGTTATGTTACAGAAAATGCAAAGCCTGGTCCTGATGGTGGAGTGGACATATTGGCAGGAAAAGAACCTATGGGTTTTGGAGAGCCACGTATATGTGTCCAGGTAAAATCATCCGAAAGTCCAGCGGATGTAAAAGTTCTGAGAGGTTTGCAGGGGGTAATGGCTAATTTTGGGGCTGAAAGAGGATTATTAGTATCATGGGGTGGATTCACAAGAGATACGATTAAAGAAGCCAGACTGAACTTCTTTAACATAAGACTCTGGGATTCAGATGACCTCATAAGGGCCATTCTGAAAAACTATGATAACTTATCCGATAGTCTCCAAGCAGAGCTACCCTTAAAGAGAATATGGGCCCTTGTAATAGAGGATTAGTTCCAATCATATCTAAAGCCTGGCATAGAGGGAAGTAACGGCTTAGAGACTTGTAACTATGTTTGATCTAATTGAAAAAAGAAAATATTCAAAAATTATGAAATTCATGTCAATGTGGATCCGTTTTCATCGAAGTACAAAGTGTTAATTCTGACAACCGGTGCTTTCTGCCTTCCTTTGACTCCTGAAACACTGACTCTGCTTGTTTTAATATCTGTGGTGTTGTAGGTGTTCTCATAGGATACTGTCCTTGGCCTGTAATTGGTGTTGTAGGTGTACTGCTTGAAGAGTGCAGTGGTGCCGAGGTGGAAGTATCCAAGGCTGAGGTCCCTGTTGAGTCCCTTCTTCAGGTAGAAGTTGTAGGTCTTCCTGGTGAGTTTGCCGTGGTCATTGATGTTCACATATAAGAGCACCCTGATGGTCACCGCAGAGTTATTCTTTATTCTCACCTTGAGGGCCTTCTTTGGTATCGCTGCAGACATCAGGACTGTATCGTCGTTGTTCACGGGGTTGCTGTCGTCGATTGCAGGTGAAACCGCAGTGGCGTTCACTGTGAAGTTACCCGCTGATACAACCCTTGCGGTTATATTGAGGAGCGCTGCTTCACTGTCTGCAAGGTCACCGATGACCCAGACCCCGTTACTGTAAGTGCCCCTATCCACCTGCACATTCTGGACCTGCAGGTTAGCAGGTAGCTGCAGGTTGACCCTGGCGTTCTGTGCGGCCTCAGGACCATTGTTCTTAACACGGCAGACCACATTAACCACGTCACCCTGATAGACCCTCGGTTTACTCACAGAAAGGTCAAGGTCCAGGTCAGTTCCCTTAACAGCGACTGATGCGCGGGCCATGTTGTTGTAGACATTCACATCACCCTCATCCACCTCACGCACTGAAACATAGTCAGAGAGATCACCTGTCCTGTTAACAGGGCACACAACTGTGAGGGTGGCCTCCTCACCGGCATCAAGGGTCTCAAGGATCCACTCCCTTGCCACATCATCAAAGTAACCTGTAGTGTAACTGTAACTCTGAATTGCAAGGCCGCCTGAGAAGAAGTTGGCAATGTTGATGTTATTCGCGGCGTGGGGGCCCCTGTTCTTGAGTTTCACATTGAATGTGACCGTATCCCCAAGCCTGGCACTCTGTTTACTGCTGGTCACATTGAGTTCAAGATCCGCAATCCCCCTGACCCTGAACTTCAACTGGGCATTGTTGTTGGAAGGGTTCTCATCACCATCCGCAGTCACGTTGGCGGTCACCGTCACGTTCCCAGTCCTGTTGAGGAGGCACACAAGTGTCAGGGACCTCTCCTCATATGCAGGAATATCACCTATCTCCCAGGTACCTGTCTCGAGGTCATAGTAGCCCTGACCTGTGTAGTAGTCCTGGAGGACCAGGCCCTCAGGAACCTTAACAGTTGCAACGGCGTTCTGAACGTTCTGATTGCCTGCCTTTGCTATGACCTTAACCCTAAGGGTCGAGTTATACACTGGCTTCGTGTTGTTCTTATCGAGTTCAACACCCACATCTGCTGCAGCCGATGAACCTGCCAGTATAAAGACTACAAGGAGAGCTGCAAGCAGAAGTGTTCCATTACGCATGCAATTTCCACCTCCTGAGATTTATTCACAGTAGATAACTGCAGGAGGCTTTAAAACATGCCTTTGGGTACAAAGTGTCTTATGTAACCATACAGATCAACAGATTCATAAGTTACATAAGAATATTAAAAATCGAGCATTGCTCTCTAATAAATCTAATATCAAGAATTTTCAGGTATTATAATCTGAAACAGGGAAATATCATGTTAATACTTTTAAATCTTCCATTTAGAGATTATTTCAAAAAATATTTATGAAATCAGGGTTTATAAGTGAAATGGTGATTAAAATGCCGCTAAAAGGTATAAACTTAAAATCTCTTGATGGGAAACTAACGCTCTCAATGAGCATTTTTGTCCTGATATTATCGATGCTTTCATTGATTTTATGGTTAACAGGACCATCGAGTCTGGTTGAAATAAGACACTTCTTGGATACAAATCCAGTGGTATTCACGAGTTTCATCTTTCTGGCTATCTCAATCATCACAGTGAGGACCTCAATGAAGATAACATCTCTAATCCTCGCAGTTCTCCTGATACTGCTGCAGATGAGTGGAAACTGTAAATGCATGCAGGGACTCCTCAACCTCCACTTGCCAGCAGCCTGCACCATCACCTCAACAATAATCGCAGCCTACGCAATAGCCGTAGTGCTGTTCACCATAAGATACTATTCTGCAGCCCAGATCATCAGCTACACTGCAGGCACAGTGGCATATGCATCATTCCTCTCAAACATCACAGGCATATCAGAGACATTACCACAGTTCAGAGTATGCATAACATCCTCTGCAATGATGGTATTTGTGGCAGTAGGACTGCTCAGCACCCACCCATCAAAGGGGGTCGTCGAACCAATATACTCCCATAACATAGGAGGTTACACGGGGAGAATGCTCATCCCAATCATCATAGGCGCCGTAACCATCACATCATTCATAATAATCAGCAGCAAGAGATACCTCCCCTTCTCCGCAGAGGTTTTCATCGCAGCACTGAACCTTGCACTCATAATCATAATAATAACCTTCACAGCCTACAGACTCAACAGAGTAGATGCAGAAAGAATAAAAAACCAGAAGAGGATGGAGAGGACCTGGAAATTCTTCAGGAAAGTCGTGGAAAACCTTGAAGAAGCAATCGCAGTCCTTGACAAAAATGGAGAACCCCTGCACATAAACACTGCAATGAAAAACCTCAAAGTGGATCTAAAGAAACTCTGGAAGGAAAACCTGAAAAACAAAAACCTGCCACAGCCAATCCACACATTCAAAATAGATGAGAGATACTTCACAGGATGGGCCATACCCCTCGACGAGGGAGGCATCATCTCACTAATGGACGTCACAAGACTCATAGAAATACAGGAGGACCTCAGGGCAAACATAACTGAAAAAGAGGCCATTCTCAGGGAACTCCATCACCGCGTCAAGAACAACCTCCAGATAATAACGAGCCTCATAAACATACAGTTACATGATGCAGATGAAAAGGCACGGGAAGCCCTGCTGGCAATCCTCACCAGAGTAAAGGCCATGGCCATAATCCAGGAGTCCATTTACAGCGCTGAAACCTATACCATGGTCAATATGAGGTCATGCGTATCTAGACTAACAGAACACCTGAGGTCACTGTTCAACGCACACAACATAAATTTCCATATCAACACAGACCTGAAACTCAACCTGGAAACGGCCATGCCCCTCTGCCTCATAATAAACGAACTCGTAACAAACTCCATCAAACACGCATTTCCAGAAAACAAGGGAAGTGTTCACATTGAAGTAAAGGAAAAGGATTCAGAATACCACTTAAGAGTGGCAGATGATGGAGTAGGACTCACAGATAAGGAAGAAGGGACAGGTCTCAGCCTTGTAAAGAGCCTTGCACAGCAATTAGAAGGTGAATTAAGGATACTCACAAAAGAGGATAGGGGTACCGAGGTCATAATACCCTTCAGGGAACTGGAATACAAAAAAAGAAGATGAAATACAATATAAATTGTTTATATCCACATCAACTCCCTTTTTGCCCTGTTAATCAGGTTCCCATTTTCATCCTCATACTCCTCGATTATCCTCCTGATGGCCATCCTTGAGATATCGCTTCTGGACCTCCCCTCAATGAAGCTCAGAATATGAAGCTTGCAGGCAGTATGGAGGTCCAGGTAGACCCTCTGGAGGAATATCTTCTTCCCGTGATCATATTCAAGCTTGGATATGAATTTCACCAAATCATCAATATCAGATCCTGTCAGAACTATCACCCCGTCCCGTTTTCTCCTGTACCTGCAGACTGAGTCGTATTGTTTGATGCGTTATTCAATGGCCTGTTTCCAGACCTCACCAGTGCTGCAGGTCTCACCAGCCTCGCTCTGTAATGACCTCGCGATGGATTCACTGAATCAATCACGTCGATAAAGACGCTGCCGTTGGGAAAAGAATGGAACCACATGTCCTTCTGGGGGTTACTGATACTCACATGAAAACCAGGGTACGTTGAATTCACATAGGCGCCTTCCCTGCCTGCCCATGCAGAGATGGCTGAGATTGATGTGCCCTGCGCTGCAATTACCAGAACCGCGAGGAGAGCAAAGAGTACTCCAGCTGCAAGGATCCTCTTCTCCCTTGCCCTGGCATCATTGTACCTCCACCTGACACTGAACCTTATCCTGCTAAAGGGCATCAGAAGGGGACAGCCCACAGGTGTCAGACAGTCAAGGAGGATATGGGACATTATACCCGCTGTGAGGGCCGCCCCAACTGTAATATCATAGAAGAAGTAGATGATGGCGCAGGGGATTAGGAGGAAAATGTTGTGCAGCTGCCTCTTGTGAGTCTCATAAAACGCCCTTTCTGCAATATCAGGGAGTATACTTGATACGATTACCATAACAAAGAAGCGTGGCGTGAGGTCTGATCCAACTATGTAGCCAATTATAGCGCCGAGAACCACGGCGAATATGGCGTGCGTATGCCATCTCACGTTATCCCTGCCATGTAGAGCCAGAGGAAGTACCATCCACAAAACAGACAGAAGATGACCGCAGGGCCCAGTAAAAGGAGATATGCAAAATCATTCAATGGATGTCCTCCTCAGTCTTTTATCCAGAGCATCGTCCTGCCAATTAACAACGCAAACCAGAGCGATCCAAGGATCACATAGGCCTGAGGTCCTGTAAAAGTCATTGAGATCTTGAAGTAGGCAATCGCTGCAAGTATGGATATCAGGGCAATAACGGCGAGAGTTATATCCACCATCTCATCCTCAGGGTCCCTGATAACAACCAGTTTCTTCAGGAGCCTCTTGTGGTGATTCTTCGTCCCGCCCCTGATGCTGCAGAAGATCTGCAGATTTTCCAGGATATCCAGGAAGATCCTGACGGTGCTATTTGACATCTGCTGCAGGTCATTGAAAACTATGAGCACATCCCTGTTCTTTGCCTTCTTTTTTATCTCGTTAACAATCTCATTGGTCGTGTATTTCTTGTATATGGTGTTCCTCGATGCCGTGGAGAGCTCCGATAGTATCTCCGCTGCAACCTCCTTCGCAGGATTTATATTCCTGAGGTATATTTTCTCATGGCATGTTTCCAGGTCCAGGTATTCCTCGATATCCTTATGGTGCACTGCAACACTTTCACCATCATTCAATGCATCCAGAATCTTGTTTTCAACCATGTTCCACCTCCTGTAATGATACTATTAACTAATCAAGTATTAATATTTTATGAGCAATCTCATTAAAATTATTATTTATGAGGGGTGTTTAATGGTGGTGATGGCCATGACACACAGCAACACCCCCACACTAAAAAAGCCTTAAAAAACAGGTTCCTAATAATCCAGTGGTGCATTTTGACCTATTGAGAAGACTACAGGTAAAATTCCATCGACAGGTAAAAAGGATATTCTCACTATCTTTCTACCTAATGTCAATTCAGGGCGGATACTAATATAATAATAATTTTTTACATGTAACCTCAAAGCAGGAACCGACTATTTTGATAATAATCCTGATGCAGTGGGGGTCATGGTCAGCCACCGATTCTTATGTAACCATGAACAAGATTTATATGTAAAAAGTTACATAAGAAAGTATGGTGATGGTGATGATAAAGACATTCACCGCGATAGTAGACAGACAGAAAGACGTTGAAACCCTGCAGGAGATGAAAGACTACATAGATGCAAGAATCAGGGCCCTGGAAAGACAGTCCTCTGAGGTCAAAGACGAGTCCTCAGGTAAGAGCAGGGGAGTCGTTGCCTCAGTAACCTACAGGCTTGAAAAGGTACGCTGCGGGAAAAAGGGCTGTAAGAAATGTCCACACGGTCCCTACTGGTACGCCTACTGGAAAGAAAACGGAAAAACAAAATCAAAATACATAGGGAAAACGCTGAAACCAGTGGCTAGGACACCGAAAGCTCCTCAATAACCTCTTTTTGCATTGAAACAAATGAGAAGCCATCCCTGTCAACATCCAGGAGTTCATCCTCAGTGAAGAGGTACCTGGCCTCATCAGGCATCAGATACAGAACTGCAAGGTACTCATCAAACCACTCCATATACACAGGCTCATCAGGGACAAAGAAATAGTAATTACCTGTGATCCTATCCATGAAGAGCCTGCCGCGAACCATCCTTGAACCTGACACTCCAATCACCACCTACATCAACCTCTGCTGGAGTTCCTCTGAAATCAGCCTGTGCAGGTAGAAACCCCTGTGCCTGCAGGACTCCACGTCCAGGACAAAGGAGGACCCGTCATCCCTGAGGGCCGTGAGGGGTACAAAGAACCAGTGCCTCACCTCAGGTATCAGAGTCGTGACAAAGGGCCTCGCCCTGAACCTGGTTGCAAGTCTCCTCAGCTTCCAGATGTAAGCCTTGGGGAGTTCAAAGACCTCCATGTATGGCAGGAGGACCATGAACAGAAAAACAGTTTCACCATCACCTGCAAGCATGAGGTGCATTTCACGCTCCCTGATACTCAGAACATCAAAATTCTCCTGCATGAGGGACCTCTTGAGGTCATTCTGGCGATTCAAGAACGCCTCACTGTTGACATACTCACTCAATTCCAGACCTCCACAAGGTTTAATGCCGTGGACAGGCCCACAGCGGTGGAGGCACCCTGAGGGGGGGGAGATTCGGCTGGAGAGGGACACAATCTGAATTTCATAATTAATTGCATGTGGGACCTGTCCACCGACACTTTCATATTAAACTGAATAAAAAAAGTAATAAAAATTTATGGGTACAGAAACAGCAGGTAAACCTGTGAATCTCATTTAAGCCATCCATAAATATGGGATTGTTGAAGGGGGTTGGTGGGGGTGGGCGGGTGGGGTGTACAAGTTAGATCCAGCGCCCATAAAAACTGGCCCCACTCCAGGACCCCCCATATGTCTGATATACAGGATGTGTATATCATGATATACATGGGGTGTATATAACTCTCCGAGGGTACCCCCCAGTCGGGGCTGATATCGATATACAGATATTGTAATACATCATCCGATATACATGGTGTGTATATCGGGGGGTGTGGGGGTGATATACGCTGAAGGTATGCCTGTAGGGCCGTCCTGATATACATATACACGATATATATATCAGGGTTTTCTCCAGGAGACCTTCGCTGGGTTATATACAGTATGTGTATATCATGATATACAATGAGAGTATATAAATACTAAAAATGATTATTTTATTATTAAATTAATTATAAGATCAGGAGGTGTTAATCTGGATAATTCCTGGAGACGGTTCTCTAATAAAAAAGTGCAGATGATCATAGAACTACCTGAGAGATTGCTGAGGGACCTCAGATTCATGGCCCTCCTGAAGGGCATGGATGAGGAAGAACTCCTGCAGGAAATCATAACAGACAAAATCAGTGACATTAAAGGCAAAAACAACTAGATTCGAGTCCCAATTACTCTTTTTCCAGGTGATCAAGAATTATCTTCCGAATGTAGTTACTCATCGTGCTCCTCGGCGGGACCCTCCTCTTCAGGGCCTCAACCTCATCAGGGTAAAGCCTCACAACAACGGGTTTTGTGTTCTTAAAACCGCCACCAGGTCTGCTGCCAGCCAAAATAACACCTCTCACTTTATTTATCCACAAATAAGAAGTAATCAAGTGTATTATATCACATTATCTTCTACATCTTTCCATCATATCCCTTATTTTCAAAAACCATCCTTCGATTTCATTCCATGTTCCCATTCTCGTGAGATGATCTTTTCTAATCTCTTTACAGCATTGGTTGCAAATTTTATTCTTTATAGCTTTCTTCTCCATATTTACGCCTTTACTAATCAGCAGTTCTGGAATATCCTCACCCCAATCATCACTAGGATCGAGCTCAATTCCAAAACACTCCTCGATTACATCCTTTGGGACATAATTTTCTATCTCGCGTAGTTCTGTAAGAGTTCCATAAGATCCATCTCCCCTTTGATTGACTTTCTCAATAGCCTCAAGATACTGATTTTCATTGTCGCTACCTCTATCACTATCATATAAATGAAATTCAAGAGCATTTGTATTTTCTAGAACGCGACTGACAATCCAATCTTTGAGACGAGATCCATTCATTGGCATAATCGTTAGAGTTCCAGCTTCCATCTCTTTTTCCAAGTCTATAATACTTTTTAGTTCTTCAATATTTTGATTAATATTCAAAAGGAAGTCCTTGTCAGTTGGGCCTTCAACACATACAACAACTTTGCCTATATCTGGAAGAAGACCCATTGTTTTTATAATCTTAGTTCCTACATCTTCATTAAAATCGTAAACCTTGGATCCCTCAGAATCTCTTTCGACATATTTTATACACTCTATTTCAAAGATGCGCATCATATTGGGGCTGTGAGTGGTTAAAAAAAACTGATACTTTTCTCTTTCTGCTAACTCTATAAGAGCCTTTACAAGTCTTTTCTGCCATTTTGGATGCAAAGAAGATTCAGGTTCCTCTATTGCATAAATTACATTTACTTCATTATCTACCTCTTCCTTTATTCTTGCAATGAGAGAGCTCAAAAGAACAAGCCTTCTGAAACCACTACCCCTTTTATTCATAGGTATATCGTCTTCTGTGTTAAATCCGATGTTTTTATATACACAATCCCATCTCAAATCCTCTGTAGACGGTATAGACGGAGTGATTTCTGTTTCATTTTTAGTCAGTAACCTAAACATCTCAATTGTGTTCTCCGCAAATGCTCTGATTTCATTGTCAATCTCCTCTGAAACTTCATTTAATCTGTTTAAGACATCCTCTCTATAGAATATTTCTTTTATCCTACTTTTAAGAGGATCTTGTAGCTCAGAATCTCTGTCCAGATTTTCCCTGTCTACTGCAAACAAATTAAAAACAGGCATGTGCATTTTTAATTTATCCCAGACCTTTTTCAAATCTGTCCCGTCAATAGGGATATACACCTCTTTGAAAATTAATCGACCATCTCTTTTTGAAAAATAATCTCTTATAGCCTTCCTCATTTCAGCAGCTTTCCTTCTATCAGATACTACCAGTCCATGTTCATCAATAAAATCCCTGAGTTCACCTATCTTTTTTGTTATTAGGGCACATAGAAACTCATCATTGCATGGATGATAACATTTTATCTGTGTAGATGAAAGGTTTCCATTTTTAAATCTTTTCCAAATTTCCAATTTTCCATCCTTATTAAGCAAGTATTCCTCCTTTAGGGATGTTTCATTCGTTTCATCTATAATAATAGGATCGGGAAATTCCTCAAATTGAACACCTATGGCAAATTCATTAATGCCCTCGCTTACAGCATCCTTATTCAAATCATCTTTCGTCGCTTTAATACTTCCTTTACCATCATAGAAAAACACATCCAGACCTTCAAGAATTGAAGACTTGCCCTGGTCATTTTTACCCATAAAAACATTAAGATCACTTATATTGACGTTAGAGTTCCTAAAAGACCTGAAATTTTCAAACGAAATCTTTGAAATTTTCAATAATAGCACTCTCCCCCTATTTCTGAGAATACTTGTATTGGTCGAATTATTAAATTTTGTGATTGATATTGTTAAAAGAGGATACTGACTAGTCAAATAGGAACCATATACCCTATGAAAAAATTATTGAGACACTACACAAAAAGAATAAAGGTTAAATGTTCATTCTCAGGAGCTCCTCGAGTTCAAGTTTGGTTATACCACACTTCATGGCATGGAAACCAATAGTGTCATTACCTGTGAACTCATTGATCTCCATAGGATCACAGTCAAAAACCTCAGCTATGCTCCTAATGGACCTGATTGATTCCAGGATCTTCTCATCAACCTCAAAATCAGCAGAGTACCTGGACTCAAGAAATTTGAGGTACTCCCGCTTCTCCTCAATCTTCCTCTGAGTTTTCTTAAGGACATCCTCAAGTTCACCGATCTCATCCTTCAGAAGCTCAATCTCAACAAGTAGCCTTGTGGTCTCGCTGCTGATCTTACTGGCAAAGTAGTCGATGGCATCCCCATAGCTGTAATTACTGTTCTTTATGATCACCCTGGACTGAGGCTTGCACCTGGCAGAGACCAGAACCTTCTGCATATACGTAATCACTCCCTCAGAAGTGTTTCAGCATCATCCAGGAGTTTAACCAGCCTCTCAAATGCATCAATGGCCTCCAGTATCTCCCTGATATCATCTTCACCAACATTATTCATAACAACACCTCCAAAATTATTACAATAATTGTATTAAAATAACACTATATAAATATTACTAAAAGTAGCATGTGTGATAAGCAAGCGTGATAAAAAATGGTGAATAAAAAACCAGACAGGGCCCCTAGTCAGGAATTCTCTTACTCAAAAGTTCATTGATCTCAGGGTACTGCTTGAATATCCTTATGAGCTTCTCGGTCTTCTGAATCTCCTCCTTCATCTGGTTATAAATCTTCTCAACCTCCCTCAGGCGCCTGTAATCCCTATCCTCAATGGTCCTCACCTCAACACCATCAATTGAAAGATATGGGAGGGCCTTCATATACCTCCTCTTGAGGTCCTCAGGATCCATGTACCAGTAGGCCCTATCCACATCAGAAATCTTATGACCTGCAAGGAAATCCGCAAGGACCTTGTCACCCAGCTTGTTAATGATGGTGGATATGAAGTACTTCCTGAGTGCATGGGCCCTCCAGAAACTGTAGGCACCATCCTTCTTCTTGAAACCCGCCTCAAGGCCTATACGCCTGAAATTCGTTACGATGATATCCCTATCAATATCCTCACCATTTCTCTTAACAAAGAGGGCCCCATCATAATTCCTGATACGTATCTTCTCATTCCTCCCGTACATTCTCTCCTTGAGGTAATTCAGGATCTCCTTTGTGGCCTCAGGTGGGATGAAGGTCATGTAGCGGTAGTTCACCTTCTTCCTGACAATATCCAGGGTTATGATCTCATCCATGACTTCATCCCTGGCATTGAAGAGGTCCTCAACCGTTTCAAGTTCACGACCAATGACATCACCTGCAGCCTCCAGGAACTTCCTGATGGTGAGCCTCCTGGCCTCTGCCTGCGCCATACCTGAGAGTGCCATGAGGTAGATGAGGGCCTTCTCCCTAGGTGGTGCCATACTCACAAGTGTCCTGAGTTCCTCCCTTGTGATGAGTTTACCGTAGTTCTGCTCCAGGCAGATGTCCCCTGAGGGCTGTCTGAGTTTTGGCATTGTGATGTCCATGGCCTCATAGAATGACCTTACGGCATAATAGTAAAGGCTGATGGTGGAGGGGGCCTTGCCCTCATCCTCAAGGGTCCTTCTGAACTTCAGGAGATGCAGGTTTATCTTTCGGTTTCTCATCCTGATGCCAGCTTCCTCCTCTTCCTCAGCCTCAGTTATGAGTTCTGCAGGGGTCATACCTGTGACCATGCAGTACTTCTTGAGGCACTGGAGGTATGTTTTGAAGGTGGACTTCTCCAAACCCTTCCTAAGTACCCACGTCTCAAATATCACATGGTCCGAATCTCCAAACTTCATACACTCTCCTCCAAAAATATTATTTAATACTGTCCCTTAAATATCTTATTACAAATAGTGTTTATTCGGACCATACGTTCGTAATAGTGACCTATTACGAAGGTAGCTGTAGGTCCACACGGACATAAGACCCTGAAAATTAAAACTGACATCTGCATCATTCAGTTCATAAAAAAAGAAATAGGTGATGGATTATTTGCCCGGTTGCCATGTTGCCTCGTTGGATCTGCTGGCCCTTCTCCTAAAGAGGTACATGCCCAGACCCCCGACAGCCAGAATAATTGCCGCATACACAGGTATAAACCAGCTTGATGATGCACTGCCGGGATGCTCCGCTGGATTTACTGGTGATGATGTTCCCTGACCGGTAACCTCTTCGACCACAGCACTGGAGTCATCAGATCTTATTCTTTTCATGATCCACGAAATCACTGAAGCTTTTCCTGCTGTCACTGATCCATAGGAAACTTCTGGTGTGTTCTGAGCCTGGTTTTCTGGAACACTTATACTGCCTACCTGATGGGCATTTCCTGCAAGATCAACAGCATAGTAATAGACTGTCTTTACATGCTTACCCAGTTTGACAGGTGCACTGTAAACATTCCATGTTCTGCCATCAAAGGAATAGAAGATCGTCCCTTCCTCATTGATATCCATGTACAGTGTGGAGTCATCTACTCGCACATTTAAAGATGGTGCTGTAACATCTTCAAAGTCCTTAATATAGCTCACTGGATCACTGGCAGCAATTAATGACTTGAACTCTCCTGATGTCAGAGTTACTGATTTTGCAATGGAATAAGCAGACGTCACTGTACCATAGAGTTCTTTACCAGGGAATGCCTGTGTAATGTACCAGAGAGCCCAGTACATTGTTTTGTAGTAACTGTTAGATGCTGGCTGTATGGCGTTGACTGCATCTTTATTGTAGGATACAAGTATGGCCTTTCCCGTGTTCTTAACAGGATCCCACCTTATGGCAATACCAACTGCACTGGCATCTGATGCTGTTCTGGTTCCTGTCGTGAAATAGTTACCTCTCGCTGCTGAGAGTCCCAGGACCTCCATGAGCACCTGTTCCTTACAGTGAGCAGGCACACCGATGTATGCATAGTACTGCCCATCTGATAGAGGAAGCCATGATCGGATTATGTTGGCAAGCACGTATCCCTGTGCCAGACCGGACCCTGGACATCCACCCCCGGTGGCAGCCAGAGCGAACTCGTAGGGCATAGCATAAGCCCATTGGTTCGCCAGACTCACAATATAGTAGTCCTGCTGTGCGTACTGGGGAATGCTGTATCCATAGGTTGACGCGACTGCGAGGGATTTCTGATAGCCTTCGGTTCCCGTAGCACCGGCAAGGTTTACAGCGCTGATATCAAACACATTGAACTGTGTCCCTCCATATGTGACCGGTCTTATGGCTCCATTACCATCAACAAAAACCGCGTGGAGTGGACCTGTCGTTTCGTCTGGTTTTTTAACGAACACGTACCAGAGAGGTGTCTGCGTACCTCTTTTGAGGGAGTATATGTTTTTAAATTTTATGCCTGTTGCTGATATTATACCATCAATGGCGCCAGCAGAGATTCCCTGTGTCTCTGAGTAACCTGCAGATGTTATTAGAAGATCATCACTGTCAAGCGGTTCAAAACCAGCAGCTTGAAGGGCTCTATTGGCTACCATGACAGCATTAATACCACTGGCATACATTGCACTGTACTCCTCACGTGGGATGACACTGACTGTGCTTATCCACTCAATTGGAGTTACCGGGATGGATGAAATGTATTCGCTGTCAATTCCAGTATCCCATAGTGTTTTAAAGGTCTGATAGTCGATGTTTGTTGCTTTAAGTAACTTGTAGAGTGCTGATGGATTAGTTGCGAGCATTCCTATACACTGAGCATTCTTTATAAGTCCCTGAAGTGTCTCCCCACCATTATATGTCATATCTGAGAGGGTCCAGTAAAACATCACACCTGTCCTTGAGAGAGAATCCCATCTTATGTAAATGTTCTCATGGGAATCATCCGTGTATGCTGATTTGAAGTTATAAAATGTGTCTGAACCTACTGTAACCCACTTCAAAGGCGTTGAATCCATGAAAAACATTGGCAAGTCATCATCACCACCCCCAGTGGAGACTATCACATGATATGATGTTGCATTTGAAGTTAGTGGATAGTTGGCCATGAACTGTTTTGAAGCGGAGTATGCCCCTATAAGACCAGGGCTAACGTTTCCAGTCCACGCAGCCACCTTTAAAAGATCACTGGGTGCGCCAGCATTCCATGCACTCAGCAGGCTCAGCACATCATAACCCAGATTCGCCTTTGCCTGCTGGAACTGGTTTTCAGTCATGTCAAGACCTATGTATACTACGGGTGTTTTTAGCACTTCCCCTGACTGAAGAACTGTGTATTTCCTTGCATAATATCCCTTGCTGTTTTTCACGGCAAATGTGAAGGTTGGGTCATGGTCCGGCTGGTTCATCTGAAAAATCTTTGAATATTTTATAGGAACTGTTTCCATCACGGTCTGTATCGCGTCTTCTGTTGTGGTGTTGGAATACCTTGCTGAACCGGCATTTGTTATAAGGATCATATCATCTGCGTTTGATATGTTCAGGGAAGTCTCCGCGTCATTTGAGATGTGGTGTGTAATATCTTCCAGTGGTGTCGCTGAGCTGATACCGGTAAAAAGAAACACTGTTAGCACTGGGATCACTAGAGTCAGAAGTTTGTTTTTCATTTCAATTTTCACCTCCATTTAAATCATAAATATCGAGTTACATTTTTATGTAATTCGTGTATAAATAGGTATGTGAATCCACAGAACTGCAGTACTCTGCCGAGGAGAAAGATCAGTTTTAAAAGAATAACTGGGTGTGAAATGCAGATATGATGATTCATGGATTTAAAAGACTTGAAAGTAAGAGAAACCATGTATACTTAATCCAATCAGGTACAGAAAGTTTCATCGTCAAAGTACACAAAACCAGCGAAAAATCTTACCTCGAATCAGAAAATGTGAAACTACTGAGGGATAAAGGAGTCAGAGTGCCTAGAATACTTGGTGTATCCAAGAATATCTTGATTGAGGAGTTCATCGAAGGAAAAACCATTGGAGACCTGATATCTAGGGCAGACACAACATGGACAGAAAGCCTTGGAAAGTGGTTCTCAGAAATCCACAGTATAAAAAAACAGTCAAAGACCCTTTTAAAAGGTGACTGCAATCTTAAAAACTTCATATTCACAGAAAAAGAAATTTTTGGGGTTGATTTTGAATATATACACTATGGGAATCCCTATGATGATCTTGGAAAACTATGCTTCTTCATAATGGATAGTAACTCACAGATGTCCATGAATGACAAAAAACACCTTATAAAAAGGTTTCTGAGTGCCTATGAAGATCACTCAAAAACTGTTGTAAATCCAAAAATTGTGGCTGAATACATGGAAATCGAGAAGAAAGGGGCCCTGATAAGGAGGGAACGTCATACTCCTAAATGGTTATAATTTGAATAATCGAGCTAGGAGGGATAATTCTGAGTAAAAAAACTTTCCTAACCGAAAGACAGAAAACCGTTCTTGAAATGAGGGAGAGGGGATGGTCCCAGAAGAAGATTGCAAGGGAATTGAAGACCACAAGACAGAACGTGTCAGCAATAGAAAGAAAGGCCATGGAGAACATAGAGAAATCCCGGAACACTCTAGATTTTGTTAAATTCCTAAAATCACCTGTAAGAATACTTTGCAGACGCGGGGATACCCTTGATGAAATTATAAAGAGATTATTGGAAGAATCAAATAAAGAGGGCATACATGTAATACATGACTCAATTACACTCGCATTTCTGATAAGGGAAAAGGCCAGCCACAGGATCGTTCACAGGGTTGTTAAAAGCGATTTTGAAATAGGAGTGACAAGGGACGGAGAAATTATCGTCGATCTAAATTCCTAGAATTTATAAAAAAATTTTTATAGTACCTCCCATATACAACGAGATGCAGATATATGCATATCGTGTGGTGATCAAAGGTGGGGCAGGTCAGAGAATACCTTGATTTAATAAAAAATTTCAGTGGGTTCGCAAGCCCGGGCAGTGTCATAGGAGCTCATATGTTACTAATAGCCAGGAAGGTCCTTGATTTTGAAGTCGATGAAGAAATTTATGTTACATGTGAAACGACAAACTGTTTACCCGACGCATTCCAGGCCATATGCAAATCAACAATAGGAAATGGGAGACTGAATATCCTGGACACTGGAAAAATGGCTGTCATCATCAACAGAAAGGGTATGCCTGGAGAAACAGTCCAGGCTCTTAGAATAATACTGGATCCTGAAAAGACCGTCAATTACCCGATCATACATGAATGGTACATGAACACCCGCAAGGTATCCGCAGAAGAAGTGAATCCAGAACTCATAAGAGCCGGTGAAAATCTATATTCCTGGTATTTTGTTGATGTGATCGTTCCAGAAAAAGAAAAGAAGATAATTGAAATCTGTAATCTTTGCAACGAACCTTTCATAAAAAGAAATGAGCTGGATCTCTGTCCAGCTTGTCTGAAAAGATAAACATGAGGTGAAAAAAGATGGGATTTGTGTTGGTACCAAAATCAGATTTCCAGATACCTCTGGAAGCAGATACCATAAGACCCGATCTGTTTGAAGGGCTGGATCTTGATGAAATTCGTTCCCTTCAAGTATACGAAGGGAACATCAAAAGACCCCTAGGCGAATTTTTTGAGATAGCAGAGACATCCCATGAAGATCAGTTAATACGGATCGATGGGGATGTCAGCAGGGTGAAGTATATCGGTTCAGGGATGAAATCCGGAAAAATCATCATAAACGGCGATGTCGGACTCCAGCTTGGCTGTGAAATGAAAGGCGGTGAAATAGAGGTAAATGGAAATGTTTCTTCATGGATCGGCATGGAAATGCATGGTGGCACCATAAAAATTAATGGAAACGCGGGGGATTATGTTGGCTGCGCATATAGGGGAGAGTGGCGTGGCATGAAAGGAGGTAAAATCATTATACAGGGTAATGCAGGGAACAATATTGGGGGTGGTATGATGGCCGGAGAAATTTATATAGGTGGAGATGCAGGTAATTTCTGCGGCATCCGAATGAATGGGGGTGAAATAACAGTACGCGGGGATGCTGGAAGGGCCCCCGGAGCAGAGATGGTATCAGGTATCATCAAAATTCATGGACGGATCTCCTCTCTCCTCCCGGGATTCAAGGAGATCTCAACATTCAAAGAAGATGGATCCCTTATGATCCTATTCAAAGGAGATCTATCCGAAAAAAATCCGGAGGGTAATCTATACATCAATTATAATAAGAACCTTCACATTCTAGAGAATGAGACCGATGAAGGGAGAGTCATCACAAAAAAGGGAATTAAAGTAATCTACAACAGTGGAAGTACGATCCGTGAAGGGCAGATAATAAAGGGAGGCAATAAACTCACAGATGATTATATAGATGAATGTGCACGCTGCTGTATTAGTCCTGAAGACTATAAGCTCCTAGGTGAACCCGAAAATGTTGTCGTATCATCACATGGAAATGAAGTTGTTCTGAGAGCTGTTGAGGACCCTGGAATCCAGATGGGAACAATATTCATACCCAGAGGTATATGGGCCAATGTGCTAACGCCACCGTATACCGAGTCAACCGGTTCCCCAATGTATAAAGGAGTGCCGGTTTATCTTAGAAAGGCTTCACAAGGTGAAAGGATCCTGAGTGCCGAGGAACTTGTAGAGGAATACGGGGTGGGAAAATGAGCGTCTATAAAAATGTGACATGTCCCGTCTGCGGAGGGTCTTGTGATGACATAGAGGTTCTCTATGATGGGAAAACAATAAAAACAAGGAATGCTTGCAGGATGGGGAATGCAAAGTTTCAGGAGATGGTCAGCTCCCACAGAATACTTAGACCCCAGATTAAAACTGAAAGTGGTTTCAGATCCGCAGAATGGGATGAAGCCCTTGACGCTGCAGCAGAGATACTTACAGAGTCAAAAAGACCAACCCTATTCATGGGTAGTGAGATGTCAACTGAAGCCATGGCTGCAGGTCTTGAACTTGGTGAGTATCTAAATGCCATGGTGGATTCAAATGCAACCATATGTCATGGCCCCACATTAATGGGAATCCAGGAAGCTGGACAGAGCGCTGCTACGGCAGGTGAGATAAAGAATAGAGCTGACGTCATCATTTATTGGGGTACAAATGTTATGGACTCCATGCCTCGCCACATGTCACGTTACAGCATATTCATGCGCGGATTTTTCAGAGAACGTGGTAAAAAAGATAGAACTGTCATCTCCGTGGATCCCCGTGAAACAGCAACAACTAAAGCCTCCGATATCCATCTGCAGCTGAAACCAAACTCAGATTATGAACTTTTTTCAGCACTGCTTACAGTTATAAGGGGCAATGAACCGCACAGGAGTATTGAGAGTATAACAGGGATATCAGTTGAAACCATAAAGGAAGTCGCAGACATAATGCTGAATGCGCAGTTTGGAGCCATCTATGGAGGTCTTGGACTTGCATCATCAGAAGGTAAGCATAGAAACGTTGAGATGGTTCTCAAACTGGTAGCTGCACTTAATGAACACACCAAATTTACAATAGGAGCCATAAGAGGTCATTGTAATGTTGCAGGATTTAATCAGGTGGCTTCATGGGAGTATGGTTTCCCCTTTGGTGTTGATTTTACAAGGGGTTATCCACGCTACAACCCCGGAGAAACAACTATAGTCGATCTTCTCCAGAGAAAAGAATCCGATGCGGTCCTCGTTATATGTTCAGATCTTGGAGCTCACCTCCCCAAAGAATGCGTTGAGTATATGAAAGAGATTCCTGTAATATGCATAGATATTGCCCCATGTCCAACAACACTTGTATCTGATGTTGTGATCCCTGGAGTTATTGATGCTATGGAGTCCAGCGGCACCTTCTACCGCTTTGACAATGTTCCCATCCACCATAAGGCATTCACAACATCACCATTCCCTGAAACAGAGAGCAACGAACATACTCTTAGACAGATCCTTGAGAGGGTTAAATCAATTAAAGGCGAATAAATATCTGCTAACCATTTTTATTTTTTTCTCCTATGATACAGACATTCGTGGCTTTAATCAGAACTTGAAACTCTTCGCCCGTTCTTATACCAAGCTCAGTGACTGCGCCTGGAGTTACAGCCGAGGTCAGAACTATATCCCCTATCCTCAAGTTTACATAAACAATCCTTGAAGTTTCTATAATGTCTTCAACTGTACCCTTGAAGATATTCTGTGCAGATGCCATAAACGGATCAGCTGCTATCATTATATTTTCTGGTCTGATGGAAAGTATCACAGACCCCTCCCCGCAGTCAACTGTCCTGAAGATATTTGAATTAACATTTACAGAGGTGAGCCCATTCACCTGGCCTTCAACAGTCCCTTCAAGTATATTAGCACCCAGAAAATCTGCAACAAAGTAGGGCGATGGTTTATTGATGACTTCCTCCTTTTTACCCATCTGAATGATTTTTCCATGGTTCATCACCGCCACCTTATTTGAAAGCCACCATATATCATCAAGGTCATGTGTAACATGGATCACAGTGGTTTCAAAATTATCCCTGATATCTGCGATAAGTTTTCTTAGGGATATCTTTGTTCTCTGGTCAAGGGCACTGAATGGTTCATCCATCAATAGCAATCGGGGATTCACTATGATTGCCCTTGCTATCGATGCCCTCTGGAGCTCACCTCCACTGAGGGTTCCAGGGTATCTATTCAGTACGTGATCTATACCCATCATAGCTGCGATTTCATGGACTTGTCTGTGAATATTTTCCTTCATCTCTGTCTGCTTACGAAGGCCGTAGGCTATATTCTCCTCCACGGTCATGTGAGGGAAGAGACAGTGATCCTGATATACTATGCTAACATCACGTTCCTCAGGTGGGAGGGTGGTTAGATCCGCCCCATCAAGAGATATCGTCCCCGAAATCGGTTCAAAGAACCCCATGATGGTCTCAAGAAAGATAGACTTACCACTACCAGTCGGGCCGATTATAACAAGATAATCTCCCCTCGAAAGGTGGAGTTCATCTACCCTGACTACGAATTCGCCAAGGTCGATTTCTAAATTATCTATATCCAGAAAACTCATTCCCATAAGCCCCCATTTTTTCAAGGAAAAATATTGTTATGAATGAAATTATCATAAGGAAGATACCGGATGCCACAGCCATCTCCACGTTTCCATAGGATAAATTAAGATACAGAGATATAGGCAGCGTATCTGTTTTCTGATAGGTACCTCCAGCAACTATCAGTACCGCTCCAAAGCAGCCTATGCATCTTGAAAAGGTAATTATTGTTGCAGCTAATATTCCATCCCTTGATAAAGGGATCATGATATTCCTGAATGTCTCAAATTCTGTATATCCAAGGGAACGGGAAACAAATTTGAGTCTCCTATCTATGTTACAGAATGTGGAGTAACATATTCTGACCGTATACGGTAAAGAGACAAAGAACTGTGCACAGATGACTCCAAGATCCGTGAAGACTATCTGAATACCGAGTCCATCCATCATATAATTTAGAGGGGTGTTTCCAAGAAATATGAGAAGCATTATACCTATAAGAATTTCAGGGAATGCTATAGGAATATCCAGCACTGTTTTAACAATGGATTTCCCTCTGAAGGAGTCCTCTGATAGTGAATAAGCAATGAGCAGCGCAGATAACATCACAATCACTGTTGTTATAGTGGATGTTAAAAGAGATAATTTCACTGAGTGGATCATATCAGCACTTGTGAATGAATTCAGGATGGATTGCGGAGAGGATACTGTCCAGAGTGAAATACATATTATAAAAAATGCGGCCACAAAGATGACCGCAAAGAATCTGCAAGTACCTCTGAAAATACTCACTCGCTCAATGGACAAAACCGTTCAACTCCCATCAGTGCTGCTAACCCTGCTATCGTTGTTCCATAAAATATTACTCTTTTATCTGATGCCATGGCCATGATATCCTCAAATGTACCGTTAGCTACAGTAGAACCGGTTACCACTAAAACATCAGAATTATGAATTATCTTCTTATTGCTTTTTTTTGCATCAAATACATCTACACCATATTTTTTACCCTTATTTCCAGGATTCAGATCTGTAACCTGCAATCTGTCTCCAAATGTCTCGTGAAGTTTCCTTACAAACGCCGGTTGAAACCCAAGCAAAGCAACTCTGTCATATCCCAGCAATTCAAGGTAATCTGAAAGTAATTCAGCACACCTTTCAGGAGCGTTTCCAGTGCAGTGAACTGTCCTATCAATGAAACCCTTCTTCCTCATGAGTGCATTGAAAGTAGCTATCAAACACGATTGTTTCCCTTTTACTAAAAGTTCCCCGAGGGTTCCTCTGAAATGAGTGGGAGTAGCTGTGAAGCACTCCCCTACAGTACCATCTTCAAGAGTCGCTCTGAGCATGACCTCTCTCCCCTCAACAAGAGGATAATCCTTGATGGTTGATGTATCAAGGAGAGGGTTCTTCACAGAGATCTCGACATATGTGGACTCCATGGCTGACGAATGTATCAGATAGTTCATTTTATCCCTGATAAACTCATGTATCATGGTATCAGATCCTGGTTTAAATCAGAAAATGACTTTGAACCCCCATTTTTCCCATATAACCCTGGCCTCATCTGATTTAATGTATTCAACGAATTCTTTTGATGTTTCAACGTTTCCTGAAATTGAAGTGACCGCTGCGGGTATTGTCTGGTTCTTTGCTCCCTCGATTTCAATCATTTCCAGCTTTGATTTACTGTTGTTCCATGTCAACATGTCCTCCCATATTATAACTGCATCTACCTGTCCTGAGAGGATGTATGTTAAGAGCTGATTAACTGTTGGAGTCTTTGCAACTAAATTTTCATTTATATTTACGCCCTCTTTATCAAGCATTTTCTGGGCGACTTTGCCTATCGCGCATGCCTTGGGATCTCCTATCGCAACTCTCACGTTTTCTTTACCCAGATCTTTAAGGGAGGTTATGTTCTTCGGATTTCCCCTTTTAACGGCTATGACGGGTTTATGTGAGGTTACATTCACAATGGTATCATTGATTATGTAACCCTTTTCTTTTGCCTTGTCCATTGTCGTATATTCGCCTGTTATGAGTACATCGCCCTTTTTTGATGTCATCAGTGTTGCAAGAAGTTCTCCTGAACCCCCATACTGAACATTAACCTTTTTTCCTGTCTTTTTCTCAAAATTAGTTATTATCTCATTCATTGGTTTCATGAGCCCTGCCCCTGCAAGGACTGTGATCTCTGATCCCTTCATAGTCTTTGAATTTCCTGTGATAAGATACGCTCCTGTAACCGCTGAAAGGATCAGCAACCCTATTACAAACGCCATTATCTTCTTATCCATGATCAGGCCTCCATTACCCTGTAGATTATTCCTCCATCTTTTTCATGTAACATGCCCTCATTGAACCTTATTTTCTTTAGAATATTAACAGGATCAGTTATTTCAACCCCTGCAATCATATCAACCCCGTATTCAAAAAAAACATCTGTCATTGGCGTTGTGGGTCCTATGATAGCCACAAAAGCATCAAGTTCTGCCAGTGCAAGGTAACGTTCTGTGCTGTGATTGACCAGTGTGCTGCCAGTCACTGCAAGTACATCAACCCGGGGGATAATCTGTTCAGCCGCTGTTTCAGGAAAAACACCCCTTTTAGGATTGACCTTAAATGGATTGATCTCCAGAATATAGAACTCGTCCGAAACCGTCCTTATCCTGTCAGTGTAGCGGCGTGGGAATTCACCCACCATAGCGATTTTTCGATTTCGGCATTCCTCCATCAGTATATCAAATGCATTGCATCGTTTACCACCTCCCTCGATCACTGAGTTAACAGTAGCAATTCCCAGGCTGGAATAAAATGGGTCCCATGACCTTGAAAGTTCAAGTAATTCATGAGTCATCTCTGGAATTTCAAAATCTCTGATGAATCCATTATTACTGGCTATACCGCAGGAGCTGCTCCAAACAGCCGTCCATGATCTGCCTATGGCCACATCCCTTACTCTGATTTCAGGCATGTTCTCAATCTCATCCAGTATATCATCAAGTATCATAATAGCACCAGTATAATGGCAATTTCGGGCATTTATTTCTGGAGTGCCGTCTTTATGATGTGTTCCCATGCCACTGACTTTAGATTCCTGATCCTTAGTTCAGACCTTTCAATAGAGAGGAGTCCATCGGGACAGACACTGGAGCATGCTCCGCAGAATACGCAGAATTTCTCATCGATCCGGGCAGTACCATTTATTATACTGATTGCATTACAGGGACAAACATCCACACACGCGTGGCATGACTCACCCCTGCATCGCTCATCTGCCTGGCCTATGGTTCCTCTGATGGGTTTTTTAACGGTGATCGCATTTGCCGGGCATATTTCCATACACCAACCACAGTGAGCACATTTTTCATCAATTGTTATGACAGCACCCTCAACAGTGGCCTTCAGTTCCTCCTTATACATGCATGTCAGACAGCTCATACGGATGGCGCCAACAGGACATATCCTTTTGCATATGCCGCAGTAGAGACATTTATCCTCATCCACCCGGATTCCATCGGCTATCGCCATATTTGATGAATCCGGGTCTCTCCAGCTTATTTCAATGGCTGATACAGGACACATAGCTGCACATTCACCACAATAGATGCATTTTTCCATTGATACATTTATCTCCCCTTTTACAAGGGATTTACGTTCAGGAAGATCCCTGATGGTTAAGAGTGCATTCCTTGGACATGCATCGGCGCAATTACCGCATAAAAAGCATTTTTCGTCATCAATTTCAAGTTTAAAGTCCCAGAACGGATATTCATCGGCGCCCCTTATGCTTTTACCATCCTTCTGGAGATCTATGGCTCCGAAGATGCATACTGAAGCACATAACCCACATAGAACACACTTCTCCTTGTTGAAGGACACTCTGTTCATTTTGATTAAACCCCTCGCTATTGGGAGAAGAGGAGCTATATCTATAGCGTCCACAGGGCATGTCTCTGAACATAACCCACAACCCGTGCATAGATCCGGATTGTAATTCAGTGTCCTCCTTTCAGAACCCATCCTTTCATTAACCAACATCAGTATCTACCTCAGAAATAGCGCCGTTTGGGCAGTTAGAGATGCAAAGCCTACAATTATCACATTTATCATTTATCACAAGGGGAAATCCGTTGTCCTCAATTATTGCATCCTTTTCACAGATGAGAATGCAGAGGCCTTTTCCCGCGCAGTTTTCAACACCGCTACATTTCTCCCTATTGATGACTATCATAGACCAACCTCGAAATGTAATTTTTTGCATATCGTATATTCCAAAAGTCCATATATAAATCTTTCTTAATGGACCTCATGAAAACAGTACTGTTTTACATGGCAGCTGAAGACCCCCGCAGTTATAATGGATATCCTCACATATTTCCTGAAAAATAAAAAATTAAAATTAATCTGTTCTTCCAGGTCCAAAGAAGTACCCCAGACCTAGAAGGCCCACTATCGCCACTATACCAACTATGGCATAGACAGGTAGCCCGGTCTCCGGGTTAGCTGAACCTGAGGCGCTGCTGACCTCATAGGCCTTACCCTGGTTTTCGCCCGCTGAGGAATGAGTTGCTGCCTCCACTCCAGGTGCTGATGTTGAAACATCTGAACCCTGTGATTCCTCGTGATGTGGCTCCCCCTTGTCTGCTGATGTACCCGGTGCCTGTGGCTGTCCTGGATTTGATGGTGCTGTCGGTGTGGATCCTCCATCGGGGGATAGTGCGAATGCTGAGCTCTTCGTGGCAGCGTAAAGCTTCTCCCTGACCCTTGAGAGAAGGTCCGGGTTCATGTACTGCATGACTCACTCATTAATACACGCATAATAAAGGTTAATCTGGAAAGCCCTTTAAATGTTCAAAAAATCGGAATCGATCAATCAACTGAAGAGGCCATTTAGTGCCATTCAATGCACCGGTTATGTAAAATTATATTTAATAAATTAATCACAGGGTGCTAGATCTCCAGGGTTACCCTGAGGGGTATATGATCAGATAACCTTGGCCTGGTCTCTATAATTTCACCTGCCGGAGGGTGCCAGACGTCAAGGATCTTCACTCCTTCCGGGACAAAGAGGTAATCAATCTGGTATTTCCCCCCGTTAGGTGTCATGAATGTGAATGGATCTTCCTCCTCCCTGAGAACATCCCTGAATCCAAGTTCAGAGAGTCTTCCGGTCATCTCCTCTGCAAGGAGTGCTAACCTCCTCAGGGATGGGCTGAAGTTTTTATTGATGTTGAAATCACCGCCAATTATGATCAGGTCCTCTCCCTCCTCAATGTAGTTATACAGGAGGTCAAGGAACTCAGAAAAGTCACTATCTGCTGGCCCAATGTAATTGTATATGCTAAAGAGGGAAAGACTATTTCCTCCGATTTCTATTCTGCAGGAAACATAAAAATCTTCTATACAGTGGTTGTCTGAGATTTCAAGGTAGTTCCTTTTCATGGAATCCAGCATGAGATCCTTATGAAGAAGTAATGTGTTCATCTCCCCGCGGAAGGTATGGTAATTCCACCTTACCTCATTGGGTATCATGTAGACCTCCTGGAAAAATCCTGCATCAAATTCCAGTTCCCCCATATAACTCCAGAGTTTCCTCCGCCTGTAGGATGCCCGGTTCAGGTTCCATGTCAGAACCTTAAGTTCCATTCAATCACCCCCAGGTTCAGGTTCCATGTCAGAACCTTAAGTTATCCTATAGAAAATTGTGATGCCCATTAACTTAAACACAACCGGAAACATTTATATGGGAAGAATGTAATATATTACCTAAACATGTAATATATTACCATAGGAGTTTTTGAGAAGATGAAAATAAATAAGATCCATACACTAACAGCCCTCATAACACTTATGGGGCTCTTTGCAACACTATCTGGCCTCCTGGACCAGAATACATACATCAACGACTCATTATCAGCAACTGCACAGATGATGGGCCAGGACCTCGTGACACTCACCACAGGGATCCCCCTCCTAATCATTTCAGCATACCTTAGCCGTTCCTCGGCCAAAGCCAGGCTGCTGTGGATGGGTGGAATGTTCTACTTCACCTACACCTATGCCTCCATGGCCTTCCTCGCATCCTACAACAGTCTCTTCCTCCTGTATGTGGGCATACTTGCCTTATCACTCTACGGCCTCATGGGAGAGCTGTTCACAACCACCTACAGGGTTAAGGTTGATGAAAAAAAATCAGGCTTCACAGCCATCTACCTCACCCTCACCGGATTAATGCTGGCAGCCATGTGGATCAAGATGATCACAGATTCCCTGATAACCGGCATGGCCCCGGGGGCCCTTGAGGGCTACACAACCCTCGTCATACAGGCACTCGACCTCGGCGTCGTGGTTCCAGCGGCCCTCCTCACATCATACTTCCTCCTGAAGAGAGAAGTGTGGGGCTACATACTTGCACCGGTATTCCTTGTCAAGGTATCATTACTGGGAACAGCCATACTCTCAATGGTGGCCTTCATGGCCATGGAGGGGGTCCCATTCAGCTGGGGGCAGGCTGCCTTCTTTATGGTCCTCACCTTCACAGGCCTGGCCGTCACCGGGATTTTCTACCGGGGAATGGCAATCACATCAGGGAGGTTGACACTGGATGAAGGATATGCAGGCAATACGGGATGAACACCGGGAGACAAGGGAGTCCATGGAGAGGTACATACTGGTAGCCCTCTTCCTCATCGAGCAGCGCTGGAGCTACATAGTGAGCCGCGAGTTCCGCGAAGATGGCATAACAGCAAAGCAGTGGCTCTTCATGGTGATCCTTGGAAACGTCTTTGAAAGGCCCCCCTCAATGCAGGAGATGGCTGATGCCATGAGCACCACCCACCAGAACGTCAAGCAGCTCGCGGTCCGCCTTGAGGATAAGGGGCTCATAAGGATAAAACCTGACCCTCAAAACAGGAGGATGCTCCGACTTGAGCCCGCAGAGGGTTTCCATAGATTCTGGGCCGGCAGGGACAAAAGGGACGCTGAAGCAGTGAAATCCCTCTTCGATTCACTTGACGATGAAGAGGTCAAAAGCCTCTTTAACATATTTGCAAAGCTTGAGGAAGCATCAAAGGAGAGGTACCTGGAATACTGTGGAAGAAGGTGTTCAAAATGAAAGCTGAAGAAAACCACAAGGAAAGAAGATGATAAGATGCTTGGAAAAAGATTCAGAATGGAAGTTGAAGAAGAACTCAGAAAAGGTTACGCGCAGGGGGATAGGGAAGTCCCCGGGATCCTCATGAGGTACCTTGACCTCTGCGGTCTACCCCCTCACCCCAGGAACCTCCTCATGAGGTGGGCTGATTCAAGGATAAGGAGGGGCTCGGGGTGGATGGATGTGGATATGCTGCAGTTCAACACCCCGACACCCTTCAGGAGCGTTTACATAAATGGACGCCTCTTCGGAATCCCGGTAGAGGGCCTCGATATCTACTCCGGGGGTCATGGCGAGATGATCATAAGGGCCCTGAAATTCCTTAAACTGGCCGATGAGGGCGGAGCCCCCATGGACCAGTCAGGCCTTGTAACCATCCTCTCAGAGGCCCCGCTCCTGCCATCACTGCTGTTTGCAGAATACATAGAATGGTCAGAGCTGGATGAGAACAGGGTTGAGGCCAGAATCCGGGACCATGGCACCGCCGCCGGGGGCATCTTCACCTTCGATGACAGGGGGCGGTTCATAAAGTTCTACACCGAGGACAGGTACTGTGCAGAGTTCAACATGGAACAGCACCCCTGGAGTGTTGAGGTGCTGTCCTACCAGGATACCGGTGGTTTCCTGTATCCATCCGAGTGCACCGCAACCTGGCACCTGCCTGATGGTGACCTGAAGTACTTCCATGGTAGAATTGGGGAAGCAGAATTCAACATAAACACACTTTAGTTATGAATGATAAAGGAGAACGTTATGAAAGAACTTTACCCCTTCATCTTCAGGAGGAAGTCCACAAGGAAGTACACTGGCCCCGTCGGTGAAGAGGAGCTGAACATGGTTTCAGCAAGCCTCAAGGAACTGGAGCCGCTCTTATCTTCTGAAGTTGAACTTAAAATTGTTGGAAGAGATGATGTCAGGACAGGGATGCAGCGCCCGGCACCCCACTACATTGCAGCCTTTGCAGATGGTGATGAAGGGAAAATGAATGCCGGTTTCATGCTCCAGCAGATGGACCTGAAGCTCTCATCCATGGGAATCGGGAGCTGCTGGCAGGGGATACCCTCACCAAGGGGTCACCTGAAATCTGAACTTGAATTTGTAATATTCCTTGCCCTTGGAGAGGCCGGTGAACCTGTTCACAGGAGCCGCTCAGAGTTCAGGAGGAAGCCCCTCTCTGAGATAACAGATATAACCGGGATGGATGATGTGCTTGAGGCCGTGAGGCTGGCTCCATCTGCAGTCAACAACCAGCCATGGTACCTTACAGGAGGTGATGGTGAGATCCACGTCTACTGCAGAATACCCGGACCCATAAAGAGGCGCCTTGTTGGCCGCTGGAACCCCATCGATATGGGTATAGCCCTGGCACACCTTCAGATCTCACTCCAGCACCACGGCTACAGAACAGGGTTCAGGGTGCTTGAGGATCCCATGGAACTTAAGAACTTCAGGTACACCGGGACCTTCAGCTACATGGAGTTATAAAAATGGGTAAAGACGTCCTGAGGGAATTTCTAAGGGACAAGGAGTTCAGTACTTCAGAGTTCATTGCAGCTTCAGTGGCCAATATGGTGGTCCTCTATATCGTCAACAGTGTCATGGGATGGAACCTGTCCTTCATTGACCCCTCCTTCGCCACCCTCATACCCCTCATAAACCTGGTGGTTGCTGCGGGTCTGGCCGTGAACCTTGTATTTATCTTCTTCAGGAAGCAGTGGCTCTGGTCATTCACCCAGATAATCCTGAACGCCCTCGGCTACCTTATGGTTTCATCACTCTACAGTGTCTTCCCATTCACCTTCAGGAACATCTACATATTCTATTCTGTAAGGTTCGCCCTCTTAATTGCAATGATCGTTATGGCCGTGGCTGTGTTTCTCCATGGACTCAAATTCGTCCTTAAATTCATTGTGAAGTACGGGTGAATGTGTGGATAGGGTGATGGTTCCTGATGAATCATTTTGAAGTGCTGATGACCGCTGCATGGGGGCTCAAAGGACCTGATCAATCACGGAATATCCCTGCTGCGGTGTTCATTGCAGAACCAGCCCTTATAAGTGCGGCGAGTGCTGCCGCCTCTGCAAGTTCATCCTCCCCTATACCACGGGCAAGGGCCTCTTCAGCGTGCCTTCTGGTGCATGCATCGCATCTAACCGCAACCGCGCATGCGACGGATATCAGGAGTTTCTCCCTCTCTGTGAGTTTTCCCTCAGATCTTACAGCTTCTCTAAAGCCTTTGAATGCCTCTGCAACTGCAGGTAATTCTTCTAGGAATCTGTCTGCTCCTGTCTTCATGGTCTTAACTTGACACCCTTCCCTTAAATACCTTCAGGGTATGGGTATGCCGTGGGGGCACCTTGATGGATTGCCAAGGTACCTCATGAGGGCAAGCTCTGTCTCCCTGAAGAGCTCATGTTTCATGCGGGATGCCTCATCATAGGCGGATTCCAGGTCCATGCCCAGTACCTCATGGAAGAGGCACTCAAGCAGCATGTGTCTCCTCATGACCTCCGCTGCAAGCTTCCTTCCCTCATCTGTGAGTTCAGCTCCAAGGTAGGGGTGGTGGATTACAAGGCCCATCCCGTGGAGTTTCTTGAGCATCTGGGTTGCGCTGGCTGGTTTGACCTTCATCTTGGCCGAGAGGTCTGATGTCCTTATGATGCCATGGCTCCTTATCCTGTACATTTCTTCAAGGTAGTTTTCCATGCTCCTTGTAAGTCTCATGGTAATGAATATATATTCAAAACCTATTTAAGCTTTGTTGTTCATACTCCACCACGGGTGATGTTATGCTTGAGATACGGGTACATGAGATAAGGGGGAATTGCCCGGTGTACAGGGAGGGGGACCGTATAGTCATCGATGACCCCAAGATAGACCTTGAGAGGACGGATGCCCTCTGCACCCATGCCCTTTCAACCATCCTCCACTACACCACAATCCTTGAGAGGAACTGGTGCCCCCTTGAACTCGGACTCACTGTGGAGGGGGACGAGGAGAGCGCATACATGCAGTGCATTGACCCGGGCAGACCCTACACCCATGGCGGGACCGTCATATTCAGGTGCAGGAGGATCAGATAGTGTGTTCAGACAGGGCTAATTCCCTGACAGGACGTAGGATAAGATGTTCTCCAAAGTGCCTGGGATCGTTACTGGAACCATAGAACCAGGACAGGGGGTATGACGGCATGTTCTCTCACTGCAGCTTCGGGAGGGTGAATTTCAGGGGCAGGGAGTACACCCATGACCTTGTGATACACACGGATGGAAGGGTCAGTAAAAGAATGAAGGAGCTCTCAAGGAGAAGGTACGGGACATCACACATCCTCTCCGAGGATGAACTATCAGAGATCCTTGAAGAGGAACCCGATGTCATCATCGTGGGCACATGGGTCCATGGAGCCCTCAGGGTCCCTGATATGAACCTTGAAACCAGGATAATCAGCCTTCCAACATGCGAAGCCGCAGAGAAGTACAACAGACTCATAAAAAGAGAGAGGGTGGCTGCGGTGATACATGTAACCTGCTGAGATGCAGGTTCCTCATTCACCCTCATCACGGTCTATGGCGAACCAGTAAACCGAGAGAAGGTGCTCCATCCTCTCATGGGCAGGGTTAACTGATGAGACTATCCTCCAGTAGTCCCTGTTATGCTTCCTCTCAACTAGGTGTGCCAGTTCATGGAGGACAACGTACTCCACAAGCTCATCAGGGAGGTGGCGGAGGAGGGTGTTGAAGTTGAGGTTCCCCCTGGAGCTGCAGCTACCCCACTTTGTCCTCATGGTCCTCAGGGTTATCCTGCCATACTCAACCCCGAGCCTCCCTGCCAGTTCAGCTGCAAGGCCCTCTATGAGTTCCCTGAGCTCATCCACTGACCTGTCCTCGAGGCTGATACCCTCAGCCTCCCTCCTGGCGTCCCTTATGTAGGAGAGCTTCCTGTGGATCCATGCCTCGTGTCTCCTCAGGATGCCCTCGGGGTCATCACAGGAATGTGGGAGTATGAGTTTTATCCCGCCATCCCTCAGTTCTATCCTTGGATGCTTGACCGGCCTCCTTATGACCTCATAGGCCGTTTCAATGTCACCTATTCTTATATTCCTCATTTTCAGACCTTATTAGTTGTACTTTAAATTTTCTGAATTCTATTTTTCGGGTTTCTGAGCTGTTTACTTGAACATCCCCGTAAATACCCTATATGTACACTTCAGTACACAAGACATATATAACTGTTCAGCAGATATTTTAGGGGAGTAAGTAAATTTGAGAGAACTGGAGTGTAACCTATGAATGTTCCAAGATGCATGAGCACACAGCACCCTGACAACGTGAACCCCCCATTCTTTGCATCAGGCCCTGAACTTGGAGGGGAGGATGAGATAAAGGAGGCCTACTATGTATTCTCACACCTTGGCTGTGATGAGCAGATGTGGGACTGTGAGGGTAAGGAGGTGGACAGTTACGTTGTCAAGAAGCTCCTCACAGAATACGAGTCATTCTTCAGGGAGAACATCCTCGGCGAGGACTGCAGACTGACACTCAGGGTCCCCAACCCTACGGTGGAAAGGGCCGAGGCAAAGATCCTCCTTGAAACCCTTGAGAGCATACCCCGATCCTATGATACGGCAGCCCTATTCTATGAAAGGGATGTGCCGCCGGTATTTGAGGTTATACTCCCCATGACGGCCTCAAGCAGGTGCCTTAACCGTGTCTACCACTACTACAGGGACTTCGTGGCCGGGAAGGAGAACCTGAAGCTCAAGGATGATGTGACGGTGGGTGAATGGATAGGGGAGTTCCGTCCAGAGGAGATAAACGTCATCCCCCTCTTCGAGGACATGGACGGTATGCTGGCAGCTGGGAGGATAACCGCCGAGTACCTTGAGGGCAAGGACCCTGAACATCAGAGGGTGTTCCTTGCAAGGTCCGACCCTGCAATGAACTACGGGATGATCCCGGCCACACTCCTCAACAAGGTCGCCCTCCAGTCCCTGGGGGAGGTTGAGGAGGAGACAAGTGTCATGATCTGCCCCATCATAGGTATGGGTTCAGCGCCCTTCAGGGGCAACCTGAAACCATCAAACACCCGCGCCGTTGAGGACTACCCTGGTGCCTTCACCTTCACTGTACAGTCCTCCTTCAAGTTCGACCATCCCCCTGCCGAGGTCAGCGATGCCGTGAGGCTGCTCAGGGAACATAAGCCTGGTAAACCCCAGGATGTGGACCGGGAGAGGATAATCGATATTGTGAACCGTTACTCCAGTGAGTACAGGAGGCATGTCATGAGGCTCGCTGATATGATAAACAGGGTTTCAAGGCACGTCCCCGGGAGGAGGAAGAGGAAGCTCCACATTGGACTCTTCGGTTACTCGAGGAGTATGGGAGGGGTTTCCCTCCCCAGGGCCATAACCTTCACCGCGGCCCTCTACTCCATCGGGGTGCCCCCTGAGATACTTGGTTTCAGCTCCCTCACGGACCCTGACCTTGACTACATAATGGAGATCTATCCTGGATTTGAGAGGGACTTCCATGATGCCCTCAGGTACATGAACCCCCATTCACCCCACCTGCCCCCTGAACTCAGGAGCTCAATTGAGGAGCACTTCCCTGACATCAGCCATGACCCTGAACATGTAAGGGTGACCGACGAGATCAACCACTCCCTTGCACTCAACAGGACCGGTAACCTGCAGGGCAGGATACTGGAGGCTGCAAGTATAAGGAAGTTCCTGGGGTAAATCACCGGCATCGGAGGATGCCCCCTGATCATGGCTGATGGTGGTGGGGACCGCAGGCTTTCTGGTTCCCATCAGATTTATTAATTTTATATGGGTCGGATAATATAATTAAATTGTAGGGGGTTTTATTTATGGACAACAGGGAAAGACTTGAAAGGATAAGGAGCTCCCCCATAACCTTTGAGGGGCTCCGTAAACTGAACATTGCAGCCGGATCCCTGCACCTTGTACAGGGACTCCTGATGGTTTTCCTGGGTTATCTGCTGACCTGGGACAGGGACATATACACCTTCTATCTGAAGTTCAGGGTGCTCTCACTGAACCCGCCGTCATTCCAGGTTCTGCCGAACCCTGAGGTGGTATTCACGGTGAGCTACCTTGGAGTTATACTGGCATCCTTCCTCCTGATATCTGCAGCCGCTCACTTCATAATAGCATTCTTGAGGAATGAGAGCTACATCGAGAACCTCAAAAGGGGTATGAACCCCTACCGGTGGTACGAGTATGCCCTCTCAAGTTCAATAATGATCGTTATACTGGCTACCTTCGTTGGTGTCTGGGACCTCTGGTCCCTTGTGATGATCTTTGTACTCAACGCCTCAATGATAATGTTCGGCTACCTCATGGAGAAGATCAACCAGTACACCGAGAACATCGACTGGTCACCCTACCTGCTCGGCTGTATTTCCGGTTTCACGCCCTGGATCGTAATTGCAGCATACTTTGTGGCGGCCCTTGGTTCATCAGAGACCCAGCCACCTGACTTCGTGTACCTCGCACTCCTCCTCTACTTTGTGATGTTCAACACCTTCTCCATCAACATGCTGCTCCAGTATAAGGGTGTCGGTAAATGGAAGGACTACCTCTACGGTGAGCGGGTGTACATCATACTGAGCCTCGTTGCCAAGACCATACTGGCCTGGCTGGTATTCATAGGGGTCTTCTCACCATTCTAATTTTATTTTTTTTTTATTCACTCCACTCCAAGTGCCTTGAAAACAGCGTCCTCTGCAGACTGATAGAATATTAAACTGAAGTTTCCTATAAGTTCTGGTGGTACTGTTGTGAGGTCCTGACTGGAACTTATGGGTATGAGGACCTTCTTGGCCCCACTATCCAGGCATACTTGGAGGGTGTTGGCAAGTTCCTCAACCTTCATTAGTGTGCCCCCTATACTTAAACTTCCAAGTACGGCGGTTGAGGGAAGTACAGGTTTGTTGAGGGCGGCTGAGCAGAGAGCCACAAATGCTGGTAGTGCGAGGTATCTGGTCATCCCAACACCATTCAGGTCATGTACCTGCATAAGGTAATCCTTGTTCTTTGTGCTGATGGTTCTGCTTATATTTTGGCTGTTGGACTTGAGGAAACTGAATGCTGTGTTTATAGCCTCCCTGACCTCCTTTTTTGAGCCTATGCCAGTACAGCTGAATTTACCTGTCCCATTAATCATTTCAGTCTCAATTTTGAATACGCCGATCATGCCATTATCGGCGGGTGCTACAGTGAAAAGGTGGCCCGGTTTTAGTATCCCTTCAGGGATTAATTTTCCACCACTCTGTTCGGGTACAGAGACGAATTCCTCAACCAGTGTTTCCCTGTCAATGTAAGAGAAGTTAACATCGTAAAATTCCATTCCACCAATCTTTTTAAGCTGCTCCTTGACCCTTCTGCGACATTCAAGGGCAAATATGAGGATCTCCCTCACATCCTCCTTATCAAACTCGCCATCAGGGTATATGAGTTTGATGAGACCTGACACCATCTTCCTGACGGCAGTTACGTCCCTCTGGTTCAGATTATTGCCAAGTACAAAGTATTCATCGAATGCATCGGCATATGATATCTTCCTCATCTCCCTGAGGAATTCTGCCAGATAATCCGTGATCAGACCGTACTGGTCTGTGAAGAATTCCGGACGATACTTTGGTATCTCCCATCCTGGAAGGTAGCAGTGCATCCTGTCAAAGAAGGCCGTGTCATTTCTTATATCATCAGGAAATGGATCAAAGAGGCTTGATGTTTTAAGAAGTACATCGACACTCTGGTTGATGTTACCCACGAATACCATGGATGCTGTGGCATTTTTTTCCTCCTTTCCCCTTGAAAAGGAACCTGAAGCCATATAGTCCTTCATTATGGGAATACCGTCCTTGTCCTTGAATCTTATGCCGGCAACCTCATCGAATGCCACACAGTCCCACATACCCACAAGTCCCACCATCCTTGTGGACATGTTGTAGAAGAGGTTGGCCACTGTGGTCTGCCCACCAGAAACAAGTATGCTGTTAGGGGATATCTCCCTGTAAACATGGGACTTTCCTGTTCCCCTGGGACCCAGTTCACAGAGGTTAAAGTTGTTCTCAACTAGGGGCACCAGTCGGGTGAGGAGCAGCCATTTAACCCTGTCATCAAACTGGGTGGGCTCCAGTCCGCATGACCTAAGGATTAAATCTATCCACTCATCCTTTGTAAAGTGCCTTCTTACACTAAGTATCTCATCAAGGTCCAGGTTGGGCATCTGTATCGGTGCGAGTTTCCTTATGATGAACGGGTTCCTTGATGGGTCAGCCTCGTCATAGAAGTATTCAAAAGTAACCATGCACCATATTTTACCTCCAAGGAGCCTTTCATATTTTGAGGGGTATTCCTTGGAGATCGGCACATTTGAAAGGCCAAGATTTGAGAATTCTGCCTCATATCGGTCCGCCCTATAGTTCAGCCTCACAGTTACCATATCAATGACGGTGTAGCTTCCGGATTCCCTCAGTTTTGAGAGTATTCGCTGGGCCTCATCAGGGCGTACATAGTTCTCTGAGAGGATCCTTTTAACGTTCTTAACACCCTGCTGTATAAGTGACTCCTCGGTTGTGGCGCAGTATTTACCAAGGAGGTATTCAAGTACATAGACCGGGACGTTGGCACCCTCCTTTATCTTCTTGGTTAGATCCTTTCTCACTATTCTTCCTGCAAAGTACCTGTTGAGTTTTGTGTTGAGGTCATCCTCGCCGTTAATGTCATTATAATCTCCCAATCAGGTCCCCTCCCTATCAGAATACAAAATCATCACTGAATGGTATGTCTATGGTAAATTCACATCGTTCTAATTCAACATCGTTCTCCATGTTTTTAATAACAAGGTAATATTTTTTCCTATTTGAATATTCTCTGTGTCGGAGTGTGAACTTCTCCCGAAATTCCCTTTCCCGTGGTGAACTTGCCTTGCTTGAAGCGTGAATTATGACCTCATTAGATATCCTTTCACCATTTTCATCCTCAAAGTAAATCTTAGCTTCAAGTGGTAGAACGGTTTCTGAGACGCTTTCAGTCTGAACGAATGTGAGGTAACTGTTGAGGTTTGTTAATCTGCGATCTATTGAAACCAGTTTAAGATCCACTACCCTCTGCTCAGTCTTTCCGGTCCGGGATTTGAGCTTTATGAGGGGTATGATGACTTCCTGTATTGATGTGCCTCCATGGACAAAGTTATGTCCTCCGCCGCTGATTTTAAATACTTCAAGTGACTCTGGAACCGTGACCATGATGTGGTCCATTCCCAGGTAATCAAGGGAAAATGTAAGGGTCCCCTCTATCTGAGGATCCTCCTCTGAGATTATAAACCTCTTATTTTTAAGTTTGAATTCCCCGTATGGTATTTCGATCCTGTCACTCTCAGGAACATCTCCTCTTCTGTAGATAAATCCATGGTCGGCTGTTATGATGTAATTGGAGATGCCCGCCTGGTTTGTCAGCTTCTTTATAAGTTCAAGTAGCTCTTCAATTGCTTCACTGGCCGCGTTGAAAACCTCGCTCTCTGTTGCCTGTTTGTCCCCCCGTGCATCTATCTGGTTGTGGTAGACATAAATCAGATCCCTGTTTTTAATTTTTTCACGTAGATCCTCCATCCTGAGTGACATAACCTCACTGTGGGTCCATGTGAGTGAATTTTCATTTTTTTCCTCAAGTATCCTCCCCCTCTCCGAAACACTGGATGTTGCTCTACCATCCACAAGTACCTTGCAGTCCTCGGTGAAACTTATACTATCATGGGGTAAAAGTGCCGCCATTCCAAGGGCCGTGTATGATGGTATTGATGAGATGACTGGCTGAATTTCGGCCGAGTTTCTGGGATTACTGCTGAGTTTTTTGCATAGTTCAACACCGCATTCATATCTCAGCGCATCTGAGATTATAACTGCGGTTCTGTGTTCATTTATGGATGGTGCGACGTGTTTCCTGTAAAATTGATGTTGCTTATCATATTTAAGGTCCTCAATGCTTGTATTCTTAAGTTTCATCGACCATAAGCGGTTTAGTTTTGATAGGTAGGTGTTTATGTACATGTTCTCAATGAGCTGGGCCAGGTCATGGGGTTTATCTGTTGATGGTAGCCTGTCGTAGGCGTAATAAAACTTCCTATATGCCAGGTCTATCATGTACCACCTACTGCAGTACTTTTCAACAAAGTCATCGATACCTGATGATGATTCCTCACTGAAGATATTTATCATTCCTATGAGGCTGTTGGCCCATTTTAGAACCTCATAGTGATTCCTGTATTTACCATAAAAGTGGGTCCTTTTCCTTTCAGTTAAGACATCATCGAGTCCCCCTATCTCAGAACCTGTCCCCAGAAGGAGGTCAATGTTATGTTCTATTATTTTCCTGTCAAAAACTTCAAATGTGTCGCATTCAAGGTAGCATTCAGGGGGAATCTTTTTGATGTGTTCTTCAATTTTTATTGACTCTGCGATGTAGGAGGCCACCTCATCATATTTATCCCTGTAGTGGGTGTTGTTCAGTAGGTTGCTTATAAAGACCGTCACATTATTTTCCCTTTCTGATATGAGTTTATCCCATGCCCCAGGGATGGTTCCCCTGAATCTTGTCGCTGTATAGGTTATCAGGAGTGTTATGAGGAAGTTCTTAATGGTTGGTCTCTCAGCACTGTAACCATACCTCTTCCTGCAGAGTTCCCAGAAATCCTCAAGGATCCCCATTTTCTCAAATTTCGAAAGATGCCTGTTTTCATGGAAGTCCTCAATCAGGACCTTCTTCAGGAGTTCATCGAAGTTAGGAACCTTTACACCCGCAAGGACGCATAGAATACCTATTTTTATGTTTTCATCAGAATAATCATCTATATTTAGCTTCTCAAATTTTCCGATGCGGCTATCTGCATTCCAGAACTTTCTGTACTTCTCCAGTACTGGCCTGAAATGCTCAGGGATTTTAAGTTCCTGTATTATAAGAGATATTCTGTCTGCTGCAAATGGTGTGGAGTAGTAGACAATATCTGCCAGATAGTTTTCCTCATCAGAAGGCCTTGGGAACGGTGCATATATAAGGTAACTGTTTACTGTGTCTTCAACCTCCAGGAGGTACTTGGTGTATAACTGGTTATTGTCCCTGAGGTGGTGAATCCTGGCGTTTTCAAGTTCCAGTTCATTGACGATGTCCCTGAACTCCGCGTCATCATCATACCATACCACTATACGCCTTTCATCACCCTTGAAGATCTGGTTAAGCTTCTTCTGGATGTATTTCAGGTTCATTGTAATACCCGCGCCCTTTAATTATCCTTAAAGCTTTTTGAGGAGGTCTACCTTGACGGTTTTTCCATTTCTCTTTATTTCCACGCCCTGGAATTTCGCATAGTTCACCTGCACACCATCGTCAAGGTCTATCTCTATCTTCCTGTTGGCGATATGTGCGAGTGCCTCATCATAGACCTTTATCTCTTCAAGCTGTTCTATAAGTTTTTTATTCTCCTTTGTTAATCTTGAAATCTCTGATTTGGTCTTTGAGTTTTCTATAATCCTTTCATTCTGTTTTATTCTGTTTTCAATTGCTTTCTGTGTTCTATGGAGGTAGTCTGTCCTCACCCTTGCCACGAGCTCTGGTTCGTATCTGTGCATGTATATGAGTGCCTTGAAGGCATTCTTTTTTCCACTGTCGAACTGCCAGTAGATTGGGCGTTTTTTATAGGTTTTAACGTGGTCCTTATAGAATTCAGACATGAAATAGTTCCTTATAATTTCACGGCTTGTTTTACCCCTCTTTCCAAGGGCCTTTGCAATGAAGTCCAGGTTTTCCTCCAGGTTATCTTCTCCAAAGGTTACCCTGACGAATTCAATGAACCTGCCGACTATATCGTCCTCGAAGTACTCCGTATCGAGGATGGGTATTATGTTGTCCTCGTCTGGAATGAATTTTGAGTACCTTGATGGATCCCATTCACCGCCTGCAAAAATGAGGCCCTCCTCATCGAGGCTGTAGCGGCCGAACATGCACCCCACTGCATAGGAGATGAAACTTCTAATATCTCTTGAAAGGTCTGCTTTTCTTATGCTCACCTCAGAATCAGAGACCTCAAGGGTTAATTCGTCTTCTAAACCATATATTTTGATAAAAATTTCGTTAAGCCTTTCTTCATTTGATTTAAGTTTTGAAAATCTTTTCTGAGTTAATTCATCCCATTTTTCAAATGATTCTTCGATAAGAGAGGTTTTAAACATGAAGAAGGGATGGCATTTGAAATTCCATGACTTTTCGAATGAATCCCACTCTTCTTTGGATAATTTTATGTTTTCTTTAACTAAAAAATTGATTTGAGAATTTTCTTTAAAAATAACAGGTATTTCAGATATGTTGCCTGTTTGATAATTGAAAGTAGGGTTGATCGCATTTAAAACTGTCTGGACGATAGGTGTATTTAATAGTCCCAAAATATAGAAAAATTTCTCAGGGGGTGCAAAAACGGAAGGTCCCGCATCACCAACAATATAACCATTGCCATGATATCTAACACTGAAATTGCTTGTTGAAATTCTAGACCAAGTCATTCCTTTTTGAAAGTATCTATGCTCGTTACTTATTTGAGCACGTTTAAAATTTTTTAACTCATAACCATCTTTCTCATAATTAATTACATACTCATTATTACCATACCATTTTCTATAATTCCCCCCTTTATTATAAGGGAACCATTTCTTTTTAGAATTTAAAGCCAAAAATCTATCCTTTATGCCAAAGCCTATCTTGTTGGAATTTACTTCATACCACAATTTCAAGAAATAATCATCTTTATGGGTTGAAACACCTAAAGCAGGTTTTGCAATATTTTTTAATGGAATTCCTACTTTAAAAATTTTTCTTACATTGTCTGATATCCAATAAGAAAAAGGATGTCCTGGAATATCCAAAAAATCCTTTTTCTTAGCGAAATATTCGTTTTCTTTTCTCAAAAACCCGTTTTGTTTTGATATCTGGGACTTAAAGCTTACTAATCGCATGTAAGCGGATTTATACTCATCTAAACAAAAATTAGCAGATACAAATGACGTTGTTTGTACAACTTCACCCCCAATTTCATCAAATGCCCTTGCTCCAAGATGTGCCATGTTAATTATTGTACAATCTAGTAACCTCTCTCTTAAATTTTTATAAGCTGATAAAAACATGAAAGAGTGCTGAGTAATCATAGCAATATATCTGTTTTCGCCCATAAGGGATAGGCACTTCTCAATAAAAGCCGCGAAAAGATCTGATTTTGTATCTGGAAACCTCTTCCTCAAATAATCCTTTAGTTTTTTATTCATGTTTTTGCTGCCCAAATATGGAGGATTAGTTATTACAACATCATATTTTTCAGACAATATTATTGATTGTTTTATAATAGGATTTAATAAATCAAAGAGCTCTTCCTGTTTTCTAATTGAATCAAAGTCAGAATATCTCGTTTTTCTTATTTCGGCCAATCTTTCAAGAATGGAATCAAAATCAATTTTATCAACATCTATTAAGCTTCCATACTCCTTGGCATCAATAAATACTTCCCTGAGGTAAATGAGATCCCTCTTTATCTGCTCATTGCCCGATGCCACAAAATCTATTAATTCATCGGTTATGCCGTTGCTCTCCTGTATAGAACATAAATGGGGTTCTATTCCCATCTTTAATATTCTCCGATTGTATGATCTGGCCTTCATCATTACAGCGAAGTAGGCCAGCTGATAGGCCCTATCATCAATATCAAGGCCATAAATATTATTCTCAAGTATTGAAACAGCAGCATCCCTTTCAGAGTAACCCATTGAAGTGTATATCTGCATCAAAACATCGAATACATAGACAAGTATGTGGCCACTTCCCATTGCAGGGTCAATAACCCTGATATCCTCTGGCTTAAGGTTTCGATACTCTTGCCGGATCTTCTCAAGTTCGGCCTGGACCTCAGGTTCCTGTTCAGCCTCTTCAAGATAGTATTTCCAGTTTCTTTTGATTTCGCTTTCAGGGTGCCCTTCAATCCATAATCTTCCAAGAGAATTCTCAACCATATATTTTACAATCCATCTGGGTGTGAATAGTTGAGTGGCCGCGGGTATCCTCTCCTTACTGATCTTGACATTCTTCTTTGCCTTTGCAAATGTCTCATCCTTAACCTCAGAGATGTAATATTGGTACATCCAGCCGATGATCTCAACCTGGTCCCTGAAGTCCTCCTCAGGTATGAGGTCCACAAGTCGCCTTACAACCCCATCCTCACTTGTGTAGGATATTGAAAGGAGTATCTCAGTGTAATCCGCTGTCTCCTCAAAGAGTTCAGGTAGTATTTCATTCAGCTTATTGCACTGCTTTATGAAAAGCATCCTGAAGAGTTCATCAAGCCTGTTCTCATCCTTCAACCGGTAAACTGTTTCTATCTCTTCATCACTGAAATCAAGGTCAACGTCGGGGGCCATTGTTACGATATCAGGTTCTATCTTCCCCTCCTTTTCACTTGAAAGTACCCTTACATGCCCGGGTAAGTAATCATTGACCTCCATGAACCTTATGGCTATTATCCTGTTGAACCAGGTGTATGCTACCTCTTCTATGACATTATCAAATCCCTTCTCATTTATCCTCTTAACAAGGCTTTTCCTCTGTTCTATGGCCTCGTCGTATATTTTGTATGGCGTCCCCCCAACATCATAGACCTCCATCCCATCAATTTTTTCCACTGGATCGGATATTCCCTCTTCTGTTATTCCCAGGAGGCTTGCCCTGTATTTTATCTCATCGATCAGCTTCTTTCTTGCCTCGACAGCAAATGTCTTTATTGCCTTCTTATTTATTGGAATTCCCCCGTTAAATTTTAAGAGTTATGACAGTTTCACTGTCAAGTTCATCCTCTAAGCGCATCCTGATTTTGGTGACGAGTTCATCTATATCCTCTTTTTTCCTTATGGTTATGAAGCCGCTGTTTATGATGTCCCTTATGTTCACCCTTTTCTCCTCAGGGGTTTCATCCCCCTTATCGGGTTTTATTCTATTGAGGAATGATTCTGTAATTTTGTCGCATTCGTCCTTTATCCCGTTTATTTCATGTATGAACTCTGAGCGTTTCAGTTTATCACACAGGTCCCTGAAGCTCCTCCGGATATCTGATTCGAATTTTTCATCAATTCCCATGGACTCAAGTTGTTCAAGTAGTTCTTTGAGATTATTTTTCAGGTACCCCCTTACCGGAGCCCTTTTTTCCTCCAGAACGCTGTTGTGGATATCCTCAAATTTAGTGGATAAATCTGGGAGTTCAGGTATCTTTGAGTAGGGGGTTTCCATTTCGATTATTTCCCTGATTCTATCTGCAATGTTTCTGAGTTCATGGCTTTCAAGGAGGTTCCTGTTTTTCTCGTAGAGATCAATATCCTCACAGGCCCTCTCGAATATCTCTTTCTGTTTTCCTTCAAAGAATTTAATTACAGGTTCCAGTTCCTCAGATAAGTCCTGTAATTCCTCCTTATTATTGTGGATGAAATCAAAGAATTCCCTGGTTGAACTTAAATCTGAGACTTCCCTGAGCATTTCCGCTGCCTCGTCTATTATGTTTTTTCCGGGAAGCCTTTTTTCATTCTGATATTCCCGGAATATCTCGCCGAGCTCATTCAGTTTATCCGCTGTCCTCCTCTGGAACTCCCCCATAATGACATCCTCATCATCAGAGGATAGGGTTTCGCTGAAGAGATCCCTGAATACCTCCCTCACTGATTTAATTTTGAATTCAGGGATGCTTTCCCTTTTATCAATCAGTATCTCCTCATGGAAACGCCTTTCCTTTAAGAACCTCCGGAAGTCATTTGGATTGTAGTCCCTTAAGGATAGGTTCTGGCCTTTCCTCTCAAGGGATATCTTCCTCTGGGAGAAGATAACTGCTATGAGCCATGCTATATCGTCGTCAATGTAACCGTATGGTGGTCTTCTGAATCGGTCAAAGACTGTTTTGAGTGATGGTTTGGCGTGTATTCTCGTCTGTCTTTCAATGTAATCCATTATTTCATCAATTGCATTCTGGTTCCTGGTTTCCGGCTTTTCTGTGAGTGTCTCATTTTTGGCCCTCCTCAGGATTTCAAGTATATCAGAGTCCACCGGGGAAAACTCCATGTAAGGAAGTTTTGAGTATATCTTGTTTACAAGTTTCTCAAGGGCGCTGTTTATCCTTTCAGAAGGGTTTCTGTCATTGATATCCACCCGGTCACCCTTAACATACACCTCTGACACCTTAAGTGCATTCTCTATTGAGATCCTGATTCGCTGATTCTTTTCGTCCCTCTCCTCGTTTATGGTGTTGATGATGGTCGCCTTTGATTTATCATCAAACGCCATCTCCCGGGTAAGGTATTTCTTGATTTTGAGTAACTCCTCGATTTCAGCCAGGAACGGTGCGTTATCGCCCAGGTAGAATATGGCCTCATTTTTCTCCTCAGACATCGCCCTGAGGGCCATGGTGAGTCTCTGTCTATCTGAGTGGGGGGATAGGGTTGTCTGTCCACTGTCCTCAGGGTACCCAATGTCATGGTAGGGTGTTATGATTCTAACCCCTATCTCTGCATGCTGTTTCCCATAGTAGATGTCGTCGACTGCCCTGTTGAATGGGAAGTTATATCGCTTATTGTAACGGTACTTTTTATCTTCGTAGATATCCTCAAAGATTATCCTGGCTGTTTCATTCAGAATCTCCCCTATTTCCACATTCTCCTGTTTGATTGCCCTCCAGACAGCCTGCTCATCGTCGGTTAAAAATGAGTATACATCGCCATTTTTCTGTATCAGTGTCTCCCTGAGTAATCTTCCCAGTGATTTCTCAACCTTTTCCCTGAGCTCGACACGGTCATCATCAATATTTTCAATCATGAGGGTGGTGAGATTCTCTGGAGTACCCTTTATTCCCTTAACGTACTTTATCAGGAACAGAACCTTCAGGACTTCAACGTCAAATTCATCAAGTTTATCGTTATTGGCTGCCCTCTTGATGACTGAGCTGTGGGTGTGATCAACGAATCTGTCCAGTGAGTCATAGAACCTGTTAAATGGCACCAGAGCACCTGCTTCCTCCTCCATGATGGAAATTGCGGCCTCCTGGAAGAGTGCAAGCATCGACCTTTCCCCCTCTGCAAGGTGCTTCCCTGATGCTCCGTGTATTCTTATGGAGGTCAGCACATCTCCAAGAAGATTGAACTGGTAGGGTATGAATGGGTAAACCTCGGCAAAGTCCTGACCATTAACGTACATCTTCTTCTCTGAGGTATCAGAGGAAAAACTTATAAGATTCTTCAGTATGGCGTTCTTGTTATCGTAGAGGGCCTCCAGGGTCTGGCTTCCTGACTCATTTTTCTTCAGAATTCTCCTTCGGATGACCTCATCCACGTTGACTGATGTCAGTGATAAACGGGTTTTGAAACGTCCCTGGATCTTTGAAAAGTCGTTTTTTCTAACGTCTATGATTGAATCTATGTCCTCCTGGCTGGTGACCACAACCCATATCCTTCCCTTACCATGTATGCCAAGCTCCTCTACGAGGGTCTGGAGGTTGAGCATGAGCCCTGAATCATCACCTATGTACTGTCCTATTTCATCAACAAGGAAGACCACATGATGTTTTGGAGATCTGCTGTCGCAGTATTCCTTGACCATCTTTGCGAATTTCTCTATGGAGATTGAGTAGTTGTCTTCAGCCTTCTCGACCCAGTTCCTTGCTGCCTCCCGGCTCATATAGTTTATACTTGAGAGTGCTTCAACTACATCATCCTGGATGAAGTAGAAATCCTCACGTTCACTGAGCCAATCATTTCCATTTATTTCAAGGAACTTTGCCTTGAAATCATCAAATAACCCCTCAGAATCCAGTTTACTCTCCATTTCAGCTAGGAATGGAATTTCGCCACAGAATCCCCTCATCTCATTGAATACCTTCACAAAAACGTCAAGTATCGGGTCCCTGCTGCTCTCAGTCCCTGAACTCTTGGATGCTATGTTGAATAGTATGACATCAGTGGGGACTGAGGTTGCAAGATCCATGTCAGCAATTATGGTGTGGTCAGTTATTTTCCCATCCTCAAGGAAGAAGTCAATGGCCCTCCTTCCCCTGACCTCCCTGTTTTCGAGGATGTATGAGAGTATCTTGAGGAAGTGTGATTTACCGCTTCCGAAGAAGCCCGAGATCCATACCCCCATTTCATCGGTTTGACCATCTATCCCCTTTTTATAGTTTTCAAAAAATTCGCGGAAATGTTTTGATAATTCAGCTGTCACAACATATTCATTGAGTTCCTGGTAGATGCTCTCTTCATCATCCTGCCCCACCTTTATAACACCCTTGATATCCCTATCAATGGGTTTTTCAAACATTTCTCCAATTTTCATTTTGGTTCACCCTACCAAATCCCACTATTCAACTAGAGGAAAAGCTCTGTAGTAATTGTTGTCATGGATTGTTCCAAAGAGTATAAGTTCAGACCCGGAGTACCTCCCCGGAAAGAATAGAATGACCGGCACATTATCCATAACCTCATAGAGATTGTTGAGGACATTGTGGGACCTGAGTATAGGATAGGCCTTCCCGACTCCAGTCAGAAAGACAACGGAGTTTTCTTCAGTGTTCTCTTTAATGTGGGAGACAATCAGGTTTGAGGCTGTTCCAAGTTTTAGTAATTTGTTTACGGCTTTTTTTGCATATTCACTTCCCTTCTTCTCCTCAAACTCAAATGTCTTAGATAGGTACCCCTTTTCCTTAAGTATGCTGATTATGATTTCATAGAGGTCAAATTCAGCGATTTTGAATGGGTGGTTTGGGTTTTCATTGATTTTTTTCCGAAGATATGAAATGTAACTGCGGACCTCGAGTTCATACCGCGGATCATAATCAAATATGTAGTAGCCAACCTCATTACCAAGGCCCCTGTTTTCACGAAATGCCGGATCCTTTATCTTCAGTTCGATCATATCAAGTCTTTCGTGGATTTCTGACATCTGGTCACCCTACACTCTTCCTGCTAAAGTGCTGAAATATGGAGCCATATCCTCCTTCATAAGTCTTTTTTTGGCAGCAGAATCGATGAACGGCTTCAATATTTCTCTTTTATCTCCCTTATATCTAAGGAGACCCGCTTCCCTTAACATTCTTATATACTCGGATTTCAATCTTTTTATGGTTGAATCAACCCATTTATCAACTGTTGCACTCTGAATCCTCTTTTCCTCAAAGAAAATATTGAGATCCCTATCCTCGAGAATGTGATCACCCGTTATTATCTTGGTTCTGAATACCTCATGCATGAATTCAAAGAAGAGACGGTCCGTCTTCATAATCGAAATTAAAACGATTATTCTTGAAGTCTCAGAATCCGCCTCCACGAGTAATTTGAGGACATCCTCAGGCAGACTTTTCAACCGTTGATATATCGAACTAGCCATTCTTCTGGCCCTGTATTCTGATTCTACCTGATATATGTTTTCTTTAACGGCCAATTCAATTATATCCTGTCTTTTTAAACCTTCAATTATGTATCTGGCGGTCTTGCGTGATTCTAAAAACCAGAATGATTTTGAAACAATACCTGCACTGTACTTCATCAATGTTCTGGTTTATCAAGCATCATCTTAAAGTTTTTCGGTTTAAATTTTAATGAATTTCCTTAACATGATAAGAGACACCACCCTTATTACGACTAGGATTACTCAATATCAACTTGATAATCGAACCGCAAACTATTTATATGGCTTTCGCTTAACACTTATTCTGCCGATATGAACTGTTTTTCACATACAGTCCCGTGGGGTAATGGCAATCCTGATGGACTCTGGATCCATCGATAGCGGTTCGACTCCGCTCGGGACTATCCCCCCAAAACCCCCTTTTTATCGAAACCTATTTATTATGAACCTCACCACCTATTAACTGTCATAGTCCCGTGGGGTAGTGGTAATCCTGCTGGGCTTTGGACCCGGCGACAGCGGTTCGACTCCGCTCGGGACTATCAAATCAACTTATTCTGTGTCTAGAATGGAAAAACTTCTCATAATAGGTGTCAACACAAGACCCGTCGCTGAATCAGCCTTCAGGGCGGGTTACAGTGTCTACTCTGCATCCTACTACTGCACCCTGGACTTTCGTGGATACACGGAGAGGAGGTGCATCCTCCAGGAGCGAAGGGGTGAAAGCTGCGGGAGATTCCAGGAGAACTTCAGCACAGAGAAACTCCTCGAAGCAGCATCGGATTTCATGGAAATGGTTGATGGCATAATACCCCTCACAGGGGCCCCTGGACTCCCAGAGGATAAGGTGCTGGGTAACACACGGGCAGACCACGTTGAGGACAAGTACCGCCTCTACCGGAGGATAAAGAACTCATACCCCACTCCAGAGACCCACCTCATCACTGACCCCGAGGAAGCACTGGAGATCGTATCCGGTGGGGAGAAGAGGTACCTCATAAAACCCGTGAGGGGTGCCGGGGGTTTCGGTGTGATGGATTTCCATGAGGCCAGCGGCGATTTCCTGCTGCAGGAGTACATTGAGGGCGTGCCTGTGAGTGCCTCGGTGCTATCCACGGGTTCTGAGGCATTGACGGTACTTACAAGCAGACAGATCATCAAAAGGGACATCCCTGGATTTGAGGGCCAGTTCATCTACGCCGGTAACATAACACCCGGGCCCCGTGGCGTGATTGAGGAGATGGCAGAGGACCTCATACTTGACCTCTCACTCAGGGGCTCCAATGGTGTCGACTTCATAATTCAGGGCTCCGAAGTGTATGTTGTGGAGGTGAACCCCCGCATCCAGGGGACCTTTGAGTGTGCAGAGGCATCTCTTGGTATAAACATGACCGAGGCCCATGTGATGGCCTGTATGGGTGAGCTCATTGAAAAGCCGGAACCTCTCAGGTATGCTGTTAAGAGGATACTCTACGCCCCCTCAAGGTGCATGGTGGGTGAGATAAAAATCCCCGGGGTCCATGACCTCCCATTTCCCGGTGCAATAATTGAGGAGGGCGAGCCCCTAGTAACTGTGCTGGCTGCAGATGAAACCCCTGAAAGGGCACTTTCAGCTGCATCCATGATGTGCTCAATGGTCCAGGAAAGACTGAACCCCGTAATAAGCCTGAAAAAATAGGGTGCACCTGAGTGTTTCTGGTCAGAAAATGAAACCTATAGTTATATTATGCCGAGAAGCAGGAGTATCAGTATTATGGTGCCTATGGTTATGAGCACTGTGCTCAGAATCATGCCGCCTGTCATTAAAAGGAAGAGTTTCGCCCTTCTATCCGGGTCCTTAAGGTACTCCTTAAGCGGATCCTTACTCACATCATCAACCTCCATTAAAATTCCCTCACAAGGAATATGTACTGTGTTGCCGTTGGAAACCTCGCCCTCAACACCCTGATCTCGGGCCTGTAGATGTAGATCTCATCCCCCTCATCATCCCTGCCAAGAACCTCACCTACCACCTTAACCTCAACCTCACCAGCTATCCTTGCACCGGATGTATCCGATTCTATCTCAATGTAGATGGGTAACCTCAAACGGCGTGCCTCCTGGGGGGTCAGCATGTCCCTGAGCTCCTCAAGTTCAGCCCACTTGAACCTGTGCCTCGTACCATCAGAACCAATGACGTGGGGTTTGTCCTCCCCCATGAGCTCCTCCAGGGTCTTTCTCCTGGATGGAAGGTGCTTGTTGAGGTTGAAGATCTCCTTCTTTATGAGCCTGTCTGACCTGTCACCTCTCATCGTATAGGCTATGTTTTATATTCTATAAAAGATTAATATCTTAACTGGATGGAGGGTGGACCTTGGATATTGATATAGAGCAGTGCAGGGAAAATGATAAGATAAAGGAGATAATAAGTAGCAGCGGACTCCCCATAAAGTACATAAAACTTCTTCTGAGGCTCTCCGACGGCATATACATAAATGGGGTTAACTACAACGTTAAGATAACAGATGATGGTGTTTCAATCCTCCTCATATCCTCCAAGCCAGATAACAGGACAGGCGTATTCAGGACAGGCGCCCTCACCAACATATTCTACCGTATACGTGAAATTGAAAAGGAGAACGAGGAGATTGAAACCGAAACCCGTGTCAGTGACGGCCTGATAGAGGTAAGGATCCAGTTTGGCTGATGGGTGGTGGGTGATGGATCCAGAGGATTACCGGAACATCCTGATGGAACTTGCAGACTTCAGTGAAATCGACACATCAACCATCGCATCAACCAGAAAATCCCTCATGGAACTCACTGAGAGGAGAGAACAGTTACTTGAGATCCGGAAGCGAATAAAGAGGGATATTCGGGGGGCTCAAATCTACTACCTGGATCGGATGGCAGAGATAAGAAGTGAGGTTGAGTGCCTCAAGGAGAACTCATCCGCACTTAAAAGAATAATAACAGGTAACCCTGCAGCTGCCCAGACAAAGGCCATGAGACAGCTCCATAGAAACCGTGATGCCCTTATTGAAACCTACAGGGAACTCCTGGAGTACACAGGGGAACTCCTGGAGTACACCGAGGACCTTATGATTGAACTCTATGAGTTAATGAAGTCATTTCTTGGATAAAAGATCCTTTTTTTACTCTATGAACTATAAAACCATAGACTCTTTTAAATTAAAAAAAGATTAGTGGGTTAGCTCAACAGGGAGGATTATGAGGACTCCCAGGAGGTCGTTCCTGCTTATTTTACCATCCACTGCAGCCACAAAGGTAGCATGGTCAGCCTTACGGTCCATGCTTATTGGCAGGGGTGTCTCCTCCCCGGCCGCTATTGGATGACCCAGGGGGTTCGTGGCGTAGGCACACATGAAGACTATGTGGTTTGCAGGTATGCTGATCTCCTTTATCTTCACGGGCTTTGCCTCGCCGGCCCTCACCTCAACATCCTCGTCTGCAATGATGGCTCTGAGGTTGCCGTAGACCTCACCCATCCTGAAGTCAACAAGCTCCCTCTTATACCTCTCCTCGGCCTCACGGACCTGACCGAGCCTTGTAAGTATCCTAACCATCACTCCATCTCCATGGATTTTTTGATCATCTTCAACCTGACGAAGTTCTCCCTCTCCATCTCCTCGAGCCTCATCTCAATGTACTTGACGGTGTTCTTGAGTCTCGGGATTATTATGTGCTCAAGGGCGTTGACCCTTCGCTTGGTTGATTCTATCTCACCGGCAAGGAGCCTTATGGTCTTCTCGATCTCACCGAGTTCTATTATGAGTGCCAGGGACTCCTCGAATTTCCTGGCTGCCTCGTCAAGTTTAACTGATGTGTCCACAAGGCCATAGCCACGCTCAACCACTGTCCTTCTGGTTGCGCGGGCATCCACGACAGGGACGACGACACCCATTATGCTCCTTGAGTCTATGTCAACCTCCACTGACTCCCTCACTGACATTGCGGCCCTCTCAACTGCGGCATCACCCATGAGTACCTGGGCCTCTGTGAGGTCCCTGAAGGCCTCCCTGAGGTGCTCCTCCACCTTTTCACGGGAACCCTTAACCCTCTCAAGGATGTTGAAGAACTCCATGATAAGGGCGTTCCTCTTCTCCTTGAGGAGACTGTAACCCTTAACAGCGAGTTTCTCCCGCTGCTTGAGTTTCAGGAGCTCCATCCTCGTTGGGTTGATCCCCTCAATCATTTCCTGTGCCATCTGCTACCTCTCCTGAAAAAATATGTTGGGTGTTTATTCGGCACCCGGGAGGTACTTGGGTATGTGCTCCTCGCGGACCCTCTTGAGTTCGGATCTTGGCAGGAGTGACAGGAGCTCCCAGCCAAGGTTGAGGGTCTCCTCTATGGAGCGGTCCTCATCACGTGCCTGGGTGATGAAGCGTTTCTCAAATTCATCGGCGAATTTGAGGAACTTCCTGTCCCTCTCTGTGAGGGCCTCCTCACCCACAACAGCCATGAGGTCACGGAGGTCACGCCCCTCGGCGTAGGCACTGTAGAGCTGGTCTGAGACACCGCTGTGGTCTTCACGTGTCCTGCCCTCACCTATACCCCCACTCATGAGCCTTGAGAGGGATGGTAGAACATCCACTGGCGGGTAGATACCCTTACGGTGGAGGTCACGGCTCAGCACGATCTGGCCCTCGGTGATGTAACCTGTAAGGTCAGGTATCGGGTGTGTTATGTCGTCCTGAGGCATCACGAGTATTGGCATCTGGGTGATTGAACCCTCCTTGCCCACTATTCGCCCTGCCCTCTCGTAGAGGCTTGCAAGGTCGGTGTACATGTAACCTGGGTAACCCCTTCTTCCAGGCACCTCCTCCCTTGCAGCTGAGATCTCCCTGAGGGCCTCACAGTAGTTTGTAAGGTCCGTCAGTATGACCAGGACGTGCATGTCATGTTCAAAGGCGAAGTACTCGGCGGTTGTCAGTGCCATCCTCGGGGTGATGATACGTTCAATTGCAGGGTCGTCTGCCAGGTTCATGAACACCGTAACACGTTCAAGGGCCCCTGTACGTTCAAAGTCCCTCATGAAGTAGTTTGCCTCTTCGTGGGTGATACCCATGGCCGCGAATATAACCGCGAATTCGCTCTCCTCTGCCAGAACCTTCGCCTGCCTTGCGATCTGGGCCGCCAGTTCATTGTGGGGGAGACCTGAACCTGAGAATATAGGGAGTTTCTGTCCCCTGACAAGGGTGTTCATCCCATCGATTGTTGATATACCTGTCTGGATGAACTCAGCAGGAAACTCCCTTGCAGCCGGGTTCATGGGGCTTCCGTTGATGTCAAGCTCCTTCTCGGGTATGATCTCGGGTCCGCCGTCTATGGGTTTACCTGTACCGTCGAATATGCGGCCCATCATGTCAAGGGAGACGCCTATCTTGGCTGTTTCGCCTGTGAACCTTATCTTTGTTGTCTCTGTGTTGAGGTCGCTGGTACCCTCGAAGACCTGTACAACCGCAAGGTCCTCCTTAACTTCAAGTACCTGTCCCCTTCTTCTTTCACCTGTGGGTGTTTCAATCTCGACTATCTCACTGTAGGCAACCCCTTCAACACCCTCAACTATCATGAGAGGACCTGAGACCTCTGTGACTGTGGTGTATTCACGGGTCTTGATATTTACGTTCATCTTCACACCTCACTACATTCCTTGACGATCCTTTCCTGGATCTCCTTGATTCTTCCGGGGAATTCATCTTCGGGTATGTACTTCATACGCCCTATGTCCTCCTTGACAGGGAGCCCTATGAGGTCCGCTGCAGGCGCGCCCTTCTCGAGGGCTGCTGTTGCGTTCCTGTGGAACATTATGATGGTCCTGAGCATCTCGAACTGTTTTGATGGGGAGCAGTAGGTGTCAACCTCGTGGTAGGCGTTCTGCTGGAGGAAGTCCTCCCTTATCATCCTTGTTGTCTCAAGGGTTATCCTTTCCCTGTCAGGCAGGGCGTCAGGTCCCACGAGCTGGACTATCTCCTGGAGCTCCGCTTCCTTCTGGAGGAGTACCATTGCCTCGTCCCTCACGGACCTCCATTCAGGGTTCACATTCTTTGCCCACCAGTCCTCAACACTGTCAACGTAGAGTGAGTAGCTCTGCAGCCAGTCGATGGATGGGAAGTGACGCTTATCTGCAAGGGATGCGTCAAGTGCCCAGAACACCTTACATATCCTGAGGGTGTTCTGTGTAACCGGCTCTGAGAGGTCCCCGCCTGGTGGTGAAACAGCACCGACAACAGAGACAGAGGCCACCTTGTCCTCTGAACCCACGGTGATGACCCTTCCTGCACGTTCATAGAACTGTGCAAGCCTTGAGGCCAGGTATGCAGGGTAACCCTCTTCACCGGGCATCTCCTCGAGCCTTCCTGAGATCTCCCTCATTGCCTCGGCCCACCTTGAGGTGGAGTCTGCCATGAGGGCCACGTCGTAGCCCATGTCCCTGAAGTACTCGGCTATGGTTATACCGGTGTACACGCAGGCCTCCCTCGCAGCCACGGGCATGTTTGAGGTGTTGGCGATGAGCACGGTCCTGTCCATGAGGGGGTTTCCGGTCTTGGGGTCCTCGAGTTCAGGGAACTCCTTGAGAACCTCTGTCATCTCGTTACCCCTCTCACCGCATCCAACATAGACGATTATGTCTGCGTCGGCCCACTTCGCAAGCTGCTGCTGGGTGACGGTTTTACCTGAACCGAAGGGTCCTGGTATGGCTGCTGTACCGCCCTTTGCAACTGAGAAGAATGTGTCCTGGGCCCTCTGACCTGTTATGAGGGGCACGTCAGGGTCGAGTTTCTTCTTGTATGGCCTTCCCTTCCTTACAGGCCACTTCTGGAGCATCTGTATCTTCTCAACACCCTTATCTGTCTCAACCTCTGCTATGTCATCAAGGACCGTGTACTCGCCCTGGGGTGCTATGCTTAGGAGTTTACCCTCAACGTTCGGGGGATCATTATCTTGTGTGTGATTGATGATGTCTCATCAACCTCACCGATGATGTCCCCGCCCTTAACCATCTGACCTGCCTGTGCCAGTGGCTTGAAGGTCCATTTCTTGTCCTTTGGGAGGGACGGTACATCCACACCCCTCTCGATGTAGTCGCCGGTGAGTGCCTTTATGTCCTCCAGGGGCCTCTGTATACCATCGAAGATTGAACTGAGTATTCCAGGTCCGAGTTCCACTGACAGGGGCCCGCCTGTCCTCTCGACGGTCTCCCCTGGCTTGATACCTGCTGTTTCCTCGTAGACCTGGATTGTTGCCGTGTCCCCTTCAAGTTCAATGATTTCTCCTATGAGCTTGTCTTCACCCACCTTAACCATTTCATACATCTGGGATCCTCTCATCCCCTCTGCGATGATAACAGGACCCGCTATCTTTATAATTCTTCCTTCCTGTGTCATTTTACCATCTCAACCCCAATAACTCTTTTAATCAGGTCCCTCAATGGATCGGTTTCGCGTTCTGAGGGGCCTGTTTTGTCTGGTATCTCTATTATCATTGGTAATGCGCTTGAACTTGTGGTTTCCTCAATAAATTCCCTCAGTTCATCACCAATCTTTTCTGTGATTATTATTATGGAAAAATCTTCCTTTATGAGATTCCTTATTGTTTCTTCTGCTTCGTCAGGGCCTTCAACAACGTATCCTTCCCTGACACCTCCAAGCCTGAACCCTGTTACCGTGTCCCTGTCACCAACCACTGCAATACCTGAAGTCATGCTAACATCTCCTTAACCATTGATTCAGGGAACCCTGGCTCCCTCTTGCTCCTTGCAATGACCTTGAGGTTCCTCACCTCAACCTCCTTCCTGCTCAGGAAGCCTATCATGGGGCCGACTCCGAAGGGCTTCTTGAGTGCGAAGTTCCTTGCCATCCTGTTGAGGTTCTCTTCAAGGACCCTTTCAAATACCGAGATTGATCCTGTTGCACTGTACTCTGAGAGGGCCTCTGAGAGCATCGGACCGTAGTCTGTCCCTTCAAGTCCGCTTATAACGCCGCTGACATCCTCTGCTTCCATGAGGTCCTTGAGTTTCCATTCCCTTAACTGGTAGCCTTCCTGTATCATGTAGGGGCTTATGTCATCGTAGCTGAGTCCATCTGCCTTTGCACGGAGTATTATCTTTATATTTGAGATGTCCACCTGTGTACCGAAGTAGGTGTGCAGGAGCTTCGTGTTATCGTCTGATGGACTTCCAACCGCCCTCATCATGTTTTCAAGGTAGTACCTGTCGAGGGCTGCCTCAAGGGGCAGGATCATGCCTGTTTCGCCGTACTCGGAGAGGGCGTCCTCCAGTACCTGGGCGTACTCTGTTCCCTCAAGTCCTGCCACAACATCCTGGACTGTCTCCGAGTCTGTTAGTGCCTCAAGGGTTTCGTAGATTTCACCGAAGGGCACCAGGAGGTTGAGTGTTTCTTCCGCGCCCAGACCTGCGTCTTTGGCTGTTATCAGACTCTTGATGTTCCTTATATCCCATTTTTTAAGGTTAACCCTGAAGGGCTCCCTTATTGAGGCCGGTGCAATCTTTGATACTGTCTCGTAGGTCTCTGCAAGCTGGCTTTCAAGGGCCTTTTCAACCGGGAAGCGGTCCACGTATTTTGCATAGTCAGGGAGGCCCCTGAGGTAGTTCATGAACTCCTCAAGGTTCTCTGTTTCAAGGATCTCTGAGAACTGTTTTTCATTTATTAAGCGTCCTATTCTTGCCCTGACTCTTGCATTAGGGTATGCGAAGGGGAATAAATCTAATATAGGCCTTATGGTTGCTATCACCACGATAGCACCTATTATTGCTCCCCCTACCAGGAGCAGGCCTATAAAAGATTCTACTGATGGGAATCCAAGCGCTGTTACAATTGTTGTGATGCTGTCAGCCATCTGTCATCTCCCCTCTTTATTCGAACAGGACCCTGGCCACCTCTGAACGTAGAGCCTTCCTGAACCTGGACATCCTGGCCTCTATTGTGTTGTTGACTTCCACCAGACCATCCCTGGTTTTTACTACTGCTCCTCCAATGGTTTTGATGCTGTCTCCAACTTCCAGAGTTGTTTTTTTACCTGTTTCAGCTTCCACTTCGGCTGCTATGCCATCAAGGTCCCCTACTCTTCCTGAATCCTCCTCTCTGAGGTTCACGATGAGGTCGCCGCCGCCTATCTCAACTGCAGCCTCCTTTATCATCTCCCTCAGGGCTTTAAGGTACTCCTCTGAGGACTCTGATGAGAGCTTCCTGAGTTCATCTTCAGCCTTCTCGAATGCGCTCTGTATTACTTCTTCCCTTGCCTCCAGCTCCGCCCTGCGGGCGTTCATCTTTGCCTCTGAGATTATCTGCTGGTACTTCATGTCAGCCTGTTTCCTGGCTGATTCAAGTATGCGTTCAGCAGCCATCCTGGCCCTGTTCTCGCCTTCTTCACGTATCCTGGCAGCTTCTTTTTCAGCTTCCTGAATGATAGCATCTCTCTTTGCCTGAGCCTCTGAAAGTATGCTGGAGACAATTTTTTCGGCTCCGGAGCTCATCTATTTAGCCTCCTAGGATTCCGCCGAAGACCATGAGGAGTATGGCTATCAGGAAACCGTATATAGCCTGTGTCTCAGAAAGGGCTGAGAATATAATACCCCTCGCAAACATGTCAGGGTCCTCAACAACCGCGCCGACTGATGATGCTGATGTTATACCCTGACCCATACCTGAACCAAGACCCGCGAACCCTATGGCTGCACCTGCACCCACAGCAACGAGCCCCGCGGTGACATCCAGTGGTTTTCCTCCTCCAAGGAGACCTGAAAACACCAGTAGGAGTATGGCTATCAGGAAACCATATATAGCCTGTGTCTCAGGAAGGGCTGAGAATATAATACCCCTCGCAAACATGTCAGGGTCCTCTGCAACTGCACCCACACTTCCTGCGGCTGCTATCCCCTGACCTAATCCTGATCCGAGACCTGCAAATCCTACTGCAACTCCAGCACCTATGGCTGCTAAAGCTGTTCCTAATGCTATTTCAACCATTCTAATTACCTCCTTATCTTAGTGAAGTTTCTTTCAGCACAAAATGCATTGAATTTGTTTTTACCGCCCAGATAGAACTGGGCAAAGAATTCTACGTAGTGTAGACGAAGTGAGTTTATGAAGGCACCGAGGCTCTGGAAGGCGTTGTTGGCCAGGTGCCCAAAGACGAATATCACCGGGGCCAGCACGGCTCCCACGACGGGTATCATGTCATAGCTGAGGCCCGTGAGGATGTTCACTGTCATGGCTATACCCCCCGTTGATAGACAGAGGGCCAGGAGCCTTGCATATGATAGCAGGGTCCCCAGGAACCCTGAAACATCCATAAGGCCGAAGAGCCCGTTGTAGTAGAGCAGCATTGCAAATGCCAGCACGATAAGCGGGGCGCCCAGCAGCATGCCTCCGAATATGTAGAGGATTATGCCAAGCTCAAGTATCAGCCAGACTATCTGGGAACCCAGGGCCTCCCTCATGTTCCCGAGCCTTATGTTGTTCCTTGCACCGATGATGAGACCGAAGTTTATGTGCAGCACCCCCACGGCCAAGGCCATTATGAGTATGTTCTGGGGGTTAACGAACGCATCGATGGCGGGGATGACCGTCGGGAGCTTGATGTTAAGGAACCTGGGGAAGAAGTCGCCGATGAAACCATTGGTGACCATTCCAAGGATGAAGGCCCAGACCCCGCAGGACATGAGTATTATACCGAAGTCCCTCATGAACCCGTTAACCTTTCCAAGTCCCCTGTAGAGTATTAAACCTATGAGTGCGTCGAATATACCGTATCCTGCATCTGTAAGGCAGAATCCGAAGAAGAATGGGAACACGAAGGCTATGAAGACCGTGGGATCTATCTCATTGTACCTGAGGGGTGAGTACATCTCAACGAAGTTCTCATAGGGCCTTGCAAAGCGGGGGTTATCAAGGAGCACCGGGACCTCATCAGGGTCGGGTTCCTCAAGCTCGGTGACGCAGTGATCCTCGGATGCCTCCTCGACTATGCTGATGGCCCTTTCAGCCTCCTTGAGGGGTACCCATGCCTCCAGCATCACAGTCTTCTCTGTTTCACCGAAAAGGGAGAACACCTCGTTCCTTTCCTTCTCGATTTCAAGCTGTTCCTTAAGGACCAGGAGTTCATCCTCCCATTCCCTGTTAACCTCTCTGAGCCCTGTGATGATCTCCCTTCGCTCCTCACTAATCTCTTTGAGGCGGTTCCTGGAGTTTGAGATTATCTCTGATGGTCTTCCCCTGAGTTCGCTGATCTCGAACCTCTCGAATTCCATTCTCCTGAGGAGTGCCGCGACCTTGTCTCCGTGTTTCCTGAGGGTTATTATGATCACCGTGCGCTCTGACTTTGTATCTGCCTCAGCATCAAAGATCAGGAACTCGTCTGTGATCTCCGATAGTTTCTCTTCAAGGTCGGCGAACTGCTCCAGGGGCATCCTGCCGGCTATTGCAGTTATGTACTTTGAATCATGGAGATCGCCAAAATCAATATCAAATGCTGTTAATTTCTCTGCAACGCTAAGGCCTGATTCAACGTTTGCCTTTTCTGAATCAAGCTCGTTCAGTTTTTCCTCCATAACCCTGGTCCTTGACTCGACCCTTCCCAGGATGTCCTCGGCCCTTTCTATGAGGGCCTCTGTGTCCAGTTCCTCAACTTCCCTCTTCTCAAATACCGGGGGGTTGATGAACTCCTTGATGGTATCCCTGAGACCCTTCTCCTCGGCTGCCACTGAGCCAAGGAAGTCCAGGATACCGCTGGTCTTCATGAGGAGGGATGATATTCTCCCTGTGTATGGTGTTGCCCTTGAGGGTTTCAGTATCTGAGCCCACTCTGCATCCTGCTGGATGCGCTCTGATATGTCGTCGATCTGGGTTATTCCCTCCTCATGCAAGGAACGAACCACTGAATCCGAGTACCGATCCAGGGTTATGATTTTGAGTTTTCGCATCCTTGCCGGTAGAAACATGTTACTCACGCTACAAGATACTTTTCACAATAAGACTGGCAGCCTCAGGGACCCTGCCCATGGCCGCGGATTTCATGGTTTCAACTTCACGCTTTGCCTTCCCTGAAATGCTGATGGCCTCTTTCCTCGCCCTTTCCTCTGCCTCCATTATGAGCTCTTCGCCCTTCTCAGTGGCTTCCTTCTCTGCCTTTTCCAGGAGCTCCTGGGCCTCTATCCTGGCACTGTCAATGAGGCGGGATGATTCATCTCTGGCATCATGTATTAACCCGTCAGCATCATTTTCAGCCTTTTTTATGGTAGTGATAGCTTCCGATATCGTTGTCATTTAAACCACCCTTATAATGCAAAGGTCTATTTTGTGGTATATTTATCTTTTACTATTTCATTCGGAAATTTATGATATTCAACCAAATTTATTTCATTAACAAAGCCTTCATAATCCCTCCCTTGGTTAATTAGATTATCAGATGAAATTGATTATCCTCCTGAATGATACTGAAGATTCTTATGGCATATGGTGACCCCTGGACCGGCACTGCATCATCAGGACTATTCCGGCATCGGCTCTGAGTCCGTGGTCACCGGGAGATCCTTCTCTTCTTCTCCGTCGTAGTGTATTTCTTCGATGTCGAAGAATTTCCTGAAGGCGGGTTCCCTGACCTTCTCCTCGTATACGTGGGATATGAGTCCTGGCAGGCGTCCTATCATGAATAATCCTGCTCCTGTCCTCCAGTCGAATCCCATGTCCGAGAGTATTCCTGCGTTGGCGCCGTCAACGTTCATCCGGACGCCCTTCTCCTCAACAAGTATCTCCTGGACCTCCATAGCCAGGCGGGTGTGGGGTCCTATGCAGCTGTACTCCTCGGCCAGGTCAAGGAGCCTGATGGCGCGGGGATCGGCGTTATGGTACCTGTGACCGAAACCAGGAATCCTCCGGTTCCTCCTGAGGTGGTCGTCAACCAGTTCCCTGGCAGCAGAGGGTATATCATCCTCACAGCTGCATTTTGAGATGGTGTCCTGGAAGAGCTTCATGGAACGCTCAATGGCCCCTGCATGGTTCTTACCAAAGGCCAGGAGCCCCCCGGCGATACAGGCATGCACCGGAGAACCGGCAGAAGCAATCATACGCGCAGCCTGAGTACTGGGAGGAGTAACACCATGATCACAGAAGGAAACCAGAACAGCCTCCAGCATCCTGGCCACATTCTCAGAGGGAAGCTCACCCCTGATCAGAAGATACACCATCTCAGAAAAAGAAACACCACCAATAAGCTCCTCCTGAGAATAACCCCTGGTAACAATACGATTAGGCTCAACACAAGTAATAGAAGTCCTCCACTTTGGGGAACCCACCCTGAATACGTTTTCCAGTGATTCCTTCCCTATCGCCATTCATCCACCTCACTGAGATTTAAAGTTCTATTGTAGCCCTTCTGGGTTCCACGCAGCACGCCAGTCTCATGGAGACTATTCTAACACCGCTGGCACGCTGCGGCCCGACCTTCACCATGGATCCCAGGGCTGTTGTGGATCCCCCAAGACCCAGGGGCCCTGTTCCCATCCTGTTAAGGGATTCTGTAATGTATTCCTCGATTTCTGATTGTTCATCAAGGTTTCCTGTTGCCATCGCCCTGAGCATCAGGGATGTGGCTTCAAAATGAGTCCTCCCGACACCCAGAACAGGTATGCATGGTGTGCATCCAAGCATCGGGACCTCTGTTTTCATCCATGTTAGAACTTCCTCAAATACTTTTCTATAACTGTGCCTGTGGAAAACCCTCCTGGTCCTCGCCCTTATCTCGGGGCCTCCTCCAAGCATGAGCACATGGATCCTGACGCCGTCCCCGGGCACTGATTCCACAAGGAAGGGCGCCGGCGGGAGTTTTGCAGGGTCATCATATAGGCCGCGGCTCTGCTCTATCCTTTCAATTTCATCCCCCCGTACAGCCATCGGCCTCCCCGGAAGGCTCCTCAGGCCCTCCTCAACACCCTTCCTGATGAAGCTGAAGAAGCCCGCCGGTAGAAGGGCGTCCTCCCCCACCTCAACCATCAGGTGGGGTATGCCGGTGTCATCGCAGAGGGGTCTTCCCTCCCTCTCTGCTATCCTTGCATTTTCAATCAGAAGCTCAAGTATCCACGCAGATTTATCATCTTCCTCCACTTCAAGGGCCCTCTCATATGCCCTCATGATGTCCGGGGAGTAACCTGTACCTGCAGAGATAACGGCATCACGCACCCTGGCTGCAAGGTCCAATCTATCATCTCCGTGAGGGTAATGCGAGCTCCCCCCCTGATGAAAGGACAGCCTCGGGGTAGTAGCGTTCTATCATGTCCCTTACAAGGACCACCTGCCTTATCCTTTCACGGGCCTGGCTCTCGGTGGTGTCCCATCCATGGTGCCCTGCAACGGATCCCCCTGTCTTCAGGTACACTGGTGAGGCGTACCTTATGATGTCAGGGACCTCATAGTGCCTTATGAATCCTCCTGACGACCTGGGGTTTTCGGTGTGCACATCGATAGATACGTCCACGGCCTGCCTTATTGATGCCAGCATAGGTACCTGCAGGTCCCTTACAGGGTTAATTGAATCGGCGCCAATATCCTGGAGTAAACGTGCGGATGCAGGGTTTCCATGGCCGCAGTGGGCTGAAACCTTAAAGTGCATGTCGCCTGGAAGCTCCCCGTCCCCGCGCATCCTTCCAAGCACCCAGAGGAGGCCCTCATCATAGACCACTATGCCCCTGACACCCAGGTCCGCGGCCCTCCTGACATCCTCCACTGCATAGACAAGGTTATCGTATCCCCTTAGCCTGTAGCCTATCCTGGCGCCTTCAGGTGTCCTTGCAGAGGCGCTGGTGTCATAGGTTGCCCTTGGACCCACGCTCAGGAAGAGCTCAACACCTGCATCAAGTGCAAGGTCCACCATCTCCTGGATCTCGGTGTCTGTCAGGAGCATTATACCCTTCGTCTGGGTGATCCTGTGGACCTTAACATCGTTCTCTTCCATTGCATCGATGAGGACCCTCATGGCGCCCGGTTTCTGTATCCCTGGAACCTCAAATCTGTACTGTCCACCGTCACCGAACCTCTTCTCGGATTCAGCGAGATGAGGCTCCCCTATCCCGATACTGTTAAGGTATCTGCGGGTTTCTTCCAAATACTTCACCTCCATTTCATTCTAACCCTGCATCACTCCTGTAAAACATCAGACGTCTGAGGGAGTCTGCTTCAGTTCAAGTCCATCCATGAGTTCACGGACGGTTACTGATGGGTTTTCCTGCAGGATTTCAAGTTTCTCCATCCGGTAACCCGGGTTGAGCCGGGAGAACTTCTCAACCACGTCCTCCCATGTGAATGGCTCCTCTGGTTCACCAGCCGGCAGGTCCCTGCGGCAGGTGTGTACCTCGCCGTTTTTGAGTCTGACCGTGACCTCCGCGGGCCTCCTGTCACCGCACCCCTCCATCAGGGGGTCTTTCCTTACGGTGATCTTTGATGCTGTTTCACCCACATCAAAGGCGTCCTGAAGGTTTTCAACGCTCAGCTCCCCCCTCTCAAGGAGAACCGCCAGGGAGACCGGGAGGCTCTGCCTGACGGCTTCAATGGTGTCGGGTGAGTAGTTATCATGCTCCGCCGCAACATCATAGGTTGATACGGTGACTGATTCTATCTCATGGGCCATGAAGCCCCTGGCTGCCATGATGTCTGCTGCTGCATCAAGCGCCGGGTGCAGGTGCCTGCATACAGGGTACCTCTTGAGGTAAACACCCCTTATATGGAAGGCGCCCAGTTCAGGCATCCCTGCATCCGACCCATCCGACATGGCCCTCAAGAATCCTTCACGGCCCTCGATTGCTGATTCTGCGCCTGTAAACCCTTCGGATGCCAGTAGGGCTGATATGATTCCTGACTGGGCCGCCCTCCCTGCGTGCAGGTGTTTCGCCATTGTCCCTGCATGGTCGGATTCCAGGAGCCCTGCGGCCTGGGTTGCTGCAAGTCCAAGGGCGCATGCTGTTTCATCAGCGTCAAGGCCCATTACCCTTGATGCTGCTGCTGCAGCGCCAATGGCCCCGCAGGTCCCTGTTGTGTGGAATCCCCTCATCCTGTGAGCAGGGTTTACAAGTATCCCCATGAAGATCGTCGCCTCATAACCCGCCACCATCGCCGTGATGAGGTCCCTGAATTCAAGGTCCATGTACTCTGCGGCTGCGAGGGCTGCCGGGATGACGCATGCGCCGGGGTGCATCCTTGCCAGGCGGTGGCCGTCATCCAGGTCAAGGTTGTGGGCGGATATCCCGTTTATGAGGGCTGCCCTTTCAGGTGCCCCGGATCCATGTCCGATGATGGTTGATTCACCCTCACCGGGGCCAAGGGCCTTCATGGCTATCCTGCTGCTCCTCTCACCGGAACCCCTCAGCGAGACGCCAAGGAAGTCCAGGAAGCATGTGATGGCCATTTCAGTGGCATCTGATGGTATTTCACTGTATGAGATTGATGATGTGAACTCTGCAAGCCTTCGGGTTATCATTGGTCCTACTATGTTGCCTTTAAATATAACCGTGATTGTTATGAATGCTGTGGTTTTTTATTAACACCGCATCCCCTGATCCCCATCCTCACAAGCTGCTTTGAAAGGTGCCTCCTTGCACATGTGGGGACCTCATAGTATCCCTCCACCAGTGACCTTTCAAGGACCCTCTTAACCTTTCTGGAATTTCTTACCCTCCTGCCGCAGGAAGGGCACTTGAATCCCTTGTCCCTGCCGGCGGACTTCATCCTCCTGCCGCAGGTGCAGAGGGGATTCTCCTCAACATAGAGCTCGGCTGCCCTTTCAAGTTTCATCTTCTCAATGTTGAGGGTCCCGTGTCTCCCTATACCCCCGTAGACCGTCAGGACGTCCCCGGGTACAAGTTCAAGGACCACCCTCCTGAAGTCCTTGGTGGGTTCATAGGCGGCACATTCAATCTCACCCGAATCATCGGCCAGGGTGAAGAAGACATGACCCCCCTCGATGACCCTGGGGGTGTCCCTGACCCTCCCACTGACACGGTAACATCCGAAGGCCTCCATTTCAGATATCCTGTCAGCCTCCTGGATGTGCTGATCGGTGTGCTGGTTTGTCTCGAATATGCAGAACCTCTCGATCTCCTCGCCCACCTCAACAAGTTCCATGGCCTTCATGAGGACCTCAGGGGACTCCCCCCTTATACCGTAGAGTATGGGGCAGGGTGTGTGGGGTTCGATTGCAAGGTAATCACCGTCAATGTTATCGAAGGTTTCATCCCCCGTGATTTCATCCATCCTCCTCACAGAGTCGGGGTCGATGCGGCGGGGCCTGCCATAGTTTTCAGGGACCCTGTAGGTGAGGAGTTCATAGGTCCTGTCATCCAGGGGGCATCCTATGGCTGCAAGGGCCCCTATAATACCCCTTCCCTTCTTGAAGCCATGGACCTCCGCCCCTGCCTTCTCTGCAACACGCCGGGCATCATCAATTTTAAGTATACTCCTTATTGCCCTGAGGGAGAAATCCCTCATCTCATGGGTGATCTCCCCTGTATGGAAGACTACGCCGGGGTTGGTGTTCTCGTTCTCAAGTTCAGCCAGCCCCTCCACCTCCCTGAGGACCAGGTCCCTTATAACTTCCAGCTCCCCTGATGACGCTGCCAGCACAGTGAAAGCAACGGCGCCGTTACCCCTGGTCTTGTGGGGTGCGAAGGGGTTGAGTCTTATGAGGCGCGGGTAGCCCTCAAGAGAAAAACCGCAACTTTTAAGTTTCTGGATTATTACACATGATACATAGGTAGTGCACATTCCCTGGGGGGAATCTGTGTCATCTATACCGACATGAATTCTGCACATCACATCACCTGGTGATCTGAATTGGATAAATCTGTTAGAAGGGAACATGTATTAAGGGAAATACATGGGCTCCTTGCCAGTAATGGCTTTGAAACCTCCGGTATATATGAGCGGAGCTGCTTTGACCTCATGGCAAGGAGGAAGCTGTTACTATTATTGCTCAAGGTCCTTGTAAATATTGATGGTATAAATAGTTTGCAGGCCCATGAGATAAAGACCATCGCACACACCTTCCTTGCATCACCACTCCTTGTGGGTGTTAAGTCAAAGACAGAGTATCTTGAAGAGGATGTGGTCTATGAGAGGCACGGCATCCCCGTCGTTGCACCTGAAACCTTCAGGAATATGGTTGTTGATGGTGAATACCCTGAGATAATCGCCGACAGGGGAGGGTACTATGTGCACATCGACGGGGAGACCCTAAGGAGGGTGCGTGAGGAGTACAACCTTTCACTCAAGGACCTGGCAGACCTTGCCCATGTCTCCAGAAAGACCATATACAAGTATGAGAATGGTCTTGCACGTGCCTCGCCTGAAACAGCCATGATACTGGAACAGATACTTGATATAAGGATAACGCTCTCAATAGACATCTTCGGGGCCCCTGAAAGGGAGGATATTGAGATAAAGCCATCAGGCAAGCTTGCGGATATAGGGTTTGGCATGATCGAGACCCGTAAAACGCCCTTCGATGCCCTAGCAAAGGAACTTAAACTTGACAGTACGGTTATAACAAACCTTGAAAAGGAGAGGGACCCCAGGACCCTTAAAAGGATGGCAATCCCCCTCAGGGACCTTTCACTGGTCAGTGGATCCGACTCGGTTTTCATAATCGACAACCCCAGGATAAAGGAAAACCTTGAGGGCATCCCGGTCATTAAGAGCTGGGAGATCAATGATATGGAGAGCAGCAGGGAATTCCTCAAAGCCATAGCAGAGAGAAAGGATTACAACTGACCCCCCAGAAGGAACACCCTCAAAGCCATAGCAGAATGAAATCAGAGCTGCCCGCTGCAATTGACTTTTCCTGATTTTTAAGCTGAGTTCTGGTCAGCTGATCATTAGATAACCTGGATGATTTTAAGGGTTCCATCAGCTTAAAGGAGTTCACAGGTTAACAGTACATTTCTACCTCCCGAAGAGTTCTCCGAAGGTCTCAAGGGCCTCGGCAGGTGACGCCACACCCAGGGTCACCATGTCAACGTAATCTATCCCTTCAAGGAAATCAAAGGCCTCCACCGGTGACAGTATCCCTGCTGCAAGGACCTTCTCTGCAACAACCGTCCGGCCGAGTTCCCCCAGGAGTTCCCCGAGCCTTCTTCGTTCATCCTCAAGGAACATGGAGAAGTCCATCATGTAACCGAGACGGTTCAGGGGTATCATGTAGAGTTCAAAGTTATCAACACCCTCCTCAAGGAGCCTCACGGTGGTCCCCGATGGCATGGTTGTTATAAGGCCCCTGAGCATCCCATCAATCTCATCAAGGAGCTCCGACACATCTGATGCCGGCATGAGATCAGTGTAGTGTTCATCAAGGAGTGCTGCTGAGGCTCCGAGTTCAGAGAGGACTTCAAGGTCCTCCTGGAAGTGGTCGGGTCTCAGGGTTCCCATGATCTCAAATTCACACCCGGCATCAGCCGCCATCACAAGGGCCTCAAGGACAGGGTCCTCCGGGATCAGCTGAAACCCCCTCACACCGGCCTCATAGGCCCCTAACATGACATTCGCAATGTTTCCAGGCCTCCTCTTAAGATCCATCTGGTACAGCCTTGAACGGTGTCCGAAGTACTCTGCAGCGACAAAGGGTGCGCTTCCAAGGAATGCCTCAGGCATCTCCACTCCGTCAACTCTCACCGAACCATTGAACATTAGCCGCTCCTCCAACCAAAATTATAATATACACTACCTCTATAGATTCTATCCATATCATTCTATATGTCTATCACTGTGATAAGTGTGGTGAATAATTATGCGTGAGATGAAAGTGCTTATTGCTGATTCCATCAATGAAAAGGGAATATCAGAACTTGAAGAGGTGGCGGAAGTTGTTGTTAACACCACCATAACCCCTGAGGAACTCCTTGAAACAATAAAGGACTTTGATGCCATCGTTGTGAGGAGCCGGACAAAGGTTACGCGTGAGGTTATAGAGGCAGCCCCCAGGCTCAAGATAATCGCAAGGGCCGGTGTTGGCGTTGACAACGTTGATGTGAAGGCCGCCACCGAGAGGGGTGTGATGGTGATAAACGCCCCTGAATCAACCTCAATAACGGTTGCCGAACACTCAATAGGCCTTATGCTGGCCCTTGCCAGGAAGATATCCCTTGCAGATAAATTCGTTAAGGAGGGTAAATGGGAGAAGAACAGGTTCATGGGTATTGAGCTCAACGGAAAGACCCTCGGGATAATAGGCATGGGCCGTATAGGTTCACAGGTCGTTGTAAGGACAAAGGCCTTCGGCATGGACATAATGGTCTACGACCCCTACATAAGCCGTGAGGCTGCCGAGGAGATGGGTGTCACGGTAACAGACCTTGAAACCCTCCTCAGGGAATCCGATATAGTAACCATCCACGTGCCCCTCACACCTGAAACAAAACACCTGATCTCGGATGAAGAGTTCAAACTGATGAAGGAATCCGCCTTCATTGTGAACTGTGCCAGGGGAGGTATAATCGATGAGGAAGCCCTCTACAGGGCCCTTAAGGATGGTGAAATAGCCGGCGCAGCCCTTGACGTCTTCGAGGAGGAACCCCCTGAGGGAAGCCCCCTCCTTGAACTTGAAAACGTGGTCCTCACACCCCACATCGGCGCATCAACCTCAGAGGCCCAGAGGGATGCTGCTATAATCGTCGCGAATGAGATAAAGACGGTTTTTCAGGGAGGAACCCCCAGGAACGTCCTTAACATGCCGGTGATGGACTCCGAGACTTACAAGTTAATGAGGCCCTACCTTGAACTTGCAGAGAAGATTGGAAGCATCCTTGTGCAGGCCCTACCAGGTAACATAGAAAAGCTCGACGTCACCTACTGCGGTGAACTGGCGGATATGCAGTTCGACATCCTCACAAGGACCATGCTCCAGGGTATACTTAACCCCATACTCACAGAGCCCGTGAACATGATAAACGCGCCCTCAATTGCAAAGAAGAGGGGAGTCATGGTGACGGAGGCCAGGAGGTCCGAGTCAGATGGTTACAGGTCCATCATAATGGCCAGGGCCGTCTCTGACAGGGGCGAGTTCAGTGTTGAGGCCACCCACATCAAGGAACCCACCATCATAGGTATAAACGGTTACAGGGTTGATGTGAAGCCCGAGGGCACCATGATAATAGCACGCTACAGGGACCTCCCGGGTACAATCGGTGCCATAGGCACCAAGCTCGGTGAGCACGGCATCAACATTGCAACAATGCAGGTGGGTAGAAGGGAAATCGGCGGCGAAGCCGTCATGGTCCTCAAGGTGGATCAGAGCGTGCCATCTGATGTCATAGAGGAGATCAAGAAACTGGAAAACGTTGATGACGCGGTATCAATAGAGCTTTAATTACCCTACAGCTGATGGTGCATCATTCAACATATAATTTATTTTATAATTCTGAAATCCATGGAAAGGGCCCGGAATCACCTGCATTTGATGAATGCCCATGAATCAATGAAAAATACTTTTTACTGGCCGAATCCATTTTTTTAACTGCTCATTTTCAGGTTCAGTCAGCAACCTCAAAGGCAACCGGGACTCCGCTCCTGGTGTAGGCGGCCACAGTCTCCCTCCTGTAGGGGTAGGCTATTATCATATGGAATATGCCATTTGATGAGAAGAACCTTATATCGGCGGGTGATGGTGCGTTTGATGGTCCCGGGTGTGAATGCACGGAGCCAGCAGCCCCTGTGAATGGTGGCAGCATGAGGACGTCCATAACAGCGCCCTCATCAGATGTCTTGGATGGAAGGAAGATTAGACCTGTTACGTGGAGGGTGTCGCCCTCCCTATGGCCCTCAAGTAGGGCTGCGAACTCCCTTGGATGTGAATTCCTGGCAATTTCAAGGGCACCCTCCATAACTCCTGAATCCACGATGACCCGTCTTACCGGTTTGAAACCAAAGAGTGAAGCCATTATTTTATCAGTTAAACCCATCCCAATCAATCGACCCTGATAAGTTTTTTTCTGTAACAACCCCAAAAAAAATCCAATCAACCAGTCCTGATAAGTTCCCTGAAGAATTCTCCTGTGAAGAGGGGTAGGTCCATGTCAACAATGGTCCTCATCCGGGACGCTGTGACCCTCTCATCACGGAGGGGGTTGTATCCCTCAACCTCAACAGGCCTCCTGTAGACACCTATACCCCTCCTCTGCCATGATGGAACCCTCGAGATATTTATACCCCTCTCAAAGAGTAGGTCATGGATGCCCTCAGATTTAAGGCCCTCAAGGGTTCTGACAGCCTCTTCCTTTCCCATCTCAGCCCTCAGGGTCCAGTAGGCGTATCCGTTGAGGCAGTTCCTCCATGCCTCGCTCTGCCTTGACCTGAAGTACTCCTGAACTGCACCACCTGCAAGGGGTATGGTCCTGCAGTCAAAGGAAACCGCCTGGTCCAGTTTGAATCCGAGGCTCAGTGCTTCAAGGGTGAATGAGGATGATGCGAGGGCTGCGAATACAGAGTCAAGCTTCTCCACCCTCCCTGAAAAGGGGACCTCTGAGAGGAGGATGTTTATCTCATCTGAGAATGTGTATATGAATGCCGGGCTGAACTCCTCCATGATGTCCATGGAAGTGGCCGCCATGATGTCCCGGAAGTTTTCATCGTAGGGGCGGGTGAATCCAAGCTTCTCTGTGAGGCCATGGAATCCTCGGCCGTCAAGTCTGAGCACAACCTCTGCTGATGGGGGAACCCTGAGACTGGAATAGGTTTCATGTGAACGCACATCAAAGACCATGAAAGACTCCCCTCCTATGTCCCCACATGCATGTTCTCACTGAGGGACTTGAGGAGCCTTATGGCAGAGTATGCTGCCATCACGCTTGTCTTCGGATTCACGGAGCACCTGACATTCTCGGTTATTGTCTTGAATTCTCCGAAGTCCCCCCTGACGGTCACCTCATGGACGTTGCGGTCAACTACCGGGTCAGCGATGATCTCAACCTCTATATCCCTGTCACATGCAAGGCTAAGGGCGGCTGCCACGTTTATGTTGAGAGGGAACCTTTTAACTGCCTCCGAGGCCCTCCCCCTGTAGAGGACCTTCTTTTCATCCATACTTATCCCGAGGGACCTTGGGGGCTTCCTTGTGACAAGTTTAACAGATTCTATAGTTCCCACGGAGGCTGCCTTTAAACCATCAAGGCCTACGATTGCCCCTGAGGGTACATGGATGGTTGCATTGTTGCGTGATGCCGTCTCCTCCAGCATCTTCCTGAGTTCAGGGTCCATGAGGGCCCCGACGCTCATCACCACAACGTCCCTTCCTGCCTCCAGGACCACCGGGACCAGTTCCCTCACCGCCTCCGGTGAAGCGGCCTCAACCACAAGGTCAACCTCGGGTAGCATGTCCCTCACATCAAGGACCGCTGTTCCATCAACCATTGAGGCAAGGTTCTCAGCCCTCTCAAGGTCCCTGTCATAGAAAAAGCCCAATTCCACAGGTACCCTGCCATCCCTCACGAATCCCGTTATAAGGTTGGCTATGGCACCGCAACCAAGTATACCTACAATCATCCATATCCCGGAAAAAATGAATTATGATTCAAGGGGGCTTGCAGCCTTCTGGACAGAAACATCAGGTGATATTATGAGTATATCCCCAACTGCCTGGACCCTGTCATAGTTTATATCTATTATACCCTCCTCCTGGATGGACCTTATCTCATCGGATTCAGGCACTATCCTTATACTGGTTTTCAGGACATCCTTGATTCCAACGTTCTTCTTATCATGCCTCATGGGACGAACCTTGAGTGTTGAGACACGTCCCTTCTTTATGTTCAGGACGACATCCTGAACCCTTCCAACATACTTGCCCCTTGAGGTGTATATTTCAAGTCCATAGAGATTGGATAATTCAACCATTTTTCCACCACCAGACAGTTAAAGAGGGATTCACCCTGAATTAACCCGTAAACTCTTAATTTATATTTCTGTTCATAGCTTAAATACTTATAGGAAGATTAATAATCAGCTGACAGGATAGTCCGCGAAAATATTAAGGACCTGTTTATGGGAAAATAATAATCATCTAAGAGGACTGTCCATGAAAATGATTAAAAACATGTTTACAGGAAGACAACCCATCCAATAAGGACCGTCCATGAAAATGATTAAGGACCGGTCAATAAGGTTTTCTTATCATGAAAGGTGAACTGTATGTGGGATACCAGCAAGGATTACAGACTCATGGTTGCACTGAAATCGGTTGAACTCTTCAGGAGAACCCTTGAAACAGGTAGCTTCAGGGGGCAGTGGAAGAAGAAACTGGCTCTCACCACAGCCGGTGAAATCGAAAGGACGCTGCAGGGCATCCTCTACTCCTACCTTGAACCCGGGGAACTTGCAGGGTCCCCTGAAATAGAGGGGGTCATGGAAAAACTTGACGTCATCGTGGAGGCCCTTGGTGGTGAGGACTGGGCCATGAAGTTCGCCTCTGAGGCCGGAAAGGATGACCGGGAAAAGGTTGAGGAGAACATTGCAAGGGTCAGGTTCTTCCTGAACACCATCGGCAACCTGAAGAAGAGGCTCATGCTTGGAAAGATAGCCGACCCTGTGATTGGAGTTGATATCCTTGCAGGTGAGGTTATGAGTGTTGGGGGGCATCCCGGGGCGGATAAGCTGCAGGTCTGCAATGTAAACATTGGGGGAAGGGCCCTTAAGGTCGTTACAAATGACCCTGACGTCCGTGAGGGTGACCGGGTGGCCGTTGCCCTCCTGCCCCCTGAGAACTTCATGGGGATAACAAGTGAGGGCATGTTCCTGGGGGTTGAAGGCGTCCTCAGGGACGTTAAGGGGGAACCCGGAGAGATGCCCAGGGGCATACCCCTAGAGGCCCTCAACGAGGCAAGGAACCTTGTGGAGGAGTTCCTGAAATCCTAACTATCCCTCCAGGGCTCCCTGACCATCGCCCTGCAGACTGTGTGCCTGCAGCTTCCACAGTCCCCTGGGAGGTCACAGCCCTTCCCCCTGAGTATGGATTCAAGGTCGGCCTTAAGGAGGGGATAGTGGCCTGAGTAGTCAACCCTTTCCAGTCCCGCAGCCCTGCATTCCTCAACGAGTCTCTCCATGAGCCTCCTTTCAGGGCCCCTGTGGTAGTAGAGCATGAAGTTTGGTCTGAATCCTATGAGGCGGTAGGGGACCTCAGGGTTTATCTCTGCAAGGAAACCTGCTATTTCAGGTATCTCATGGTGGTTTATGCCCGGTATCACAACCGTCCTGAAGATCCTGATCCTTTCAGGGAACTTCCCTGCAAGGTACCCTGCATTCCTGAGCACCGGTTCTGATGGTGCGCCGGTAAGGTTCCTGTGGAGTTCATCTGACAGTGCCTTTATCTCAAAGCTGAAGAGTGATGTGAAATCAAGGAGCCTCCTGAGTGTTCCGGGTGTGCAGAATCCATTTGTGGCGAGGATGAACTCCGCGTCGGTCCTCTTTCTCTGGATGTGTCTGACCATCTCCTCGATGTATGGGTGTGTATGGATGGCTCACCCCCGGTGAAGCTCACCCCTGAAAGGTTCCTGTATTCAAGCTGCTCAATGGCCTCCCCTGCAAGTTTTTCAGGGCTAACGTGGCCACGGTAAATCCATCCTGATTCAGGGTACTGTGATATCCTGTAGGCGTTACAGTATGCGCATCTGAAGGGGCATGAAAGGAGGGTTACTGAGAAGGTCCCTAGACCATCGCTTATGCTTGTGTAGGCTATCTCTGTCTCTGAGGCCCCGCAGACTCCCCTTTCACCTGCGAGTCTGTCAGCACCACACCTCCACCCACAGAGTCTGCAGCTCTTAAATTCATCCATAAAAAGTAGTGTGCAGATGATGGTTAATACATTTTCCTGAAAAAGTAAAAAAGAGTTGGGGTTAGGTCATCTGCCAGTAGGTGCTGGTCCTTTTAACGTACCTGTAGGTCCAGTAGTATCTCCACTTGTATCTCCATTTACCCATGTACCTGTACCACTTCTTGTACCACTTCTTGACCTTCACCTTAACGTAGTAGGTGAGTGTCGCTGGCTTCAGGACTGTGTATTCTACTGATGAAACGGCTGATGATGCACTGTTAGCAACTGCTATGAATTTGAGTGTTGCTGATCTGCTCAGGACGATGGGTGCCGTGTATTTATTGCTTGAAACGGTTGGTGTGGATCCATCGGTAGTGTAGTATATTGTTGAGCCTTCAGGTCCTGTGAGGGTAACGGTTACATTGTTGAGGTAGGTTCCTGATGCAGGGCTTGCAGAGGGTGCTGCTGGAATTGATGTGACGCTTACCGGTGTTAAGTCATCGACGGTGACGTTGTAGAGACCTGCAGGGAGTTCGTATGTGAATATCACTTCCCTTGTCTCACCGGTTGCGAGGTTAACAAGAGTTGTTGTGTTCTTCACTTCACCGTTAATTTTGAGTTCGGCTGTGTAGTCATCTGCAACGCCTGTATTGGTGACGTTGACTCTCACCATTACTGTGAGGGGTGCGCTGCCACTGACCGGTTCAACTTTGAGGTCTGAGAGTGAGAAGTGTGGCTGAAGGTCCACAGTTAGTTCCTCTGAAACAAGGACTTTCACAACCTCAAGATTATCATCTACCATCCTGATGGCTGTTGAATTTGCCCTTATCTTGAAAACCTTGCCCCTAGCATTTTCAACTACAAAGAGCCATGTGTATTTCCGACCGTCCTCCATGTAGAGCTTTGCCTGTCCCTGCGGTACAGGTGCACCTTCAAATGAGCTGAGCCATACCTGTTTTACATCTGCCAGTACTGTGTAGTTTGCGTATGGTCCATTAAGAAGATCATCTGTGTAGTACCATTTGATGTTTGCACCTGTAATGTCACCCTCGAGGATTTCAAGCATTGCATCGACTGCAATGTCCTGGGGGACATCCTGAAGCTCATCACTGTAGCTAACGTTAACGATTATCTGTTCTGGGTCAGACAGGTTCTGCTGCATCGTCAGGTTAACGGCGTTATCTGGTAGGGGCGGTACTCCATTGCCATCTCCTACCGCCGATGCACTGGAGATTCCGGCCATGAAAGCAAGTAAAACCAGCGCTGAAAGCAAAAATCTCTGGTTCAATATTTTACCTCCTTATTACTTTCAATATCTTAATGTGTAAATTTTTAATATATAAAATTTTTTAAAAATATAGAATAAAAAATTTTATATGAAATTGATTATTAATTATTGAATTTATTGATTTAAATTAATTATATTGGTGAATAAAACCATATAATTTAGATAAAAATCGAATATTTTGGTTTTTATACTAGTAATATAAAAATTTCAGTGTGCTCGAGTAATTAGTGTGTGTAGAGTCCAGAGAATTTTAGAAAAAATAAAGGTTTAAAAAAGTAAAATAAGAGCCCATGATCTGCCTTCAGATTTCTGAGGATAATGACTGGGTGATGGAACATCGAAACGATAAGAGAATAGAATCTAAAAATCCTTAAAAATCCTGATGCGCTGAAGCTCCAGAAATGACTCTCCGATGCAGCTTCCTCCTAAGTAAATGTGGTGAAAGTGAAGTATCAGCTCCCGGGCCCATCACCGGGTATTGAGGACTATGAGTTTGGTGCGGGTCATGTCCCTCACAGCATATTTAACGCCCTCCTTACCCATACCGCTGCATTTGAATCCCCCGAAGGGCATGTGATCAACCCTGAACGTCGACTGCTTGTTAATAAGAACAGTTCCCGCCTCGATTTCAGAGGCGAACCTCAGGGCGGTTCTTATATTATCAGTGAATACCCCTGCCTGGAGGGCGTAGCATGTGCCGTTGGCTATCCTGATGGCCTCATCAGCATCAGCAACCCTTATTATGGGTGATACCGGTCCAAAGGTTTCACTGGAAACCAAGTCCATTGATGGATTCACATGGTCAAGTACCGTGGGTTCAACAAAGTTACCCCTCCGCTTCCCGCCGCAGAGGATTTCAGCCCCTGAATCTGCTGCATCAAGTACTGCTTTCTCAACACCAATGGCAGCCTCTTCATTTATTAGGGGACCTATATCCGTCTCTGGATCCATGGGGTCCCCCTCCCTCAGACTCCTGGTCTTCTTCACAAGTTTATCAGCAAATTCATCTGCCACGTCCCTGTGGACAATGAGCCTCTTCACGGCTATACAGACCTGACCCGAATAGAGATATGAACCCCTGACTGCAGACTCAACCGCAAGGTCAACATCGGTATCATCCATAACAATAAGGGGGTCGTTGCCTCCAAGTTCAAGGGTGACCTTCTTCATAGAAGCCCTCCTTGATATGTAGCGCCCCACCTCAACGCTGCCCGTGAAGCTGATCTTATCCACAAGGGGACTGTCAATTATAACATCCCCAATCTCAGAGGCCCTCCCTGTTATAACATTAACAGCTCCAGGGGGTAAGTGTTCATTCATTATCTCAACGAGTCTCATTGCAGAGAGGGGTGCCTCAAGAGAAGGTTTAAGTACGGCGGTGTTTCCCGCCGCAAGTGCCGGTCCCACCTTGTGGATTGCAAGGTTAAGGGGATAATTGAAGGGTGTTATGGCTGCCACCACACCCAGGGGGAGCCTCACCGTGAAACCATAGAGGCCCCCTCCACCTATACCCGCATCCATGGGTATGGATTCACCGTAGAGTCTTCTGGCCTCCTCAGCACATAGAATAGCAGTTTCAACCGATCTTCGGACCTCATCCCTTGAGAAGCGTATTGGTTTTCCTGATTCAAGGGTTATCATCTCTGCAAGGGGATCCATCTGAGCCTTCAATTCATCGGCAACATCATATAGTTTATCAGATATTTTACGTGCCGACAGGCTCCTCATTGAATCTCTGGCACTGTGTGCCGCCATAATGGCGCTTTCAGCCTCAGCCCTGCCTGCAAGAGGGACCCTGTCGACGGTGCTCTCATCAAAGGGGTTGGTGACACTGAACGTATCGCTGCCGGATACCATCTCCCCGTTGATTATCATATCCAAGTCGCATCACCTAAAACTTGTTTTTAAGGCTACTGATGGAGTTGGTGACATTCTTAACATCGGAGGTCATTGCATTCTCCGCACCTGTAACATAGTTACGGTACCATACCACTGCAAAGGTTACAACAACTATGACCCCTCCAAAGAGGAGTATGAGTTCAACTGAACTCTGTCCTGATTCATCACCCCTTAAATCCATAAAAAATCCTCCTTAATTAATCAAAATGATCTCATGGTGCCATACTGCTCACGAGTGTCATTCCAAAGTTTCCAAGGACATAGAATATCCCGTAGGCAACTATTGCCAAGGGGATGGAGAACTTGACACCCTTCCTTGCACTCCCGTACATTATTATTCCTATAAGGAGTCCTGCGATGATTGAATGTATTATAATATAACCTGCTGCAGCGGTTTTAGCTGCCCCAAGCATGGGGTTCGGCTGCCCTATGGACTCCATGAACCCTGAATACACCATTATCATCCCGAGGGCAAAGGGAGCTGCGATTATGGCGGCAACAACCAGAAACATTACTGACATCATCACATTAGCCTTCCTCTCCCTTTTAAGGGCCAGCACAGCCCTCAGGTCCTCTGCAACCGTCTCGATGACATCTGAAAGACTTCCTCCTGCCCTCCTGCCCTCAAGGATCATCCTGAAGGTCCTGTCAAGGTTTTTTGATTTCAGACGTTCACTCATTGAGAGTATGGCATCATCAAAGGTTCTTCCAATCTTTATCTCAATAACAGCCCTCTTGAGTTCATCATAGAGGGGTCCCTCCCCCTGCTTTGATACGTCCTCAAGGGCTGTTTCAAGGCCCACACCTGCCCTAAGGAGGGATGCTATCTGCCTTAAAAAGTCGGGTGTGCCCTGTTCAATGGCATCAATACGCCGCTCCATCATTATAAATATGTATGCCCCAAGAAGGATAGATGGTGTGAAGAAACCAATTAAAACTGCCAGGATTACATTTAAGCCAAGGACAGCCGCTGCAACGGATCCAAGAATTGCAAATAACACCCCACCAAGAAAAGCCAGTGTTATAACATCAGATGCCTTAACATAGAGCCCCGTCCTTATAAGTATCTCCTGCACGCTTATAAGGAACTTGTCAGGGATTATACTCTCAAAGGCATCACTTACCGGTTTTAACGCGCTGGGTAATACAGCCATCTTTCCACCATTTCTCCATGTTTCAGTTTAATGTTCTGTTCACCCTATTATTTATATGGTGATGTCCGCACAGCAAGGAAGATTAATACAGAAGCACCTGTAATGTGATGATCCGTGCAAGATAAGGAAGATTGCGGACAGGAAATTCGCTCAAATCCAGTTATAGTCTGGCAGCCTGTTTATGACCTCAGCACCATTTCCAACCACAACCATGTCCTCCATCCTAACCCCGAATTCACCGGGAAGGTATATGCCGGGTTCCACCGTAACTACCATGCCCTTCCTGATAACCGTTTTATCCCCGGGAGCCAGTGATGGTTTTTCATGGACCTCGAGACCAACTCCATGACCAGTTGAATGTATAAAGTTCTCCAGGTAACCGTAATCCTCCATAACACTCCTTACGGCCCTGTCAACTTCACATGCCCTGACACCATCCTTTATTGTCCTTAAACCCTCCTTTTTGGCCTCAAACACTATTTCAAGTATTTCCTGTTCCCTTTCAGTCCATGCAGCCGTCCTTGTTGTGTCTGAATGGTAGCCCTTGTAAACAGCACCCCAGTCTAGGAGTAACGGTGACCCTGCTGGTTCACCCGTCGGAGTGGCATGTGGTATGCTTGACCTCGCCCCTGAAGTCACAACAGTATCGAAGGACGCCCCCTCTGACCCTTCAAGCCTCATCAGGTACTCGAGTTTCGCTGCAATGGATGATTCTGAACCCTCAATTTCAAGTTCCTTCAGGGCCTCCTCGGCAATCTGAAGTGCCCTCCTGATATTCCCTATCTCATCCCTGTCCTTTATCATCCTGAGCTCCGATACAACGTCATCCACTTCAAATGACCCTATGCCAAGGCTCTTCATGAGCCCAACCGTCATTGATGGCTCCACAACCAGATCCTCTGTGTCAGCAAGAACCTCCCTCAGGTCACCCATCCTACTGAAGGTCCTCACCTCAACGGTTGAGTTTTCAGTGGCGGCCTCGCGGTCCATCTCATTTACAAGGAGGAATGGTTCATCCTCCAGGATCAGGATGGATAGTGATGAGGGCATGAAACCCGTCAGGTAGTAAATGTTCTCCCTTTTTGTTATGATGTGTTTACCACCTTCGGTGGATTTATTCAGTGCCATTTCAATCCTGTTCAAGGTATCACCTCTAAATACCAGGGATATGACCCGGTTGAATGCCTGCTGGATCTACCGCCCTGATTAAGGTATAAAGGTCCTAGAGGCCATTGAGGTTATTGTAGACCTCAAATATACTCTAACCTGATCACTATAAACCTGGTTTACCCTCTAAGAGCATCCTTCAGTGCGCTTTCAAGTTTATCCATCACAGCCTCACTCACGCGCCCTACAATGGGAAGTGGTATGTGGCCAAAGTCAGGGTCAGTGAAAGAAACATTCACCTGCAAAATGCACCGGTCTGCTGTAGCGTGGTATGAAATGCCAGTGTACTTCAGGGTCAGGTTCCGGGTCCCTGAAGGCCGAATTCTTAAAGCAGCTCCAGTTAAAGAGTTCCGGACTGAAAAGCATCCTTAATGCAGCTTCAAGCATCCTCAGGGCTGATGAGAAATCATTCCATTCGGCCCTGTCGAGTTCCGAGAGGTCCCTGCACTTTCTCTTCAGTGCAAGGACACATGTCCCAAGGTACCTCTGACTCGGGGCAAGGTATATTATCCAGTGCCCTGTCCTGAGGATTTCACGGCCATAGTAGCCATCAATACCACAGTATTCACAGAAGCTCATTCTAAACACCAGCAGTCAAGGTTTATATCATCAGGAGTACACTAATGTATATTACCGTTAGTTGTTTATATCATCAAGAGAGTATTATACGTATAGGGATGCCCTTCAGTGGTCGCCTCCAGCTGGTGTTAACCATGGAACTTAGAAAGTTCGTGACAAGCGAATTCGTCTTCGGGAACGGGGCAAGGTTCCTTGCAGGAAGATACGCCTCAAATCTTGGAGGCGAACATGTTTTCATAGTAACAGACCCCGGCATAATGGATACCGGGCTTCTTGATGACCTGAAATCCAGTATGGATGATGAGGGTCTTGAATACTCTGTTTATCATGAGGTCACACCGAACCCCAGGGACCATGAGGTTATGAAGGGCGCCGAGGTCTTTGAGGCAGAGGAATGCGACATCATCGTTGCCCTTGGAGGAGGGAGCCCCATTGACTGTGCAAAGGCGATAGGTGCGGTTGCATCCAACGGTATGCATGTAAGGGAGTTTGAGGGTGTTGATATGATCCCTGTCCCATCAGCACCGGTGATATGTATACCAACAACTGCAGGTACCGGTGCCGATGTATCCCAGTTTGCAATCATAATGGATACAGAGAGAAGTGTCAAGATGGCCATAATAAGCAAGACAATGGTCCCTGACGCCGCCCTCATAGACCCCGAGACAACGGTGACCATGGACAGGGAGCTGACCGCTGCAACTGGAATGGATGCCCTCGCCCATGCAGTGGAGGCCTACGTATCCAATGCAAGCTTCCATATAACAGACCTGAACGCCCTTGACTCCATAGGGATCATAAACAGGTGCTTGCCCGTCGCGGTGTCTGAACCCAAAAACCTTGATGTCCGTGAATCCATGATGCTTGCAAGCCTCGAGGCGGGCCTCGCGTTTTCAAATGCCAGCCTCGGACTGCTTCATGGCATGGCTCACAGCCTTGGAGGTAAACTCGACATTGCCCATGGGGAGGCCAACGCACTCCTCCTTGAACATGTGATGGACTTCAACTTTCCTGCTGCCAAGGAGAAGTACTCAAAAATCGCAGGGGCCCTCGGCCTCGAAAGCGCATCAAGGGATGAACTCACAGGCTACATACGTAAATTCAGGGAGGACATCGGGATCGGCAAGACCCTCTCTGATCTTGGTGTGACACCCGATGAGATCCCTGAACTTGCAGAAACCTCAATGAATGACCCCTGCATTGTCACAAATCCCATGAAGCCCAGGGTGGAAGATGTTGAGGAGATATTCAGAAGGGCCCTTTAACATTGTCACTAAAAAGTCCCGTCCGCGAGAACGGGGTAGTTCACTATAAATGGTGTGTATTGATGCCTGGAAAGGACTGGGAAGAACTCCGGAGGAGGATAATAGGCTTCGGTGAGAAGTCAATAAGGAAGAGTTATTACCCCCGACTTCAGGAGTCCCTTGCAGAACTTGAAAGATTCAGGAAGCTCCTTGACTGTACAGACGACGCCATATTCCTTGTTAAAACCCCCACAGGTGAACTTGCAGATGCAAACCGTTCAGCCTGTGAGAGGTTGGGGTACTCAAGAAAGGACCTCCCCGGACACACCATCCATGATCTTCTACCCGAAGGGTTTCACAGTGAATTCTCAAGGATCCTCCAGGGTGAAGATAAAAAACTGAAACTCGATGGGGCTCTCAGAAAAAGAAACGGTGAGGAAATCCCGGTTGAAATAGGAATGGATATGGTGGACTTCAGGGGCGAGAGATACGCTGTCCTTGTTGCCAGAGACATAACCGAGAGGCTTGAAATGGAGAAAAAGCTCAGAAGGTCCCTCAGGGAAAAGGAAATCCTACTCAGCGAGGTGCACCACAGGGTCAAGAACAACCTCCAGATAATATCAAGCCTCCTGAGCCTCCAGGCACATAACATGCATGACCGGACATGCAGGGCGCTTCTTGGCGAGAGTCAGAACAGAATAAGGTCAATGGCACTCATACATGAGCAGCTCTACAGGTCAGGAGACTTCAGTGCAATAGACTTCAGTTCATATGCCTCTGAACTTATCCGGAACCTCAGGAAGTCCTATTCAACCGATAAGAACATTGAATTTTCACTTGAAATCGATAAGATAAACCTTAACCTTGAAACCGCCATCCCCCTTGGCCTTATACTTAGCGAACTCATAACTAATTCCCTGAAACATGCCTTCAAGGGTATGGATGGTGGTCTTATCACCGTCAGATTCACCCGGGAGGACCTGTATTATGTCCTTGAAGTGGTGGACAACGGTACCGGTTTCAGGGAGGAAGGCCTCAGAAACAGTGACTCCCTGGGATTCAAGCTCGTTGAAATTTTAACAGATCAGCTTGATGGGACCCTTAAGGTCTCGGGTGAAGGCGGCGGCTACTTCAGGATAAAATTCAGGGGTCCGGTTTACAGGAACCGGATGGATATGGAGCCATAGGAAACCCCATGAAGTCGGTATGATTCCGGTTGCAGCACCGCACACCAAAAGGCCATGAACAAAAAACTCCCATGAAACATCACCGGTAGAAACCATTATAAGTGGAGGGCTGGGTTATATAAGAGTATGGTCAGATTCAGCAGAGGGGAACTCAGGGACATCCTGGTTTCCATGATTGTGATTGCCGGAGTATTTGCCTATGTTTTCTCAGGGAGGAATATCCAGGCCACGGTAATCCTGTTACCTGTAACCGTCTTAACCGTGGGGCTTGGATTCGTCCTCCATGAAATCGCCCACAAGCTGACGGCTATACATTACGGGTTCTGGGCCGAGTACAGACTGTGGGTTGAGGGACTTATACTTGCAGTTGTAACAGCCTACTTCGGATTTGTATTCGCAGCCCCCGGTGCCGTCTACATACATGGGAACTACATTGAGAGGGATGTTAACGGTAAGATATCAATTGCAGGGCCCCTGACAAACATAGCCCTCGCAATCATATTCCTTATGGCATCATCGGTACTCCCCGGCCCCCTTGGCTATGTGGCGATGCTCGGCTATGCTGTTAACAGTTTCCTGGCATTATTCAACCTGATACCCATCGCGGTCCTTGACGGTGCAAAGGTCTTCAGGTGGAACCCCCTCATATGGCTCGCTGCAGCTGCAGCCGCATTTACGCTCACATTTAACAGCATGTTCTAGAATGGAGCTGGATACAATCTTAGCATGACCCAGAGTGATAGGATGTTCAGGGATATTCCTGTTAAATATGTTGGATGCACGCACCGTGCCCTTAAACCCGCCGAGACCGTGCAGGAGTTTAAGGATAAACTACCGGCAATAGGCGTCACGAGGATAACCGAGATAACCCACCTTGACAGGGTTGGTATACCGGTATTCTCTGCAATAAGGCCCACTGCAGAGGAGGGGGCGGTTAGCATATACGCGGGTAAGGGTGCCACAAGAAACCAGGCAAGGGCATCTGCCATAATGGAGGCCTTTGAAAGGTACTCTGCAGAGAGAAAAAAAGGGGATAGGACCATCCTCGCCCATCCGGATGAGGCTGAAAACTGCATAGACCCATCTTCACTCATACTCCCAGGGGGCAGTGCCCCTGACCATGAAATTGAATGGATTGAAGCTGAAAACATTGAAACAATGGAGAGGGTCCTTGTACCCGCAAATGCTGTCTTCCACCCCTACAACCCGCCAGTGGATGGGATCGGTCTTTTCAGGTCAAACACCAATGGTCTTGCCTCAGGGAACTTCACCGAGGAGGCTGTTTTTCATGGACTGATGGAAGTGATTGAGAGGGACGCATGGAGCATCTTTGAAGCCAGAAGGGGGCCTAAGATAGAAATTGACTGTTCAGGGACCGATAATGACATCATAGCCGGGCTTCTTGAAAGATTTGAGAGGGCGGAGATAGAGGTAACCCTCCTGGACCTTACATCAGATACATGTATTGCCACCGTGGCTGCAGTTGCAGATGATGTTAAACTAAGGGACCCGGCGCTCCTCACAATGGGTGTCGGGACGCACCTTGACCCTGAGGTTGCCGTTATAAGGGCCCTTACAGAGGTCGCCCAGAGCAGGGCCACCCAGATACACGGGACCCGTGAGGACACCGTAAGGGCCGTTTTCATGAGGAGGGCAGGGTATGAGCGCATGAAACGCCTTAACCGGCACTGGTTCAGGGAGGCCGATGAAACCATCGGAATCTGTGATATGGAGGACCTCTCAACAAGATCCTTCAGAAGGGACCTTGAGGTGACCCTTGAAAGGCTCAGAAGGGTGGGGCTCAGGGACGTCCTCTTTACGGACCTTACAAGGGATGTGGGTGTTCCAGTGGTTCGTGTAATAGTACCCGGCCTTGAGGTGTTCTCTGTTGACCCTGAACGTGCCGGTCCCCGGTTAAGGTCGGCTCTATGAAGCCTCCATTATCACCACCAGGAGAGGCCCATTGAACAGGGCCACACTCCACAGCCACGATCAATTTACGCGGATCATCACAAGCGAAGGACTCAGAGAACAAAACCCACACACACCTTTATGGGCCCTAATGGATCATCACGCGCATCATAGGTCATGTTCAACTTACTAGAAGAGTTAATGATTAAACCTGAAAAAGGAGGGCTGATCCCTCATGAAGAGAAGGATAATCATCTTCACAGGCCCCTCACTTTCCCATGCCGAGGCATCAGAGATCCTCAGGGCCGACTACAGGCCCCCTGTGAGGAGGGGTGATGTTACAGATGCTCTTTCTGATTCTCCGGATATAATTGGAATTATAGACGGTGTTTTCCATCAGAGCCCTGCTGTGGGGCACAGGGAGATCATTGAGGCCCTGCAGAGTGGTGTTACGGTTGTTGGCGGTGCGAGTATGGGTGCCCTCAGGGCCTCTGAGCTGAGTGAACTTGGAATGATAGGGGTGGGGCGCGTATTCAGGGCATACCTTTCAGGGGAGATTGAATCAGATGATGATGTTGCGGTTGCCTTTGACCCCGAAACCCTTGAGCCACTATCTGATTCCCTTGTGAGCATGGATTACAACTTCAGACGTGCCCTCAGGAAGGGTCTGATATCCAGAGAGGATTACAAAAGACTGATTACCACTGCGAAGAACCTCTTCTATCCCCTCAGGAACTACAGGAGGGTGCTGAATGATTCTGAGATGGAGGAAGGGAAGAAGGATGCGCTCTCCGAGTTCATTAAAGGGGAGGGTGTCGATATCAAAAGGGAGGACGCCCTTGAAGTTATAGGTTACATCAGGAAACTCCTAAGAGGTTAACCGTGATGGTTACACGAACAGGTTCTCATGAGCTGCATGGAAAGATTTCTCCTGCCATAACCTAAGTAATGTGATGTCCATGGAACTTGATGAAAAGATTGGAAGGGTTAAAGAATCCCTTAGGGGGAGGCGTGTTGCCGTTGGATTTTCAGGGGGAGCCGACAGCACGGCGCTCCTTGATATTGCAGCGGGAGTCGCAGAGGAGGTGGTTGCATTCACCGTTGATACCGGTGTCATGCCCCGGGGCTTTACTGAAAGGGCCTCAGAAATCGCAGCCAGGATAGGGGTCCCCCATAAAATCATAGAACTTAACCTCCTTGATAACCGGGAATTCCGTGAAAACAGTGCGAAAAGGTGCTTTGTCTGTAAAAACATCATATACAGTTCCATAATGAGTGAAGCGCATGCCATGGGCCTGGATGTTGTTGTGGACGGGACAACCGTAAGTGACATGTTCGAGGACCGGCCCGGGGTTCTTGTGAACCACCTGCTTGGAATAGAAAGCCCCCTTCTAAATGCAGGGATGAAGAGGAGCGACGTCCTGGAGTACCTTAAACTGAGGGGGCTTGATTACTCGGAGAACACGACATGCCTTGCAACGAGGATAAATACAGGTGAGGAGATAACCCCCGAGAAGATAAACAGGGTTTCATATGCTGAGAGTCTTATAGGGAGCATCTCAGATGCCGGGGCCGTGAGGGTGCGCCATGACGGGAACAGTGCGGTCATCCAGGTAGAGGACCCTGAAGGCCTCCTGAATAAGAACATCCTCAGGCACATTGAGGGTGAACTCAGGGCAATCGGATTTGAAAGGGTTCTGCTGGACCTTTCAGGTTACAGTAAGGGGGAGGAGGAGCTTGTCCTCTACAGGCCATGCCGTGAGGCGGATTCAAGGATAATGTTTGAGGTTAAACTCCCCTACCCGATTGATGTGAAGGAAACCTGCAGCAGCCTCGAATCCATGAAGCCGAGGTGTTCAGAGAAGATGGGGGTCATCATGCTTGACCTTGACGGCAGGAACGTGACCATCTTCAGGAACGGTAAGATAGTCTCAAGGAATGTTAAGGACAGGGAAGATGCAGAGGACGTCCTCCTTAAAGTCCTGCCGCATATAATAAGAAGACTTGATGACAGCAGTCCCGTTACTTAATCATGATCTGCAGAGAAAACTGATGACACATGCAAGAAAATCCTCAGACCACAGACAATAAACCGACGAAAACAAAAAAGAAAATCCTCAGATAACCCTGATTATATTCTCATCAGTCCTTCTTCTGAATGCCGTCATCCTCTTTAGAAAACCCCTTGAATCCTCGCCCATAAGAAGGAGGTCGCCTGAGACCTCAAAGGGCACTCCATCAGCGCTTACCCCATTGAAGATTATCTCAACCTCATTTGAATCATCAGGGATGTCATTCGTCCTCAGGGTGTATTCAATGAGGAGTTCATCATGTGGCATCACATCATACACCGTCTTCTTAAGTGTGGATTCAACCACATCCAGCACCGTTTCAATAACAGGAAGGTTGTTCCACCATGCGTAGGCCAGTAGAGGCTTCAGGTGTATTTCATTTATGGAGACCTCACCCTGGTTCCTGGCAGCCACCGTGAGGAGGTCCCCTGATGCCTTGAGGTGTATCCGCTGGTCAGTCATTTCCATCAATCAGGGCTTTTATAAGGTCACTGGCCCTTGCAAGGCCCACGAGGTCACCCTCATAGTCTATGATCGGTATCTGTTCAATATTCCTCCTCTTCATCTTCTCTGCGCAGGAGGTTACCGTTGTTGATGTGGTTGCCGTGACAATATCTGTGGTTGCAACCTCCCTGACCTCCTTATCAGGGAACCTGAGCTGATTCTTTATAACGTAGAGGACGTTCTTGCTGTCCCATGACCAGCGGTCGCCCTCGGTACCCACTGAGGTGTTGTGGACGGTGCTTTCCGAGACTACTTCACTCTCATTTATGAAGTCCGTCTCTGTAAGGACCCCTGAGAGTTTACCCTGACTGTTAAGGGTCAGGAGGACCTTTAACCTGAAGTACCTCATTATCTCAAAGGCCACGCTGAGGGGTGTCCTGTCCCATGTCGTTGGAATGTTCCGTGTCATGTAATCCTCAACAGGGTCAGATATATCCATCTCTGCTATGGCACCGGCAACAAGGTCGTAGCTTGTGACAATACCCACCAGTTTAGATCCATCAACCACCAGGACCCTGCGGATGTTGTTCTCAAGCATCCTCCTGGCAGCTACCCTGACGTCATCATCAGGGGATACCGTTATGGGGTTCCTTGTCATTATGAGGGCTATCTGCTCCTCATCAGGATTCTCAACAAGGTCCGTCCTTGTTATTATACCCACAAGTTCCTCCGTGCCCTTCTTAACAACTGGAAGTCCTGATATGTTCTCCTTCCTCATCAGTTCAAGGGCTGTTGAACGGTTCCCTGGAACGGTTACATAGTGTATTTTCTCTGACATTATCTCCTTTACAAGCATGATCAACACCGGTGATGATCCATAAAAAAAGTTTTTAGTGAACAACGAGAACAGGGCACCCTGCAGACCTTACAACCTTCTCAGCCACGCTTCCAAGGAGGAACCTGTCAAGTCCGTGTTTGCCTGATGTCCCCATAACAACAAGGTCCACCTCTTCCTTCTCTATGGTCCTGAGTATGGCGTCTGCGGGTGAACCCTCATCTGTCCTCAGGGTTATCTTCACACCTGCTCCTGATTTCTCCACAAGTTTCTTAACGGCTTCAAGGGATCTGGAGGCTTCCTCCTCAAGCATTTCCTTAAGGCGTACTATAAGGTCGTCTGCCGGGAGACTCACCAGTGATGATGTCTCCATGACTGTTAAAGCAATTATTTCAGCTCCGCTTTTTCTGGCAATCCATATCGCATGTTCCGCGGCTTTGTTGGCATGTTTTGAGCCATCGGTTGGGAGCAGGATTTTACTGTACATAGAACTCACCTCTTAACTAATTTACCTTTTATTATTAAATATATTATATTTTTCGATTCAGTCCTGTTGATGAGGGAGAGATAGGGGTTAGCTGATGGTTTCTCGGTGACCATTATGTCTGCCTGGAAGCCCTCCTCCAGGCACCCTGTCCCTGTCAGTTTGCGCGCATTTGAAGTGGCCATCCTGAGGACCTCCACCGGCGGGAAGTACTCGCCGGTGATGCCCCTTGTAACCCTCAGGGTGTACTCCATCTCCCTGAAGAGGTCGGGTGAGGTGAACATTACGTTATCCGTGCCTAGGAGGAGGTTTATACCCATCTCATGCATCCTCTTTACAGGGGGGATCCCTGCCGCCAGTGCACCGTTGGACCGGGGGCATATCACAACGTCTGCCCCGCTGGACCTGACAAGTTCAAGGTCATCCCTCATTGGGTGTGTGAGGTGGACGAGGAGTCTGAAGCCTGCCCTGAGGGCCCTTTCAACCTCGGTCATCCCTGTCTCTTCAAGGGAGCGTATCTGGGATTTCCTGTGTTCCGCCACGTGTATGGATGCTATTTTACCCCTTCTCCTGCATTCTTCAGTGATTATCATTGCCGTCTCATCGGTGATCTCACCCATCCCGCTTGGCGCTATTCCATCGGCAACCCACAAGATCCTCCGGACCCTCCTCCTCACCTCCTCGGGTGATGCATCTTCATCAAAGATTACAGGGTCCCTGCCGAGTATGAGCCCCTTCACTGGACTGGGGTCCGTGGCCCGCCTTATGGCCTCAACACCCCCGATGCCGCCTTCCCTGTAGTCCACGAAGGCGGATGTGCCATGGTCCATCATGAAGTCCACTGAGGACCCCATGGCCCCCTCAAGTTCATCGGGTGTGCTTGACTCCAGTATCCTGTGTTTGATGCCATCAGGGGGTCTTACTATCTCATCGAGTGGTCTTCCATCCCCTTCGTCCATTGCAACCGTATCACCAAGGTGTACGTGGGAATTCACAAGTGCAGGTGCCACTATAAGGCCCGATGCATCTATTCTGTCCCTGCAGGGGATCCTTTCAGATGTTATTTCCTTTATTACACCATCCTCTATTACCATGTTGCCCCTTTCGGGTTTCAGGTGGGGGCCCCTCAGGATGGTGCCGTTCTCAATGACAAGCATGATGACCTATATGTTGGGGGCTCTATTAACAGTTTCCAGTATATGATGGGTGCGGAAAAAACAGAAACTGATTAAGAAATTAATAAAAAAAAAGGATTATTAGAAGGTCCTTATGTTGTTTGTCTCTGACTTCTCAGGGACCCTGTTAAAGTAGTCCACCTTAACCGTGCCCCGCCGGTATCCGTAGTATGTCTTAAGTGTTACGCTGGCCCCAGGGGTGAGTGTTCCCGTGTATAACTGTTTATAGTTCCTTGTGGAGTATTTACCGTACCATACACGGGTGTAGAAGTTCCTTGCCGTGTCTGTTCCCTGATTCCTTACTGTGATGTAGAGCGTGCTTCCTGATTTCCTGACACCGGTGACTACAAGGTCCGGCCTGGGATATCCGACCTTAACCGTCTTCCTTTTACCTGATATGACTCCTTTGCTGTCTGTTACTGTAAGGGTTACCGTGTAGTAGCCCTCCCTTGCATAGGTGTGCGTTACCGTGGATCCTGTGGCTGTTGAGCCGTCACCGAACTTCCATTTAAGTGTGATATCGTCGCTGTCCGGGTCGTATGCTGCTGACTGGAATGTTAATGTCCTGATACTTGTTGAACCTGAGTAGGCGTATGTGAAGTCACATACCGGTGGCCGGTTATCGGTGAAGTTCGGCCTTGTCTTTGTGGCGTACCATTCCTCTGCAGCCGCATCATCATAGCTTGTGGTCTGGTTTGCCCTCGGGAATGTACCGTTCCAGTCACCTACAAATGCAGCGTATCCATGTTCATTGCGCCATACCCTCGTTCCATTGTAGACTGAGCTGTTATTGATAACCTCCCAGTTCCTCTGGTTGGCCTCCTGGAAGTTTGCTGCTCCATTGAGGAAGTCGTAGATTATCTCTGCGCCGTCCCATGCAGTCGCATAATAGTTGGCTCCTGAACCCATGAACATCCTTGAGAAGTGGTATATTGTCTCTACTGGATTTTTAACCTCGTATTCATCAACCCATCCCGTTGAGAAGCATGCATGGAGCAGTATCACAGGTATGCCATCCTTGAATGGGGCATAGAATGATGTGTTCCCGACTCGCATCATCTCACCGTCTCCCCATATGTAGCCGTCTGATGCCACAAGGGAGAAGGGTGGGCTTGCATCTCCTCCATTATCATCATAGTTTCCCTTCATGTAACCGCCGTGCCCCGCGTATATCACGGCATCAGCACCGTACATGCCCTTGAGTATATTCTTTACGGTTGCACTGCCATTATAAAGTTCAAGTACCTGGTATCCCTTATTTTTAAGGGTTGTTGCAACCTTCCTGGCCTCATCGTAAGCTTCGCCCATGTCTGAACGACTATTGGCTATTATAAGTATGTGGGCCTCTGCCAGTGGTAATGTGATTATAGAAGAGAGTATGAATACTGCGAGGACTATTTTTCCATATCGCATATGCTTCACCGATCACCCATATAATGTCACATTATATTAAGTTTTCATGGGGAGTTTGTGTAGCACATCACAGTTTCTGTAAAGTTAAAAAAAGTAAAAATATATATGGCCTTCCTGCCTGTTAGATGGGTCCATCAGCTACCATGGTATTCCCCAAGGGATTTGACCGTTATCCTTCCAAGGCGAACAGCCTCAATTGCATTTAAGGCCGCCCTTGCACCTGCAAGTGTCGTTACGTAGGGTATTCCAAGTTCAACGGCCATCCTCCTTATCAGGTAACCGTCATCGGCTGACTGTTTACCTGATGGTGTGTTGATTATGAGGCCAACCTCACCCCTGAGTATGGCGTCCCTTATGTTGGGTGACCCCTGGCTGACCTTCCTCACGACCTCAATATCGGCAACACCCTCAACTGCCCTTGCAGTGCCCCTGGTGGCCATGATCTTAAAGCCAAGCTCATGGGCCTTCCTTACAATATCCTCGATCTTATCCTTATCCTGGTCCCTAACACTGATGAACACCTTGCCCTCTGTAAGGAGGTCCATGCCTGCTGAGAGCTGGGACTTGTAGTAGGCTATCCCGAAGTTCTCATCTATCCCCATGCTCTCACCCGTGGATTTCATCTCAGGGCCCAGGACGGAGTCGACGCCCGGGAGCTTTATGAACGGGAAAACAGATTCCTTGACGGCAACGTGTTCCACCGTGCCTTCACCTGTAAGTCCAAGTTCCCTGAGGGTTGAACCCATCATGAGCCTTGCGGCCATCTTTACAAGGGGCACACCGGTTGCCTTGCTCACAAAGGGAACCGTACGGCTTGCCCTGGGGTTGGCCTCCAGTATGTAAACCGACGGGTCAGAGCCAGGTTTAACGGCATACTGGATGTTTATAAGGCCCACCACATCCAGTTCAAGGGCCAGCCTCCTTGTGTAGTCCTTTATGGTTTCAATTATATCCTCAGGGATTGTCTGGGGCGGTATTACGCATGCCGAGTCACCTGAATGGACGCCCGCCTCCTCTATGTGCTCCATTATACCCCCAATGTAGACGTCCCTGCCATCTGCAAGGGCATCAACATCAACCTCTATGGCATCCTCAAGGAACTTGTCCACTAGTATGGGGTGCTCCGGGGAAACCCTCACAGCCTCCTTCATGTACTCCTCAAGTTCACCCTCATCGTAAACTATCTCCATGGCCCTTCCGCCAAGTACATAGGAGGGCCTCACCAGGACAGGGTAACCTATGCGCTCAGCCACCTCCCTGGCGTCTTCAAAGGACTTTGCGATTCCATAGGGGGCCTGGGGTATGCCGAGCTTATCAAGGACCTTTGTGAACCTTTCACGGTCCTCAACCCTGTCTATGCTCTCATGGGGGGTTCCAAGTATCCTCACACCCTCCCCTGCAAGCGGCACCGCCAGGTTGATGGATGTCTGGCCGCCGAACTGGACAACAACGCCTTCAGGTTTCTCCTTCTCTATGATGGCCATGACGTCTTCAAGTGTCAGGGGCTCGAAGTAAAGCTTGGCGGATATATCATAATCGGTACTCACTGTCTCCGGGTTGTTGTTAACCATTATGGCCTCATAGCCATCATCCCTCAGGGCCATTGCGGCGTGGACACAGCAGTAGTCGAATTCTATCCCCTGACCTATCCTTATGGGTCCGGAACCTATTATAATGACCTTCTTCCTGTCTGAAACCTCCACCTCATCCTCAAGGTCATAGCATCCGTAGTAGTAGGGTGTTCTGGCCTCGAACTCTGCAGCGCACGTGTCCACCATCTTATAAACGGGTTTTATATTATTTTTGAGTCTCAGGGACCTTATTTCAGACTCATCCATCCCTGTGATGCGTGCAAGGTTTGAATCTGAAAAACCGAGCCTCTTTGCCTTCAGCAGGACCCTTGGATCTGTGATGGATTCCCTGTTAAGGCCGGATTCGAATTCTGCGATGTTCCTTATCTTCTCGAGGAAGAACCTGTCGATGCTGGTTACCTCGTGTATCTCATCAACACTCATCCCGTCCCTGAGGGCGGTGTAGATCTGGAAGAGCCTGAGGTCAGTTGGTGTTTTAAGGTCATCCATGGTGTAGGGCACCCTGACGAAGCCATCAGCACCCACATCAAGGGACCTTATGGCCTTGTTAAGGGACTCCTCAAGGGTCCTGCCTATGGCCATGACCTCCCCTGTTGACTTCATCTGAACCCCTATCTCCCTGCTTATCCCCTTGAACTTGTCAAAGGGCCAGCGGGGTATCTTTGTCACGATATAATCAATTGTGGGTTCGAATGATGCTGGGGTTTCCTTTGTTATATCATTCTGTATCTCATCAAGGGTCATTCCCACCGCTATCTTGGCGGCTATCTTTGCTATCGGGTACCCTGTTGCCTTTGATGCCAGGGCACTGCTCCTGCTGACCCTCGGGTTAACCTCTATAACCTTGTATTCGCCGGTCTCCGGGTGGACAGCGAACTGTATGTTGCAGCCCCCCTCAATACCCAGGGCCCTTATGATCTTTATGGCCGCATCCCTGAGCCGCTGGTTGTCCTCATCGCTTAGGGTCTGGGCCGGTGCAACCACGATGCTTTCCCCTGTATGTATACCCATGGGGTCGATGTTCTCCATGTTACAGACTATTATGCAGGTGTCGTTGCGGTCCCTCATAACCTCGTATTCGAACTCCTTCCAGCCAAGGACGGACTGGTCTATGAGGACCTGGTTGATGAAGCTCATCTCCAGGCCCCTTGTTGCTATCTCAACGAGTTCTTCACGGTTATGGGCAACCCCCCCGCCTGTACCTCCCAGGGTGAAGGCGGGCCTCACGATGACAGGGTATCCTATCTCCTCAACCGCCTCAAAGGCCTCTTCAACTGAATTAACAGCCCTTGCTACGGGTACTGGTTCGTCCAGTTTCTTCATGAAGCTGTCGAAGAGGTCACGGTCCTCAACGTTCCTTATTGTTTCAATGGATGAACCTATAACCCTTACACCCTCAAGGGCCCCTATCTCTGCAAGTCCCGTTGCAACGTTGAGGCCTGTCTGGCCCCCCATGGTCGGGAGTATGGCGTCGGGTTTTTCCCTTTCAATTATCTTTGCAACGATCTCAGGTGTGAGGGGTTCAATGTAGACCCTGTCAGCCATATCCATATCGGTCTGGATTGTGGCAGGGTTTGAGTTAACGAGTACCGTCTCTATTCCCTCCTCCCTGAGAGACTTGCATGCCTGAGAACCTGAGTAGTCAAATTCTGCTGCCTGCCCTATCTGTATAGGGCCTGATCCTATGATAAGTACCTTGTTGATGCTTTCATCCCGCGGCATTTTATCCCCACTTAAGGTCAGTATTCCTTCATCACATTCACGAATCTGTCAAAGATGCTGTCTGTATCATGAGGCCCCGGCCCTGCTTCAGGGTGATACTGGACACTGAACACGGGCAGTTCCCTGTGCTCTATGGCCTCGGGTGTTTTATCGTTGAGGTTCATCTGGGTTATCTCAATATCGGTGCCCTCAACCGATGATGGGTCAACCGTGAAGCCATGGTTCTGGGAGGTTATTGAAACCTCACCTGTCCTGAGGTCCTTGACAGGCTGGTTCACTCCCCGGTGCCCGAATTTCATCTTGTAAATCCTTGCTCCGAAGGCCAGGGAGATTATCTGCTGTCCAAGGCAGATCCCGAATACCGGGAGGCGGCTGGATAGTCTTTTAACAGCCTCTATTGCCTCCCTGACCCTTGTTGGGTCCCCTGGTCCGCTTGAAATCAGGAGGGCGTCGGGGTCGTGGTCCATGATCTCTTCGGGTTCCATGGTGTAGGGTACGATGACAACACCCACATCCCTCCTGAGGAGGGCGTTTATACTGTTCCTCTTTATACCGCAGTCAACTATAACCACCCTCCTTCCTGCATCCTCATTCATGAACACGGGTTCCTTCACACAGACCTTATCCACAAGGTCAATCTCTGTTATGTCCGGCTGGTTAACCGCAAGTTCAAGGAGCTCCTCATCATCTATTTCTTCAGTGGCCAGGGCCCCCTTCATTGCCCCCTTGTCCCTGATTTTTATTGTGAGCGCCCTTGTATCTATCCCTGAGATCCCTGGGATCCTGTACTCCTCCAGGAACTCTGAGAGGGTCTTCTGGGAGAGTTCATGTGAGGGTGCTCTGCATTCCTCCCTTACGATAAGGCCCTCGGCCTTTATACCGTCTGACTGGTACCATTCCTCTGATACACCATAATTACCTTGAAGGGGATAGGTTGGCATGAGTATCTGGCCCTTGTATGATGGATCCGTGAGCGACTCCACGTAGCCCGTCATGCCTGTTGCGAAAACAACTTCCCCTGTTGTGACTGTTTCGAATCCGAAGGCTTCTCCTCTAAGTATAGTGCCATCTTCCAAGGCGAGTTTTGCTTCTTTAAACATTTCACCACCATAATCATGATTCTTCCTGGTTTAATGATGATCGTAACTGATCTGCGCCTGCAGACCTCCTCTTAACTCCTGGTTCAGATATATCCATTGTCATTACCACCGCATCCTCCCCATCCTCATAGTAGTCCCTTATAATCTTCTCCTCCCTGAATCCAAGGGACCTGTAGAAACTTATGGCTACCCTGTTCTCTGCCCTTACCTCCAGCTTAATATTTTTAATGTGAAATTTTTCAAATATACTTATGGTCATCCTCACCAGTTCCCTTCCAACACCCCGGCGACGGTAATCTTTATCCACTGCAAGTGAAATAATATGACCTTCATCCTCAAAGCGGATCCAGAAGATTATGAATCCCACTACCTTACCGTCCTCCTGAGCAACCAGAAAGCCTGCTCCAAGGTTGTAGATGTCCCTAAGGAGGTTGGCGGGGTACGGATCCCTGAAGGATGCCTTCTCGATCTCAAGGACCCTTTTAAGGTCCTGGGGCTTGAATTCTCTTATTATCATCTGTATCTCCGTTGGTACCATGTGGAAAGACCTTGCAATCTACATAATCAGAAGCTGCGAACCCGGCGCCCGGGTTGTTGAGGTTGGTGCCGGAAGGTTCCTTGATGTTTCAGAGCATATCCGGAAACATTCAAAAATTGATTTGATACTAACAGATATTAAACCTTCCCATGGGGGCATCATTGAAGATGATGTAACATCCCCGAGGATGGACATTTACAGGGGGGCGAGCCTCATATACTCCATAAGGCCGCCGGCTGAACTTCACGCCCCCCTCATGAGGGTTGCCGATGCTGCAGGGGCCCGCCTGATAATTAAACCACTTACAGGGGAGGATATAGTCACCCCTAAAAGGATGAAGCTTGTGAACTTTCAGAGAACATTCTTCTATGAGTACAAACCGCTCCCTGAAAATCCCCGGGCTCATCAGCCGGGTGCAAATAAGCCATGATGAAACCCCTGAAATATTCTTCGGTCTATCTTGGAACTTCCTCGGCGGCACTAAATAAGCCATGATGAACCCAGTATCCACCCAAGATATAATACATATAATTGATAATATTCATGATGCTAAACGCAGAATAATTCTGCTTATCAGTTTTCCAGAAAAAAACACATTCAAGTGTTCAAAATGAAATGGGCTAAGATGAGTATAAAGGACGTTCTGAGGGAACTTGAAACATCAGAGGATGGTTTAAGCTCCCTGGAAGCCAGTAAAAGACTTGAAAGGTATGGTAGGAATGAACTGGTTGAGGAGAAAAAGGCCGGACCACTGAAGCTGTTCCTGACCCAGTTCATGGATATACTTATAATACTGCTTATTCTGGCTGCCGTGGCATCATACCTTGTGGGTGATGTGCTTGACTCTGCAGTCATACTGTTCGTTGTGGTTGTTAACGCCACTGTAGGGTTTATACAGGAATACCGTGCCGAGAAGGCAATGGAAAAATTGAAGGGCCTCGTATCAACCGAGGCTGTTGTCATAAGGGATGGTAAACCCGCAAGGATACCCTCCTCTGAACTGACCATCGGTGACATTGTTGTCATAGAGGAAGGGGACAATGTGCCTGCAGACCTGAGGCTCATAGAGGCCTATGACCTCAGGATAGATGAGTCAGCACTTACAGGTGAATCCATACCCGTCCAGAAGACCTGTGAAAACCCTGAAGACGAGAGGGATGTACTTGCCTTCATGGACTCCAACGTTGTATCCGGGCGGGGAAAGGGTGCCGTCATCGCTGTGGGTATGGATACATCCATCGGTAGGATTGCCGAGATGATACAGGAAGAGGAAGGTAGAACACCCCTCCAGGAGAAGATAGCATCCCTCGGGAAAAACCTTGGATTAATAGCTGTGGTCGTCTGTGCCCTTGTCTTCGGTCTTCAATTCCTGAAGGGAATCCCCCTGGTGGAGACCTTCATGACAGCGGTTTCACTGGCCGTTGCATCCGTACCCGAGGGCCTCCCTGCAATACTGACCCTCACCCTTGCACTGGGCATGCAGCGCATGGCAAGGAGCAACGCCATTGTAAGAAGGCTCCTTGCAGTTGAGACCCTTGGCTCCTGTTCTGTGATCTGCACTGACAAGACAGGTACACTCACCCACAACCGGATGACCGTGAGGGAATCAGAGATCACCTCAGAGGAGATGGGTCTCCTTATATGCGCCCTCTGCAACAACGCCACCATATCAGGTGAAAGGGCCATAGGGGACCCTACAGATGCAGCGATACTCATGTTCGCAGAGGAACACGGTTACAGGAGGGAGGAACTTGAGAAGAACTATCCCAGGCTCATGGAAATCCCCCTGGACAGTACAAGGAAGCGTATGAGTACCGTAAACCGGTTCGAAGATGGGCGCTACCTCCTTGTCAAGGGCGCCCCTGAGATCGTGCTTGAAAGGTGCAGCTACATCGACGAGGAAGGTGCTGTAAGGCCCCTTGAGGATAAAGAAGTGAAAGAATGGCTCTCAAGGCTTGATGAGATGACCTCAAAGGCCCTGAGGGTCCTTGCCCTTGCATACAGGAGGCTCCCTGATGATGAAGAGGATGAAAGGAACCTTGTATTCGTGGGCCTTATCGGCATGATGGACCCCCCAAGGAAGGAGGCTGCTGAGGCCATAGAAACCTGTAAGAAGGCCGGTATAAAGGTTGTTATGATAACAGGTGACCATAAGGACACTGCAGTGGCAATAGCGAGGGAACTGGGCCTCATGGAGAACGGCCTGGCCCTTACCGGCAGGGAACTTGACGGGATGGATGACCGGGAATTCATGGATGTTGTGGAGGATGTGAAGGTCTATGCAAGGGTCTTCCCTGAACAGAAGGTCCGGATAGTTGAGGCCCTTCAGGGCAGGGGACATGTTGTTGCAATGACGGGTGACGGTGTGAACGACGCCCCGGCACTCAAAAAGGCGGCGATAGGTGTTGCCATGGGGAGCGGCACCGATGTGGCCAGGGAGTCATCTGACATGGTCCTCCAGGATGATAACTTCGCAACCATAGTCCGGGCTGTCAGGGAGGGGCGGACCATATTCGACAACATAAGGCGCTTCGTTAAATTCCAGCTCTCAACAAACGTTGGGGCCATACTCACAATAGTATCCGCCTCCCTCGTCAACATACCGGTCCCCTTCAACCCCATACAGATACTCTGGATAAACATAATAATGGATGGTCCCCCTGCACAGTCCCTGGGTGTTGAACCCCCTGAAGCAGATATAATGTTAAGGAAGCCTGAACGCGAGGACATACTCCCTGGAAGGAACCTCCTGAGGATAATCCTTGCAGGTGCTGTTATGGCCGCGGGTACACTCGGACTCTACGGTTACATGTTGTCCACTGGTGCAGGGACAGCCAGGGCCATGACCGTTGCATTCACGGTATTCGTAATGTTCCAGATATTCAACGTGTTCAACTGCAAATCAAGGACCGGACTGTCAAACAGGACCCTTATCGTCGCTGTTGCGGCATCCCTCATCCTCCAGCTCCTTGTCGTTTACCTGGGACCCCTTGAGGGAATCTTCAGGACCGTGCCCCTCACCGCCATGGACTGGGTCCTCATAGTCCTTGTGGCATCCCTCATCCTTATAATGGAGGCTGTCCTGAGATTCGCTGATCAAAGGTGAGAAGATGAGGGTCATTGTAATGGCAGGGACCGCCGATGCAAGGAGGATAATAGGGAAACTCAGTGAAAGGGGAGTTGAAGTTACAGCAACGGCAACAACTGACTACGGCGCCGAACTTGCAGGGATATCCGGTGCATCAGAAACTGTATCCCGTCCCCTCACTGAAAAAGAGCTCTGTGAACTCATAGAGGAGAAGGGGGCGGGTGTTCTTGTTGATGCAACCCACCCCTTTGCTGTGAGGGCCACCTGGAACGCCCTGAAGGCCTGCCATGAAACAGGGGCTGTGTACGTGAGGTTTGAGAGGCCCCCTGTGGACGCCGGGGAAGTGATAAGGGTCGGGACATTCAGGGAGGCTGCTGAGCTTGCATCATCACTACTTGATGATGGTGAGGTTGTGATGCACCTTGCAGGTGTTTCAACCCTTCCTGAAGTAACCGGGGTCCTTGGACCTGAAAGGGTCGCTGTACGTGTACTCCCCTACACCCCATCCATTGAGGCCTGCAGGAAACTTGGCGTCCCCGGCAGGAACATCATAGCAATGCAGGGGACCTTCTCGGTGGAGCTGAACAGGGCCCTCCTCAGGGATTACGGTGCCGGTGCCGTCATAACAAAGGACAGTGGAGAAACAGGGGGTCTTAAGGAGAAGGTGCGGGCTGCGAATGAGCTGGGGATACCCGTGATACTCGTTGAAAGGCCCAGTGTCGATCTTGAGGGTGAAGCCGTGTTCAGTGACCCTGAAGACCTGGTGGAGTATGTTGAGGGTGTTCTCTCATCCCTGAAGGGCGATGGGCCCTGAGATCCAGTCCATCAGCAGGAGATGGGTCCGTGGGGCGCAAACCCCATGAATAAAATGATACTGGGACTGGAACTGCTATCGGTTCCTGGCACAGCAAACACGTCCTGAAATCATGACCCTGCTATTCAAAGAGGAATACCTGGACATCCTCCCCCTCATGTAGTATCTCAACGTTTTTTGGTATCTCAATGTACCCGTCTGCCTGTGCAAGGGATGCTATGGCGCCTGAGTCCCTGAAGATGGGGTGGGCGTATCCTCCATCAACCCTTACAAGGGCATACTGGACCCGCCCCTTGGATGAATGGAACCTCTCAGAGAGTTTGAATGTCTTAACTGATTCCTCTGAAGCTTTCATCCCTGAAAGCTTCCTCAGGAATGGGTCTATGAGTGATTTGAAAACAAGGAGGGCTGCCACAGGGAACCCCGGGAGTCCTATCACAATCTTCCCGGATACCACACCCACTATTGTAGGTTTACCTGGTTTCATGGATATGCCGTGGATGAGGACCTCCCCAAGTTCCTCAAGGACATCCGAGAGCACGTCACCCGTACCTGCAGATGTGCCTCCTGAGGTTATAACAAGGTCTGCCTCCTCAACGCCCCGGGAGATGGCTTCCCTGAGTTCATGATGATCATCCCTGACTATACCTCCATGTATCACGGAACACCCTGCCTCCTCCAGGGCCGCTGCAATTCCCGCTGAATTGGAGTCAAATATCCTTCCCGGTTCAAGTGTTTCTGATGGCCCTATAAGCTCGTTCCCTGTGGATATCACGTAAACAGATGGCTCAGAGATGACCCTGACACTGGAGATGCCTGCAGCAGAGAGGGCCGCCACCTTATCCGGGGAAAGGAGTGTTCCTGAATGGAGCAGGATCTCCCCCTCCTTTATGTCGGAGCCCCTTGCACCTATATGCTGTGAGGGGTATGCGGGGCGATAGATGAAGACATCATCGCCATCGGCTTCGGTGTACTCCACCATCACGATGGCATCAGCACCCTCAGGCACCGGTGCCCCTGTACTTATACGGGTGCAGAACCCCTCCGTAACCCTGAGGGATGGTATTGACCCTGCCTCAACCATCTCGATGCACTTAAGCCTTACCGGGTTCTCATCCCCTGCCCCAAATGTGTCTGCTGCCACAACAGCATACCCGTCCCTGGATGCCCTGTCAAAGGGTGGAAGGTCAATGGGGCTTTCCACGTCCACTGCAAGGACTCTTCCTGCTGCATCACCGATTTCAACCACTTCAGAGCCTCTGCTGTAGAGTTCATCCACCAGTTCGCCTATGATCATCCTTGCATCATCAACATCAATTATTTCAAGAAATTCTGTTCCCATGTAATCACCATGAATGAGTTGTACTGAATACCTAAGCAATTTATTTATATCTTGATGGGTATAAATTATAGTGTCTATTTCTTTGATTGGCAGACAAGGATTTTAATTCCCCTAATCAAAGTTAATCAACTAAAAAAATCAGGAGGAGAGTATTTGAGTAGAGGACATCAGACACAGGAAGTCAGGCGTGTTAGAACACCCAGGAAGGGTGAGATACCCGGAGTTGTTGAACAGATAATGGGGCACGGTAAACTCAAGGTAAGGTGTGCGGATGGCCATATCAGGCTTGGCAGGATCCCTGGGAAAATGAAAAAACGTATATGGATCCGTGAAGGCGATGTTGTACTTGTAAAGCCCTGGAAATTCCAGAGCGATGAAAAGGCAGATGTTGTATGGAGATACACCCGTACAGAGTCAAACTGGCTTGAAAGGAAGGGCTACCTTAAACTTTAATGGTTTCTTTTAGAAGTTGATTTTGATGGATCCTGAAAAAGCTGGAAGCGCACCTGAATTAAGGGCCCTTAAGTCGAGGGCTGTGGACAGGGCTGACTCTGACCTTGGAAGGATGGAGGCCGAGAAGAGGCTTAAGAGCGTTGAAGACAGGCGTGTTGGAAGCGAGGTCTTCGATGAGCTCACCCTCAAGACACTCTACAAGCTTGCAAATGCAGGTTACCTGTCGGTCCTCAACGGTGCCGTGAGCACCGGAAAGGAGGCCAACGTCTTCAAGGGCATCACCGAGAGTGATGAATTCGTTGCGGTTAAGATCTACAGGGTCTCCACATCCGACTTCAGGAAGATGCAGTATTATATCCAGGGCGACCCCCGCTTCAGGGTGAGGACAACAAATAAACGCCAGCTTGTCCAGGCATGGGTCAACAAGGAATTCCGGAACCTTAAAAGGGCCCATGAGGCCGGTGTCCGTGTCCCTGAACCCACTGTTGCAAGGGACAATATCCTGATAATGGAGTTCATAGGGGATGACGGTGCTCCTGCACCCACAATGAGGGAGGCCCCGCCTGAAGATCCTGAGGGAGTCCTTGAGCGTATAGTCGAGTACATGCACCTCCTCTATACACGTGCTAGGCTTGTGCACGGTGATCTATCATTCTTCAATATCCTCAACCACGGGGGTGAACCTGTAATAATAGATGTATCCCAGGCAATGGTGCTTGAACACCCCCTGGCCCCCGAGCTCCTTGAAAGGGATGTTGAAAATATTGTGAGGGACTTTGGAAGGATAGGGCTGTCTGTAAATGGCAGTGAGATAATGAAGCAGATAACCAGAAAGGATTAGTTACCCTAACAGTTAATCATTTATTTCATTGAGGTGAATCAAATGCCCAGCGAGGAATATCTTAAAATACCCCGCGAAAGGGTTGGAGTTTTAATAGGTAAAAATGGCGAGGTTAAAGCCAGGATAGAACGTTTAACCCAGACAGAACTTGAAATTGACAGCGAAACCGGTGCGGTTACCCTCATACCCCAGGATGAACTCGAAGATCCCCTATCACCCTGGAAGGCCAGGAACATCGTTAAGGCAATAGGCCGTGGTTTCAACCCGGAAATAGCCCTCAAGCTCCTTGATGATGACGTTGCACTTGACATCATAAAAATCACCGACTATGTGGGTAAGTCAAAGAAGGCCATAGCAAGGCAGAAGGGGCGTGTTATAGGCCGTGGTGGTATAACACGGAAGATAATTCATGATATGACAGGCGTGGACATGTCGGTCTATGGAAAAACCGTTGCACTGATAGGGGAGTTTGAAAAGCTTTCAGTTGCAAGGGAAGCCGTTGAAATGATACTCAATGGGGCCAGGCACAAATCTGTCTACGCATTCCTTGAAAAGAAGAAACAGGAAATGAAGATGAAGGAGTTTCAGGAAGGCGTTAAGTTCATGTGAAACTTCTATTTTCATGGAGGTTATCTTCAATAATTTTAATCGACACCTCCAGAATGCCACAACCTAAACAGCCCCATATATAGGTATAAGTTTATATGTTACATGCTACAGAGATATACATATGAAGAGTGCATACTGCAAGTATTAACAGTTTTAAAAATAATAAGGAGGCAGCTTTTTGGCTAGGCAGGCTTTAGATCTCTTTGATGAAGGTTTTCAGGAACTCACACCATCAGAATTCTTCAGGAAAAACAAGCAGATGCTTGGATTCTCCGGTAAAATAAGGTCACTGACGATAGTGTTCCATGAACTGATAACAAACAGTTTTGATGCTGCCGAAGAGGCAGGTATACTCCCTGAAATAAAAATAGACCTCAAAAGGGTGGGTAAAGATCACTACATCCTCAGACACCAGGACAACGGACCCGGAATACCCGAGAAGTACATACCAAAGGTGTTCTGTACCATGTTCGCCGGGTCAAAGTTCCGTAACATCCAGTCAAGGGGACAGCAGGGGCTCGGGTGCAGTGGATGCGTCCTCCTGTCCCAGATGACCACAGGTAAACCGGTAAAGGTCATATCAGGTACCAGGGAAAACGGGGAGCTACGCGGGGTCAAGATGTCCCTCAAGATGGATGTGAAGAAGAACCAGGGACTCATCCTTGAAAGGGAGGATGTGGAGGTTGAAGGTACGGGTGTGTGCATAGAACTCCACTTCAAGGACGTTTCATATTCACTATCAGAGCAGGGCGCATATGAATACATAAGAAGGACAATGATAGCCAACCCCCATGCAAAGATAGTGTTCAATGACCCAGCAGGAAACCGCTACGTCTTCAACCGGGCATCAGACATCGTCCCACCCCTCCCCAAGGAGGTCCTGCCGCACCCATGGGGTGTGACCGCAGACGACCTCATATTCATGGCAAAGCACACCGAGAAGAGAAGATTCAGGAGCATGCTAACAAGCAACCTCTCAAGGATGTCTGCCAAGAAGGTGAAGGAACTTGAGGAGCTGACAGGGATAGACCTCAACAAGAGGCCCAAGGACATGAAGTGGGAGGAGGCCGAGAGGATAGTTGAGGCCTTCAAGAAGATGAACTTCATGGCCCCTCCGACCTCAGGCCTCATACCCATAGGTGAGGACCAGATTGAGAAGGGTATGCGTGAGATACTGGACCCTGAATTCACGGCCACAGTAACAAGGAAACCCAAGACCTACAGGGGTGGTATTGCATTCATAGTCGAGGCGGGTATAGCCTACGGCGGTAACTCAGGAAGGCTTGTGGGTGACCAGAGGAAGGCCGAGATAATGAGGTTCGCCAACAGGGTGCCCCTCACCTTTGATGCGGGTAGCTGTGCAATAACAGAGGGTATCAAGAGCCTTGACTGGAAACGGTACGGTATAAGGGACCTTGAGAGCACACCCCTCACCATCTTTGTGAACGTTGTCTCCACCAACGTCCCCTACCTCTCAACAGGTAAACAGAGCATAGCACCCGAGCCTGAGATACTCCATGAGATCAGGCAGGCCACCATGATCGTTGCAAGGAAACTGCAGAAGTACCTCAGGAAGAAGAAGGCAGCCAAGGAGGAGGCCCAGAGGGCCAGGGTCTTCGAGACCTACGTCCCCGTTATAATAAAGCAGGCAGCGCTCCTTGCAGAACGTGAAGCACCCGATTACAGGGAACTCCTTGATAAGGTTACAAGAAGAGCAAAACTGGAAATACTGGGGGAATCACTGAATGAATAGACGTGAAATTGCCATTAACAAACTCAAAAGCCTCGGTGACATGATACTTGAGGATGTCCAGGCTGGAAAGATTCCAAAGATAAAGGTCCCCTCAAGGGGCACATCAAACATCATCTATGATGAGAACAGGAGACACTACGTCCTTGGAGACCGTTACGGTACAAGGTCACTTGGTAACGTTAAGCAGATAAAGAAGATAGGTCAGATGCTCTACACTGCAAACTTCTGCAAGGACCTTGTAGCCAGGCAGAAGACCGCAACCCTCAGGGAGCTCTACTACATCTCAGAGGGATGGGAAGTGGACTTCGCAGACCAGCAGGAGTCAAACATAGTCGGTGAGGACCTGGAGGTCACCCTGGGGATGACAAGGGAGGACCTGGGCCTCATGCCGGAAGAGGACGGGGCATCAGTTTACGGGGAGCTAACGGTCCGTGAAGGCGATATCGAGATAAACGCCCTCAGGTCAGGTAAGTCAGGTTACAATATATCCCCGACAATTGATGAGGTTGAATTCGTTGACCATGACGTGGAACGTGTGATTGCAGTGGAGACAATGGGTATGTTCCACCGTCTGGTCCAGGAGAAGGCCTACAAGAAGTTCGATGCCCTCATAGTCGGACTCAAGGGTCAGGCTGCAAGGGCAACAAGGAGGTTCATCAAGAGGGTCAACGAGGAACTCAACCTCCCGGTATACATCTGTAACGACGGAGACCCCTGGGGATTCCATATTGCAATGGTTATCATCTCAGGGAGTGCGAAGCTTGCCCACGTCAACCATCAGCTTGCAACACCCGATGCAAGGTTCCTCGGTGTTACAGCAAGTGACATAATAAACTATGACCTTCCAACCGATCCCCTCAAGGACATCGATGTCCTGCGGCTGAAGGAACTCCTCAAGGATCCGAGGTACAGGGATGATTTCTGGAAGGTTGAGATCAAGAAGATGCTCAAGATAGGTAAGAAGGCGGAACAGCAGTCCTTCTCAAAGTACGGTCTTGAGTACGTTGTGGACACATATCTCCCCGAGAAACTTGAAGCCGTGGAGAACCAGTAACCATCCACAACCCCACCCTTTATTTTTTTTCTAAAAGGGTGCACGGTTACATCCCGAACAGCATGTAACCCATCAGAACCCTGGCGCTATTTTTTGAAGTATAATTTAGGGGAAGAATCAGCATGGTATAAGGGCAGCCGACACCCGAGATAACAACATTCAAACAGCATGTATGGTATCCATAAGGCAGCTGCCGCTGAGATAAAATTATATAAAAGAACCCGTCCAAATATTTATTAAACTGAACCTTTAAACTGAAAGAGGCTCTCCTGGGATCAGAGAGGTTTCAGGAGGCAGGAGGTTTTTTTAAATGATATCTGTAGCCATTAACGGGTATGGGACAATAGGAAAGAGAGTTGCTGATGCCGTAGCTGCCCAGGACGATATGAAGGTTGTGGGTGTCAGCAAGACAAAACCTGATTTTGAGGCACGGGTTGCAGTTGAGAAGGGTTACGACCTCTACATAAGCATCCCTGAACGTGAAAAGCTCTTTGATGAGGCAGGGATCCCTGTAAGCGGTACCGTTGAGGATATGCTTGAGGAAGCCGACATCGTCGTGGATGCAACACCCGAGGGTATAGGTGCAAAGAACCTTGAGATGTACCGTAAGAAGGGTATAAAGGCCATATTCCAGGGCGGTGAAAAACATGATGCCATAGGACTCTCCTTCAACTCCTTTGCGAACTATGAGGATTCCCTTGGCGCCGAATACACCCGTGTGGTCTCATGCAACACAACAGGACTCTGCAGGACACTCAAACCCATAGACGACCTCTGCGGCATAAAGAAGGTCCGCGCAGTCATGGTGCGAAGGGGGGCTGACCCTGTGCAGGTGGGTAAGGGACCCATAAATGCCATAGTACCCAACCCTCCAACAGTGCCATCACACCACGGACCAGACCTTAAAACCGTCATGAAGGGCGTGAACATCCACACAGTGGCCCTCCTGGTTCCAACCACACTCATGCACCAGCACAACATAATGGTGGAACTGGAAGACCCTGTGGATGCCGATGAGATAAAGGCCCGGCTCGATGAAACAACAAGGGTGATGCTCGTACGGACATCCGAGGGTCTTGCATCAACTGCTGAGATAATGGAGTACGCCAAGGAACTCGGAAGGTCCAGGAACGACCTCTTCGAGATACCTGTATGGGAGGAATCCATAAACGTTGTGGACGGCGAACTCTTCTACATGCAGGCGGTCCACCAGGAATCAGATGCCGTCCCTGAGAGCGTGGATGCCATAAGGGCCCTCCTTGAAGTTGAAGATGACAACATGAAGTCCATCAGAAAGACCAACAGGGCCATGGGCATACTCTAACCACCCTAATTTTTTTGGTGTCTGTTTTGATAAGAGTAGGGCCTGCAGGAAACCCTGTAGGTTACCGGGGCAGTGCAGTGGATGTTTTCAGAAGGCTAAGGTCAATGGGACTGGACGCCTATGAATACCAGGCCACCTACGGGCTCAGATTAAAGAAAAAGAATGCGCTCCTTATCCATGAGAACTCCAGAAGGAATGATGTCCTTGTTTCCATGCACGGACCATACTACATCAACCTGTCCTCCCACCAGGAGGAAACCGTTAAAAAATCCATTGAAAGGCTCTTTGACTGCGTGGTTGCAGCTGACTGGATGGGTGCCTACAGGGTTGTGTTCCATGCAGGGTTCTACGGTAAACATGGCAGAAGGAAGGCCCTTGAAATGTGCAGGGAATCCCTAAGGACTCTCATCGATGAACTCCATGATGCCGGTCTAAGGGACTTCACCCTTGCACCTGAAACCACCGGTAAGAAATCACAGGTGGGGAGTCTCGGTGAGATAATAGGGTTCTCTGAAGAATTCGATAACATAAAACCCACAGTTGACTTCGCCCATATACATGCAAGGGGTGGTGGCTGTATAGAGGGTGCCTCAGATTACCTCAGGATACTTGATACGATAGAGGACCGCCTCGGCATGGATCACCTCCACTGTCACTTCACGGCAATAGAGTACACCGACGCCGGGGAGAGGAGGCACCATACACTCAGAGAGGACTTCGGTCCGCCGGTAGAGCCCCTCATCAGGGTCCTGGTGGAGTGCGGATGGGATGCCACCATAATCTCAGAGACACCCCAGAAGGACAGGGACGCTGTTAGAATAAAGGAGATCCTGGGCGGATACCTCTGATAAAAGATAAAACCATGCCACCAGATAGAAACCCTCACAAAAAACCTCCAATAAGAAATAACACCCCCAACATCCAACCTTAATGTTTAATTTTAAGAGCCGTGCCCCGACCTGTGACTGCAGCAATTGCGGCATGAATCTCTCCATTACCTAAAACTTTATACACCACCAGCAACAATTTCTATATGATGAGTCTATTTCTTGAGGATATCACAGTATCAGAAGCTTCTTCTGAAGAACAGGTGATGTGGTGAAATTCAATAACATAATCCATGAATCCCAGCTATCTGATAAAAAGTTCCCTGTTATGGCCCCTGAACCTGAAAGGGAGGCCAAGCTGATTGTGCTTCAACCGGTTGGATACCCCTTTGTATGCAACCTTATGGAGGCCCCGAGGATAGACGTGGTTAACAAGGAACTCTTTGAACTCTATGCCAGGGACCAGTGGGAGGGATTCACTGCAAGGGAGGGCTCCTACCTCTTTGACCAGAAATTACTCCCTGATTATGCATTCAAGATTATAAGGGCCCACCCTGACGGTTCAAAGATCACAGGGAACACCTCAATAATACTCCTTGAGAATGAGAAGGAGGAGTTCCATGAGGTCAGAAGCAACATAAGAATGGATGATGTCATCGGACAGGAGGACGCCAAGGTAAAGTGCCGGATAATCATGAAGTACCTTGAGGACCCTGATCGCTTCAGGGACTGGGCCCCCAGAAACGTCCTCTTCCACGGGCATCCAGGTACAGGTAAAACCATGCTTGCAAAGTCCCTTGCAAACGAGTTAAAGGTCCCCCTCTACCTCATAAAGGCAACGAGTCTTATCGGTGAACATGTGGGTGATGGTGCCAGGCAGATACATGAACTCTATGAACTGGCATCAAAAACAGCCCCCTCAGTGATATTCATTGATGAGATGGATGCTGTGGGCCTTGACAGGAAGTACCAGTCCCTCCGGGGGGATGTTTCAGAGGTTGTAAACGCCCTTCTAACCGAGATGGATGGTATAAATGATAACTGGGGTGTTGTAACCATCGGGGCCACCAACAACCCCGAACTCCTTGATAATGCTATAAGAAGTCGCTTTGAAGAGGAGATAGAGTTTAAACTCCCGGGGGATGATGAAAGAAGGCTTATGATTGAGAAATGCATTGAAACCATGCCCCTGAGGGTTGAGTGCCCGGTTGAACGTCTGGTGAAACTGACCCGCGGCATGTCAGGAAGGGACATCAGGGAGCGGGTGCTTAAAACAGCCCTCCACAGGGCCATTGCAGAGGACAGTGAAACCGTGCGACCTGAACATATTAAATACTCACTCAAAGAGCGTAAAAAATCAGATGAACCCAGGCACATGTTCGCCTGAAGATCATGATGCCGATCAAAGAACACCTATATCAGCAGTCACACCAGGAGGCTAAACAGAATCACAGCCGAATATATCGGCACAGGCCCTCAGAAACTCAACATCATCCCTTTCAGCAGCCTCCCTGATGCTGATGGCGACATCATGGAAGATCTTATCAACTATTGACCTTGTGAGGTCATCCATAACCCTGTCAGCATCAGAATTTTCCATCATTTTCACGGCCTTCTCAAGCTCCCTCCTGCGGAGCTCCTCCATCCGGCTTCTTATCTCAGCAAGCAGGGGGTCTGCAACCATGCGTTTAAGGGACCTCAGGAGGAGTTCAAGTTCGTCCTCAACTATTCTCTCGGCCTCCCGGGCCTCGGCTTCCCTTCTTCTTCTGTTCTCCTCTGCCACACCCCTGAGGTCATCTATACTGAAAACCCTTATCCCGAGTTCCCTTACAGAGTCCTCTATATCCCTTGGGTTTGCAATGTCAACCATGACAACCCTGGATCTGCGCTCAGGGGGTACAGCCTCCCTTACACGTTCAAGGGTGAGGATGTGGTGTGGTGAGCCGGTGGCGCTTATAACAACATCAGCATCCCTGAGGGACTCGTTAAGGCGGTCGAAGTGTATTGCCTCGCCTCCAAGTTCACATGCAAGGTTATATGCCCGGTCATAGGTCCTGTTTGCAACCATTATGGCTTTCAGGTGCTTCTCTGCAAGTGCCCTTGCAACAAGGGTCCCCATTTTCCCGGCCCCGATAACAAGGACCTTCTTACACCTAAGGTCTCCATGTATGGATTCTGCAAGTTCAACTGCTGCGGATCCTATGGACACAGAGCCCCTGTTTATCTCCGTCTTCCGCCTTACTGCCTGTCCAACATGAATGGCTTTGGTGAAGATCATGTCAAGGAGGGGGCCGCAGGTACCATCCCTGAGGGCCCTGATCCTGGCGGTCTTTATCTGGCCGAGTATCTGGTCCTCACCTATTATCATGGATTCAAGGCCTGAAGACAATCTCAGGAGGTGTCTCAGGGCATCCTCATCGGTTTCAACGGTGAAGCCCCTGAAATCAAATCCCTCAGGGATGTTATCGGCAGAGAGATAGTACTCCACACGGTTACAGGTCACCAGGGGGATCTTCTCCTTAACGACCCCTGCAGCCTCCAGTTCAGCCACAAGTTCCTGGATATCCCCCGATGCATGTTCCATTTCCTCCACATCCGAGGTCTTATGATCCACCCTTATGTTGAGAATCATCTTAAAACCCCCCTCCTGAATTCATCTATCATGGTGTAAGCCCTTTCAAGGGCTGCTTCGGTGTCCTGCTTCTTCAGATACTCCTTTAACTCAGGGTCCTCTGATATCCTGTAGAGTATCCTCCTCCTGACCCTGTGATCATCGAATTCTTCCCGGATCTTCCTCCTGACCCTATCCTGGACCTCTATCATCAGTAGATCCTCAGTTTGGATGGCATCCTGAATCCTCTCCCTGAGGTATCTTGCCATGAGGGGACTCCTTGTCCCCGTGAATATTGAAATGGAAACATCCCCCACCATGAAGGTTGACGGGACTATCACATCCCCCTCCAGTGGACTGTCTGCACGGTTCAGGAGCCTCTTACCTGCAAAGGATGCCACCCTATCATTCAGTTCCCTGTCAGGACTTGCAACCACCACCAGGTCCGCCCATTCAACCCAGTACTCAAGGTTATCCATTTCAACAAACCTTGCTCCTTCAAGTTCTGCCGGCGGGCCCGCCACAACCACCTCTGCACCTGCCTCAAGGAACCTCCTGGCCCTCCTGATTCCAACCTCCCCTGAACCAAGGACGAAGACCCTCTTCCCGTCCATGTCCATGTATAGGGGAGTCCATGCCATTTTTACCATCCATCAGAGGGATTTCATCCGCAGTATCTTCATGGCTGTTCTGAGGTCGTTGTCAGCCTCCCTGATGGCATCCATTGCCTCATCCATGGATACATCAAAGGCCTCTGCAAGGGCCTTCACGCTTTCAGTGTCGGGTCCTGCTGTTCCAACAAGTGCCTCTGAAAGCTTCTTCTTTAGTTCCATGTACTCCTCAACCGTCATGTTGATCCTCTTCATTGCCATGTCCCTGAGGGGGCATGGTTTTGACGGCTTGCAGCACCATACAAGGGACCCGAAACATGTGCCCTGACCTTCACCCAGCCTTGTCTTCCTGGCGAACTCCTCCTTTATTTCAATGTAATCCTGCGGTGTTAAATCAGCCTCCTCAAGGGCTATGGTTATTGGACATGGTTTTACTGGTGGGCAGCAGAATGTGAGCGCCCTTTTATCGCCACCCCTGCATACATGGGATGGTGCATCGCTCCATACCAAACAAAATCCTCCTTTATTAATTATACCAAATATGTTAATAACAGTTCATGAGAATCCTTTTAATCCATATAAGGATTGGCAATAAATAAATTGTGGTTCTGAATTTAAAAAAGAATAGGGTTTATTCCTTAAGCATCTTCATCTTCTCGTCGGGTGTGAGTTCACCGACAATTTCCTCAGGGTCGCCTGTCTTGAGGATCCTGCCACCCCTCATGAGGGATGCCCTGTCGCAGACGTCCAGGACAAAGTCCATGTCATGGGATATTATAAGGAAGGTCTGGTTAAGCTCCTCCCTGGCCCTAAGAATTGAGTCCGTGACCTGGACCCTTGTTATGGGGTCCATGGTACCTGTTGGTTCATCAAGGATTATGATCCGTGGCTCCTTTATAAGTACCTGGGCCAGTGCAACCCTGTGCCTCTCTCCGCCTGAAAGTTCATCAGGGTACTTGCCGAGGATGTTCTCAGCATACTCCTCATCAAATCCAACGGCCCTGAGTACATAGAGTGCCTTCATCCTGGCGAACTCTGCAGGGAGTTCAAGGCTTATGGCCTCTGTGAGGTTGCCCAGGACGTCCCTGTGGGGGTAAAGGCTGTACTCCTGGTGGAGTATTCCAAGGTAGGGTGTTACCCTGCCACGGCCAAGGGGTCCCTTCTCTGTCATGTCGATCCATTCATCACCGAGCCTGACGCAGACCTTTCCACTGCTTGGCTCAGTTATACCTATTATTATCCTGGAGAGGGTTGTTTTGCCTGCGCCGCTCAGGCCCACCACTCCGAAGATTTCACCCTCATATACGGTGAGGTCCACACCATCAACGGCCTTCACAACACCCCTGTCAATGGAGTAGTAGTGCTTCTTAACATCAACCATCCTTATTATGGGGTTTTTCTGTTCAAATTCCTTTGATTTTTCAGGAGCCGGGACCTGCTCCATGAATCTGGCAACTACGGTTTCAGGATCCCCCTCCTCCACTATTTCGCCCTTATCAATCCATATGGCATAATCAGAAAGGTCGCTCATGACCTCGGGCCAGTGGGAGGTTATTATCATGGTTATCCCCTTATCCTTAACACCCTCAATGAGGGCGTCGTGTATGAGCTCCGCTGTCCTGGGGTCAAGGGTACCTGTTGGTTCATCTGCAAGGAAAAGCATCGGTTCCTTGGCAAGCTGCCTTGCAAGGACAACCCTCTGTTTTTCACCACCACTGAGGTCCCTGGCAATGTGGGTTATCCTGTGGCTCATCTGGGTCATCTCAAGTAGATCCAGTGCACGGTAGAGGGCCTCCTCGTATTCGAGTTCAGGCATTGACTTTATGACGTTATCGATTACCGTGTCATCCTCATAGAGGGCGAAGGTCCTCTGGAGCATTATGGCTATTCTTCTCCTCACAGCCGCAAATGTCTTTTTATCGCAGTTCCAGAAGTCCACTTCCTGGAGGGCGAAGTTTGCTCCGCACTGGCAGGGCCTTCCATCAAAGGATGGTGGCTCCACCCTGAGGCATTCAGGGCACACCGCCACCCTGTAGATTACGCGTCCGCTGTCGGGCCGGTAGTCCTTCATACCACGGAGCATGTTTATGAGCACAGACTTTCCCGCACCGCTCCTGCCGAGTATACCGAGGACCTTGCCCTCCTCGATCTCAACGCTGATATCCCTGAGAACCTCAACATCCTTAAACTTCTTTGTGACGTTTTCCAGCTTTATAAAAAACATTTGCTCACCCTCTGCTACCAGAATCAATATGATCCATTAAACATGAACTGTATATTCCTTTGATGGAAATCCCTATTAAAATTTTCCTAAATTTTTAGTCGAAATTAAATTTTCAGAGTTTGCTGAGGCTGAAGGATAGTCTCCCTGAGAGGGCTGCCCTTGCAACCGATACGCCGTCTGCCCCGGCATCAAGCATTGCCCTTGCAGATCTCAGGTCCCTTATTGAGTTGTTGCCTATAATCCTTGCCCTCCTGACCGCCCCTGAAACCCGCGATACCAGTTCAAGGTCGGCTCTATCAACACCGGGTTTCATGGCATCAAGGTGTATGTAGCTGCAGCCCTCCTGGTCAAGGATCTCAGATATCAGGACCGTATCTGCCTCTGGAACGTTTCCCCTTATCTTCACCGACACCTCTGAGGCCGCCTTCCTTACAACCTCACGGGTGAAGTCGCCCAGGAACTCGGGTTCAAGGAGCATTGCCTGACCCGCCCCGGTGCGGGTTATCTCGGGCTGCCTGCAGTGGGCATTGATCTCAACAACATCAACCGGATCCAGTCTGGATATCTCTATGATCCCCTCAGGTTCTGTGGCCCTGAGGTTCACGGAAACCCTGACATCAAACCTGTCCTTTATCTTTGATGCTTCTTCAGCAACCACCGCGGGTAGTTCATTGAAGTCAAAATCAAATTCTGGTCTGCCCCTCCCAATTATGAGTCTACCTGCCCTGCAGGTCTCCATGTCTGCATTGTATCCTCCGAGGGTGACCATGTCAAAGCCATAGGGGATGAGTTTAAGGCAGAACTCTGCATCAGAGATTCCTGCCATGGGTGCCAGTACCCTCAGACAGTTCTCACGGGTCATTCCTTAATCACATGGACAAGGTCGTAGGTGAATCCACCCCTGATCTCCTCAAGGGCCAGATCAGCAAGGTTTGCTGCCTTCTCGGCGGTTGGGGCCTTACCGATCCCTGCTTTAAGCGCAACGTTTATCTCATCATCTATCTCATTGATTATCCTCAGTAGTCCCTGGGGCTCCAGACCATTACAGGGTGACATGAAGTTATCTCCACCTATAAAGAAGAGAAGAGCCCCCTCCTTGATGAGCTTCTTCATTAAGAAGTGCTGAACCCTGTTCACAATGAAGGAAGTGTCATAGGCAGGGACGATGTCAGTCATTGTCTCGGTTATACCGTTTATATCAAGGTGGGCGATCTGAACGTATCCCTCATCCACAAGACCGTCTATGGCGAGCACCTCTTTTCTCTCCTCTGACTGAGCCCCCCCATGACTCTGCAGGGCCCTTGAAGCGTTCTTCTGGGCATCGTAGGGTGTCTCAGCCGCACCCACACCCATACTTACGGTTATGGGGTAACGGTTGGCTATTGAATTCTGTATCCTCCTGTGGTCCTCAATATCCATACCATTTGTGACTGCCAGCATGTTGTCAAACCTTGTGAAGAAAACAAGCCCCTGATGGGCTGCAAACTGCCGCTGGAGGTCAGCGTAAAGCTCTGCCTGGAGTATCTGGAGATCCGCCTCATTTCGTGGAGCTGGTGTGACCGTCCATGGCCCGTAGTTGTCTATCTGAATTAAGGTCATCTGTATCATAATATTTCACCCAAAAGTATTCTGGCCAGCATTATTTTATCCCCTATGTTTTTCATGATGGTCTTTGTTATTTCCACATCTTTTATTAGTTTTTCTATTTCTCCCTTAAGGTGAGCGTCAACTTCATCTATTATGAGCCTGTCAAGGAAGTCCCTGTAGATTTCTGCAACACCCAGGCTTGACGCACTGTAACCCCATGCCCTCATGAACTTACCTGCAGGACCGCTGAAGGGCTTATCCCCTGCAAAGGGGGATACTGCATAAACAGGGGAATTTTTAAGGGCCTTCCTCACGCCTGAGGTACCTATTATCGGTCCGATGGATGTGACGGGATTTGATGGTCCTATTATGACCAGGTCGGCAGATTCCACTGCATCAATAACACCCGGTGCCGGTTCAACCTCACTGAACCTCACATCAAGGACCCGGGGCTCCGAACCTCTTTCAATGAGGAAGGTGTGGAACCCCATTTCACCCTCATCCGTAACTATGGTTATATCCGAGTCCTGGTTGCTCATGGGGAGGACCCTTGACCTCACACCCAGGGCCCTGCACTGTACGTCAACTGCCCTGTGAAGTGGATGGTCCTCAAGGAGAAGTGTTTTCTGAATCTTGAATGCCCTGTCCCTGTCACCGATCCTCAGGAGTTCAGGGCATCCGAGTTCCGAGAGTGTCTCATGGGTTATGAATGTATCGTCCTTCACACCGTACCATGTATCCTCGTTTATGATGCCTGCAAGGGTGTAGATGACCGTGTCAACATCTGGTGCAACGTATACCCCTGAAAAATAACCGTTCTCAACCGTGTTTACAACAACAGTGATATCCTCAGGGTCAACGAGCCTTACAAGTCCCTGGAGGAGCTTGGGTGTTCCTGTTCCGCCCGACAGTACAGTTATCATGAATTCACACCCTGCAGATCACCGGAAAACATCCATTTCCCTGGGTCTCAGGAGGTCCCTGATCCCCCCGTCAGCCTTGAGGTGGTCCCATCTGTAGCCCCTGATAATAACTGCAGGCACACCCTCATCTGCCTGCCCCATCACCATTGATGCTGCCGCCGCCATTTCATCTGCCACTGCAATCTCCGTTGTCTGCAATCTCCGACCATAGAGGTCCCTCTCACCCTTACGGTCCCAGAGGGGAGCCATGCCTGCAACCCCCACGGCAACCCCCACGGCTCCCACCCTGAAGGGCCTTCCCTGGGTGTCCGAGATTATCACAGCAATTTCCCTGCCTGACCTTTCAGTTAAACCCCTCAGTATCCGTTCTGCGCTAAGATCAGGGTCCGCTGGCAGTGGCGTTGCAAGTCCCTCACTAACATTTGATTCATCAATACCTGCATTTGCACATACAAAACCATGCCGGGTCTCTGATACTATGAAGTTATGGCCGACCCTTATCACGTCAGCGGACTCTGAGAGGATGGCCTCCACCAGATGCGGATCCTTCCCTGTCTTCTCAGCCATCTCAAGGGCCTTCTCTGATGGACTTATTTTATTCAGATCAATGGTGTTGCCCTCTGCCTTGGACACTATGGTTTCTGCTATTACTATGATGTCGCCGTCCATGAGTTCCTGGCCGCTGAAATCAAGGGCCCTGACTATGAGTTCAGGGATATCATCCCCGCGCTCTACAAGTGGCATGCCCTGAATACCGATTAATTTGATCTCCATTCAAGCACCTGATTTTTTAGGGAGTAAAGTTCAGACCCTGCTCAGTTTCCATCCGTCTCCACTGTTAAATGCTGCCGCGGCTGTCACCGGGTGGGTGAAGCCTGCGAATTCACCCCCTTCGAGTATGAACTTTGCTGCTTCGTCTGCATCAGCAGCCTCGAATTGTGTGGGTGCCGGTTCTATCTGTTCATAGGTGGAGATGTACATTGATTCATTATCAGGGATCCTTTTAACGGTGATGCCGTCGGCCGTTACTATACCGATGAATGCCTCCCTTGCATCGATGGCCGCTGCTATCCTTGGTGTGTTGAGTTCATCCTTCTCATAGTCCATTGCAAGGAGGGAGAATCCCATTGCATCCTTGAGGTTCATTCCAAGGGCTATCTTATCTGCAATGGTATCGGTGTGGGCTCCGTTTGAAACAACCGCCGTATCATCCACTATGCGGATGCAGTTGTATGCTATGTAGGGGTTCCTGAAGACATCACCCTCATGTCCCTCAACGGGTATCACGGACACCCTGTCCTCAAAGACCTTCGTGGTCCTGTTGGGGAAGGACCTGCTTGAAACCCTGTAGGCCACAAAGGCTCCTTCACTGTTCCTTCCAGCTGCAAGAATTCTTCCAAGATACATAAACCAACCTCCAGTTTTATTTGTCATTTGATGACCTTATGTGAACTATCCCTCCTGATGGAAGGGATTTCCCGCCGAAAGAGTTAAATCCCCCTGAGCAATCCGTTGATGATCATGATGGTGTTCTCACAGCCCTCTCAACAGGCAGGTCTGGAGGGGTCGTTATGATTATAGCTCCTTCCTTCGGCCTTATGATTATCTCGCCCTCATCAATAACCCTTGTATGGACCGCCACGGCACTGTTTTTTATGTGCCCTGACATGTCAACCCCGTTTACGGTAACCTTACTTAAACCTGCAACAGGTATGAGGTAATACTCTGATGGTCCTGTGTTCTCGGCTATCTCGGGTTTTCCTGAGGATCCCTGCCCTCCACCACCGAAGGTTGCGGTGACAACAAGGAAAATCAGTATTGTGAAGAGTATGTCGATGAATGGGACCATGTTAAAGCGGGGTTTCCCGTGGATTTTGCGCCTGTACCTGTCCGTGTCAAGGGGCATCTGATCACTGCCTCAGCTTGCTTTCAATTATCTCGGCGCTTCTACCGCACCTTTCAAGTATTATATTGTTTATGCTCTTCTCAAGCATGCTCGGCTTGAATGCCACTGATAGGTTGGCATCATCATCATCCAGTTTCCTTACACTAACCACCCCATCAGACTCCATCAGGGCCTCGACGACCTCATCAACGTCTCCATCGACCCTTATCCTCATGACGGCGTATCCCCAGTTTGTCATCTTCTTTATGAGTTCAATCTTATCGATCTCATCATCTATCCGTGATGTTATGTAGGAGTAGAGCGGCATGAGGATTATTGCAACTGCAAGTCCAAGTATTGTTGTTATGAGGGCCACGTAGATCCCCTCAGCCATTGCAGCGGGGTCAGCATTCACACCCAGGGCCCTGAAGGTGTACCAGATCCCTATCACGGTCCCGATGAGTCCCAGCATCGGGGCAACCTCTATGATGGTCCTGAGGGTTCCCAGGCCCTTTGTCATGTTGCTCATCTCAACGATGAAGACGCGTTCCATGGCATCCTCAACCTCTGACCGGTTCCTGTAACCTATCTTTAGGGCCTCGGAGATGATGCTGGAGACAGGGTTCTGGTACTGGCCGATCTCCCTGAGGGCCTCGAGGGCACCGCCCCTCTCCATTGAATCGTTGACTGTCCCTATTATCTGGGGTGTGCTTATCCGTGAAATCCTTCTGAGGTAGTTTATCTTCTCAACTGATGTTATGAAGCCGTAGATTCCCATGATGGCTATTATATATGTTATTGCACCGCCGCTCCTGAACATCTCAAGGATGGTGGCGAAGAAGTTGATGATCTGATCAGGGAACATGTTAAACATCACCTGGAAGGGTATTTGCGAAACAGGGATATTTAAAAATAGTGGTCTTCATCACATGTACCTGGAAAGTGTTAATCATGGCCTTCCTTCTTTTTCTTAACAGTTGCCCATGATTTCCTGACAAAGTCAGGCAGTTCATCGTAGCTGAATCCCTCAAGAAACCTCTTCGTCCTTGGATCGCTTGGGTAACCTGAACCTATATCCCCGAGTTTGCGGTTTTTCTTCCTTATCTTCTCTATCTCAAGGTCCCTTTCAACCTTGGCTATTATTGATGCTGCTGCAACAGGGTAATAGCGGGCGTCTGCACCATGCTCGGCCTTCACCTCCATATCCTTGAAGTGTGCCCTGATCTCATCCTCAAGCCTTGAGGGCTTCACATCAACCGAGTCTATTATGACACGGTCCGGCTGGGCCTCCATGATTATCCGCCTTATTGCTATCTTCTCTATTTCATTGAGGTTGAATCCACGGGCACGCATCGCATCGATATCTGAGGCGCTGATTTTCACCGTGAAGACCCTTGCGATTCTCTGTATCTTCCTTGCAAGGAACCGTCTCCTCTCAGGGGTGAGTTTCTTCGAGTCTTTTATACCCATCTTCCTGAGTATCGAGAATTTCCTCTCAGGAACCATCACCCCGGCAACCACAAGGGGTCCTATGACCGGGCCCCTGCCTGCTTCATCAATTCCAAGGACCTTCATGCAATCAAAAAAATAATTTTATTTCATGGCCTTCAGCCTTACCTCCGGCTCAAGGGCCCTTGGTTCAGCTGCGACAATTGCGGCTCCCTTTGCAACCACGGTCATGGGGTCGTCGGATATCTCAACAGGGATGCCCACCTCTTCAAATATCCTCTCCTTAATGCCTCTGAGCTGTGAGGTTCCACCCACAACCACGGTCTTATTGTAGACACCAGAGATCAGTTCAGGTGAGAGCCTTTCAAGCACGGCGGCTATGGAGTTGACTATACCTTTAACAAGTGGTTCGGCGGCCTCAGCAACCATTTCAGAATCTATTTCAACCTTCTTGGGTTTGTTTGTTTCCATGCACTTCCCTATAACTACCGTCTTGAGATTCTCAAGGTCTTCGCTGCATTTGACCATTCCAACCTCTATCTTGGCCTTCTCTGCTTCATGTATGCCTATTTCCACGTTGAATTTTTCCTTTACAAGTTCAACTATGTTGCTGTCTATATCGTCACCGCCAATCCTTATGGTCTCGATGTCGGTGATTCCTCCAAGGGATATTACAACAATGTCACTTGAACCCGCACCTATATCCACCACCATGGTACCTGAGGCCTCTGCTATTGGTAGACCCGCACCTATGGCGGCTGCCAGACCCTCACTTATGACAAGAACATAATTTGCCCCTGCCTTTCTCCCTATCTCTTCCACAGCGTTCCTCTCAACCTCTGATGCATCCCCAGGTATGCCTATCACAATCCTATCTATGGATTCAGAGTCCCCTGCACCGAGCTCCATTGCATATACAAGCAGGGCCTCCGCCTGGGCCACACTCTCAATGACACCCTTCCTGAGGGGTCTTACTGCTATGATGTCTTCAGGGGTCCTTCCGAGCATCATCTTTGCCTCTTCACCCACTGCAAGGACATATGAGGGGTCATCCTTCTTCACGGCCACGACTGAAGGAATCTTGTAAATATCAAATTTGTCCCCTGCTGGCTTGGCAACAACTGTGTTGAGGGTACCGAGGTCTATGCCAAGGGTGTTGGCAATGGCCGCCCTTTTTTCATCTTTTTTTTCCTCGTTCTTCTTTCCAAATGAAAACATTCTACTCCTCCTCGAATATGTCTTTAAAGTCAACTGCAAATATGTTATTTCTTGATGCTATCTCACATATCCTCCTGACGTCCTCCCTTTCATGGACAGAGATGAGAAGTGTTACAAGGACAACATCGGTGACCTTGAATAGGGGGTCTACTATGTTCCTTATGAAGCCTGAGAGTTTCTCTGTCAGATAAACATCAGTTTCTATGAAACCCGTTGTCCTGTCTTCAAGGATGAATGAGAATCCTATGCTGTTTTTTTCAGCTTCCCCTGCAAATTTCTTCATTGCATCCTCTGGTGCTACTAGAAGTACAAGGTTGGGTTCGTTCTCAACATAGTAGGGGGCTATCTTGATGAAGGCGCCCCCGTTATCCTTACAGATAAGTGAAAGGTCCCTTATCTTGTTACTGTCACCATAGACCATTATAAAATCAAATCTTTTTCTTACAAAGGAATCCCTGATGGTAACGTGCTCTCTGAAAAGTATCTTCACAAGATCCTTTGAAGCAATCGACTCGTAGGCAACCGAGTTAACCATGTCCTCGTTACCTGCAATGACCGCCCACAGTTTATCTGAACTCTGGGTCGTTGAAACCTTCGCGGCCTTCCTGAGGACCTTTATCTTGCTTTCTATCATCACCATCACATCTGCCAGAAGGAACTTGTAGAATGAAGTTCCCCCATCAGAGGGAAGCTACTCTTTTAACTTGGATTACATTTAATCTTCAGTACATGAGTATATATATCTTTCACCGGCATATCACATTCTGAGGTTCATCATATGGTGTTCATATCGCTGTGAACTCCATGTGAAATGTTCATGTCACCGTGAACTCCATGTGAGAAGAAACCTATCAGATCATATTACCGGTAATGGGAACAGGTGAGTTATTTGTTTGTAAAGGGTGTTGCAAAGAGGGCCAGCTTCCTCGTGAGTGTGGCCACAATTCCTCTGCTATTTGGTTACCATGCCATAGGCATACTCATGTTCACGGTTATAGCCTTCATGATGCAGTTCTTCCGGGACCCTGACAGGATCCCCCCTCTGATGAGGACCTCATCATTGCCCCTGCAGATGGAAGGCGCCTTTCAGGTAAGATAGACAGGATAGAACGGGTGGGATCAGACTACCCCCTCATTGACAGGATATTCCCTGATGGGAGTGGTGGTATCCTCATAAGTACCTTCATGTCACCCTTCGATGTCCATGTTAACAGGGCCCCTGTCTCCGGGAAGGTGATATACACCGAGCATGTTGATGGGAGATTCCAGGTGGCCCGTTCAAGGGTACTCACTGAAAACGAAAAAAACTTAATTGTAATAAAAACAGATTATGGGAACGTTGGTGTTATCCAGATAGCGGGCTTCGTTGCAAGGAGAATCGTTCAGTACGTTAAAGAAGGCGAATATGTGGAGAGGGGCGACCGTATAGGTATGATAAGATTCGGCTCCAGGGTTGACCTGGTACTGCCTGAGAACTGTGAGGTGCTTGTGAAAACCGGTTCAAGACCCATGGCCGGGGAGACAGTGGTGGCAAGGTTCAATCCAGGCAAAAAAAGGGTTAATGTGCAGTGAATGATGACTACACCAGATTATAAGTAAAACAGGTGGCGGTTGATGAACGATAAAAAAATAACCTCATTTATAGCTCTTCCAGATCTTTTATCAATGTTAAATGCATCTTCTGGTTATCTGTCCATTCTGCTATCCATTGACGGTTCCCTTAACGCCGCATGCATACTTATGCTTCTTGCAGTATTATTTGATTCCCTTGACGGGTGGGTTGCGCGAAAAACAGGAAGAATTGATATCCATGGATTCGGCAAAAACATGGATTCCCTTTCGGATGTGATCTCCTTTGGTGTTGCCCCAGCAATTCTCATCTATTCAGCGGCCGTTGATTTTCGATATATTAATATATTAGTGGGTCCCTTAATAGTATTATGTGGTATACTGAGACTTTCAAGGTTCAATGTTCTCACAGGGGGTGGGAAGAACTTCACGGGTCTGCCAATACCCGTGGCGGCTGTTACAATATCATCATTCTATCTCACGGGATTTTATAGCGAACTGAGTGCTGCCTTCATAATGATTGCAGTTTCAGTTCTGATGATAAGCAGCATAGAATATCCGCGGGTGGATGGTATGGGGGCCTCTACAGCCCTCATACTGATAATCGCGACCATAATCTCGGTTGCAGCCGTAGAAATCCTCCAGGCCGCCAGTGTTGTAGCAGGTCCCGTGGCGATAATACTTTTCATCGCTACTTTGACCTATATTGCAGTGCCCATACTACCTAAAAGAGATGTGATCTGAATGCTGGACAAGATTAAGGGTAATGATAGGGATAAAAAGAATAATCCTCCTGACCTCCGTAAAAACAACGATAAAGGCGATTCTGACATTGGGGGTAAACTGAAGGGACTTGTGGGCAAATTCAGTGGTGGGAGTGGTTCTGATAAGAAAAAACCCCGCCCCATGCCCAAACCCCGCCCAAGACTTAAACCTCCTGAGAATTCAGAAAACCGGAAGCCACTTAAAGGTGGGGAAAAACCAAAGCCGCGTTTAGGCAGTGAAAAGCCAAGGCCAAGGCTCACACCACCACCCAAGAAGCCAGAGGGTCCCTCGGGTGGTATAGGGAGGAGAATCCCTGAGGAGGAACAGAGAACCATAATAGGTGCCCTTGTATTCGGCCTTATCATCCTTGTGCTTGCAGGGGCAGGGTACTACTTCCTGGTCTACCAGCCATACCAGGAGACCCTCCAGAATGCCAAGGCCACAAAGATCGCCGAGGTCGACGCCCTCTTCAAGGGTCCCCTTGCAACGGATCCCCAGAAACAGGCCATACTTGCCCAGATAGACGCCGCGGTGACGCCGGAGGAAGCCCTTGCAGTTGATGTTGTGGGGCCAGCCACACAGTCCTGGCGCACCTACCAGAACCAGCAGATTAACATCAAGAAGGACCGGGTAGGCAGGGTCATGGTGAACTACACCGATAACAACCAGGAGAAACGTGTGATAATGAAGGTTGATGATGCCAAGAAATTCGTGAGCCAGGCGGATGCAACCGTGCTTGCCAACACACAGATCCAGACCCCGGATACAGTTGCCGTGCCCATCATGATAACAAGACTGCAGGCCGCCGGTGGGCTTATAAGTGTGGGGGATATGGTGGACGTCTACCTCAACCAGAATGCGACCGGCAACAACACATCAGCAGCGACATCAACACCCCGTATAAGTGGCGCCACCGTACTTGCAATTCTCCGGTCAAAGGACAGTGGAGCCGTTGATGCGCGAATACTTAACACTCAGAGACTTACACTGAACAGTATAACCTCACAGAGCGAAAATGAGAGGGCATCATCAACTGATGTTGAGCAGCTGCTGAGGGCTGCAGCATCAGGAGGACTCAATGAGGCAGAGATCAACGCCATACTCCAGAATTACGGTATAAGACTCTCAGATTACGAAAGATCATCAAATCTGGGTGAGCTGGACACCAACTACCTCATCATACTGGAGGTCCCAAGGGAAGATGTCCTGTTCCTGATACAGAACATGAACAGCATAATCCTTACAGTACCAACACAGAACGCGCCCCAGTGGATGATACAGGAGCTGCAGAGAATATACGGTTAACCAAAACAAAAAATTAATTAATTTCTTATTTAATATTTTATGTGGGGATGCTTATGAAAAAATTGGTGTATACGGCTATAATGGCAATATTTATTATTTCTGTCCTGGGAGTTTCAGATACAGGCTCCGCTGCAAAGGAGACCTGGGTCAAGGAGAAGCCGGAAGCAACAAGTTTCAGGTTGAAGGATCTCACAGCTGTTATCACCGTTAAGATAAAGAACAATGATAACAATGTTCAGTACTTCAAGATAGGGCATGTATACCAGGGAAGTCTGACTGAGAACAGCACCATAAAATGGCTGATTCAGTGGACAGATCCTGCAGCGCTTAAGATGGTTAAATCAAGGAGCCCTGAACTTGGAGGGGACTATGGATGGAAGATTAAGCCTGGAGAGACAAAGACCGTGTCCTTCGGCCTTCAGGCCACAGGTGACATGGGGGAGATACCCAGCTACATCGTTAACGTTGAATCTGATGACAGCAACTACTGGCCCCTCATAAACGAGCCAGGCCTCATGGCTTCATGGTTCATGCCAAATGAGATAGAGGTGCTGAACCCCTCACTTGACCTCAAGTACTGGAAGGGGACCTTCGGATTCACACTGATAAACCTGGATGAGGAATCCGTCTCTGGAATCGTGAGGGCCCCAATAGCCCCTGCAAACTCCAAGCTCATATACAGCAGTCCAAAGGCCTTCGTGGATGATGACCTCTTTGTGAGCACACAGGTGGCTGCCTGGGATGTCACAATGGAGCCCGAGACATCACAGAGGTTCGTCTATACCTACGAATGGCCAGCCAAGGTCAGTGGTAACGGCTCAAGGGGCAGCGGATACTACCCTCCAGGCACCCTCTATGGAGCCACTGGAACATCAGCAGCATCCACTTCAGGGGCTAAGACCGGTGCGCCCTACGGGCCCCTGGTGATCGGTGTGCTGGTGACAGCAGCCGCAGTTGCATACACAAGGATCATGCGCTGATCCACCAACCATTTTTTTATTTTCAGGGACATGAGAGCATCAACTCTTCTGATAATCGCAGGCATGTTCATAGTATCCCTCTACGCCCTCATTGAGGTGAGTTTTTATTCATCCCAGGTAACAGTACACCGTCCTGATGTAAGGGCCCCTGTCATTGAAGTACCCTCCATAAACCTCACAGAGACCATCAACAACAGGTCAGTCTTCTACGGGGTGTACCATGAACCCATGTCCTACCCTCCCGGAAACCGGACGGTTATACTCTTCGGGCACAGGACCCTCTATGGTTCCCCCTTCCTTCACCTGGATAAACTCAGGGCAGGGGACAGTGTATACCTGAACTGGCCGGGCGTAGGATTTGCTGAATACCGTGTTAACAGGTCATTCATTGTGCCGGCCTCCTACCAGATGCCGGTGAATCAGGGTGCGAAGCTTTTCCTCATAACCTGCCACCCCCTGGGGTCCACCAGGGAGCGGCTGATAGTTGAGTGCCACCTGGAGGGTATAAGACCCTACCAGAGGAATGTCAGGGTCGATAACCCGAAGAGCTACTACTCGATTCCAATAATCCTGGGTTTCCTCTCTGCTGGACTTCTGGTTACACGATTCTATCCTGTTGAGGAGGATAGGAGGTTTCTCCTTGCAGCGGTCATCGGACTGACTGTATTCCTTGTGCTGGGATACCTGTTCCCGATACCTCCAGAATTCATCTCTGATAAGTTAATGGAATTCAATAACATCCTCGGCATTTGATAAAGAGTGAAGTTTAAGTGATTGACAGTACCCTGGAGAAAAGCTTTTAATGGAATGAGTGAAACTGAAGATTTTGGTGGTGTTTGATATGAATGAACCTGGAGAGAAGTACTTTTCAAACCTGTCAGACCGTGAGAGGGCCATATTCGAGGGTGGCATAAGTATGGGGGCCCTCTTCCACCAGTTCACCGGGACGCCTGTCAGCCTCGAGACAGCCGATGGACTTGAGAGTGCCATCAGTGAATCCATAAAACTTCAGCCAGCCATCATGGACGTTGAGGTCCATATAGACAGGGAGATGATCAGAAAAACCGCGGGGGAATTCGGTTACGTCTCCCTCACCGGGGACATGCTGAGTGTGAGGTTGACCGTGGAGCATGGTTCAGAAAGGGTAACCGTCCGCATGGAGTACCTGGAGGAACTCAGGTATCCTCTGATGTACATAGAAGACTGAGTAAACCATGAAATGGAGAATCTCAGGTATCTGATTTACATAGGCCCCGGAAAACCTGAAAACCGGAATATACACATCTTTACCCCGGGACTGACAGGGCATTTTGCTGAAAACCTCTGGTGAAGGGAACACCCTGATAATTTATTATAATCTGAGTTCTGAATAATATTATTCTTGATTAATTATTTAAATTCTGAAGGCAAAGCTAAGATAAGAACCACGATGGAAGATGACCATGATAAAGATAGATTCAGATCTCTGTAAGGGATGTGACATATGCAGAGAGTTCTGCCCCGAAGGGGTCTATGTTAGATCAGAGGAACTCAACAGGAAGGGTGTGCATGAGCCAGTCCCGGAAAATCTGGAAAAATGCACGGGATGCAAGCTCTGCATGCTCCTGTGTCCAGATCAGGCGATAGTGGTGTATGAAGATGACTGAGGAGTATTTTATCCAGGGAAACGATGCCTGCGCACGCGGAGCCATCAAGGCAGGGTGCAGGTTCTTCGCGGGTTACCCCATCACACCATCAACCGAGATAGCAGAGGAAATGGCCCTCCTCCTCCCCCGGGAGGGTGGTGTTTTTGTGCAGATGGAGGATGAGATAGGGGCCCTGGGGGCTGTTATAGGTGCTGTCTGGAGTGGTGTCAGGGGGATGACCGCCACATCAGGACCCGGTTTTTCCCTCATGCAGGAGCACGTGGGATACGCCGCCATGACAGAAACACCCCTAGTAATCGTGAATGTACAGAGGGGTTCCCCCTCCACAGGACAGCCCACAATGGCCTCCCAGAGCGATATGATGCAGGCCAGGTGGGGCTCCCACGGGGACTACGAGATCATAGCACTCTCCCCATCATCGGTGCAGGAGTGCTTCGATTTCACGGTCCGCGCCTTCAACCTTGCAGAGGAATACAGGGTCCCGGTGATGGTCATGGGCGATGAAATAGTGGGCCACATGAGGGAGAAGATAACCATCCCCGACCGTGTGAAGATCAGAAAAAGGAGAGGTCCCTCAGTTCCCCCGGAGGAGTTCCTTCCCTTCAGTGCCCCTGAGGATGGTGTCCCTGAGATGCCGGCCTTTGGTGATGGCTACAGGATACCCGTAACTGGACTGACACACGATGAGGGGGGTTACCCTGACGCATCAAACCCCGAGGGACACCACAGGCTGGTTAAGAGGCTCTGTGACAAGATACTCAGGCACAGGGACAGGATAAGCGATGTCCAGGAGGAACTGACAGAGGATGCCTATATAACTGTTATCTCCTACGGAGCCCCCTCACGTTCAGTTGCGACGGCCGTCAAGATGGCCCGGGAGGATGGTGTCAGGGCAGGGTACCTGAAGATCAACACACCGTGGCCCTTCCCTGAAACCGAAGTGAGGGCTGCCGCAGAGAGGTCCGGGAAGCTGCTTGTGGTTGAAATGAACCTCGGCCAGATGTTCTATGAGGTCCAGCGTGTTGCCGCTGGAATGGCTGAGGTTGAACTCCTCCCGAAGATTGGTGGGGAGATCCACAGGCCAGAGGAGATCCTCAACATGATCTTGAAGATGAACAGATAGGAGTGTTTAGATGGAAAAAAGAGAAAACCCTTACCTCAGGTATCTCAGAAGGGAGAGGCTTCCACACATATTCTGTGCAGGATGTGGTAATGGAATAGTCCTCAACAGTTTCTTCAAGGGCATGGAGATGGCCGGCATTGACTTTGATAACATTGCAATGGTTTCAGGTATAGGCTGCTCCTCAAGGATTCCAGGTTACGTTAACTGTGACTCACTCCACACAACCCATGGAAGGCCCATATCCTTTGCAACCGGTCTCAAGCTAGGGAACCCCTCACTTGACGTGGTTGTATTCACAGGGGATGGTGACGCCGCAGCCATAGGAGGTAATCACCTCATCCATGGTGCCAGGCGGAACATCGACATGACGGTGATCTGTATCAACAACAGCATATATGGGATGACAGGCGGTCAGATAAGCCCAACTTCCCCGGAGGGTAGCTATGGGAGTACCGCACCATATGGAGCTCTTGAGGATCCATTTGACCTTGCAGAGCTTGTAACCGCTGCCGGGGCAAGTTATGTGGCCCGATGGACCACCGCACATCCCCTCCAGCTTGCAAACTCCATAAAGAAGGGGCTGAAGAACAGGGGTTTCTCATTCATAGAGGCCATATCCCAGTGCCCCACCTACTTCGGGAGGAAAAACAGGATGCGCTCCCCGGTGGAGATGATGAGGTTCATGAAGGAGAACAGCCTTAACAGGAGGAAGGCCCTTAAGATGGAACCAGATGAAGTTGAGGGTAAAATCATAGTTGGAGAATTTGCAAACAGGCCACAGCCTGAACTCTGCGAAAAGATCTGCAGTATGGTTGATGAGAAGTCAGGCAGGGCCCTTGATATGATCAGATCAGCTTACCGGGATGATTGAAGTGAGAAAGGAAATCAGAATAGCTGGATTCGGTGGACAGGGAGTTATACTTGCAGGCATAGTCCTTGGTAAGGCTGCAAGTCTCTATGATGGTCTATACGCTGTTCAGACCCAGTCCTATGGCCCTGAGGCCCGGGGAGGGGCTTCAAGGGCGGAGGTCGTGATAAGTGACCATGAGATAGACTACCCCAAGGTTCAGAGCCCGGATATACTCGTTGCAATGTCCCATCAGGCCCTCCTGACATACATGGACGACCTCAAAAGGGGAGGGGCCCTCATAGTTGACCCTGATATGGTTGTTGAGGCTGAAATAGAGGATTTCATCAGGGCGCGGGAGGTTAAATATTTCAGGGCCCCCGCAACAAGAACAGCCGAGGAAAGGGTTGGCATAACCATAGTGGCCAACATGGTCATGATCGGGGCCCTCACCGAGGCAACAGGGATTGTGAGTGTCAGGGCCGCTGAGGAGGCCATAAAGGACAGCGTACCCCCAGGTACAGAGGAGAAGAACCTCATGGCATTCCAGGCCGGTCGCGAACTTATAATGGAGGGAAGCAGATGAAGTTCTATGAGTACAGCGCCAAGGAGATATTCCGGGCTGAGGGTATAAGCACCCCCCGTGGAGGTGTTGCAGAGACCCCTGAAGAAGCTGAAAGGATAGCTGCGGAACTGGGGTGTGATGTTGCAGTTAAATCCCAGGTCCTTACAGGTGGAAGGGGAAAGGCCGGTGGTATAAGGTTCGCATCCCCCTCAGGTGTCGCTGAAGTTACCGGGGACCTCCTTTCCTCAGAGGTCCGTGGTGAAACCGTTGAGAAGGTCCTCATAGAGGAGAAGATACCCATAGACCGGGAGCTCTACGTGAGTGCTGTCATTGACCGGACAGCGAAGATGCCCCTCATAATGGCCAGTGCCGAGGGAGGGGTTGATATAGAGGAACTGGCAGCCAGATCCCCCGAAAAGATCGTGCGCTACCACATCAACCCCCTCGATGAGTTTCTTCCCTATGAGGCCAGGGAGATTGCAAGGAAGATGGGTCTTGAAAGTGAACTGATACCCTCTGTCGGTGGAGTGATCTGGAAGTTATATCAGCTCTTCAGGAAGTACGATGCCAGGCTTGCAGAGATAAACCCCCTGGTCATCTCAGGGGACAGTGTCATCGCAGCAGACGCAAAGCTTGAGGTGGATGACGACTCCATTTACCGCCACAGGGAATTTATGGAAATGGAGGAGTATGAACCCGAGGAGTTTGCCTTTGTGAAGCTCGACGGAGATATTGCGGTTATAGGTAACGGTGCCGGGTTAACCCTCACCGCAATGGACCTCATAAAACTGAAGGGCGGGGAACCCGCCACATTCCTCGACATCGGTGGCGGTGCCTCAGAGGACGTCATAAGGAGGGCCCTTGACCTCGTCATATCCCATCCCTCAGTCCGGGTTGTATTCCTCAACGTCCTTGGCGGTATAACCAGGGCCGATGATGTTGCCAGGGGTGTTGTGAACGCCCTGAGGGATGCCAGAAGAGACGTGCCCCTTGTGATACGCCTTACCGGAACCAATGAGGAGGAGGGTCAGAGGATCCTGCGGGAGGCAGGAATCCCCTTTGAGACGTCCCTTGAGAGGGCTGCTGAGAAGGCCGTTGAGATAGCAAAAAACCTCTAAACCTCCAGCTCCCCTTCTCTTTTTTCTGGAAATAGAAAAAACCTCCAGCCAGCTTCCCTTTTTCTGTTTCCTTATAACAAACCCTGAAACGTCGGGTTAATGCACACCAGTATCAGGAGATTGTCCTCTTGATGGTGACGGTGTGGGCCATCACCAGGGCGGATATTATTATGTATGTGAGAAGGGCTGATGAGTTAAATGACCTGTTGAATATGAAGAGGCCCATCAGGCTCTGTGACAGGAATGCTGCAAGGGACCCTATAAGGAGGGCCTCCCGGCCAAGGTACATCCTGCTACCGTTGAGTCTCTGCTCCTGATACCTCCTGAGAACACTGAGCCCACAGAAGGTGACTATCATAACCCAGAAGAGGAGGAAGAGCAGCCCAAAGAAGCCCGCGTCAAAGGCCACCGCAAAGATCCCGGGTAGCATGTAGTCGATGTAGTCCTTCTTAACCACCAGAACCCCGTAGAATATGTGGTATGGAAGCCCCAGGTTCTGGATCATGGTGATGGGGAGGGTGATATATCCATCGGCGCCCCCCAGGCAGGCTGATTTCCAGTAACAGGAACCCTGCACATGTCCCCAGAAGGTCGTATTTTTAAGGACCAGTGAAAGGCTTGGAACCGTGTTCTCCTCAAGCCTTGTGATCCTCAGCATTGGACTCAGAACGCTCTTATTGAGGACCTTCGAGAGGAACTCCATGAGGGCGAAAGCTCCAGCACCGGCGAGGATGAATGATAGGACCGATTTTTTGGTTATCTTTGTGCTCCTCCTGAAACTCTTTGACATGAGGAGATAACCGAAGGCCCATCCCAGGAGCCAGAGCACCAGGAATGACCTGTGCATCAGCCCCCCGGAGATGGCTATTACAAAGAAGAGTAGAAGTGAAAGTTTCTTAACGGATGCTGATCCTATACCTGCCTCGGTGAGGAGGTTTGAGGATGCAACCATTGTAACCCAGAATAAAACCGCGAAGGGTCCGAAGGGGTGGGTGAATTCATGGTGTGATAGGAAGGGTAGCAGAAGAAAAGCTGCATCCAGTGAGAATATAAGTGCAAGTGCGACTGTCAGCACGGTCCCCAGGAACATCACAAGACTGAGGGGTGCCGCCACCACATTGAAGAGCAGAATTATGCCAACATGGATTATCACTGCAACTTCCAGGATGAACTGAAGGTTATTCTGAGCTATCAACATGATTAGGAGATATTGTAATAATCCTCAATATATATTATGGTCTGATGTGAAGACCGGTCACCGAAAAGGATGCCCCTGAATAAGGGGACCCCATGAACCACTCCAGGCTGGAAGGTATGCCACCACTAGAATCCCCTGGAACTCCGGCACTCTAAAAATAATCTATGGGGATGCAATCCCCATGATGTAGTTGTAGATGCTCTGGAGGAACGCATATATCTGGTCCAGTATACCTGATCCTCCAACCTGCTGGCTAACACCCTCCAGCCTCTGTTTAAATTCTGTGAGGCTTCCCTGGACCCTCTGGGATGCTGCAACCGAATCGGCAACCTGCTGGACCTGGGTCTCTGTGAGGTTGATGTTCATCTGCTGTGATACATCAACCACGACCCGCTGTATGTCAGCGGGGTCCTGGAGGTTCTGACTCTGGGTCCTGTTTTTGACCTCATCGAAGAGTTCAGCCACCCTATCCCCTGTGGCGTTTGTTTCGTTAACAAGCCTGCTCTGGAGGTATATCTCCTCAACAGATACCCTCTTGGCCTCCTCGGGTATCTGCTCTCCGACGGCGATCTCATATGATTTCAGGACCCCTGCAAGTGCAGCCTCCCCTGACGCAGGTACCGGTGAAGTCACTACTACGTAGCCACGATCTATCCCTGAGGACCTGAGGGCGCTTGCATACATCTCAGGTGTTACAACCCTTATCTTGCTGGTATCAACCGAGACCTTGATCCCGTCACTGTAGGAAAGGTCCACCATTGCACAGGACAGTATCTGCGATGGTGAGTACACACGGCCTGTGACGCCCCGTGAAACCTCGTTGACCTCTGATGCTGTTACAATCTTAATATCAGCACTCTGAAGGTCCTTATCTGTCTTTGCTTTGAAGTAGTCCATCACAGCGCTTTTGTATGATGGATTGCTGCTGGTGGCCTCCCCAAGTGTCACAGAGAACCCTGAAACTGCAAATACAGGGGCGGCCACAAGGAATGCAATTAGAATTAATGGAAGAATTTGCCTCATAATTACCACCTGTTTAATAATTATCGTGGATGAATTATTTAAGGGTGGTGTCTGGTCATCCAGAATCCGGCGCCCTAAGCCAGAAGAACAACCCTGCTCTCCCGTGATTCATCCACGATCTCCATCCCAGATGCAGCCGCAAGTTCTTCTGCAAATTCATGGACCTCATAGAAGAGGGGCATGTTCTCTATATCAAGGCGTCTTCTTGAGTAGCCTATGTACATGTAGGCCTTTACCTCAACAAAGTCGGGTCTGGCCCTCTCGATCATCCTGGCGAACCCCTCAGGATCCTTCATGTTAATATGCCTTACTGCGGTGATCCTGAGGACCTTCCTGCAGCTGAAGGATGGCATGAGTTCAAGTGAGCTGTTGAGGAGATCCCAGGCCCCTGGTATCTGTGGCCTGCAGAGTTCCTTATAGGTGTCCCTGTCAGGGGCGTCCAGGGATATGTAGAGCTGTGTGGGTTCCTCTGAAAGTTTTTCAAGGTTCATGGGTGCCAGGCCATTGGTTACAAGGAATGTTGTGAAGTTTCTCCTGTGAAATTCCCTCAGGAGACCATCCATGTCAGGGTAGAGCATTGGTTCCCCTGCAAGTGATATGGCAGCATTTGTTGGGTCCTGTGACTCCATCACCTTGATTTTATCTGCCCTTTCATTGCCGAGGTATCCACATAGCAGTTTCCTCTGTGCCTCTATGGCCCCATCAATTATATCTGCGGGTTCATCATGGGGGCCCTCCCATGCTGTCCCTGTTGATGAGAGGTCCCTCCAGCAGAAGAGGCATTTCTGCTGGCAGAATGGCACACTTGGAGACATCTGGAGGCATCTGTGGCTCCTGATTCCATAGAATTTTTCCTTGTAGCATACTCCCTCATTGACTATGCTCTTCTTTGTCCAGAGGCAGGTTTTAACCGCTGAATGTCTGTGCTCTCCCACGAAGCGGTATCCCATCCTCTCCATTCTTCTCTGAGATTCTTCCAGGTACATGGCCAACCCATCTCTAATATTTTCTTCAGATGTTCTGCCCTTGATATGATTTCTGCAGCTACATTTAAATATATGCCCGCATGTCCTCTCAGTGGACATGGTGGTATGTCTTATTCAAACGATAGTGCCGGGACAGGGGCAGCGGGGATTACATGAGCCCAGGTTAAGCCATCTCGCATGAGCCACATCAGCCAGAGAATTTATAATAATAAATTCAAAATAATTATTAAAAATGCTTTGTTTAAACTGTCTTATAATCCCCGGTTTTGTCATATAAGCTCTCTTAAAAGTCCATGATGGAATTGAATCCCCTAAAATGTGCCTGGATGTGCTTGAAGTGCTGATTTAATTTAAAAGCTTTTAGGCTTTTTTTAGGGTCCCATATTCCTTCTTTAGAAAAAATAAAACCTTTTAACAGAGTATTGGGGCGCCATTATCAATTCATGATTAGAATCCTCTGAATGCTGAAAAAAGCATTATATAAGCCTTTTTGTCTTATTCCGGAAACAAAGGTTTATATATAGTGGTGATGTGATTAAGGTTCATGGTAAGGTCGGCGGGTAGATCCTGCCATCAGTGGAGGCGGTAAGATTAAGAGACACTCGCGTTACCTCGCTCTACTTGCACTTGCAGTAGCAGTGAGTACCATACCCATCGGACAGCTGGAATTTCAGGATTCCAGTGGCGATAAGATAACAGCAAAGTCCACATCCCTGCCAAAGGTTGATGCAGCATCCAAGTACAAAAAGTACAAGAGATACAGCAAGGTCCATGCTTCAAGGGGTACCGTGAAGAAAACCTACCGGACGACAAAGACAAAAAAGAAGTACACGTACCGGACAAAGGCTGCCTATAAGACAAAGACAAAGAAGAAATACAGGAGCCATGCTACCTACAGGACAACCTCAAGAAAAGCATACACCCGGGCTGTAAGCTCTGATGAGCTTAACAATCTCCAGGGCGATGAGGGCCTTGAGAAGCTTGCATCCTACATTAACAGAAACTTTAATCACAGATCAGGCGGCCCACACACAGCTGAAGGCGTTGAGAAGACAGGCTACGGGGACTGCTGGGGACTCTCTGACTGGTCTGCCAGGAAACTTGCAGCAAACGGCTACAAGGTGAAGGTCGTGCAGGGTGCCACCTCGGCATCATCAAGACACCGATGGCTTCACGTGTATTCAGAGGGCAGATGGACGAGCTTTGAACCGTCACTGGTAACCAAGCGTTACGGCAGTAAACATTATACTGCAACCTGCGGTCGCGCAACAAGCGTTGTGAAGACCTACAACATGTAGTATAATGTTTACAATTTAATTTTTCACTGTTTTGCCATCATCTAATAGCTTTATGCATGTAACCCTATTCTGTGGGATGCGCCGGATATTAAAAGGCAAATTCATTCACAAACCCCCTTCAAGAACTCCCGCGCGGATGTCACAGCATATTTTATAATACACCTCAACCATACTATGAGATATCCCATTAATCATGCTGGAGGATTTGGAGTTGAAGGACACACCCATCGTCATACTGAATTTTAAAACATACCTCGAATCAACAGGTGAGAGAGCCCTCGAACTTGCATCAATATGCCAGGATGTCGCAGATGAGACCGGTGTTAACATGGCTGTGGCACCGCAGCACATGGACCTCCACCTGGTGAGTGATGCTGTGGAAATACCTGTGCTGGCACAGCACATTGACGCCGTTGATGCTGGTGGACACACAGGGAGCATCCTTGCAGAGTGCGCCAGGGACGCAGGTGCAGCGGGGACCCTCATAAACCATTCAGAGAAGCGGATGCAGCTTGCAGACATCGAATGGGTGATATCAAGGATGAAGGAACTTGAGATGATGTCCGTGGTATGCACAAACAACGTCATGACCACTGCTGCTGCTGCCGCCCTGGGCCCGGACTTCGTGGCGGTTGAACCCCCTGAACTCATAGGATCCGGGATACCTGTGTCAAAGGCCGAACCTGAGGTTATAACAGGAAGTGTTGATGCTGTGAAGAAGGTGAACCCTGAGGTCAGCGTACTCTGCGGCGCCGGAATATCCACAGGAGACGACATGAAGGCTGCTGTTGACCTGGGGGCCGAGGGTGTTCTTCTTGCATCAGGTATCATCCTGGCTGACAGCCCACGGGATGCCCTTCTGGATCTTGTAAGTAAGGTTTGATGGTGATCCCGGTGTCCTTTAAATTTAAAACCATGGATGACATTGAAGTCACAGGAAAGACAGTCCTTGTCCGGGTGGACATAAATTCGCCTGTGGACCCCAATGATGGGACCATACTCGATGACACAAGGATGAGGCTCCATGCAGAGACCATAAGGGAACTCTCAGATAGGGGGGCCAGGACAGTTGTGATGGCCCACCAGAGCAGACCCGGGAAGAATGACTTCACAACGCTGGAGCAGCATGCCAGGGCACTCTCCAGGATACTCGGGAGGCCCGTTAAGTATGTTGAGGACATATTCGGATCCGCGGCAAGGGAGAGCATCTCAGGACTGGGGGATGGTGAGATAATCCTCCTCGAGAACGTCCGCTTCTACTCCGAGGAGGTGCTCAAGCGAGACCCGGAGGAACAGGCAGAGACACACCTGGTTAGAAAACTGGCACCACTCCTGGACTACTTCATCAACGACGCCTTCGCGGCAGCCCACCGGTCCCAGCCATCCCTTGTTGGCTTCGCCCTCAGGGTACCGTCAGCTGCGGGTCGTGTAATGGAAAGGGAACTTCGAACACTTCAGGGTGCCCTTGAGAATGTTGAAAGGCCCTGTGTCTATGTGCTCGGCGGGGTGAAGGTTGATGACTCCATCATGGTCATGAAGAACGTCCTTGAAAACGGTAGCGCGGACCTTGTGCTGACAACGGGCCTTGTTGCCAACATCTTCCTGGCGGGATGCGGGGTTAAGATCGGTAAGGTGAACATGGACTTCATCAGGAGCAGGGGATACTGTGACTTCATCAAGGTGGCAAAGAAACTTAAGAAGCGCTTCCCTGAAAGGATACTTGTACCTGTGGATGTGGCTGTATGCAGGGACGGCAAGAGGGTTGATGTTCCTGTGAAAAAGATACCCAACCATCCGATACAGGATATCGGAATGGAAACCATAAAGCTCTACGCCAGGAGGATACGTGAGGCAAGGACCCTCTTTGCCAATGGCCCGGCAGGCGTATTTGAGAACCCTGATTTCAGCATAGGAACCGAGGACATACTGAATGCAATATCCTCTTCAGAGGGTTTCTCAATAATTGGCGGGGGTCACCTTGCTGCTGCAGCAGTGAAGATGGGCTTTGAGGACAGCATAAACCATATCAGCAGTGGCGGCGGTGCCAGCATAAGCCTGCTTGCAGGTGAGGAGCTTCCAGCAGTCAGGGTGCTTGAGGAATCCAGGCACCCATAACCACAAACTATATAAATGAGTAGTTACTAACATTGGAAATGCCTCGGTAGCTCAGTCTGGTGGAGCGCGAGACTTGTAATCTCGTGGTCGCGGGTTCAATTCCCGTCCGGGGCTTCAGAAAGGGACCATAGGGTAGCTTGGTCGATCCTTTGGGCTTTGGGAGCCTGAGACCCCGGTTCAAATCCGGGTGGTCCCATCCACAAAGCTTAAATATACATCATGCCCAATGATGTATATCAACCCGCCTTAGCTCAATTGGCAGAGCATCGGACTGTAGATCCGAGGGTTGCTGGTTCAAGTCCGGCAGGCGGGACTCCACCAATGGTGTGAAAGCTTTAAATACTAGAAAAATATAACTCATAGCATGCATGTCATATAGCAATGGAAAAGTATATAAGCAGGTAACAAGAGAACAATGGAATGCTCTCATTCTAGAGACCTGCCCTGGTGGTGTAGGGGCTATCATGCGGGCCTGTCGAGCCCGCGACTCGGGTTCAATTCCCGGCCAGGGCGTTCCTTCAGGGCCCGTAGCTCAGTCTGGCAGAGCGCTTGGCTTTTAACCAAGTGGTCGCGGGTTCAATTCCCGTCGGGCCCGCTATCTAATTTTACGGTGATTTTTTATCTGGAGGACTGAATTGTGAAGAAGGATATCTTGAAACACCAGCTGGTTCCGGAACATGTTGTTTTGAATGATTCTGAAGCAAAAAGGGTGCTGAAGGAGCTGGATGTGCATCCAGAACAGCTGCCCAAGATAAAAACAACTGACCCTGTGGTGAAGGCCATAGGTGCTAAAAGGGGGGATATAGTGAAGATAATTCGTAGAAGTGCAACTGCAGAGGAATTCATTACATACAGGCTCGTTCAGGACTGATTTTCCAGATTAAGATAGGGCCTGCATGATAATTATTCATCATTTAATTTGTTTTGGAGGAAGTCCATGAAAAAAAGTGCATGGGGATTGGTAGACGCGTTTTTTGATAAGTACGACCTGGTGGACCACCACATCCATTCATACAACGACTTTGTGAGTAACAGGATACAGGAAATAATAGACACCAGCGAACCTATAGAACTTGAACAGGGCCAGTACACCGTTGAGACCGGGAAGGTTACCATCGAAAAGCCCTTCATAAAGGAGGCTGATGGTTCCAAGAGCAAGATATACCCTACAGAGGCAAGGCTAAGGAACCTGACCTACTCCGCCCATATGAGCCTTGAAATGAGGCTCCTCAAGGAGGGCGGCTCCGAGACAGAATTCGAGAAGGTCTACATCGGTGAACTGCCTGTTATGCTCAAATCAGAGATATGCCACCTGCATGGTCTCGGAAGAGATGAACTCATTGAAAAGGGCGAGGACCCGGCAGACCCTGGAGGCTACTTCATCGTCAATGGATCAGAGAGGTCCATTGTAACAATGGAGGAGATAGCCCCCAACAAGATAATCCTTGAAAGGATAGGTGAAGAGGATGAGAACAGGGCGAGGGCCATCGTCACATCCCTAAGGAGCGGTTTCAGGGCAAGAATATCCCTCGAGTACAGGAAGCCCCGGAAGACAGGCGTCTTCCTGAGGATATCGTTCCCCTACGTCCCAGGAGAACTTCCACTTGTAATCCTCCTGAGGGCACTGGGCCTTGCAACCGACCAGGAGATCATCACAAGCATATCAGATGACTTCAACTATCAGATGATAGCTGCAGACGACATCCAGGTATCCCTTGACAAGCTGAAACTTGACAGCGATAAAATGGAAGAAATGGATGAAGAAGAGAGAAGGGAATACCTCATAAGAAGCGCCATAAAATACATCGGTAACCGCGTTGCCAAGGGCATGACCGAGGATTACCGTATAAAAAGGGCCGAGGATGTTATTGACCGTTATCTTTTACCGCACATAGGAACAGAACCCGATAAGAGACTTGAAAAGGCAGTGTACCTTGCTGAGATGACAGAGATGCTCCTGCAGGTCATCTCAGGGGAGCGCAAACCCCACGACAAGGACCACTACACAAACAAGCGCCTCAGGGTATCAGGAGACCTCATGGAGGACCTCTTCAGGGTTGCCTTCACAAGTCTAACCAGGGATATGAGCTACCAGCTCGAGAGGAGCCTTGCAAGGGGAAAGGAACCCTCTGTAAAGCAGGCCGTGAGATCCGACGTCCTGAGCGAAAACCTGAAGCACGCCATCGCAACAGGTAACTGGGTCGGTGGAAGGGCAGGTGTGAGCCAGCTACTGGACAGGACAAGTTACATGGGTACACTCTCCCATATGAGGAGGGTTGTATCACCACTGAGCAGGAGCCAGCCCCACTTCGAGGCAAGGGACCTTCACCCGACACAGTTCGGTAAGATCTGCCCCAACGAGACCCCTGAAGGTCCGAACTGTGGTCTTGTCAAGAACCTCGCCCTCATGGCCAAGATATCCGAGGGCTCAGACCCTGATGAAATTGAAGAAGTCATCAAAAAAATGGGGGTTATTAACTAATTTTTTCCACCGGGAGGCTGTTACGTGAATAAAACCAAGATCTACATTAATGGAAAACTTATAGGGACCTGCGACAATCCTGAAGAATTTGTTGAGGAGATACGGGCTAAGAGAAGGTCCGGAGAAGTATCCCATGAAATGAACATAACCCACTACCCTGAAAACCATGAGATATACATCTTCACGGATCCCGGGAGGGCCAGAAGACCCCTGATCATCGTGGAGGACGGCGAACCCCTCCTCAAGGAGGAACACCTTGAAAAACTCAGCTCCGGTGAAATGGAATGGGACGACCTCATATCACAGGGGATTATAGAGTACCTTGACGCCGAGGAGGAGGAGAACACCTACATAGCAATGAGCCCCGAGGAGGTCACAGAGGAACATACCCACCTTGAAATTGACCCGTCAACCATGCTGGGTATCTGTGCAGGGATCATACCATTCGCAAACCACAACTCATCCCCAAGGAACACCATGGAGGCGGGGATGACAAAACAGGCCCTTGGTCTCTACGCATCAAACTATGACCTCCGTACGGATACACGCGCCCACCTCCTCCACCACCCCCAGGTCCCCATAGTCAAGACAAGGATAATCGACGTGACAGGCTACGATGAAAGGCCATCCGGTCAGAACTTCGTGGTGGCAGTCATGTCCTACGAGGGCTACAACATGGAGGACGCCCTCATCCTCAACAAGGCATCCCTTGAAAGGGGCCTTGCAAGGTCATCATTTTTCAGGTCATATGAGGCAACGGAACGCAGATACCCCGGGGGGCAGGAGGACCGCTTCGAGATACCTGAGAAGGGTGTCCGGGGTTACCGTTCAGAGAGGGACTACAGGCACCTTGACGAGGACGGTATAATCAACCCAGAAACAGAGGTGTCATCAGGCGATGTGCTCATCGGTAAAACATCACCGCCCCGTTTCCTTGAAGAGATCGATGAATTTGGAACGGTTGCAGAGAGAAGACGTGAAACATCGGTAACCGTGAGGCACGGGGAAGAGGGAATCGTTGACGCCGTTCTCCTCACAGAAACCGTTGAGGGAAGCAGACTTGCCAAGATAAGGGTGCGTGAACAGAGACAGCCAGAATTCGGTGACAAGTTCGCATCAAGGCACGGTCAGAAGGGGGTTGTGGGCCTCATAGTATCACAGGAGGACATGCCCTTCACAGAGGACGGTGTTGTACCCGACCTCATAGTGAACCCCCACGCCATACCCTCAAGGATGTCGGTGGGACATGTCCTTGAGATGCTTGCAGGTAAGGCCGCCTGCATGGAGGGGCGGCGCGTGGACGGAACACCCTTCACCGGTGAGGAAGAGAAGGACCTGAAGGAAGCCCTGAAGGCCAACGGATTTGAAAGTGCAGGTGTTGAAACACTCTACAACGGCATAACCGGGGAAAGGATAGAGGCGGAGATATTCATAGGCGTTGCATACTACCAGAAACTCCACCACATGACAACAGACAAGGTATACGCGCGTTCAAGGGGTCCGGTGCAGGTCCTTACAAGACAACCCACAGAGGGAAGGGCGAGGGAAGGAGGTCTCAGATTCGGTGAAATGGAAAGGGACTGTCTGATCGCCCATGGAGCAGCTCTGGCCCTGAAAGAGAGGCTTCTTGATGAATCAGACAAGTACGAGGCCCTCGTATGTGCGGAATGTGGTATGATAGCCATCTACGACAAGATCAGGGACAAGAAGTACTGTCCAATATGTGAGGACTCTGAATCATTCCCTGTGGAGATCTCATACGCATTCAAATTACTCCTGGACGAGCTTAAAAGTCTATGCATCTTCCCAAAGCTTGTACTTGAAGATAAGGCATGATAATGGATTTAAGGGAATAAACCAAAGGAGAGAATACCTTGAGAGGAATTTTAAAGAAAATTTCCCAGATAAACTTTGGGCTCATGTCCCCTGAGGATATAAGGAAGATGTCCGTGGCCCAGATAGTGACACCGGACACCTATGACGAGGACGGGTACCCCATCGAGAACGGACTCATGGATCCAAGGTTAGGGGTTATAGATCCAAGTCTGAGGTGCAGAAGCTGCGGTGCCAAGGGTGGTGAGTGCCCCGGGCACTTTGGAAGCATAAACCTTGCAAGACCCGTTATACACGTGGGATTCGCGGATACAATACACAAGATCCTCAGGTCAATCTGCTGGAAATGCGGCAGGGTCCTGCTCACAGAGGTGGAGATTGAAGAGTACAGACAGCGGATACTCGAGGCGATGGAGAAGGAGGAGAGCCTCACACCCATAATAAAGGAGATATACGCAGAGGCCAGACGTGAGGAGTGCCCCCATTGTGAAGAGGAACAAGGCGATATAAAACTCGATAAACCAGTCTCCATTGTTGAAAATGACTATAAACTTAAAAGCGGAGACATAAAAAAACTGCTAGAAGAAATAAACAAAAAGCAAATCGGCAAAGCAAAAGAACTCCTAGAAAAAGAAGAATATAACCTAACAAAACAAGAAATCGAAAAAATACTAAAAAAAATAGAAGAATCAGCAAAATGCTACTGTATAAAACTAGACCAAGAATATTATTGCCTAACAAAACAAGAAATCGAAAAAATACTAGAACTAGACCAAGATTCTATCAATAACATCATAAACATCCTCAACAAATTATCCGCCAAAAAAACCAAAGAACTCCTAGAAAAAATAAACAAAACAGATACCCTCAAAGTAAAAGAAATAATGGAAAAATATAACCTAACAAAACAAGAAATCGAAAAAATACTAGAACTAGACCAAGATTCTATCAATAACATCATAAACATCCTCAACAAATTCGGCGAAAAAACCAAAGAACTCCTAGAAAAAATAAAAGAAATAATGGAAAAATATAACCTAACAAAAGCAGAAATCGAAAAAATACTAAAAAAAATAGAAGAATTAGCAAAATGCTACTGTATAAAATTCCCTGACAAAAACGACAAAAATTTAATTGATAATATCAGGAATCTCCTTAATAAAAAAGAGAAATTGTCCATCGAAAAAACCAAAGACCTCGTGGGAAAAATAGAGAATATTTTGCGGAGTGTAATGGTTCCAGAAGTAAGGGAACTAGTTGAAAACAAATGTGACCTAACTCAAAAAGAAATCGACAAAATACTGGAAAAAATAGAAGAGTACACCAAAACCTCCGACAAATTCTGCCGTATTAATATAAGAGATGTTAGAAGGGTTCTTGACAGAATAGATTACAAGCTAACACCCAGCGAGGTGAGGGACAGGCTTGAGAGGATAACCGACGACGACGCCCTCATCCTTGGAGTCAACCCTGAGGTTGCAAGGCCCGAATGGATGGTCCTCACAGTCCTGCCTGTTCCCCCGGTAACTGTACGGCCATCGATAACACTTGAAACCGGTGAAAGATCAGAGGACGACCTGACCCACAAACTCGTGGACATCCTCAGGATAAACCAGCGCCTCAAGGAGAACATGGAGGCAGGGGCACCCCAGCTAATCGTCGAGGACCTCTGGGAACTCCTCCAGTACCACGTGACAACCTACTTCGACAATGAGGCCTCAGGTGTCCCGCCTGCAAGGCACCGCTCTGGAAGACCCCTCAAAACCCTCGCCCAGAGACTCAAGGGTAAGGAGGGGCGTTTCAGGAGCAACCTCTCAGGTAAGAGGGTTAACTTCTCTGCCCGTACAGTCATCTCCCCTGACCCCAACATAAGCATAAATGAGGTGGGAGTCCCTGAGATCATAGCCAGGGAGGTCACAGTACCGGTCTACGTTACAGAATGGAACATAGACCAGATGAGGGAGTACATAGAAAACGGCCCCGACATCCACCCCGGAGCCAACTACGTTATAAGACCAGACGGCCGCAAAATAAGGATATACAATGAAACCAAGGATGTTGTCCTTGAGAACCTCAAACCAGGGTACATAGTCGAGAGGCACCTCAAGGATGGTGACATAGTCCTGTTCAACCGTCAGCCATCCCTCCACAGGATGTCCATGATGGCCCATGAGGTCAGGGTCCTCCCCTACAAGACCTTCCGTCTAAACCTCTGCGTCTGCCCCCCATACAACGCTGACTTTGACGGTGACGAGATGAACATGCACGTGTTCCAGACAGAGGAGTCCCGTGCAGAGGCCAAGACCCTCATGCGTGTCCAGGAGCATATCCTTTCACCAAGGTTCGGCGGACCCATCATCGGGGGTATACACGACCATATCTCAGGAGCATACCTCCTCACAAGGAAAAAGGCTGTTTTCAGTGAGGAGCAGGCCTTCCAGATCCTCAAGAAGGCAGGGCTCCCCCTCCCCGACAGGGAGGGCCGCGAGTGGACAGGTAAGGAAATATTCAGCATGGTCCTCCCGGACGACCTCAACATGGTTTACCGTGCGGAGATCTGCAGGAAATGTGACGAATGCCTTGAGATGGACTGTGAAAACGACGCCTACGTTGTCATAGAGAACGGTCAGCTGGTAACAGGTGTCATTGACGAGAAGGCCTACGGAGCATTTGCAGGTAAGATACTTGACCAGATAGTGAAGGAGTATGGAAGCGAAGCCGCCAGGGAATTCCTCGACTCCGCCACAAAACTGGCTATTGCCGGTATAATGCATGCAGGTTTCACCACCAGTACCAACGATGAGGAGATCCCTGAGGAGGCCAGGGAACGCATAGAAGCCCATCTCAGGAATGCCGAGGCCCGTGTAGACCAGCTCATCGAGGCATATGAGAACGGTGAACTCGAACCCCACCCCGGAAGGAGCCTTGAGGAAACCCTCGAGATGAAGATAATGCAGGTCCTCGGTGAGGCCAGGGACAAGTCAGGGGAGATTGCAGAGAGCTACTTTGACATGGACGAGAACCACGCGGTTATAATGGCACTTACAGGTGCAAGGGGTTCCATGCTTAACCTGACGCAGATAACCGCATGTGTCGGTCAGCAGTCTGTCCGTGGTGGTCGTATAACAAGGGGGTACGACAACAGGACGCTTCCCCACTTCAAGAAGGGAGAACTCGGTGCTAAGTCACGTGGATTCGTGCACTCAAGTTACAAGGAGGGACTCGACCCCATTGAATTCTTCTTCCATGCCATGGGTGGAAGGGAAGGTCTTGTGGACACCGCCATCCGTACAGCCCAGAGCGGTTACATGCAGAGGCGTCTTGTGAACGCCCTCCAGGACCTCACGGTGGATGAGAATGGAAGGGTCGTTGACAACAGGGGAGTTATCATACAGACCCGCTTCGGTGAGGATGGCGTGGACCCGGCGAAGAGTGATTACGGTAAGATAGTTGACCTTGACAAACTCGTGCAGGAGATAAGGCTTAAATCAGGGAAGTGAAGGGGTAAGGTGATTCTGTGCAGGACGTTATTAAAAAGATAGAGGATTACTCCTCCAGGAACGGGATTATGCTCCCGGACCCTGTCACCGAATACGTGGCAGGGATTGCTGAGGAGGAAAAACTGAAGGACCCCGAGCTCCATGACCTTGTAAGGCTCTTCAGCAGGATATGTGAGAGAAACAGGGGCCTTGAAGGAGAAGAACTGTTAAAGGCCGTGGAGGATGAATACCTCAGGATACTGAAGGTCAGGGAGCTCGTCAAAAGGAAGAGGGCCAAGTTCCCCCCGAGGCTCATTGAAGAGATAGCTGAAGCAATTAAAAGGCACGGCCTCAGTGACGATGAACTCGATGAACTTGTAAGGGGTGTCAGAAGGGCCTATGAACGTGCCATGGTTGAGGCCGGTGAAGCCGTTGGTACAGTGGCCGCCCAGTCAGTCGGTGAACCAGGTACCCAGATGACGATGCGTACCTTCCACTATGCAGGGGTGACTGAGCTCAACGTTACACTTGGTCTCCCCAGGCTCATCGAGATAGTGGATGCCAGGAAGAAGATATCCACCCCAACAATGAGCATATACTTTGAAGGCGACAGGAAATACGATGAGGAGTTCGTGAGGAAAAAGGCCAACAAGATAAGTAAGAGCACCCTCAACGATGTCCTTAAAAATTTCAGCATCCAGTATGCCGACATGTCAGTTGAAGCAGAGCTGGATGATGAGAAAATCCGTGAAAAACACCTTGAATATGATGATATAATAGCCAAGGTGGAAAAAACTTTTAAGAAAGTAGAAATAGATAACAACATACTGAGATTTGAACCCCCCAAGCCAACCATAAGGGAGCTCAGACTGCTTGCAGATAAAGTAAGGAAACTCCAGATAAGCGGGGTTAAAAATATAGGCAAGGTGGTTATCCGTAAAGAGGATGATGAATGGGTAATCCATACAGAGGGTTCAAACCTTGGAGCTGTTCTTAAAGAAGAGGGTGTGGATAAGGTCAGGACGACCACCAACGACATTCATGAGATAGAAACAGTCCTTGGTATAGAGGCAGCCAGAAACGCGATAATTCACGAAGCAAAGAGAACCATGGAGGAACAGGGTCTCACCGTGGACATAAGACATATAATGCTCGTTGCAGATATGATGACTGCCGATGGTTCTGTCAAGTCCATTGGAAGACATGGTATTAGCGGTGAGAAAGCGAGCGTCCTTGCAAGGGCTTCTTTTGAAGAAACCGGGAAACACCTTCTAAGAGCAAGTATCAGGGGAGAGGTCGATCATCTCACCGGTATTATAGAGAACATTATTATAGGGCAACCTATACCCCTGGGTACAGGTTCCGTTAGTGTTATAATGAAAAAATAGGAGGCAGTAGATGGACATAGATAGAGGAATACGAGTCGCTGTAGATACTGGTAATGTTATTCTTGGATCAAAGGAGACAGTCCAGAACCTTAAACTGGGTAAAGGAAGACTGGTTGTAATGGCCAGTAACATTCCAGAGGACCTGAAGGAGGATATAGAATACTATGCTGGTCTATCAGAGATTCCAGTTTACACTCATGAAGGCACCAGTGTCGAATTAGGCTCTGTATGCGGTAAACCATTCACCGTGGGTGCCCTCCTCATCAAGGACCCCGGTGATTCAACAATACTGGAAATTGTGGGGTAGGTTCCTGTGACCATCAAATTCACCACCAACGAGATAAGGTACATTGCACTATTTGAAAGCATGACCGGTGCAATGGTAAAGGACTGCATCGTTGACGACGATAGCGGCAGGATAACATTCCTTGTTAAGAAGGGAGATATGGGTCTTGCCATCGGTAAAAAGGGAAGCACAGTTGCCAAGGTTCAGAAGGCCGTTGACAAGGGCGTTGAGGTTATCGAACACTCAAACGACCCTGTGGAGTTCATAAAGAACCTCATGGCACCTGCAAAGGTGAGGAGCATAAGGATACTCCAGAAGGAGAACGGTGAAAAAATAGCCACAGTAGAAACCGATCCCAAAAACAAGAGAATCGCCATTGGAAGGGGCGGGCAGAACATTGAAAGGGCCAGACTACTGGCCAGGAGACAGCATAACATAAGCAACATAATAATAAAATAAATTTCAGAGGAGGAATTTCATTTGCCAGGACTTTTCGCAGCAAAAAAGCTCAAGAGTAAAAGACAGAATTTTAGATGGAAGGACACACATTACAAGAGAAGATCACTGCGCCTTGACGTGAAGACAGACCCCCTTGAAGGAGCACCTCAGGCAAGGGGCATCGTAATAGAAAAGGTGGGTATAGAGGCAAAACAGCCCAACTCAGCCATAAGGAAGTGTGTGAGGGTTCAGCTCATAAAGAACGGGAAGCAGATCACGGCCTTCGCACCTGGAGACGGCGCCATTGGTTTTATCGATGAACACGACGAGGTCGTTGTTGAAGGAATAGGAGGACCATCAGGGAGGTCCATGGGCGACATCCCTGGTGTTCGATGGAAGGTTACGAAGGTTAACAACGTGTCCCTCCAGGAAATGGTTAAAGGAAAAATAGAAAAACCAGTGAGGTAATCCCTATGAGTTTAGTTTTTGACAGATGGGAACTTAACGAGGTGAAGGTCGAAGACATGGGCCTCGCCAAGTACATATGCCTTGATGATATCCTCGTCCCACACACCATGGGAAGGCACGTGAAGAGACAGTTTGCAAAGTCAAAGGTCTCAATCGTCGAGAGACTCATAAACAAGGTTATGAGGACCGAGAGAAATTCAGGTAAAAAGAACAAGGCCTACAAGATAGTCCAGGAGGCCTTCGAAATAATAAACCGGAGGACAAAGGAGAACCCTGTTCAGATCCTTGTGAAGGCCGTTGAAAACACATCCCCCAGGGAGGAGACAACAAGGATCAAGTACGGTGGTATAGGGTACCAGGTTGCAGTGGACATATCCCCCCAGAGAAGGGTGGACCTATCCCTTGGATTCATAACCAAGGGCGCCATGCAGGCAGCATTCAAGAACAAGAAATCCATAGAGGAATGCCTTGCAAATGAAATCATGCTGGCTGCAGACTACGATACAAGGAGCTTCGCAATCCAGAAGAAGGAAGAGAAAGAAAGGATAGCCAGATCCGCACATTAAACTTACAGGTGGTTTTAGTGAGCAGACGTGCAAAAATGATTAGCAAGATTAAGGAGCTCATGTACCAGCCGGACTATATCCGTAACATCGGTATAGTGGCCCACATTGACCATGGGAAAACAACACTCTCAGACAACCTCCTGGCTGGTGCAGGGATGATCTCAGCTGAACTGGCAGGGGATCAGCGTTTCCTTGACTTCGATGAACAGGAACAGGCAAGGGGTATAACCATTGACGCTGCAAACGTATCAATGGTCCACTCCTACGAGGGAAATGAGTACCTAATAAACCTTATAGACACTCCAGGTCACGTTGACTTTGGAGGAGACGTTACAAGGGCAATGAGGGCCGTGGATGGAGCAGTAGTTGTTGTATGTGCAGTTGAGGGTATAATGCCCCAGACAGAAACCGTGCTGAGACAGGCCCTCAAGGAAAACGTAAGACCGGTCCTCTTCATAAACAAGGTGGACAGGCTTATAAATGAACTTAAACTGGATGCCAATGAACTCCAGGAGAGGTTCATAAAGATAATTGCAAACGCTAACAAACTCATCAAGAACATGGCCCCTGAGGAATTCAGGGAGAAATGGCAGGTGCGTGTTGAGGACGGAAGTGTTGCATTCGGTTCCGCATACCACAACTGGGCTATAAACGTTCCAATAATGCAGGAAACCGGTATAAACTTCAATGACATCTACAAGTACTGTAAGGAGGATAACCAGAAAGAACTGGCCCAGAAGGTCCCGCTGCACCAGGTCCTCCTTGGAATGGTCGTTGAGCACCTCCCAAGTCCTGCAGAGTCCCAGGCCTACAGGGTGCCCATCATATGGTCCGGTGACCTTGAAAGTGAGGAAGGTCAGGCCATGCTCAAAACAGACCCTGATGGCCCCCTTGCAGTGATGGTGACAGACGTAAGTATTGACAAGCACGCAGGGGAAGTTGCAACAGGCCGTGTCTACGGTGGTGCCATAGAGAAGGGAAGCGAAGTCTTCCTTGTGGGTTCACACAGCAAGGCACGTGTACAGCAGGTCGGAGTCTACATGGGGCCTGAAAGGGTTAACACGGATAAGGTCCCTGCAGGTAACATCGTTGCAATAACAGGTGCAAAGAATGCCGTTGCAGGGGAGACCATCTGCGACGTCGGAAGGAAGATAAAAGCCTTCGAGGGTCTTGAACACATCTCAGAACCCGTTGTTACAGTTGCGGTTGAAGCCAAGAACACCAAGGACCTGCCAAAACTCATAGAGGTGCTTAGACAGGTGGGTAAGGAGGACCCCACCGTCAGGGTTGAGATCAATGAGGAGACAGGCGAACACCTCATATCAGGTATGGGTGAACTGCACCTGGAGATCATAGCCTACAGGATAAATGAGAAGAGTGTTGAGATAGAAACCTCAGAGCCAATCGTTGTCTACAGGGAGACTGTCTCAGGCACCGCAGGTCCTGTTGAGGGTAAATCACCCAACAAGCACAACCGCTTCTACATAGAAATCGAACCCGTTGAAGAATCTGTTATGAAGGCCATACAGGAAGGTAAAATAAAGGAAGGCCGTGTTAAAGGTAAAGAGATGGCCAAGACCTTTATAGAGGCGGGTATGGATAAGGAGGAGGCCAGAAGGGTCTGGGATGTATATGAGAAAAACCTCTTCATCAACATGACCCGTGGTATCCAGTACCTTGACGAGATCAAGGAACTCCTCATGGACGGGTTTGAGAGCGCCATGGACAACGGTCCAATCGCAAAGGAAAAGGTCATGGGTGTTAAGATAAAGCTCATGGACGCCAAGATACACGAGGACGCTGTCCACAGGGGTCCGGCACAGGTGCTGCCCGCCATAAGGAAGGGTATCTTCGGTGCCATGATGTCTGCAGAGCCCACCATACTCGAGCCAATACAGAAGGTGTTCATCAACGTTCCTCAGGACTACATGGGAAGCGCGACACGTGAAATACAGAACAGGCGTGGACAGATCGTTAACATGACCCAGGAGGGTGACATGGTAACGGTGGAATCAACGGTGCCTGTTGCAGAGATGTTCGGATTCGCAGGCGACATCCGATCAGCCACAGAAGGAAGATGCCTATGGTCAACAGAGAACGCTGGATTTGAGAAACTGCCAAACGAACTCCAGCACACAATCATAAGAGAAGTGAGGACAAGGAAGGGTCTCAGCCCAGAGCCATACAAGGCAGATCACTACCTGGGTTAACCCTCCCATTAAACTTATATAATTAAAAACAATATAGGAGATTACCTTAGACAAACAGCACCCATTGTGCTGGACTGAAATCAGGCTAATCACATACAAAATGGAGGTATATTAATGGCTAAAGAAAAAGAACACATGAACCTGGCGTTTATTGGACACGTAGACCACGGTAAAACCACATTAGTGGGACACCTGCTCCTGCAGGCCGGAGCAATCGCCGAACAGCAGTTAGCTGACGGTGAAGACAAGTTCAGGTTTGTTATGGACAGGCTCTCCGAGGAAAGGGAAAGGGGAGTTACAATCGACCTTGCACACGCCAAGTTTGAAACAGACAAGTACGAGTTCACAATTGTGGACTGCCCAGGACACCGTGACTTCGTTAAGAACATGATAACAGGTGCATCCCAGGCAGACGCAGCAGTACTGGTTGTTGCAGTTGATGACGGTGTAATGCCACAGACAAAGGAACACGTCTTCCTCTCAAGGACCCTCGGTATAAACCAGCTCATAGTCGCCATCAACAAGATGGACCTTGTTAACTACGATGAAGAAAAATTCAACGCACTCAAGGATGAAGTCTCAGCACTCATCAAGACAGTGGGTTACAAGCCAAGTGAAGTTGAATTCATACCACTCTCAGCCTTCGAAGGAGACAACATAACAAGCAAGAGTGAAAACACCCCATGGTACAAGGGCAAAACACTCGTTGAAGCACTTGACGACCTTGAAGCACCTGAAAAACCAGTGGACCTCCCACTGAGGATCCCGATCCAGGACGTGTACTCCATCACAGGTGTGGGTACTGTTCCTGTGGGACGTGTTGAAACAGGTGTCCTCAAGAAGGGTGAAAACGTTATATTCGAGCCTGCAGGTGTCAGTGGAGAAGTTAAATCCATTGAAATGCACCACGAGATGATCGACCAGGCCGAACCCGGTGACAACATAGGTTTCAACGTCAGGGGTGTAGGTAAAAACGACATAAGAAGGGGAGACGTTGCAGGACACCTCGACAACCCACCAAAGGTTGCCAAGGAGTTCACAGCACAGATAGTCGTCCTCCAGCATCCAGGTGTTATAACCGTGGGTTACACACCTGTATTCCACTGCCACACAGCACAGGTTGCATGTACCTTCCTTGAACTGGTGCAGAAGATGAACCCTGCAACCGGTCAGGTGGAAGAGGAAAACCCTGACTTCCTCAAAACAGGTAACGCTGCTGTCGTGAAGGTCAAACCAACCAAGCCACTTGTAATCGAAAAGATAAAGGACATCCCACACATGGGAAGGTTCGCCATAAGGGACATGGGCCAGACAGTGGCTGCTGGAATGTGTATAGACCTTGTGCCAGCAAAATAAACCCCCTTCCCATTTTTTATTAGGAGGATTTAAATGCACAAAGCAAGGATTAAACTCACAGGGACAGACCCTGAAAAACTGGCATACGTCTGCGACCAGCTGAGGAAGATCGCTGAGAGGACAGGCGTTGACATGTCAGGCCCGATACCGCTCCCAACAAAGAGGCTTGTGGTCCCGACAAGGAAGTCACCTGATGGTGAGGGAACCGCAACATGGGAAAAATGGGAGATGAGGATCCACAAGAGGCTTGTGGGTATAGAGGCTGATGAGAGGGCCATGCGCCAGGTTATGAAGGTGAATGTGCCTGACAATGTCAGTATTGAAATTGAACTCAAAAGTTAACTGGGGTTAAACCCCCTATAACTAAATTACCCCAAAAAAACCAAAAAGTATATAAGATACTGTTTATCAATCTCTTTTATCCGAGAGTGCCGGGATAGCCTAGCCAGGTAAGGCGCGGGACTTGAGATCCCGTGGAGATTCTCTCCGCCTGGGTTCAAATCCCAGTCCCGGCGTTTAAAACTTTTTCTGAACTGTTTAACATGCTCCCCTGTGCCGGGATAGCCTAGCCAGGTAAGGCGCAAGACTGGAAATCTTGTGGAGCTTTGCTCCTCCTGGGTTCAAATCCCAGTCCCGGCGTAAAAAATCAGATTTATAAGGCAGTATCATGTTCTGGTTATGATTCCATGACGGTTAAAAATAAGACATCAGGCCAATTAAAGGAGGAAGAGGCCGACCAGTGATTCGGCCGGACCCCATAAAAATAGGTCTAGGTGTTCTGCTCCACCTTTTTATCCTTATCATCTTCCTTGATTTTCAGTATCAGGGTTTCTTCTTCCATGGCCCCGGAATCCTTGATTACACATTCCTTTATTTCTGAGCTGATAGCATCCATGTCCTCAACATCCACCATGTCAACAAGTTCCACCTGCTGGCGGAACCTCTCTATTGCCTCATCAGGCATGTTCTCTATGTAGGGGATGGCGCCGGTTGCATTGATTATCCTTCCGCTTTCAGGGTCAACACCGTTGGCATGGAGCGCCTTTATACTCTGACCTGTTATGTGGCCCTGGACCTCAGCACCGCACACGACTAGGAACCTGAGGTTTGGATTTGCAACAACATTCCCGACAACCTTTTCTATGCCAAGGTTTTCGGTGTGTAGTGGTCCTGCAATGGCTGCTCCTGCCTTTACAGGTGAATCACCCATATGGGACCCGAGGGTTACAACTGCAACCGGGCTTTCTGAGTCGCCAACCTCGTAATCTCCAACTATGTGGGGCCATTCCTCTGGTACCTCCCTTTTGTTGACCATAGAAATACCTCCTATTTAACCACCAGTTAAATTTTAACTAATGGTTAAAGTTTAACTTGGAGTTAATCCTATATAAGGTTTTCGATGCAATAAGTGTTTTAAAAGAATTAGAATATACCATAGAACAGCAGCATAGAGGTGAAATCCGGGCATGTCCACCAATTCCAGGAGAGAACGTGAAAGAAAAGAAAGGCGAAAGGAAATCATAAAGGCTGCAGAGAAGGTCTTCTTTGCAAAGGGATACGACAGGGTTACCATGGACGAGATAGCCAGGGAGGCAGAAGTCAACAAGGCCCTCCTCTACTACTACTTTAAAAACAAGGAGGCCCTCTTCTTTGCAGTGAACCTCTACGGTGTCAGGATACTCCACGACATGTACAGGGACTGTTTAAGGCTCGACACCGACGGATACGGTAAGGTCAGGGCCATGACCAAGGCACTCTACGACTTCTCAAAGGAACACCCTGACTACTTCCGAATCTACTGTTACAGCGGTACAGAAAGGTTTGAGCTCAGTGAAAGCCCCGATGCAAGGGAGATCGTGGACCTCAGGACAGGGATGTGGAGGATCATGGTGGAGGCCATAATGGAGGGAATGCAGGATGGGAGCATCCGCAGTGACCTGGACCCTGTGGCGCTATCAATATACATCCATACACTGACCATAAATGCACTTAACCTTGACCTCCCATCAAAGATGGTGCTTAAGGCCAGGAACATCCCCATGGACAGGTTCTGGGATGACCTTGAACTCTTTCTTGAAGCAGCACTCAGACCCGGGAGCAGGGAAAAGGTATAGGGACGCAGGGACCTGAATTTTATCAGATATCCCCCCTGCCATGGAAGATAACAGCCGGTTCTCAAACACGGTACCGCCAGAATGTACCGTCAGCCCATAAAGAACCCCTGGACAGACTTAAGTATATAAACTTTTAGATACATAAAGGTATTAAAAGTAAATCTAATCTAAGTGAGGAAAAAAAATGAAGATTCATGATGAACTCGGAGAATACGTGATAATCCATAACAGTATAAAGGACATGAAAAACCTCGGGCTCCTAGTGGACGGCCCGAACATGCTCAGAAAGGAATTCTGCTCAGACCTTGACGTGGTGAAGAACCTCCTAGTTGACAGGGGAAACCTGAAGATAGGTAAGGTCCTCCTGAACCAGTACGCCTCAGACAAACTGATAGAGGCAGTTGTAAACCAGGGGTTCTCCCCCATGATAGTTGCAGGTGACGTTGATGTGCAGCTCGCCGTGGAGGCCTTTGAACTGATACACAACCCCAACATTGATGTGGTTGCCCTTATGACAAGAAACGCGGATTTCCTCCCCCTCATAAACATAGCAAAGGAGAACGGTAAGGAAACCATAGTAATAGGGGCGGAGCCAGGATTCAGCGTGGCCCTGCAGAACTCGGCGGACGACTCAATAATACTTGAAAGTGAAGGTGTATAGCGGTGTACCGGAAGATAATGATACCCACCGACGGCTCCAGGGACGCTGAAAAGGCAACAGACCATGCCTTCACCCTTGCAGGGTACAGCAATGCAGAGATACTCGGTATAAGTGTTGTTGACACATCCTACCGTAAATTACTTGAAGATAACGTTAATGCAAGGCTCGAGGAGATACTGAGGAATCAGGCAGAGAATGCTGTGAAAACCCTCATGGATAAATTTAAGTCCATGCAGAGGGAAGGCCACATGGTGGGCTGCAGCCTGGAGACCCGTATACTTGAGGGTAACCCTGCAGAGGTCATCCTCGAAGTCATGGAGGACGAGGAGGTTGATCTTGTCGTGATGGGGAGCTCCGGAAAGCATGGCCTTGACAGGATAATATCCGGGAGCGTTACCAGGAAGGTCCTCAGATCAGCGGAGACCCCTATAATGGTTGTAGGATGATGATGGTGATGGATATGATAAGCAAAAAAAGGATTGATGATGAAAAACTTGCACTCATAACATTCACAGGTAAGCTTGTTGAAGCAGAAGGACTCCTGGAGGAAGTCTCAGAGTTCATAGAGTCAGAGAAACTCGCTGTGGACGGTGATCCCACCGTAATATTCTACACAGCACCCCTGAAGGATGAAGGAAGATACGATGTTGGGTTCCCTGTGAAGGGAGAAGCCACAGGTGACGGAAGGGTGAAGATCGTGACGGTACCCGGCCACACCGTTATCTCAACAGAGTACTCCAAGGACAGGGAGAGTGCATATGAAGAACTTGTAAATTACGTTGAAGAGAATGAACTTGATGTTATAGGTGCTCCAAGGGAGATCTACCATGAAAAGACAAGGGAAGTGCAGTTCCCAGTGGTCCTGTAACCCCTCCCTTTTCAGGTGCGTCGGCAGTCAGTCCCTGTTTTCCTCAACGATCTCCCTGAATGAGTCTATGATGTACTGGACCTGCCGGTCAGTCATCCCGTATACACTGCACTTGAACCACCTGGTCTGACCCCTCCTTATACCGACTATCCTCCTCTTTTTAAGTTCCTCGTAAAGGAAGAAGCCCCTCCTTGGATGTGAAGATGCTATCTCATGGAATACAGGGGTTTCGAACCTGACAAGGTCATGCTCCTTGGGCCTTAAACCTATCTGCCTCACACCATCCATCTTCTCAAGTTCAGACACCAGGTACCTTGTCCTCTCAACCTCCTCATCCCATCGTGAAACCCTCTCCCGTACATAGGGGAGGGATGCCATGAGGGTTGCGAGGGGCGCCCCCCTGCTGGTGCAGCCAAGGAGCTCAACCTCCTTCTTCTCATGCCTTGGGGACCTCTTAAGGAGAAGATCCTCCCATTCAGCACCCATCCCCAGGACCCCTATGGGCCCGGAGGCCGCCATGCTCTTATGTCCGCTGCCAACAACAAAGTCCACCTTCAGGGTTTTAAGCTCCACCGGCATGCGGCCCATGGAGTAGGCGCAGTTCAGGAGCAGGGGGACCCCCAGTTCCCTGCATATACCCGCAATAGCAGCTGCATCGGTGAGGTTGCCGTAGTTCCCATCAACATGGGTGAGTACAGCCAGTTTAACCTCAGTCTCCTCAAGGGTCTCCTCAAGAACCTCCCTGTAGGTTTCAGGTTTTATCTCATAATCAGGGTGCCCGGTTGACGGCACCTCCACAATTTCAAGGCCGTTCCTCTCAGCAGCCAGGTGGGTGGTGTAGTGGGCGTTGCCATCAACCACGATTGTGTCCCCCTCCTCACAGAGGGCGTGCATGACTGCAAATTTTCCCTCCCTGGCACCGTGGACCGTCCTGACCGCATCCGCCTTTATGAAATCTGCAAGGTCATCAAGGAAGCTGTTAACATGCGGCCTTGGGATCTGGTCCAGGCGGCCCTCACAGTAATCGCAGACACTGTAACCATCACCAAACTCATACAGCGCCTTCCTTGCCGCGGCTGGCAGGACACCGCCACGCTGAAGCGGGTTCAGGTTGAGATTATCCCTTTCAAGGGTCCTTGTAAGTCCATAATCAGAGCATTCCATGAGCATCACCCGAGTAAATCGATTATCTCCCTGTAAATATCATCACGGTTTTCAGGGTTTATTACAAATAACTTTATGTCCCCCTCTTTTTTATACTTTGAACGAGGCCCCTGTGGACGGCTGCGATGACATTAACCCCTGATGAGAAGAGCTCATCAACCAGCCCCCTGAACTCCTCACTCTTAAGTTCCATTGGGGCTATCTCATCAATGATAACGTATTCATCCTCCTCCATGGCCCTCCTCAGTGCGGGTACAGCCACTTCATCAACCGCCTCCACACTGACACCATACCTTCCAACGCGGGGCCCCCTGATATCTAATGCTGCAAGAACAGCCCTCCTCCCTGATTTAATATCCACAATCTCAAATCCCCTCCGGGAGGATCCCTCCCTGATTTCAGGTGTTATGATACCCCCTGTGGATCTATCGGTCTCCTCAAGGTAACTCCTTATCCTCCAAACCAGCGTGCTCTTCCCGCTACCATGTCTGCCGGTGATTACAATCTTCACAGAGAAACCTCCATACACACTGAAACATCATAGAATGTTCTCAAAGCCAAGCTTCAGCGCCCATCTCCGGGCCTCCCTTATCTCAGCCATTGACGGGTAACGGTAAATATCAGGGTGTTCAGCTGCACGGTAGAGGGGCCGGTACTGGGCCATGATATTTATAACCGTCTCCTCCCCTAGGTTCTCTGCTATCCATGAGAGTATGGGCTTTGTGCAGCATTCAAGGTGCCCGGGGAGTACAAGGTGCCTTATTATCATATCCTCCGATGATACCATGAGGTGATTCCCTGAGACAACCTCAAAGTAGTCCCTGACCCCTGCAAGCCTCTCTGCACAGTCACTGTTACCGAACTTGAAGTCGGTAAGGTAGAGGTCAGCCACCACCAGGATGAGCCCCAGGGCATCCCCTGACATGTACATGTTACTGTTCCATACCACCGGGACATTGACCGATACCCTCGAGAGGACCCTGAGTATGTAAGGGATGGCGGGGGTGGGGTCTCCGCCAACGAAGTTGACGTTAGCTGATCCATCACGCCTTCTCTCCTCTATGACTGATGCGAGTTCATCCTCCGGTATGTATCTCCCGGCTGATGGGTCCCATGATATGTCCCAGTTCTGACAGAAGACGCAGTCCATGGTGCATCCGGCGAAGAATATGGTGTGGCTTGGCACCAGGGGCTCCTCCTCACCATGGTGGAGGAACTCGGATGCCACGTGGGGGTCTCCAACACCACAGTGCCCCCTGCCCACCGAACGGTCAACGCCACACATCCATGGGCACAGGGAGCATTTACTGAAAATTCGTCGGGCTATCTCAATTTTAAGGTCGAGGAATGACCTTGTGCAGTTATCATCGCACCTCCTCCCGCGGGCTATCCTCTCATGTTCAAGCCAGAGCTCTTCAAGACCCGAATCTGGATTGAATGATGCAGGTGTCCTTGCTGCAACAAGGAACCTTGCCTCCTTAAGGTTATCCCTCACCGCAAAGTAGTGACCGAGCACCCTCCTAACAGACATTTCACTCAACCAGACCTGCAGCTGACCGTAAATCAGTGACGGGAACAGGTTAATCCACCTCAACCGGTCACGCGCACACCCTCAACAAGTAATGGTTTCAGTATGAAGGGGCCTATCTGCCTCTCCTCCATTTCAATGCATGAGACCCCCTCCATTAGACTGAAGATGTTCCCAGATATCATGGCCTTCTTAACCGGCCTGTATTCCCCTCCATCCAGTAGGAAGGCATTGTTTGCCTCCACAGAGAAGTCACCGGATATGGGGTTTGCCGTGTGGGCCCCCAGGACATCGGTTACGAATATCCCCCCGCAATCCTCAAGGGGTTCAGCATCATCAAAGTCAAGGATGAAGTTTGTAAGCGATACCCCGGGTATGTCAGAGTAATCCCTGAGGCCGTTACCAGTGCTCTCTGCTGATGCACGGGACGCGGTGTAGATGTTATGGATGTAACCGGCAAGAACACCCTCATCTACAAGCACAGTTCGCTGGGAGGCCGTCCCTTCACCATCAAAGGGTCCTGATCGAAGACCCCCCTGGAGGGTGCCGTCATCATACACCGTGAGTCCCGATGATGTTATCCTGGATCCAAGTTTATCTGCAAGGATGGATCTTCCCCTCTGCACGTTTTCTGCGCTGAAGGACTCTGCAAAGGTCCCGAGTAAGCCTGCTGCTGCATGGTAATCAAGAACGGCCTGCATGTCCCCTGTTTCAATGGCTTCACCCCCCAGTGAGTTCCATGCTATCCTGCAGGCCCTCCCGGCTATCCATTCAGGGTCAAGGTCAAATTTGCATGATGAATCAGATTCATAGGCCGTTGTCTTCACACCGCCCTTCTCTGCATTCACGGATATGTGGGCTGAGAAGCCCGTTGACCTGGATGATGCTTCAACACCCTCCGAGTTCATGATGAATGTTTCAAGCAGTGACGCTGAGAACCCCCCGCTTGTGGGGGCGCAGCCATCCTCAAGGACCCTGTCCACAAGTCTCCGCGCCACATCCACGTAGTCATCAACCTGAAGGTCCCTGAATGAGCCGTCAAAGACCCCCTTAACCGAGGGGTAATCTGATGGTTCTGAGATGCCGAAGTTTTCATCGGGGTCTCCTATGCCGAGGTTATCGATGGCCCTTCTTACCGTTTCATCCACACCGGAGGGGTCCGAGGTGTATGCGAAGCCCATCCTCCCATCCCTTATGACCCTCACGCCGATACCCGTGATGGTCTCTGTCTTTGCAAAGTCTATTCTTTCACGCTGCACCTGCAGTTCAACCGCGTCCTCCCTTTCAATGTAGACCTCAGCCATTTCAGCATCCCTTAAAGCTAATCTAAGAGTCTTTTCTCCGATTTCGAACATCAGATCACCCCTTAAGTATAAATTTATGGATGGCCTCCGCCACACCATCCCCGTAGGGTGCAGCTGTCACGTAATCAGCCACCTCCCTGAGCTCAGGGTCCGCGTTTGCAACAGCCACCTTTAACCCTGCCGCTTCAAGGAATTCAATGTCATTTTCCCTGTCACCGATGGCCATTATCCTGGAGGCATCCAGCCCCATTGAAGCTGCCACCATCTCAAGGCCGGACCCCTTGCTGACGGCAGGGTCGGTGAGGTGTATGGCAAACCCTGTATCATAGACCTCGACGTCAAAGTCCCTGAGGGCCTCCTTTATAGCCTCCTCAGGCACTTCACGGGTGAGGGCGACCTCAGAAACCCTCAGTTCAGAGAACTGAACCTTCCTGACAGGGTATAAGCGCCTTAGGTGCCCATATGCATCCAGCGCCTTCTGGATGTTCCCGAGGACCCTTACCTCCTCATCAGCGTATATGACTCCACCGTTCTCCGCCACGATGCCTCCGCTGGTGCCTATAAGTACTGAGGCCGCCCTTGCATAGCAGAGGATGTTCCCTGTGGCGAGTATCACCGGTATACCTCTGGATTCAAGCATCCTTATGGCCTTTAATGCTTCCGGGCAGAGCTTCCTGGCAGTATCCGTTATCGTGCCATCGATGTCCACTGCAACGGCCTTCAACCTGACGCACCTCAGAGGGAACTGTAACGGTAGGCTATGTTACAGGTCCCCTCCCTTGAAACCATGCATGCGCCTACAGGGTTGGTGGGGGTGCAGGGGTCCCTGAAGAGTGTGCAGTCCTCTGGCCTTGCAACACCGCGGAGGACTGCTCCGCAGATACACCCTGAAGGTGTGTCAACAACCTCGTCAACTTCTATATCGAATTTCTCCCTTGCATTGTACTGGGAGAACTCATCCCTTATCTCATATACAGAGTCGGGTATGGTCGGGAATCCCCTCCACTCCCTCTCGGTGATATAGAAGACCTCATCCATTACCTCCTGGGCCTTCAGGTTACCCTCCGGTCTGACAGCCCTCTTATACTCATTCTCAACCCTGGCTTCCCCCCTGTTGATCTGGCGGAGTATCATGTAGACCGCCATGAGGATATCCAAGGGGTTGAAGCCTGCTATGACCTGGGGTATCCCGTAGTCCCTTGAGAAGGGCTCATATGGCTTCATGCCTATAATGGTTGATACGTGTCCCGGTTCTATGAGGGCGTTCAGGTTCACCTCACCAGACTCTATAAGGAACCTGAGGGCTGGTGGTATCAGCCTGTGGCATGAGAGGACCGAGAAGTTCTCAGGGGGCCCTGAGAGTATCTCGGATGCCGTTGTGGGTGCTGTTGTTTCAAAGCCGGCTGCCATGAAGACCACCTCATTATCGAGTTTCCTTGCTATTTCAACGGCGTTGCTGACACCGTAGACTATCCTTACATCCGCCCCATCGGCCCTTGCATCTGCAAGTGAACCCTTCGAGCCGGGGACCCTGAGCATGTCACCAAAGGTTGTTATGGTGACCCCCTGTTCTGCGAGTTTAAGGCATTCATCGATTTCCCTTGAAGGTACACAGCAGACAGGGCAGCCCGGACCCGCGACCACCTCAACCTCCTCCGGCAGGAGGGACCTGACGCCGTGCTGCATTATGGTGTGTTCATGTGAACCGCAGACATGCATTATCTTCACTGGTCTGGCTATTTCATTTATCCTTGAGACTATCTCCCTTGCAAGATTCTTCATGTGTTACCCACCAAATTCCACTTAAGGGTCTATTTCTCATGATCCATATATATAGAATTGTTTTCATAACAAGGACATCCACAGAGGTATAGAAAGCTGTTTCAGGAAGCTGGCAGCAGAAAAAATATATCGTTGATGGTGAGTAAACAGATTATACATGTCAGTCATCATCCTCATATTTCTCTTCATCGCATCTCTTCTCGGTGTCATAAAATCAGCGGACATCTTCGTGGACAGCATAGTTGATATTGGAGGAGCCCTGAGGATACCCCAGATCATGCTGGGTGTTACGGTGGCTGCTGCAGGCACCTCACTGCCTGAATTCGGATCTGCAATGATAGCCGTTCTAACAGGAAACCCTGACCTCGGTGTTGGTGTGGTTATAGGGTCAAACATATGGAACATAGCAGGGATAATCGGGATATCCACCACCCTGTCGTGTGCCGTGACAACAAACCAGGATGAGATCAAAAGGGACGGCCTCTTCGGCCTCCTGAGCATAATCCTACTCCTTATTTTCATGATTATGGGGATGGTTGGATTCCTGGCCGGTGCCGTGCTGCTTCTGCTCTACGCCATCTACCTCCGGATACTCATAAAGAAGCAGAGGAGATACTACTTGAACCACCCCCAAGTGGAGGGTGAGATTAAACCAAAAACCGTCCTCTATGCCATTACAGGATTTATAGGGCTTGTTATCCTGTGCAGGGTTCTTGTTTACAGTGCGGTTGAAATTGCAGAAATAGCCAGCGTCCCCGAAATGATAATCGGTCTTTTCGCCCTTGCAATTGGTACAAGTCTTGCCGAGCTGGTTGTTGCAGTTAACTCCGCACGGAAACACATGTGCAGCCTTTCCCTCGGCACCGTCCTCGGCAGTAACATATTCAACATACTCATAGGTATTGGAATACCCTCCCTCTTCGTTAAAATCCCCGTAGAGCCCCTTTCAGTTATCCTTGACGCCCCTGTGCTCATAGCCGTGACACTGATTCTGATGTACTTCATGTGGACGGACATGGAACTTAGAAGGACCGAGGGGGCCTCCCTCCTCATAATTTACATCCTGTATGCCTCAGTAAGAATATACCTCACATGAAAACAGAGAAAACCTGCATGGTCCCCCCCAATTATTCCATCTCACTGAGAATACTTCGCATGAAAACTATCGGCCATGCTACAGTATCAGAGCCTTAACTTGGGTAAGCTCTCATAAGGTATTCATGAAGAAAACTAGCACAATTCAAGGGAAAAAAATATAAAAAAGGAAAGTTGTTTTTTTATTTTCTGCTGATGACTGATCCTGCAGCAGCAAGCAGGAATCCCGCTATGAGGATGAGTACAGGGACACCTGTTGGCTGCATAGGAATCTTGCCTGGTTCTGGCTGAGGTTCCGGTTCTGGTTCTGTGACATCAACGATAACCTCGGTACTGTTCTCATCAGCTCCTGATCCAGAACTCACCGTAGCTATGTTGACGAACCTTCCCCTTTCAAGGACCTGTACAACGATCTCAAGGACGGCTGTTGAACCTGCTGTGAGGTCTCCTATTGTCCATAGCTTCGTTGATGGGTTGAATGAACCCCTACTTGCATTGGATGAGATGAACCTGAATGAACCTGATAGGTTCTCAATTACCGTGGTGTTCAGTGAAGTGTCGGGTCCCTCGTTGGTCACCGTGATGGTGAACTTCACGTTCTGGCCAACACGCACAGCACGCCTGTCAACAGACTTGGAGATGGTAAGCTGAGCCCATGGACCAACATCAACAGTTGCCGTTGAATTATTGTTCTCAGGGTCAGGATCATACACATCAGATGAGCCGCTCGCATTGTTCACCAGTGTAGTGTTGGAAGCATTCACAAGAGCCGTGATATTAAGCACAGCCACGTCACCATTCAAGAGGTCACCGACGTTCCAGACACCAGTCACAGAATCATACACACCCTTAGTAGCCACGTAACCCTGATAGACAAGACCAACCGGCAGGACATCACTCACCACAACATTCATCGCAGTGTCAGGTCCAAGGTTCCTCACAGTCACAGTGAAAGTGACGGTGTCATTGTAATTGGCTGAAGTCACATTAGCAACCTTCTCAACCACAATATCAGCAGCCGGAGGAACATTGGCCGTTACATTTGCTGTGTTGTTCTCTGGGTACGGATCGAACTCTGATGCCACAACCTGGACCCTGTTTACAAATTCACCTGTAGCGTTCACAAGTAAAGTGACGTTCAGGGTTGCGGATGAACCGCTTGCCAGTGAACCTACAACCCAGAGGCATGCCAGTGGGTCGCATACACCCTGTGATGCCACATGTGAGATGTGCACAAGTCCAGCAGGTGGAGACTCTGTTAAGGTTACGCCAGTCGCATTGTCAGGTCCATTGTTGGTGACCGTGATGTAGAATACTATGACGTCACCATAGTTTGGTGTGCTGTTGCTCACCGTCTTGGTTACCGCGACGTCCGCAGATGGGTTCACAGTAAGTAGAGCCGTTGCATTGTTGTTTGACAGTATCGGGTCATACTGATATGCTGATGCATTCACATAGTTTATGAATACACCCACGGCATTTGCAAGGACCTCAAGTGTCAGTACAGCTGATGATCCATTTGCAAGGCTGCCAACATCCCAGACGCCGGTTAAGCTATCAAATAAACCCTGCGTGACCGTGGAGGACACTATTAAGAGTCCGGCTGGTAAGAAGTCGGTTACAACCACACCAGTTGCGCCGCTTGGTCCGTTGTTTGTTACCGTCACCGTGAAGTTTGTGGTCTGCCCGTTATTTATGGGTGTCACGAGAACCGTCTTCTGCACCGCGATATCAGCGATCTCCTCACCATTCATAACCTCTGAAGCGAAGTTATTTGTGAGGTCAGGGTCGTATTCAGCACTTGTTACTGAGACTGTGTTTACTAAGGTACCTGTCGCATTTACAAGTACCGTCAGGTTAAGTGTCTCTGATGCTCCCGGTGAAAGTACAGGAACTGTCCATACATTGAATTCAGGGAAATAGACCCCTGCTGATGCCTGATGAGCCAGATAGACCAGACCTGAAGGTAGAGTGTCAACCACCCTCACAACAGTCGCATTATCCGGTCCAAGGTTTGTCACCATGATGTAGAATGTGACCTCCTCAAGGTAGTATGGTGAAGTGTTATTCGCTGTCTTTGTAACCATAACGTCAGCTGAAGGCATCACGGTAACAGTTACAGCATCCACATTGTCCTGAGGGAATGGGTCAGGTAGTTCAGATGAAACATTGACGATGTTGGTCTGGAAGCCTGCCTGCGTGGCCCTCACAAGGAGCGTCATGGTTGCCTGGAAGAGTGCGGGTAGTTCTCCAACAGTCCACACTCCAGTTGTGTCGTTAAATGAACCCTGTGTGACCGTGTAGGATAACAGTGATAGGCCTGCAGGTAAGAGATCCGTTACAGTGACATTTGATGGTGTATCAGGACCTGCATTTCGGACTATGATGGTGAACGTGGCGGTCTCACCGTTATTTATAACGGGCCTGTCAACGGTTTTCTGGATGTTCAGATCTGCAGATACAGCGTTCAGGGTTGATGCAGCGTTGTTGTTTGTCCTGTCAGGGTCATATTCATTACCCGTCACTGAAACCGTGTTATTGGCATCCTCTGTAGTGTTAACAAGGACCGTGAGGTTAAGTATTGCTGCTTCAAGGTAGTTCAGTGTTCCTATAGTCCATACTCCAGTTGTGCTGTTATAGGTACCCCTGGTGAGGCTGTGGCTGATGTATTCAAGGCCCTCTGAGAGTACATCTATGACCGTGACGCCAGTGGCCGTGCTTGGTCCAAGGTTGGTTACGGTGACCGTAAAGGTCACGTTTGATCCATAATTGGGACTTCTGTTATCCACGTGTTTGACTATCCTGAGGTCTGCTGAGGGTACACCCTCAACTTCACATGTTGCGTTGTTGTTATCCGGGTTGGGGTCGAAGTTCGGTGATGTGATGTTGGCGAAGTTCTCAAGTACACCCGTCGCGTTAACCCTTGCAATTATTGTCAGGGTTGCGATTTCAAGGTAGTTCAGTTCACCCACGTTCCAGACACCGAGCAGGTATGTGCCCTTTGATGGCGTTGCACTTACTGGTATAAGGCCTGCCGGTAGAACATCCTCCACCACGACATTGGCTGCGTTATCAGGTCCCCTGTTACTTATCGTGATTGTGTACTGGATTGTTTCACCCACGTAGGGCATAGGATTGTTCACAGTCTTGTCAATGGTGAGGTCTGATGCCGGTGGAGAATTGATGGTTGCTGATGCATAGTTATTCTCCATGTTGGGGTCTGAGACGTTACCCGTGATGTTTGCATTGTTAACTATGAGTCCTGTTGAGTTAACGATGGCTGTTATGTTAAGGGTTGCTGTTTCAAAGTAGTCAAGGTCGCCGATGTACCAGATTCCCGTTGTGCTGTTGTAGGTGCCCTTTGATGCTGTGGCTGACTGGAATATGAGTTCCGGTGGTAGAATATCTGTCACGTATACTCCTGTGGCATTGTTTGGTCCGTAGTTAACCGCTGTTATGGTGAACTTAACCTCATCGCCGAGGTTCGGTGCTGTGTTGTTAACGGATTTTGCTATTGCAAGGTCAGACTTAACCACAGCGACTATTGTAATGTTCTCCCCATAGTCTGACTTGTAATGGTAGCTTGAACCGCTTCTGTCGGTTATGAGTCCAAAGAGCCTTGTGACACCAGCCCCTGTTACATTGAAGAGCCATACAGAGACGAAGTTGGTCTGTCCCGGTGAATCAATACGTATATTGTTGCTTGTGTTCGGCCCGTAGGTTACTGTGACATTGATGGGTTGGAGTATTAAGGGGTTGTAATTTGTGAGCGGAAGGTTAACGATGTCATAGGTTGCTGATGCAGTTGTTGATACAACGGTAACTGCAATCACATCCCCTATGGCCGGTGTTGGGTTGCTTACACTTATTGAAACCACGTCATTACGGTTCTGTGAGTTGAGTCTTTCAACGTAGAGGATTCCATCTATGGTGTCTGCTGATCCTGTGTTGGTTCCGCCTACGGTCACGGTATAATTCCTTGATGTGAGATGGGCTAATGGTGTTCTTGTTATCTCCACAAGGTAGAATACGTCCACAGTTACCCCGGGTGGTATGTCACCAAGGTACTTGATTGCTGTTTCATTCTGTGCAAGGTTAATGTATGGGTTGGCTGTTGTGAATGTGAGGTTTGCAGTTACATTGTTTGCGGTGGTCAGGGCATCGTTCCTCACACGGATCTGTATGAGATACTGGTTCGACCGGTATTCACATCGTTGCGGTCAAGTCCTACTATGTCCCATGAACCCTTTGTTAGATTGAGTGTTCCCAGTTTAAAATCAGCTGTGGCCCTCCCGGAGTCATCCAGTGTGACTGTCCTTGAGGGTATAACGTGGCCCGGTGCGACTGCTGAGACGATAAATGTCCTCTCAGGTGAGCTGAAGGATACGCTGTAGGTGCCGTCAGGTCCTGTTATAGTTGATGCAACTCTATCACCTGCCGTGGAGGTAACATCAATAACGACTCCTTCGAATGGCTCTGAATCGTTACAGTACGTCACCGTACCTGTTATAAGAGAATCTGAGTCATTTTGATCGTCATAATCTGCAGCACTGACGCTTCCCACTGTAAGTAGCAGCAGTAAAACCGAAAGTGCCAGTGTAAATCTTTTCATTTTTCACCCCCCCTTTACATTTTTTTTACACATCTGTATATTATGTGAATTCATTTATTTATAATATTCCATCAGAACGGGAATTCTGGAAGTGTTTTCAAAAAAATTAGAAAAATCTCTCAATCTTAATGGTCATATATACATTGATTGATGTAAATCCTGCCATTTAGAGGAATTAATTTATATAATAAAATACATGTTAGATGTATGAAGCCCATTGTTTTCATAGGTAGGGGTCTTTCAGAGTACAGGAAAATTGTCCATGAGATGTTCATCAGGGACTACCGTAAAGACCCTGATGGTTACGTTGCCGGTGAACCTTCAGTAGCATTTCAGGGTGTTTCTTTGTTTTTCAGAAGACCCTGATGGTTACGTTGCCGGTGAACTGCCCGCCCTACTCTTCGATGACGGGGAATTCGACCTTGTGCTCTCATCAAACCTCCTTTTCCTCTATGAAGATCGTTTGAGCTACATGTTCCACGTTGAATCCATCAGGGAGATGTTGAGGGTTGGAGGGGAGGTCAGAATATTCCCGGTGAATAATGTCCATAAAAGGAGGAGGTCAAGGTATCTGAGTGGGGTTCTTGATGAATTCAGACTGTGTAACACAGAGATTCAGAGGGCATCCTACCGCAGTGAGACCGGGTGCGGTGAGGTCATGATAATAAAGTGATGTTCGTTATAGTCACATATAACGAAATAATTTCAGGGGATCATCATTGAACGTGCTTAAGAGATTATTTTACTCTATAAATTATCACAATCTACCTTTATAACATCCCCCGTCTCATAACCTTTTTTATGAGACTCTACAATTATTGCCCCCTCAACACGAGGGTCATAGGTAGCGATGAATGATGTGGGATGATAATAATGGACAAGATAGCAGTGAAGCCATATTGGGCCACGCCCACTTATTACCACACCCTTTGAGCACCTTAAACCTGGAGGATTCATGTTTTTTAGGATATTAGGAGTTACTTTATCCTTCAGTTCAAAATGAACTACTGTATAATTCTTCTTTTCTATAATTTTGAAATCAACAGACATCCTCAGACTCCATGAAACCTTTAATTTTGATCACTGAACGCACAGAAACGCTTTATAGTGTTAATCATACTGTCCTCGTATTTAAGGTACACTTTGCCCTCAAATTTCTTAAGTTGAACCATGTTCCTTTCAAATCCAGAATGTGCTAGGAAATTTCTTAGATCAGGTTGCTGTTTACCGTGTTTTCTTAGATCAGCTTGCTTACCGTATTCACCATAAAATTCATTATAAGTTTTCCAATCGAAATTATCTTCCTCCCCCGTATCTCTTTCAATCCTAGAAATGTCATTACTAATTCTATTCTTAAACCTTCCATCGAATTGAACAAATCATTGGCTAATTTCTTTATTTCCTTAATTTCTACTTCACTCTTCCGCGAAGAAATCAGTTCCCTTTTTTTCAGCAAAACTGAGGTCAGATAGCTGAACAGATACGCTTCGAAATCCTTTCCAAATCTTAACTTCCTCTTTACATTAAGTTTTCCATCGCCATTTTCTATACATGTATATTTCTCAAAGTTTTCAATGACATTATCAATCAAGGTTTTCAGTTTATCCCTGTCCGGATAGAACCTAAATAAAGCCAGAGGTAAACCATTATACATGGCCCCAAGAAAAGCAGAAATCTCAGATTTACCTATTTCTCTTAAAAACTTCAAATCTTCTTTATAGAGGTTTTTTCTCTCTTCTGGAGATAATACTTGTGGTTCCAGGACTCTTTGCCCAGACCCCCCTTTAATTACCCCAGTAAAGGGTCTTGGAACTACCTTTACGTCCTCAATAATATTTATTTTGAGGTTGTCTGTTGATCCAAAGGGATCCGCGTTATAAGCTTTAAACTTCACATCCCCAAAAACTGAAAATACTTCTGATATATCCTTGACAGCCTTATAGGTAAGTACCGTAGAATAGTTCAGCCCATGTGTTAAGTCAAGATGGATCTCTATTGAATCATCAAAAAGTTCCAATAGTTCTAATGAAATGGCGGTTAAAATGTAGTAATAATAATCAAGAGCTTCCCCAATAAAAGCACCGTTTTTAAAAACCCCGATGCCGGGAGCCACTAGGACACTGAGATCTTGGTTAAAGTTAACTGAAGATTTAATAGGTTCCTTCGCATTTTCCTTTACGCTTAAATAATCTAAACCTCCCTCTGCAAGAGTATCTAAGCCAATTATAATAACTTTATCTGGATTTACAGTCTCCTGAAGGAGTGCTAATGAAGTTTTAGATTTTAGGTTATTCCCTTCCAGACTGTATGTTACTTCCTTCCAACGTGTAGGATTTCCCCACGGAGCTATTAAAACTTTCATTTATTACACCTTACCGTAACAATCTGCAGGAATGGCTTCGCCCCCCAGTTTATATTCTTGATAAGTACAAATAAAATGAGTTGCTGTTTCAGGTACATGGAAAAGGGCTTATGACCGAGTGTTAAATATTAAACCCTTGATCCTAAACTCAGAACTGAACAGGTAAGAAGTGGCAGATGAATTAAAATATTATATGTTTATGGGGCTTGCTCTGAAGAAAGTGGGTAAAAATGGGTAGTAAAAAAAGATTTGTTCGCGCCGAAAGTTTCTCTGCATTAGTGCCGCGCCCTCATTGTGATTCTGCCACATCTCCTACCCGCCATCCCAAAAAGCGCCCAGGAATAAAAGAAATAGAATAAATAATATTAAAAATAATAGGCGTCCCCCAAGATAAGACCATAAAATTAAGATTAGAACAATAAATACCAGAATATAAGTCAGGAAAGGATACATCTTCAGGAGTATTATCATTAAAAAGAGCATTAAAACAGGTAACCCTACCGTTGGGACCAGAATCGCTGCGACGATCAAAGATAGTAATAATAGTGATAACTCATCCATTATTCTCACCCCCCCTTCTCCTTACACATGACCCATCCAGCCATAAGGGTGTCCCCCTTTAACTTCAATTAGGCTTAAATGATGATCTGATTTTAACTCACCGATGCGTTTCAGCAGGTCGCACATCCACAGGGAACTTGACATACCCAGACACCATCTGAGGATCCGTCGCGGGTAGGTTGACCAGGAGCCCGCCCTTCTCACCCACAACCATGATAATTGCACTTGAAAGGAGCCTCGCTCAATTCCTTCATATTATCCCTCCCCTTTAGATCCCCATGGATGGTGTAGGGGCCAGCACCATCACAGTGATGCAGACCAAACCCTGATGATGAAGAACAAAAACCCCCCTCAAATCATTTCATCCTCACAGGACCTTCCAGGAACTGATCCTCCGCAGATCCTCCAATTTAACCCGTTAAAGACCCCGCCCCCCATGTCACGATCCCGGACCTCCCCCGATTACTCCAGATCCTCCTGAAACCCCTCCAGGAGGAGTTCACCATCCTCACCGTCAAGTGTGAGGAGCGCCTCAAGGACCAGGAGCTTATCATCCCCACCCATCCTATACTTGAGGATGGTGCTCCTGAGGGCGCCGCAGAGCCCCATATAGTCCTCCATATGGTCACCTGTCATAATTCACCTGGATAATTAAAAAATTATTAAAGCTGGGGGAATGTGGCATCCTCTATCTTCGAATCTATATCTTTATCCAGGATCCTTGCATAGTAAAGAACCCTATCATAGAACTTCTTATAATCATCCCTGTTAACAGGTTCAAGGCCGTGGGCCAGTATGGAATAGTTCCTAACGGTAAGAAGATCCATCACCCTATTATCCTCAATGAAAGCCTTTCCAATGTCATAATCCTCACATGCAAGGAGCTTATACGCATCCCTGAGGGCTACACGCCTCTTAGCATTGAGCTTGAGCGTTGACCTTGTCCCCATACTGTACTTATCAGGTGAGAGGCTGTCTGTCTCATCACCGTATTTCTCCTCGATGATCACCTGTGCTATCAGTTCAAGCGCACGGTAAAGCCGGGCCGCTGCATCATCATACCTGCCCTCAGAAGCCCTTCTCCTGGAATTTGCAAGGAGGTCAGGCAGGAAAGGCCTGTACTTGAATTTCCGTTTCCCGGTCCTTGAACTGACAATCTCCCCCAGTATCCTCTTGTTCCTCTTTATAACATCCTCGAGTTCATCCAGGGACCTGACCTCTTCACTGTTAAGGTAATCTAACGCCTTCTCATGTTCAAATAGGTCCCAGTGGAGGTACGCCCTTGTGAGGTTCAGGTAGGCGTCCCTTCTATTATGATTAACCACATCATTCTCAAGTACATCTATGGCTGTTTCAAACCTGCCAAGGTTGAAAAGATCCTTGAAGCGCCTTATGCTCAGTTTATCGTATACCTGGTACATGTTCTGGGTTATAACCTGCTCCGTTCCCCTCTGAACTGTTCCGTTTTTATCCCTGAACCCTGAAACCACCGAAACCTCTTTCCTGTAAAGGATTGCCATGACAAAGGCCGCCGAGGTCATGGTCTTGGTCCCTGATGTGTAATCCACCACCACATCGTAATCCCTGTACTTCTTCATCTGCTCCTCAAAAACCTCGAGCCACTCGTTGACCCTGTCAACTTCACGTACCTCAATGAACTCGTATTCAGGTATATCCTTCTCCTCCCTCTTAGCCTCCTCCAGAAGGTAATCCAGGGTCTCCCTGCTTTTATCAGACCCGAAGAACACTATTCTATCAGGTCTTCTATGGTATATTGACTGGAGAAGTCCATGGGCAAGGCTCCTCACCCTTTCATTACTGTCACCTGTCCCTGTCCCGACGGTCATGAAAAGTACCCTACTCTTCATTGAAGATCACCTTAACCCAGCCAGGAGGTATCTCCCCATCTATAAGCTTTCTTGTCTTTGGAAACTCATCTTGATAGCTTCTTCCCCTCTTAAATTTCCTTATGGATTCATAGGTCATGGGATCATCCTCCTTGAATCTGAGGCCTATCGTGGTTGCAAGGAACCCGCTTCCGTGACCTATCCTCATGAGGGGGGCATCAGGAGAGTTCTGCTTCCCAAGCTTTCTGTATATCTTCTCAAGGAAATCCACACCATACCTTGATGCGAACTTCCTTTCATGTTCTATGTAATCCCTGCTGAAGGTGTACAGTGACTCTTTTATGGTTTCAGGGGTGACCAGGCGGCGCTTATTCCCCAGCCCGATACGATCATACCTTCCATTATAGGTGAAGTTCATCTCAAATTCCAGTTTTCTCTTTGTCTTCGGTAGGAACTCCATGTAAATTAGGAAGTTCTCATAACGGAATCTCTTATAACTGTTATCCGACACTTTCAGAACCTTGACGGGATAGATTGCGGGTGATTTAAATGTGGTGGTATCTGTGACCTCAAGGAACCTCATTATGCTCTTCTTTGCGGTTTCTCTCCCATCCTTCTTTGCGGTTTCTCTTCTGTCAGATGCAAAAAAACTGTCTATTATATCCTTTATTTCTTCTTGTTTTTTCCTCAAAGTCTTCCAGTTCCTCTTTCTTTTACTTTCAAGTGCTTGTGAAACTGCCTCTGAGATACCCTTGAGTTCATCACCGCTGAGGTGTTCATAGAGAAGGGCTGTCCTTATGGAGCCCTTGATGGATGAACCAGGGATATAGAGTTCATCCAGGGTTTTAATATGTTCACTAACCTCTTTTACCTCTGAGGCATCGGTTTTAAGAAGCCCCCTGTATCTCACTGACTTTCTTGCAGTTCTTTTAAATTCCTTGATACTGTCCAGTCTGAAGTCGGGTGTTGATAGATTATGGATGAACTTATCCCTCAAGTCATCATCAAGGTTTGAGTAAAACCGGGAGACGTCAACCCTCCCAAAAATTTTTTTCCCATCCTTTGTCCTTCCAGTGTAAAACTCCTGGGGCCCGTACTTCAACCCGTTCCCAACATGAACCGGTGTTATAACCTGAAGGGTGCATTTCAATTAACCACCACCAAGTGTAAATTTATATGCCAGACCGTACTCCACTGCGGATCTCCCCGACCTGACCATGGTCCCGTAGTACTCCCTGCCGGTGTCCCTGAAGGTTGAACCCTCCCTGAAGAACCTGACCTGCTTCCTTATCTCACCATCAGGGCCTCTCCCCCTCTTTGATCCCAGTTCAAACCAGGCGCCCCTTGTTATGTCTTCAAGTTCAGACCGTGCCGGGATAAGCCTGGAAAGCGTTACAAACCTTTCACCAGCATTATCCTCAAGGGGATTGCTGTCAACCTCGAAGCTGAACGCTCCCTTCCCTGTTGACACATCAGGGCCGAAGCCCCTGTCAGAGAGGAACCTCAGGGCCGCCTCAATGTATGGTCTGAAGGATGCATCCCTCAGCCTCACAAGGAAGAATCTCCCCATGTTCTCATAGAAGACCCGCCTCAGATGGAACACTCCCTCGGTCATTCTTTCAATCCTGTTCACAACGTTATGGGGCTCCTCAAATTCCTTCTCCCCGAACTTTAAATCTGTTCTATCAATCAGGAGGCCCCCGTAAACCCTGTAATCATCCATAGAATTCACTATGTCCTCCTCACATATTTCCCCGGAGGTCCATTCGATGAAGACTTCCTCAGGTATATATGAGGCTCCCTTGTACTCCTTGAAGCTGATGGGGTCATAGCTTCCCGGCTCCGTTATAAGCCTCGGGTAGAAGCGCAGCCTCTCATCCCCCTCAATGTAGGGGAAGCTTGATGATATAAGGAAGGGCGGTTCCTCGGTAAAGAGATCAACTATGTCATCCACCTCATCAGGGTAGAGCTGGCTGAAACCGTAGATCAATGCCCCGAATATGGTGTCCGAGGACAGCCGCGGGAGGGAGGACTCTGGTTTAAGGTAGACGAGCATTTAACTCACTCTTCAGGTAACTTGATGGTTGAAATGGATTCGAAGTCCCCCAGGGATTTCTCAGCGGACTTCCCACGGTAATATTCGGCGGGTCTCTCCATGATCTTTATATCCCTGAACTCGATCTTACCGTAACCCCTGGTCCCGCTACCTCCAAGGTAACTGTCCTGAAGGAGTTTGAGGCCCTCAATTACCAGTTTCAGGTTGTTGTCGTCGCCCTCGTATTCACTCACCACCATCTCAAACCCGAACCTTGAACCCTTGGGGACCCTCTCCTGGTTCCTGGGGTTTGCCCTTGAGGTTATCCTGTCCAGGGTGTTCTCATACTTCAGTTCAGCGCCTTCAACAACATCAGTGCTCTCATCCCAGGTTTCAATGGTTTCATCTGTGGGGAAGGCGTCCCTTACTATTATCCTTGTCGGTCCAAGGTTGCTGGTGTTATCCGCTGCGCTGCCAAACACCCTGCATATTTCACATTCCCCGCATTTGCATGGACCACCCTTGGTTAAGCGTTCGCGTGCAAGTTCAAGGAGGGATCTCATCTTACCCTTGATGGATGACCCCGGGATGTAGGGAAGCCTCGTTATGGGGTCCCTTATTATAACATTGTCTGAGCCGCCTATCTCAATGGAGTCCTTGGACCCCCCTATATGGAGTCCTGTTCTGCACAGGATTTCACCGGATATAATATAATTTTTCTGGAACTTCATTTTAACACCTTCATCCTCATGATATAGCTTAATGGGCTTTTATCCGAGAGTTACTTCATCTCCTCCGACTATTTCACTCATAGAACTTATGATAGGCTACTATTGATTCAAGAAAACTTACAAAGACCCTGAAATTTTCAAGTTTCTCAGCATCATCTCCCCTGTCGACCCTGTCCATTATCGCCATCATTATCTCATAGAATTCCCGGGGTATAAGGTCTCTTCCAAGCGCATTTGCAAGCTGTGGTTTGAGGAGGTAGAAATCGGCCTCTATCTTTTCCCATGAATCTGCTTTCTTTTCCATGCTCCTTATGGCCCCGAAGAACTTCCTTAACTGTGTTGTTTTAAGTTTCTTGTTCGCCCTGGCTATCACATCAGCATATCCTCCGGTGTCAGCGTATTTCTTCACCTCCAGGTCGCTGAGCTTATCAAGTCTACTTATCTCATTCTTAATATCCTTAACAGACAGATCACTCATGGCTATCACCATTTCTTGTTCTTAAACTGACCCATGAGACCGGTATCCTGATCCACGGGATGAACCTGATGTCATTAAACAGATCCTTTTTTAACTGTTTATCTGATATGTTTCGAAGTTTATACACATAGTAGGGGACGTAATCCTTTTTTCTGAGTCTCGTCTCCTGTGAATCAATCCATTCATCAGAATCCCTTACATCCTCATCGAATGATGACTCCCAGAGCTTCAGAAGTGAATATATGAAGTTCTTTGACAGTTTACCCGCCCTCTGGTTATCCTCCAGTTTCCTGCCGAATTCCAGGAGCTCGGTGAACCCGATGAACCGGTCCGTATCCCACTGGACCGTCTCCCCGAAGACCGATATTTTACCCTTACCCAGCTTCTTGGATTTCTCGAGCTGTTCATCCGCGATCTCAGCCGCCTTACCGGCCGGGAACTTATGTCCCCCCATGAACACACCCCCTGATATCTCCAGGGACGGGTTGCTGCACGTCCACTCCCTGAACTCATCCCTGAGTCTTCCGGCGAATGCAACAACATCATCGTATGGGCCGAATACCAGGACATCATCCCCTCCAGAGTAGGTTATGTATATGGTGGGGGTTGAACGCTCCCTGCACCCCTCGCAGATCTCAGCCCCTCCTGCCTTGTATACAGTTCCAATTTCACTCTCAGTCTCCAGGAGTTTCCCCTTGCATTCCTTGCACGGGTCCCTGAGGAAGAAGAACTCCGATGCCACCTGGTTGATGTATCCGAGGAAGAAAAGGTCCATGAAGGAGCTCATGGTTGAAATCCTCGATATCGACCTGTAATCAAGCCCCTGGCTGAATATCTGACCCAGGTTGTCAACGTCCATCTTCAGGGCGGCCAGTTTACTCGCCCCAATGCTCAGGGATGATATCTCCGTAAAGTCAAGGGCGCGTCCATCAGCCGCAGGCACGGTGTTCCCCATAAGGGAAAAGCCAAAGGAAACGTTTTCAGCCTGAATAGTCTCCTGGATTTCAAGGAAGTCCGTGCTGTTAAGCCTAAGCACATCTATCCGCCCATCATGACCTGCAAGTCCCTCGAGCCTTGAAATTATAGAATCCGCGGTCTCAAAGAAGTACGATACCCCTGCTTCACTGAAATCAGATCCCATGGAACCCTGAACCCTTATCATGTAATCTGCATTTGCCACCCTGGCGCCCAGTTCCTCATGGGACCTGCATGAGCTGCAGATGGATGATGCTGAGGGCAGACCGCAGACGGCACATGTACCTGCTGGCTGTTCATCCTCCAGCCTGAAGAAGTCATCTAGGAGGCCCCTGAACTTTGACCTCTTGTTTTTAAGGTTCTCCCTTGCAAGGTCATCCATGATGGCCCCGAAGTCCTTAAGCTCATCTCCATCCGCCTCCCTAGCTGCAACTGCAAGGTAAAGTTCAGCGTTGAAGGCCTCGATGAACCTCCTGTTAACCTCATCTGAGACCCCCTCGAGGACGCCCCGCGCACCCTCCGTGTTGGGGAGTATAAGGGTGAAGTGGCCTCCTCCACAGAAGAGGATGTTTGACTGGGAAAGGCCCATCTCAGAGATTATCCTGTTTGCAACAGCATCCGTAAGGAGGCTTATGTAGAGGGATCTTCCCCTTAAACGTTTACTCATCCCCTTCTGAGCCTCATCAGGCGACGCCACACTTGTTATGAAGTTTTGAATCCCCGAAACGTCACCGGATACTATCAGGTATGGCTTACCATCCCCCCCATCCTCCCTCTGGAGGTACAGGCAGCCGGCCAGGGCGGCCGTAGTGCGGAGGTGGTCAAAGAGTGATATGTCCGGTACGCTCATGTAAACGGCTGACGGTATGAGTGATGTGTACTTCCTCAGGAGATGATATACTGTGTTGAGATCCGGTCTTCTAAGTCCTTTCATTTCATCTGAGAAGAGCTTCCAAAGCCTCCTGTATTCCCCTGTAAGGTTGTAGCCGGACATCACCGCCTTCTTCATCCTCTCAGGTTTTATGCTGTCAAGACTCCTGGGATCAAGTTCCCTGAGCGGCAGGTAGTACTCGCCTTCAGGTTTCTCGTCAGTTATGTTAACCCGGGAGAATACCGATATGAGTGGGTTTTCCTTAACCTTCTGTTTTGATTCAGCACTTTTCCTTTCAGAGGCTGAATGATGATCCGCATCCCTTATTATTCTGGCGTACTCAGGGTTTCTGGAGTTTGAAGGATTGTGGTGGTAGAGTACAAGGTCCTCTATGTCCTCCCCAAGATTATTTTCGGTTACAAATTCCGCTGACCACTTACCATGGGCTCCTGAACGCCCAAGGTCCAGGTCAGTGCGTCCCTTGTATTTACTGAGTTGTAAAGATGTTCTCTGATAAAATTTACCTATATCATGAAGAAGGGCAGCCAGCTGTATATCTTCAAGTTTCATTTGTAACACCAGAATTAACGTTTTGATTATAAAACTATATGATGAGTAATATATAATTTATGATTGAGACTAAATGAAAAAGGTTATATGGTAAATGTGAATACTAACCGACCGCGCTAGTCTCAGGGTATGATTGAACAGTCTCCTTAAAAGAAAGATTATTTCTGTGAAAGTAAAAGAAATCTGGAATGGATGATTAGAACCTTATAAGATAAAAAAATAATTTCAATCCCAAATTGGTCTGATTTTAACCCGGGCGATTTTTCCCGTATTTTACCTGTTTCGTTTTCAAAATTTTTTTCTTTTAGAGTTATAAATTCGTCGATCCCCAATAAAACGCTTCATATATCCCATGAAATGCTCTGAATGAGAATATGGTGATCTAAAATTTATTTATACTCAATTATGAAAGATTTAAGCATGGTAATATTTAAAATGATTCATATAAAAACTAAAAACATAAAATAAAGATTAAAGTAATAATTAATATAAATTATATTCTCAGAATCATGTCATGGACGAAGGATTCATAATTCTTGTTTCCATCATATATTACTCTTAAAGTCCTGAAACAAAAAAGTAATTAATTTAATCATATTACAAAATCCATCGGGGCTTTTTCTTTACCTATAACCTTCCTTTCCATAGCATCCTCAGATCTAAATGAATATATTATTACAGAGTCCTTTTCTTTGTCAATTATATTCTTTAAATTGGTTTTTATTCGTTTAAACTGGCTCTGTGTAACTTCACCCTCGAAAACAGAATTCTGTATCCAGTAAAGCTCTGTTCTAAGATAAGATTTGACCTTATTAACCCTTTCAACCCCTATATCATATACTATGATGATATACATTCTACCACCAGATCCTAAATGGTTCGTACCTTTTCTCCCCAATGAGATGCTTTATGAGCTTATAGGCATCAAGTCTTATAAGGCGCCTGTAGGACACCTTCCTTCCCAGATCCTTATGCTTGATGGTCTTGCTGAGCCTTTTATCATATTCAATTATGAATTTTTTTCTTCCAGAGTCATTGAGAAGACAGTAATTCATGTCCCTTTCAAAATCCCCTATTTTAATAATCTTCTTTTTAATCATGTAAAGAATGAGCCTGTCTACAAGTATTGGTTTAAAGATTTCGCTGAGATCCAGTGCAAGGGAGTATCTTCTCTCAAAGGGTTCATGAAGATAAGATATCGTTGGATTGAGTTGTGTATTGTAGAGCTCGCTAATGATGGTTGAATATAGAAGAGAATTCCCAAAACTAATAAGTGAATTCATCATATTAGTGGGTGGCCTTCGAGTCCTTTTAACAATTTTGAAGTCGTCAGGAAGGATCATATCAAGCATTGTGTAGTAATCTGCGCGTATCCTTGCTTCAACATTCATAACATCAGTAATTGATTTGGAATTATCAAGACTCCTAAGTATCTCTCCAACACCATTTTCTATTTTATAATAATCCAGCACCCGTTGCATATTATGGGCAGCTCCTCTGACAAAGTACTTTGCAAGTTCAATTCTCTTTTCATGATCCAGGAAATGTTCAGATTGTTTAATTATAAGATCCCCTGAAATTAAGGACTCGCGTGGATAAAAGGAGCCCGTGTAGTAACCATATCTGTTAAAAAAATGGACTGGTATGCTCTCCCTTGAAAGAAGATTCAGAACCTGGGAGGAAATACTAAGAGCCCCATAACTATATATTGTGTATATCTTGTTGATGGGAAGTGGACGTTTTGAATCCTTATTTATAAAATATATAGTGTTCTCTCTTCTTTTCAAGACACCATCCGTTGTTATATAATAATTCTTCCTTGTCATTATCAAACAGCTCTGATTCATCTTCAGAGCATAATACGTAGTCAATAATATTTTTCCTTGTCATTATCAAACCTGGCAGTGGGTTATCAGGTGAACTTCATGACCCCATATAATCTTTTCCTCTCACTTTATAGTAGAACTAGATCCAGCATAACTCAAAGTAAGCGCATTTGCTACATATGGACTTTCTGACTGGTTTTGGAACTTTTCCAAAAATTATAGAGTTAATTTCACTCATTACCCTCTTCAGCTCTTTCTCATCCTCCTCTCTGAGAATTATCTCCGTTCTTTTTTTTATCTTAGGATAATCAATAACACCCTTAATATCTTGTATTCCTTTTTTATTTTTAAGATAATGCATGTAATAGAGTAGCTGAAACCTGTGGGCGGTCTCCATCTTGTTGCTCTTCTTAACTTCATGAACCTCCAGTGTTTTTCCTTTTTTTATAAAATCCGCACATATGAGATTATCAATTATTAATTCCTTTTTTTCATTGTTGTATGATTCCTCATGAAGTAGTCCTCCAAGGATTACGAGTTCAGATTCTCTCTCCATCTGAATATGGTGTGAGAAGAACCAAAGCTTCCGCTTACATACAAAATAGTAGTTAATCTGCAATCCCCTTATCTTGATGTTCTTTTCAAACTCTGAGATCAAGTGATCGCCTTTAAGATATGAATGGAGATTCTGTCTCTTCAAAAATGCTGTCAGCGCCTAACTCCTTGAGGTCTTCCAGTTTCTCTGATGAGATGTTCCCCCATATATAGAATCCCCTGAATTCACCAACTGTCCTTGCCCAGAAGTCACTTTTTTCCTCATAAAAGATAGGTATGTTAATTGAATAGTCATATAATGTTCTTTTGAGATCCCAAATCGATAATTCATTATCTGTCAAAGATTTAATCTCTTCAAGAATATCCTTCCATGTTTTAAAGTCCTTTTTTATCAACTCTGCGAATAGTTTTTCTGTCTCAGAGTCAGAATACTGCATGACAAGATCCGGTATGAATACCTTATAACCTGCCATTTTCCTGAATATCTTCTGGGCCTGGCTTTTCTTTTCAACTTCAAAGTAGTCAAGATCCTCTAAAATATCATGGATCCTCTTCTCATAAATTTCCCTAAGGCTAAATCCATTTATTCTGTAATCAAATGTCTCATCCACCATCCTTTTTTCTTGGCGGTAATCAAGTAGCTGGCCTTCATAGTCCCTCAGAACATGAATAGTTGCCTTTAAAACCTTAGCGTCGTAGATTCTTTTTGTTCTTTTATCGGCACCTGTGAATATTATGATGTTAGGGTCCTGGGATGAATAATGCCCATGCCTATTTCTATAGACTCTTCCCCATCTCTGTATCTGGCTATCAATGGTTGAAATCTCTGTTATCATAATATCAAAGTCAATGTCCACTGATGCCTCAATCATCTGGGTTGATATAACAATTAAACGTTCTCCTTTTTCCTTCTTTTCCTTTATATCTCTTATTCTCTCTGATTTCTCATTTTCAAGGATTCTTGAGTGGAGAAGATAGGCGTTTTCATCTTCTGAGTGATTCCTGTAAAGTTCGATTGCTTTTCTAACATTGTTCACAACAATAAGGATGTTTTTACCGCTGTTATCCTGGATGAAATTTTGAATCTCGTCTGAAGCTTCAAGTTCATCATCAAACATGGGTTTATCTATAAGTTTGAATCTGTGTCTTTTCATGTCAAGATTCTTTATGTTATTGTTGGTTGCTGTGGCAACATCGACGACCCTGAAATTCATTGCTTCGAAGAAGCTAGTGAAGTATGGTGGAAGGGTTGCTGTCATCACGAGTACATTCCCTTTAAGGTTATTTATTATTCCCAGTGTTTTTATTATAATTGCAGCCATTTCCTCGTCATAGGTCTGTATTTCATCTATCACAACCGAAGAGAATGGGTAAGTGGAAATAACTTTATCTGAGCCAAAGTAATTAAGGGATGTTAAAAGTGTCTGGTCAGGTGTTGTGAGGAGTACGGGTGAGGACAGCATCCTCGCAGATGTTAACATGGCATCAACATCAATTTCTCTTCCACCCTTTTCTTCCTTAAGGTACTCAATGAACGCGGTTGAGTGGAGAATATCTACCCCTAAGGGTTCAAAATATCCTTCATTTCCCCTTAGCCTCATGAAGATATCGTTAAGTGCCACCCTTAATGGGAGGGTGTATAATAGTTTCCTGCCATTTTCAGCCGCCCATAAAAGTGAAAATTCCGTTTTCCCAGATCCTGTTGGTGCAATGAGGATCATTTTATCACTTCTTCCCACCTCTTGCAGTAAGTTTGACTGCCAGACATCCTTCCCGAACCGGGATATGATCCTCTCATTAACATCCAGATACACTTGTGGATCAAAGGATTCTATTCTGGTATCCGCGCTTGCTGAGTAATCTGCCCTCCTGAGAATCCCTGAAATAACGAGGAAATCAATTGAATCCTTTTCGGGCTCGTAAAATGCCGCCATCTCAGAGATGTCATCATCATATTCTCTTATCCTTCTAAGAAGTTCTTCTGCCCTTCTAAAGTCCATGCTGGATTTCAATAAATGAATGGCTGAATCTATAAGTTCTGATTTTATGGTTGATCCTATATAATCAAGGACTTCAAGCAAAAATCCTTCGAGAACTTCGCCTTTTTCAAGTATAAATGAGAGGTATGTTTCAAAAGTATCCTTGTAGGTGAAAACGAGTTCCATCAGATCCTTTTCATTTATGAAGTATTCATTGTAGTGGTGGAGAAGTATGGCTGTCCTCATCTTTGCATCAACATCATCATTGCCCATGAGAAAGATGCTCCATATAACTGATAGAATTTCATGACGGGGAGATCTCTTAATGGACTTAAGTGGTGCCAGAACTTCATCGATGAGTCTCCAGGATTCTCCTTCAAGTTCCTCCTGAGTCATGAGTTTTCTCTGGAAGTTATAATCCACCTTTCCAAGGTCATGGATAATTGCTGCCATTGCAAGACCAGAGAATGTTCTATCATCAATATCATATGTAAATCTATCCTTATTTTTATTAAAGAAATCATAGAAATCATTTATTCTTTCAACAGTCTCCTTTAAGTGTTCTTTCAGAAGGTAATTTGGTTGGTCGCTGGACTTAGCCCTTAAAGTATCACTCAAATTCATCATAGCCACCCAAAGTTAAGAGGTATCTTGAATATGAATCCATCATTAAGTCTAAATTTCTCAACCATCACCCGGTCCTCTAGGAATATTACCTGGTTCATTCCGGTGTACATTACATTCTCGAATTCGGGGACCCTTTCTGTTGAGGGATTCAGCTCGGCCTTATTTGATATGATGCTACTGCCCTTATTTTTGAAGAGGACCTTTTTAGGTATGGAGTAAACAGGGAACCTCTTATCCCTTATCGGAAAGAAAGTATCTTCATGTTCAAGTTTTATGTATGTTGGGTATGTTAGCCAGAGGTTGCTCTTCACCTCCCGTTCCTCCACATCGAATGTGTTGTGAATACGTCTTATGAATATTACGTCCTCTGCCCGGCCAAGATAAAGGGGTTTGGCGGGTCTTTTAAGGCATTCCTCAATTTCCCCAATTATGTCTCTATCTCCCCTCAAGAATATGTAATAATGTCCATTGAAAAGTTCCTGCTGGTATGATGGGCTTCGCTGTGATTTCTTGTTCTCGTTATAAAGGGGATAGCCTTTATTCCATAATTTCAGTCTCCCCCTATGGGTTACCATCTTTATATCTCCCAGAATAAAGCTCTGGTAATTCCAGAAGAAACTTTCGAAGAGTCCGTGGATGCTAACCTGAACTTCGCTGATTCTTTCATCATAGTAGTTACCTGTTGCGTTCTGTAGCATCCCTACGATGGTTGATTTGGGGCTCAGAGGGTATGTCTGTGCGTAGTCAAAGGTGAATGGGTTTCTGTACTGGGCGAATGGCTGGAATACTTCGATTATAATGGTTTTATCCATTTATATCCCCTAATTATCATCTGTTTTAATTTCTATGCTTGGATCAGTGAATACTACCACCTCTGAAAGTTCGTCATTCCCTTCAAAGATTTTTTCTACAAAATCGCCGGCTCCCTTAACATCTGAAGCTTCCCCTTTTAAGCCCTTTATTTCAAAAATTGGTCTCCTCGTCTTACTTGTTAAATGCTTCACCCTGAGTATACGACCACTGTCTGTCTCCCGTTCTTCTATTTCATCGTATTCCTCCTCCCTATATTCATCCAGCAGGGAGATCCTGTCCCTGAAGGTCTCATAGGGGGAGTCCCTGTAAAGCCCTATTACAAGTAATTTGGGGGATAAATCCTCATTTCGAGCCTTTATGCTTCTTTTAAGATTCATAACTGCAGTTATAAATGATTTAACTCGTTCTTTGATTTTTTCTTCGTCCTTAAGGCGATATCTTATCACGTAAGTCTTATCAATTTTATCAAATTCGCATAATTCAACTGATTTTGACTGGCGTATCTTCTTTTTGTTTTTTCTGTTCTTCAGGTGGATGGTTAATCCATTACCATCTTTATCATTCTCAATCTTTTCAGGTTTGAATGTTTCATCATTTACTGTTATCTTACTATCCTCAGAGATGTAGATCTCAAGTTCTCCGATACTGTCGACGTCCACAACTATTGAATACTGGTAGAATGTTTCATGCTCCTCCGCAGTGAAGGGGTTTGGTTTCATTTCACCGTAACGTTTGCGCATACGGTTTGCCAGACCTATGTTTGCATTGAAATGAGCATCGTACATGAATGGTGTCATGGAAACCGCATGGCTAAGTTTAACCGGGGCTGTCCTGAAGTTCTGTGGTGTTGTCTCAGTTATCAGATAACCGAAAAGGTCGAATTCAGGAAAATTAAGTATTTCGCCTGAAAGCAAAAACTCTGTGGCTGGTTGTATCACAGTTTTATCACCAGTGCCTGACTTTATGAGATTCCCGGCATCCGCGACTTTGAATATGTTCATCTTCTCTGCTGTATCAAGGAGGCTGTACCTCAATGCATATCTACTTACCATTGTGTACTGCCTACCGTCCCATTTCGTTATCTTCTTCAATTCCTGATAGTTTCCACTTCCCTGGTCATAGTTCAGAGAGTTGCCATAAAAGACAATATCCATAACGATGTACCTTGACATTTCAATCACCTTTATTCGCAGCCATTATACCTAAAATTATAGAGTATGCAACCTTCTCAAAATTTTCCTGGTTCAGCGGATAGATCCACCCCAACTTATTGCACAACATTTTAATGTTTTCGTCACCTTTTCTTGAATTGAGTGTCCTCAGAAGAAATGAAAAAAACTCTGTCTGATTATTTGTCCTTGCAGTGTTCAACAGCTTGTATACGAGCCTTTGACGGTAGCTCTCCGAGCCTATATTTTTAAAGGCGCGCATTGAGTATCTCTTTATCTCCTTATAATCTCTCCCTGAGATTGGTTTCATTTTCTTCGACATTATATTCCTCCTAAAAGTCCTGTGATAAGGGCGGTAGCATATAAATCCCATGTGTCGTCATTCTGAAGGATTCTTTCAAATAAATAACTATTCAAGTACTTTAGAGCATCTTTCTTGGGAGTCAGGACCTTCAGGAGGGTGTTTACAAATAGATACTTGTTACCCCTCCTTATTATCGATACCAAGGGGTGTAAAATGTTTTCCCTCTCGCTCTGTTTTATGAGTTCTGAGATGTTCCTGCGCGCCCTGTTCATCTCATTATAGGAATCCTTTATCTTTGAAATAGTTTCTTCCATTCTGGGGGAAATTTTAAGGGGATCCTCAAAAACCAGTCGCCCCTGTTGTGAAAATAATTGTGAATCCACTGCAAGAGCATAGAGAAGTGATTTAATATTCCGCTGGCGGGTATTTTTATTCGCTCTGAGGATTATGTGATCCATTATAAATGGTTTAAGTCGCCTATTTTTAATTAACTCCTCTAAAAGCCATTTATATTCGTTTTGTCTGATCTGAAGCCTTCTGTTAAGGCTTTCGCGTATGGTATCATCAAGAATGATTGTTGAATGAATCCTGGAAATTCCGATATATTCAACATCAATTATTCTCTGGGTCTGACTGTCAATGTTAGCGTACTTTATGAAGTACATGTTCTCAAGGGTCCACTCAGATTTTAATTCTACCACAGCATCTATGACTTCTTGCCAGGTGGCACTCAAAAGCAAGCTCGTATCTTCTATCCTTGATTTTTTAATCTTTAACCCTTTATTTACCTTGTATGTGATTTCAATGTCATTAGAATAGAAAAGAATATAACCTATACCATTAAAGAATTCGAATGCCCTGTCAGAACAGAGTAGGTATATAAAAAGGTGTTCTGTGAAGTTTTTTAAGTGTTTGCTTGCTATGGGTGCATAGTAAGTATTCCCCGCCTCTTTATAGGACTTTAAGAACTTATTCACTGTTTTGTCTACCATCTTAAGTATCTTCTGATCAGTTATATTGAAAGTCATCACATCGTAAAGTCCTTTCCTCTGTTTTTTATAACCTGAGGAAGGATTGAAGAACAGAAAATTCTTATAAAACTTGTTGTCTATAGGTATTCTATAAAACGAATCCATTTCATCAGGCGTTTCACCCCCACCTATAACGTCCTTTTCCCAGAACTCCCTGAGTAGAGCTATGAATTCAGTCAGTCTGGTTTTATATAAAGCAATAGAATCAGAGAATTCTTCATTAAAATCAGAAAGATCCTGAGATTTGATTTCTAAGATTTTATGAATATCCTCTGTATACTTTATATTCTTGTGTCCCAATAGCTCCTTTAATTCATCTTCGTAATTGGCAGTTAAATTTAATTCAAGTTCCTTGATCTTTTCAGCAGTTACCCTGAGTTTTTCAGGTAATTTAAATTTTCCAAATTTAACTTTTCCCACTTCAGATTTTTTCTTTGGGAGGATTTTTTTAATTTTGTCTTCTACCCATAGGTTTTCAGTGGCCCTTGTCACATAGTTATTCCAGGTGAAATCGAAGATCTTTTTTTCTGATTCAAAGTCCCTTCCTAAAATTTCATCCTTAAATTTGTCTATAAAATCAGATGAAACAGGATCAGATGATGACTTTCTTTTCAATTCTGTGTAGATGTATGCAAAGGGGAAAAGACCATAGTAGACTGCTTTTTCATGTTTTTCAACCAATTCCTGGAGTTCCCTTATGCTGAAGCCATAGACATCCTCCATGAGCCTTACAAAACCCATTATACCTGCATCTATAAACCAGTTACCTGTAAATTCAAGGTCTGAGCTCCCTTTGAATTCATATTTCATGATGACACCACCATCCCGAATCCCATGCTGTTCTTCTCACCGAAGCCACAGTCGTATCCAAACTCTAGAAGTCGTGGGTCACCCTCTACCCGGAACTTCATGTGATAGGCGCGATGGTATGTCTCAGAACCCTCCTTAGGGATCATGATTCTCTTCCTCTTAATGGAACTCTGATAGGGGATAACCTTGAGGTATTCATCCCCATCATAGTCCCCATAGAATTCCCTGTATTTCCTTACAAGGTTCTTCTGCATGTTCTCATAGAATTTAAGGTCATTAGGGTTGACATCCCACTGTCTTAGTTCACCATTATCCTTCTTCACCGTCTTAATGATTATCGGAGATAGTGTCCTGAACTTCATGTTCCTTCTGAATTCAGGGGGCTCAAGGAACTCCACATACTCCACCTGGACCTTTCTCCTCAGAAAATCAATTTCTGGTTTATCGATAAACCCCTCTACAAGGTTCTTGATGAGTTCATGATTCGGTGATGATATGAAAAGGTGGAATCTACCATCCTCTGATACCAGGAAGTTCTTGTAGGTTTTTCTCCGAAGTATGCTGAGCTGTGAGAACGTGAAGAATTTAAAACCAGCTCTGGAGTGGAGTTCACTTGCAAGGTCAAGGTCAGCTATCCTTCTGTAGATTATGGAGGATACAACGTGATTGTAGTTGTATGGAATCTTGAATGGCCTCATAGGTGATTTGAGTTCAATTTTCAGTCTTACTTCAATCCCTCCAGAGTATAATCACTGTGATTTAATTAGAAGCTGAAATATATAAATTTGACTATTCAATAAAAATAATAAAGTTTTAATGTGATGTTTCATCCTTCACGGATATGTTTATTTTCATGTGCATCATGATTCATCAGTCCTGAGACCCCTCCAACCCTGAGAGATGAAAATCTATTTTTCTCTGCTGGACATGATTTTTAAGGATATCATAGAAGATAGTCATACGTTAAGCTCAGATTTCACTAATATAAGGTGACAAGAACATCCAGTTTTTGCTGTCTAAATTTCTTTTAAAAGATTACTTAAAATCATTTAGTGCAACCTAGCTTATTAGTTTGCCATTTCACTGTTAAGCCAATATCCATCAGGTAAAAATCCTCTAGATTCTCTAAAGGGATATACCTGAAATCTTCAAGTTCACCTATCATTGGCAGAGAATTCAGGCCTTTATCCTCACCATAATTTATAGACAGCGAAAAATCATTTATATATATTTTGAGCCTCATTAGTTCGCTTTTTCGAATAAAACGATCCATTTGCATTATATTATCAAGTTCTTCCCTTATAGATCTCGCTTTTTTGTCTAATTCCACAAATATGGACATACTTCTCGTCTTTTCTATAAGGGCAAATTGAGAAGTTTCCTGAAAATTAAGGCACTTTAAGCTCTCTATTAAATTTAAAGATTCGTCGAATGACCCTCTTTCTTTTAATAAGAGGTAATATTTTTTTGCTGATCTAAATACAAAGTCATTTTCTGACACCTCGCCCTTCATATCTTTTAAGATAATTTTTGTGGAATCTATAAGAAAAGGATCATAGACATGTTGATATAAAAAGTTCCCTTTCTCATCCTTAACAATTACAATATTCACCTCACCTTTTGATCCACTATAGTTTCTGTTGCACCTCCCTGCTGTCTGTATTATTGCATCTAACGGTGCTAAATCCCTATAAACTACATCAACGCTTATATCAACTCCTGCTTCAACCAACTGCGTGGTTATTATAACCTTTCTTTTATTATCTTTTCTAATTCTTTTTATTCTTTTGAGTCTGTACCTGGGCAGAATATATGTAGACATATTGATCAGTTCAAGGCCAGGGAAATTGCATATACCATCACCATCAACACAGCTTCTTGATTTGATATCATTGCACAATTCTTTTTTAAGATAACAGTAGAGTTTCTGGGATGATTTGACCGTGTTCAATACCACCATAATGTCTTTATCATCCTTTTTTATTTTTTCAAGGATCATTTCTTTAAATGAATCAAAGTCCAATGGATTCAAATTAAAATTAAATACAACCCTATCAAAGGATTCAAAATAAAGCTCCTTATCCTTAACTAATTCTTTTATTTCAGAATCATCGAAAATCAAGGGTTTTGTGGCCGTCATTAGTATGAAATAGCAATTAAATTCAAATGCGAGATGTTTAAGAACCATATTTATAAGATGCCAATATTTATGAGGTATTGACTGAATCTCATCCAGCAATATAACCGAATTTACTATGTTATGGAATTTTCTGGCTGCTCTGTTTTTATTTGTTAATATACTATGGAAAAGCTGAAAAAAGGTCGTTATTACTACCTCTGAGTGCCATCCCTCTGTTAAAATAAGAGAACTGTTAATATCTAGCAGGTTCAATTCATTGTTCCTCAGTTCCCTGTATTCTATATCTGCAAGATGGTGGTGTTTAAGCAATAAATTCGATGGAATCTTTGAATTTCTTTTAAACCTATCAGAACTCAAAATTTCCCCTATTACACTTGCATTCTGATCTATTATGCTTAAAAATGGTAGTGAATAAATTATTTTTGGTTCAAAACAAAAAACATTATTTAATCTTTCCCGAAGACCCAGTGCAAATGAAAATCCTGTAAGAGTTTTACCTGTGCCGGTAGGTACATTTATTGAGAGAATTCTATCCCTTTTTATATCAATCTCTCCAAGCCTCTCATTGACCTCCTGATAAATCCTCTCTCTTAGTTTATCCATTGATCCTCTCTGGATGGATCTGAACCTTTTAGCCTTGTAGTCATCTACGAGGTCTTTGCTCAGGTTTCCAATTCTTGAAGGAATTTTACTACCCGATGCATCCATTTTGTCTGAATCGAGGAGTACTGAGTAAAAAAATAATATTTCAAAATAAGCTCTAAGACCCCCTTCCCTGGCAAGTTTCCTCGTTTTTTTATATATTTCGCCAACTAAAACGTCAAATTCTTCAAAAAATGTGTTTAAATCTAAATCGTAATCCTCAAAGTCAACCAGTATTTCATTATAAATATTTTCTATTTCTTCTTTTTTATGTTTGATATCCTCCATCTGTTCCTTTATAAGCCTTATTTTCTTTTGATCTCTCAATTTACGCGACTCTTCCTTTATATTCCCAATATTTGTATGATGTCTGCTTATAACGATCCATGAAACAGATGGAATATACCATAGCTCATCTATCCTATCAGTCTTGATCAAAAAATCCTTTACAATGAAGTATCCAAATAATGATGATAGAAAACTGTGACTTGCTTTTTTTGTCCTCTTATTGGTTATCAGCATTTTCTGGAATGCTGTAGTGGATTTTCCAAAGTCATGAGCGGCTCCTATCAAATAGGATATATCACCCATGAGCCTTTTATTCTTTATAAACTTTGAATTAATGATGTTTCTTGATAGCGTTGCCACATTTTTTAAATGGTCCGCCAATTGCTTATCAGGATGAGAATAGAGTTTAGAGTAATACAATGTTATTCTCACCAGCCCTGTATATCTCTCCTCCGGAGGCCCCCAATGATTTGCCATTCTGTTCAAAAAGTACCCTTTCATATTTTAAAACCCTTCGATCAGGGCCCATAGTTAGAGGTATGTTTTCTATCGTCCACCGCATTCCTCTCTTCAGATCTTCTTTATCTACTTTGAAATCTTTATTTCTAATAACGGTATGGACATATTCATTAGAATCCACCTTATAAACATCCACCTCTCCTTGGAACCTGAAGTTCAGAATACATTCACTGATACCCATATAGGGTGTGAATACACTTTTATGTTCTTCAAGATGAAGTCTGAGTTTCCTGTAGATTTCAAGATCTTTTAGCCATACGTAAATCCTATAATTCGGATCCTTAATAAACTCAAAGGGAGTTGGAGAGTGTGGATGCGATTTATTATCCCAAAGGAAGAACCCATTAGAGGTGTTAATCAAATTAATGTTTATATTGATCTTTTTTATGGGTTCCAAAATTTTTATAGCGTACTTTACGTTATCGTTTGAAAAGATTTCATAATAGGAGTCTCTTTCAAAACCCAAAATAGCAGCTAACAATCCATTTAAAGATGTCTTGGGTGGGATTGAATATGTTAATGGGGAAGTTGTGGTCTCTATCTTTCTAAAATGACCGTAATCTCCCCATATATCAAACACAAGTACCTTATCTATTTCCATGGTGCTCACATTATAAATCCAGTGTTTTCAGTTCAGCTATCTCTCCAAGTTTTTGAGTGAAATCTATTGTTTCAGCTCCATCAACAAATTCAAGCTCATCATCAACCTTAAGTTCTATTCTATCTATCTTTTTCTGATTATCCTTCAACGTTTTAAATAGTTTTGAAACATCTAATTTGAATTCTGACAAATCCCTTATCTCCCTTTCATCAATGCCCTCTGTTATTAACTTTATCTTCCTATCCAAATCACCTATATGGTAATTATTTTCTTTATAAATGATTCTGAGTAGCATTCGTGGCATCTGACCAATCTTTGACCTTGTAATAAGATTTTTGGTCCCGTTCCAGAGACCATCAAGCAGCAGATAGATGTCACTCTCTTTTAGGAAAGTCGTGCGAGCTGCATTCTCATTGATGATTCCATAAAATGCTATCAGTGAGTATGGTAAAATTTGGGTCTCTATAAAGGTTCCTTGCTGGGCCTCCGCCTTTGATGGCATGACACTGGTGCCCTTTATGCTCCTAACTTCAACTTCGTGTAATGATCTTCCGAATTTAAACTGAACTGGACCCGTAAAGGTTATGGACCGTCCCCCCTTTTTACCAGATCCCTTAAGAGCTATGGTTGCACCGAATAATCTCATATCAATATATTTTTCAAGAATTAATCTTTTTTCTTCCTCAAATCGTTTATCATCCTTTACTTTAAGTTTTTTCAGGTCTTGCTGAAGTTCTTCTATTCTTTCTTCTCTAGTTTTTTGCGTGCCATCATTCTTTACATCCTTTATTACAAATATATCCTCCCCCCTGAAGTTGTGCAGATAATCCCTGATAGTCCTTTTTAGTCTCAGGTCAGTCACAATGTTTATATTTCGCTCCGCATCTATTCTGGGTTTGTTTTCATCTAAAGGATCTCCGTTTGGATTTGCATCCTTCACATCATATAAAAACAGGATTTCAGATCTATTTTTTATAAAATCATTCATGGTAAACACCCTTTTTTTCTTTAAAAGCGCCTCCTAAATTAATTCCAAGAGCAAAATAGTAGCTTATATCATCCTTTGATAGTTTCCATCCGCTATTTTCAGTTTCAATCAAATATTTTGAAACTTCCTCCTCCAGTAGTGGGTAAGCAACCCGGTATTCCCTTAATTTTTCTGTTACTTCTGGCAGTAATCTTCTGATATCCCTCCTATCAAGCTTTAAACCCTTCAATTTAGACCTGAAGGGAGTGGATTTTCGCTGCGCATACTGTACATCCAATAGAAATTTCGTAAGTACTCCCTGCAAAAACACCGCCCTTTTCTCAGGAGTATCAAACACGTTTTCAAACTCCTTGAAAAACGAGTCAATCTTGCCAACAACTGTATTCTCCACTTCACCTGAAGAATGTCTTAATTTATCCATATTATTTACCCCCAATAAATCAAGTCTATTCAAAAACTCCAGCAAATACAGTGATTTCAAGCACAACAACTTCTCTCCAAAATCCCTATCGTTCACATGCTCAGTTCTTATCTGCTTAATAAAAAAAGAGACAATTAATCCTCTATTTAAACTTCTCTGAGCTAAAATATTGCCCACAGTATCAAGGAAGAAGTTATCATGATCTTTAAAGAAGGTTTTAATTAAGCCCCCTAGAGTCATATCCCCCCTACTCTTACCATCCCATGAACCATCAATCAGATCTCCAGACCATTTGTCACCCAAGATCATCTTTAATTGTTCCTCTTCAAAAATGGATTTTTCTACACCATAAAAAGCCTCAAAAAGCGCTTTTATCCATGAAGGAGGTACATCCTCAACGTATTTATGTATATCAAAATTATCTCCCTGCCCCCTTTTATAAAAAACAAATATAAAAACGAGGAAATCCTTATTTTCCTTCAGTATATCCAGTATATCATCTTCCAATGAAAGCAAGCTTCTACTTTTCAGCCTCCTTTCATCATCTTTTATCTCCTCAATTAAAACATCATTAATGTCTCCAACCACGTAGTAAGGTATAACATAGAAGTTATATTCAAAAAATGACTTTGAAAGGTAGTTATTAATAAATTCCTTGCCAATTTCTAAGTTTATACCACAATCTTCGCATAGGGGTAATTGTTTCCAGGAATTTTCCTGGACAAAATTTGAAGCAAATCCCTTTTTCATAACTGTATAAACAGAAAAAGGCGATGCGAAGCCATAGACCTCCTTAGACTCCCCGCAGAGATAACAGGTTCCTACACCTTTAGAAATAATTTCCTTATCAAATTTCCTCTCATAAAATTTCTTAAGAGATTCTTCCCGGAAAATTTTTTTGAAGATTTCTATGTCCCCCGGGTATTTCTCAGCCTCACCCTCCCTTATTTTTACTGTAAAAAGAGTATTATTTATTTCTCTTTTAGGTATCTCCTCAAGGATGGAAACGATGTCTTGTTTAATATCTTCTGATAAATCCCCGTTTTTGTCAATAACCACATCATTCAATTTTTTTATTAATTCATCGCCCCAGAAGTTATTCTTTTTTCCCGCATATGTTATGAACCATTTCTTCAATCTATCTATTAATTTATCAGGAGTTTGAACCCTAGAAGTCGGAACAGTGTCCCACAATCGATGCCTGAATTGTCTATACAGATACTTATCAACCTTTTGAGCGGTGAATTGTTCCAGATGAATTCCTTCATACTTTAACTTATGGTTTTCCTTTATAAAAACCGCGCATATGACATGTTTGATTCCAGAAAGTTTATTAGCCTCTATGAATGCCCTTTCAGCACTGATATTCTCATAAATCCTGAGATATTTCCCCAGATCTCGAACAGATGTTAACATTCCAACCCCCCTTAATAAAATGTTATTATTACATTATATAACTATAGAACATTTTTCATGAAAAAGGACCTTTCCAGATTCTCTGACATATCTAAACTCTCTCAAGTGTGTTCAAAGCTAAAAATTCAATTTTTTAACTCCACTTCAACTCTCCTACATATAACTCATATTTTAATTTGATGTTTAAATATATAAATTTGACTATTCAATAAAAATAATAAAGTTTTAATGTGATGTTTCATCCTTCACGGATATGTTTATTTTCATGTGCATCATGATTCATCAGTCCTGAGGCCCCGCTAGGGATGAGATTCTGCTCCATCCCCTTAAAAAAATAGTAACTTTGAAAATTGAAATTACATGGATATTCTGTCTATTTTAAATCAGAAAAAACAATATACTCACCATGCCATGCCAGAAACGGAATTTCCATACGATACCGCCTATTTTAAAGCTGTCTCCAACAGGTCTGCATATTCTATGCAATTACTTATTAATAAGTTTTTAATATTTATGATTTATGGTTAGGATACACTGATTCCTCTGGGTGAAGTGTGACGGTAGATTTCCCCATCCTCCTATGAAACCTGACAGTAATGGATCACATCAGGTTCTGCTCCTTCCTGCTGAAGAGGAATGCTGCTGCCGAGACAGAAACCACTGCAAAGAATGTTATAACGGCAAGGTTAAGGCCGAGGGGGAGGACCGACTCCCTGAGTATGGTGAACCTGAGGGCGTCAACAGCATAGGTGAGGGGGTTGATGTAGACCGCGCCCTGCAGCCATGCCGGGAGGCCCGTGATGGGGAACAGGGCCCCGCTCAGGAGGAATATCGGAAGGACTATGAAGCTCATTATAAGGTTGAACCCCTCCATACTATCCGTGAAGGCCGCGATAACAAGGCCCAGCCCGCCGAGTCCCATGGATATTATGAGGGCTATGACCATGCTCACGGCAAAGCAGGCCGGGGACATGGTAACACCCACTATGAATGAGAGGAGGAGGAGTATGGCTGCCTGAATCATGGAGGCTGTGCTTATACCCAGGGCCTTCCCTATAACTATCGCCTGCCTTGATACCGGGGCTACGAGGATCTCCTTGAGGAAACCGTACTGCCTGTCTATTATCACCGAGACCCCCGAGAATATTGAGGTGAAGAGTATGGTCTGGCCGATTATACCCGGGTAGATGAAGGCCCTGTACCCCCCTGAAACTCCTCCGAAGCGTACAGCGGCCCCCAGGCCGGTCCCGAATATTATGAGCCACAGCAGAGGTGTCACAACCGACGTCACTATCCTTGACCTGTACCTGAAGAACCTCTTCATCTCACGGAGCCATATCGTGTATATACCTTCAAGTTCCGGCATCGGTATCAGGCCTCCCCGCCTATACCTGAACCCGTGTACTTTATGAAGACATCCTCAAGGGTCGGGTGCTCCAGTTCAACCGACCTGATGTAGAATCCCCGGGCCGCTGCGAAGTTCACTATCTCGGGTATTAGGTTCTCGCCGGCCTCCACCAGCAGCTTTATCTCATCCCCTGAGATGAAGGCCTCCCTGACGTAGTCCTGTTTACCTATGAGTTCATAGAACTCCCCTGCCCTGTCAACCTTCACGGTTATCTTATCGGCCCCGAGCTCCCTTTTAAGGTTCCGGGGTGCGTCGGCCTTTATTATCCTGCCCCGGCTCATTATTGCCACCTCGTCGCAGAGTTTATCGGCCTCCTCCATGTAGTGTGTTGTGAGGAGCACCGTGACGTCCTCCTCCCTGTTGAGCTTCCTTATATACTTCCATATGCTCTCCCTGGTCTGGGGGTCGAGTCCGAGTGTTGGTTCATCAAGGAAGAGTACCCTGGGGTGGTGTATGAGGCCCCTGCCTATCTCGAGCCGCCTCTTCATACCTCCAGAGTAGGTCTTCACGTATTCATCCGCCTTGTCACCGAGGGCTATGAGTTCAAGGACCTCCTCTATCCTCTGTTTCCTTATATCCCCCGGGACTCCGTAGAGGGCTGCGTGCATTTCAAGGTGCTCCCTCCCTGTGAGGATATCGTCAAGGGCCCTTGACTGGAATACTATCCCTATGGACTCCCTCACCTTCTTTGACTCCCTCACAATATCGTATCCATTCACCCATCCCCTCCCTGATGTCGGGTGGAGGATGGTGCAGAGCATTGATATGAGCGTAGTCTTACCTGCCCCGTTGGGTCCCAGGACACCGTATATTGAGTCCTCCGGGACCTGGAGGTCAACCCTGTTAACTGCAAGGAAGTCATCATACCTTTTGCTTATGGCCTCTGTCTCTATAATGTTCACACTGGACCCCCTCTTGTTTCATGGATTAATCTATGGGTAATACTATTAATATGTGGTGGGTTTGTTGTTCTCCCCAGGCCATCAGGGGGGCCTTAGGATCATTTAAACTTTATTCTGGGTGTTCTGGATCCATGAGCAGTCCCATTATGCAGGATGGGGACACTGCGAACCTTGTAGTGGCTGATGACGGCGTGGGACTTCCTCCGGATTTTGACCCCGAAAGGGACGGTAAGCTGGGGATGGAGCTCATGATAAACCTTGCAGGGCAGCTTGGAGGCCGGCTTGAAATAGATGGCTCGGATGGTGTCCGCATAGGGGTCAGATTCCCCCTGGATAATTCAGAAACTGATGTGCCACTGGACGAATCATAGATCTTAACGGTTTTCATGATTAAATAATTTTTGCTGTTAAATTTTTATAAAAAATTATAACTGAATGTACCATCCATATTGTTATATGGTGATGGTATGATACTTGAAACCGTAAAGTCCGGGGGAATTTCACATAACTCCTACTTCCTTGGTTCCGGTGGTGAAGCTGCGGTCATAGACCCCAGGAGGGATGTTGACGTCTACCTTGACCTTGCAGAGGGGCACGGCATGAACATAAGGTACATCTTCGAGACCCACCGGAACGAGGACTACACCATCGGGTCCGTGGAGCTTGCACGCTACGTGGATGCGGAGATACTCCATGGCTCTGCACTGGACTTCAGGTACGGTACGGCTGTGGTGGATGGACCTGAAACCGAAGAAAATGAACAGATCCTTCACAAGCTTCAGGTACGGTACGGCTGTGGTGGATGGTGACACCTTTAAAGTCGGGTCCCTGGAACTGGAGGTCCTTGAAACTCCAGGCCATACATATGAGAGCATCTCAGTGGCTGTAAGGTACCCTGATGTCAGCGATGATGCCATAATGGTGTTTACGGGGGATGTGCTCTTCGCCGGTGAAACCGGGCGTGTTGACTTCTTTGGCCCTGAAAGGATAGAGGAAACTGCGGGGCTCCTCTATGACAGTATACATGAAAAGATTCTCACCCTGGGTGACCATGTCCTTCTCCTGCCTGCCCACGGGGCGGGATCTGTGTGCGGTGCCGAGATAAGGGACCAGGACGTTACAACCATCGGCTATGAGAAGCTCACAAACCCCTACCTCTCAATGAGCCGTGGGGAGTTCATTGAACACAAGAGATCAGAGAGGCTCTACACTCCCCCATACTTCAGGAGGATGGAGGAGAACAACCTGAAGGGGGCCCCGGTTGATAACCCGTACCTTGAGGCCCTCAGCGTCCCTGAATTCAGGGAACTTATGGATGATGGTGCCCAGGTGGTTGATGTCCGCAACCCCGCTGGATTTGCAGGCGGACACGTGCCCGGGAGCATTAACATCTGGCAGGATGGGTTCGCTGCCTTCGCCGGTTACTTCCTCAACTATGAGGACCCCCTGGTCATCGTGGGTGAGGGCCATGGCCTGGACCCTGTGAGGAGGTCCATGATAAGGATCGGGTATGATAACATGGCCGGCTACCTTGCAGGTGGATTCCAGTCATGGTACATGGCTGGTAACGAGGTCAGTAAGCTGGATGCCCTTGGGGTCCATGAGCTCGCTGAGAGGCTTGATGAATTCAGTTTACTGGATGTCAGGAAGATAACTGACCGTGAAAGGTTCCATATTGAGGGCTCGGAGCACATCTGGGTCGGGGATCTCCCCGGGAACATTGACAGTGTGCCTGAGGGGAACCTTCTCATCTACTGTGACTCTGGCTACAAGTCAACCATCGCTGCAAGCCTACTGCAGGGACACGGGGTGGATGCGGCCACGCTCCTGGGGGGTATAACCGCCTGGGTGAGGGCGGGTTACCCTGTGGTGGAGGGTTAGCCTGTCCACTGCACGGTCATGGCACCATCCTTAAGGACCCGTAAAACACTGGAGGTGACAGATCATGGGAATAGTTAAGATACCCCTCATGAGCAGGGAGGAGTATGATGAATTCATATCAGAGAACTTCATGAGCAGGATAGCATTCAACGGGGAATACCCCTACATAGCCCCGTTCCTCTACGTCTTTGATGGTGAGCACATCTACTTCCTCTCAACAAGGTACGGTAGGAAGATAGAACTCCTGCGGAACAACCCCTGTGTGGCTGTTGAGATAGAGAACTATAAACCTGACCTTTCAGAGTACCGCTTCGTCACACTGCAGGGCCAGATAGTTGAGGAGACGGAACCCGGGGAGGTTGAACGTGTTAAGAAGATGTTCGCTGACCTCATAGAGACCAGGAACCTGTCAAGGAACATCCTTAGGGCCCTGGGTCATTCACCCGAGGACCCCCTTGCCTGTCTCGTGAAGATGAACAGGAGCCATGTCTGGAAACTCGTTGATGTGGTTGATATAACGGGGATAAAGAGCGGTTAGTGAAGGGTAAATTCAGGTCCCCTGACTTATAAATAATTTTTTTAACCCTCGGACCCTTGGTGGGATGGATCACTTAATTCTTTTTAAAAACAGTTTCAGGGCCAGCCGTCTCTATAGGTGCAGTTTTTAGAGGAGAAAAAGAAGTAGGGTTCCAGGTGGTTCCACCTGGAACATGGTTAGGGGGATGAAAAGGTTAGGGTGGTTTTTGAAGGAGTTTGTGTCAAGGTTGGGGGGATGAACATCTACCTCCTTCACCTACCCTAATGTTAACTGCCCTTCACATACACTAAAGTTTTTATGTGAACATCTTCACCTAGGCGGGTTGGGGATGTGAATTTCACCTTCATGCCATTATATGGGTCCCTTAACCTGGAGGGATCATGGTTTCGACCATCATATCAGTCCCATCAGAATCCCTGTCAGGGTCCTGCTTCCGGCTGCGAATGCCATGAAGGTCACCGCCATGCCGGTCTTTATCAGCCGGGACACCCTGGAGGCCGTTTCAACATCCTGTTCCCTCAGGATCATCAGGGCAGCCCTGAGGAACACTGCTATTGCAGCCATGAGGACCGGAAGGTAGAGTGCAGAGAATATGCCCATGAAATAGAGTACCGGACTTGTTAGGCTGGCTGAGAACATGAATACAGCTGCAAGGATGCCTGAAACCCTCATCCCATATTTTATGGGGAGGGTTGATGCCCCGTTAAGCCTGTCGCCCCGGACATCCTCCATGTCCTTAACTATCTCCCTTGCCATGGTCATGAGGAAGGCGTAGAAACCGAGGTAAATGGATGTGGCAACCTCACCCACAACCACGCCACCAAAGACAAAGCTGAGGCCGGTCAGGAATGATATTGTGACATTACCCACAAGGCACTTCTTCTTGAGGCTCCATGCATAGTAGACCATGAGGAGTGAACTTGAAACCACTATGAGGCCCGGGATGGTGCCCAGGTAAAGGCCCAGGAGGGAGGCTGTAAAAAATAGGGCGGCGGAGTAGATCCCTGCAGCCCTCCGGCTAATCCTCCCTGATGGTATTGGGCGGGATGGCCTGTTCACAGCGTCTATTTCATGGTCAAAGTAGTCGTTAACGGCATTACCTGCCCCTGTTGCGATGAACACAACGGCCGATGCAACAATGACTGATGGGTCAGAGCTGCCTGCGATGAGTGCCATGAGTATTATGGTTATAACCGCCATAAGGGCGTTTACTGGTCTGAGTATCTCAAGGTACGGGTTCAAGGTGATGCACCTCCATATGGGTGTGATAAATGATTCTATGCTCCACTTTAAATCAAAAGTCACTTATAGAGTGAAATACTTCATAGTCTCTATGAACGGCAGTGATGTTCTTGGACTTCTAATGGTATATGTGTATGTTGCAGTTTTATTACTTGTGTCTGAGAGGTTACCTGAGGATAAACCAAATCTAAGCCGTAAATTCATACATATAATGGTGGGTAACATCCTTTTTATACTTCCCCTCTTTCAGAGCCGATTTGTAATCACATTCCTTGCAGCAGCCCCCTTCATAGTCCTCACCTTCCTTATAAGTCCCTACTCTCCCCTTAAGATAAAGCATCGCGCCTCATCCTACGGCCATGGCCTTGGCCTTGTATACTACTCCATATCCTGGACCCTAATGGCGTATATCTTCTTTGACAGACCGTGGATCACCGGGATAGGTATAGCTGCAATGTCCTATGGTGATGGATTCGCGAGCCTCACAGGCCAGCGCTTCGGTAAAACCACCTACAGTGTGCTCGGTGACAGGAAGAGCCTTGAGGGGTCCCTGGGGATGTTCCTGGTCCTCCTGGTCACCATCCCCCTGGTACTCATATACTACTCCCAGAGGCCCAACCCCATCATCATCCTCCTGGTTGCCCTTACAGCAACCCTCCTTGAGGGGCTGACACCTAAGGGGCTTGATAACCTGACGGCATGCTTCGGGGCTGTTGCAGCCTACCTTCTGACCACAGGGGTGGGTCTATGAGGTTCATAGTTATTGATGGACTTGATGGTGCCGGTAAGGACACCCATGCCGAGCTTATAAAGAGGAGGTACCTCTCAATGGGTGAACGGGTGGTCTTCAGGTCACACCCCGAGGATGACAACCCCTACGGTAGGAGGGCCAGGAGGGCCCTCCTTGAGGGTGGGAGGATAAACCATATCCGTGCATCCATATTCTACGCCCTTGACGTTATAAGTCCCTCTGGAAGTACCGGTGGCGATCGAATCCAGGGGCTGATACGCTGATATTCTCAAGGTACCTTATGGGTGTGGCCTATCTCCCTGAGTTCCTGGCTGTACTGCTCTACAGGGTCCTCTACAGGGTCCTGCCGACAACCGAGTACATGTTCTTCCTTGACGTCTCACCCGAGGAGTCCCTGAGGCGGCTCATGGAGAGGGATGAGCATGAGATGTTTGAAAACCTTGAGGACCTCAGGAAGACCCGTGAGAAGGCCCTTAAACTTGCGGATGGATGGTACATTATAAACACCGAGGACCCCATCGAGGATGTTCAGAGGAGGATCGACAGGATCCTTGACAGGCTGGATATGAGAAACTCGGAGGATCATGGGGCCGGGACAGTGAAGGGTGCCCCGGCTGAAGTACCGGAGGACCTGAATGAATAGGAGTACTATCCCCACACCAGAACCCAATCCCATGCTAAGTACCGGAGGACCTGAATGAATAGGATAACATGCCTTGTTGAGGATAAGCCATCACACACACTCATGGGGGAGCACGGACTTTCCCTCTACATTGAGGGTGAAAGGGACATCCTCTTTGACACCGGTCAAAGCAGCCTCTTTGCAGAAAACGCGTCCATCCTCGGCCTTGAACTGGGGGTGCAGATGCTGCCATCATATCCCATGGACACTATGACCATGGAGGCGGCCTCAGACACTTCATGGGTATCAACGACAGTGCAGAGGTGTTCATGGGGGAGGGGGCTTTCAGGAGGCGTTACGCGGTTGAAGATTCTGTTAAACGGTTCATAGGTATCCCTGAAGTTAAAAGTGAGCGTATAAACTTTGTGGGTGAAACATTACCCCTGGGGGATGGCTACACCATCCTGAAGGACTTTGGGGGAAGGTTCGGGAGGCCCGCGGGTAACCGGACACTCTTCATGGAAGCCGGGTCGGGACTGGTACCTGACAGCTTTCAGGATGAAATCGTCCTTGTCATCGAATCCGGGCGTGAGGTTCACATTATAACCGGCTGCTCCCACAGCGGGATCCTGAATATTGTTGAAGCCGCCTCTCAACTCTTCCCTGATAGGAGCATCGGTGTCCTTGCAGGGGGGTTCCACCTTTCAGGTGACGTCAGCGGGGTTGCCCGGGGACTTGCGGAATTCAAGGTCCGTGAGATCTACACCGGCCACTGCACATCAGAGGAGGCCCTCCATGAACTTGATGACATCCTGGGTAATGTCAGGCCCCTGCGACCCGGGACCGTGATAGAACTCTAGGCCGTAACAGGCTTATGGTGTGGAATAAGGGTTCAGGGACCTGCAGTACCGTGATAAAACTCTAAGCCGTAACATGTGCAGTGGACTGTAGTAAGATCAGATTCCATGACAAAAACCCATAACAGCCCCACTAAACTGTAATAAGATCATATTCCCTGACAAAAACCCATAACAGCCCACTGAACTGTAATAAGATTTTAGTTCACCGGTAGTAAAACTTATTAGTTTAATTTAACATAAATGGTAACATGAGATGGCGTCTCCTGTTAATTTTTCTACTTGCAGCTGCCCTTGCAGGCACTGCATGCGCACATCAGCCCAGACTTGTCACTGGTACGGATGTTACAATTAAAAACCCTGAAGTATCCCAGGCATTCTACGGAAAGCTCACGGGAAAACCCGTCTATTTCACGGTGAGTTCTGATAAACCCTTCAGGTTATACGTTAACATACTGGTCCCCTACTCTGTGGATTCCAGGCCTGTGGCTGTTGATATCCTCAGGGATGACGGCACCCTCATCACGACCCTCCAGGGTAACCTCACAGAATGGGAGCCGTACTTTGAAGAATTCGGCGGCGACTCCTACTTCAAGGGGCCCGAGTTCAACCGTACGGTGGAACCTGGAACCTACCGTATAAGGGTCCGGAGCCAGACAAACAGGGACCCCTATGTCCTTGCAGTGGGGGATATTGAATCCTTCCCACCGGCAGAGGCCCTCAACGCCCTCCTGCTCCTCCCTCTGCTTAAGTCCGATGTCTTCGGCGTGCCTGTCCTCCCCCTTTTCATGCAGTTCCTTGGTATGGTTGCGGGTATGGGGGCATTCCTCGCCATCCTGATCTTCTCAAGGAGCGGGAGGGGGTCCTCTGAAATATACGGGCCCCTTAAGCGGCTTGGATGGGGCGGTATCCTCCTTCTTGCCCTGGGATGGGCCCTCACCTACATCACAAACCCCCTTAACATAATGGGGAACGTTGAAAACATTGTCCTGCTCCTTATAGTTGTCCTTAACTGGAGGTTCAACAGGGGGCTTCCAGGTTACCGGCGGTTTTCAGGGCTCTTCCTCTTTATACTCTGGATGATACTCCTCTTCATCAGAGCCTCACTGATAAACTACTGAAACACCCTATACTCCGGATGATACTCCCACTCCAGAACATCAACTGATAAAGTACAGCAGGGAAGGGTGGTTTTGTCCTTTCATGGCCTGGCCTCATGGAGGACCCCAGAGAACTCCACATTGATGGTGTGCTGCATCATGGTGGTTCACCATCCCCCATTTTAGAGACCTCCATTCAGAGGTGTGTCCCGGCGAAAGATTTAATAGTTTAATATGCAAATCTTAAAAAGTAAGTTAATCAATTCATAGCCTTGATTTTATGATTACCATAAATCTCTGAAAGGTGTTTCAATTGGATAAGATAAAGATCGCTATAGTAGGTGTGGGGAACTGTGCCAGCTCCCTTATCCAGGGGATATATTATTATCAGAAAAAGGGTGCTGATGATGCAATAGGCCTCATGCACAGGGAAATCGGCGGATACGGTCCCGGGGACATTGAGGTGGTTGCAGCATTCGATATAGACAGGAGAAAAGTGGGTAAGGATTTAAGTGAAGCCATATTCGCACCCCCGAACTGTACAACCGTGTTCTGTGATGTCCCTGAGACCGGTATTAAGGTTTCAATGGGCCACGTCCTAGACGGGGTGGCCCCGCACATGAAGGATTACCCTGAGGATCAGACCTTCGTGGTTGCGGATGAGGAGCCCGTGGACGTTGTTGAGGTCCTAAGGGAGAGTGGTGCTGAGATACTCCTCAACTACCTCCCGGTGGGGTCAGAGGAGGCTGCCAGGTTCTATGCCAGGTGTGCCCTTGATGCCGGTGTTGCCTACATTAACAACATGCCTGTATTCATTGCAAGTGACCCTGAATGGGCCGGGAAGTTTGAGGAGAGGGGGATCCCCATTGTGGGTGATGATATAAAGGCCCAGCTCGGGGCTACGATAACCCACAGGACCCTTGCAAACCTCTTCAAAAGGAGGGGTGTGAAGCTTGACAGGACATACCAGATAAACACGGGTGGAAACACCGACTTCCTTAACATGCTGAACCGTGACCGTCTTGACTCAAAGAAGGAGTCAAAGACAGAGGCTGTCCAGTCAATACTGGGTGATGATCGCCTTGAACCCGAAAACATCCATATAGGTCCAAGTGACTACATACCCTGGCAGAAGGATAACAAGATCTGCTTCCTGAGGATGGAGGGGAGGCTCTTCGGTGATGTTCCAATGAACCTTGAGCTCAGACTGAGCGTTGAGGACTCTCCTAACTCAGCGGGGTGTGTCATTGACGCCATAAGGTGCTGTAAACTGGGAATCGAGAGGGGTGTTGCGGGTCCCCTGACATCCATATCAGCCTACACCATGAAGCATCCGCCTGAACAGTACACCGATGATGAGGCTGCGAGGATGGTGGATGAATTCATTGAAGGGAAAAGAGAAAGATAAACATCTATTTTTATAAATGAATCTGAGGGGGAAAAATAAGTATTTTAAAAACCCCCTGATTTTGAAGGGGAAAGAGAAATACATCCCTTGATGGGTTGTCTCCGGAGGACCTCAGTCCTCCTGGACCTCTATGCACTCGTTTGGACAGACGTCCATGCACACCTCGCACTCATTGCATTCCTCAGGGTGCTGGACCTTGAGTTTCCCGTCGACTATTATGAGTACCTCCATCGGGCATACATCAACGCATTCTCCGCATGCATCACATTCATCGTAATCTATTATTATCTTTGCCATTTCCTATTCTCCCTTACAGTTTTATGAGTGAATTTAATGGTTAGGATTTGGTCATCATCCCTTATAACCCTTTACGGGTGTGGGATGAAAGGCCTCCATATTAATACCGCTTCCAAGTATTTAAGGAAGTTCCTACTATCTATATAAAGAATTTGATTGATTTCATGAGAGGGTCACCATGAAAGGGATAAAGGTCATTGAAACAGCATTCAGGGATGCGCACCAGTCACTCCTTGCAACCCGCCTTCGTACCGAGGACATGATACCCATTGCAGAGGAAATGGACAGGGTGGGTTTCTTTTCACTGGAAGCCTGGGGCGGCGCAACCTTCGATACATGTATACGCTACCTCAATGAGGATCCATGGGAAAGACTCAGAGCTCTTAAGGATAACGTGAAGAAGACACCCATCCAGATGCTCCTCAGGGGACAGAACCTTGTCGGTTACAAACACTACCCCGATGATATTGTGAGGAAGTTCATCGAGAAGGCATATGAAAACGGCGTTGATGTTTTCAGGATATTCGACGCCCTCAATGACCTCAGGAACATGGAGTACGCCATAAAGGTTGCCGGGGAGCAGGATGCCCATGTCCAGGGGGTCATCTGTTACACCATAAGCCCCTACCACACCCTTGAGAGTTACGTTGAATTTGCAAGGGAGCTTGAGGCCCTTGAATGTGACTCGGTGGCTATAAAGGACATGGCAGGGCTCATATCACCCCATGACGCCTATGAACTGGTAAGGACCCTGAAGGAGGAGACGGACCTTATGGTGAACCTCCACTGCCACTGCACAAGCGGCATGACCCCCATGAGTTACTATGCTGCCTGTGAGGCTGGTGTTGACATTCTTGATACTGCAATATCACCCCTCTCATGGGGGGCGTCGCAGCCGCCGACCGAGAGTGTTGTGGCTGCACTCCGGGACACGCCATACGACACCGGACTTGACCTCCGGATACTCAAGAACATAAAGAAGTACTTCGAGGGGATAAGGAAGAAGTACAGCAGCATCCTGGACCCTATAGCCGAGCAGATCGACACGGATGTGCTGATCTATCAGATCCCTGGGGGTATGCTGTCAAACCTTGTATCCCAGCTCAAGGAACAGAACGCCCTTGACCGCTATGAGGAGGTGCTGGAGGAGATGCCCAGGGTGAGGAAGGATATGGGTTACCCTCCACTTGTAACGCCCACCAGCCAGATAGTCGGTATACAGGCCGTTATGAATGTCCTAAGCGGTGAAAGGTACAGTATGGTCACCAATGAGGTTAAGGACTACTTCAGGGGACTCTACGGGAGGCCCCCCGCCCCTGTGAATCAGGAGGTCGCCAGGAAGGTTATAGGGGATGAGAAGCCAATAGACTGCAGGCCCGCAGACACCCTTAAACCGCAGTTTGAGGAGTGCAGGAGGCGCGGTGAGGAGATGGGTATAATAGGGAAGGAGGAGGATATCCTCACCCTGGCCCTCTACCCTGCCATAGCACCCAGGTTCCTGAGGGGTGAAGTTGAAGCCGAACCCCTGGAGCCACCCAGAGAGGAGTCACCTGCACCCGGTGACGTGCCGACCCTCTTCCATGTTGAGGTTGATGGTGACGAGTTCCAGGTGAGGGTGGTTCCTGCAGGCTACATGACCATAGAGGAGGCTGAACCCGAACCCCTGGATGTTGAGGGTGCGGTTAAGTCAACGATGCAGGGTATGATTGTGAAGATCAAGGTCAATGAGGGTGACACTGTGAATGCAGGGGATGTTGTTGCGGTTGTTGAGGCCATGAAGATGGAGAACGACATCCAGACACCCCATGGTGGTGTTGTTGAGAAGATATATGTTGAGGAGGGTGAACGTGTGGAGACCGGAGCCGTCCTCATGGTCATAAAATAGTTAGACTGATCCCTTTCCCCACATCCTGAACCTCCCAATTTATTTTTTTTCTATTTTAGCTGAAATGAAAAACTTCAAAGTCGGCGCCTTTTAGCTGATGATACTGGAAAAACTTCCGAGGCAGCACTCTTTTCTGAAAATCCGACGCATACCATAAATTGTCAGGGCTCTCTGGCTATTACTGCGGGTGCGGCCAGCGTAATAATCAGGAGACTCAGGAGGGTTTCTAAATTCAGGTTTTAGGCTACCTTCCGGGTAAAAATTAAATAATAATCACTGACCGCCACCTTTCCCATCTAACAGTCATTTCATGAGGCTTCTGCGGATTGGTTCCCGCGAAGAAAGAGTGAATGCCTATGCCCTCAAGGGGATGGGGATGCCTTCTGATTAAAGGCCGTGAATGACCTTCTATTCATCATTCACGGTACTCTGTGGGGTCCTCAGCCCCTGCAAGTTCAAAGGCCCTCCTCCTCCGGAGGCATGACTCGCAGACTCCACAGTGGACATCCTCTCCGGTGTAACATGAATATGTGAGTTCAAAGGGGAAGTCCATCTCCATACCGGCCTCAACTATCTCCTTCTTGGTCATGTCAATGACGGGGGCGAGGACCCTGACACCCCTGAGGGTCCCTATACCCAGGAGGCTGTTGAAGGCCTCGAGGAATTCCCTTGAATTATCCGGGAATGTGGCTGCCTCCTCCCTGTCCCAGCCAACTATAACCGCGTCCGCGTCAAGGGCCTCTGCAAAGGACACCCCCACCGAGGTGAAGACTATGTTCCTGCCGGGGACCCAGACCTTCCTGGCTGTCTCAAGGCACTCCTCAACATCATCAAGGTCCCCTGGTGAGGGCAGCTCCCCATCATCCGTCAACACGGAACCTCCGAGTTCGCCGAGCCATGGGAGCTCTATGACCCTGTGTTCAATTCCCAGGTACTCTGAGAGTTTCCTGGCGTACCTGACCTCCATCTGGGCGCTCCTCTGCCCATAATCAAATGTGATGGCACTTATATCGTATTCTCTGCTTAGGAGTGCCGTTGAGACACCCGAATCCATACCTGCTGATAATATGCTGATGGCCTTCCTCATCATTGACCTCCTGATCTCTGTAGAGACGCCCTGAACTGTTCCTCCGCCATCTCAATAACATCCCTGAGGGGTATGCCGGTCTCAAGGGATATCCTCCGGGCGTCATCGTACTCTATCCTTGCGTTCAGTGGCCTGGATCCAAGGAATCCTACCTTGAACCTTGCCCTGCGCCTCCCCCTGATTTCAACCTCCCCCTCTATTATCTTCCTTTCAAGTATGCTCCTGTGGACTTGCGGGAAAACCCTGACCCCAAGCGTCCCGGTCTCCCTGAACAGGGCCTCAAGGATCCTTTCATGCTCCGCCTCCCTGCATATTACCCTGATAAGCTGACCCGGCCTGTTCTTCTTCATTATAACAGGGGTTAGTGTCACGTCAAGGGCCCCCTCATCCATGAGTCGCTTGAAGAGGCTCCCCAGGACCTCCCCGCTCAGGTGATCAACATTTGTCTCAAGGAGGACTATCCTGTCGGAGGGTAGGGGTTCCCTTCCCCTGAGGATCCTGAGGACGTTGGGGAAGTCCGGGTCCATCCTGCCTGCGCCGTAGCCTGTGGCCTGTATCTCCATTGGAGGGTAGAACCTCCTGTGGCCCTCTGCCATGTTAACCAGGAGCGCCGCCCCTGTTGGTGTTGTAAGTTCCACCTCGGCCGGCCCCCCCTCCACCGGGAAGCCCCTCAGGATTTCTGCTGTTGCAGGTGCGGGTACCGGTGTTATACCGTGGGCCCCCATGACCCTGCCTCCCCCAACCGAAACAGGTAGCGTGTAGACCTTATCCATGTGCATGTTAAGGTCGAAGTAGGCGAAGACCGCCCCGATAACATCTGCAACCGCATCTGCAGCTCCGACCTCATGGAAGTGTATCTCATCGAGTCCCCTGCCGTGTACCGATGACTCTGCCTGGGCGATTGTATGGAACACTGCCCTGGCCATTGACATCATATCATCATCAAGGAGGGGGTTTTTGATGCCGTCAAGGCGCCTGAGGAACTCCCTGTATCCTATGGCCTGTGATTCATCGGTTTTCACTTCAACGTAGGTTGCCCTGATACCCGCCCTTTTAACCTCAGAGACCCTGACCTCAGCACCGCCGAAGTGGGATGCTGACTCCTCCATTACCTCAACTGTCCTTTCAGGGTGGGCTCCGAGGTCCATGAGGGCCCCGACCATCATGTTCCCTGAAACACCTGCAACCTGGGGGTCTATTACCGTAACCATGGGAGCACCTGTATTCCTGTCATGAAGCATTCAGTGAATATGGCTAAAACCTGGATCTAGGTACCCGGGGAGTTTACTATTATCCTCTTTATGGGGATCTCCATTATGGTGTACTTCTCCTCACCCATATCATCCCTGAACCTTTTTATGATGGGTTCAACCATTTCCTCATCCACAACGGAGCATACGAGGACGGCGTCCCTTGCATAGTCATGTATCAGTGAGATGGCTGATTCAGGGTCCTCCTTAACAGTGAATCCCTTCCATTCTGCCGGGGAAACACCCCTGTACTCCACAATGTAGAAGCCTGTGACGCCCTCATCAGCCAGTATGTTCATGACACGGCCGAGGTTCTCAACCTCAATGAATATACGCAGATGCACCTTCATTAACATCACCAGATATAGATATGTGTTGTGCAGATAATAAATCTGATGATGGGAGATCCTTACAGGCAGGGTCCATAAGATGGATGCCATGGGCCGATAAGGATATGGGTATCCTCCATCCGCATGTGGGTGAACCTCATGAATGTGGATATGCCTGGATGAACCGATAAATAACTGAAGGTGAACCCTTTGAAGGAAGAAGTGAATGTTAACGGGATTGGAGTATCATTTGAAGGCGATAAGGTGGTGGTCTCTGGGGATTCTGGACTGGTGGTGGCTGGAGACTCCATACTGTTTACCGGTGAACTTGAATATGAGATGGTGTCAGGGGATATTGAGGTTAGCTCCCTGGAGAATGTTACCTGCGCATCATCATATCATGATGGTGTCCTGGATCTCCTTGTGGTCCTTGGGGAGCCCTGCGGTGACCGTGTCCTGGAGTGCTTCAGGGCCGCGGTTGAGGAGGCCTCCCTCAGGGCAGGGATACTCATGAAGCTCCTGAGGTCCAGGATAACCCTTGTATCCCTCCCTGGAAGCTCAGAATATGATGATTCCTGCCTCAGGGGTGCTGTGGGGGATGTTCTCGGCAAGGTCCTCCTGCCGGGTCCCGGTGTTGAGGAATGCCTGAGGATGCACGGTGCCGGGATGGAAGAGATGGTTGATGCTGGAATGGAGCTCTGTGTCGGTGTTGAGGTCACCGCTGAGCTCCGGGAAAGGCTTGAGGCCGAGATAACCCGGGCCCTGGGTGACCTTAACGTGAGGGCCCTTCTTGCAGCGGCACTCCACCTTGAGGATGACATAGAAAACCGGAGGCTCCTTGGCCTTGACCTCAGGGATGACCCGGCGTTCCTTTACAGTGATGAGGTTATAGGGATGGCCATCGCAAACCAGATAGCCGGTACAAAGGCCATATTTAACTTCAAACGCTATGATGAGGAGAAGCCCGGGGTTATAGGTGGGCTGGGCCCCATGGTCGATGATGCTGTTGCAGGGCTCATAGCAGGGTGCATGTCCCGCATCTTTGAATGATTAAGGTGGCTGGAGATGGACTTCATCAGGAAATTCGCAGGTCTCCTATCCTTCTCAACCATCGTTCCGATCCGTTCAGATGCGAGTGTTGAGGATATAGCATCCCTGACCCTCCACTGGCCCCTTGTTGGGCTGTTCATTGGGGGTGTTGTGGGTTTAAGCGGACTTATCTGTTCAAGGGTCCTGCCGGGTCCTGTTGCTGCATGCCTGGCCTATGCTGTGGCCGTCTGGTTCACCGGTTTCCATCACCTTGATGGGCTGATAGATATGGGTGATGCCCTCATGTCCCACGGGACCTTTGAGAGGAAGGTTGAGATAATGAGGGACCCCAGGATAGGTACCGGCGGCCTGGGGCTTCTTCTAATCGTATCCTCCACCACCATTGCATCAATCTACTCCCTCCCCACGGGCCTTATCCTTCAGGGGCTTCTCATCTCCGAGGTTGGGGCCAAGCTGGGTATAACTGGATGTGCCCTTGTATCAAGGCCCCTTGACACCGGGACCGGACGCTACTTTATACTGGCTGCCAGGAGGGGTGGTGCTCTCCCTGTCTGGCTCATCTGGATGGTTGCAGGGTACCTCATCCTCGGGCTGCCGGGGGCGGTCTCGGTTGTCTCCGGAATCCTGGCAGGGGTCTTCATGGGACTTGTTGCAAGGAGGAACTTCTACTGGAGTACTGGTGACGTGCTCGGCGCATCCAATGAGTTTGCAAGGATGATGTCCCTCCTGGGGCTTCTTGCAGGTGTCAGGTTAATATGATTAATGAAGACCGGGCCGGGGGGTTGATGCTCAACATGTACCCTGGATTCCCGCGGGTGTCAGATATGATGGTGCCGATTACGCATCACGATAAAATTCCAGCATATCAAATGTAAGGATAAACCCCTGATTAAACACGCAACACCGATAAAATTGTCTGATCGTGGATTGATTAATGAAGAAAAGAAATCAGCTGGAGGAGTATGATATGGATGTTAAGGTTCTGAGACTGGGTCATCGGAGATCAAGGGATGCTAGGATAACCACACATGTATGTTTAACCGCAAGGGCCTTCGGGGCCTCGGAGGTTATACTGAGCGGTGAGGAGGATCGTAATCTTATGGAGAGCGTTGAGGATGTTGTTGAACGCTGGGGCGGTCCCTTCAGGGTTAGCTACAGGCGTAACTGGCAGGGAGTCATTGATGACTGGAAGAGGAGCGGTGGAGAGGTCGTGCACCTTACAATGTACGGGCTCCCTGCAAGGGACGTTATACCCTCCATGAGGGAGACGGGGAGGGATAAACTGGTGGTTGTCGGGGGTGCAAGGGTCCCCGGGAAGGTCTACAGGCTGGCCGACTACAACGTTGGTGTGACAAACCAGCCCCACTCCGAGGTATCATCCCTTGCCGTGTTCCTCCACATGCTGTTTGATGGTGCTGAATTCGACCTTAAATTCAGTGATGCCATGGTGGAGGTGGTCCCCCAGGCCCATGGTAAAAGGATTAGGACAGGGGATGGTGATGAGGATGCTGAAATTGATTGATAACCTTATCGTAAGGGAGACCCTGACCTCCATAAGGCGTAAGGGGGTTAGAGCTGCGGATTTCAGGCGGGGACTCTCTGAGCTGGGGCGTTACATGGCCTATGAATTTGCAGACACCCTCAACTACAGGGATGTGGAGGTTGAAACACCCCTGGGCGTTGCAGGTGGTGTTGAGATAAGCGACCGGGAAAGGATGGTTGTTGTGAGCATACTCAGGGCCTCGCTGCCCTTCAGTGAGGGTGTGATGAAGGTTTTCCCTGAGGCCCATCACGGGATCATAGGCGCCCGGCGGTCAGATGAACCCCCATTCAATGTATCCATAGACTACATAAGGATGCCCCGGCTGGATGGCCGGATCCTTGTGGTGGCTGACCCCATGCTTGCAACCGGTAACACCATGCTGGGCATACTTGAGGAGCTGGGGGGTTTCGGGTCCCCTGATAGGACCGTGATATTCAATGTGCTCTCCTCAAGGGAGGGCCTTGAAAGGGTGCTCAGGCGGGACCTTGAGGTCTACACCTGCGGTGTTGATGACAAACTCGATGATAGGGGGTACATCGTCCCGGGCCTCGGTGATGCAGGTGACCTGGCCTTCGGCAGGCCATCAGAATGCAGAAAATAAAGGGGCTCCTGCCTGGATATGGGTCATGAAGCCATACAGATTATCCATGGATTGGATGTGGAGTCGTCATCACAAGCCACAATAAAAATAACCGCAAAACCAACACAGATTATCCGTGGATCCATGAAAAAAGGTCCCTGCTGAGGGCATCCTATCATTCATTACTGTATATGGATCTCCCGGAGGCCGCTGCAACTATCCCCGGGATCCCCTCAACCCTTAACTCGAATATGGCCTCCATGCCCTCCTCCTCGAAGGCCGCCACCCTCCTGGATTTCACCCTGCTTGTGAGGAGTGCCGCTACTGGTGGTGTTACAATAAAAACAGCCCCTGCCTCTCCAAGGGCCCTGATTGTGTCATCGCCAAGCTTACCCTTCCCTATATGTACCAGGACCCCTGCAGATGCAAGGTAGGGTATGCTTTCCTCTATATCCTCCTTGTTACTGCTTGTGGGGGCTATCCCTGCAGGGCTTACGGCGGTGTGCATTATGGCAGCCCCCTTGACATCTATGGGACTTTCACCATTTTTAAGTGCCCCTACGAGTTTCGGGAGTGCCGCGTCCCTTCCTGTGAAGATGGTGCCCCTGAGGAGGACCCTGTCACCCACCTCAAGTTTCCCTATCTCTGCAGGGTCTGCGGGTAGTGTTATCTCAATCATCCTATCACTCCAGGCTTATCAGATGAGGCCTTCAAGGTCCTCGAGGAAAATTTCAATGTGCTCCTCCCTGATATGGGGCATCAGGACCACCCTTATGGCGGGGGGGCAGGATGCAACTGAAACCGCCCATCCCCTTGACTCAAGGAGCCCTGCAAGTTCCCCTGGTGGGATTGATGGGTGGTTGAATGCCACTATGTTGAGCTCTGGCTCGGTGACCGGTATGTAGCCGAGGCCCCTGAGGCCCTCCAGGAGCTTAAATGTTACCCCCATAACCTTCAGGGCCAGTTTACGGTAACCTTCACGGCCCATATGCTTCATAACGGCCCATGTGGCTGCAGCCGATGCACCTGTCCTTGTGCCCACTATGGTTGACTGCTGCTTCTCTGTAAGGTAGGGTGTGTCGATGCTCATGGCATCAAGGCTGGATTCGTCCCTGAAGAGGATACATCCGCTGGGTATGGGTGCCAGGCCCATCTTATGGGGGTCGACGGTTATGGATGACACCCCTGGGAGTCTGAAATCGAATTCAGGGAGCTCATAACCGGCCTCCCTGAGGAAGGGTATTATGAATCCCCCGAAGGCGGCGTCTACGTGGAGGTGGATGCCCTCCTCAAGGCAGATCTCTGAGAGTTCAGGGATGGGGTCTATCATACCCAGCTCCGTTGTCCCTGCAACCCCCACAACCGCCACGGTGTCATCCGATATGAGGTCCGAAACCGATGACGTGTCCACCCTGTAGTTATCATCCAGTTCAGCCTCCCTGAGCTCAAGGCGGAGTATATCCGCGGCCTTCCTGAAGGAGAAGTGGGCTGACCTGGGTACTATTATTTCGGGTTTCTTGGTTTCTGACATGTTCCTGGCGGCCCTCATGGCCATGAGGTTGGCCTCGGTGCCCCCTGTTACGATGTGCCCCCTGGCATCAGCATTCCCCATCAGGGCGCCGAGCATCCCTATTACCCTTGATTCAAGGTCCCTGGTGCCTCTGAAGAGTCCGGGGTCTCCCAGGTTCGATTCAAGGAAGCTGCAGTAGACCTCCCTTGCAAGGGGGTGGGAGCAGGTGCACATGGAGCCCAGTATCCTTCCGGAGCTGTAGCTCATATCCTGCTTCCGGTATTCCTCCAGGAGCCGGAGCACCTCTTCCCTTGAAAGGCCCTTTTCATCCATCATCTACCACGAAAAAATAGTTTAGAGTAGTTTCCTCGCTGCCTTCAGGAGGAGTCTCTGCTCGGCCCGTGCAACGGTTTTCCTTACCTCTGCAACCGCATCTGTATTGGCTGATACACTGCTTATTCCAAGTTCAACCAGTTTTTCAACTATCCTTGGAATGCTTCCTGCCTGTCCGCAGATGCTTGTCTTAACACCTGCCTCGTTGCACTTCCTTATAACCCTCTCGATGAGTTTCAGTACGGCGGGGTGGCCCTCTGTGTAGAGGTCCGCTACGTGCTCATTGTTCCTGTCAATTGCAAGGGTGTACTGTGTAAGATCGTTTGTTCCGAAGCTGACGAAGTCAACGCCCACCTCTATGAAGTCCTCTATTATGAGGGCTGCTGCGGGTGTCTCGACCATTATACCGAATTCAACGTCCCTGTGGGGTTTCAGGCCTGCCTCCTCTGCGATCTCCTTGGCTTTGCGGAGTTCATCCGGGTGCTGGACCAGGGGTATCATTATGCCTATATTGGTGTATCCCTGGTCATGCAGTTTCTTTATTGCCTTGAACTCTGCCCTCAGTATCTCGGGTTCGTCGAGTTCCCTGCGTATACCCCTCCAGCCAAGCATGGGGTTGTGTTCGTAGGGCTCGTTCTCTCCGCCCTCAAGGGTCTTGAATTCATCTGTTGGCGCGTCAAGGGTCCTGTACCATACCGGGCGTGGGTAGAACTCATCCGCAACCTTGAGTATGTTCTCGGCCAGGGTCCTGACCAGTTCATCCTCACGTCCCTCTTCAATGAATTTCCTTGGGTGAAGCCCTGTTGTGAGCATCATGTGCTCGGTCCTCAGGAGACCCACACCATCCGCGCCTGTTGCAGCAGCCTTCCTGGCGGCTTCAGGCATGCTCACGTTGACCTTGACCTCTGTTACCGTGAGTAGTGGTGATTCCACCGTGACGGTTTCGGGTGCGGCTTCAGCCTTCTCCTCGCCAAGGACGCGCCCCTCATATACGAGTCCCCTGTTACCGTCGATGCTGACCACCTGTTCCTCCCTGAGGACCTGGGTTGCGTTCCCTGTACCCACAACGCACGGGATTCCAAGTTCCCTGGAGACTATGGCTGCGTGGCATGTGACTCCTCCCTCATCGGTTATTATACCACTGGCGCGTTTCATTGCGGGTACCATATCCGGTGTTGTCATGACCGTCACGAGGATATCGCCGACCTGTATCTTGTCGAGTTCATGGATCTCCCTGATTATCTTGACCTTACCTGATGCAATGCCCGGGCTTGCCCCGAGGCCCTTCACCAGGACCTCCCCTGATTCTGCCTCCGCCGCCTCCACGGTTTCCCCGGTGGCTTCTGCAAGGGTTGTTATGGGTCTTGACTGGAGCATGTAGACCTTACCGTCCATTATGGCCCACTCGGTGTCCTGGGGGTAGCCGTAGTGTTCATGTATCCTTTTACCCATCTCGTTGAGGGCTGCGATCTCTTCATCGGAGAGGACCCTTCTGTTCCTGAGTTCCTCAGGGACCTCCTTTTTAACGGTTTTTCCATCCTCCCTTGTGAACATGACGTTCTTTTCACCCACCGTGAATTCAAGGAGTTTCCCTGTTTTCTTATCAACCCAGTAGGTGTCGGGGGTCACTGAGCCTGAAACAACCGCCTCTCCAAGTCCCCATGACCCTTCAATGAGGATCTTGTCCTCGCCTGTTGACGGGTGGACCGTGAACATTACTCCGGCCTTCTCGGCATCAACCATCTCCTGGACCACGACGGCTATGTAGACCCTGGAGTGGTCAAAGTTGTTCTCTTCCCTGTAGAATATTGCCCTTGCCTCAAAGAGGGATGCCCAGCACTTTCTAACGTACTCCATGACATCTTCGGCGCCCTTTATGTTGAGGAAGGTGTCCTGCTGACCCGCGAATGATGCCTCCGGGAGGTCCTCTGCTGTGGCCGAGGAACGTATCGCCACGTATACGTCGTCCTTCCCTATCCTCTGGCAGAGGGCGTTGTATGATTCTATTATGAGTGTCTGTATGTCCTCCGGGATCTCTGTTGATGTGATTATATCCTTTATCTCCGCCGATACCCTCTGGAGTTCCTTTGTGTCGTTCACATCAAGGTTCTCCAGCATGTCCATGACCACGGACTGGAGGCCCGTATCTGCCATGAACTTTTCATAGGTTGCTGCTGTTACAACAAAGCCCGGAGGGACTGGTATGCCTGCCTGTGTCAGTTCACCAAGGTTAGCCCCCTTTCCACCGGCAATTCCCACATCATCCTTACCGAGTTCCTCAAAAAACGCCACATACTTAGCCATTCTATCCCCTGGTCTTTCTTTTAAGGTCTGGAATAATTAAAAAAATGAGTGTTTATTTTATGAGTTCTTCTCCCCTGTCAACGACGATCCTGCATGGTACAGGGAATTTCATGGCAGCCCTTCTCAGGGCTTCCTTGGCGTCCTTGAAGTTCCTCTTGTTTGTCTCGATTGTAATTATCCTCTGGTTCTTCTTTACAAGAGCAACTCTACTTACTGGTTTCCCGAATGCCTTCCTCATACCATCCTGGACACGGTCAGCCCCGGCACCTGTCGCCATTGGGTTTTCACGGACAATGTGGTGAGGGTACACCCTTATCTTAAGGTGGTAGCCCATCTTCCCCGCTCGCCTCTGCATGTAACGGTTGGATGCTATCCTAGCTGCCTCGAGGGCGTTGTGGGTTATCTGGGTGGGTGCCTTGACCGCCACGCTCATTGAAATGGGGAATTCCGCTGCTAGATTACCTATATCATACTGAACGATCTTTGATCCGGGGATCTTCTTGATATAATCTCTTCTCGTGTATGCACGAACCATAAATAATCCTCCTAAATTAAGTCTATGAGAATACTGCAAGCTCGCGATGGACCGCGAGGAATAACTATGAAATGAGTATCTCAGTAACCATTAATAAATATTGTCTTGGACTCCAGCAATAGGTTATAAGTTATGGTCTCTAATAATATAAAATACATATCTGGATGGAATACCTCTTAAAGGTTTATGGTGTCATCATGAAGATAGCTGTAACTGGTAAGGGAGGAGTCGGGAAGACGACCATTGCAGGTACGCTTGCATGCATATTCTCAGAAGAATTCAGGGTTTTTGCAATAGACGCTGACCCTGATATGAACCTCGCATCGAGTATAGGGATAATGGAGGACATAACCCCCATTGCAGAGATGAGGGGGATTATAAAGGAGAGGACTGGTGCAGAGCCTGGTTCCTCCTTCGGTGAGGTTTTCAGGCTCAACCCCAGGATAAGCGACCTTCCTGAGTCCCTCTCGGTCACCCACCCCCGGCGCCCCAACCTGAGGGTTATGGTGATGGGTACCGTGGAGCACGGGGGTGATGGCTGCGTCTGCCCGGCCTCCGTACTCCTTAAGGCCCTCCTGAGGCACCTCATAGTACGGAAGGATGAGATGGTCATCCTTGACATGGAGGCTGGTATAGAGCATCTTGGCCGTAAAACAGCCGAATCCGTTGACCTGATGCTTGTGGTCGCTGAACCCGGCCTCAGGTCCATTGAAACAGCTTCAAGGATAAAGGGCCTTGCAGGGGACATCGGGATAGAAAGGATCATGGCCGTCATAAACAAGGTCACCGGTGAGGATGAGGAGGAATTTGTAAGGGAGAAGCTTGAATCTATGGGGATACCCGTCCTTGGAACCGTGCCTGCAGATAAAACCGTTATAATGGCTGATATGAACGGCGAACCCCTCAGCAGGTACCCTGAATCAGCTGCATACAGGGCCATAAGAAAGATCTCAGAAACCATAATATCCATGAAGAACCAGAAGGAATGTTAAAATGAATGTGAGGATAACCGTAACCGCAGAGTATGATAACCATGAGGAAGCAGAAATCGTCATGAAAGCCCTCGAACCGGAAAACGAATCCTACGTGTACTCTGAAATTCAGGGATCAATGGTAAGGTTCCATATGGAGTCGGATTCCATTTCAACAGCCCTCAACACTGCAGATGATCTGATATTCTCTGAGATGATAGTTGAAAGTATGATAAGGTGATCGTATGAAATTCAGACTTAAAGGCATGATAAAGCTAAGCAGAGAGGTTCCTGAAGCAGAGGAAGACCTTGAAAGGTTCTTTAAAGAGGCTGAAGAGGACATACTGAGAAGGGGGGTTCCAGGGGGCCAAGAGGAAGAGGCGAGCCATGTGAAATCATGGAAACTTGAAGGGGACCGGATAATCATCGAGATGGAATCAGGGCGGCGTGTCCGTGCACATGAAGGTCTCCTGAGGCTTAAAAAATCCCTTGGGCAGCTCCTTGGACCCGGATACAGGGCGGGGGTCCGGGGTATGAGTGTGGAGGATTACACCCTTGAGATGGATGCGCCAGGGGTCTCTGAAATACCGGGACTCGGGGAGCTCCCCTTCGTGGAGGAGGCCGTGGTGGCTGATGGTAAGATCAGGGTTAAGTTCAGCCCCCTCGGGGAGTCCGAGCTGCGAAGGCACGTGGTTGACAGGGTCGTGAAGCACGCCCTAAACCTTGTTGAATCATCCGCAGGTGAGGCTGAAGGGACTGAAACCAAGGACCTGACGGTTAAGGTGACAAAGGCAACACCCGGTGAGGTGGTTGCAAGGAGCAGGGAGATGGAGTTCCTCTTCCATGGTGAACCAACAGAGGAGGCCGTCCGCCTTGGATGGGTTAAGAAGTTTCCCGGGCGGGGCCAGTGGTTCTACGGCCCCCAGATAACCGCCCTCCACAGGGTCCTTGAGGACATCCTCATCGAAGGGATTGTGAAGCCCCTGGGATTCGTTGAGTGCCTCTTCCCCAAGCTCATACCCCTTGACGTGATGAACAGGATGAGGTACCTTGAGGGCCTCCCTGAGGGGATGTACTACTGCTGCGCACCCCGCAGGGACCCCGAGACCTTTGAAAGGTTCAAGAATGAGCTTGTGATAAACCGTGAGGTTCCGATGGAGCTCCTGAAGAAGGGTATAAAGGACCCCGGCTATGTTATTGCCCCTGCCCAGTGCGAGCCCTTCTACCAGTTCCTCTCACATGAGGTTGTGAGTGCAGAGGACCTCCCCATAAAGTTCTTTGACAGGAGCGGCTGGACCTACCGCTGGGAGGCGGGGGGTGCCAAGGGACTTGACAGGGTCCATGAGTTCCAGAGGATCGAGCTGGTGTGGCTGGGCACACCTGGGCAGACCGAGGAGATCCGTGACAGGACCGTGGAGTTGTCCCATGAACTGGCAGATGAACTTGAACTTGAATGGTACACCGAGGTCGGTGATGACCCCTTCTACCTTGAGGGCAGACGCGTGGAGGAGAGGGGTATAGAGTTCCCTGATGTCCCCAAGTATGAGATGAGGCTCTCCCTGCCGGGAAGGGATAAGGGTGTTGCGGTTGTATCCGCCAATGTCCATGGAACTCACTTCATAGAGGGCTTTTCAATCAGGGAGGCCCGTAACAGGAAAATATGGACCGGGTGTACCGGTATAGGACTTTCAAGGTGGATATATGGTTTCCTCGCCCAGAAGGGCTTTGACACTGAAAGGTGGCCTGAGGCCGTAAGGAAGAGGATGGAGAGGGTTGAGGTGCCCAGGATCCTCACATGGCCCCGGGTGGAGTGATAGGCAGAGATCATGATTGAACCGTCCAGGTGATTAACCTTGAACTGTGACAAGCACCCGGAACGTGAAGGCATTGCATCATGCATAATATGTGGAAGGATAATGTGTGAGGAGTGCAGGCTGAGGCTTGGTGGTAAGAACTACTGTCAGAGCTGTGCCGACAGGATATTCCGGGAGAGGAGCGTGGAGGGTCCGGTGGATGAAGGGATGGGGGCCCTTAAGAAGCTCCTCATAACCTTCATCCTGATCATCGCCTTTCTCGTCTGCCTGTTCTATATCCTGTACCTGGTCTACCTTGCACCCTACTATGGAAGCCTTCAGAATGTAATCAGCATACTAATGGAGGACCCCCAGAGGATAATAAGGTTCCTCTCATGGAGGATCGGCTTCTGACACCGGTTACCTGCTGCATATAGGGTTCCGGGAACCTAAAGCCTCTCAGCATACCTGAGTTCGGTGAACTCAACCCTGAAGGCTGTTCCATCACCGGATTCATAGCTGACCCTCCGTTCAGCTGGGCTGCAAGGTTCCTTACAAGTTCCATTCCAAGGCCCCCTGATCCCTCAATACTGAAGTCATCAGGGAGCCCGGGGCCGTTGTCAGTGACAGAGCGTATGAAGCCATCATCCTTCTCTTCAAGGGAGACGGTTATCTCTCCTCCTTCAGGGAGGTGCCTGATGCTGTTGGATACAAGTTCATCCATATGATTCCAAGGGGAATCGCGGTCTCAATGTTAAGTGCAAGTTCAGGGACATCAACCATGATCCCTGCATCTGAACGGTAAAGGTCCTTGAGGTATGATGTAAGCCTGAGGGTGTAGTCCCTGAAATCCACGACATCAACATCCCCCCTTGAGAGCAGTATCTCATGTATGATTGCAATGGACTTTATCCTCCTCTGAAGGCTCCTCATAGCTTCAGCTGCTTCTTTATCACTCAGCCTGTATGACTGGAGGTTTATAAGGCTTAATATCAGCTGGAGGCTGTTTTTAACCCTGTGGTGGAGTTCGGCGAGCAGTGCCCTGTTCCTCTCAAGGGACTCCCTGGCAGCCTCCTCAGACCTTTTTATATCTGTTACGTCCTCAAATATCCCTAGGAATCCCCCTCTGATCTTCTGAAATCTTACACGGATCCACCTACTATCCCTCCTTATAAGGGATTCCCTTCCAGGTTCCGGGAGGAGCCCTCCATCCAGTTCACCGGGGACTTTACTTATAACAGGTCCATTGAAGATCTCCTCCATGAGGGGGTTGGATTCAACTATCACCCAGTTTTCATCAAAAAGGGCAAGGCCTACAGAGAGTTCCATGAAGAGGGTTCTGAACTTCTCTTCACTGGCCCTCAGGGAGTCCTCCCTCTCCATGAGAGAGACCAGATACGTCCTGAGGAGTGCGTAGAGAAGGAGTGAGGTTAAGATTATGAACATGGATCCCTTGAGAACCGAGAGTTCAAAAATAAGTGAGACGTTACCGTTCAAGTATGCTTTGTAGTCAGATACAAGGATCCATACCATGCTGAAAATAGCATAGAAAGCAGCTATTATGAAGGCCGCTATCCCTGGGCCCAGCCGCCGGGGGTCTGGAAATCTTCTATAGGGGGTTTCCCCCTCTCTTCATGTGTTAGTGTATGTAATGGAAAATATAATAAATTTCCCTCCCTGCGGAAACTTCACAGGAGGGGTGGTGTGGGGAGGATCACTCCTCTGCTTCCTCCTCAGTGACTTCCTCATCCTTTTTCTCAAAGACATCTGCAAATTCAACCCTTTTAATGCCCTCCATGTTCTGCCAGATGTCCCTTGATATCCTGAACCTTGCAAGGGTCACGTCCATGTATGGCCTGTTATCGAACTTGGTCATCTCATCCATGTAGATGGTCACCGTACCATCCTCTATCCTGACCTCTGTCTTGTCGATGTCCATGTTCTGTGAAGGGTAGTGGAGCTGGATCATGCTCTTAACCTTCTCGGTATCATCGGTGATGATCTCGGCCACCCTAACATCATATTCAAGGGTTTTGCCTGCAAGTTCATGGTTGAAGTCAACCCTGACACGGCCGCCTGAAACATTGAGGACCCTTCCCTCATGGCCCTCGATTGTGAGCACCATTCCAGGGTATGGTTTTATTCCCTGCTTCTTGAACTCCCTCATGGGTATGAGCTGGACGAGTTTAGGGTCCCTCTTACCGAAGGCGTTCTCTGGTTCGATTTCAATGTGCTTTTCCTCGCCTTCCTCCATACCCGTTACTGCCTCATCAAGGCCCTTTATAAGGTGGCCGCCGCCTACAACGATTGGTATTGGGCCGAATGTTTTCTTTATCTGAAGACCTGCATCCTTTGCAACCTCTTCGCTGGTTGTGTCAAAGACCTCGCCGGTCTCCTTGATCTTTCCTGTAAATTCAAGTTTTATAAAGTCTCCTTTATTCACTGCCATATCTCTAGCCTCCTGTGTGGTATTCTATCTTTAAATTCTTTAAGGACCTGTTTATCCTTAAATCCAAGAATTCGAATTACGGATGGATAATTTTCTATATATTTATGGATCAGCCCCTTATGAACCTTTGCCTCAAGGACCGATAGTATGCGCTGTCTGTGGTGCCGGCTGAATGATCCGGGTATTGCTGCCTCCACCTCTTTGATGCTGCTGTAGGGCCTTCTCCTTAGAATGGCTAATGCGGTTACCTCATCAAAGAGGTTGAGGTCCATGAGTTCATCCCGGGGGAGTGTTTCTGCGTTCCTGATTATCCTGTCCTCAAGGCGTATTTCATGCATAGGCGCCCTTCCCTCCCTTATCTCACCTTCAAGGACGCTGAGTGTCTCTGGGGGTAGCATGTGGGATACCGATTCAAGCTCGTCCCTCGCTGCAGCCCTCCTTATCCGTGTCCCGCTGACCCCCCCGATTCTCTCAATGAATATGAACCTGCCGGTGAAGTCAAAGCCAACCTTACCAAGGGCCCGTGCAAGTGAAACTATAACATAGTTGTCCTCCTCAAGGGGTCCCTCAAGGACCGTTTCGCCCTCATCAAGGTCCACGATCCTGTATGGTCTTGGGACGACCCTGTGGCCGTGGCTTATTCTCCTGAGGACCTCTTTAAAGCCAGGGACCTGCCTATAACCCCTGGGTATCCTGTTGGCATCAAGGGCCCTGAACATCCCTGCAAGGCAGAGGGAGTACTGCCCTGACCCCATAACACCCATGGGGGGTCCCTCAACAGCTATATCTGCACCGGCGCGTATGGCTATCTCTGCCCTCGCCTCCCGGCTCATTATGTAGGGTACTCCCCTCCCACTGCGCTCGAGGGGTCCTGGTATGATGGCGACGAAGAGGGCTCCGGGGAACCGTTTCCTTGCCTCCATCATGCAGTGCCTGTGGCCTTTATGGAAGGGGGAGTACTCTGTGAAGTCAGCCATTATCATGGGTTCAGGGGAGTGGTCCCCGTACTCGGGCCTCAGATGCGCATCACGCCTGATTATTTCAAGGTCCCTCTCAATGATGCTCTCAAGGAATGAAGGTTCAGGGGGCATGTTAATTAATAGGGGTTAGCACCAGATAAATATGTAGAGCATCACCACGGTGAATGCTGTGGTGGGGGATCAGCATTCTGTGAGTGTAACAGTGGATGTGAGATTCAGAGCGGGTGTGATGAATGTTTGACCTTTTACTCGAGAACTGCAGGATCGAAAGGGACCTCATTGTGAATATTGGTGTTGATGATGGAAGGATAGCCAGGATATCCCATGAAAAGCTCAGGGCCTCGGAGAGGATTGACCTTAAGGGCTATTTCGTCCTCCCAGGACTTATAGATGCCCATGTGCACTTCAGGGACCCCGGGCTTGAGTACAAGGAGGACTTCAGGACAGGATCCATGGCAGCCGCCCATGGCGGTTTTTCAACGGTCATTGACATGCCAAACACCATACCCCCCACAGATAATGCCAGGGAATTCAGGAGAAAGATAAGGATAGGTGAAGGTAAGAGCATCGTCGACTTTGGACTGCATGCAGGTTACTCCGATCCATCAGAAATCGAGGAGGTGCTTGAATTAAAACCCGCATCCTTCAAGGTCTTCATGGATCTTGCAGAGATACCCATGGTTGACGCCCTCTTCAGGAGGCTCAGGGAGCTGTCATCAGGGGTGCCTGTGACGGTCCACTGTGAGAACAGGGAGGTTATAGGGCGCTCCATGGAGAAGCTCGAGGGGCGGGATGACCCCTTCGCCTATTCACTTGCAAGGCCCCCCCTTGCAGAGGAGGTCTCCGTTGCCGAGGTCCTGGCGCTTGCACTGCACCATGGGCACCCCGTCCATGTGTGCCACCTAAGCACTCGGAAGGCCCTTGAAGTCATCGAACCCTTCAGGGATTATGTTACATGCGAGGTCACACCCCACCACCTCCTCCTGGACTCAGGGTCCCTTGAAGGGTTCGGTACACTTGCAAAGACAAACCCGCCCCTGAGGGCGAGGGGTGAGGGACTTTCACCTGAAGATCTTGGGAGGATCAACATCATCGGGACCGACCATGCCCCACACACCCTCGAGGAGAAGGAGCGTGGTGTGTGGGATGCTCCGCCAGGGATACCTAACCTTGAGGTTGTGCTCAGACTCCTCCTCACCCTGGTGTCCATGGGGAGGGTGAGTCTTGAGACCGTTAGGAGGATGCTTGCCGAGGAACCTGCAAGGATCTTTGGTTTGAGGTCCAAGGGCCATATAAGGGAGGGTATGGATGCCGACTTTGCCGTTGTTGATCTGAAGGCCGCCGGAACCATAAGGGCTGATGAATTCTACAGTAAAGCCCACTACACACCCTTTGAGGGCTTCAAATATACCGGTGAGGCTGTGATGACCATTGTAAGGGGGCAGGTTGTTATGGAGGATGGTGAGGTCCTTGAGGGTGATGGCAGGTACGTGGCCAGCGAACATTGAAAAGAACATGATTAATAATGAAAAAATTTATATTCCATAAAAACATATCCCTGAATCCAGTGAAAACCAGACGGTGAAAAAGTATGTGTGAATCAAACCTGTACTCTGATGATGGGGAACTCCTCATGGAGGACGTTATACTCATCGAGGTCCTTGATGATGGCATAAAGGCAACTGACATCCTTAACACATCAAGGGAATTCAGGGGATCACTCACAAGACTCGACCTTGACAAGCACAGGATATACATCAGGCTGCAGTAAAAACAGCTCAACCCTGAAAAAGACAGGATATACATTCCATTACCTATTCCAGACGAATATTATTTTTCATGTGCAGAAAAAAAACGGTGCTCCCTACCGGAATAGCTCTTTCTAAAAAAATAAGGTTTTGCTGGAATTATTTTCCAGCAGGTATGATGAGGTCCCTTTCTCCTTCCGGGATGAACTCCCTGAGGGCTCCCTTTGCAATTGACTTCCTTGGTGATGTGAAGTCGAAGGAGAGATCCTTATCTGCAAAGGCCACCTTTATGAGTGGGTTGGTACAGAAGGCGTCTCCCCTTGCAGCGTGTGGAGCCTGGGCTATACCGGCGTACTCTGGCTGGTGACCCACGTTCATGGCGTAGTTTGGATAGTTAGGTCCACGCAGTTCGTGGATAAGTCCCTCGTCGCTTCTGATTGAGAGGGAGTTGGATGCACCGCACTGGTCCTGCAGGTCGTAACCGTAGAATCCGAGCCTGCTGTGGGCTTCCTTGTGGAGTATCTGGCTGAGGTACCATCCGTTGACACCTGCATTGGAGTTTCCTGTTGCAAAGGCTGTTGAACATCCTGCTGCTGCAGCTGCAACGGCTGCCCTCTGGGATCCTCCGAAGTGGTCCTCCAGGAGGGTTGGGTACTCCTCGTACTGTTCAAGACTGTAAAGTGTGACCTCTGTGGATATGTCACGCACAACATCCATTGTTGGTTCTGATCCGCAGATTCCAAACTTGTCCTCAACGTACTCCATACCGTAGTAGAGGAAGTCGTCCAGGATGTCGTCGGTGTAGGATGCTGTTGCGTACTGGGTGAAACCAACACCACCTGACATGTATGATCCGAGCCATACCTGGTCATAGAGTGCTGCTGCACCTGCTATGACTTCAAGTGAGACGTTTGCAGGGTCGTCTGAAACCCTTGAAGTCTGGACGATGTCAGCGAAGGTACCGAAGGCAACACCACCAGGTTCGTTCGGTCCCCTTGCCCTTCTTGCAGGCATTATTGTACCCATCTCAATAACGTCAGCGTGTTTTGCAGCGAATGAGAAGTCTGCGATTGCTGCTTCCCCTGCACATAGCTTGTATGCTGAGATGAAACTCATACCGATCTGCATTGCAGACCATCGGGATACTGTACCACCGTCACATGCCCTCACGACGATTGTGGGAACCCTGTTAACCTGGTATGTCCTGTTACCTATGTAGCTCTTGAGCTGTTCTGCCTGTTCTTCAGGGAACTCCTTGTTTATGTCTATGAGTATCCTCTTGTCGAGTTCATCTGCAAGGTTGTCGTCACCTGTGAATACCTTGGCGTAACAGTCCTCGACGATTCCAGGGTGGACCTCCACCATGTGTTCCTGGACAACAGCACCGCCCGGGAGGGCGTGGTTGATTACCTCCATGTATTCGTTGATTGTTTCGGGTGTAACCTCCACACCGAGCCTCTTCTCAAGAACCGCGTGGGCTGTGTCCATACCAACGATGACGGTCCTCTTTATGTCGTCCACCATCTGCTGAATGGCGGCGTTGTTGACGAAGTGGAGGTCGTCACCTTCAACGTAGGCGTCTGTGCCTGAGACCCTGTAAGCCATGAGCTTCCTCTGACCCAGAGGCACACCTATGTCAGGGTTGTAGAATGGTATTCCGCCCCTCTTTTCAGCAGCCTTTTTGGCGTATTCTGTGAACTCCCTCTTACGTTCAGACTGTTCCCATCCTCCGAAGCAGTAGAAGTTTGTGGATTTCTCTTCAGGGTCTTCTCCCTCAAACTTCTTCTTAAGAGCCTTAAGGAATAGTTTCTTTTCGTTATCCATTAATCATCACCTAGCCTTTTTCTTAGGTCTTCCTTGAATACATCCATACCAAATCCGCCCATGGTACGGCCGGTGTGTATGTTCTCAACAACTTCAATTGCCTCTTTATCATCCCTCATAGCAATGTTGTCCTTCCTGTAGATTGTTGTGATCTTCCTGAGCTCCTCCTCATCCAGGGGCTGGCCCATATCCACAGGTTCATCAAGGGGCCTTCCGACCTGTTCCTTGACGTAGACGACGTGGCCTGTTTCCTCATCAAAGACGTACCTCTGGAGGGCGTCGAACATGAGACCGTTTTCATCGAGTCTGAGGGAGTGTCCGTGGACTGTGGCACCCCTTATACCTGTTGTTGCAGGGTCGAAGAGTTCTGTTTCAACCAGTTCCTTTGAGACCCCTTCAAGGTCAAGTTCCCTCATCTCAATAACCTGCCTTCCTGAGAGTGTACCTGTGTCAACACCACGGTACCTCCACATGTAGGTCCTTGCCCTGTCGTATGGCTGGGCAGGTGCATTGTACATGGAGTCCGCGAACTGGATGTACCTTACCCTTACACCTTCCTTCGCACCCTGTATTGGTTCCACAAGGTCCCTTACAATGTCCTCTTCAAAGTCCATTTCATCGAGTGGTGGGTGCACGGACTTGTAACTTTCACCGGGGTTCCTGTGTCCCAGGACCTTGACCAGGTCCTCATCTGATATTTCCCTTAATTTACGTAATTCGTAATCAGGGTTCATGTGTTTTCTTCTGTTTTCAGCTATCCTGGTTTCCCCAGGAGTGTACTGGGCTTTGTAAGACATATCATAACCTCACAATCATTTTATATTGACAACCGTGTCCTTCAACCTTGAACTTGGATCAACCATTCCTATTACTCTTGGATCTATTTTATCCTCAAATTTCAATCCGTATTTGAGGTAATCGGATATGGTGATGTCCTTCTTTGTGAAGGCGCCTACGAATACCCTGTAGGAGCATGGGAGCACGTCTTCCAGGATCTCTTCAATTGTTTCCATCCTCTCCGCCAGGGCTTCCGGGAGTATGCCCACGATGATCTCACCGACCTTCACCCTGAGCTCGACTTCTTCTCCCCTGACTGTTATTGTTTTCCTGTCGCTGTGCCGGACCTCTGTTCCCCTTGCAGGTCCATAGTAGACCCTGTCTGGTATGGATGGTCCGTGGACAAGGACCCTTACTATCCCGTCGAGTTCGTATATCCTGTTCAGCAGCTTCTCAACTGTCTCTGGTTTGAGAAGCCTCTGGGGGAAGATCTTTATATCGACGAATCCTGTTTCTTCTGACATGCTCACTCCCCATGGTAACCTATAACTGGTCCTTTATCTCTGCAGCGCCCTTTGCAACGTTGACTATAGGTTCCCTGAAGTAGTCTATTTCACTGTAAACGGATCCTATGAGTCCTGATGTTTTTTCCACGGAGAACATCTGAGTACCTGCATCGAGGCACATTGCTGCAGCCACGCATGGGAGTGCGAAGCCCTTACTGTGCCTTGTAACCACGTGGTTTCCGTGGAAGATACCTGGACCTCCACCACCGTAGATGGAGTGGCTGAAGAATGAGAAACCTACCGCTGTACCCATGGCCCTTCCGAAGTCCACGCCTGGGAGTCCTGTTTCATATTCAAGTATGTCGTTGTAGTAGAGTACTGTTGATGCAACTCCCTGGGCTGCCCTTGCAGCACCCACATTGACTATTGTTGCTGCAAGAAGTCCTGTTGCTGCGTATGCGTTCCATAGTGCCCAGTCAGCTGGTTCGTACATCTTGTAGCCTGATGTCATTTCCTTGGCCACTTTAATGACCCTGTCCTCTATAGCCCTTTCCACGAGGGATGCTATAACTGTACCAACAGTTCCTTTACCGTTCTCTTTAACGAGGTCGAACAGGAGGTTGTTGGCGTTGAGTCCCTGGTATGCGAGGCCGAGGAGGTGCATCCTTTCAAATGCTCCCACAGCGTCACCTGTCTCGAACATTGCTGTCTGTTCGAGTATGGATGATAGTGCTGATGCGTTGAGGGTGTTTTTCCTTGTTATTGCAACGACGTGGTTTGCCATTATGTTCCTTAGACCGTATCCAAGACCCTCGAGGAGTACTGGTGGTCCGAGGAGTGTTGAGAGGTTTGCGCCTGTGAAGTCAACTGTCTGGGGGTATCTGCCCATGACGGCTGTTTTGACTGCGTTTGCATCGAACATGTCAACGTCGAATTCGTCTATTATTGCCTGTACAACAGCTGCGCCTGTTACCAGTGCTGAGACTGTGTAGTCTGCGGCGACACCCATCCTTGTGGTTGGAACCTGGACAAGTATCTGCTGGCCGTTGTTTATGAGGCGGATGTTTGTGTCGTCGTCCTCTGATGTCTGGACGAGTTTTTTAATCTTTTCGGCTATTGCTTCTGCGTTTTCGACTATGGGCAGGTCGACTTCCCTTCCTGGGATGAAGTTGGATTTTCCACCCAGGGCTGCCTTCCTGAGGCTTCCTTCTATTCCAGCAAGGTTCACTGCAACTGACCTTTTCACATCGCTTACAAGGTTTGCGATTGTCGGGTTTTTAAGGGGGCTCACGGCTTCAAGAGGAACGTCTTCCTCCAGGAGCTTACCGTCTGCCCCGTAGAGATCTACTCTGTCTTCATACATTGGCATGGTATTCACACCTCTTGTTTTATTTATTTATTAATAAAATTTATTATTTTATTAATAAAACTGATGGTATCATGGAACATGGTTTCAGTGCCTGAAAGAAACCTTCATGTTATACCGAAGTTCATCCTCCAACCTCCAGAGCACAGCCCATATTAGAACAGACCATACCAGATTTGCAGTTATTAACCAGTATTAACGGGCATATAACCGCTTATGCTTCAGTTTTCTGACATCTATGACTCTATTGAATAAGAAAAAAGGATAATATAAATGTTTTCAAAAGGAAAAAAAGAAAAATTTTAAATATTAAAAATCGTTTTTCATAAAAATAATCATCCATGTAATAACAGCATTCCTGCAGAAGGGGTCTCATGGATGAAAACAGAAAAAAAGAGGAGGGGTTATTTCAGTGAAAGTGCATTTTTTGGACAGGCAGGTATGCACTGATCACAGAGTATGCAGAATCCCTTGAGGGGTACCTTCTCCTCTGTGAGTTTCAGCATGTCGTAGGGGCATGCCTCTATACAGTCACCGCACTCGTCACAGAGCGCAGGGTTGTACTGCACCCTCTTCCTTTTAACAACCTCTCCATCAACCACCTTGTCCATGTCCACAAGGCTCAGTGCACCCTTAGGACATGCCATGGTACATGCACCGCAGCGGGTACACATTGCAAAGGATGGCTCCTCATCCACCTTCACATTATCAGGCAGCTTCATGCCCTCCTTTGTCACGACCCTTATGGCATCGTTTGGACAGATGTTTGCACATGCACCGATGAAGTCACACTTCTCTTCATCCCAGACAAGGCCCTCTTCACTGGCCGGTTTGGCGGGTCCGAGTTCCACTTCAAGGTCGATGGCATCCACCGGACAGAGCTGTTCACAGAGACCGCATGCTGTACAGATGGTTGGCAGTTCCACCGTAAGGTTTGATGCCTTTGCTGTTATGAAGTCCCCGGGGCATGCCTCAACACAGGTGTTACACCCGATACATGCCTCTTCATCAAGTTCAAATTTCTTGATCTCCTTGGACCTCTTCTCTGGTTTCCTGCCTGATATGAAGACAGCGTTCCACGGGCAGGTCTGTGCACATACACCACACTTTATACAGGTGTCCTCATCTATCTCAATGACACCGCCAACCTCCTCAAGGGTTATGGCGTCAACAGGACACTCTGGTACGCACATTCCACACCCTACACAGTCCGCAATGAATACCGGGCCCTCAATGTCCAGTTCAATCTTTGCAGGTTCCTTTATGCCCTCAACGCCTATGACTCCAACCGGGCATATGTCAACACACTTCTGGCACATGACGCAGAAGCCCTGGAGCGGTATCTTTTTAACCTTGCCCTCTTCAAGTTTCAGGGTCTGGGGAGGGCAGACCTCCACGCAGTCCCCGCACTCGTTACACTTATCAGGGTTGAAGACTATCCTGCCCTGTGTATTCCCTGCTTCATCAACCACAAGGTCCTCGAGTTTGAGGGCCCCTGTTGGACAGGTTGCAACACATTTGGGTTCCCCGCCACAGATGTCACAGTAGATGACATCTTCAGGTGTTACCTCAATGGCTGCAGTTGGGCAGGTACCCTGACAGGCCCCGCACCTTATGCAGTCCTCTTTATTGACAACTATCATTTTACCACCTTCTGGTGAAATCAGATCCTTTTAACAAGGTCGCCTTCACTGTCGTAAACTTCCAAGGTGGCAAGTCTCATCTGACTGTCAATGGTGTGTGTTGCACAGGAGAGACATGGGTCGTATGCCCTTATAACCATCTCCATGAGGTTGAATATCTTATCATCCACTTCAACACCTGGCTTGATGTAGTCCTGGGCAACCTTCTGGATACCCATCTCCATGGCAGGGTTGTTCTGGATTGATGCAACCACGATGTTTGCCCTGGTGATGAGTCCATTTTCATCACAGGTGTAGTGGTGTGTGAGTGTTCCCCTTGGTGCCTCAACTATACCCACACCATCTCCTGCCTGTCTCTCAAGGGAGTCAGGGAATTTTTCACCTGAAAGGTCGCCTTCAAGGGCGTCTGCAGCGCATTCAGCACATGCAAGGATCTCTATGAGCCTTGCCCAGTGGTAGAGGAGTGTCTGCTGTGCGTATCCGAAGTTTTCCCTGAATTCCTTGAAGTACTCCTGTGCCTTTGGAGCGGCATCAGGCATCTTGTCTGCAACGTTGAGCCTTGAGAGTGGTGATACACGGTATACACCATCAGGGTAGCCAAGGTCCTTGATGTACGGGAATTTGAGCCATGAGTACGGTTTAACATGCTCTGCGATTGTGTCGGCATAGTCTGCTGGCTTGAACTCCCTGAACATGTTTCCTTCCTTGTCCTTGATCCTCACGACACCGTCGTAGACGTCCCATACACCGTCCTTAACAAGGCCTGTGTGGTATGTTTCAATGTTCCCGAGGGAGTTCACAAGGTCAATGTTCTCCTCGAATATGGGTACTGCAAGTTCAAGGGTGGCCTCTGCAAGTTCAACGTTCCTCTGGGCCTTCTTGAGAAGGTCCTTCTGTGTTTCATCATCGAGTTCTGTTGAAATACCTCCAGGGGTGGAGGATGTTGGGTGTATAGGTCGGCCACCTATTGCCCTGACGAGTTCAAGGGCGTTTTTACGTAGCTCTATGGCCTGAAGTGCAACTTCAGGTGCGTCCTTTATGATCTGGAAAACGTTCCTGGTCTTCCTGTCCTTGCCTGCTATGAAGTCAGGGGCTGCGAGGAAGTAGAAGTGCAGGCCGTGGGAGTGCATGTATGAACCCCAGTTCATTATCTCCCTCATCTTGTAGGCGGCAGGCAGGATATCATCCGGTTCGAATCCAAAGCATGCGTCAACTGCCTTGGCAGCTGCAAGGTGATGCTGAACGTCACAGATACCACAGATCCTAGGAACTATCCTTGGTGCTTCCTCAATTGGTCTTCCCTGGAGGAACTTTTCGAATCCACGGAATTCCATGACGTGGAGTCTGGTGTCTTCAACATTACCTGCATCATCAAGGTGTACAGTAATCTTGGCGTGACCCTCGATACGGGTTACAGGTTCCATTGTGAGTTTAACCATCTATTTACCCTCCTTCTTTATTTTCATTGGTACGAGTGCGGCTGGAAGTGTGAAGGTGTAGAATGTTCCAACAATATCATCCAGCTGTTCAGCCACTTCCTCAGGGTCGACGGTTTTGTCCTCTTCGACCTTGTAGTCAGAGGCTATAGCACTTATCATCTTGGCGCCCTGGTCCTCCACACGTGCTGTTGGACCGTAGCAGCCACGGCATGGTATGGCTATGCTGGGGCACTCTGCTCCGCATATGGATACTGTTGCTGGACCCATGCAGATGAGGCCCTGGGGTATGAGGCACAGGTCGTCTTCTGGTTTACCGACCTCGAACTGCCTCTTTATGAAGTCCATTGCAAGGCCTTCCGGTGGTTTTTCCCTTGGGCAGACTTCACAGAGGTTTGTCTGTGGCAGTTCAACTTCTTCGCCCTTTAGCAGGGCCAGTACAACTTCTGCAACCACATCTGACCTCGGTGGGCATCCTGGCACCTCAAAGTCAACGTCTATTACTTCACCGAGGGGTTTGACCCTTCCTTCAAGGTGCGGTACCTCTTCGGATGGTATCACGCCTTCCTCGTTTGGTGTGGTTATGGAGTTTATGTATGCCTCTTCGATGACCTCATCCTTATCCCAGAGGTTCCTGAGGCCAGGTATTCCTCCATAAACTGCACATGTACCGTAACTTATGACAAATTTTGCCTTTTCTCTCAGTTCTTCGGCGAATTCCCTGTTTTCATCGTTTACGATTCCACCCTCTATGATCACAACGTCAAGTTCAGGGATTTCATCATATTTTGTGTCCATTAAAACAGGGCTGAATTCAAAGTCAGCAAGTTCCATCACATCAATAAGTGCTTCGTGGAAGTCTGCGATGGATAGGTGGCATCCGGCGCATCCTCCAAGCCACATTGTTCCTATTTTTACTTTTTCGGCCATTTAACATCCTCCTTATGCTTCAGCTAACTGTTTTTTGAGTGGGGATGGACCAAGGGCCCTTATTCTGTCAACCATCATCTTAACGGTTTCAGCGAACTTTTCACCCTCTGATGCGGATATCCAGTCGTGGTGGATCCTTTCCCTGCCGATTCCAAGTTCATCTGCCAGTTTGTAGATGAGCCTCATTCTCCTGTCCAGTTTGTAGTTTCCTGCATCGTAGTGGCAGTCACCATGGTGGCATCCTGTTACCAGAACACCGTCGGCGCCTTCCCTGAATGCCTTGAGAACGAACTGTGGCTCTATCCTTCCTGAGCACATCACACGGATAACCCTAATGTTTGTAGGGTACTGCATCCTCGCTGTTCCAGCGGTGTCGGCCCCACCGTAGGAACACCAGTTACAACAGAACATCACAATTTTTATGTCATCTTCAGCCATAGAGTTTCCTCCTTGCTTTTTGGGTTGTACTATAACTGTACTTGGTATATGGTTTAGGAGGGGTGAGTATAAAGGTTACTTATGAAACAATTTAGAAAGTTTTATATATGTGGTTAAAATTTTTATTATTTTTAATACCCCTCCTTTTATCCATCGGCCTTCACTGGAGTGATCATAGGAGGGTTATGGCGTCGGTGAATTTTTCGGAAATTCCTGCAGATGTCTGTGGAATGGTTGTTGATATCACCGAAGAGTCTGCCAGTTCATAGGCCCTCCTATCATCGGATCCTCCACCGTGAACCCCTGATTTGAGTTCAGAGCTGAGGTTATCCACGGTTACAGACTCGACCCACGGGTCCCTGTCCACGAGGATGAATTCATCCACCAGGCCGTCCAGTTTCTTTGCAATGACCCATGAAACAAATCTTGCACCGAATACTGCGACCGTTCCAGATATTTCACCGGCTTCAGCCATTTCAACAAGGCCATTCACATCCCTTTTTACCCGGACCCTCTCATAGATGGGTGTTGATGGGAGGCAGGCCCAGTGGGCGTCGCCCACATAGGTGTAACCTATCCTTTCAGGGTAAACGTTCTCTGTGCCGCTGGCCTTAACCGCCGCTGCAAGGGCCTCGAGCTGGGGCTTCTGTACAGGTACCGGTGTGAGGCCAGCCGGGACCTCATCCCTCATTATCTTCATGACCCTTGGAAGCCCGAATCTACCCCTCCTGGCTGTCCCTGGACTGTAACCGCACATGTATCCATGATGATTCCTGGGGAACCCTGTGATTATTGCATTGAGACCCGCCCTGAGTCCTATGCGGCATTCATCCTCATAGGCACCGTTGGTTGCAACTATCTTTCCAGGTGTCAGTATCCTTGCAGCCGCAACCGCCCCTGCAAAGGCGTCCAGACGGTTACCTGCAAGGTTGAAGGGGCCTCCCTCTATGACAAATACATCCACCCCCATCTCAAGTCCTGCCTCAAAGCCTGAGATCAGGTCATCATACCCGTCGCCAACGAACATTATGGCCTCAACACCCTTACCGTGCTTTCTTGCGATTTCAAGGACCTCCTCTGCCTCGCTAAGTGGTGCTGCATGTGTATCGGCACCCTGGACCGGTGTAAGGTTAACCGCCACCGAGGATGCGAGTTCAACCCATTCTTCTCTGTCCGGGAGGCCCTCCTTCTCCCTGTCAATGAGCCTCGAGTGTATGCGTTCCCTCGGGCAGCCCTCAAAGGGCGGTCCCTCGAGGTAGCACTGGCCCCCGCAGCCTGTTATTGAAGGAGGGAACCTCATGGGACCGTATCGTCCAAAGTGGTCAAGGTCGAGGGGGACCTCGGTTATCTCACGGACATCCCTCATGAGTTCTACCGGCCGCATACCGTAGTTCTCGGCGATGTCTGCAAATGCATATGCACACACGTGTATGGTTGCTCCGATGGCATCTGCTACCATGCAGTTTCCAAGGAGGTCCATCCTCTCAAGGTCGGATGCGCATGTCCCTACAATGAGCTCCGTGAGGTCACATCCCAGTGGAAATCTCTTGAAGGTTGCTCCGAGTTTGATTTTATCCTCTCTTGATAGGTCAGAAACAGCATCCACCACCTCTGTGACGTTCCTGTCCATCTTAATGATTTCCCATGCAGCTTCCGGGTCATTTATGGCTTCCCTGATGATGTCATGCATAACTTTCACCTTAACTTCACTGTGATTCACTATTAGGGGAGTGCCTGATTTAAGCTTTGACAAAAATTTTAAGTTAATAAAAATGGGGTGAAAAAGGTGGGAGTGGTATTAACTCACTTTCCGGCCCGGTATTTCTCCTTCCTCCTGAGTGGCCCTAGGGCCTTCACCTGGTCATGGAATTCCTGCATTGTCTTCTGGAATTTTTCACCCTCTGATGCTGATATCCAGTCCCATCTGAACCTTTCCTTTTCAATTCCAAATTCTGGGAGTATGTCCTCAATGAACTGGGCTCTTCTCTTCCACTTGTAGTTTCCTGAATCGTAGTGACAGTCACCTATATGGCATCCCCCAACGAATACACCGTCCGCGCCTTCCCTGAATGCCTTGAGTATCATTGAGGCGTTTACACGACCAGAGCACATCACCCGTATTATCCGGACGTTGGGGGGGTACTGCATCCTCGCTGTTCCGGCGGTGTCGGCCCCGCCGTAGGAACACCAGTTACAGCAGAATCCAACCATTTTTGGTTCGAAGCTCATTTTATCACCTCAGTCCTTTTCCCCGCTGAACATTGGTGGCAGTTGCTGGCTGATACCTGCTGTGAACCCGGTTCTATCGCGGTACTTCCTCTGGATCCTATGGTAGATCCTTGCAACTGGGATGTCCATGGGGCAGACGTCCTCGCACTGGCCGCAGTTAATGCAGCTGAATCCCATGTGGGACATTCTGACCCCCTGGAATGTGAGGGGGTCCGGTGTGCGGTCCTCTGCCTCCATGAGGTAGTCCCTTTCAAGTTCACATTCATTGCAGAAGCAGACCGGGCATGCGTCCCTGCATGCGAAGCAGTTTATGCAGCGCCTCCAGTATTCATCCCATTCCTCAATGGATGGGTACTCCTCTTCAAGGTATTTGTCCTGGAATTCTCCCGCCATCCTTATCATGGCCTTCTCGATTTTATCCCTGATATCTATCATCTTCTTGGGGAGAGTTTTTGTCTCAATGTAGCCCCCGCTTCTTGCTCCCTCAAGGAGTTTTTCACCCCTCTCCGTGTTCACCTCTATGAAGGTCCATCCTTCCTCGGCTCCCCAGTTACCGCAGGCGATGTCGGCGTTCCTCGGGACCATCATCTCGCATCTCTGGCAGTTTTCACGTCTGCCGAAACCCTCCTCCTCAAGGTAGTCTATTGATATCTCCCTGCGGGTTCCATCTGCAAGTTCAACTATGAATTTCCCCTTATCGATCTCCTCCTTCACAACCTCGTCGGGGTCCACCTCATAGAACAGCTCTATCATCTCCCGAGCTGAAACCGGCCTGATGGTTCCTCCACAGTTGAGTCCTATCTTGTATACCCTTTCAGGGTCTATCTGGTGCCTCTTCTCAAGTTCCCTTATGGCCATGGCATCGCATGGTTTGACAGCCACTCCAAGCCTCATTTCCCTGAGATGTTTTGAGATCAGGTCACCGAACATTGTGGGCGCACAGTGCAGTGAGCCGCAGGTTGATACTATGTCCTCAGAGCTCTCAATGAGTGCCGGGATACCGTCGTAGATGTCATCTCCCCTTTCAAGGGTCAGAACACCGTCTACTATGTCCTTATCCAGCATGTACTTGAATATGCCTGTGACGGCACCGCCACATTCTCCCCTCTTCCTGATTTCCTCATCGGTTGATCTTGCAAGCAGGTATTTCATTCCAGTCACCTCTCCAGGTAATCTGAAATTCTTTCAAATATTTCTCCATCTGTAAGGACTCCCGCTGGTCTGGGGAGTGCTGGTTCAAGTCTCTGGGTGTATCCAAGGGCATTTGTGTATGAGCCTGATTTTTCACACCAGGCGGCTGTGGGGATGAAGACATCGGGACTGTATTCTCCCCTCCTTATGGACTGTAGAACAAGAAAGTCTGATCTGATTTCATGGTCAGCCTCTGCTCCCGGATCGATTAACCATACAATTTCGGCTTCTGCGGGCGGTTCACTCAATGGTTTGAGGTGTTTCATGACCCCCCTTGTGTTGAAGTCCTCAAGGATGGGGATGACATCAAGTCCCTTCCGGTCTGCAAGTTCAACGACGCTTCCTATGACCCCTGGTATCTCGGGTGTTATGATGAGGAGTGATCCTTCAGGGAGTTCCTCAAGGGCGCCGACAAGTTCCTCCGCTCCACTGAAGCGGATGTGTGAATTGAAGTTGAGGCTCATCCTGGTTGAGTCCCGTGTGTCATAGGATCTTACCTCTGCACCCCTCTCGGCTGCATGGAATATCCTCCTTCCAATTAGGGGCGCGCAGGTCAGTGGATCGCCGATGACAGCTATACTTTTATAATCTTTAATTTTCTCGATTTTGACTTCAGGGTAGCTGAATTCAGGGAAACCCGTTAATACACCTGCATTTATTCCAAGTTTTTCTGTGAGTTCACCGAGCTTTGCTGCCTCTTCATCTGTAAGGGTCCCTGTTGCAAGAACAGATATCTGTTCAGGGGATGTGGAACTCAGCTTATCTGCAAGCAGTGACAGTGCATCTTCCCAGCCGGCACCCGTGAGTGCTCCTGATTTTTTTATGGCGGGGGATGTTATCCTCTCCTTTACGGGTATCTCATGGCATTCCCTGCCGGGTCTGCAGGTCTTCCCCTCATTAACAGGGTGCCTCTTGTAGGGGTAGGTACCCACCGGGGATCCTTCAATTTCTATAAGGTTCACCCCGCAGCCGGCACTGCAGGATGGGCATACTGTATGTTTCACCATCATCTCTCTAAACCTCCAGGTTTTTCAGCTGATTTTTGAATTCATCGATGCTGACAAGTTCATTCTGGACTTCCACGGGCCTTTCACGGGTTATGTTGAAAATTCCAACCATCATCTCAAGGCCGGAGTCCAGTATGAGATTTGAAAGGTTGCATGGAAGCTCATCAGAGTCCTCCAGCAGGACCCTGCCTTCAACCTTGAAGTCCAGGGACAGGTCATTTTTTGAGGTCACGTAGAACACGTAGCCGACCGAATCCTTCCTGAAGTAGGTGTAATCTATTTTCCAGTCAAGGTCAAGGCTCAGGGTGCATGATTTTGGATTTTTCTCAGGGCGAAAAAGTCCAATCTTCTGAATCTGTATTTCCATGGTTTCACCACAACCTCTGGTTCTATCACGGTTATCATAATTATCTGCTAATAAGTATTACTTATATAAATGTTTCTAAAATCAAAAAGGGTTTGGAAGAGATTACAAGATAAAATGATACATTAGATGCGATATTAGAAATATCAGGACTTTTAAATGCTTCATAATCCTTGATAGGTTCCTTGAATGTCCTGAAATGCAGATGGTTAATATCAGAAGAAAAAAGAGAATTTAGTAATAAACTTTTATTTTTTAATATTAATGATCGGGTGGGGTCCGATGGCTGTACTATGATATTTATGCCCCTCCCAGCATGAGGGATGGTCTTCAGATGTTTTAAGATGAAATCTGGAGGCATGTAACCAGTAAAATTAATATTAATATTTTAATAATTTTTAATATATTATTATAACATAGTGGTTCTCAACAGGTTTACCGTGATTCCCGTTTTGATGATTTTCAAGGATCTGAAAGGAACCATAGAATCTATTTATAAGCTTTTTGGTTTAAGAAAGATCAAAAAGTATATTTATATCGCTAACAGATTAATTTGTACTACTAATAAAATAGGTAGTATTACTGAATGGAGTGATAAATATGAAACTTGCAATACTAGGTGCAGGATGTTACAGGACCCACGCGGCCAGTGGAATAACAAACTTCTCCAGGGCCTGCGAAGTCGCTGAAATGGTTGGAAAACCAGAAATAGCCATGACCCATTCCACAATAACAATGGGTGCAGAGCTCAAGGAACTTGCAGGTGTGGATGAAGTCGTTGTCGCCGACCCTGTCTTTGACAACCAGTTCACAGTGATAGACGACTTCGCCTACGAGGACGTTATAGAGGCCCACAAGGAGGACCCTGAAAAGATAATGCCCCAGATAAGGGAAAAGGTCAACGAAGTTGCAAAGGAACTTCCAAAACCACCTGAAGGCGCAATCCACTTCACACACCCTGAAGACCTTGGATTCGAAATAACAACCGATGACAGGGAAGCTGTTGCAGATGCTGACTTCATAATGACCTGGTTCCCTAAGGGTGACATGCAGCCAGGCATAATCAACAAATTCATAGACGACATAAAACCAGGTGCAATAGTCACCCACGCATGTACAATCCCAACCACCAAGTTCTACAAGATATTTGAAGAAAAACACGGTGACCTCGTAACCAGACCTGAAACACTCAACGTAACATCCTACCACCCTGGTGCTGTACCTGAAATGAAGGGGCAGGTTTACATTGCAGAGGGCTACGCCTCAGAGGAAGCCATAAACACCCTCTTCGAACTCGGACAGAAGGCAAGGGGCAACGCATACAAACTGCCAGCCGAACTCCTGGGACCTGTCTGTGACATGTGCTCTGCACTCACAGCCATAACATACGCCGGTATACTCACCTACAGGGACTCAGTTACACAGGTCCTCGGTGCACCTGCAGGTTTCGCACAGATGATGGCCAAGGAGTCACTCGAACAGTTAACAGCCCTCATGGATAAGGTTGGAATAGACAAAATGGAAGAAAGCCTTGACCCCGGTGCACTTCTGGGTACCGCCGACTCCATGAACTTCGGAGCATCAGCAGAAATACTGCCAACAGTATTTGAAGTCCTCGAGAAGAGGAAAAAATAACCGGGCTCATCCCGGAAAAAATTTATTTATTTTTTATAGCATAAATGAGTTAAACAAAAACTTCTTATCAATCCTGATAAAGCAGCTTAAACCGGTGTTAAATTGATAAACAGGATACTTAAAAGGGCAGAGTCCGGGAACCCCCTTAGTGATGAGGAATTACTTGAACTGTTCAGGATAAACAGGCCAGAGGAATTTGCAGACCTGATGGACACAGCATTCAATATCATGCGCGACCACAGGGATCGTGTTAAATTAACATCAACGGTGCACATAACAAACATCTGCCAGGTCACCCCAAGGTGCAGGTACTGTGGATTCGCCGCCGGCACATCAAAAAATGGATACTACACCCCCTTCTTCAAAACCGATGATGAGATACTTGAAGCGGTACGGATAATAGAGGAATCAGGGATTCCACGGGTCAGCTGCTCAGGAGCCCACGGCTTTAATGGGGAACACGCGGTTAAGGCTGCTGAGATAGTCAAGGAGAACACCTCACTCGAGCTCCTCATAAATGTTGGAGCCGACCTCACCTTAAGCTCAACAAGAAAACTTGCAGACTACGGAACTGACACTGTCTGCTGCAACCTTGAAACCATCAATAATGATCTTTTTAATCTTATAAAGCCGGGTGAAAGGCTTGAAGATCGTATAAGGGTATGCGAGTCTGTATGTGACAGTGGAATAGAACTTTCAAGCGGTCTTCTCATCGGGCTTGGTGAAAGTTATGCTGATCGAATAAGACACCTCAGATTTCTGGATGAATTTGAAAGCCTTGGTGAGATACCCATAATGGGTTTCAACCCCTACAGCGGCACCCCCATGGAGAACCACCCCCCATGTCCACTTGACGAACAGATGAAGACCATAGCCATTACACGGATCCTCTACCCAGATATCAGGATAACCGTTCCGACACCAACCATCGGCCCTGAAAATGCCAGGTTCTCACTCATGGCAGGTGCAGATAACCTTGCAACCGTCATACCCGACGGATACCCCCATGACGTCAAGGGTGTGGGTTCACCAAGGTACGGCAACCTCAACGATGTCCTCATGGTCATCCAGGAGATGGGTCTCAAACCACAGTTAAATTTTGCACCTGAGGCAGAGGGTGTTGCAATCCTCTAACTAATTTTTTATATCGTCATTGCAATAATCTAACATCAGACAGTTACTGCCTAATTTCCATAAATGTGCATAAATACAGTAACTGGACTCTTACATGAGACAAAGCAGGTGATTGAATGCTGGAGGACCTTATCAGGGAAGCCTACCTTGAATCTGCAGAAAACAGGAGGCGCGGTGACCGGGAGGAAGAAGTTAGGGCCATAAGGGATTACATCAGGAGCGCCGGGCGGATAGCGGTGCCCAACTGGAACCAGGAAAAAATAAGGGTCATAAATGAAGTCCTGGCCGAATTCGGCCTCCCAGAGGCGGAGCACCTCCAGTTCAACACCAGCTGGGTTGACCTTACAAGGATGCCCGCTGTTACAAAGGCCCTCCTCGCCCTGGATATATCTGGTGCTGACCTTGTGATAGCCAGGGGGAGGCTGGGTGTGCCGGGTTCAGGTTCACTCCTTGTAATAATGGACTCCAGGGGCAGGTTGCTATCAGCAGCCACCTCCCCACCACATGTACTGCATGGGAAACCCGTGGCTGAAGCTGTGAGATCCGAGATGAGACTTGCCCTTGAAAGGCTAGGTTTCACCATGGAAAAATGATGAAACTGGAATGATTGAAATGGGATCCTATGAGACAGGAATAACAGAGACCGTCAGGACTTTCTTCTCGGAATACACGGTCCATGACATAATCAGACATATAGGTAAAACCAAGGCCTCTGCAGTCACAGGGTGGCTTGATGATATCAAACTCAGACCAGAAAGGGCCCTTATAATCGGTTCATACTTCACAGGAGCATTCATTGCAGAGAGCCTTGACTGTGAGGTCACGGTGGTTGATATAAATCCCCAGCTGAAATTCCTCCTTGGTGAGGGTGTGGAATTCCATGATAGCATCCATGATGTGAGCGGGACCTGGGACCTCATCGTAGACACAACGGGCCTGGGTGGTGTGGGGGAGGATGAACTCTCAGGCCTTGATTCAGGAGCATTCCTCGTTGAGGACCCCACCTCTGATGGCAGTGACGGAACCATAATGAGGTTAAATGAAACAGAAGAAAGGCTTGATATGATTGAATCAGACTACAGGGGATCCCTCCGTACCTGGGGGCTTAGGACAAAGACCTCGGGCACCATGACCCTCACCGTTGAGGTCCTCAGACGGTCAATGGCTGACATCATGGAACTTGATGGTGTCCTCTACAGCACCGCCACCCTTGAGTTCTTTGAAAGGCTACTCTTCAGGAAGAAGGACCCTGCAGGTTTCCTCAGTCGCCTAGAATCTACGGCCCTTATGGTGTCCTCCCTCCGTGACGTTGACTGTGACACGGTCCTTGAGAGAAACCTTTCCATGATAAAATCCAGGGTGATCCCTGCAGACTTATTTAAATGAATAACATGCTGAAGGGTGAAAAAATTAGAATAGAAGAGTTCGTTGAAATCATGAATGGAATAGCCCCTGAGTCCCTTGCCCTTGAAGGGGACCCTGTAGGGTATCATGGCCCGGACATCAGTGTTGAATCTGCACTGATCATGATGGACTACATTGAGGGTGCGGTTGTGGATGGATACGACCTCCTGGTACTCCACCACCCTCCCCTTCTGAGACCACCCGTACCCTACTACGTCATACACTCCAACTGGGACGTGGCAGATGGCGGGGCATGCGATGCCCTTGCAGAGGCCCTCAACCTCTACCCTGAATCATTACTTGACCCTGCAACCGGTATCGGCCGTATATGCAGTGGGGACATCTACCTGGATGAACTCCTTGAGAGGGTCTCCGGACTGAACCCCTCATCAATCAGGATAGTTAATCCTGCAGAGAACATTGACAGGGTCGCTGTTGTATCGGGATTCGGACTATCACAGGAGGACCTCATAATAAGGGCGTTCAATGAGGGGGTTTCGGCCTTCATATCAGGGGACCTGACCCACAGGTGCGCTGTCCTTGCAAGGAACCTCCAGATAACCCTTGTTGACGCCGGACACTACTCAACCGAGATGCCCGGCCTTCTGAGGCTCCGTGACATCATAGAGGACTTTGGCATCACCGCCGATATCCTTGACACCGGGACGCCCTGGCAGGAGTACATGGCACCGGATTGAACCCATGATGGTGTCACGGTCCATTCAGGGCTCTTCACAGGATAAAAATTTGAGAGGCTGATAACTTGGACATCGCTGAACTTGAGAAGAGAAAATCACCCCACGGAGAGGTCACCCTTGTCGGTGCAGGGAGGCTGGGCTTCAGGACCGCCCTGAACCTCATGCAGATCCACAGGGGGGGACCATCAAGGATAAACGTTATTGACGGCCAGAGGATATCTGCAGATGACCTCATATTCAGGTTCCTCGGTGCAAGGGTGGGTGACTACAAGGCCCGGTTCATCGAGGGACTTGCAGGTAAGGGTTTCTCAAGGGAGGTGAAGGGTTTTCCCGAGTACATCACAGGAGAGAACCTTGACCTCATCAGTGGCGATGTTGTCTGCATACAGATTGCAGGAGGCGACACCCTCCCTGTGACTGCGGATATAATAAAACACGCCCATAGATCAGGAGCTGCAACCATAAGCACCATGGGAGTCTTCGGTATAGACAGGGATGATGTGAAGGTGGAATGGCTGGACGAGGCCCCCCCTGAAAACCCTGTTGTTGAGTATCTCCAGGCCGCAGGGATCAGGGACCACCTGCTTGTGGGGACCGGTAAACTAATAAGGGACTGGGAGCCCGTCACACCCTACGTCCTTGACAGGGTCTCCGAGGTGATGACATCAGAGGTGCTTAAACTCCTGAGGAGGAGAATGGAATGATAAGGGTTGCCACTGCAGAGTGCTTTACCCATGGTAAGGTGGCGCGGGAGATACATGCCTTCTCAATGGGCTACCCGCTGAATTATAACTGGAAGATCAGCGCGGAACTCGTCCTGGTGGCAGGGCTCTTCATACCAACCCTGTCGGGTGTGAGGAACATACTTGGATTTGAACCCCCCATGCCAAGGGCGACGATAAACGACATAAAGGTCTACGGTGAGGAGGAGGATGAGGAGGTGGCCCTCATGATGGCAAGGGCCGTGAGGGAACTTGCAGATTCGGATATAGGTATAGGTACAACCGCGGGTATCGGGAGGGGTGGTATTGCGATTGCAAGCAGGGACCGGTGGGATGTTATAAACTCGGAGGTCCATGCAGACCTGAGATACCCTGACACTGAAAGGATCCTTGAAAGGCAAAAATCAGGGATTCAGAGGGCCCTTCAGCTACTTGAATCATTCATCGTCGACTTTAAGGACCGATAAGAACATATTTATTTCATGCAGAGAATATTAATCATATAAAGAAAAATGGTGGTGGTTTAACTGCTTCTTGAAATAACCGACCTTGCAGTTGAGGTTAGCGGAAGGCAGGTCCTCAAGGACATAGACCTCTATATTGATGAAGGGGAAACCCATGTACTCCTTGGCCCCAATGGTTCGGGTAAGAGCACGCTCTTCATGACGATCCTCGGCTTCCCGAAGTACAGGGTTACGGGTGGCCAGATAATCTTCAAGGGTGAGGACATAACCGAGCTCAGCACAACCGAACGGGTAAGGATGGGTATCGGTGTCAGCTTCCAGAACCCCCCTGTCATCAGGGGCGTGAAACTCATGGACCTCCTCAAGGTTGAAAGTGGCCTTACAACCGAGGACGAGTTAACACCGGAGCTCATTGAACTTGCAAGGAAGATGAAATTTGATAAGAGCTTCCTTGAAAGGGATGTTAACCTTGGATTCTCAGGTGGTGAAGTTAAAAGGTCCGAGATACTCCAGTTACTCGCCCAGAAACCTGACTTCATAATGTTTGATGAGCCAGACTCAGGGGTGGATATAGAAAACGTTGAGCTCCTTGCAGAGGAGATAAATGTGCTTCTTGATAAGGACAAGAAGCCGGGTTTAAGGAGGAAATCAGGGCTCCTCATAACCCACCTAGGATACATACTGAACTTCGTGAATGCAGACACCGCCCATGTGCTCATGGATGGTAGAATTGCATGTTCAGGTAACCCTGATGAGATCATTGAAGATATAAGGAAGGATGGATTCAAGGGGTGTGTTGAATGCTGCGGGATACATTGAAGAAGGCTGAAAAGGCCAGGGACAAGAAGGCCCTTTATGGTGAGGACATTGACCTTGAAAGGTTCATAAAGGAGGAGGCAGGTGAACATGAAGAGGTCCCGAGGGCCAGGGAGGTTCCGAAGAAGGTCCAGGAGACCCTACTGAAGGTGGGTGTTGACCCTGAGGAGAGGGAAAGGGCAGGTACGTTCATACAGGTGGACCAGTCAGGTATCTGCACAACCTGCGCCTCTGAATCCATAGAGATAATGGGGATGAACGTCGCCCTCGACAGGTACAGCTGGTTGAAGGACTACATGTGGAAGGCCGTCGCTGTCGATACCGACAAGTACACCGCAACAACGGCCCTCAGGGAAGCTGAAGGTGAAATGGGGGGCTACTTCATAAGGTCCATGCCCGGTTCAAGGGAGGTCTTCCCTCTCCAGGCCTGCATGTTCATAGGTGATGAGAATGTCATGCAGACAGCCCACAACATCATAATAGCCGAGGAGAACTCTGAACTCCATATAATCACAGGATGCGCCACCGGCGAGGATGTGAGTTCAGCCCTCCATGTGGGTGTATCCGAGTTCTACCTTAAGAAGGGTGCCAAGATAACCTTCACCATGGTCCATAACTGGGCCGAACAGGTTGAGGTCCGGCCGAGGACGGGTATCATGGTGGGTGACGACGCCACCTACATAAATAACTATATACTGACAAGCCCCGTTAAGAGCATACAGTCCTATCCAACAGCCTACTGTACAGGTGAAAATTCAAGGGTCGTGTTCCAGTCAATCCTTGGTGGTCAGAAGGATTCTGTCCTGGATGTGGGTTCAAGGGTCATCCTTGAGGGCAGGGGTTCAAGTGCTGAGATAGTTTCACGTGCGGTCTCCAAAGACGCCTCACAGATCTACTCAAGGGGTCACCTGGCAGGAAGGGTCCCTGAGGTAAAGGGTCACCTTGAATGCCATGGACTTGTACTCTCAGATGATTCAATGATCTACGCTGTCCCCGAGCTTGAGGGAAGTGCCACTGAACTTGAAATGTCCCATGAGGCGGCCGTTGGAAAGATAGCTGAGGAGGAGGTCATGTACCTCACATCAAGGGGGCTTACAGAGGATGAAGCAGCCTCAATGATAGTCCGTGGATTCCTGAGCATGGACATAACAGGACTGCCACCTGAACTGGCCGCTGAAACAAAGAGGATGCTTGACATGAGCCTTAAGGGAATGTAAAGAACATTCCTTTTATTTTAGAATTAGAACCTGAAAAAATTCTTTTTTTAATAAAATTAGATGTACCTGGTAAAGGGATCATTAACCTTTTAAATATGGTGGCCAGGTCTATTCTGAGATTATGATGAACTCACCAACCTTCTCTACCTTGCCGAAGGGCACCAGGAGGTAGTCGCCCTTCTTCTTCGCCCCCTTAACATTCACATTCCTTCCCTTCTCAACCTTTATGACAACATCGGTTATCTTGCCTGTCTTGTCATTGATTATGAGCTCCTCCAGCTCCCCGAGGATGCGGGCGTTGTTGGTGGCCACCTGGTAGCCCTTTATCTCACTCCAGTACTTTTCTTCCCCTTTAATCAGCTTCTTTTCTTCCATCATTCTCACCTAAAATTTCCTCAAGAATCCTCAAATCCCTGGGGGTATTTACATTAACAGCCAGTTCCAGTATGGAAGCCTCAAGGATCTTCTCGGTCTGTACTATGTTTCTACTCATTAATATATTTACCCCGCAGGGTACTAATCCATCCATCCATCCATTAACATCAATTCCATGCTTCCTGCAGAGCTCTTCAGGGACAGCCACGCACATGGCCGGCTCCTCCGAAGATGTGTACTCTGATATTATCCAGTCTATGGTTGAACCTGAAACAAGGGGGAGGTCTGCATTCATGATAAACAAGGGTTCAGCAGGGTACCCTTCAAGCTTTTCAAGCACCTCCTGGAGGTCCTCAACGTATCCACGCCCCGAGGTCCTGATGACAGCGTACCCCTTATCTTTAACGTGCTTCTCTGTCTGTGGAGTGTTTGGACTGGTCACCACGGTTATATCCGTGATTTTATCTGCTGATTCAAGGTTTTCAAGGACGTGATCAATGAGGGGCCTTCCCAAAACCCTTATAAGTGGTTTTTCATTATCCATCTTCAGCCTGGTGCCCCTTCCACCGGCCATTACAAGCGCCCTCATCCCATCAGGTCCGCTTAACTTATGGTTAGCCAATTGGCAACCCCGCACCTTAATCATTCAATCCACTTATCTTCCTTGCGTGACTGGAGCTTTCTCCTCATGCCAAGGATGCATGGCCCGTTCTGTCTGCCTCCGATGGGTGTGTGGGGTGTCCCCATTGAGTTCATGCAACGTGCCATGACAGCAGCTCCCAGTGCAAGGGCATCCGATACAAAGATGCAGTCAGCGAATCTGTCCTTAACGTACTCGAGTATGAGTTTTGGCTTTGTACCTGTTATACCTGCTCTGCCTGTGACCCCGAGCACAGAGCCCTCCTCTATAACCTCCTCATCAAAGGCCTCATCTATGAGCCTTTTAACTATCATTGCACTCACATGGTCAAGGGTTGCGAAGAGGGTGTGTATACCATCCTCCTGGTATATTGTATGGCCTATCTCTGTGAGTTCAGGGAGTTTATCACCGTTCTTGCCTGCATCGCATCCTATGAGTGTTGTGCCTGCGGTGTAGGCCGCCTCTGTATCCACGGGGACCGTACCGAACCTTTTCCTGTTCACGGGTACCTTGCGGATGTCTATGATCTCCTCATGGATCATGGCAGCGTTTTCCTTCGCCTTCTTCCAGTTGGCGTCCTTCATGATTGATTTCTTGTAGAGGTCCAGTGCTGCGCCTCCCCTGCAGTCAACCATCTCGGTACCCCTTATAAGGGCGTCGGATATGGCACCGGCGAGTCCGCAGAAGTTGCCAACGGTCCTTGCGTAGGGTTCATCTGAATTAACTATACGGCCGGCGAGGGTTGTCCCGAAGTCAAGGGAAACACATGGGTTCCTGTAGTCAACGGTCGTCCACTTTGAGCCAAGCTTTATGCCGGCCGTTACAAGTTCCCCCTCCATCTCATTTGCAACAACCTCCCTGCCGGTTGGGGGTATCACGCTTGCAACCGCACCGTCAAAGATTACCCTGTCCAGGTAGGAGAAATCCCTGAGGCGTTCGGGTATGTTGTCTATGGACAGGGCCGGGGCCATCTTCCTGGGGGGTATCCCTGCCTTGAGGCAACCCTCTGCAAGGGCTATTATGAGTTTCCCCACCTCCTCAGGAGACCCGAAGCCTGCTGTAACACCGGTTGATCTTACAACAAAGTCAAGGTCCTTTTCGATGTCAACCTTCGCCCTTTTTACTGATTCAAGGATGGTGTCCCTTACAAGTTCGGATACTGATTCCTTTGTAAGTTCAACCCCCCAGACAGTCTTGCCGAAGACCTCCTCGCACTCCTTCGGGGGTCTTATGTCACGTGTCATCTTCACTGTCTTGTCGAGGAGGTAGCTGCGGCTCGTGTTGAAGTTGGTTGCTGTGAGTATGCACTTTGTTGTTGTGTTACCGAGTTCAACTGATGCCACGATGTAGTATACATCCGGGCGCATTGAGTAGCCGGATCCAACAGTTTTTTTTGTGAATGGCGCCGCTCTCGTATCTTCTATGGTTATGAATCTGCTTTTTGCAATTACCGGTTTGGGACCGAAGATTTTACTCAAAAATGACAAGTGATTACCCCCTTATTCAATGTAATATTGTATTCCAGGAAATAATATAAATCTTATGAATAGGCGCCGATAGAAAATAATAAAAGTTAACCCTTCCCTGTGGCTCTGTAGCCCCTGAAAATGGAAAAATAAAATGGTGAAGTGGTGAAGAAGAATCCCGCTGATAAATTTAAACTGTCCTTACCAGGTGTATGGTGCATGGGGCGTAGTGTACGACCTTCTCTGATACACTGTCAAGGAGGTGTTTGTCCACGAGGCTCTTACCTGTCCCCATTATGATCACATCAACAGCCTCCTCCTCTGCAAGTTTAACTATCTCATCTGCCGGGTCGCCCTCAAGCATAACACCCCTGAACTTGATGTTGGGGTTTCCAGAACCTGTAAGGGCCTTTTCCATGTCTCGGAGTATCTCCTTTCCGCGGGCTGTGAGTTCCCTGATCATCATCTCCTTAACCTTTTTAGGTGTCAGGAACGGGACCGAGGTGTCAACAACATAGAGGCAGATAACCTCGGCTTCTCTACCGTGCAGGAGGTCAAGTGTGTGCTCTATGAGTTCATCCATGTATTCGCCCATTGTTGGAACAAGAATTTTACGGTACATTTCAATCACGCCAGTACAAACAATCTCATTACAATATATGATATGTATACTGCAAGTAAAATAATTCCCCCGCTCCTTCTAAGTTTCATGCCCCCCTGTCTGATAAGGAGGACAAGGAGTACGGACACAAGGATCATCACCGGGGCGTCGAAGCTCAGTGACAGTGGTTCAACAGGGACCGGGTTTATCATGGCAGGTACCCCTATGCCTATGAGTATGTTGAAGGTGTTGCTTCCAAGTACTGTGCCTATTGAGAGTTCATGAAGTCCCTTAACAGCGGAGGATAGTGTAACAACAAGTTCAGGTATGCTTGTACCTATGGCGAGGGTGAAGAGCCCCATTATCATGGCAGGGATCCCTGCAATGTCTGCAAGTTCAACACCCGTGTATACAAGGATACGGCAGCCTATTACAAGACCCGTGAATCCAAGCACCGTAAGTCCAATCTTTTTAACATCAAGGGGTTCCTTCATCCTTTCATTTGAACTGTCCTTTGAATACGCCTTCTGGGCGTTTATAAGGCGCATGAGGTATACCAGGTAGACCACGACCATTATGACCGCTGCGACTTTTCCGATGCTTCCAAAGAACATGAAAAACAGTAGAACCAGTCCGGTTAGAATGGTTGCGCTGAAATCCCTTTTAAGTCCATCGGTGTTTGTTTCTATGACCCCGGCAACCACCGCGGAGATACCGAGTATCCCTGCAATGTTCCATATGTTTGATCCTATAACACACCCCACCCCTATATCCGTGCTTCCAGAGAGGGATGCTATGAGTGCTGATCCGAATTCAGGGAGTGATGTGCCGATTGCAGATGCTGTGACACCAAGTATAACCTCTGATATCCCGAAGGATGATCCAAGGTCCACGAGATTGTCTACAAATAAATCTGCTGATTTTATGACGATAATCAAAGAAGCTGCAAGGGCAGCTACCAGGATTAGTATTCTCTCAATCAAGGTACCACCGTTAAAGTTTATCCTGATGTTTCCACTGGATCACCAGATGAACCAGTATATTAATTGTGCATGGTCACTTAAAACCTTATCACGGAAGTATGTTGCCGTCTTCTCCTATTTAAATAATTTGTTAATATAAAAAATAAAATAAGTATTAAAACATGTTGGAAAAAAAATAAATTTTGGTTGCTCCTAGAGCAACTTGAAGAATGGGTGGCCCTCAACTGGCTCTGTGCCTATGTCCTTGGCTGCTTCACTTATGAATATGTCAGCCATTGCACAGGCAGGGAAGGCTATCCTTGCGTTTTCTATTGGACCGAAAAGGACGAAGTCACCACCGGCCATCTGCTGGATCAGGTTGGATCCAACGTCACAGACAGGCCAGGCCTCCTTGTGGTCCTTCTTGTATCCTCGGAGCCAGTCCCATGCTGATGGCACGTTGTGTATACCGCTACCAACAGGGTAACCCCATTTGCTCTTAACTGCGAAGGATGTCCTCACAGCAACACCTGCACCCTGACCGAGTGGTGTTACAGCAACGTCCATGAGGTACTTGTCAATACCGCAGTCGGCTGCCATTTCAAGGAGACCCTTGTCTATTGTGCCTGCACCGTCTTCCCATATGCCTATTTTACCCTCAACTGTTGGGTCCATTGGGTTGAAACCCAGGACAATTGAAGCTGAGAGTTTTGTGTCCTTAAGGGCTTCAAGTTCTGACTCATCGGCGGACATGTTAACTGAGTTGTAGATTGCCCTCTCCTCAAGGCCGACTTCACTGGCGTACTGTGCACCGGCGATCCTTGCCTCACCGGATGTTGAGTCTATGAAGAATGGTGCGTCTGTAACGTCACCCACAAATTCAAGGTACTTCACGATTGCCTCAGGTGTCTGACCGAAGGTCTGGACGATGTGAGGGTTTCCTGTGACGTCAGACATCTCTTCCTGGGTCTTTATGAGTTCCTCTGCCTTGTCCTTGTCAAAGACACCTGCCTTTTCATCATCGATGATACTGTGTCCACCATAAAATATTGTTCCAGCTAAAACAGTTGGGTACTCTCCTGGCTGACCACCAATTTTGGTTCCAGCTATATCCAGTACGATCTGTTCCTTATCAAACCTAAACATATGTAAACCTCCGAGTTATAGTCCGAATAGGGATCTTAAAAGTCCTCTTAACAATCCTGCAAACAGTATGTTGGTTACTGCAAGGATAATCAGACCTATCACAATACCGTATAAAATACCTATATCTCTACCGATCTGCTGTCCTATGCGCTGTGAATATTCGCCGACGGTGAACTCCACCTTCTCTTCGATTTCATCAAGTCTTTCGTTGGCCCTGTTGAATTCATCAGCAGAGACAAGTACGCGGGGTATTGTGGTTTTTTCTTCATCTGACATCAGATCACCCCTAACATGCTCATCATTGCAGGCACGCCGACAAGGAGTGCTGCCAGGAGGAAGCCGATGGCTATACCTGAAATCCTTGTGGCTATTAGACCTGCGAATAACCTGCCATCTCTACCGATGAGCTGGTTTCGGTATTTTATGTCCTCTACAACGTTCTTGATGCCACGTATGTTGGGTTTATTGGATAGTATAATCATCTGGAAACCTCCCTAGACCAGTAGAAGTATACCCAGTGTCAGGGTGAAGGCGAGGCCGATCATTATGCCCTGAACCTTACCTGAGTACATACCGGCGAACATTCTGTTGGTGGAACCTATCATCTTAACCTGTGTCTGGATGTTCCTCATCCTGGCCTCTATAAGGGCTGTTTCAGGAGCCACAGGTTTGACTTCCTCTCCCTCTTCTTCTTCGCCGCCTTCTTCCACTTTTATAATCATTGCCTCTTCTTCGAATGCCCCTGGGTCCTTCTCGATGCACTCCTTGACCTTGGCCTTGATTGCGTCGGCGTCCTCAACGTCAATGAGGTTTACAATTTCCAGCTGTTTCTGGAACCTCTCAATACCCTCATCAGGTATGTTCTCTATGTATGGAATTGCACCGGTTGCACCGATGATGTTCCTTTTATCAGGGTCAACACCGTTCTGGTGGAGGGCCTCTATACTCTGACCTGTTATGTGGCCCTGGACCTCTGAACCGCATAGAATGAGGAACCTGATGTTGGGGTTTGATATGAGGTTGGCGATCATCTTTTCAATACCGAGGTTCTCTGTTTTGCATGGCCCTGCGATTGCAGCGCCTGCTTCTACTGGAACGTCCTCTATGTGTGAGGCAAGGGTGGTGGCAGCCACTGGACTTTCAGGGTCCCCTACAATGTAGTCCCCGTTAACCACGGGCCATCCTTCAGCAGGTGATTTCTTTTCAACCACTCATAACACCTCCTATAAGAGCACGGCAAACATGATGATCAGACCAAGAATGAACCCATAGACCATGTTTGTGAGTTTACCTGCTGTGAGATAAACACCTTCCCTTCCAGGGTAGGAACCCTCGGAAACGGTTGTTGGGTCCAGTGAGTTAATCAGATCATCTGCTGTAGCCTCTAGTGCAGCTATCTGTTCGTTTATTTCATCCATGGATAATATTATAACTTCTCTTCCAAGAGAAGCCCCTATCATACCGGTGGATGGATCAAGGGTCAGGTTGTATTCCGGTACTATCTTAACTATTGGTAGCATTTCCATTTTGGAGCCTCCTACTGCTCTTCCTCCTTAGGCCAGAGACCTGACCATTTCACAGATGCGGCTTCCTCGAAGGATGCTTCTATGAATGACTTTATAGCAACAACCCATGCGAGTGCACCCACCAGTGAAACCAGCCACCAGCCAGGGTTCAAGCCTATTCCAAGGAGCCCTACAATGGCCATTGAGAGGAAACCTGTTGAGGCTGCCAGTTTAAGTGTCCTGGTCTGGTTCTCGTTTGGACCTAGACATGCGTTGAATGGGTGCTGGATTGCCATTGTGTTGAGTATGAAGAGCAGGCCTATGAACCCTGTTGATATGACTGATGTGAGCATTGCCTGCATTGTGTAGCTTCCGGCTATGGCTGCTGAGAATCCAAGGACTGAAAGTGCAGCCGCACCTGATATTTCAGCCGTGCACTTCTCGAGTATCGGAATTTTCATCTTAACTATCCTTTTACCCAGCACAGCCACCACGATACCCAGTATCATGGCAAGTACAAATCCAACCACTGGCACTGCTATTGCAGGCACCACAAAGACTGATGCGAGTCCAGCGACGGCACCCACTATACCTATTGCAAGGGACATGTAGCCTATTGATGGCACACCCGTACCGAGACCGTAACTTGCAACCCTCCTTATGGCGTCTGCACCCCATACTATTGCGCAGACTGCCCCGAGGGAGGCCAGTACAGGGCCTATTACAGGGTTAAATGCAGATAAATAGATCCCTGCAAGTCCGCCGATTATTCCAAGGGCCATCAGGTTTGTTTCAGGTATGGCTGCGCCGGCCGGTCCTCCTGCTGCTACTGACATTAGAAGACACCTCCATATACCAGTAATGTTGAAAGAGCGCCTGCAACAATGGAGGCTATAAGACAGGCCACTATTCCACGCCCTATCCTCTTGAATTTAGGATCATGGAAACCTTCAATTGTACCTCCAATGTTATATGATGCAATTACCGCGTTTATGAAGAATATGCCCACGGCAAAGATCGCTGCAACACCTGCAGCCCCCATTGCACCATATGACAGGGTCTTAAGGGCCTCGTTCAGTGCCCAGTAGATCAGTCCACCGCCTATTCCACCAAGGGCCCCTCCGATTATACCGCTCACAAAGCAGACTGTTGGGAGGCCGTGCCCCTCGGTACCAGGGGTGACGTATTTTTCCTGCTCCATCTTTGTTATCGGGTCAACAGCCACCTTTGCAGATACAGGGACCGTGCCAACACCAAAGACGTAGATAAGGTTACCCACAAGCATGGTGATACCGATCATGAGCATTGAACCAACAGCCCCTGCAGCCATTATGAGTAGTGGGGGCTGGCCTGTCATTGCTGCGGCGGTTATGAGTCCTGTTAGACCTGCACCTGCAGCAAGCATAGCTGTACCGGTACCCACACCTGTTGCTGTTGCCATAGCTGCCGGCGCACCACCCACAGGTACGAAGTGTACACCTCCACCTATGAGTACTCCTCCAGCGGTTATAGCTCCTATCAGTAGTAATGGATCCATCTATTCATCCTCCTTGTATGGTCCATATGTGTTTCTTGCAAAGACTTCAAGCCTGTTGTTGAGGATTATCAGTAACAAGACTATGATGAGACCTGATATTATTCCGCCGGTTATACCGAAGACTATCGTGTTCCAAAAGCTCAGGAATACTATTGCTCCGAATGCAAAGCCTGTTAATGGTCCTCCGTACTTTGCACAGAAGTGAGCTACGTCCATTGAGTTCCTGGCTCCAAGCTCTGCCTTTGTTGTTATGTCACCGTGAATCGCAACAGGTATACCTCCACCGAAGGGGTACTGCTGGTACTCCCTCTCAGCACCGTAGTGGACGTCCCCTGTTGATGAACCTATTGCACCGACGGTTATACCCCAGAGCACTGCAAGAAGTGGCAGCGGGAATGGGTGTCCAAAGCCAGGGATCGGTAGTGTCATGAGGTAGGATAATCCCACGATACAGAATGTCACAATAAATCCATGCCCTGCTATCGGGCCTAAGTGCTGAACCAGCATGTCCATGAAGAGTGGCTGGTTGAACTGGGACTGGCTTACTATTCGTCCCATGTGGGATGTTACAGCGTAGGTTGTGTGCACCATCGCAGCGATCACTGAACCAACTGCAATAGCCATTATTACAGGTAGCTGCATTGAGTTTAGAAGCACGTATGCAACTGAACCAGCAATTCCGCACCAGGTACCGTATGCAACGGGTTCCCCTGACACGGCCTTGTTGATTATACGGTGCAGGTGCCCCATCTGTGGTGCCAGCTGAACCTGTGAGTTAGGGTTACTCTGGGATCCTACGTCGGACTCTAAGTCCTCTGCGGCTCCTGCTATGGTTGCAGCTGCACCCATGAGAGCTACAACACCTAAACCTGTTATCATAGGGTCCATATTTCTTCCTCCTTTTATTTTTTAGATAAAAAAAATTAGGTGCATTACACTTAAAAAGTTTACGTGTAATGCACCTTCGTTAATCTACTTTGCAGGTGTTATAAGTGCCCTTTCACCTGCCGGTTCGAACTCTCGTAGAGCACCTTTGGCGAACTCGCCACGGACGTTTGTGAAGTCGAAGACGAGGTTGTCGTCTGCGAAGGCTATCTTCACAAGCGGGTTGAACACGAAGGCGTCTCCACGGGCAGCGTGCGGTGCCTGTGATATACCTGCGTATTCACCCTGGTGGCCCACGTTCATGGCGTAGTTTGGATAGTTAGGTCCACGAAGCTCCAGTGGCAGTCCCTCGTCGCCCCTTATTGAGAAGACGTTGGATGCACCGCACTGGTCCTGCAGGTCGTAACCATAGAATCCAAGCCTGGAGTGCTGTTCCTTGTGGAGGTACATTGAAAGGTACCATCCACTCAGACCTGTCTGGGCGTTTCCTGTTGCAAAGGCTGTTGAACATCCAGCTGCGGCTGCAACTACGGCTGCCCTCTGGGATCCTCCGAACTGGTCCTCCAGGAGTGCTGGGTATTCTTCGTACTGTTCAAGTCCGTAGAACGTGACCTCAGTTGCAATATCAAGGACCGTGTCCATGGTGTTCGGTGCCTCACAGAGTCCATATTTGTCTTCCACGTACTCCTTACCGAAGTAGGTGAAGTCATCCAGAATGTTATCTGTGTAGGCTGCTGTTGCGTACTGGGTGAATCCAACACCACCTGACATGTAGGATCCTAGCCAGATCTGGTCATAGAGCATTGCACCGGTTGCAACCACGTCAAGGCTTACGCGGACAGGGTCATCGTAGTTGACTCTTGAGCTCTGACAGATGTCTGCCAGGTAACCGAATGGTACACCACCAGGTTCGTTTTCACCCCTTGCACGTCTCACAGGTAGATAGGTACCCATGTGAATGACTTCGGCGTGTTTTGCAGCGTATGCGAAGTCACCTGTTGCGGCTTCACCTGCTGCCTGTTTGTAGGCTGAAATCATTGACATACCGATCTGCATGGCAGACCATCGTGAGGTTGTTGCACCATCACATGTCCTTGAGACTATGGTTGGGATCCTGACAACTTGCCAGATTCCGTCTCCGACCTCTGCCTTGAGGGTTTCTGCCTGGTCTTCTGGGAACTGTTTGTTGATGTCTATGACGAATGCAGGGTCGATTTCGTCTGCTATTTCATCGTTACCCGTGAATACCTTGACGTAACTGTCTGCCACCAGTGCTGGGTGGGTTTCCACCATGTGTTCCTGGACAACGGCTGCACCTGGCATTGCGTGGTTCACTGTTTCAAGGTAGTGGGTTATTGTCTCTGGTGTGACCTCTTTACCCAGCCTCTTTTCTATAACGGCGTGGGCATGGTTTAAACCGACTATAACGGTCCTTCTTATGTCGTCCCACAGCTGCTGCATTGCAGCGTTGTTGACGAAGTGTAGGTCGTCACCTTCAACATAGGTGTCAGTTGTTGAAACCTGGTAGGGCATGAGCACCCTCTGACCAAGAGGGGTACCTATGTCAGGGTTGTACTGTGGGATTCCTCTTTTTTCAGCCACTTCTTTACCAGCATTCACAAACTCGGTTTTCCTTTCGGACTGTTTCCAGCCTCCAAGTGTGTAAAATGTGGTTTTCTTCTCTTCAGGGGATTCTTCAAATTTTTTCTTTAATGCATTTATAAACAATTTGTCAGCCATAATCTACACCTCCCCCGGATTATTCTGGGTTGTACCCTCCTTGTGATCTTAAAACGTGGATTCTCTGCATGATCTCCACGGCTTCTACGTCGTCACGGTAGGCTTCACCATCCACGCGGTAGATGGTTGTTTTGTTCATGAGGGTTTCTTCATCCAGTGGTTCACCAAGGTCCACGGGTTCGTCCAGTTCGTCACCGATCTGGTTTTTGACCATTTCGACCTTTCCTGTGTCCTTGTTGTAGATCTGTCTTCTGAGCATGTCGAACATCATACCGTCTTCGTCGAGACGGAGTGAGTGTCCGTGGACGGATTTACCCCTGACACCGGATCTTGCAGGGTCGAAGAACTCTGTTTCAAGGAGTTCCTTTGAGACCTTTTCAAGGTCCCTTTCCCTTGTTTCTATGATCTGACGTCCTGAAAGGGTACCTGCGTCTGCACCCCTGTACCTGCAGAGGTATGCCCTTGATCGTACGTATGGCTGTGCAGGGGCGAAGTACATTGAGTCTGTGAACTGTATGTACCTGACCCTGTCACCGGCCTTTGCACCGTCTATGGGTTCCACCATTTCTCTTATTGCATCTTCTGGTTCATCCATTTCTTCTAATGGTGGGTGAACGCTTGGATATTCTTCCCCTGGGGCCCTGTGACCCAGAATCTTCACTACATCCTCATCTGAGATTTCTCTCAGTTTTTCAAGCTCATATTCAGGGTTACAGAAATTCCTTCTGTTCTGAGCAACCTTACTTGTTCCGGGATAGTATTGTGCCATATCATGCACCTCCTAATGCTAACTTAACCTTCCTTATAATCTCATCCAGTTTTTCCTGGGGACATGTTTCTCCTCTAATGACTCCACTCACAATGTCAACGATGGTGCCCCTGGTCCTTGGTTCATCCGGCATGACTGCCCTTGTCTTAACACCTATCCTTGCAAAGTCCTCGAAGTCCACAGGGTATTCACATATTATTATACATGGCCTGTCAACGTTCCTGAGTATCAGGCGTGCCTTGTAGGTGATGTGGTTCCTGACTCCACCGAGGTGCACAACAAGTAACCTGTGCCTCTTCATCTGCTCTATTTCACTGGGTGTGAGACCAAAGAGGCTCCCAGATCCGGCGCTTGGAGCGTCCTGCGGGACCCCTGCGCCTGCATTGAGAACCAGCGTGCTGGTCATTATGTTGGCTTCCCTCAGGGCAAATGTTATCTCGCATACAGGTTTCGTTATGTGGCGTCTGCCAGGTGACATTGCAACTGCCAGAACCTCACTTCCGCACTGGGCAAAGGTGCCTCTCTGGGCGATTCCTCCTCCTTCACCCATACCCATTGTTTCCCTGCAGTCAACTACGTGAGTGCACTTTCCGATCATCTAATGCTCCTTCTTCCTTTTTATTATCGTGGCCCTTTCACTGAGCCTTGCGTTCTGATCTGTGAGACCGATGAGCTCGTCTGGAATCTCATCGAGGTCTTCACCGTATTTTATTTCATCCGTGACGGTTTTCTGTGTTCTTATGTACTTTCCAGGAGTCACATCGTATCCGAAGGGCAGGAGATCCTCACAAACCCTCTTGATGTCTGTTATTGTATCCTCGTCTTCTATTTCAAGGAGTACACGACCTGTTTTCACCTGAAGTTCGAATTCCTGGCCCTTAACGCTTATTATACGTCTGTCCGGGTGGTCTCCAGGCGGTAGTCTCTGTCCGTGTATCACCATTCTCTTTACACCGTTGATGTCCTCAAGACGGTTAAGGAGTCTTTCGGTGGTGTCGGCCCCTAGAAGCCTGTGAGGAAATATCTGAACGTCCATTGATTTTTTGCCCCCAGATTTGAGAGATTATTTAAATTTCGTTTTTAATTTCAGCTGCTGCCTCCACAACATATTTGAGTGGTTCTCGGAACTCGTCAACCTGGCTGAATACTTCTTTTATGAGTCCAGAGGTTGCTTCTGGTGAGAACATCTGGGTTCCTGCATCAAGTGCCATTGCAGCTGCCACACATGGTATGGCGAATCCCTTACTGTGCCTTGTGACGATGTGGTTTCCGTTGAAGATACCTGGTCCACCACCACCGTAGATGGAGTGGCTGAAGAATGAAAATCCTACAGCTGTACCTTCTACCTTACCGAAGTCAACGCTTGGAAGTCCTGTTTCGAATTCAATGAGGTCGTTGTAGTATAGCAGTGTTGATGATACACCCTGGGCTGCCCTTGCAGCACCCTGGTTCACCATTGTTGCTGCCATGAGACCTGCTGCTGCGTATGCGTTCCACATTGCAAGGTCATCTGTTCCGTAGACCTTGTAGTCTGTCAGTTCCTTCTCAACCTTTATGACACCGTCTTCAAGAGCCCTTTCCACGAGGTCTGCAATGACTGAGCCCACTGTACCTTCCTTACCGTTGGCCTTGACAAGGTCGAACACCAGGTTGTCTGCGTTCATACCCTGGTATGCAAGTCCAAGGAGGTGCATCCTTTCAAATGCTCCTACAGCGTCACCCATCTCGAACATTGCTGTCTGTTCAAGTATTGTTGACAGGGCGGCTGCCTGGAGTGTGTTTTTGAGTGTGGTGGCAACCACATGGTTTACCATGATGTTCCTGAGCGCATATCCCGGGCCTTCCAGTTTCTGTGGAATGTCCAGCATTGTTGCTATGTTTGCCCCCATGTACTCCACAGACTGTGGGTATCTTCCCAGAACGGCTGCTTTAACCATGTTAGCATCGTACATGCTAACATCGAATTCGTTGATTATGGCCTGGACAAATGCTGTGGCGGTTACGAGTGGTGCTGCAGAGTATTCTGCTGCAACATCGAACCTTGCACTTGGGACCTGTACGAGAGCCCTTTTACCTCCACCAAGGAGTTCGACTTTTGTGTCGTCGTCCTCGGTCACCTGTATCATTTCCTTTGCAGCGGCTGCTATTGACTCGGCGTTCCCGACTATGTCGAGGTCGAGTTCACGGCCCATTATTTTACATGCAGGTCCGCCGACCTTTGCTGTCTTCAGGGCGTTTTCTATACCTTCCAGGTTCACAGCCACTGTCCTTTTTATCCCCTGTACAATGCTCTTAATGGCGGGGTTCCTTAATGGACTTAGAGCTTCTAATGGCACCTGTTCTTCGACGAGGTTGCCTCTGTCGTCGTACAAGTCGACCTTATCCTCAAACTTCGCCATTTTTTCCCTCCTAACAATCAGTTCTGTATACCAGATATCCGGGACCCCCCTTTAAAATTCAGGAAGACCCCTGGAAGGTGCCTTAACACCGGTTCCAGTATACGGAGCATATTTAACTTGATTATAATTAATTAAGATTTCTTTCTGAATCAAGTCGAAAGATTTATATGTATCCCCAGATTTTCTCTGGCTTTTCTGGATTTTTTATAAAAAATTCCTGATTTTTATGATCATGGAGTCATGGAGTATTACCGTCATAAGTTATATTTACCGCACATCATAGAATATCATCCTATGCAGATAATAGCTGATTTGGGCGGTGTGCCTGGAAGGGACTGCAGGGGTTTCTGCAGGTACTGTTACTTCAGGAAGGTGGGGGAATTCAAGCCCTTCGGTTGCAGGAACTGCTCCCCTGGCAGGGTAGGGTGTGATACCTGCGGATCAGAGGTTGCAGAGAGGGGTAAGGAATTCATACCCCCATTTATCGTCATGGGAAACGTCCAGACAAGCCTCATGATGGGAAACTTCACTGACAGGGACCTAAAGATAAACATCAGCGGGGGAGGCGACGTGAGCTGCTACCCGCACCTGGAGGAACTGACGGCGGGCCTCAGGGAATTCGGTATTCCGATTCACCTGGGCTACACCAGCGGTAAGGGAATCGATAACCATGAGATCGCATCCACACTCATAAATAACGGTGTTGATGAGGTGACCTTCACGGTTTTCTCGGCTAACCCATCCCTGAGGAAGGAATGGATGAGGGATAAAAATGCTGAAGAAGCCCTTAAATCCCTTAAAATATTCTGCGAATCCTGTGAGGTCCATGCAGCCTCGGTAATCATACCCGGGGTCAACGATGGGGAGGACCTCCTTGAGACCTGCGCCAGACTTGAGGAGTGGGGTGCCCGGGGATTCATAATGATGCGCTTTGCAAATTATGAACATCAGGGCCTTATCCTTGGGAATGAACCCATCATTGATGGCGTGGAGCCCCACAGTGTCGCTGAATTTGAGGAACTTGTAAGGAGGATTGACAGAGAATTCAATCTGAGGGTTACAGGCACCCCTGTCTGCGACCCCGTGAACGGAACCCCCTTTGTACTTGCAGCAGATTCAAGCCGCGAGTACCTTGAAATTCTCCCTGAAATCACCGGTGAGGCCACCATAATCACCGGTTCAATTGCCGCACCCTACATCGAGAGGATAATCAGAAACCTCAATGCCTCTGACCTTGTGAATGTCATCGGTGTTGATAAGGACATAGCCTGCCTCATAACCCTCAGGGACCTTGAGGCCGTTGACACCTCCAGGCTCAGGGACACCGTTATAATACCTGGAAGGGCCTTCGTGCATGAGATGGATGCCCGGAGGGTTCTGAGTCGTGATGGTGTTGACAGGATAGTTGTCAGGGGCCCTGACCGTCTCACCGTGGATGGGGAGATGAGCGGCACCCTCTCAGAATATGAAGTTATTGAGAGGGAGATGGAGGCATTCTATGAACTCATACAGGCCATAAACTTCTTCGGTGCTTCCAGATGAGTCATGTGACCGTTGTAACACCTGAACACTATAATTATGGTTCCATGGTCATTGCAGGAGTTCTGAGGGACCTTGGACACCATGTTGAAATAAGGAAGGGATTTGAGGGTGTCGGTTCTGAGGTTGTTTTTATAAGTCTGCAGTCAACCATCCACCTCTTGAGGTACCGGGAGATCATCAACCGGATGGAGGGGTTCAGGGTTGTTGGTGGTCCCGTGAGCATAGACCCTGAAATGGTCTTCAGGTACCTTGACGTGGACCTTGTTATCCAGGGTGAGGGTGAGGACAAGGTTGAAGGGGTGATGGAGCTTGCAGCTGGAAGATGCAGACCTGAGGATGTCCCGGGTGCTGCCTTCCGATCAGGGGATGGTGTTTTCATGAACCCGACGTCCCCCTGTCCCTCCATGGGGAGGCCCCTACCCCTTGTCCCGAGGGACATAGGCAGAGAAAACATAAGGGGTGCCAGCGTCTACATTGAAACCCACAGGGGCTGCCCCGGTAACTGCACCTTCTGCCAGGTCCCTGAATTCTTCGGGAGAAATGTCAGGAGCCGCCCTGTGGAGGATATTGTTGCCGAGGTAAGGGAATTCAGAAAGTCAGGGGCTAGGAGATTTGCAATAAGCGGGGGTACAGGCACTCTCTATGGCAGCAGCAAGTTCAGGGGTATTGACGGGGAGGCCTTCAGGACCCTCCTCAGGGGTATAAGTGAGGTTACCGGGAGGCGGAACCTTACTGTGCCTGATATAAGGGTGGACATGGTGAACCCTGAGGTCCTTGAGGCGATTTCAGAGTACACCAACGGATGGGTATTCTACGGTATCGAGTCAGGGAGCAGGAGGATTCTGAGGAGGATGAAGAAGGGTATAAGCCCTGACCAGGTAGTTGATGCCGTTGAACTTGCAAGGGAATACGGCCTTAAGGTTGCAGGATCATTCATCGTTGGTTACCCCTCTGAAGAGGAGGATGACTACCGGGAGACCCTTGAACTTGCAGATGAACTCATGCTTGATGACTACTTTGTGAGTATTGCAGAGCCCCTTCCAGGCACCGAACTGGGTGAAGAGGTGGTTGATCTTCCTCCAGAGGAAAACCCAGTGTTCATGAAGTCTGAGAACAGGCGCTTTGAGAGTGTTGCTGAGGAGAGGGCCTTCAATCTTCTACTTGAATCCTATGTATTCAGGAGCGTGCCTGTTCCGGTGACATCCCAGCTCCTTAAATCCATCTTTGATGAGGTCCGCAGTCAGCAGGAGCATATAAAAACCGTTACAGGGATGCTTCAGGACATTGGGTGAAACACTAACTATCTGAACCTTGCCCTTCCGCAAATTTTGTGGATGCATTTATTATAACCTCTTTGAGGGATGAGCCTTCCGGTTGTGCTGTTCCAAGGAGGGAGTCTGAAAATACATATCCCGGCCCTTCAGATAGTTTTTCAACCACTAAAACATCTATGTTCCTCTTTTTTAGTGCTTCAGCTGTTTTTATTCCTTTCTTTTTCTCAAGAGATCTTGCAGGATTCTCCAGTATCTTATAATCAATTATATCGCCATTGCGGGTTCTTGCAATTATGAAAAAGGCTGCCCTTCCAAAATGAGGGCTGATCTTTGAATCAAGTCCCCTGTTATCTTCAATGGGTACTGCTACAACTATTTCATCCTTTTTTAATGTTTCTGGCTGGATTATCAGATGGTCAATGGATGGTAATACCCTTTTAACTTCAGAGTTTATCCTAGAGATCATGCCCTCAATTTTATCTGCCGACAGGCTCCTTTCAATTTCAATGTGGATTTCTCCAAAAAGGTAGGGTCCTGATCTTCTTATTCGAATTGCATGGACTCCCTCAACTCCCTTTACAGATAAAACCGTTTTTCTTAAGAGTTCCAGAGAATCCCTGTCAATACATGCATCAAGAAGCACCAGAAGATTATATTTTGTAAGGGTACTGCCGACATATACTATTATTACTGCGATGATCATCCCTGCAAATCCCTGAAAACCATGAAGTCCAATGTACTCTCCAATTATTCCCGTGAAAACGAGTGCTGAAGATACTACATCAATATAGCTGTGCTTCCCATCGTTTATAAGAGCTGTTGAACCAATTTTTTCCCCCACCCTTTCCTTATAAACTGCAACGGCATAGGATACTGCAATTGCTATTAAACTTACAAAGGCTTATGGCGGCCATGGACACCGCTGGAGGCGGATCCATCAGGTAGATAAGAGAATCCCATCCTATTTCAAGTCCCGTAATAATTATTATCACTGAAACAAGAAGGGAAGCCAGGGTTTCAATCCTGTAGTATCCATATGGAAAGAGTTCGTCGGGTTTCCTCTGTGATAGCCTTAAACCTATGAAGACAGCGGCTGATGAAAACACATCTGCAAAGGAATGCAGAGCATCGGCTATAAGAGCTATATTCCCTGATAGATAACCTATAATTCCTTTTATTAGCATCAAAACTATGTTTGAAATTATGGAGTATTTTGAAGCGGTTTCACCCTCTTTAATATTCACTCCGCTGTTATGTGGCATATCAACACCGTTATCTATCTATCCAGATTCACATCTGCCATACTCCCTGCAAGTGAATCGGATCCTGTTTCTCTGCCATTGGAATAAAATATGGCTTTTAAAGCCCCATGTTTAACATCAGATTGTCGGTTATCTCCATGAAGACTTCTTTAAGGTCAGGGTTGTGCAGGACAGGAGGGGTGCCGTTGACCAGAGCGTCCATGAAGGTCACTTCATATGGTATTTTACCGATGATCGGGATTCTGTTTTTTGCTGCGAATTCTTCAAATCTGGCTGTAATATGTTTATTTATATCCCATTTATTGATTATCATGCTATGCCGAATCCCAAAATGTCTTACAAGTTGAAGTGCTCGTTTAAAGTCATTTAAAGCTGCCTTCGTGGGCTCAGTTACTATAACTGTATGGTTAACGCCTTTAACTGAAGATACAACAGGACATCCGATGCCTGCAGCAGCATCCAGGAGTGAAATCTCCGCACCCTCCACTTCACCGATTTCAAGGGTCATTTTCCTAACAGCGTCCACGATTTTTCCAGAGCCCCTTTCACCAATTTTCAGGTGCCCTGAAACTATCCTGAAACCATAATTCGATGTGAAAGTGCAAACCTTTCCTGTGTCCACCGCTCTGACTTCTATTGCTCTATCCGGACATATGTATTCACACGCACCACAGCCTTCACAGATCAGTTCATTTATTTCAGGTGTTGATGTCTCAGAGTTCCATTTTATTGCATTGAATCTGCATACATTTACACACTTCCTTCTTGATTTGCAGTGTTCAGCCATGAAGAATGCCTTTTCAGAAGCCCTTATGGTTTCACATATCCTGTCTCCTGTGAATCCCAGAACAAGCTCCAGATTGGGTGCGTCCACATCACAGTCTCCCAGAATGATTTCCATCCTATCAGCAAGTAAGACAGCCATTGATGCTACTATGCTGCTCTTCCCAACACCGCCCTTACCTGAGAGAACACATATCTCCTGCACATTAGCCCCTCCTGGATTCAAGTAACCTGCCAACATCCTCTATCCCTGAAAGTTTAAATGGTTTTCCATCTGAGTAAGCCTTCAAAACATCCTCAGAATAGGGTATTTGGGCAACAAGTGGACTTGAACTTTCTTTGGAGACATCAAACACCGTATCAGCATTACCCATGCCTGCACGGTTGAGTATGATATTTGAATCTATACCCAGTTTGTTCAGAAGTTTCAGGATTAATTTCAGGTCATGGGCCCCGAAGGGGGTTGGTTCCGTGACGGCAAATGCCATCTGAACGTCCAGAAGAGCATGTATCACATTACAGTGCACTCCTGCCGGGGTGTCAATGATAATGAAATCCACATCACTGTAACTTCCTGCATTTTTTATAAGTGAATCCACCACTGCTGCGCTGGTCACCGTATCCACCGCTGTCTCACCAGAAAGTAACCTGAAATTTTCAGAAACTTTGCCTTCATATATTGACCCTATAATCTTCTCTACAGGGTTTATGGCATCATTTCTGCATGCGATGATGCATGTTCCACATCCATTACACCTGTCTTCAATAAAAATAGGGTGCCTGCCCTCCACGAATACTATTGCATTTTCTCTACATATCTCTGAACATTTACCGCACATGATGCACCTTGAAAAATCAGGGGACGGCACCTGAATAGTTACGTCACATCTCTTTTCCCTCTGGACTGATAAAATTATATGATCATCTGGACACTCAACGTCTGCATCCACAAGCAGAACCCTGAACTTCTCAGCAAGGAGCAGTGCAAGGGAACACGCTATAGTTGATTTTCCAGTGCCGCCTTTCCCACCAGTTACCGCTACTCTTAATGGTTTATTATTCATGGAAACACCTGCATAGGAAACATTTGCGGCAGGACAATCTGCCATCTAATCGACTCAAAGAATCATATCCTGTGGAACTGGCGGTTCAGCGAACTCTTCTACCCATTCCTCCCTGGGCATTGGCCGGTGATTTTATCTCCTCCAGCTTTCCCTCCTTAAAGAGCATGAGATTTTCCTCAACCGACCCCTCAGTTGCCTTATAAATCTTTATGTCAAGTTTATTCAGAATCTCGAATGCATTCGGCCCCGTTGAAAATGATATCAGCGCATCCACACCCTCATTTGCAAGTAGCTGGGCCGTCTTTATACCTGCACCTCCTGACTGTAATGCAGAAGAATTTTCAATGACCTCTGAAGACGTTATCTCTTTATCTTTCATATCCACAAGAACAAAGAAGGGCGCCCTTCCAAAAAATCTGCTAATCTCTGATTTGATATCTTCCTCAGAAGATGCAATGGCTATTTTCATAATTAACACCTCATCTATCCTTTAAGCTTTCCTTTAAATTTTTTAAAGATCTTCCTTATCTCAGAATGAATTGATTCGGGCGGTGTATCTGCAGCTGTCATCCCTGTGTCAAATGGAACTTCGCCCAGGAAAGGGAGGTTAAACTTCTCTGCAAGATATTTTCCACCCTCCTTGCCAAACAGGAATATTTTCTCTCCACATGAGGGGCACATGAGATATGACATGTTCTCAACTATCCCCAGGACGGGTATCTTCAGGTGTTTAACCATGTTAACACATTTTTCAACATCATGGATTGCAAACTCATGGGGTGTTGTGACAATAACCACACCATCAATAGACGGAATTGACTGCAGCACCGTAAGGGGCTCGTCACCCGTTCCAGGAGGGTTGTCCACCATTAAAACATCAATTTCATCCCAGTTAACATCTGAAAGAAGCTGCCTTATGGCTCCTGTCTTTTTTGGTCCTCTCCATATCACCGGTGTATCCTTTGATGGGAGGAAAAACTCTATTGACAGTACACTGACCCCTGAAGGTGTTACTATGGGGTTTATCCTGTTTGCTGTTAGGGTAACCTCTGGGTCATGAACCTGCATCATCTCCGGGATGTCTGGACCATGTATATCTGCATCCAGTACACATAACCTGTAACCATCCCTGTTGAATTCTTCAGCAAGCTTCACTGTGACTGTGGACTTCCCGACGCCGCCCTTGCCGCTCATAACCACGATCTTATGTTTTATATTGGAAAGTGCCCTTGCTATTTCCACATCCTGTTTCATGATTGCAAGTTTTTGAGCATCTTCCTTATTCATTCTGCAACCCTCTAATCTTTCCTGCATGGGTTCTCAGCGCCGCTTTTAAGCTCCCCTTTTTTAAAGCTTTCAAGTACCTCTGCTATGGTTCCTCTGGCGCCTGTTAGAACATCAACTCCATGGTTGCTAAGAACCTGCACAGCCTTTGATCCAAGATTTGCACATAATAGAAGATCTACACCTGCAGCAAGAATGATCTCAGCTGGTGTTAGCCGACCTCCACCATGTTTTCCATTAATTTTTATTATTTCCAGTTTCTGTGTTTCATCATCATAAAAAGCAAATAGGGGCGTTTTGCCGAAATGTTCTGAAATCCGTGAATCCATGCCCCTATCTTCTATCACTGGTAGACATATTCTCATTTATTTACACTCCATTCCTCAATCAGAGCCGCACATCGGGGCTCCGCATTTTGGACACTTTTCTGTTCTGCATGGTATGCCTGGTGTCTTGGGTGCTTCGTATCCGCATTCAATGCATTTACATACGCGTGGTGCCCCGCGTCCAGCTCCAAATCCCCTTCCGGGACCTCTACCAGCACGTGGTAGTGTGTCTGCTGATACGGAAGTTATATTTTCTGATCCGCAGTCAGGACATTTTTCATAGCTTTTTCCTGGTGATATCCATTCAAACTGGCAGTCCATGCATTTGTATCTTCTTCTATCCATAATATAATCACCTCCTTTCAGTATTATTGGTCTGCCCTCGACCAGTGCCTCTGCAACTTTGCTTCTTGCTGATTTCAGGGCCCTGTGGAATGTTGGCTGGGATATGCCCATGATTTCAGCTGCTTTCTTCTGCTGGATACCATGGTAGTCCCTGAGCCTTATGGCTTCAAATTCATCCAGGGTTATTTCAATCCTCGCACATGACCCTGAAGATTCCGGTGAGAATGAAGCCACCTGTGGTTCTCCTAAAATTCTTCTGCGTCTTCTTGGCCTAGGCATGTTTTGAATATATATTCAAAACTCCTATTTAAATGTACCGGTTACGGAACCCTCACCAGAAAACCAGATCAGAGGTCAGTCCATGGGTACAATATCCAGCACCGCAACCTCACATGATGATCCAATACGCACCGGAGGCCCCCATGTACCCGTACCCTCCGAAACAAAAAGAAACCCAGCAGAATCCCGGTAAAGACCAGATAGGTGGGGGAACATCAATCCAACAAGAAGGTTGAAGGGATAGAACTGGCCGCCATGGGTGTGCCCCGAAAGCTGCAGGTCAACGCCCCTCTCCCTAGCATATTCCCAGTCAACCGGGAGGTGGTGTAAAAGTACAAGGGGCTCCTCAGGGTCAAAGTCAAGGGCATCGAGGAGGGCCGGGAGGGAGTGCCTGGCCATGGAATACCCCACACCCGCAATCTGCACACCCCTGAACTCAACAACAGACTGGTCAATACACCTTATACCTGTATCAGATATTATGGACCTGAAGTCACCGGCATAGGTGTCATGGTTCCCTGAAACAAAGAATACCGGTGCATTCACATCAAGTTCGGATAATATGGATGAATCAACCGGTCTCGAGCCATCAATAAGGTCCCCTGTTATGAGGACAGCGTCGGGTTCCAGTTCATTCACGGCCCTGGCAACCCTCCTGAGAAACCCGCCGGAGCGAACCGTGCCGATGTGAAGATCAGAAAGATGCACAAACCTTACCCTGTCACTCACCCCCAGTGGGACTTCAAGCACCCTCACCCTCAAGTTCATGGCATTCACGACCCCGTAGACGACCAGGAGTGCTGCGGAGACCACAAGGATCATCTTAACCCAGATTACCCCATCAAAGGATAGTACAAATAAAACCACATAGCCAGTGAGGATGTAAATCAGAAAAACAAGCCATATCATTGAAATGATATAAGTTGCCCTTGAAGGCCAGGAGGGCCGTGCCCTCTCAAGCATGACCGACAGGGGCAGAAGGATGGTAAAGGGAATGCTCATGAATCCGGCGCCAAGAAACCCCAGGGCAATGCTGTTGAGGATGTAGTAGCCTGCTGTAAGGAACGTTAGAAAGATAAAAACCTGAAACTCTCTCTTCATCGGATCACTGGATTATGGAGCTTTCAGGCAGGAGTTTGACAAGGATGTAGTCATACATCATGGACCTTCTGATATCAGCTATATCCCCAAGCCTGTAATCGGAGACCCTCACATCCGCTATCTCCTCCTGGTGGCGGTCGTAGTTGAGCTTCACCCTGACACCATCAAGCTGGCTCGTGACGGGTGTTGGTGAGTAGACCTCCCTGATTGCAGGGACCTGATTCTCAATCTCGGTCTTAACGAGTATTGAAGGAACCAGTGGAGGGTCAGCAGCCATTTCACGCCTCCTCCTGTCAAGGATGTCCTCAACCACCTCCACGAGGCGTCTGAGTGCCCTGATATCCTCGCCCCTCTTCAGCCTCCTTGGTATCCTCCCCAGGCCCCCGACGTAGGCATCTGCACCTGGAAGTTCACCGATATCAATATCCCTGGGTGAACCCGTGACAACCACCGGGATGTTTATGTCGCTGAAGAGGTGGGCCTTATCCTTTATGCACTGTTCAAAGCTGCCAAGGGCAAAGACTGCAAGGTCATGCTCCTCTATGAGCCTCTTCTCATCCTCAGATATCCTTGAAATCCCCTTCCCGGCTCCCCTGGCAAGGCCTATCATGTTATCCTTGGCACCGTACCTCCGGAGGTACTCCGAAATGTCACATGCAGAATGGGGCAGGTGATGCCTTGCAAGGGTGGGTGAGACTATCGCTATCTCTGTACCTGCCATTGGGGCGATTTTAACCTTCCCAAGGAGCTCTTTGGCCTTATCCCTCACCCTGTCAACGTCCTCAATTGGAACCGCAAGGGTGAGTATCAGGTCCATCTGAAGCATGTTCTCCTGAAGCACAAATCCCCCCAGGTCCTCAATGAGTTCCTTCAATTCCTCATGGCGATGAACACCGCCCTGGTATGTTAAGGTTTCATACATAGTTTCCTCTCCAGATACCTGTACCTGAACAGAGCCCTCTTAACAGGGTCCAGTGGAAGGTTCCTGTGTGACGGGACCCTTATACAGTCAAGTTCCATGTAGTCCGGGCAGACCGTGAAGTCAGGATCATCGGTGACAATCCTGAACCCCATATCTTCAACTATCTCCGTTAAGAAATTTGAATAAACCTTCACTTTTATTTTGCTGTTCCTCTCCCTGAGCACGGATGGGTCATGCCACCATGGTGAACACACATCAAAGTCTATCTCATCCTCCGAGGAGTAACGGAGGATTGACGGGTCCATCAGCTTCACTGTCCTGAACACCCTGCCTACGGCATCCTTTATCTGGCTGAAGGTGTTCAGTTTAAGTTTAAGTGCATCATCCATGTCTGTCTCAGAGAGGACAACCCTGAGGTCGGCCTCCTCCTCCGCCGGGTCCCTGCTCACCAGGTACTCCCTGACACCTGCAATTCTGAGCACGCCCTCACACATGGGGGTTGTAACTATCCTCATCGATTCACACTCCACTCCAATAGGTTTAGAGTCCCATCCATGTACCATGACCATGAAACAAAATATCAGCAAAGACCCGCACACAGCCACAGCACTGAAGCATATAAATACCTCATGCAGATAATTCTCTGTAATAAAATATTTATAAGGTGTGGTGATGAGGGTAACCCTTAGCTTTGAAGAATCAGAAGGCACTGATCTGTGCATAATGGTTGACCTCCTCAGGGCCAGCGCAACCATTACAGCCGCCCTTGACAGTTTCAGATGCATAATACCTGTTAGGGACGCTGAAAGAGCCAGGGAGTACCTTTCAATGGATTACCCTGTTGCAGGGGAGCGTGGAGGCGAAACCCTCCCTGGCTTCATTGCCAACTCACCCCCTGAAATCAGGAAACACGGGGGTGACTGTCTGGTGCTCACCACAAGTAACGGGACAAGGATCCTTGAATCCGTGAAGTCCACAGCCCTTATAGGATGCCTCAACAATGTCAGGGCGGTTGCAGCCGCCGCCAGGGATATGGCCGATGAGGTTGAGGTTATCATGGCAGGTGTTAACGGGGAATTTGCAATAGAGGACTTTCTATGTGCCGGTGAAATAATAAGGGTCATTGGCGGTGAAATTGATGAATACTCAGAGGCCGCTGTCCTCGCGGTCCAGGACAGGAGACTGGTTGATGACGCCATAAGGAGGTCCAGATCAGCGAGGAGGCTTGAAAAACTTGGCTTTGGAGGGGATGTTGAGTACTGCCTCAGGAGGAACATAACAGACAACGTACCGGTATACAGGGACGGTAAGATAATGAAACTCCTATAATTATTGCATTGTATGGCGCCTGCCAATAGGATGATGATAAAATTCCTCCAGATGCATGTGGAAAGGTATGCAGCCTGCAGAGGTGCCTGAATACAGTGTCAGTGGGTCGAAGATGAAGATTGATCAGCTCAGAATCATAGGGACAGCACATGTATCAAGTGAAAGTATAGAGGAGGTCAGAAGGACCATAGCCGAGGTAGAACCTGATGTTGTTGCGGTTGAACTGGACCCTGGCAGATACCGCAGACTGCTGGATGAAAAGCTCGGGGTTGAAAGGGATGAGTTCTCACTGAGGGATGCCCTAAGACATGGAAACATCGGCGTGCTCCTGGCTGCCTGGTTCCTGACATACTTCCAGAGGAAGGTGGGTGATGACCTCGGTGTTAAACCCGGGGCGGAAATGCTTGCAGCCATCGAGGCCGCCCAGGAAGTCGGGGCAAGGGTCGTCCTCATTGACCGTGATATCGGCGTGACAATGCAGAGGGCCCTGAAATCCATGGGTGCCCTGGAGAAGATGAAGTTCTTCCTTGGAGTTATAAGGTCCTTCTGGGACAGTGAGGGAATCGATGATATTGAGAGCCTCAAGGGTGAAGAAACCCTGAGGGATGTCATGGCCCAGTTCAGGGATATTTCACCCTCAGCATACCATGTTCTTGTTGAGGAGAGGGACGCCTACATGGCCCGCCGTCTCCTTGAAATCGAGGAGGACTCTGTCGTGGCGGTTGTTGGGGCAGGCCACCGCAGGGGCATATGTGAATACCTTAAAAACCCTGAAAGAATACCCCCGATCCATGAACTCCTGAAGATACCCTGAGGCAGTATATAATATTTAAGGTTCAATATACAGTGTATATGGAGCTGGCATTTAATAGTCACATGGTGAGATTATGTACCTGATCTTCCGGTGCGACTGTGGAAGGGCCCTCTACTCAAAGGAGGGTAACATGACACGTAAATGTGTCTGCGGAAGGACCGTCAAGGTTAAAACCCGGAGGATATTTGGAAGGGCGGAAACCTTCCAGGAAGCATCAGAACTTGTAAGGAAACTCCAGGAAGAAAAGTACGGTTCATGCGGATTTATAAATCCAGCGAGAGGAGAACAGACGCAGAGATGATAGAGGATATACAGTCATTCACATCAAAGGGTGAGAGAAGAAACATTGAATTTAAAAAGTCCCTCTCAACCAGTTACCACCTGAAAACCGACCGTAGGAATGGTCTTATATCCCAGATGAAGTACCGTATGGAGAGGGGTGACGGGAAGGCCATCTACCTTATAGGTGTTGAGGACAGCGGGGAACCGGTGGGGCTCCCCGATGATGAGCTGAGGGAATCCATTGACGTGCTCAGGACCCTCAGCCATGAGATAGATGCCGCCGTGGAGGACGTCATAATCCATGAGGGCACCCACGGGAGGGTGGCGGAGGTTATAATTTCAAGGAAGCACGACTTCAGCAGGGAGCACCTCCTCATAGGCGTCGCTGGCCACGTGGACCATGGTAAGAGCACCCTCCTCGGGACCCTCACAACGGGTTCCCTTGATGACGGCAGCGGTAAAACAAGGATATTCCTTGATGTCCAGAAGCATGAGATAGAACGGGGACTGTCAGCAGACCTCTCCTTCGCCATCTATGGATTCAGGGGTGGTGAGGCCATAAGGATGACCAACCCCCTTGACCGGCGGGAGAAGTCACGCCTCATGAGTGACGCGGACAGGGTCATATCCTTCGTTGATACCGTTGGACATGAACCATGGCTCCGCACAACAATAAGGGGTATAGTGGGGCAGAACCTGGACTATGGCCTCCTCACGGTGGCTGCAGATGACGGGCCCACCCACATCACAAGGGAGCACCTGGGGATCATGATTGCAATGGAGCTTCCTGTCATCGTCGCCATCACAAAGACCGACACGGCATCGGAGGAAAGGATCCATGAGGTCCTCGGGAAGGTATCCGAACTCCTTAAGCTCGTTGGCAGGATCCCCTTCAGGGTGGATGACAGGGCTGGTGCCCAGGAAATAGCAGGCAAGATGAACAGGCACATAGTACCCGTAATCAGTGTGTCATCTGTCACCGGTGAGGGCCTTGAACTCCTGGATGAGCTCTTCATGAACCTCAGGGTTCACAGGGACCTTGAACATGAGGAGAAGCCCTTCCTCATGTACATTGATAAGGTGTACACCATAAGGGGTGTTGGAACCGTTGTCAGCGGCACCATCCAGCAGGGCCGTGTCAGCAAGGGGGACAAGCTGCTCCTGGGACCCTTCAGGACGGGTGAATTCAGGGAGGTCGGGGTTAAATCCATCGAGATGCACCACTACCAGATCGGGTGTGCTGAGCCAGGGCATATAGTGGGGATATCCATATCTGGCGCGTCCTCCGATGAAATAGAGAGGGGGATGATACTTGCTGACCCCTCATATGAGCCTGAAGCCGTCAGGGAATTTGAGGCTGAGGTTGCCATACTCGTACACCCGACAACAATAAAGGCGGGATATGAGAGCGTGACCCACATTGAGACCATAGCAGAAACAACCGTCCTTGAACCCCTTGACTCTGAATTCATGTCTGCAGGGGACAGGGGGAGGGTGAGGATGAGGTTCAAGTACCGCCCCTACCATGTGAGGGAGGGTCAGAAGATAATCTTCCGTGAGGGGCGGAGTAAGGGTATTGGCTCAATAACAGGGATCATCAGGTGAATCAATCAGGCCGCCTTAAGACCTGATCCACAGATACTCCAGCACGGCACAGAACCCATCTACCTAACTCCTCGCTGTGTCGCACCATTTTAGGTCGCATCCGACCACAGAATCTAGCCTAAATCCTCAAGTAACTCGCAGGCCTTGCATAGATCAGCCGATGATGGTTCACCGCACCTGATGCACTCCCTGATTCTTCCATGTTCCTCCACCTGCCTGAAGGTTCTCCTGAAGGATTCCATTATCCTTTTCTTGATCCCTGGGTTATCTGACTCCATCCTGTTAAGGAAGCCCTTTATCCCGGACCTCATTGACAGGTGGGAGTAGGGGCACTCCTCCAGGTGCACGGGCACCTGATTCATGACAGCCCAGATCCCCACCTCCCTCTCGGGGGTGTTCCAGAGAGGCTTTATGCGGGGGACCATGGCCGGGTGTATCCGCTGGAGTGATGGGCCGAACTTTGAAAATTTACGCACATCCCCCCTTACAAGGCTCATGGTAAAGGACTGTATCTCATCATCCATGTTGTGGCCGGTGGCTATCCTTGAAGCACCGAGTTCATGGGCTGTCCTGTTAAGTATCCACCTCCTGAAGACCCCGCAGGGTATGCAGGGGCTCCTGAATCCATCGGCCACATCATCAAGCCCGAAGCCGAATTCGTCCATGAAGGATTTCTCTATGAGTTCAACCTTTTTAAGCCTGGCGTTCTCCCTTGCAGCCTCAAGGCCGTGCTCCCTGTAACCTGAGATACCCTCATCGACCGTTATTGCTGTTAATTCAAATTCAAGTTCTTCACGAAGATCTGCAAGGACATGGAGTGTGAGCACACTGTCCTTTCCACCTGAAAGGGCCACTGCTATATGTTCACCCTCATCTATCAGTCTGAAGGACTCTATCAGGTCCCCGATGCGGGCTGTGAGTCTCCTGTTGAATTCTTCATGGTCCATGGAACCCTATATATGAAGGCGGCCCCATATAGTTAACCATGATAACGGCTGAAATCACCATAATACCCCTGGGTACAGGTAGCACCTCCCTCAGCAGCTACGTGGCTGCGGCGGTGGGTGCCCTTGAGGACCTTGATGTCAAGTATGAGATCTCAGGTATGGGCACCCTGGTTGAAGCTGAAGACCTGGATGAGCTCCTTGAGGCTGTGAAGGCTGCCCATGAGGCTGTCCTTGAAGCCGGCTCAGAGAGGGTCTACACAACCATCAGGATAGATGACCGGAGGGATGCTGATAGGGGCCTTAAGGACAAGGTGGAGTCCGTTAAAAGGAAAATTTAACCGTCAATACTAAAATGAACCTCAAATTTTGACTCCTTTAAAAAAAATTAGCCTGCCTCAGAATTCTCTGCTTAAAGCAGGAGAATACCTGAGCCTTACACAACCTGCCCCCTGTTACTTTTGATTTCCGATGAAATGAGTGTCACGATATGTTTACCGCTCAAAGAATGCCCTGATGGTGCCTGTAATCATTTCAAGGTCATCTGATGTGAGGGCTGGATGCACAGGGATTGAGAGAACCTCGGATGCTGCCCTTTCACTCACTGGACACTCTGCCTTGAAGCCCAGCCTCCTGTAGAGTTCCTGCATGTATATGGGCATCGGGTAATGTATGCCGGTGCCAACACCTTCCCCATTGAGGAACTCCATGAGTTCATCCCTCACATCCGGGACCCTCAGGGTGTACTGGTGGAAGACGTGCCCTACACCATCTGCAACGAAGGGTGTTTCAAGACCATCAATATCCCTGAGGTTCTCTGTAAGGTATGCTGCGTTCTCAGCCCTCCTCCTGTTGAACTCATCAAGCTTTGCAAGCTGCGCTATCCCTATTGCAGCGGCTATATCAGTCATCCTGAAGTTGTAGCCCAGGTAGGTGTGTCTGTATCGTTCTGTTTCACCATGAGCCCTTAAAACAGAGGCCATCTCTGCAATTTCCTCGTTATCTGTAGTTATAATACCTCCCTCGCCTGTTGTGATGTTCTTGGTGGGGTAGAAGCTGAAGCAGGCCGCATCACCCATTGAACCCACCTTCCTCCCACGGTACTCGGCACCATGGGCCTGTGCAGCGTCCTCAATGACCATGAGGTCATGTTCTGAGGCTATATCCATGATGGGGTCCATGTCAGCGGGCTGGCCATAGAGGTGGACCGGGATTATGGCCCTGGTCCTTGGGGTTATCAGTTCCTCTATCCCCTCAGGGTCAATGTTGTAGGTGAGGGGGTCTATGTCTGCAAAGACCGGCTCCGCACCCACGTAGAGTGCTGCGTTTGCTGTTGCCGCGAAGCTGAAGGGTGTTGTTATAACCTCATCCCCCTTCCCCACACCCGCTGCAAGGAGGGCCAGGTGGAGGGCTGTTGTACCTGAACTGGTTGCAACAGCATACTCTGTACCCGTGTATGATGCGAATTTCTCCTCAAATTCAGCCACCCTTGGTCCCTGGGCGATGAAACCTGATCTGAGCACCTTTACAACTTCCTCTATTTCCTCTTCATCGATTACTGGAGTAGCGACCGGTATCATATGAACACCTGAAAATGAACTTCACAGTTACAGTTTCAATTTTATCCTTAAAAAAACCATCACCATTATCCTGGTTGGGTGGATGTCATGAAGAGGATGTGCCTGAAACTGGTGTGGTACCACTGCAGGGTTATGGTTGATGTCACAGAGGCTGTGCTTGAAGTTACGGATCCCCCATGACACACCCCCCTGAAAATGATATAAGAACACCCAGGTCAACAACAATATAATTAACCTCAGTAATGGTCCCTGAAGATCCTCAACACATCATCATATCTCCCCCTGAATAGTATGAGGATCATGACCAGTGAAGCGATTATAAGGAAGACCGGTGATGAGTAGGGGTCGGTTGGGCTTATTATGATGGATGGAAGGTCCCCGAAGCCGCTGTCTGGTGAGCTGTGTATCACGCTCACATAGAGGTTGTTTGCAATATGCACCCCCATGGCAAGTTCCAGTCCATCATCTGCAAGGGCTGTTACCGCAAGTGCAACGCCTATTATGAAGGTGCTTATGACGATTGACAGGCTCATGGTGATGCTTGTCCCGTTCCACCAGTGCATAACAGCGAATATGGCTGAATTAAGGATTATGAGGGGGACAGGTTTTCTTATGACGGACCACATCCCCTGCATTAGGTAACCCCTGAAGAATATCTCCTCAAAGGACGCTTGGACCGGGAAGGCTATGAGTGCAAGGAGGAGGAGCCACCCGAAGGATGATGGGTTGAAGCTGAACCTGAAACCTGAAGGGTCAAGGATCATTGAAACAGCATCAACGACACCAACAATAAGAAGCCATACCAGGGCGCCCCTGAGGATCCTCCTCCAGTCAAGGTAGCCCCTTGCATTCACCGCAGATATGAATTCACGTTTATGGATAAACCTCACACCAACGTAGAGGAAAAAGAGCGAAGCCGAAAAACTAACGGCAACAAGGAGCAGGAGGATGGGCCCTGAAAATCCCCCTGAAATTATCTCGGGACTCAGGACTCCCCTGCTTAAGATGACAGCTGCTGCTATGAAGATTGCGGCTATAAAGCCCGCCCCCAGGTTTGATACTATGAAGCTCAGGAACACCGTGAAGGCATACCTCCAGAGCTCATTCCTCCCCCTGTGGACGCTGTCCAGGAACCGATACATAATACCACATTTACTTAGAGTTATGAGCATACATCATTAAGTGCAGGTGACTAATAAATATTTTCCAGGGAAAAGTGGTAGGTATGATAACGGTAAATGAGGGTTCAGTGAAAATACAGGTCCCTGATTTCAGCAGGGTTTCATCGAAGGCCCCGGTATTCTATAACCCTGACATGGAATTTAACCGGGACGTTTCTGTCCTTGCACTGCAGGTATTCCAGAGGATGGTGGACAGGGAGATAAAGGTTGCAGACACCTTTGCAGGGAGCGGTATAAGGGCCATAAGGTACCTGAAGGAGGTTGACGGTGTTGCAGAGGCTTGGGCCAATGACATAAACCCCCTTGCAGTTGAATGTATAGAGAGGAACTCCAGGATGAACTCCGTGTCACCCCTTGTGAGCCGGGAGGATGCCGGCGTATTTTTAAGGAGTAACCAGGGGGTCTTTGATTTTATTGATGTTGATCCCTTCGGGACCCCCGCACCCTTCATGGACTCTGCGGCAGCAGCCATAAGGAACCGTTCAATGATAGGTGTTACCGCAACAGACACATCAGGCCTCTGCGGGACCTATGTTAAGCCCTGCCTCAGGAAGTACTCTTCAAGGCCCCTTAAGACAGAGTACTGTCATGAGATAGGTGTGCGTATACTTGCAGGGTTTACTGCCATGAACCTTGCAAGGTACCGGAAGGGTTCGGAGTTCCTCCTTTCACACAGCACCAGGCACTACATGCGCCTGTACGTCATGGTGCGTAGGGGTGCCAGGAGGGCTGATGAGTCGCTTAAAAACATCGGTTTCATCCTGCACTGTTTCAGCTGCCTCTTCCATGGACACGTTAATGGCTTCACCCCCATTAACATGAAGTGCCCATCCTGTGGCCGGGAACTTGATGTTGCAGGGCCCCTGTGGGTTGGTGATATCCAGGACGCCGGCTTCATAGGTTCCATGATAGAGGAGGCTGAGAATAAGAAGCTGAATCAGAAAGAGAAGGTCCTCAGGTTGCTGCAGACATGTATCAGGGAGGCGGGGATGCCCCCTGGATTCTATGATGTCCATGAACTCTGCAGCAGTATGGGTGTCAGCGCGCCCCCCATCGACTCAGTGATGGACCACCTTAGGGGTGACGGTTTCAGGGTTTCAAGGACCCACTTCAAACCCACCGGTATAAAGACGGATGCTGATCTGGGGGCTGTGAAGGATGCCATAAAGGGCTCCCTAATCTAATATTTAAGTGTCTACTCATAGTTGAGCATGTTGTGGTTGTAGTAGTACTGGAGTGCCCTGGCATTTTTAAGTTCAAAGTTCCTGTAGGGGTTCTTGAGGTAGGGGAAGATTATCCCCTTTATAACGTAGAAGTAGGCGGCGATGGGCCCGTACTCCTCCCTGGCAATCTTATAGTAAAGTGGGAAACCGCAGCCCTGGTTTACAATAACATCGCCCTGCCTCACGGTGCCATGGTATACCATGGGTATGGGGTCTGTCTGGCCATGCTCGGCAGCCCTCTCCTTTATATATTGAAGGGCCTCGTCAAGGGTCCTGAACTCCCTGCCATCTGAGCGGTAGGTCCATTTGTCATCTGGAACACCGTATATCCCCTCCTGCCAGACCTCAGTCCAGTTTATACCAGGCGTGTACTGATTCTTCTCAACGTAGGCCAGTTCAAGGATGTAAACATCTCCCTCCATGTAGCACCTGTAATTTGAGCTTCCGCCGTAATGGACAACTAGTATGCATGGGGACCCCTCCTCCCTTGCATACTCTGCAAGGAGCTTTGAATGTATGTGGCCCGGGTACATGTCAGGGTTGGCGATCTTAACAAAGGCCAGTCTCCCCAGGGGCTCGAAGTCCCCTGCTGTGCTGGTGAAGTAGAAATAGCTGCCTGCAAGAATTATGATTACAAGTATAAGTGCGCCCTTATTCATCCATTACACCCGCTTCATCACATTTATAAACATCCATGATCAGTATGCATCACCTGCAAGTCACTTCTGGAAATGTTACCGTCCTCCTAGGGATTAATATCATATGTCCAGTTAAGATAAAGCAGTTTTATATAGTGGGATTTATATATTTTTAGTTGCGGATGACTCCGCGGAGGTGTAAAATTGGATATAGGAGAAATTGTGAATGATGCCATAAGGTATCCCTCCAGTGACTGGAAGAAGGTGATAATACTTGGCCTTCTCTTTTTGATCAGTTTTCTGATAATACCCATCTTCCTGGCCACTGGTTACGGGTTCAGGGCCCTTAAGGCATCAATAGCAGGTTTTGATGAGCTCCCTGAATTCGATGAATGGGGAGAGATGTTTGTTGATGGACTCAAGGTATTCGTTGTGCAGATAGTCTACATGATTGTGCCAATGATAATAATAATTGCGGGTGTATTCGGTTCCCTTTCAATGGTATCACCGGACACCGGAATGATAACAAATCCCACAGCCTTCACAGGCCTCCTTGGCGGTACAGTGATAATAGGCGTCATACTTGCAATAATCCTTGGTCTTATAGAAACAATTGCAATTGCCCACATGGCCTACAATGACAGCGAACTTGGAGCAGCCTTCAGGTTCGGTGAAATCCTTGACGTCATATCCCAGATCGGATGGGTTGACTACATCATATGGTACATCGTTGTCGGGATAATAGCCGCTGTCATCGGATTCGTTGGAAGCTTTATCAGCGCCATCCCGGTTATAGGTGCAATCATAGTGGTCCTCATAATAACTCCGTACATTGTACTGTTCTGGAACCGGGCCCTTGCACTCAGATACGCCTACGAATAATAACCCCCAATTTTTTAATTTTTTCTAAACATTTATAAGGGAACAGACACCAAGCATATAAGAGTTAACATCTTCTTCTAAATCAGAATACATGAAATGACCTATCCTTTGAAAAAATTTATAATACAAACAATACAAGTATACATTGTTTAGTGGTGATTCCTATGGATGATGAAGTCGTCAAAATTGATGATATTGACAGGAAAATAATAGATCTGCTTAATGAGGATGGAAGGATGTCCTACAGGAACATCTCAAGGATACTTGATGTTTCGGTGGGGACCGTCCACAACAGGGTTGAAAAGCTCGTCCAGAAGGGTGTTATAAAGAAGTTCGTACCTATCATAGACCATTCAAAGCTCGGTTACAAGTTAACGGCCATAATCGGTGTTAAGGTTAAGGGCGGTGCCCTCAGAAACTGGGAGACAAGGACCGCCTACCACAAGAACGTCCTTGCAGTCTATGATGTTACAGGGGAATTCGATGCCATACTTATAGGGAAGTTCAAGGACACCAGTGAACTTGACAGCTTCATAAAGGGCCTCCTCAGTGAGGGTGACGTCCAGAGGACCTACACCCAGACCGTCCTCAACATCGTGAAGGAGGATATGACCTCCTCAAAGATGATAGGCGATTAGTTATTTATCCCACAATGCAGATAATTATCTCTGATGAAGATCATCCACTCAGCCACCTATGACCTCCACAACAGGGAGGATCACGTTGAAAACAGGGGGAGGACCCGCGCAATAATCGATGCCATAGGGGCCTCCGACCTGGAAGTCGAGTTCATGGAGCCGCGGATCGCCGGCATCCATGAGATCCAGATGGTCCACAGCAGCAGACACGTGGAGTACCTTGAGGTCTTCTCTGGTAGCGGTGGTGGCTGGCTTGACTACGACACCTACATGACCCCCGACACCTTCAACGTTGCAAGACTCGCTGCAGGGGGCGCCATGGTGGCTGCAGAGGAGTCCCTCAATGGCGGGTGGTCATATTCTGTGGCAAGGCCACCCGGACATCATGCATGCTACGACCGCTCCATGGGGTTCTGCATATTCAACAACCTGGCAGTTGCCATTGAACACTGCCGCCAGAACCATGGAGTCTCAGGATTCCTTGTCCTTGACTTCGATGTCCACCATGGAAACGGGACCTCAAGCATATTCTACCATGACCCGGAGGTCATGTACATCTCAATACACCAGGACCCCAGGACCCTCTTCCCAGGGACTGGATTCGTGGCTGAAACCGGTGAAGGTGCGGGCGAGGGCTTCAACCTTAACATCCCCGTGCCCCCAGGGTCAGGTAACGATGAGTACATCTGGATACTTGGTGAAATCCTCCCCGAGGTCATCAGGAAAATCAGACCCCTGATGATATTCGTATCCGCGGGTTTTGATGCCCACAGGAGCGATCCTTTAGCCTCTGTGGAGGTTGATGAACTTTTCTTCTCATGGATCGGCTGGTTCCTTCACCGGACAGGAGCGCCTGGCGCCGTGGTCCTTGAGGGTGGCTATGATCCCGTGGCCCTTGGAAAATCAAATGTATCATTCCTGAGGGCCCTTGAAGGTGAGGAACCTGAAGGATACTCCCCAGACCCCCAAGGAGTCCACGAGATATTCAGAGAACTGCAGGACACATTCTCACCCTTCTTCAGCTTCTAGTTAAATTGATCTGTGGTGTCTTATATGGATAAAATTAGGTTCAAGCAGGCTGAAAAACTCATAAAAGAATCATGCAGAAACATTAAAAGAGTAATCACTCCTGGAGAGCCGGGTGACGGGACCATAAACACTGAAAAGTTCCAGGAAGCCATGAACATGCTGATTGAAGCCGAGGAATACATATACCTCAGCCTCCCATCACATGAGCTCAGGGGTGATGATGCTGCTGATTTCTGCCATAAACTCCTATCTGCAAGGAATGCAATCGACCATATGCTTGCAGATTTCGGTGTCCTTGAAAGGGAGGATCCCTCTGAAAGGATACGGGAGATATCAGGGGGTAAACTTATAATAGTCAACAACAGCTCAGTGAAGAAACTCCTTGTAAAGAGCGGTGCTGAAGCACAGAACATAATAGTTGCAGGCGCCCCCCTTTCAATTGAGGATATGCGCAGAATAAACCCCAAAATCCCTGAAGGAGCCCTTAAGGGTATAGAGAAGAAGATCGAACACCTCAAACATGATATAGAAAGAAAACTTGAATCCCTTGAAAGGGTTATCGTCCTTGGTGAGGATGATAAGAGCACAAGACTCCTTGCAGAGAGGGCCGGGGAACTCTACGGTGCCGATGCAAGGTTAAGGGAAAACATCAAGGACTCAACCCCTGAGGAGATCCTGGAAATGCTCTCCTAGGTTCATGGTACGGTGCAGCCACGGATCCTGGAAATCCCCCCTTTCCATATCCTCTTCTATGGGATAACTGCACCTGATCTGATATTTAACAACCCCCCAGGGTATGGTAATACCCTCCGGACAAGTATATAAACAAGTTCCCACTATTATACTTAAAACTGACTAACCACGGTCATTTATTATTATGGGGTGTAAAATTTGGGCTTAGTTTGTTTTCCAGATACACAGGACAATATACCTAGCATCCCCGTTCACCTTACAAGGGTGGGTGTTACAGGTGTTAAGAAGCTCCTGAAGATAGAAAGGGATAATAGAAGACCCATAATCCTTCTACCAACATTTGATGCGTTCGTCGACCTTCCGAGCAGGCAGAGGGGGATTCACATGTCAAGGAACCCCGAGGCCATAAGCGATGTCCTCGAGGAGGTCGTTGAAAACAGTGCCCTTGAACTGGAGTCACTCTGCGCAGAGATCGTCAACAGACTCCTCAATAAGCACAGGTACGCCCGTCGGGCTGAGGTCAGCATGAAGAGCGACTTCATGTTCATGAAGAAATCCCCTGTCACCGGAAGGAAGAGCCAGGAGATGACCAAGATCATGGCAGACGCCATCGGGTACCGTGATGATGACGGGATAATGATACGTAAGATGATCGGTGCAGAGGTCGTCGGGATGACCGTATGCCCATGTGCACAGGAATCTGTCAAGGAAACCTCCAGGCAGAAGCTCATGGAGTTCCTTGATGAGGAAACCGTTGAGAGGGTGCTTGACTGTGTCTCCTTCGCATCCCACAACCAGCGTGGCCGTGGAATGATCATGATAGAGGTCCCTGAGGATCAGACCATAAGGGCCGAGAACCTTATAAGGATCATAGAGGATTCCATGAGCTCACCGGTATATGAACTCCTCAAAAGACCGGATGAGAATGCTGTTGTTGTTAATGCCCATGAGAATCCCATGTTCGTTGAGGACTGTGTCCGTAACATGGTCCACAGGATAGTCAGTGAATACCCCCATCTGCCGGATGACACCATAGTAACCGTGAGGCAGATAAATGAGGAGAGCATACACAGACACAATGCCTTCGCAGAGAAGGTCGCCACCATGGGAGAGCTCCGCTACGAGATAGAGGAACTCAACAACAGGAGTTGATACCATGATGAAGCTTCACAGAACAGCCGGAGAAATCATGGGCTACCTTGAAGCATTTGAGGGCTCAAGACCCGCCCTCGATGCCAGCGATATACTTATCGTAAGGGGAATGTCCAGGAAACGAATAGGATCAGATAATATGGGTGAGGAACTGGACAGGCTCCTGGAACACCTTGATGCCACTGAAATAGATCTTTTCTCAGATGAAGGCGCTGCCCTCATCGGTTTAATGGATGAACAGATACGTTCATGTGTTGAGGTTGGAACCGAAACAGATATCGGGGGCATACACCGCCTGAAGGAGTCCCTTGAGGATATGAATTTCGCCGTGGAGTACCGTCTCTTCACCACCGGTGATACAGGGCTCTTTATTGTTCTCTACAGGGACAGGAGCGGTGTGGGGCCCTGCTTCGTTGAGGTTGTGGTCTCGGATATAGGTGAATAATTAGGGTGCCTCCATGGTCTTCTCAAAGGAAGAACTTGTGGGTCTGCTCTCAGCCGGGGGCTGCCATATCCTCGACCTCATGAAGAGGGCCTGCAGTCCGGGGAGGGTGACCTACTCAAGGAATATCTTCATACCCATCACCAGGGCATGCCGCAACAGGTGCGGTTACTGCACCTTCAGGTCCGACACCCCTGACCCCCCTTTAATGAGCCCTGAACTTATAATCCAGGAACTTAAAGGTGCCCGCAGAGCCGGATGCACCGAGGCCCTCTTCGCCTTCGGAGAGGAGGCCCACCAGTTCCCTGCTGTCAGGGAGGAGCTTGAAGGGATGGGTTTTAATGACATGGTGGACTACACATGTCATGTCTGCAGGATGACCCTTGAGGAGACGGGTCTCCTGCCCCATACAAATATGGGGGTCCTGTCCTACAGGGACCTTAAAAGGCTGAGGGAGGTTAACGCCTCCATGGGCCTCATGCTTGAGTCATCAAGTCCCAGACTCATGTATACAGATGCCCACAGGGAAAGCCCCGGGAAGGACCCTGAACTGAGGCTCAGGACAATCAGGGATGCCGGTCGTCTCAGGATACCCTTCACCACAGGCATACTTGTGGGTATAGGTGAGACCGTTGAGGAGAGGGCCGACTCCCTCCTGGAGCTCAGGCGCATCCAGGACAGGTACGGGCATATACAGGAGATAATCATACAGAACTTCAGGTCAAAGGAGGGCATACCCATGGAGAACCATCCGGAGCCCCCACTCCTTGACATGGTAAGGATGGTTGCGGTTACAAGTCTCCTCTTCCCTGATGTGAGCGTCCAGGTCCCCCCCAACCTCAACAGGGAAACAGGGGAGGTGTTCCTCCTTGCAGGTGCAGATGACTGGGGGGGTGTTTCACCGGTGGGCAGGGACCATGTGAACCCTGAGGCTCCCTGGCCCGGCATTGAGGAGCTTAGAAGGGTTACCGAGTCGGCTGGCTTCGTCCTTGAGGAGAGGCTTCCAGTGTACAGGAGGTTCATCTCTGAGGAGTTCCTGAGCCCCCTTGTCCTTGATAAGATAAATGAACTCTACAAGGACCTCATTTAGTGCCAGTGGATTGATCCCTGAAGATTACATCCTTAAGGCGTGCCTCCGGGGCGGGGAGGATTATTGTCCCCTCATCAGGGTCTCCAAGTTCAATATAACGGCCCCTCATGTAAAAGAGGGCCACTGCTGCGGCTATGAGCGCATCCATCCTGTGTCTGTTAAGTTCTCCAGGGTTAAATGTTTCCCTGAGTTCCCCTGTGATGTTCCGCATCCTCCTCACGGTTCCGGCGTGGGTTTCTATGACCTTCACCTCACCCTCAAGTCTTTTTCTGAGTTCAATTCCCCTGAGTGTGAGTTCCTTCATCCCCCTCCATGTGAGTGGCAGGACCCCTCCATACCTCCTGGCCTCCATGTCCGAGCGTCTGAAGTGGCCATACCTGCTGCATCCACAGTCCCTTTCAAGGCAGCACCTCCCCCATGGTAGTGAAAGGGGAGCGTCCACCGCCACCACCCCTGCGCCCATGACAGCATCGGTTATCTCATCCAATGTGAATAAACCAGATGTGTGGAGTTTCAGGCCTTCTATTACGGCAAATCCTGTTTCATTCTCTTCTCCTGCTGCAAGGTCAACCCCTGCAACTCTGAAGTCATCCACCGCTACAGCCATCCTCCAGTCCCTCTGAAAATCATTATATGAACCTCATCTGTGCAGCTGTCCAAGCAGATGTGGCTACCGTGGCCCCCCTGAAAATCATTATATGAACCTCATCCTATCCTGGCATCCAGTACCACATGCTAGACCCCAGGAGAGTACTTCTTGATGGTCCTCCTGTCCAATAGTTTAACCCTCCTTGGGTGCGCGGCCCTCTCTATCCTCCTCAGGGGCCTTGAAAATTTCATGGTCTCTGGCACCGTTTCATGGTAGTGTAAAACACCCCCATCAACCAGGCACTCCATGGCAGCCTCAAGGTAATGGTGGGTTGTGCCCACGTAGCCCATTATAACCCTGTCCACCTCCAGCTCCGGGGCCATCTCCCTGCAGTCCCCCAGGACGGGTTCCACCACATCCTCAACACCGTTAAGGACAATGTTATCCCTGAGGTACCTGAAGGATTCCGGGTTTATCTCTATGGAGTAGACCCTCAGGGGGTTTGCATGGACAGCCACTGGTATTGAGAAGTACTCTATCCCTGCAAACATGTCAACAACGGTCTCACCGTCCTCCACGAGTTGGGGTATGCGGGCCCTTTCATTGATGTTCCCCCGCGACCACATAACCTTCGAGAGGTCAATCCTGAAAAGGCAGCCGTTCTCCCTGTGAAGGGTCTCGGTGCCGCTCCCTGCAAGTACACGCACCGTTGGCCTCCTCATGGGTCCCTGGATGCCATCTACACAGACAACGCTCCGGACACCCGGGATTTTAAGGAACTTGGAAGGTTCATCCACTTCCCGGTTAACAACTACGATGTCACCTATCCTTGACCATTTCATGTTCATCCACTTTTAAGCGTGATTTTGAAAAATGGAGGATATAGTTACTCTTTTGATTTAAATATTTAATGCCTTCTCTTGAAGGCAAAAAAAATATAATTAGGGTTATGCAGAGTAATTGTATAAATAAAAGGGGATTCTTTATGAGTAAGGTAAAAAGAGACGAGATACTGGGCATCCTGGATGGGTACGATAAGGAAGAGCTGACCATTGCAACACTTGGCAGCCACACCTCCATGCACATCCTGCACGGAGCAAAAAAAGAGGGTTTCAGAACTGCTGTTGTCTGTGAAAAGGGACGTGAAGTACCATATCAGCGCTTCAGGGTTGCTGATGAATTCATAATGGTGGACAGGTTCAGCGACATAGTAAACGAGGACATACAGGAGAAACTGAGATCAATGAACAGCATAATAGTGCCCCACGGGTCATTTGTAGCCTATGCGGGTCTTGATCACATTGAAAATGATTTCTATGTCCCCATGTTCGGTAACAGGGATATACTACGCTGGGAATCAGAAAGGGAACTTGAAAGAAAACTTCTTACAGAGGCTGAGATAAGGATACCTATGAAGTTTAAGGATCCCGAAGATATCGACAGGCCAGTTATGGTAAAATTCCCAGGCGCTAGGGGTGGTCGCGGTTACTTCGTGGCCTCAAGCACCGAGGAGTTCAATGAGAAGATCGACTCAATGATGGAAAGGGGCTGGATAACCGAGGACGACATCAAGGATGCCCACATCGAGGAGTATGTTTCAGGTACAAACTTCTGCATTCACTACTTCTACTCAATCATGAATGATGAAGTGGAACTCATGGGTATGGACAGCCGTTTCGAATCAAACATAGACGGCCTTGTCAGGATCCCGGCAAGGGACCAGCTTGAGATAAACCTTGACCCATCCTATGTGATAACAGGTAACCACCCGGTTGCAATGAGGGAGTCACTGCTGCCCCAGGTATTTGACATGGGCGATAACATGGTTGAAGCAGCCGAAAAACTGGTGCCTCCAGGCATGAACGGTCCATTCTGTCTCCAGACAATGTGCACAGACAACCTTGAAATCGTGACCTTCGAGATAAGCGCACGGTCAGATGGAGGTACAAACACCTTCATGCATGGTTCAACCTACAGCTGCCTCCTCCATGGTGAAGGTATGAGTATGGGCCGGCGTGTTGCAAGGGAGATCAAGGTTGCCGCAGAGAATGACAAGCTCCCTGAAATCATAACCTGATTACCTATTTTTTTTACATCATCAAATCGCAAAGTTTAATAAGGACCTCTGCGTTATATTGATACCAGAAGTTTTAAAGTCCCTTAAAGGCAACCCTTTATATACAGGCCGGGGACAATTATAAAATAAGAACTGGTTTTTTATTATTTTTACTCGAGGTGTATTCATGAACGATAAAAAGACACTGAAAGGCACTACAACTGTTGGCATAACATGCAGGGATGGAGTTGTTTTTGCCACAGAAAGAAGGGCCAGCATGGGCAACCTCATAGCCCATAAAACCGCAGACAAAATTTTCAGGATAGATGAACACATAGCGGCTACAATCGCAGGATCAGTGGCCGATGCCCAGAGCCTTATGAAGTACCTCAAGGCAGAGGCAGCCCTCTACAGGATGAGGAATTCTGAAAGGATAAGCATAGAAGCAGCGGCTGCCCTTGCGTCCAACATACTGCACTCATCACGCTTCTATCCATTCATCGTCCAGACCCTCCTGGGAGGGGTTGATGACAAAGGAGCCAAGATATACTCCCTTGACCCATCAGGCGGCATGATACCCGATAAGTTCGTGTCAACAGGTTCAGGCTCACCCATCGCCTACGGTGTCCTCGAGGACCGCTACACAGAAGACCTCTACGTTGATGAGGGAGTGGATATCGCAATAAGGGCCATCAAGTCTGCGATGGAAAGGGATACATACTCTGGAAACGGTATACTCGTGGCCACCGTGACAGAGGAGGAAGGCTTCAGGATGATCACTGAAGAGGAAATCCAGAAAAGGATTGAAGACCTCAACTGATTTTTCTTTATTTTCATATAATCAGTAAACAAGTCGTTTACTGACACCCCCTATTTTTTAGAAGTGATTTTATGGTTTCAGAGATGCTTGAAGAAATCAAAAGGACGATAATACAGAGACTTCCTGAAAGGGTCCAGGTAGCCAAGGTGGAATTTGAGGGGCCCGAGGTGGTTATCTGCACAAAGAACCCTGAAATAATAACCGAGAACGGCAACCTCATAAGGGATATTGCGAAGGACATACGGAAGAGGATAATCATAAGATCCGACAGGTCAGTCCTCATGGATCCTGAGAAGACCATAAAGAAGATCCATGAGATAGTCCCTGAAGAGGCCAAGATCACCAACATATCCTTCGATGATGTGACCTGTGAGGTTATAATAGAGGCCCGTAAACCAGGCCTCGTTATAGGTAAATACGGGTCAACATCAAGGGAAATAGTTAAGAACACTGGATGGGCCCCGAAGATACTCAGGACACCGCCGATATCATCCGAGATAATCCAGAGAATCCGCAGAACACTCAGAAAGAACAGCAAGGAGCGTAAGAAGATCCTGCAGCAGCTTGGAAGCAAGATACACCAGAAGCCCAAGTATGACAACGACTGGGCAAGGCTGACTGCCATGGGAGGGTTCAGGGAGGTGGGCAGATCCTGCCTCTACCTCCAGACCCCCAACAGCAGGGTGCTCCTTGACTGCGGTGTTAACGTTGCAGGTGGAGACGATAAGAACTCATACCCATTCCTCAACGTCCCCGAGTTCACACTGGACAGCCTTGACGCTGTTATAATCACCCATGCACACCTTGACCATTCAGGGTTCCTGCCCTACCTCTACCACTACGGCTACGATGGACCCGTCTACTGCACGGCACCGACAAGGGACCTCATGACACTGCTGCAGCTGGACCACATAGACATAGCACACCGTGAGGACGAACCCCTCCCCTTCAACGTGAAACACGTGAAGAAGAGCGTCAAGCACACCATAACCCTTGACTACGGTGAGGTAACCGACATAGCACCCGATATAAGGCTCACACTCCACAATGCAGGCCACATACTTGGCTCTGCAATGGCCCACCTCCACATAGGTGATGGACAGCACAACATGGTCTACACAGGGGACTTCAAGTACGAGCAGAGCAGGCTCCTTGAACCCGCAGCCAACAGGTTCCCGAGACTTGAAACCCTGGTGATGGAGAGCACCTACGGGGGACACGATGATGTCCAGCCCTCAAGGAACCATGCAGAGAAGGAGCTCATTAAAACCATCTACTCCACCCTCAAAAGGGGTGGTAAGATCCTCATACCCGTCTTTGCCGTTGGAAGGGCCCAGGAACTCATGATAGTCCTTGAGGAATACATAAGGACGGGTATAATAGATAATGTCCCTGTCTACATCGATGGTATGATCTGGGAGGCCAACGCCATCCACACGGCAAGGCCCGAGTACCTGAGTAAGGATCTGAGGGATCAGATATTCCATATGGGACACAACCCCTTCATCTCCGACATATTCCACAAGGTCAACGGTATGGATGAGCGCAGGGAGATAGTGGAGGGTGAACCATCAATAATCCTCTCAACCTCAGGTATGCTGACAGGTGGAAACTCCCTGGAGTACTTCAAGTGGCTGTGTGAGGACCCTGACAACTCCCTGGTCTTCGTGGGATACCAGGCCGAGGGGTCCCTGGGTAGGAGGATACAGAAGGGATGGAAGGAGATCCCCCTCAAGGATGAGGATGATAAGATGAGGGTCTACAATGTCAGGATGAACATTAAGACCATCGAGGGGTTCAGCGGTCACTCAGACAGGAGGCAGCTCATGGAATACGTCAAGAGGATATCACCCAAACCCGAGAAGATACTCATATGCCACGGTGACAACTACAAGACCCTTGACCTTGCCTCAAGCATATACAGGGCCTACCGTATAGAGACAAAGACGCCCCTCAACCTTGAGACGGTCCGTATACAGTGAGCTATTTAGATAACCTCAGACTATCATTATCTTGGTGATTGAATGGTAACCTATTCTGAATCTGGAGTGGACATAGACCTTGAGGAGCTGACGGTCCGCCGTTTAACCTCAAGGCTCGCCGGAACACTCAAACACTGTGACGTTATTACCGGAACAGGGCACTTCGCCGCCCTTGTAAGGATGGGGGATGTGGCCATTGCAATGAGCACCGACGGTGTTGGGAGCAAGATCCTCGTGGCTGAGATGATGAACCGCTACGATACCGTGGGGATAGACTGCATTGCAATGGTGGTCAATGACATCCTCTGTGTCGGTGCCAGGCCCGCCGCCCTCGTCGACTACCTTGCAGTCGAACACCCCGACCCTGAGGTGGCCGATGAGATAGGCCATGGCCTTGCAAGGGGTGCTGATATGGCACGTATCGCAGTAATCGGTGGGGAGACAGCATCCCTCCCGGGTATAGTAAGGAATTTTGACCTTGCAGCCACGGGTATCGGATTCGTTGATACGGATAAAATCATAACAGGGGAAAGGATAACCCCGGGGGACGCTGTTATAGGTATTGAAAGCAGCGGGATACACAGTAACGGCCTTAGCCTTGCAAGGAAGGTCTTCTTTGAGGAACTGGAACTATCACCCCATGACAGCCTCCCTGGCTCCGATGTTACGGTTGGGGATGCGCTCCTCAAACCCACAAGGATCTATGTGGAGCCCGTCATGGAGCTCATTGACTCGGGTGTCGGTGTGAATGGACTCGCCCATATTACAGGCGGGGGATTCAGCAATCTTAAGAGGCTTAAAAAGGAGGTGGGGTATCGCCTTGACATGCTCCCTGAGCCTCAGCACATCTTCAGGGTGATGCATGATTCAGGTGTCCCCATCGAGGAGATGTACCGTGTATTCAACATGGGTGTTGGTTTCTGCGCCATCGTAGGGAAGGATGAAGCAGACCATGCCGTTGATGTTCTGGGTGACCGTGCACACGTCATAGGAGAGGTCACAGACAAAGCCTCCAGTGTGGACATCACAGCCTACACAGGAGAATCAATAAGACTTTAGGAGTTGGTTTCTATGAGGATAAGCGCTGAAGATGAAGTTAAAATCATAAAGGAGATACTCATGGCCATGGAGGTCCCTGAGGAGAGCGCCGCCATCGTTGCAGATGTTACACTTGATGCCGATCTTAAGGGATTCAGCTCCCACGGGATAGGAAGGTTCCCCCAGTACGTTGAGGGTTTGCGTTACGGGACCATAAAGAGGGATGATGAGATTGCCGTTGAAAGGGAAACAGAATCAACCGCCATCATCAACGGGAACCACCTCTTCGGCCACGTGGTTGCATACAGGGCCATGGAAATTGCAATAGAAAAGGCAGGATCCACAGGGGTCGGCCTCGTGGGTGTCCATGACTCCAACCACTTCGGTGTTGCCGGCTACTACTCGGACATGGCGGTGATGAATGACATGATAGGCGTTGTGATAGCAAACACGGAGCCAGCTGTGGCGCCAGTAGGAGGTAAGACACCCATACTCGGAACAAACCCCGTCACCATAGGTATACCCTCAGATAAGCACTACGTATCTGTTGACATGGCAACATCCGCATCTGCAAGGGGCAAGCTCCTTGAAGCCGCCAGGAAGGGTGAAAGCATACCTGAAAACGTGGCCCTTGATGCTGACGGGAAGCCCACAACAGACCCTGAAATGGCGCTTAAGGGATCCATACTGCCCTTCGGGGGGCATAAGGGGTACGCATTATCCTTCATGATAGAGATACTTGCAGGGCCCCTTGTGGGGGCCGCCTTCGGAGCAGGGGTTAAGGGCACAGCCAATCCCAGGGAGATGTGCACCAAGGGAGATCTCATGATGGCCATAGACCCCTCAAAGATGGGGGATGTTGATGAATTCAAATCCAGTGTGGATGCATTCATAGAGGAGGTTAAGTCCTCCGGCGACGTCCTCATACCCGGGGACATCGAGGCCATGAACATCAAAAGGAGGCGAGAGGAGGGTATTGAGATCGATGAGAAACTCCTTGAAAGCCTCACAAGCATCGCCAAGGACCTTAACCTTGACCTTGAAATCAAGGGGCTATGAAATTGGATAGCAGTGACGCCGTCTACATGGGCATGAAGGATGCCGGTATAGACTTCGCCGTCAGCGTCCCCTGCGTCAACCTTAAAGGGGTCCTTGAGATGGTGGATGATGACCCTGAAATCATGCACATCCCCGTGACAAGGGAGGAGGAGGGCTTCGGTGTTGCTGCAGGCGCATACATGGCCGGTAAAACCACTGCGATACTGATGCAGAACTCCGGCCTCGGTAACTCGGTCAATGTCCTTGCATCACTCTACAGTCTCTACAGGATACCCATAACCATGGTGGTGAGCCACAGGGGTACCGAGGGGGAGTTCATGGAAGCCCAGGTCCCCATGGGAAGGGCCACTGAGGGCATCCTTGAGATCCTCGGGATACCCTTCAGGGCCCCTGAAACCCCCGATGATGCCAGGAAGGCCATTAAGGAATTAACAGATGATTCCCTGAAGATGAGGAGGCCCTCAGCCGTCCTTTTAAAGATTTCATACTGGTGATGCCGATGCTTGAGAGAATCGAAGCCATAAAGAGGATCGTTGAGGTCCTTGATGATGAACTCGTTGTATGCAACCTGGGATTCCCATCAAGGGAACTCTACAGTGTCAAGGATTCGGGGACCCACTTCTACATGCTTGGATCCATGGGAATGGCCTCCTCCATTGGACTCGGACTTGCCCTCACACAGGAGCGCAGGGTTGTTGTCCTTGACGGTGACGGGTCCATCCTCATGAACTTGGGGGGCCTTGTAACCGCTGCAGGTCAGGCCCCCGGGAACCTCATAATAGTCCTCCTTGACAATAAATGCTATGCCACAACAGGGTCCCAGTGCACATACGCTGACACCATAGACCTTGGAGGTGTTGCCAGGGCCATGGGTTTCAGGGTTATCCGTTTTGATGAGGAACTGGACTTCACCAGGGCCCTTGAAGCCACAGGCCCCCTTTTCGTTCATGTACCCGTAAAGCCAAGGAACGCCGATGTCCCTGTCATCGACATGAGCGCCGTGGAGATAATTGAAAGGTTCATGGCTGAAGTCAGGGGTTGAATTATTTCCCTTTACTGAGGGCCTGGAATTATCTCAGCATTCAATCATGCTAAGTCCATCCATTCATTACATATGCTGTTCCTCAGACATCTGGATCAGCCCGACCTCAACCACCTTCCTTACAAGTGCAGCACGACCCTCAGACATAAATCCTGATAAGCCGAGGAAATCCACAGTTATGACTTCCTGCCTGTGTAGGTGGCGTAGAATCCGTCCGTGTCAGCATAAACCGTGTGGAAGCCGAAGTCCTCAGCCATCCTTATGGTTCTTTTAATGTAGTCCCTACCCCATGCTGTTATGGCCTCGGCGCATTCCATCGAGTACCATCTGAACCTTGAGTAACCGTAAACACCGTACATGGTATTTGCAAGTCTCTTGAGGGCTTCCTGCTGGACGTTCAGGAGTTTCTTCTCCACAGGGTCCTTTGAGCGTTTCATTTCACCCTTAACCCTCACCCTCTCTGAGAGGATCTCGCCTATAACGGATGGTATGAATCCCCTGGGCTCCTTAAGGAAGCGGTACCCGTATTCAGGCGCCACATGGCAGTCGCATTCAGGGTCGGTGGTGAGGGTGTCAGGGGATATGTTCTTTGAGATTATGATGCTCGGGTAGAGGCTCCTGAAGTCGAACTGGACTATGTTCTCATGGAGGCCCTTCTCAGGCTCCTTAACATAACCCCCAACAGCCCTCCTCCCCCTCCTCTCTGAGAACTCTGACTGTGATGGCTTGTTGGGTACCAGTTCACCGTACTGGTGGGCCTTCCTTACAAGGAACCATTCCGCCTGCTGCCCCGTCGCCATCCTTGATATGTCAAAGAGGGGCTGGCCAACCACACGGGTGAGTTCCATGTTAAGGGGGAGTATCTTCTCTGCGATACGGTAGGTTGCGGTGACATCATCCAGGGAGTACCTGAATAGTTCGTCCCTGAGGTCATCACGGTCCCAGTACTCCCAGAGTCTATCGCCCGGGAGGTCGAATTTTTCTTCACCGAAGAGTTCACGGTATACCCGCTCAAGGGTGTAGCGGTCAAGGTTCATGTACCTCCTCATTACAGGGTAGAGGTCCACGTGCACCGTGCCCCTGATGGCTGTTGAGTTTGCAAATCCCCTCCTCATGGTCCTTATCCCTGAACCATCCCATCCAGGGTTGAGGTCAACCCCCAGTATCTCAGCCCTCCTTGATATGTAGGGAAAGTCGAAGTTGTCGGAGTTGTAGCCCACTAGGATGTCGGGCTTCTCCTCCCTTATGATCTCTGCGAATCTCCTGATTATCTCCGCCTCATCATCAACCACCTCAACATAGTCGAGGTGATCCCCCCTGGTTGATATTACCCTGCTGAAGTCCCTTCCAGCCACTCCGATCATTATTATCTCATCCTCCTCGGGACTGGGCATCCCGTGGGGGTTCCTGGCCTCGATGTCAAAGCTCAGGATGTCAAGTTCATGGGTCCCCTGGCCCGTTGATGAGACCTCCCCGGTTATCTCAACCAGTTTAACGTCGTCTGCCTCAACCAATGGTGCCGATTCCCTCACTTCCCCCTGGAATTCCAGCTCGGACATTGGGAAGATGGATTTGTCGATGAGATATCTCCTGTAGAAGGGTATGTCATGTTCCCTTATGTCCCTGACAGAGTCCAGGTTCCTTATCCTGTCCCTGAGTTTAGGCACCTCTGAGGGGTGGCTGAATTCAGCCCTGATTACAGGGGTCATCCTTCCAAGGTCCCTCATCTCCAGGACCTCCATCTTCCCTATCCCTAGCTCCTCAAGTTCCCTGATGCATGAGTCGGTATCATGTGGTAATACGTAGATGTAGGGTCTGAAGGAAGTGTCAAATGCTATTATGGGCTCATTGTCACCTGATTTGTCCTTTCCAAAGAGTCTTATAACGGGCTTCTCATCACATGTTACGTAGTCGATGTCAAGAAGCACCATCCTGTAAGTTTCCATGTTCATTAATCTTGTTTTGGAGGCCTAATAACTGTTCCTTCAGATGATTCATGATCACGTGACATCTGGGGATCTTTATTTAACCAATAGATGAAATTTATACTGACATGGAAAATTTAGCGAATCAGGAAGCAGGAACTAAATGGATGAGAATAGGGACCTTACTAACTTTCAACCCCACGGAACAGATAATTGGAGCTGGTTTTAAAGCACTTATAGACCAAAATAAACTCATCATAAGACAAAATGAATTATTACTTCGAGAACTTAGAAAACTAAATGAAACTCTAAGGAAAAAAGAGCAAAAAGAGTAATAAAAAGAAAGAATTGTTTTTACTGTTGGGTATCAGTCCCTTTAGTACAGTTCCGATGCAGTTCTAACACCAGCACCCATTGAACTTCGTTATTCGGGCCTATATAACGAATATAAATGGAATTCTTTAGGATGATTCTGAAATAAGGCCGGACCCATGATTCATAACTTTGGACCGGCAGGGAACATCAGGGATTAATAGTTTAAAGGATACGCATATAGGATTCCAAACAAAAAATTAAATGCATCAATTAAAAATCAGCCCCCCAGGCATTCCTAAAAATTATTTTATTCTTTCCCTGAGTCCGTCCGGTAGGCCTCAAGGGCGGCGTAGGCGAGTCCCAGGACCAGTGGCCCCACAATGAACCCTGCAACCCCCCAGACCAGGGGGCCTCCAAGGAATCCCACAAGGAATATCATGGGGTGTATATCCGCATACTTACCTGAAAGTTTAGGCCTAAGGTAGATGTCAACGGTGCTCAGGAAAAACCCGAATATAAGGACGAGGACCGCCCTCAGGATGTTCCCTGTGATGATATCATAGGCTGCCAGGGGAGTGTAGGCCGCCCATGGCCCTATAACAGGTATTAGCTGGAAAAGCCCGGTTATTATACCCAGGAGTATCGCATATGGGTAACCAAGGATGTAGAACCCGGCGGCGGCCATTAAACCTATCAGGAGGGCTGTTAAGAAGTGGCCGTAGAAGATGCTCATGAGGACCCTCTCGGTTTCAGCCGCCATCCTCTTCATGAAGGGCCTGCTCTTCTCCGGGAGGACCGACCTCAGGTATCCTGTGAGCCTCTCACCATCCCTTGCAAAGTAGAAGGTCGATGAGAAGAATATGAAGAGCTGGAGGGCTATCATGGGGAGTGACTGTATGATATCAACCGCATAGTTGACCGAACCCCTGAGGATGTCCGTTAGGAAACCCTTCAGGGCCCCCAGAGTGCTCCCTGCAGATGGCTGGAACTCCCTGGGAACCCCTGAGAGGATCCCTGTAACGTCAATGTTCCCTGCGAGTGAAGCCAGGGCCGGTGCCGAGTTTATTATGGAGTCAACCGTGAAGACGATGATGCCGATGAGTGGCATCATAACCACCATCATGGCAAGGATTATGGACACCGAAAGGTAGGGTATCCTCCTGTTAATCCTCAGGGCCACAGGCCTTACAATGTATGCAAAGACGGCTCCAAGGAATAGCATGGTCCAGATGGGGTATATGATTACTGCTGAGAGGAGGATCAGGACAAGGACCAGGAAGGATGCCGATGTCACCGTTCCCCTGATTTTCTCTATCATCATTTCACCCTTCAGCTGAAGATCCTTCTTCTAAACTGATGCATGGAAGGGCATCTACCATAGGTATTCTCCACCTAAAGTGGTATCCTCCTACCAGCAGAATCCCTCCTGTAGCTTCCAAACTCCCTTAACATTGAAAGTTCATGCCCCCAGAAGACCGGTCCCTCGGCGCAGACCCTCCAGCCTGTATCATCAAGGCAGCACTGGCCGCAGATACCCACGGCGCACTTCATGTACCTCTCGAGGGAGAACTGGGCCGGGACCCCCATCTCATCAAGGACCCCCTTCACATGGTACATCATGGGTTCGGGTCCGCAGACCGCCGCCATGTCATACGACCCCCCCATGTCCCTGAGCCTTTCATGTGCAAAGCCCTTGAATCCGCATGACCCGTCATCCGTGCATGTGTAGACCCTGACCCCTGCATCCTTAAGTCTCCCTGTGAATAGGAGCTCATCGGCTGTCCTTGCAGCGACAAGGGCTGAGACCTTCATCCCGTTATCTGTAGCCTCATCTGCAAGGGCTGATAGGGGCGCCATACCTATCCCCCCGCCTACCAGGAGGATACTGCTACCTGTGAGTTCGAATCCCCTCCCATAGGGGCCCCTCAGTCCCAGGAGGTCTCCCTCGCTCAGGCCATGGACTTCCCCTGTGAACTCACCGACCCTCCTCACCGAGATGCCTATCTCACCCCTCACCTCATCGATGAGTGAGACCGACATTGGCTTCTCATCACTGAAGTTCCACACCATCATGAACTGGCCGGGCCTCAAATCCGACCGGAAGTCCCAGTCGAATATGAATGTCTTCACCGAATCAGACTCATCTATTATCCTTTTAATCTCAAGAACCTCTGGAACGTTCACACTACCCACTCCCTAGTCATGTGCCAGTCCAACCATCTCATCTATGGAGGAGAATCCCTCCTCATGCATGAACCTTTTAAGTCCCCTGCAGATGTTCCTGAATATCACTGGTCCGGAGTACATTATGGCTGTGCCGACCTGGAAGGCCGATGCGCCTGCAAACAGGAATTCCACGGCGTCCCTGTAATCCCTGATACCCCCCACGCCCATGATGGGAATATCAACCGCCCTGTAGACATCATAGACGCACCTTACCGCCACGGGTTTTATCGCCGGACCGGACATTCCCCCGACGGCGTTGGAGAGGACTGGTCTTGCTGTCTTTATATCTATCCTCATGCCGGGTCCCAGGGAGTTTATCAGGGTCAGGGCATCTGAACCTGCCTCCTGGGCCCTCAAAGCCACCTCCACTATGTCCGTGACGTTGGGTGTGAGTTTGGTTGACACAGGGACATCAATGGCGTCCTTAACTGCAGAGACAACCCTGAAGGTCAGTTCAGGGTCCTGGCCTATTGAGGCCCCGCAACCGGACATGGCATGGGGGCAGGATACATTGAGTTCAATCATGTCCACGTATTCCTCTATCCTTGATGAGACCTCCTGGAACTCCTCAGGGGACGCCCCGTATATGGATGCTATAAGGGGGACGTCATCCTCAACTGCCCTGAGTTCATCCAGGAAATTATCGACTCCAGGGTTTGAGAGTCCTATGGCGTTTATGATGCCTCCTGTAACCTCAACGGTTGTCGGGTTTTTATATCCTGTGTTGGGTTCCAGTGAGAAGGATTTGGTGACAACCGCGCCTGCACCTGAACGGTAAACCCTGTTAAGGGATGAGGCCATGCTCCCCATGACTCCAGCAGCCAGTATGGCTGGATTTCGAAGTTCAATATTACATATCCTTGTCTTCAGCATGAAAAAACACCCTCAGTAAAATTATTTATACTCATTACCTATAGATGTAACCCCCATGAAGTGTTACCTTACAGCCTGTGTTGCCGGTTTCATTGCCTTCAGTGAAGATCTGAAGATTATAGATTATGAACTTTTCCCGGAGGATGAGATACCCGGGAGGCTCATGGAGTCTCAGAGGGGCTCTCTCCTCCCTGAAGAGAAGAAGATCCTTGAAAGGCTGAGCAGGGAATACGATGAGGTGGTGGTTGAGGCCCCCGAATCCCCTGGCCCCAGGGAATTCCAGGGTGTGAGCTTCAGTGCACCCAGCAGGGCCGGTGCCTACCTGAGGGAGCACCTTGACACGGTCCTCAGGGAGATAACCGGAAGGGACCCCTCCAAGCTCATACACGCTTCCCTGCTATCCCTGACCCTTGAAAAAGTGAGGGAGTCCCTGAGTGAATCTGATAAGTTCATCATCCAAGCGATAAGTGCCCTTGATGAGCTTGACGAGGAGATAGGGAAGCTCATTGACCGCCTGAGGGAGTGGTACTCCCTTCATTTCCCTGAACTTGACACTGTGAAGAGCCATGAACAGTATGTCCAGCTCATCGCTGAGTACGGTGACAGGGACAGCATACTTGAGAACTTCAGGATGGATGTTGACGGGAGCATAGGGTCTGATGTGAGCCGGGAGGACCTCCATGTATTCAGGGGACTGGCAGAGAACATAATAAACCTCCAGAAGCTGAGGGATGAGACCGAAGCCTACATTGACCTTAAAATGGAGAAGATGGCCCCTAACCTCAGGGCCCTTGCAGGGTCCAATGTGGGCGCCCGGCTGATCGCCCATGCAGGGGGTCTCAGGGAACTTGCAATGCTCCCCTCATCAACTATACAGATCCTGGGGGCTGAGAAGGCACTCTTCAGGCACCTTAAGTCCCGTGCAAATCCCCCGAAGCATGGTGTGATCTTCCAGCACCCCTCAATACGTTCATCTCCATGGTGGATACGCGGGAAGGTTGCAAGGCTCCTGGCGGGTAAGATAGCCCTTGCAGTGAGGAAGGATGTTTTCAGTCAGGAGTTCGATGAATCCCTGGTCCAAGAATTCAATGAAAGGTTTGAGATGATAAAAAAACAGCACCCCATGCCTCCGGTTAAAAGGAAGGGGAGGCAGGGAAGGTCCCGTGCCAGGCGGGGTTGAAAAATTCCTGGATGAACTCAGGACAGGTTGATATGATGAAGCATGTGAAGGGTATGGATGGAGTTTTCATCATGAGGGATTCCCTTGTGACGGTTAACCTGACCCCGGGAGTCAGGGTTTACGGTGAGAAGCTCATTGAGTGGGGTGGCTCCGAGTACAGGGTCTGGGATCCCCGGAGATCAAAGATGGCCGCCGCGGTGCTCAATGGACTCAGGGGCTTTCAGCTGAACCCGGAGTCAAGGGTCCTCTACCTGGGTGCATCTGCAGGTACAACAGCCTCCCATATATCCGATATTGTTACCATGGGGAGGGTCTACTGTGTTGAGTTCTCACCCAGGATGATGAGGGAACTCATTGAGGTCTGCAGGGTGAGGGGGAATATGGTCCCCCTCCTTGAGGATGCCTCAAGGCCCCTAGATTATATGAGGATGGTTGAGAATGCCGACCTTGTCTACTGTGACGTTGCACAGCCGGACCAGACAGGCCTCTTCATCAGGAACATGGACTGTTTCCTGAAGGATGATGGTTATGGTTTGATCATGGTAAAGGCCAGGAGCATAGATGTTACAAGGAGCCCTAGGAAGATCTTCCGTGAGGAGGCCGGGAAACTCCGGGATTCAGGGTTCAGGATAATAGACCAGGTGGGTCTAAAGCCCTATGAAAAGGACCATATGGCTATTCTGGTCCAGAGAAGTGTTTAGGAAATTATGATATTTCCTGAGAAATTTTTAATAATAAAATTAAACAAGAAAGTTTAATTTTCCCTTCAAATTTTCGTACTGATACTTATAGAAAGTAATATATTCAATGCAATCACAACAACACATGCATGTCTCTGCCACAAACAATATCTCTTCTTATTTATTTTTTTATGCTCATACCCCCAATCCTCACCCTACTCCTAGGTCTCCCCGGAGTAATCGCGGGGATAATCCTTGCAATCCTTGTAAAAAGAAGAAAACAAACAAGGGTTTCAGAGGCCCATGCGAAAGTACACGCGTAAATAATCACTTGTCATAAACAGGACCCACTATCCCCCAACCAAGATGTTGGATACCCCTACTACAGCAGGGGGCCCCCAAGGGCCGGCCCGTCTTGGTGGCGCTGACATAGTCCCAGACTGTCCACCGTTCAGGGGGGAGACTGACGCTGGCCAATTCCTTCCCCGCGACGCGGAGGAAGTAATGCCCATACCACTTGTTGTCGTTACATTTAACTTTAACGTGTTCTATGCGGACTGAATAGCCGAGTCCCTCGATAACTGGCTTGAAAAGTTGACAGGCGTCGGTGCAATTGATCCCATCAGTCACCATCTTTTTAAGGGCTTCCCTGTTTGGTGTTTGGTCATTATAGTAGAATTTGTACTTACATCTCCTTGAGACGAGAGTGTAAAGCTGTGTGGCTGTTTTGAATTCACCGAGAACCCTGCGCATCTCCCTGACCTCCTCAGGCACGGGTGGTTCAGGGGGAGTCACGTATACTATCCTTGGCTCCCTTCGGTTTTCTTCAAGGAACTGATTATATCTCTTGCACATGTCTTTGAAGGTTTCTAACGATACGCTTGGGCCCCCACCTGAGTAGATGAACACTACCCTGGGTTCTCTCCCATTAAACTCCTTGAAGCGGTTGTACCTGCTTAACATGTCTTTAAATTGGGTTATGGATACATACTCTGGAGTGTTCTTATTTTTCTTTAACTCCATGAAGGATCACCAACCATAAACAGCCACCTTGCCGGTTAAAGTCCCATCACGCGATTTAATGTAGATTGAATCAACAGTAGAGGTTAAATCGTTCCAACTGCCAATCTGCACCCCCCAAAACATGAAATCCTCACAAATCATCCTGTTATCATTCACAGCAACCCTCGTCATTCCAGGTTTCAAGGTGATCAATACATGCCCAACGTTCATCGCTATCTCGTTAGCTGCTCCTCGGATGCGGGCGAAGAATGGATACTCAAAGGGCCATGTATAGTTCCGGCCATGGCCCATGCTAGTGTTGTTAATATAGTGCATGATGCTGCTATAGTTCGACTTGTTATCATCATTGTTAAAGAGTATTCTGAAATGGCCCTCACCAGCGGACCATGTAACCCTCACCGCGTACTCGAGTTTAAGCACGTCTAAATCGGTTGGCACCTGGAAATTAAAGGAATTAATTGGCTCCTCAAAGTTGTAAAGCTTGAGGAGGCGCCAGTGACTACTGCTGCCACCTCCACCTCCATCTCCACCACCCGAGCTACCCGAACCCCCACCCGAGCTTATTCCCAGAAACTCCAAGAGGGCGTCCCTATCAATCACATGCGGGTCCTGATTCCAATCGCCAGAAGTCACACTCCCACTGATCTTCCGACTGTGCCATATCATAAACTATGCACCCTCCAAACCAGTTGATCCACATACCCGTTACTTGGGATGATAAGTGAAAGTGTTGGTTTGTTCACAAAGTTGGTTGATTTCACATATTTCCCCGTCACTATCCTAACCCCTGAATCACTGTACACGGTACATGCCATTGTCAGTGAGGCGCCTCGAAGGTACCCCTCCAACCTGCCCCCTATCAAGGCATTGCCTTCAGATAATGAATCAGGAAGAAGGAATAGGGGGAGGCCGGGGCCACTCGTAGACCCATAACTTGGCCCCGAGGCAGAAAGAAGGAAATATGACCCAGAATACCTCGACTCAGTACTATCACTATCCACCCGCAGATAAACAGGAGCATCATTCGAATCCGTCCTCTTTCCCTGACATTTTAACTCAATGAGGAACTCTGAGGGGAGACTCGTATGAGTATAATTCATATTGACAGTGTACTCACCACTTATCGCCGTCTCAGACCCCGCCCCCGTCCGGGGGATCTGCAGACAATACTGGGACATGAAGACATCCATATCTTCAATGGCATGTTCATCATTCCAATCATCACCAGTCACCTGATGCTCCTGAGAAGCAACAGCCTTATGATACACTCTGAAAACCAAACTAACACCCCACACTCACCTTCTTCACACTATCCCAATACTGGGACATGAAGACATCCATATCTTCAATGGCATGTTCATCATTCCAGTCATCACCAGTCACCTGGTGCTCCTGTGATGCAACCTTCTTATGATATACTCTAAACACCATCACTTCACACTCCCCATTTCTATCTCCTACCAAACAGGATTTCTATCTCCTACCAAACAAGTAATTCACAACTCCTGTGATGATTGTTGCGGTGGTGAATCTTATATCACCATCTATAGACCCCCGTATATGTGTCCTGAGAGCTCCACCCATGAACTCGTACTCCACTTCTGTCACGATGAACCTTCTCCGCAGGGGGTCTTCGGGGATGATTATATGATCCCCTACCTTACAATCGAAGTATCCCTCCACTACGCATTCAACTTCACTGTTGGGCCTCTTGGCCTTCTCTGATACTCTCGGGTTCTCACGGAGTGGATCTTTATCATCATTTTTAACTTTATCAAAGAGACCCGTGTCAGTAGGGGAGCCATCAGAGACTTTCTCCTCTTCTAGTGGGGGGTTGCGGCCCGCGACGGGACCCCCACTATGACTTGGCCCGTAATCCGTATACTTCGGCCCCGCTGATGGGAGTGGTGTGGGGTTCCTGTTACCCCACTCGGGAGTCTCATACTCCGACTCATCAAATAATGGGAAGGGGACGCCCTCACCACCAGGCGGCCCAACCTTATACAATTTCACAGTTGAGACACTGAACACAGGCCCTGACCTTGCGGAGGACCAGTACTTCATGGGAATATTCCGATCCTTCTTCCCATAGCCCCTCGAGTCGATCACAAGTGCTTTGATCTCCTCATCCCAGTAAGGATAAAACATGGTGTAGTAGTCCCATGCTACGGTCCAGATCCCGGCAGTGGCGGATGGCCTGCCCCCCTGCGCCATCACAGACGCACCCTTACTCGAAACCCCGATTGGTTCGCTGAAATCAGGGACCTCAATCACCATGTATCTCCAATGGTCGACGGGTTTATCGAAGAGGAATCTTGCAGCGGAGGCTCCCGGATCAGTGAATGGGGAGTACGCGACTGTCTTCTTCCTTGTCGCCCCTAAAGCCCAACCCAGGTCGACGCCCAAATCATCACCTTCAAGGAATCGTATAGTTGGATCCTCAATGGGGACGCGGTACCATCCCCTGTTTTCCTGAAGCCATTTATCAGACACCACCTAATAGACCACCCGTAAGTTTTCAAGTGACTCAACAACTTCAGTTGCGTCCTCTGTGATTTTTAATGATTTTAGGAGGTTAGGGTTGACCTCGAAACCCGCATTACCCTTGCATCCGATGTACATCATTTTCCCATGCAGAACCCAAAACAGGTCACGACCCGTCTCCTCCATCAGATTCTGGATCAACTCCGTCCATGTCACCGACACCTTCTTAACATCCCCCTCAGTCTCCACCATCCCATAGAATGGATACACCTTCATGAAAGTCTCAAGTGTGGATTTGCCCGGCTGAATCATTGTACCGTACAGGTAACTGCTACCCGCCCTGCTCGTTGACTGTGATGGGATGCAGGATCGTGGATGCAAGGAGACCCCACAGGCCTGCAGGAACCGGAGGAGAATCAGGCCCCATGAATGAAACTCTGCCTCCTTAAAAGTATAAGTGTATTGCATCAGACGATTATGAATCGGGGAGGATATCGCCCGACACTGAGAGATCATACTCCCATAATCTAAGCTAACATAATTTACATACCCCTCAAAGATTTTCTTATCATCATCGGAGATTACACTTACAGAGTACCCCACACGCACCTCCTCATGGGTGGAGAATGTGGCCTTCGCAACAGAGTTGATCATGTGATTCACGCTTAACCCTGTCACCGGGACTTCCCGGTTGTTCACCAGGATCTTCACCGGATCACCCCCTTCAAGATGAAGTAATCCGTGACTATCGTGGCCTCCTCCCAGGACACATCCACAGTCACATGTGGTGACTGTGACTTCAACCAACTATAATTCATCATCCTCCCAGGATCCACAGGGACACTGAAGCCTGTGTAGATGGACCCCATCCAGTTATACACCCCCCGGGGGCCCTCAAGTAGGCCCGTATCTTCCATTCATCCCCGGATCCCTTCTTCAACCAGATCCATGGGATGAACCGCTTATCCCCTGCCGTCGCCCCTTCGGAAGTGAAGGGTTCTATGAGGATATCCTCATAGTCAAACCTGCTCTTCCGTGGGGGGTTGGGGAGGTTGAAATCGATGATCCACTCCTCATTACTGACGTATGCTGGCACGTCTATCCCCGCACGGTAATTCACGGGGTATCCGGGGGAGGCTGTTCCTGACTTGTTAGTGGCGGTGGCCAGGATTATGAACTGGAAGGGGCCGGTGCATGGTGGCTGCAGCGTGTACTCTACCATCACCTCATCCCCGGGTATGATCTTGTCAGGGAGGCGGGGCTCCTCAAAGGTTAGGGAGGATATCATTAGCTCATTCATCCATGACTGTTTCTCACTGAAGGAGGCGAAGGGATCATGGGCCGGCATGATTAGGAGGTCCTCAATGACCTCATCCCCTGTGTTTTTTAGGATAGCGTAGCCCTTGATTGTGTCACCACGCCGGGCTACTATGAACTCCTCCTCCAGGTCAACCCACCCGCGGCCGCCGAACTCTATGAACCTGAAATCCATCACCATGGGATCACTCCACGCCAACATGGAAATAGAAAGAGTTGAAATATGTGGGGGAGAAGTCCCCTGCCTTGAAGACCCTGCTTATATCAGAGGGTAGCTCCAGGTGGATGGTTAGGGTGTATTCTATGATCTCATCACTGAACCTGTCCAACTGGTAGGAGGGGGGTTCGATCATCCCCTTGAATACATTCACACCGTCTGTGATGGTTAGGAGGTCACGGCTCCTATCCCCCTGCACATAGGTCCCCTTATTTAGGAGGAAATCATTGCTGACCTGGTACTTCGCCAATCCCATGAATAGTTTAACTTCATCCAGGGGGGTCTTCCCGGGCTTGGGGAGGGCCACGCATTGCAGGGTGACCTTTGGGAGGTTCACCTGCACGGATACTATCCCTGATGGTTTATGTCCCTGTATGCTCCAATCACCATAGACTATGATCATCTCACCCCCCTCACATATCCGCGGCCATACAGGTAGGGGAGGATACCTTGCCTGTTCAATTCATCACACATATTCTCCTTCACCTTGTCTGTGATTTTCCTCGTCATCGCCTCGACGTCAACATCATCCTCCACCCTGTCTATTGACACATTGGTGTTTATCTCTATGTTTATGTTCTGTGAGGTGGTTCCTGTGGTTAAGTAGGAGGGTGGGAGGAAGTTTGGCTGCCCGAGGCTTGAGATTGTGTTGGGGATTGTCGCTGCCAGGCCCTCATTAAAGTGTTTACCAAGCAGGAAACCATACTCATGCATCACTTCATAAGTGAGGGATGACAATGGCCCCTCCTTAGGGGGGATGAGGGTAATAAGCGTCTGATCCTAGAAAGGACACTGCTCAGGTCAGGGATTGCTGATCGGATACCCGCGGCCAGGTTGGAGATGAACCGGGCCCCCCACTCCCTGAACTTGGAGGCTATGCCACTGAAATTAGGGAGAGGTAGGCTTGGCCATTTGAATGACTTGAACGAGGATGACACGGCACTCTTAAATTTGGACCATGCTGATTTCATAAGCCCTGCGAAGTCTGGTAGTTTGATGTTGGGAAGGTTTGGCCATCTGAATGATTTGAAGGCTGAGAGGACCCACGCCTTGAACTGCTCCCATTTACTCCGTATGCCTCCCACTATATCAGGGACCTTAATAGGGGGTAAGCTCGGCCATTTAAAGGAGGGGATATGACTGTACACCCACGCCTTGAACTGCTCCCACTTGCTCCTCATGATCCCCACTATATCAGGGACCTTAATAGAGGGTAAGCTCGGCCATTCAAAGGAGGGGATATGACTGTACACCCACACCTTAAATTCCTCCCACTTGCTCCTCATGATCCCCACTATATCAGGGACCTTAATAGAGGGTAAGCTCGGCCATTCAAAGGAAGGGATGTGACTGTACACCCACGCCTTGAAATCACTCCACATCTGACTGAACCCTTCTTTAAGGTATCTTGCAGGGTCCTTGAAGAAGTTCTCAACTTCACGCCTGAACGGTTCCTGGATGTACACTCTGGCATTCTCGAGGAGTATGTTCTTCGCTTTTTCCCACTCTTCAGGTCCCATGATGGCCTTGAATATTGTTTCTGGGGAGAAGATCCTCCTTAACCATTCAGGGTAACTGTACTCTGCAACAGGACTGACGAATTTGAATGGATCCTCGAGGATGTCCCTCAAGTACTCTTTAAAGTTGTAGAGTATGTCTGCTGTTTGCAGCGCCACCCCGACGCCTTCCCCCACAGCCTTCACGAGAGTTCTCCCTATACTGGTACCGAACCTAGGAAGAATACTGCTGGCAGCATCATCAAGGTTCATGCCGAGACGAGTGATTACCCCGTCAACATCTAGCCTATCAAAGGCTCTACCACCTTCATCCCTGAGCAGATTCTTTAATCGATCCCCGAGTTTCCGGGCCACCTCCCTCAGAGAGTCCTCCATCTTATCCAGAAATTTCTGAACAAAATCATCCGTCTTGAGACGGGTGATAGCATCATCCAAGGCATTTTTCAATGCGTCTTTCACGGATTCAGCGAATCCTGTTAGTCTCTCCCTGCTAACATTCTTAAGTGAATCCTTCAGGACGTCCCATATCTTTGTGCTCACTATCTTCAGGGCTTTTTTAACTAAGTCGTAGATATCCTTACCGATGATAAAGAATAGGAGTTGCCCTATATACCCAGCTCCCTCCAGGAAAGTATTAATATCATCAATAAACTTGTCAAGATTCCCTTTTATCTCTGTGAAGATATCACGGTGCGCAGCGGCTGACTCACCCAGCGCCTTGTTTGTCTTCTTAGCACTCTCTTCACTCACATCCCCCAATTCATCCCATTTATCAGCAACCTCTGCAAGAGCCGGGCCGGCCTTCTCACCGAAGACTTCAGTAGCCACTCGGGCTCTCTCCGTATCATCAGGTATGGTGCTCAAGTATGTGAGGAATTCCTCCAGCACCTCATTGAAGCTCTTCAGGTTCCCTGATGAGTCTCTAACACTTATCCCGAGTTTCTCCAGTTTCTTACCATACTCCTCCACCACATCGGAGCCTTCCTTCCATTCACGTCCGATGTTTCCGAGTTCTCTGCCCAGCTGCCTGATAGCCCTTGTCCCCCGTGGCCCTAGGCTGGCGATGATCTTTGCTGTGGTGTCAGCTGACACCCCCGCTTGGTCCAGGTAGTACCCTGCACGGTCAACCATTCCGAGAAACTCGGTGAAGCTGGAGAACCCTGACCGTCTCCAGAGTTCTAAGAGTTTATGGGTGAGGCCCTCACTCTCCTCGACTGTGATGTTAAAGTCCCTGAAAACCCTTGCAAGGGTGAGTGTTACTGTGGATGCATCCTCCCCACTCCTTGCGACTGCTGTGAGTGCCGCCTTATAGTATCCGATGGTGAGTGTGTAGTCACGTGTGTATGATGCGAGGGTGTACATTATCTGAGCCCCACCCTTCATCCCGAGGCTGTAGTTATAGTTCGCCTCGATCGTTTTCTCCAGTTCTTTCCTCTGCTCCCTCGTGGCGTTTGTAAGGACGGCTGTCTGATCTATGAGCTTCCCATAGTTCAGGGCTGACGTTATACCTTGGTAGCTCATGTATGCCCCTAACAATCCCATGACCTGGGATTCCAGGTCTGAGACTGCGGATGTGATGCCGGATAGCCTGTCCTCCGCTTCCTCAATACCCTCCGTGTTAACCTCAACGTTAACTTCCTGGCCGTCTGCTTCCTTGATACTATGTTTCAGTTCATCTACCCCTTCAGCCCCTTCAACTGAAACCTCCACGGTTGTGGAGTATTCTCTCTCCAGATCATCCAGTACATGGTTAATGTCTTTGATGTCATCCATGCCCTCCACTTCAGCGTGCACTGTGGTGGTGATGTCATCGGGGATTTCATGGATTGATTTGATGATGGATTCTATGATGGTTGTGGCGTTATCATCCACCCCCACTTTTATGGTGACTTCATCTGGGAGTTCATTCAACTTTTCAAGGACTGTGTCAAGGGTTTTGGTAGCGTCATCATCTGTTGTGATCTTCAGGTGCGCTTCTTCAACTTCGTCAAGTTTCTGGTTGATCTTCTCCAGGACATCTATGACTCCATCTTCCTCTGCAGTGAGGTGAATGTTTATATCGTCAGGGATGTGGTCTAATTGGATGAGTATGTCTGTGAGGACGTCTGTGAGTTCATTCTCAGCGGAGAGGTGTACTTGTAATTCCTCAGGTAGTTCATCGAGGCTGCTGTTGATCGAGTCAAGTATGGGGGTGAGGTTGTCCCCCCCTCCAGGTTGATCTGAACATCCCCTGGGAGATTCTGTAGGGTTTCGTTCATCTCTTGCAGTCCAGTCACGACGCTTTCAGCGTCCATCTGGACTTCAATGGCTATGCTATGGTCACTCATCTATCCCACCGACCGAAAAGAACATATACCAATATACTAATATAATAAATCAAGAGGTGATCATGATGGAGGTGAAATGTGAAAAATGTGGACTTGAATACACAATCCCCGAAGGAGAAAAGGTGGAGGGGTACGTCTGTGAATGCGGAGGCCCCCTGAAGGAGAGCCCTCAACATGACCCTGCCCCAGGACTCATAGGCCTCATAATCCTCGATGCAATAACACTCATCTGGAACCCACAGGTTACAACAGACCAGTGCATGCTCCTAATGATTGGCCTCCTAAGCCTCCCCCTCCTCATCATATTGAACATCGCCCTATACAAGAAACATCCCCGGTTCCTGAGGACTGTGAATCCCCTCCCATCAATATTCATAGGAGCGGCATGGTACAATATCTTCACAGGGGCAGGGAACTATCTGATGGGGGTAATAGGATTAATCATAATATCCATAGCTATGGAAACCACCTATAAAGCCATCAGAAACCAGCCTTAACCAGTCACCCCCCCTATTTTTTTCTCTGATAATTCAACCTTTTCAGTTCCTCAATTTTCTCCTCCACATCCACAGAAAACCGCCCCTCAACAGATGATGGGGGGTCCATCTGTGCCAGATAATATTCCACGAGGAGGGAGTATGGGAACTCCAGGATCCTATTAACCATCCATCCCCCTTTTAAACTTAAATTCAGAATCATCCTTTTGAGGTGGATCCACTCTTCTTCCGCCTTGAACCCTTCTTTTTCTTCCCCTTAACACCCCCACTGTCAGAGGGCTCCCCTATCAACTCAGGATTACTAAGTTTCAGCATGGTGTCTACAACTGTCCTGACCATCATAGGGGGTATCTCCACGTCTGGGAGGCTATCAATGTACTCCGTTAAGCGACCATCCCTCTCAGCCTCCTTATAATCCTCCTCATCCCTGTACAGACTCCTCTTGAGACCTCTCTGTGCTAACCTGTAACCCAGTTCACTGGTCTCAACCAGGAGCCGGTCCACACGATCCTTCATCTCCTTAACTTTCCTAGCATCCTCCTCTGTGATCTCCTCCTCAGTCTTTCCCTCAATCTTCTTCATCAGGTTATTATACTTCACAGAAATCTCAAGCGCTTCATTGCGTTTCTCCATGAGGGGGATGACGTACTCACTGTCCACCACCCTGTACCCTTCCAGTTCCACTTCCACACCATTCAGATCGATGACTTCCTTCTTAAAAAATGAAAACCTTGGGGTTGTGATAATCAGTCACCCCCCTTTAGGAAGAATCAGTTTTGGTGTTTCGGCGACGGTCATCTCCAGGTCGAATGTCAAGTTATCACCTGCCTTCGCGGCGGGGAGGCTGGGGGACATTTTCACGTTCTCAAAGTATATCCTTCCAAGTGTTTCATCCGCAACGTGAAACGTCATGTAACCGTAGAGATTCAGTGGCTTGTCCATGAGCCTGTACACTGACTCTGATGTTTCTGATGATTCCTCATAGAACATGAGCTTCTTGAACTGTTCAAGCCCATTCGCACTGAGTATCTGATCTGACTTTATCGTTATTGTCATACCGGCGTATGCTGTGAGCTTCGCAGCATTGTTCAGTATACTGACTTCCTTAGTATCCTGCTTAATATCAACGGTGACCCCCTGCGCCAGGAAGGGTTCCAGTTCCTCCACATAACTAGCCGTCACGGTGGTCTCTGATCCATCTGTTTCAAAACCAACCGCTCGTCCTTCATCATCCTCAATTATGTCAGTCACGGTAACGGTTGACCCGTCACTGTCACTAGTAACCGTCACATCCTCAGGTTTCACGCTAAGCGAATTACATGACCGGGGGAAGATCGGGGGATTCTTTACCATGAATTCCCCTGAAGTCCCAGTTATATTTTCACCAGTAATGGGTATCCCAAGGAAAAACCCAACATTTTCACCTGTAAGTATAGTTTCTGCCAGTTTATCCACCAGCATATATATCACCTCATCATGTTTTTCACAGTGAGTGTGATGTCAAATGCGACGTAGTATCGCGTATCATCCATCACATCCTGCCATATGGCCTTATCCCAGGCCTGTACCATCACCCTTGCAGTGCCGAGATTCGTGTACATGAACTCAGAGGTCAGCTTTTCAAGGACAGTGTTCCGTTTCTCGATAGCATCTGTGATACCCTCAGCCACCTTCCAGATCCCTGTGATGTGGGCCTCGAATTCCCCCTCGTAGGCAGAACCATTCAAAACTGGTTCGAAGCGTTTGAGCTTTGAGATGTTCAGTATTATGACTGATTCACCCTCAATCCTCTCATTGAAGTCGAGGACGACGGTGTCGACTAATCCAAGTTCCTCCAGTTTCTCCTTGAATAGTAATTCTATCTCAGAGATCATTCTCTCAACCACTCTATGAGTGTTTCCTCCACCACACCCTCAGGTGCACTGTACGCCACAACGGCGCTGAAGTAGTCATTTGGTGGCGCGGGTCTCGCATAGGCGACTGGATGGGGTAGTTCAGGCCACCAGAGAGCTTTCCTCCGGACCGGGAACACCCATCCACGTCCATGGAGTACGAATGGGAGGTAGTATGCGAGGTTACTTAGTTCACCAGTGCTTCCTTCGATGCTGATGATGTGGCTGTCGCGGAGATTCCCTGTCTTTACTGGGGCTGTGTTCTCAGCGATCCCCTGGAGTTGATTCAATATCTTTTCAAGGGTCTCCTCGATTTTCCCTTGGACCTCATGGGGTTTCTCCATGAGAGCATCTGGCTTGTCTATCCTGATCTCTATCATGGCATTCACGTGTCCGCTATCCTCTGTAGGGTTGCCTCGATATGTGTCCTGTTCTTGATGATACTAGTAACGGTGTACTTGTCCTCGCCGATGAGGATGTGGTCCCCTCTCATGATGGACACACCGAGTGGTATGAGTACGTATGCGTCATAATCACTGATCATCTGCCCCTGGATGATGCGTTCCCCTCCACGGTTCACATGGAAAAATGCCTTCAGAGGCCTGGTATCATCCTCATAGACTGGTTGTCCTCGCTGATCCCTCTCCTTCAGGGTGTGATGCACAAGTGTAACCTCCTGTCCATACCTCCGTAGCAACCGTTGGAACCCTCCTTTAATCCTCTTCATCACCACCATCCCCTGGTCTCCAGATCCTCATACCCTGTAGTCTTAGAAGAGCATGGGATAGTCTCCTCCTCACATCCTCAGCCTGTTCTGTGATGCTGAACCGTCCATCGGTGAAGTTCATGTCCTTTGTGAGGTCATTGAGTATCATTGCAACCACATACTCGTCCACGATGTCCTCAGGTGCATGGGGGTTGATCCTCTCAGCTCTTGCCCTGTACTCTTCTATTTTCCTATCTATGAATGCCTGTAGGGATTCATCCGCTTCGTCCAGGCCAAGATGGATGTAGATGTCATGCTTAGGGTTCATTTTACATTCCTTCTATCACCATGGCAAGATAGTGTACTGTGGTTATTAGGAGGGATCTACTACTGCCATTCTCATCCACCTCAGGACATGTCTATGACCGCAGCGACTGCCGCATTCTCATCCTCATAGTTGCAATCTGCTCTGAGGCTGGCAATGTACTCAGTCCTCCTCATCGCAGCGTCACGTTTGGGTTCTATCCTGATATTCCTCCAGAACCCGTATACGAGGTTCGTGGGGACCGTGAGGAGGGCCCTTGCTTTATCGTCGCCGAGGGCATCCAGGGCAGGGACATACTGTATTGGTATACCATCATACTGCAGTCCCGTGGCACCCATGAGGGCCGAGTCACCGAGTCCTGTTTCCCTGACGAGTAGCTGCTTCCTGTATCCGTTGTATATCTCATTGGAGACGTAGAACTTCATCCTTGGCTTGAGCTGCAAGTACCTCGTGTCCAGTTCATCCATCATGCCGTCAAAGAGGTTGAGGGGCCAGTTCGCATCTTCAGGTTCTGCATCAGTATACTGGTTCCCTGCAAGCTTCATCCATCCATCATTGATCCTGTAGAGTTCCCTGCCAGTGGTGAGGCTGGAGTCAGCATGTAGGAAGAAGCACTCCAGGTCATAGGTGACTCCACTTGCAAGGAGTGATGTGATTGTCTGTTCGAATGCTGACTGTTCTATGTTGTCCTCCAGGGCCTCATCCTCAAGGACGACCTTGGTTACGAGTTCTTTCATCTCCAGTGTATTGGTGCTCACGGTCACTTCATCAGCAGTCGGGGCAACCTTTGTCCCTGATGTGTTCCTGCCAGGTTCCAGTTCAACACCGAGGCTTATCCTTGAAATGTCCACCTCATATGACTTGAGGGCATTCAGGACCCTTGCATCCTTTATTATCGCGGAGTTTTCACGGACTTCCCTGACGAACTCCCCGAACCTCTGAACCGCGAGTATCCCTTTTCCAAGGTCAGGGACATCTATCTTAGGGGTTATTTGGAATGGTTTGTTCAGAAAATCCATATTACCACCTCATATCATCATCTTTTTATGGGCCTGCCGAAACGGTCAACACCCATGATTTTTAAGTCACTTGCATCGTTATGCTGCTTCTCAGCCACCTGCCCCTTCAGGGATTGTGGTTCTACTTTGGACGTGGCGGCTTCATCGACTACTTGTTCGGGGTTTACTTTATCTTCGTCCTCATCATCATCCTCTTCTTCCATTTCATTGAGGCGTTCATGTATCTTGGATATCTCTTTTTTCAATTCCTGGATTGCTTCTAGGATGGTATTTGTGGTTATTTCCTCTTCCGGTTCTGGTTCTTGTTTTTCATCCTTCACAGCCTCTCCCCCCTCATCATCATCGAAGTAGGATTTGAGGGTTGTGAAGATCTGCTTCAGGAGAGATTTCTCATCCACATCATCACCTCCATCTCGTTTGATGCTCAAGTATTTGGCCTTAGGGACGGCAGGCTTGTCAACTATTGAGATAGTGACAACTTCCCATGGCCATCCCAGTTCACGGAGGGTTGTCTTCGGGTAAGATTTCTGTGCTTTCTGTGCGGGCACGGCTGTGATGCTGAATCCAGTATATTCCCCCGTCTTCACCCCCTCCCATATGCCGTCATCGTAGATCCTCGCTGTGATCATCCACGTCCCCCGGGGTAAGTGGACGCCATTGATTTCCTCATCATCACGGAGGATGTAGGACTCCACTGGTCTGGCGACGTTCCTGAACCTATGCATAATGTCAATGTTCTGGTAGTCCTCCATGAACTTGTAGGCAACCTCTTCAACCTGTTCCGCCGTCACCACATCCCCATCTAGGTCAGGTTCATCCGGGACGAGAACAGGTCCTGTGACCAGGCGTTTATCCTTGTTTATCTTCACGGCATGGTTCCCATACTGGAGGGTGTATGTTTTCTCCGATGCCTCCTCCTTGGCCATCTCGAGGAGTTCGCTTGCAGCATCATATATCTCCTGGTTCCTGGGCGCGCCTCTGGCCCCCGCAGTGTAGGACTTGATGGCCCTGAGCGCCTGGATGTACACTTCACCTCCACGGCCATAAGGGTAGGCATAGGCCTCAGCGGTGTTGGGGTCGGCCTCAGGGTCCTTCCCGAGGTGGAATAGTGCATATTCCTCGATATCCTTGAAATCCTCAAGGTTGGGTTTCTCCCACTTGCCATCATTCACCTTCCCGGCTTGTATCAGTCCCTTGGCATGATCATATCCTTTCCTATTCAGTTTCCATGTCACAACATATCACACTCCTATACTCTATAATGGGAATGGTGGTGGGGGTACAACCTCAAAATCAATGCCGATATCACTGAAAATCCTCCATGATCTCATCAAAGTACTCAAGGTCAGGGCCGCTGTACTCTGAAAGGTCATCTATTGGGTTCCCCTCTTCATCACAGGGCTCCGGATGGCACCTACAAAAGGGGTGAGGTATGTGGGGGAACCCTTCAACCCTGTAGGGTGAAGCGTCCTCATATTCTTGGCAGGTATCGCAGACATGATCATCCCCCATAGTCACCCAATTCAAGTATAAGTCCCGGCCATAATCCTCCGCGTGCCGCCTGTACGCCTCTATCTCAGCATCTCTCTCAGCATCCCGGGTCAGGTAGATTACTGCAAGGCCCAGGAAATAGATAAGCCCCCTCATATCAGTCTCATCCTCTGATGGGGCCTCATCCATATCCTCATCCTTCATGTCCTCAAGGGCGGCTATGAGCTCATCATATTCCCTACGGGTCACACCATATTTTCTGATGAACTCCTCCCTTGTGAGGGCCTGCAAGTCATCTATGAACGCCTCTACACTGGAGACCCTCACCCGGTTCATGATATGCTCTGTGGAGTCCATGAAATCATCTATCATGGAGTTCAGCTTCTCTGGGTTGTAATCTATTCCTCCGGGACGTGCCATCATCTCACCATGAGATTGTTAGTAGGGAGCCGGCCAACCACCCATAAAAGCCATGTTAGGAGGGATTTGCAGCGGACAGGGGGTATTCTATTGGCTGAAGAAAAAACAAGTGTTGTGGGGGTTGGTTGGCCGACAAAATATTACAGTTCCCTCCATCCTATGACTTTGTAAAGGTAATGTCGTATCCGCTCCACTATATCATCCACAGAGGCTGCCAGGAGATCCTCATAGGCCTCTAGGTTTGATGGTTTGGGGGGGATCATGGAGACGCCCCTGTTGATGGCTGACATGGTCCCCATATCCCCTGCTATGCTGAGCATCTTCTTACCGTTTTCATATGCCTCCGCCCTAAAGTCCGATAAAACTTCATCGATTTTTTTCTTTTTATCCTCTAGTGGGGACTCTGAGGATATGATCTCCTGGATGCGGGGCTTGTACTTGGCATAGGTCCTCTTGATCTCATTGATCTGGTTCTTTTCATAGTTCCTCTTCTGCCGCTTCATAGCAGACTTGCCTATGCTAGATGGGACCATGAACATGTCAGGGCCCCCATCCAAACCAAAGAGTTTCTCCCTAACCTCAGAGGGAGTGAGAACACCACACTGCACCAGGAGAGCATAATTATGCACAAACTCTGATTCCATGAGAATCTCCTCATTGAAGACGAACCGGGCGCCAGGGTCCAGTTTGAGTTGTATGAAATCCGTTAAGACTGATGATACGATCACCTGTTGGGGGCGCACAACAGATTCATAGTAGGTGCGCCTTGTCACCTCAGCAAAATTACCACCCAATGGCCCCACGTCTATTATCCCCAACCTGTAAGGGTCGATCATATGGGCGGCGGCGATATCATGTTTCTTTTCAGCCGCATATTCCCTGAAACTCAGTTCCTTCTGTGAAGTGTTGAGGGGGGTGAACGTAACTTCAACCGTGTCTCCCCCGGGGATTGAGAAGACAAGGGGGGTATGGGGGGCCTCCTTCAAGTACTTAAAGTTGTCCTCAATGAGGCCCTGAAGCACTGTTCGGCCTGTGGGTTCACCATCCGGTCCTAATTCCATTTCATCCTCAAACTCCCCAGTCACAGTGATAATATAGCTGGGGATCGTGTAATTATCAAAAAAGGCGTAATTATACTCATCAATCTTTTGCATGGCCAGTATAGAGGGGGCTGCTGAGAGGTACCTGGGGACTCCATAGTAGCTGCAGATTGGTGAAGGCAGATGGATAAAGATAATCTCATTAGCCCCCACACCATCCTGATCCTCACCATTATCCGGGTTAACCTCCCCCTCATACCGGTAATCCTTAAAGTAGGTTACATGGATCCCATCCCATGTTTGCATGTACCTTGAACCATCCCTGTGCACCCGGACCGTATGGGCGGGGATATAATCCAACCGGACAGGCTCACCCTGATCATCCCTGACAACCTCCAATGTACAATAATTGAAGACCTGCAAATCCTCAAGGGCCTGAAGGAGGATGAACTCAAATGAGGGCCTACATGCCCTCAATAACTCCTCAACCCCACCATCATCACCATCTATCAGGTAGCCTGTACGGAGGATATCATTAGCCTTAATACTGCAGGCGCTGGCATGATAAGGATTCACCTGTAATAGTGAGAGTAGGACTAGTGGGTGGACCTTGGGTTCAACGTACTCCTCAAATCTATCCTCCTTAAGGGCCTGTGAATCCGTATCCCCCTTGATTGCCCGGTATTTCTCTAATGATTTGATTGATAAGTGATAATTAAACATGACTCATCCTCCTGAGAGGTCCGGAGATATAGATCTTCCTCTTCTTCCTCATCTCCATGGCCAATGTATTGAATGCTCCGCTGAAGGCATCGACCTGGTCGTCATGCACGCCCTCAGAAGGGAATGCTTCAAGTTCATCAAGGAATGCCCTTGTCCAGGGAGCTCTGAGGACTTTGATGCGCCCTGATTCCGCATAACTTGAAACGGGAAGGGCGCGTGTCACCTTATCTCCAGTCACGCGGTCAGCCCTGAATGTGTAGCCTTGGAGTAGGCTTCTAAGGTAATCAGTGACTATCTTACCTGAGGATCCTGGCTCCTCCTCCTTAGCGATGATCACTTCACGCCCATCCTCCTCAGCAGTCCTCAGGACCTTCGATTTAACCTTTCCAGGGGATTCTCTGAACCGCCGGACATCAAGAACATAATAGTAATCCTCCTTATCCACCCCCAGAAGCAAACCAACTGTATAGTCAGGGTCATTGGCCCCGTCAGGTTTAGTTGCTGCGAAATCCCAGTACCTGATACTCATCACAAGACCATGTGGGGGTGAATCGATGACCTCAAACCATTCCCTCTTGAACACCCCACCCTGCAGTGTAACATCCCAGTCCCCATCCTTCAACTGCCTACGGGTTACATGGTCAAGCATATTCAGGGCCTCTTCATATTCATCCCGGTTAAGATAAGGGTTTTCCCTCCATGTTGAGGGGATGAATGTCTTTTCACCTGTAATGAAGCGGGTTTTAACCCAGTCATGTCCCACCCCCCCAGGATTGCTTGTGGCTCTGAAGCGTAGGGGTATAGGGTCATCCGCTTCTTTTCTTAATGACCTGAACATGAACCTGTACTGAGACTCCAGGAACTCTGTGAGCTCATCGAATGCGATATAATGATATGATGACCCCTGGTATCTGTAGCGGTCCTTTTCATGTTCCATATGCCCAAACTGCAATGCAGCGCCGGAGGGGAATGTCCACCGTTTTTTCTGTTCATTCCACTCTGCATCCGTCCCCCCAAGCCAGTCATGGGCCATGTCTATAAGGCCTCCTTCCTGGCTGAGCTCAGGATAGGTTCGGCGCAGGATTAGGGCGGCGTAATCAGAGTAATGAACATACTGCAGGGCCCCCATAAGTAAAGCCACTGATTTACCGCCACCTGCAGCACCACCATACAGGACTTCACGTTCATCTGACAATAAAAACTTAATCTGTTTATGGAAGGGGTTCACAGGGATATATGGGTTCAATATTATCGTTGAATAGAACAGCTTCAATTCCCTGTCAGAGAGGCCCTGGAGGATGCTTCGAATATTCTCTGATTCTTTCAGTTTCTTTTTCCAGTCAGCCACCTTCAATTTCAGCCTCTTCATCATCCAGGCCTTCATCCATACCCTCATCCTTCAGGTCTTTTGTGGCTGACACAAGATCCTCCAGTAAATCCTCCAGTTCACCACCACTTTCACGGTGTTCATGTATCTCAGTAGGATCCCCCAGGCCCAATGCTATTGCTAATCCAAGGTTATGAAGGTCCTTAGATGTCTGTAAAGTGAGGCCTTCCCCTCCATTCTCGATAGATTCAATGTAACCCTCCAGTGTGAGGCTGCAAGCCTTAAGGTATTTGCTCCAGAGGTCAGCATAATACTCCTTTGACTCCTCTGATAATTCTTCACGCGCTCTTCTTATCTCCTGGAGTTGTTTTTTCTCGTACTGGTATATCCTCTCCCGCCACCTGAGTTTGGATGACCATCCTCTGATTGTGTCATATGAGTATCCAAATTTTTCAGCGACTTTTTTCAGGTTTCTTTTGTCGCCAAGGGAGTAGTAGTATTCGAATGCTTTTCTTTGGGTTGGTGTTTCTTTCATGTGTGATCTTGTGTTTGTTTGTGTGATTTTGTGGTTGGGGTTATATTGTGCGTGTGAGTGTGATGATTATGGGGATGATCAGGGCTGTTAGGAGTATCATGGTGATTTTATGGTAGGCTTTGAGTGTTGCTATTTCTGCTTGGAGGTCTATTAGCAGTTTATTGGTCTCCTTGATGTCGATGATGTCGTATTCAATGTTTTTCAGTCTTTCCTCGAGGCTTGTTATCCTCTCTTTTTGTATGCATCCATGTCCCTCTTTTGTCATGTTGTTTCTCCTGGGCGGGCTATGTATCCTGCGATGGCCCCGATACATGCAGAGCCTAATTCGTATTGTTTGAAGTATAAGGATATCATCCCCAATATTATCAGGCCTGTGAGTCCTAGTGCTTCACGATCCAATTTTTGTCACCTCAGTTCTCTCCTCTATAATATGTATGTAACGTAGTCGGAACATCAACAGAGTTATTAGAGAATACTGCAAAACTGGGTGGTTAAAGTAGTAGACCCCAGGGTAAGTCCAATTTCACTCCACCAACATAACAATAAACACTTGACAGGACCAAACCACATGACCTGCAGCAAATATTATACTCAGCATCCAGCTCAAAATGGATACCTTCACATTCAGGGCATTTCTCCTCCTCACTCAAAAACAAATTATAATTATCATATACTTTGACCTGGAATATCCTGTAATCTTGCAATATTCATCCTCTCACAACAGGGGATCTGCTACGATAGTATTGGAGGAGATTCCTGAGGACAGTAGTGTACAATTTATAGTTAACATTGTATTCTTTGAGGATAGTGTATCTGTCTATCTGTAAGGGATGGCCTGTTGATTCCTCCTTGATGAATACTGCAAGGGCCAATAGTACCTGTTCCATTGATGCGCGCTTATGTAATTGTTTGATCCCCACCCTCTGTGTTATGTAGAGTATTCTTTGTATGTCAGTCCTGTTGAGGTTGAGGTCTGCAGATATTGTCTCCAGGAAGAAGTAGTGTTGAGTATGTCTCCATTCACCATTAGAAGAATTATGTATGTTATATCTTCGGTTTAAGGATTCACTTACTACCATATACAAAAATAAAAAAAGCAGAGACTATAAAACTTTTCACAGCGAAATCAACATGGTGAATAAAGGTATCCGCATCATATTTTAAAGTACTTGCAGCTGTTGATCCATATGTGGCTGGGATGAGGATTGATCTACCATTTGGCCTGTTAATTTAACCATGTATATAGAATGATTTCAAGTGTAATGAGAAAGAGAATAGTTTGACCCATGTATATATATATATATCAAAATTTTTTTTGTATATATATATATACAAGGGGTGAGGGGTTGTCTCCCCCAATACTCCTGAAGTTCATTATTTAGATACATATACACTATTATAATACTCTATCAGATCATCCACATTCACCCCTTTCACCCGTGCGGCCACCTGGTACACATCCTCCCCAGTGTCAAAGACCAGGTCATCCGCACTGACTAGTCCTCTCTCCTGGACTCTTTCCATGATGAATTCACAGGCTTCATCTAACCGCATCACCTCTGCATCCACCACATCTGTCTTTGGCGGGGAATGTAACAGTTTAATTTTCTCTTCGCACTCCTCAATCTCTACCCTCAACTCCTCCTTACGTAGTTCAAGGCCCTGAATCTTCTGGTCAATGGATCTTATCTCATCCTTTGCCCTGATTATCCTCCTCTTCAGACGGGATGTTTCTTCTATGATGTGTGCTTCTGATTCTAATGTACCCCCCTCAACGAGGACTTTATAGCCTGCCTTGATTAGGTCTGGGAGGGTTAAGCCTTTCCTCCTCGCGTCCTCGTGAAGTTTTTCATCTACTCTAACAGTTGTTAATTTCATGTTCATCCCGAAGTTTGTAAGTGGTTACCTTGTGTTGGTAGGTGTTCTCTTTTTCCCCAACCCCCTTAGCTACGACACGTACCTGAAAGAGGATGGACTGGCGTGTGGGGTTGTATTTCCTACTGAACTCATACCTTTTCCCAAGGTTGCCGATGATCTCTTCAAGTGTGAGTTCAGCATCCTCATCTTCCAGGACCTTTATGATGGCTTCTCTGAGATCCTTCCTCCCTTTTATTTTCATGATCATCCACCCGGGACCATTCTATGAGTTTCCTCCAGGCGACTAAGGATTCCTGAACATCCTTTTTCATGCTACATCCCTCCTTGAAGACATGAGATCCTTTCTCCTCTTCTCCTTCTCCAGGTTCCTCATGCTCTCCTCGTTCATGGCCCTGGCCTCTATACTCATCCTCATCAATGCCTCCTCGAGGTCCACTTCCTTTAGGAGGCCATATGTTCCGATGGCCTCCCTGAAACAGTAATTCATCTGGTTGATGAGGACTTGGATGAGGACCTGCAGGTCAGCCCCCTCTCCTTGGAGGAACCTGTAGAGGTCATCATCCACTTGGATTGTCACGTCTACTTCCACTCCTTATCACCCCCATATACCCCAGTAGGATCAGAGTGTATTTGTTCCCTGAAGTCTTGCAGCTTCCTTTCTACTCCTTTTAATCTGCATAACATCATTCTCCCCCATTTTAAATCTTTTCAGTCTCGCCCTCACACTTCCTTTACTTCTTTGAAGCTCATCAGCAATTGTACTGATGAGCTCCCCCTCCCTGTACATTCTGAGAAGTTTTTCTTCTTCATCCGGGCTCCATGGCTTCATATGCCTTGTCTTCGGGGTTGTATTCGCGTAAGATCTCCTCCGTGTCCTAATATGGTATTTCCCCATGTAGGATCTGATGCTAGGTATGGTCCTGGGTTTCACATGGGGATTCCATAGGGAGATGTACTGGAACGTTGCTGAGATTTCCTTGTATGTGAATCCCTTGCGTACGAGGCTGTGAAGGAGCTGTTTCTCCACGCGACTCCACCTACTCCACCTACTCCTCACACGTTTGGACATGTCAGGATCATAATTTACCGCGTAGATAATGGATTGCCTTGACCTTCCCATCTCTTCCGCTATCTCAGTATAGCTATGCCCTTCCTTGAAGAGCCTCTTGACTTTCTTTAGGAGTTCTGGTGTCCATGGGGCCCCTTGGTTTTTGGGTATGGGGGGTATCCTATCCCCCCCACCCATGTCATTAATGATGGTATGGAGGACGGCCCAGCAGTGCTTGCAGAGGTAGGATCCCTCCGGCCCGTGACGATAATAATAATCAGGACATTCACACCTGATCATATCATCATAGACTGTGACAAGGTACTCCTTGCCACTATACCCTTTCACGTGGAAAGCCTGGAGGGACTCATCTCTCTCCAAGATCTCAACTTTCAGGTTTCTCCCTTTCCCCATTCTCATCATAGACCCTCAAATCGTAAGTCCTATACAAGGAGTTGTGATCCAGGTAGTAGAGTATCGCGTCATTCACGATCCTGGTGATGGTGACATCCTTCCTCCCGTAGAACCTGCAAGTCTCACAGAACTCCCGGAGGAACTGATGAACGTGCTTGTTAATCCGTATCGTTGTCTGAACATCACCCTTTATCATGCATCATCCTCCTCTATTCTTTGGAGGGTCTGCACACCCCCCATGACGAGGAATTCTCTCCCTGCAACGTTAATGAAGAATTTGTTGTTCCACACGTCCACCTCTGTTATCCTCCCTCTAAGGGGGGATGGGAGTTTATAAATTCCACGATAACCATCTCCCCCTTGAGGTTCATCAGTCTTTTCTGGTAGGAGTTAAGCTTCACCCCTCAACACCCCCCAGGACACCTCGTATCCTGTGGTACTCCTCCTCAGTGACGCGACCATCACTGTATATGTCCTCAAGTTCCTGTAAAACTGTGCTAAGGTGTGTATTGCCATGCTTTGCCCTGGTGAGATCTATCAGGGCCTTGACTGTTTTATCATCGTATTCTTCACTCCTGAGTTCGGTGAGCCCAACCTGCCCACTCCCTGGCTTCTTGATCTTCACCGTGTAACCATGGTACTCAGTCCCTGTCTTGGCCTTCTTCTTCCCATGATACTGTATGAGGACACCGTACCCCTCATTGATCCTTTTGAAGTACCCTATGAGGGCCTTATGACCCTTCACAAGGTACTTTTCCCTGTCCACTGTGAGGACCTCCATCACCTGCAGGTCCCCCATCTTTGTGGGGATCTTCTTGATTCCTAGGCAGACCCCTCGGAGTTCATCCCCTGGTTTCGGTTCCCAGAATGGGATCTCCATGTCGAGGGGCTCCCATCCATCATCTTTTTGGACTTCTTGTAGCATTCTTTCCACCTCATTCATCTCCATACCCAATTCCTCCTTCAGAGATTGAAAGTGTGGCGTGGAGAAGCCTCCATCACCTGTAAAAAAACAAATAAGATGAAAAATATGGTGTCTTTAGCCCATTCTTTCACGGCTTCTTCTCGCATCCTGATTTTTATCATTTACTCCCCCTCCATGAGTATTTCCCGGATTCTGCTGTACTCTTCCACTGATTCCTCATCCGTGTATGAGAGAATGTCAAGATAGCCGAGGTAAATGTGTTCTTCGTCTATGGTGATGTCATTCTGTGTTTCCCCGAGGTCCCTTGTGAAGTCTTGTATGTGTGCTGTCTGCCCGGCGCTTTCAAGGATGTTCCAGGCCAGACTGGAGAGGTATCTTTCGAGGGCGTGGATGGCCTCGGGAGTGATTCTCGCGTTTCTCTTGTTGCGGATGCCGAGGATCTGGTCGTGGACCATCTCCTCGAGTGGGGGTTTTCTGTTAATGATTTTCACGATGACTCTGTTGAGTTCATCGTATTCTTCCCAGGCCTTTCTTGCTTCTTCTTCTCGTCCTTCTTTTTTTAGTGCCTGGTATTTTCTCCAGGCTTTCTCTTTTTTTGAGAGGATTGGTTTCATGTTTGATCAACTCCTTTTCCTTTAGTAGTATATTCTATCTCTTAGTATATATTTTTTTTGGTATATTGTTATTTTGGTATGTTGAGAGGATAAATATATAAGATATGCACACCGAGAATAAAACATGAAAGAAAATGAAAAAATACATACAAGCATATACATAAACTCAAGAAAGTTCAAACTCTTCAAAGTAATAGCGATGCTCAAATATGAGAAAAGCCCAATGACCTCCGCCTGGGAGGAAGCCATCGATCTTTTCATAAAACACAACAAAGAATACTTAGAACACCTTGAAATGTAATCCATGATCAAAAGCCCCCCACAACTCAATGTCTGATCAACTCCAAAACAGTTAGGGGGGCACCTATATATACAGCATGAATTCTACTATACACTGTATCCCCCTGGGATGCACCGCCTCAGGAGGGGGTCTTGTATTTTCTTGGTGGGCGTCAAGAATATACCCCCCATCCTGAGGCTTAACTAATGATAATAAATATAAAATTAATAAGAATAGTGAAGGAGAGCATCAGAAAACTAAAGCATTATCTTTCAAGTTTTTCCAGTATCTCCGGATGAGACGATATAAGATTATACAACTTCTCAGTCTTCCTCACCCACTCTCTTAACTTCTCCTGAGACTCACGCAATTCTTTAATCTCATTCTCCTTCTCTTCCAGTTCTTTCACAATCTCACGAACCTCAGGGGCCATTACTCGTCTTGTAACAGTCTTCTCAAAAGTCAAAGATCGCATCCTTTTTCTGTATTCTCTTTCAAGGTGATCTATATTCACTTTGAAATACGCCTCTGTGACTGGATTCACTTTATGACCAAGCAGCCAATCAATTGCCAGCTTATCCATTCCCTCCTTATAAAGGATGGTCGTGAAAAGCTTCCTAAGTTTGTGGGAAGTTAAACGACGATTACCCGCTGCATCCCTTCCAAGATAGAATCTGTCATTAAGACGATTGAAAATGTTAGCATAAGTGATCGGTTTGAGTCTATCTCCATTTTGAGTTGAAAATAGAGGCTGAGTCTCTTTTAAAGGTCCTCCATTTAATCGACGGTACCTTAGATAGTCAAGGATTTTTATATTAGCCTCAGGAGTGCTGAAAGTAACATATGGCATTCCTGTCTTTACTCTATTTACCTTCCAAACTCCAACAATCTCTTCATCTTGTATGCGTTTTCTGGCATCCTCATAATCCTCTCCGAGGACATTGAAACCTATGGCCTTATTATAATCAACAACATTGAGTCTTCGAAGTTCCGCGGATCCCATCCCACTGGTGAGGTGCAGGAGGATCATGGCTTTTTCCCGTGGATGGGTGTTGTCCAGGACATTTTTGATCTCATGGAGATTTATAAGATCATCCATGGATTTATTTTCAGGTCGAATTTTGTATGTGATCTTTGGGGGGTCAATCTCATATTCATTGTATAGTGCTTTGATTTTGGAGATGTATAATCTGATAGTTGATCCTTTGACCCCCTGGTCTTGTAGGTGTTGAATGTATTTTAGGAAATATTGTCTGATCTTGCGTTTTCTTCTTTTAACCCCTGAATCTTCCTCTTTTTCCGCTTCTTCTATTAATTCTGTGATTGTTTTTCCTGTGACTTGTGAGTAGTGTTGTATTGCTGCAATGTATGTCTCTATAGTTTTTTCTTTTATGTTCCTGGAAAATATGAATTCTTGTAGGAGAGGGTCTTGGAGAAGTTCTTCTTTTGTTGGGTGTGTTTTCTTGGTGGGCATGGATGGTATGTATACTCGCATTGCAAATAAAAATATACAATAATAGAAAATTTTTAATAATAAAGGTATATATTGGATTAGTTACATAATTATAACCCCAGCTGAAGGCCATAATTTCACCTCCAGGTTATTGCTTATAAATGGGCGATAACCTGGATGAAAACCTATTTTTCATTTATGATTTAAAAAAAGTGAGTCTCCTTCTGCATAGAGCAGCCCTATTATTCATTAAGTAAAAAAAAAAGTAATTCTCCAGCAGCGACCCTGGACTCAGGGAAAATGAATAAAGCCCATACCATCTGTGCCAGAACCGCCTAAACCTCCAGGCCGAGTCTCTTCATTATCTCCCCGATGATTAACCCTGCAAGCTCCTCCTTCTTCATGGTGGGGAGTTCAGTTACCCCTTCAGAGACTATGATTGCCCTGTTGTTCTCGGAGCCAAAGCCCTCCACCGAGACATCATTTGCAACAACCATGTCAGCAACAGAATCCTCAATCTGCTTCCTTGCAGCCGCTATAAGTTCCTCCTCAGAAACGCCGTGTTCTGCCTTGAAGCCAACTATAAACGCTTCAGGATTGGTTTCACGGGCCATCCTGATTATCTTGGGGTTTGGTTTGAGCCTCAGTGTAATCTCCGAGTCCGATGAGATCTTCTCTTCACTGTAAACCGGTCTGAAGTCAGAGACCGCTGCTGCTGAGACGAATACATCATGTTCTCCTATGAGTTCAGCCACTGCCTCGGCCATTTCATGGGCTGTTTCAGCCCTGACGGTGCGGAGCTGTGACGGTATATCAACCGAGACCGTGCCTGCCACCAGGGTGACGTCAGCACCCTGTATGTAGGCCTCCCTTGCAACCGCAAGGCCCATCCTCCCGGAGCTCCTGTTTGTTATGACCCTCACAGGGTCTATGGGTTCCAAGGTGCCGCCAAGGCTTACAAGGACCCTTAAACCCCGCATTTTACCTTCAGAGGCCTGTCTCAGTGCCTCAAGGGTTATGGTGTCAATATCAGGGAATTTAGCCTTCCCCTCATCCATTCGGGGCTCGAGGAAGGCGACTCCCTCCTCCTTAAGTTTCCTTATGTTCTCAGCGGCGGCCTCGTACATGGCCTCATGCATTGAGGGCACCATGAGAATGGCTGTGCCCCTGCCGGCTGCTGTTAGAAGGAGTGATGATATGGGGTTGTCTGCAAGTTTATATGCCAGTTTACCTATTATGTTTGCTGTTGCAGGCGCCACCAGGATCAGGTCCGCATCGGAGTATTTAACGTGCTCTATTTCCCCTGTGAGTTCCAGTACCGGGGGGCTTCCTGTTGCAAATTCCATGGCATATGGGTGTATTATCCTGCAGGCGTCCTCGCTCATGAAGCATTTGACCTCAGCCCCCTTCCTCCTGAGTTCACGGGCGAGTTTAACGGCTTCAACTGCAGCCACGCTGCCGGTAACGCAGAGCACAACACGCATTTTACCATTCCCTATCTATCATCAATAACAACCACGGTCTTCTCGCCGGTGAGCATTTCAATTATCTCATTGAGGGTTTCAAGGTTTCCTGGCACGCGGCGGGCGTCCTCCTTCATGACCCTTATCTTGAAGCGCTCCACACCGTCCTTGCCGAAAACTATGTTTATGCCTGAGATCCTGGCGGGTGCAAGGACGTCCTCTGCCACTGATTTGAGGTCAGCGTTTTCACCGACCACCCTCACCTTCTTTCCTATCTCCCTTGATATTGCCCTAACTATCTTACCGCCTTTTCCTATGAGTTTACCAACCTCTCCGGGTTCTGTGATGATTATAACAATTCCGTCAAGGTCTATGGCCTTCTTGAATCCGAGCTTTCCCTCTCCGATCCTGTATAGAACCTTTGCAATGTCCACTTCGGTCTGGGTTACCTCCCCTGTTTTAAGTTTATTTTCACAGCCCTGACATAAAATTCCGCTTTTAAGACAGACATCGCATATTGGCAGTACCATTATTTATTCCTCCTTTTCTTTACTGGTTAACCCTAATTATCATGAATAAGGTCACATTCTACCAGGTTTAAAACCCAGAAAAGCCTCTAAACCTCTGGAGATAAAATAAAAAGAGCCTGTTCAGTTATCAGTACAGTGACCCCTATAATTTAATAATATCTTTGACAGATATAAATTTATAGTTTTGCTTTAACGGTGCGGATCCAGGTACCATCCCATGGGGCTAGTAGGATACCGCGAATGTTACTGGGATGGGATGTGGATATTACACCCTTTTGTCGGGGCCCTGTCTTCAATATAAAAAATAATGGAGTTGTCTGATCAGAGGAACCTTAAAGTGCTGATGATGAGGTCAAAGTTCTTCTTTTCAGAGTCAAACCTATCTGCAGGTGCCGTGCAGAGTATGACATAGACGTTCCTGTCCCTCTGTATCCATATGGCCCTTCTCTTCTTATAGGTGCCGTTCCCGGTTTCCAGGTAGATGTTTTCAACTGCCCCGTATCCGTTGATGGTTGTGTTGCTCTCCGACACCCTCCGGTAGCTTGAGTTGCTGAAGAGGGTATCATAGTTCTCCCTGTACATATCATAGAGGTTCCCCTTAAGTTCCCTGACCTGTATGACAACCGATACCTGTGCAAGGCCCCTGTTATCAACCGAGGAGGGATCTGCAACGGCTGCTACTGTGTCATTGGCCAGTGAATTGGCAGCTACCCAGTTTAAGGGGTATTCAAATGATATGTTATTCTGTGAAAAGGTTTTTGTACTGTTCCCGGTATCGGTGGTTGTTGATGTGCATCCGGATACAGCAACAGCAAGTACCATGAAAAGAACTGTGATGTACTTCTTCATGTTAAAGCCTCACATGACCATTATGTTGAATTACCCGGCGTGTTCTGATCCCCTGGTCCCTGCTGGTTTTCCGGTGGCCTTGATGGCTGTGCCGGCGTTGATGGGGTCTCGTTGATGGTGGGTGCAGATGTCTGGTTCACGATCCTTGTGGTGTTCTTCAGTGTATTGTTAAAGGATGGGAATGCGCTTTCATTCACGGTTACCGTCCCTGTTGCAGGGGTTTCTGTTTTAGGATTCATGAAGTAAAGGCCGAAGCCTGTGCCGAAGAAGAAGGCCAGGACAAGTATTATGGTGCCTATGAGTGAGAGGTTTATCCCTGGCTTTTTTCGGGTCTCCCCTGAGCTGATATACTTTTTCATGAGCTCCCTCTTCTCGGTCTCGTCCTTCTTTCTTCTGGACTCCTCCACCCAGTGGTCGAGTGGTTTTTCAGGGGATTTCTGGCCCTGAAGTTTCCTTATATTCTCCACCGCCTCCAGGGTTTCAAGTTCCTCCGTGTACCTCTCCTTGAGGGAACTGTATTCCTCCCTTGAAATTCTGCCCTCTTCAAGGTCCCTTTCAATCCTTTTAAGTTGTCTCAGGAGCATCCTCTTATCTGGGTTAATCATTACCATCTCCTGAACATGTTTGATGAACAATTAATCGGTGTTCTAATATTCGCCGTGGAGGTATATATATCTTTTAACCTGCGATCCCCCTGAACCCCGGCAGTCTTTATGGAGTGAAAAATCAGTTTATCAGGGCTCAGATTTTGTATTCAGGATAAGAGCCGAGTATTTTCATGAAAGGGGTCTTCTGGCTTATCTTTGAGAGTATCCCTGCCACTGTTTCATCCTTCCTGTGACCCTCAAAGTCTATGAAGAATATGTACCTTCCAAGGCCCAGCTTGGATGGCCTTGACTCTATCTTTGTGAGGTTGATTCCGACCTCTGCAAAGAACCCAAGGACCTCGTAGAGGCCCCCCGGCCTGTCCTCTGCAAGGGAGAATACTATTGATGTCTTATCCTGTCCCGTGGGTTCATGGTCCTCAGCTGCAAGTACTATGAACCTTGTGAAGTTTGGGTCATGGTCCTGTATGTTCACTGCAAGGACCTCGAGGCCATAGAGTTCCGCGGCCCTCCTGGTTCCTATGGCTGCAAGTTCCTGCCTGCCCCTGATCATCATGGCGGCAGCGGCGGTGCTGGGTGTTGAGTGGGTGATGAGCCCTGCCTCCTCAATGAATCTCCGGCACTGTGCCAGGGACTGGGGGTGTGAGTAGACCTCCCTGATATCCTCCATCTTGGCGCCCCTGTTAACCAGGAGGTTGTGCCTGACCCTTATTATGATCTCCCCCTTTATGCAGAGGTCGTATTCACCTGCAAGGAGATCGAGTGTAACCCCAACAGGGCCTTCGATTGAGTTTTCAATGGGGACCACTCCCATATCCACCCTGCCGGAGTCAACAGCCCTCAGGACCTCCAGGATGGAGTCGCAGGCCACGAGCCTGTCCCCGACCTCCAGGGCGGCCTCCTCGGTGAATGTCCCCCTGGGTCCGAGGTAGGCTATGGTTTCCCCCGGCATCAGTACAGGCCCCCCTCAAGGTAATTGGTTATCCTGTCGGTTGTTGACTGGTAGAACCTCCTTATGGTTGCCTTACCGTCCCTGTAGTCTGCAATGGTTGCTGAGACACCAAGGCGTGATAGGTGCCTGAGGAATTCCTCGGCCCTTTCCCTGTCCTCAACGTCTATAACCGTGTCCTCACAGGCTGGTTCGCCCTCAGCTATGCTCTTTATCCTCTTCAGCATGGGGTATATTATGGCCTCTCCGAGGCGGTGGGCCCTTTCAAGGGTCTCCTCGTCGGATTCGTCCAGTTCATATGCCTGGAACCCTTCACGTATAACCCTGCTGAAGAAGAATGGCCTTCCAAAGTCGAAGGGGTAGTTGAAGGCGTATGCTATCTCCCGTGCATGGGCCTGGGATGATGTGTACTTCAGTGGGGGTAGCTTCATTTCAGGGTCCTTCATGACAACCCCCTCCCTTCCATCGGCACCCAGCATCCTTATTATCTCCGCCACCCTCCCTGGGGCCTCCTCCACCGGGAAAATGCCGAAGAGTCTGACCGCCGGGAGTTCATAGGATTCAAGGATCCTTCTCTTATCCATTACCGGTAGGGGTGTGTTGGTGTTTTTCTCCCGGATGTCAAAGACCCTGAATCCCAGGGGGCCCACCTCAGGGTAGTCATGTGAGACGTAGGGGTTGTCCCTGCCGATCATCTCCCCGCATATTACAAGGTCCCCATGATCCCTGAAGAATTCCTGGAGGTCCATGAGCTCCTTGGCCTTCTCTGTGGTGAATGGGCACACATGGCCTCCCCTTGTAAGTGCAAGGATCCTCCCTGAAACAGAGGCTATCCGCACATTGTAGCCGTTCATCTTCTCCTCCACGGCAACGCTTTCAGTGAAGTGTTTCTCGATGGCCGGTGAAAGGAGCAGCGTCCTCCTTATCTTTGGAAAGCCCCGTATAACCTCTGGTTCCCCCGTGAGGTAGGCTACGGTTCCCGCTTCAAGGTCCATTACTTGCTTCTTAAAGAGGAGGGCCCTTAAGCCCCCTGATTCAAGGAGCCGGCTGCTGCCCTTCTTAAATGATGTTTCAAGTCTTTCGGCCGGGACCCCTGTCTTCTCTGAGATCCTCTCGAATGGTATGTCCTTCATTAGCTTCACTCAAGTTATTAAAAAATAGAATGGGGGTTAGAAGACGCCCTCTATCTCAACTATGAGATCCAGGAGGTCCGTCTTTGTTATTATGCCTGCCAGTTCACCTTCAGCTGTTACAGGGAATCCCCCGTACCCCTTTTCCAGGATCATTGAGGCTATGTCTGTGACAGGGGTTTCGGCGTCTACCGTCTCCACGTTCTGCTTCATCACATCCCCAACAAGGAGGTTCCTTATCCTTGAGGGTTTGTGTCTGTCCGGGACAAGCTTCCTGAAGTTTATCACCGCCCGGGTCATGTCACTGGCTGTCAGTATACCTGCAAGTTCCTGGTTATCCATCACCGGCAGTCTTCCAATGCCCGCGTCGATCATCATCCTCCTTGCATGGACGAGCCTCTCATCAGGGGTTACCGTGATCATCTCCGTGCTCATAACATCCCCTGCAGTGTATTTATCGTAGGCCTTCCCCCGGCATACATCGAGGAGGTCTGACTTGGTGACGATTCCCAGGAGTTCATCATCATCCACAACCGGGAGGCTTCCAATGTTATTTTCAAGCATGATGCTTGCCGCGCTTCCCGCGTCCATGTCTGGATCTGCAGTTAAAAGATCGGGGGTCATGACCGTTGAGACATGGAAGTGGGAGGGTGCCATGTTACCGTACCTTGATGAGCCGAGTTTCATTGCTATGTCCTTCTCTGTAACTATGCCCACCATTTCCTTTTCATGGTCACTGTTGGTGTTTATGACTATGAGCCTTGAAACATCCCTTTTACCCATGAGGCGAAGGGCGTCGCATACGTTCTGGTCCTTGTCGATGCAGACAGGATCCGTGGACATGAGGTTTTTAATTATCATTCTACCACCCCTACTGGATTCCGCTTATTATATCCGTCTTGGTGATTATCCCCACCAGTTCATCGTCCTCAACCACAGGCAGCCCGCTTATATTGTTCTCAAGCATGATTGAGGCCGCCTCTGAGGCGTCGGCAGAGGGGTCCACCGTTATAACATCCTCTGTCATTATGTCACCTGCGGTCAGCATGGATATCGTTCTGACCTTCCTTTTATCCTCTGAGGTTTTTCTTATGAAGTAAACCTTCTCAACGGGTATTCCCTTCTCAGGATCCTCGAATGTTGCAAATGAAAGGTTCTCAGAGGTTATTATCCCTGCAACACCACCATCCCTGGTTACAACAACCCTTGAGATGTCGTTTTCCTCCATGATGCCTATGACATGGGAGATGGTGTGGTTCTCTGTTACCGTTTTAACATCACCTGTCATGAGGTCCCTGACCTTCCATCTGCCGGCGCATCTGTCCTTGAAGAACCTTAGAAGGTCCTTCTTGGTTATTATGCCTGCAAGTTCATCCCCGTCCATTACCAGGAGTGAACCCACCCTGTTTTTCAGCATGAGGTCTGCGGCGTCACGGGGCGTGTCATTTACATCAATGCTGATGGGGTTCTCGTTCATGACCCTCCTTATTGATATTTTATCTATCGGCCTTCTCCTCCATGCCGGTCCCCTGACCTTCAGTTTCCTTGTTATGTCTGTTTCCGTCACGATGCCCACGGGTTTCCCGTCAGGGTCCACCACCACAACCCTGCTTATCCCGTTCCTGAGCATCAGGTTCCTTGCATATGCAACCTGCTGTGTGTCCTCCATGACCACCGGGTCCTCGCTCATTATACTCCTGATGTCCATGTTTCCACCTCCATCATCCTGCTATTGCCCTCAGTAAATCGCTTTCTGTTATCATTCCTGTCAGGTTTCCGTAGTCAACGACGGGGAGTCCCCCGATGCCATGCTTCTCCATGATCTCGCAGACCCTTCCCAGGGGTGTGGTGGATGTGACCGTGCAGACCTCTGTCTCCATTATTTCATTTACGGGTGTTGCGAGGACCTCATTTGCACTGTTGGTCTTCATGCTGTTGAAGGCCCTGTTTTCACCCAGGAATTCCAGGATGTCAGTTGATGTCACCATGCCCACAAGTTTATCCTCCTCTGGGTGTGGTGTTTTCCTTTCCTCACCTATAACCGGGATCCTCCTGAGCCTGTTCCTCACCATTATCTTTGAGGCGCCCTCTATTGGTGTTCCTGGGGTTGTTTTGATAACCCTTGATGTCATGTGGTCCTCTGTGAGTTCGTCGTTGAAAACTCCTGCCATGAGGAGTACGAAGTCCCTCTCAGATACTATACCTGTGATTTTCTCATCATGGTCAACAACAGGCAGGGCCCCTACGCTGTTTTCAAGCATGAGGCTCACCGCATCTGATATTGAGTCCTTGCTGGTTACGTAGAGGACTTCCCTTGTCATGATGCTCTTAACGGGTTCGTTGACCGCCGCCAGGAAGTTATCATCATACTTGTCCTCAAGGATTCTGAACTTATCTCCCCCACCTAAAAAGTCCAGGATATCCATGGCCGTTACGATTCCCTGGAGCTTCCCTGTCCCTGGGTTGGTTATGGGAAGCCTCCTGAATTTGTTCTTAACCATTATCTCTGCTGCTTCCTTAATGGTGGCTGTCTGGGGTACTGAGACCACTTCCTTTCTGGCGATTGCCATGACATCGCCTTCGTGGTCGAAGTTTCTGCTTTCGAATTCAACGGGACCACGGTCCCTAGACTTTACCAGGTTTATGGTGTCTTTTTTTCTCATTCACACACCTCTCTGGGAGATATACTTACATGAGTAAGTATCGTTATTACATATCATTCTATTCATCATAAAAATTAATTTCTGGATGATGGGGCTTTCAGGTCTCATGAAGGCACCGGTTCACTTGATGTATGCCTGCAGGACGTCCTCCCTGGAAACTATCCCTGCAAGGCGGCCTTCCTTAACCATGTCAGGGTCGGACTTGACAAAAACAGGGTCCTCCACAACCGGAATCCTGCCTATGTCCCTCTCCACCATTAGAAAAGCAGCCCTTTCAGTGGACTCGTCGGGTGTTATGGCAACCGTGGGTGTCTTCATTATCTTCTCAACGGCCACAGACTTCACATCACCGGATTCCCTGCCTATCCTTGCATGACCATACCTTATGAGGTCCTTCCTTGTTATGATGCCTATCAGTTTACCATCCTTCATTACAGGAAGCCCTGAGAATCCGGATTCATCCATCCTGTCCCAGACCGCTGATAGTGGATCGCTGTGTTCGCAGGTTACGGTTCTGGTGGTCATTATATTCTCAACAGGGTTCCTCTTTGGTTCATAGCCATTATCAAGGAACCCTGAGATTATGTCTATGACACTCACTATCCCCACAAGTTTCATGTTATCGGTGGACTCAACCACAGGTGCCTGTATCTCACCCGCCCTGAGGATATCCTCTCCAGCCTTCATTATATCCATTTCAGGCGTCAGGATAACCCTTGGTTTCTCCATTATCCCCCGTGCCTCAATATTGGACTTGGTTGCGGTGATGTTCAGGACATCACCCCTTGTTATAAGACCCCTGAGTTTATCTCCCTCAACTACAGGGACGCATCTGAAGTCTTCGTCCCTTAAAATAGATCTTACTCTGGTGGCAGCAGTTTCAAGTGAGACTGAGACGGGATTTAACGTCATCACGTCTTTTACAAACAAATTATTCACCCTCTAAGTCCTCTTTACACTCCTCACATACGTATTTACCATCATACTCCTCAAGGTACTCCTCATAGTTGCCGCAGACCTCACACACACCAGGAACCGAAGGGCCGTCCTCAGATATCTGAGCCCTGTTCTCCTCCATCCTCGCGTTTTCCACAAGGATATCCGTGAGTTCCGGCGCCACTATCATCACATCAGAGGATGTCAGTATACCTACAAGGGCACCGTCCTTCACAACAGGGAGTCTCCTTATGCTGTTCTTGGCCATCAGCCTTGCTGCTTCGCTGAGTTCCCTTTCAGGTTCTATGCTTATCAGGTTCCTGCTCATTACCTCGCCGATTTTAACTTCACTGGCCCTTAAATCCTTGGAAACCACCTTCCTTATGATGTCGCTCTCTGTTATGAGTCCTTCAGGTTCTGAGTTGCTCTTCACGATGATGCTCCCGACCTTTCTCTCTGTCATTATTGCTGCTGCTTCTGCAACGCTGATGCCAGGGTCGGCTGTTATGACATTCGATGTCATGGCATCATGGACTGTAACCTTTGTTTCCATCTCCATATGTAAAACCTCCTATCTAAGGCCCAGGGCCCTGTGCATCTGGGGTATCACATACACATCCATATACTTTCCGGCTTCCTGAGACATTTCCAGCAGGCGAGGAGTGTTTCCTGCCCATCCTCCAGGGGAACTGCATGGCTGTATGACCATTGAAAGTTTTTCTGGTTCATCAACGTCTTCACGGAGCCTTTTAGCCAGATTCCCTATGTAATCCGCCCTGGTGGTGGGCATCACAACCACCTTACAGTATGTATTTGCACCTTTTGATATTAATATGTTTACGACTTGAATCTCCCGGTCAATGATGTCACGGGACCAGGATATATCGGATTTAGTACTATCTCCACGGGTATCTTCTGAAAAATGTTCAGGTGTTTTTATATCCACCGAGGCGTGGTCAAAGAGGTGTGCTATCCTCCGGGCATTCTCTGGCAGAGAACCGTTCGTCTCAAGCAGAGCACTGTAGGGGGATCCGTCAAGAAATTCCTCTATAAATTCCGGGTAAAGCAGTGGTTCGCCTCCGGTGATGCTTAATGAGTGAAAGTCAGGAGTTATAAGGCCTTTCACGGTCTCGTGGAGTTCTTCAACTGAAACCCTTTCTCCGCTGGAGGCGTCCCTGCTCTCGGGCGTGTCGCAGTAGTTGCAGCTGAGGTTGCAGCCGGCGAACCTTACGAATATCTGCCTCCTTCCCATGAGCAGGCCCTCACCCTGTATGCTGCTGAATACCTCCATGATGGGTGCCTTCATCTATACCCTCACCTTGAAATAGTGTAAAGGGCTCCCTGGCCTATACCCTCATTCACACAGACCTCCACGGAGGATATTTCATATTTTTCACTGAGCCTCCTGAAGAGGGCTGATGCAAAGTACCTTGAGAGCTCCTCTGCAGATGTGGATTCAAGTTCAAGGAGGCAGCAGTCCTCGGAGGGTATGCTGTACCTCTTACCTGCAATTTCAAATTTAACGTCCCTGTCGGTTGATGCAAAGTTTATAAGTGGACTTTTAAGGGGTATCAGTAATTTATGGTCGAGTTTCTTACACATCTCCCTCACTATACCCTTAACATCCTTGAAGTCAGCCACGAAGCCGTGCTTCCCTGACCTCTTTCCCTCAACCTTCACATCAACTATGTAGGAATGGCCGTGTATGCAGCCACATGACTCATGTTCGGGTATCATGTGGGCTGCCGAAAACCTTAAATTGGCGTGTATACCGTTTATAACGATCTTCATCATATCACATCAGATTAATCCATAACGATCCTCATGAGATCAGTTCACCCTAATCAGAAAACCCTTGTCTTGCAGATGTCCTCCTCAATGGAATCAAGCTCATGGATGTATGCCATTGCAACGTTCTCAGCTATCCTTACAACGCCGTCCATTCCAAGCTCAGGTTTCTCATCAAGGAGTCCCACGGTTTCAACATCATCGGGCGTCCCCTCACGGTGGAGGTTAACGCCAAGGTGTATCTTCATGCTGGATATGGATGCCGTGGCAATTGAGACCGTGAGCTTTGATGATCCTATGTAGAGGTCGTCGCCATCCCTCCTTGTATCAAAGCCCTCCCTTGAGAGTTCCTCCTTCAGGAGCATCACGAGTATCCTCTGCCTGTGGTATGCAAGCCTCAGGCTTGATGGCTGCTCATCGAAGTGCTCGACGATGAAGTGCAGGGCCTCCCCGGCCTTTATTTCAAGGTCAAGGTCCTCATAGTCAACTATATCCCTCACATCCATCGGACCGATCCATGTTATTATACTCGAGCCCTTTATACCCAGTTCACTCAGTGCCCAGACAGGCTCTATCTGACTCCCATCATAGAGGAGTGGCTCCTCAAGGTGTTCATATATCATCAAATCACCATTTCCTATCTCTGATTATGATCATATATAGATCTACCATTTCAGTCAAGTACCATAAGCTCCCTGTATCCTGTCCTCCGGTCCCTTACCCTGAGCATCTTACCCTGATATGGTATCATGGCCACCTCAGCTGTTGTCCTCACCCTGCAGTCCCCCATGAGGTGGCCTCCTGTCATCCTCCCCCGGGAGTCTGCAACTGCGATGTGTAGGTGGACGCCGTAGCCTGTTACCGTCCCCTGGAGTGAGACCATCTCAAGGGGGCCCCTGACCATCACTTTACTCTCATCCGCCGTCCTTATCCTGGCTCCATGGAGGCTTCCAATGCCTGATACGATGGCGCCCTCATGGGGGAGCGCCACCAGTTCCTCCATCAGATCCTTTCCTGGTTCAATTCTCATCAGAATCATATGAAAAGATTTATAATTCCACCCAACATTTATTTATCTATGAGATCCCGAATCCGTGACTTCATACATACCATGGATGATCTTTTCTTTGCGGTGACATCCTACCTCCATCCAGATGACAGGATCATCTCATTTTTACGGTACATACCCGATGAAGAGGGTGAAAGATCACTGGACTCATCAAGATACTCAAAGGTGAACTCTGAGGGAGCCTACAGGTTCCTTGGGGAGCACCACCCAGGGTACCTGCACCACTACCATGAACTCGGTGTTCTCATGATGGGCGTGCCCCGGGACCTTGTGGAAAGGATACTCCGACCGGACGCCCGGCTACGTGAGATAATGGAAGATGCCTCCGATCCTCTGCTTTTAAAGGTCATTAAGATCGCAGACGCCCTCCATGACCATGCAGGGATCCCCTACAGGAGTATGGGTGTTTCAGGGTCCATCCTCCCCGGACTCCACGACCCTGAAAACTCTGACATCGACTTTGTGGTTTACGGGCTTAAGAACCACAGACGGGCCCTTGATGCCTTCGGAGAACTCAGGGAGAGTCAGGAGGGGCCATTGAAGGGCCTTGATGAATCATTCTGGATGAGGGTCTACAGGAAGCGGATAGTTGATGAAACCCTCAGCTTCAGGGAATTCTGCTGGTATGAGATGCGGAAGAACAACAGGGGGACCGTTGACGGCACCCTCTTTGACATACTTGCAGCAAGGGAGTGGGATGAGATAGGTGGTTCATGGGCAGATACAAAATATGAACCCTGCGGTAGGATCACGGTTGAATGCACGGTCAGTGACGCCCTTGAAGCCTTTGATAACCCTGCAAGGTACCTTGTGGAAGACGTGAGGGTCCTTGAGGGACCCGGAGTTGAAATCACTGAGGTTGTCTCATTCACACACACCTACGCTGGCCAGGCAAGGGAGGGTGAGAGGATCCTGGCCAGGGGCAAACTTGAAAGGTTCACAGGAAGGAATGATGGCTACCGGGTGGTTGTCGGCACCAGCCGTGAGGCTGAGGATGAGTTCATAAAACTGAAGGAACTCAAAATATAAAAATATTAATACTTATGATGTGATTATGTAATATGGAGGTTTTAGTGTGAAGGTGGGACTTATAGGATTTGGAACCATAGGCGCCGGTGTGGTGGAGATATTTAACAGGAACCAGGAACTCATCAACAGGAAGACCGGGAGAAAGGTTGAACTCAAAAGGGTAGTTGACCTTGACATTGAAACACCCCGGGGGGTGGAGATAGACCCTGAAAAACTCTCAACCGATGCTGATGATATACTCGAGGATCCTGATATAGACATCGTCATAGAACTCATAGGCGGATACGAGCCTGCCCGCAGCTTCATCCTGAGGGCCATCGAGAATGGTAAGCATGTGGTAACCGCCAACAAGGCCCTCCTTGCCAGGCACTGGGATGAGATAATGTCAGCGGCCAGTGAGAAGGGGGTGAGGGTTGCATTTGAGGCCAGTGTGGGTGGAGGCATACCCGTCCTCAAGGCACTCAACGAATCCCTTGCAGCCAACAGGATACAGTCGATTTACGGGATAATCAACGGTACAGCCAACTACATCCTCACAGGGATGGCCTCTGAGGGATGTGAATTTGAGGAGGTTCTGAGGGAAGCCCAGCGGCTGGGGTACGCTGAAAGGGACCCCACATTTGATATTGAGGGTCATGACACGGCACAGAAACTGATAATACTGACCCTCCTGGGCTTTGGAGTCTACGTACCTGAAGAGAAACTCCATGTCATGGGTATAAGCAATATAAAGAGGCATGACATTGAATACGCCCTTGAAGAACTCAACCATACCGTCAGGCTGCTTGCAGCCGCCCGGCTTGAGGATGGGGAACTGGAACTCTGGGTTATGCCCGCCCTTGTACCTGCAGACCACCTCCTCTCATCCGTTACAGGAGTTTATAATGGAATATACATTGAGGGGGACTTCACAGGACCCGTGATGTTCTATGGTAAGGGCGCCGGGAGGAGGGCCACTGCAAGTGCCGTTGTTGCTGACTGCATGGACATAGTGATAAACCCTGAGAAGAGGATACCCATGGGTCCTGGGTTTGAAGCCGTTAAATCAGTGAGGGAGTTCTCAAGAACCACTTCAAGATACTACATCCGGCTTGAAGCGGTTGACAGGCCAGGGGTCCTCCATGAAATGGCAGGTGCCTTCAGCAGGCATGGTATAAGCATTGAATCGGTGACCCAGAGGGGTGCCGTTGAGGGTGAAACGGTCCCCATATACATTGTAACCCACAGTACCATGGAGGGGGACCTCCAGAGGGCCCTCTCCGAAATCATGGAGATGGAATGGGTGATGGGTGAACCTCTGAGCCTCAGGATACTCTAATTTTTTTTTAGGCGTGTGTAATAAATTAATAATTATTGTGGTGAAAAGATGGCTGTATCCGTCTCATGCATCTCTGAATTCATGTTCTGTCCGATGAAGCTGTACCTCACCGAGTTCCTTGGCATAAGGAGCCCCTTCAACCATGAAGCCATGGCCATAAGGGACGCCTACCTTGACTTCAGACTGGCTGCAGAGTCCCGTGCAAGGAAGCTCCAGCCAGGGACGGATCCAGGGGAGGTTGAGGGCCTCCTTATGGGGGACCTTGAAAGGATACTTAATGGCCTTGAGGGAGGGGTCAGGGAGAAGGTGATGGATACCATGAAGTTTCAGGTGAGATCAGCGGCCCTCAGGATAACAGGTGCCATGGAGTTGATGGGGGCCCCTGGGGAGAGGGTTGCCAGGAGGATATTCCCGCCATTCATAAGGGACTACACCATCCATGATCCCTCCCTGGAGCTCTATGGTCGTGTGAACATGGAGATAATCGACGGCCACCATTACCCTGTGAAGATTAAGGGTGTGCTGCCCCCTGCAGGTGGTGCCTGGCCATCTGACAGCCTCGAGCTCACGGCCCAGGCCCTCCTGGTTGAAAGGGAATTCGAAACCGAGAGCCTGGTATCCTTCATAGACTACATACCCCTGGCAGAAAGACGCACGGTTGTAACGGATTACCGGAGAAGGGAGTGCCTCTTCGATGTCCTTGATGAGATAAGGAAGATAATCGAGGATGGTGAGGTTCCCTCCGTGGATGTAAAGCCGTCCAGGTGTGAAAAATGCGGTCTCTCAGATGAATGCCTCGGGGAGGATCAGTCCTGAATGGGATAGTGAAGCACTGCACCTCCTCCGGGAAAAATCATGGAAGAACACAATCACGTGCCTTAAGGCCAATGAAGGAATAAAAACATCATCATCTGATGAAAAAATGAAAATATAAATATAAATAATGATTGGAACATAAATTAGAATGGTGATATGATGAAGGAGGAACTTCTTAAAAAATGTGAGAACCTTGACAGCCCGGATGTTATGAGCAGCTGCCGTGTTCTCCTTGAACTGGCCGCCCAGAAGAAGGAGGAGCTCGATAAGGAGGATCAGACATACCTTGAAATGGCAGAGAACCTCAAGCCATCAGACGTCTCAAAGGTCCTTGAGCTTGCCCTCAAGATAAGGGAAAGCGGGGATATAAAGGACACCGAACTCAAAAACGCTGCAAGTAAACTTATAAGGGCCATTGAGATGAGCTAGAACCCTATTTTTAATTTTTATTATCCCCTAAGGCCGGGATGCCTTTTTCATTAAAACCTTTTACCCCTCACCTTCTCAATGTCAAAGACAGCGGTATCGGCCACCGCCATAACACTCATAACCCCTGCCTGTATAGGGTCGGTTACAACAATGTCGGCGGCGCCGGTGACGCTTCCTGGCATGTTGAGGCTTATGACGATGATGTCATGCTCCCTCTTAACCCTTTCAACGGCTTCCGTGATGGCGCCACCCATGAGTGAACCTGCAAGGACCAGTGCAGCCACCCTGGGGAGCCTCCCCACCGCACTTACGGCCTCTGCAAGCTCCTTCTCACCCACGAGGGGGATGGTGTCGATGCTTATCCTCTCACCCCTTATGTTATGGCGGTCCGCCTCACTGATGGCTCCCATGGCAACCTGGGATACCTGCGCCCCTCCCCCTATTATGATTATCCTCTTACCGTATATCTTTTCAAGGGACCTGTGAATCCTCACATCAACAACGGTCCTGGAGGACCTTATCTCCTCAACCAGCCCATCAACATCATCTATATCCTCAAGTTCCATGTATATGGACCCGTAACCATCCCTCTCAACGTAAAGGTGGGCGTATGTGATGTTTATCCCCCTGGCTGCCAGCATACCCGTTATTTCACTGAGGACGCCTGGCCGTTCAAGGGTCCTTATGCTTATGGCGACCGAACTCATCATGATCACTTGTTACCGGACTCCAGGAGGGCCTTCTCCCTCCTCCAGAGGCGCAGGTAGTTATCATCTTCACCCACAGGGACTATTTTAAGTCCAAGGCTCCTGTGCTCCTCTATCCATTCCTCATTAAAGACAGGCACCTCTATCTTTATATGTTCATCGGTGGGGTTTACGACTATAAGGTTCCGGTAGGGGAATTCAAGTTCAACTATGTATCCTCCAAGGCTTATCATGTGGTGGGGTCTTATAACTATTTTCATCAGTATCACCTTCCTAGACAAACGCTACGAGCAGTGCCAGTACACCCAGAACCGATGCTGCGGCTGTCACCGGATAGAACTGTTTATATGTGAATACTGGTGCAAAGGCGCTGAATATGGCCATCAACACCGGGAAAAGTACCGCGACCGCTATGTTGATTAGTATATCCCAGTCCATTATGTTGGGTGGCACTCCAAGGAAGAGTGCTGAGAAGAGGCACCCCAGGGTGAACATGAGGAAACCCCTGGTTATATAGACAAAGGCCCTGTACTTTGCCGCGTACTCCATGTAGGGTCCCTCTATAACATCCGCCTTGGTCTTGAGGATTGCGAAGGGGTACTCGTTGAGGAGTATCATGTAACCTATGAAGAACACCACCGCACCGATGACGCCCGCCACTGAGAAAAGAACCGGTCCGTGGGTTGCCTGGTAGGCCACAATGTCCCTGAGGTATATGCTCCCTGCCATGACTGCGGGTACGAAGATTGCTATGTAGATGGGGAATGATCCGAAGGCTATCAGACGGAATGCCCTCATGGAACTCAGGTCCTCAAGGAAGTACCTCTGGACATCCGGGTGCTTGGCCCCCCTTGCAAGGTCAGGGAAGGGCATCCTCAGTGACATGACGGACCTTGACAGTGACCCCATGAAGACGTATATGACCTCCTCTATCTTGAGGAAACCCACAAATGCAACGAGGCTTGCAAGTCCCGCCAGGCTGTACATTGGGGGTATGAGGAACAGGAGTATCAGGAGGGCTGATATGAATCCTATGAGGGGGAGGGAGTTGTAGAGCCTTGGGAGTGGTGAGCATGGTTCTATGGTCTTCTTGTAGAAGAATTTAAGGGCTGCCATCAGTCCCGGGCTTGAGACCGGCGGCCCTATCCTCTGCTGTATCCTTGCATGTACGAATTTCCTTTCAATACCCGGGAGCCATAGACTGACTATGAGGCCCAGGATGATCGTGCCTAAAACAGCTGAAAGAGAGTATAACGGTTCCATTCCATCACCTAAAGCCTTATTATCTCAATTGCCCTGTCAGTGCATGTGAAGCAGGGGTCGCACTGCACTATTCCCAGCTGGGCATCTGTGATGTGGTGTCCTATGCAGGCGTACTGCATGGCCCCTATATTTGACATTGAGGGTGTTCTGATTATGGAACTCCTGACGCGGCCATCCTCAATTGCATAGGAGTGGTAGAGTTTTCCCCTGGGAGCCTCCACATAGCTCTTCACAACACCTGTATCCTGCATCTCCCAGCTCCTGTCAGCAACCCTTCCATCTGGCAGGTCCCTTACAGCCTGCCTCAGGATCTTTATTGACTCGAAGATTTCAAGGACGCGCATCAGGAGGTTCGCCTTAACATCACCATCATCCTGTGTTATGATATCGAATTCGAAGGGGTCGTAGCACTCCATTTCACGTCTGAGATCAAATTCAACCCCTGTTGCCCTCAGGGTCGGGCCTGTTACATGTAACCTCAGGGCGTCCTTCCTGCTTATGGGGCAGACCCCTGTTATACGGGACATTATCATGGGGTCGGCTGTGAACCTCTCTGCGAATGCAGCTAGATTCTCCTCGATCTCATCAAGGCCCTCAAGTATCCCCTTTATCTTCATCTCGGTGAGGTCCGCCCTTGGCCTCACACCACCGATTATCGGGACGCCGTACTGGACCCTGTTGCCCCCTATGAGCCTTAAAAGCTCCATTACGGTCTCCCTTATATAGAAGAGTCTCATTGAGAATGTTTCATGGCCTAGGACCTCGTTTCCATGGGCCAGGTAGAGGAGGTGGCTGTGGATCCTCTCAAGTTCCCCCACGATGATCCTTATGTAGGATGCCCTTTCAGGTATGTCTATTTCAAGTCCCTTCTCAGCCACGAGGACTGAATTCCAGAGGTGCACCCCTGAACAGATGCCGCAGACCTTCTCCGTGAGGCTGTTGGCCTTCTCAACCGGCAGTCCCTCCATTATCCGTTCGATGCCCCTGTGGTTGACTCCAACCGTGATCTCCGCGTCCCTGACGATTTCATCCTCGACGAAGAGCCTCACACGGTAGGGTTCTATTGCAGCTGAGTGCACCGTCCCCATCGTTATTTCGGTTTCTATTATCTCCTGTTTTCTATCCATAAAAGCACCTTGATAAGCTTTATCAGATCATCTCCCTGTTTTTATCCCGGAAATCTACAGAATCTTATTTTGCTTCCAGAAGTTTTGGGAGTGCCGCCACCGCCCCTGCAAGGACGTCCTCGGGTCTGACAGCACAGCCCGGCACCCTGGCATCCACAGGGATGACCCTGTCAACGGGTCCTGCTATCTCCTCTGATGGTATGTCCCCGTGGATGTTCCTGTATACTCCGCCCATAAGGGCGCAGGCTCCTGCTGCTATAACGGCCTTCGGTTCTGGTATTGCATTGTATATCTCCTTGAGTGGTTCCTCGTTCTGTTTTGTCACCGGACCCGTGACTATCAGGACATCGGCCTCTCTGGGGTTCCAGGTGAGGAATATCTTGTACTGTTCAGCATCATATTTGGGGGATAGGACCGCGTTCACAATTTCTATGTCGCAGCCATTGCAGCCCCCGGTGTATACCAGCATTGCATGTACCGCCCTTGCCCTTGAATATGATTTGAGACCCATAAGAATCACCTGAATCCTTTACCTGCCTCCAGGAGTGAGTTTTTCCTCTCTATGATGCTCCTATCAGCCAGGAACTGTGCTATGAATTTGATTTTATCCTCGGATATCTTAACGGGTTTCTGGATGACTTCCCCTGCATCGAATTCCACCTCACCTACATCATTGGGGTGTATGGTCCCTGGTTGGCCGAAGAGGGCGTAGAGGGGGCAGAAGTCGTGGCAGTAGTAGCAGTGGACACATTTTTCACTGTTGATTACGGGTATCTGTGTCTTCACCAGTCCCTCGGCTATCTCAACGGGTTCATCAAGGTCCTTCATTTCAACAGCACCTGTCGGGCATGCGTTGGAGCATCCTGCGCATCCTATACATGGAACCTCCGCAACCTTTGGTTCCGGTTGCACCTTCCCCTCAAGGATTCTCCTCCTCAACTCCATGTCGGTTACCCTGTCGGCGGCGAAGAGGATCCTCTTGAGGTTCGTGTATGAACCCTCCAGCATTATCCTTAGAATATTCTTCATCTAGCTCACCTTTCTCTCATCGAACTCCCTTTCAAAGATCACGGCCCTTGCAGGGCATATATTTGAACATGCACCGCAGTATATGCATTTATCATCATCAACAATCATCCTTCCATCCTCATCCCGGGATATGGCATCCTCGGGGCATAGCTCCATGCAGAGCCCGCATCCTATGCAGAGCCCTGGATCTATAAGGGTGAATCCTTCCTTAATCCTCCTCTTCCTCATGGTTGTTCGTGGTATGGCATCCGCAGGGCAGTGGATTCCGCATTTCTCACAGAGTATGCAGTGGTCAGTGTCAACCTCTATTGAACCCCTCCTGAGGGTTATGGCATCCTCAGGGCATATCTCGGCACATATACCGCAGGATATGCAGTCTTCTGACACCGAACCATCCCATTTAACCGTTCTGAAGCTTCGGGCTTCACTGACGTCACAGGCCTGCACACAGCGCCCGCATGAGACACAGTAACCCCTGAGCTCACCATCAACCATCCGGAGTGTTCCTACAGGGCAGACGTCCAGGCATGGTTCATCCTCACAGTCCCTGCAGAGTGTTGGGTCATGGCGGAGTTTACCATCAACCATCCTGAGGGCTCCCCTCTCACACCTCTCTGCGCAGAGGCCGCAGTTCAGGCAGGAGACTATGCTGCCAGCTGCCCCTTCAGGGGACTTCCTGATCTTAACCGCGAAGTCATCAAGGTAGATTGCCCTGCTAGGACATTCCCTGAGACATTTGAGGCAGAGTGTGCATTTTTCAGGGTCTATTTCAAGGTCCTCTATTGCGCCGACAGGGCAGACGTCCTGGCAGACACGGCACTCTGTACATACACTCTCAGTATCGGTTTCCACGATTATGGCGCCTGTTGGGCAGTAGTACTGGCATCTCCTGCAGAGGGTGCACCTGTCGGTGTCTGTGACCACGTTCACCCTTGATGCTTCATGCTTCACCGGCCTTCTCTTAACCGGTGGCCTGACTGCAAGGTTGAGTGATTCCAGGAACTGGAGCTGCCTGTCCTCTATAAGATCGAATGCGTCCACGCGTGCCCCCAGGGGGCATGAGTCAACGCATAGCCCGCACCTGGCGCATATCCCCCATACTACTCCATCCTCTATTTTTATGCTGTTCACTGGGCATGTCCTTTCACATATACCGCAGGCATTGCATTTTGCCCTGTCTACAAAGTATCCTCCGTACCTGTTCCTCCGTATGGCCTTGTTGGGACATGCCTCCATGCATGCACCGCAGGTTATGCAGCTGAAGGCCTTCCCATCAATCATCCTTATGGCCTTTGTCGGGCATGCCTTAACACATTCCCCGAGTCCCTCGCATTTTCCCGTTGATATAAACATGATGATGACCTCATAACCTGATTAGCGTCTGAATAAGATTTTACCAGTCATTATACCCAGTACTGCAGCTACGAATCCCGTGGCGATGGGCAGATCCGTGTAGTATGGGAAGGGCCCCAGATTCCATGCCACAAGGACAAGGACCACCAGCACCACCAGGTATGATGATGCAGGGAACATGTCTTCCCTTATTCTGCTTCCAAGTATCAGGCCGAGTAGGAATCCGAAGATCACCGGACCTGGAAACATTTAAATCATCCCTCCCTGCTCCCCTTTACGTGTACTGTGTTTATAAATATCCCTGAACATTATAATCCCTCATCAAAACCATTAAATCCTATTCCGGGAGAGGCCTGAACTCCCCTATTCACCGGACCCTTCACCCCCTGAACTCCATGAATGTGATCACTATTGCACTGAGCCCCACCAGGACCTTGAGTCCAACAACTATGTTCAGGTAGGGTATTATTCCGGCATTTACAGGATCTGGATAGTTGAAGAATCTGCTGACAGCGGGTGTGATGCCGTAGAGGTCAACTCCAAGGTTATACAGGAAGAAACCTGAGAAGAGCAGCCCGCAGAGTCCGAGGCCAACGTATCCCAGTGCTCCTATGCTCTCCATTGCAGACATGAACTCATGGGAGAACTGGAAGGGGCTCTTCTCAATCCCGTATACAACCGCGCAGAATATGAATCCTGCTGCTATCATTGCACCTCCCTGGAAGCCTCCTCCAGGTGTTATATGACCTCCGAGTATTGTGAGAATCCCGAGGCACATTATAAGCATTGCTGCCGGGAATGCGAATATCTTAAGTATTGTGCTCATTCATTTTCCCTCCATGCGCATACCATTATTTTTCCCCCAGCTGAACCCTGCCTCTCCCGAAGACCAGCAGGGTTACAAGCACTGCGGTTACGAGTATAAGTGCTTCTCCAAGTGTATCGTAGGCTCTCCAGTCAAACACAACCACCGTGACCATGTTCGGGGCTATGCTGGTGCCCAGGTAATTGTATATCTGGCTGATCCCAGGGTTTATTATCCTGCTGAAGTCTATGATGGCGTCAAAGAGCGTCACTCCAAAGAGTCCAAGGGCCACCGTGGCCATTAGGTTCCTCAGGGAATCAGACACCTGAACCACCCCAGTAGAATATTGAGACCATTATCCCGAGGGTCATGAGGACGTAGAATATCATCCTGCTGAAACCGTCCCCCTGTTCCTCCCTGAGCCTTGCTGATAATGGAACCGATGTCAGGAGGACCGGGGCGAGTATCAGGACCGCCACCACCATCAGGATGAAGTTTATCTTTCTCAGCATTATCACCGCAATCAGGACGCTGGCTATGACCGTTATCTCAGCAGTCAGTGCTGTTGAAGCTGAAATGTTGGTCACCCTATCCTTCTCTGTAACCTTCCTTATCCTTTCAATAATCTCGTTGTAGAAGCTCATAGAATCCCCTCTCATATTATAAGACCCTGTGCAATTCCAGTGAACTGTGAGGTTGCTATCCATGGCAGTAGCCCCAGGACCGTGCATATGATAATAAGCACGGTGATTGAAAGGACCGTTGTCCATGGCACCGAATCTGACTCGACCTTCATCCCCCGCGGTTCCGGCTTGAGGTAGACCGAATAAAAGGCCCTCATGAAGGTCATGAAAGTGACTATGCTGAGGAGTATCATTATAACTCCAAGTTCAGGGACTCCAGCCTTTATGGCGGACTGTATCAGGAGGAGTTTGCTCTGGAATACGTTGAAGGGCGGCACACCGGCCATTATGAACCCTGATAGCATCACAAGGCCAGCGAGTCCCGGCCTGTATTTCATCAGTCCACCCAGCTCCTCTGTATCTGATTTTCCGGTCATGTAGAGTATGGTGCCGAAGCCCAGGAAGATGCATGCTGTTATAAGGGCCTCGTTGATGGCCTGGAAGAGTCCAGCGGTTATACTCATTGCCGTACCGAGGCCGATGCCTATGCCTATGTATCCTAGTTCACCGACGGCAAGGAAACCTATCATCCTCTTGAGGTCTGTCTGCATGAGGGCCATGGTTATCCCAAGGACCATGCCTGCCAGGGAGAAGAAGACCATGGCCCACCTTACGATGGGGAGGTAGTAGAACATCCTGAGTATCACGATGGCAAGGGCCGTGAATGTGAACACCGAGAAGGCCTGGAGGAGTGAGGCTCCATGGGGGAGGGCCCTGCTGTACACCGCTGATTTGATGGTGTGAAACGGTGGTAGACCTGTACCGTAGAGCCATCCGAAGATTAGGAGTGACGATGCCAGGAGGAATAGTGGATTTGCAGGGTCCACGATTCCGTTCCTCAGTGAGAAAACTATGTCTGATATGTTAACATTTCCTGTTATACCCAGGAGTATGGCTACGCCCAGTAGAAGCATTGGGGCCGCAACCCCCCCTATTAGCATGTATTTGAGGGCTGTTTCATAGTTCCTCTCCACACCGGAGCAGAGTATCACCCCCACCTGTGCAAGGGCAGCTATCTCAAAGAAGACGTAGAGGTTGAATATGTCGTCAGTGAGGACAACTGCTGTTACGGCCGCCGTCCCCATGAACATGAGGAAGGCGTAGACTCCTGATGGTCGTTTAACCTCGTTCATTGATGTCAGGACCGCCAGGAAGGCCACTATGGATAATACAAGGAGGAATATCTTCTGGGGGCTTCCAAAGACGTATGTTATTGCAGGGTGGAATGAATAAAGGTATGATGATGCCAGTGATGATGGGAGGCCCGAAGCTATCGATGGGTTCTCGGACAGGGGGGCGTAGCCTCCGAAATAATGGACGCCGTAACCTGCAATTAATGGTATGATCGGCAGGAGAAGTGCTGTTATGATTGCAAGTGCCTTAACGCTTCTATCCTTCCCGTGGAGCAGGTTCAGGAGAAGCGCGCATAGAATCGGTAAAACTACCATGACAGGTATAAGTGGATTCATAACTCCTCACCCTTTATCTTTATGATTTTAAACATTCCTCAAGCACCTTCTTCATGATTATCAGTCTTCAAGCACCCTTGATGCGCTTATGGTGCCATGCTTCTGGTAGAGTATTATTATTATGCCGAGCATGACCGCCAGCGTGCTTGCCCCGATGACTATGCTTGTGAGTACAAGTGCGAAGGGCAGGGGATATGATGCATGCTGGGCAAACCATGCAGATGACATTCCAGGTAGATAAATGTAGACTATTCCCCCCTCCCTGTAGCCCAGGGTGACCAGGAAGAGGTTAACACCGTCGGCTATGAAGGAAAGGGCTATGACCTTCTTTATGAGGTTGTCTATGAATATCACCGCAACCGCGCCGAGGACCATGAGGCTGGCTGCAGTGAAAAATGATGCAAGCTGTAGAGAGAGCAACATTTATTCTTCCTCCATTCTCATTGTTCTGTAAACCGCCAGGGCAAAGAATACCGGTATGATGGCTGATCCCACAATTGCCTGTGTAAGGGCAACATCAGGTGCCAGGAGGATCTGGTAGAGGGCCGCTATTGCAGCCCCCGGTACACCTGTGAGTATGGCTGCCTTGAGCAGGTCCCTCTGAAGCAGGGCAAGGACCGCTCCCAGTACCGCTATGATCATTATTACGTACTCAATCATTCAATCACCCTCTCCATGGTAATGGGCATTTGCTATGGCATGTGAAACAAAGGGGACAAGGACAAAGTATGTCAGTGCAAGTAGTGGTTCCCCCAGGACAAGGAGAGCCAGTATGCATGCAACATCCGCGATGCCGAGTATGTGTATCCTTGCATAGAGCACCCTTTCAATATCATCCTTAAATCTGAGTATCCCCACGGCAGCCAGTATGATCAGTATTGAGGATGCTAGGAGAATCACCGGCCGTATAATAATGATTAAATCCATAATATCAACCCCTGAGAACCCTTGCAAAGGCTATTGTACCCACGGGTCCGAGAAGGACCAGTGCATATGCAATATCACGACAGAACCCGATTCCGTAGACCCTGTTTATGAGTATAAGGAGTGTTGCAATGGCGATGCTGAGTCCTGAGATACCCACGAGACCCATGCCTATACTTTTCCTTGTGGCTATCCTGACGGCTGCTATGCTGAATACTGCAAGCGATGCCATGAGAACATACTCTGAGACTATCAGTAAACCCATTAAAAACCCCCTATTCAAGCATGCCCTTAATGTAAGGTTCGAATGGTATTATATCCTCCTTCTCCCGTGGATAGATTGCTGCAACCCTCAGCACCCTGCCTTCAGAGTCAAGGTCAACGGACAGTGTTCCTGGTGTGAGGGTTATGCTGTTTGCAAGTACTGTCTGAGAGACCGGTCTTTCCAGTACCGTCTCTATTTCAACGATAACCGGCTTCACGTTCCCTGTGAGTGTCCTTGCCGCCACGTCGATGGTTGCTTTGAGTATTTCAAATATCAGGACGATGAAGTAGGCGATACCATACAGAATCCTTGTGATAAACATTTATATTAGCTCCCTTCCCTTTTAATTACCAACAATTAACATGATTATTTATGATAATATAAAGTTTTCTATATAAATCGTAATAAAAAGTTTAAAATCATGACTACGGGATATCCGGGTCCATTCATGTGATGGGGGCTGCCAGTGCCCAGGGAAATGGACTAGAAGATAATGTAATAAACGGCCGCAGCCCCCCAGAGTAAAAGGACCGAAACACCGAACCCCTTCCTGAAGGTCCTCCCTGAAAAGGGCCTCATGAACCTGACCCCAGATGGTGTGAAGGAATCAAGTACAGCATGACTCAGAAACCCCAGAAGAAAGGGCCCCATAATGGTGTAAAGGTTCATGACAGGGAATGGTGTTAGGAAGACACCGATTACCGTTAAAAGGATGAAGGGAAGAATCAGAGCCCTGTTAAGAATTATGAAGCCCAGAGAAATCAATATAACCGCAACTGAACCTCTCTCATCAACACCGAAGGATCTGAGAAGGAAGAAAATGGATAAGACAAATACGGTGAGGCATGCTGAAAGTATGAATGCACCCAGGATGGAATGGGTGAAGCCCCTGTGCCTTGAGAGATAGAATATGAGTGCAAGGTCCATGAGGGCTATTCCTGCAATATAGGGAAGCCCCAGAATGTAAAACACCATGAAAATCACAAGGCCGATGAGGAATGCCGTTGAAACATTACCTGATTTAACCTCATGATCCATATCAGGCACCATGGCCCCTATGAGTGCAAGGGCCAGGGGAAAAACAGCCTGAAAGAAGGGTATGGCCATCAGTATAGATAGAAGTCCGTGCTGCCTGTAGGAAGACATTAGCTCACCTCATGATCCCGATACCCATGCACTCCAGGAAGAGCTTCATCTGGAGCAGTGACCTCTCCACGCTACCCTCCCTTATGGCTCCGTTCTCAGATAGAACCTCACATGTCACCGCGGGGATTCCTGCAAGGTTGCATTCATCCTCAAGGGCCCCCCTGTAATGTGATGATGCCCTTTCATAACACAGGAGCCTTGATGATGTCCTGGATGTTATATACTCTGCAATGTCCCGGCTCCGTGGTTCCGGTTCATCTGAACAGAACACTCCCTCCACTCCCGGCCTGCTGCCTGGTGCCGTTGAATGGAAGTCCCCTACGGCATCAACCCCCAGCTTCCTGGCGATCCGGAACAGCATGTTTGTAACTGACCCATCAACATCTGCAGACCTGTTAAGGTCCATCCCATGGAACCAACGGCTGTTCCTCATTGTTGACCATGGCGCAGCGAAGGGCACCAGATAGACCTTTCCCCTGACCCTGGAAGATCCAAGAAACTCCACAAGCCTCAGGGCCGCGGCCTGGGGTGGTATCTCGTTACCATGAACCCCTGCCGTGACCATGACAGAGGGGCCTGAACCCCCGAATTCAAGCATCACGGTTCCCCTGAGGGACTGCTCCGCTATCAACCTGCAATCAGCACCCACTATATAGGGTCTTAAAGCCGGGTTGCAGGCAACATCACCGCCCGATCCATCATATATCAACGAGATCCTCAATGAACCTTCCCGAGCAAACATGGGGGCCACCATAGACTTATAACTCATACTCACTATAATCTATAATGCTGTTAATAAATAAGATGATCATAAGCTTTGCTGAATGAAGGTGATTGATTATGGATAAAGTGGTTCTTGCCTTTAGCGGAGGCCTGGACACATCCGTGTGCATAAAGCTCCTCGAGGAAAAGTATGATATGGAAGTGATAACTGCATGCGTTGATGTGGGTCAGCCGCGACATGAGATTGAAAGACCGGCCAGGGTGGCCAGGGAACTGGGTAATTACAGACATCACACAATAGACGCCAGGGAAGAGTTTGCATCAGACTACATATTCCCCGCCATAAAGGCAAATGCCGTCTACGAGGGTTACCCCCTGAGCACCGCCCTTGCAAGGCCACTCATTGCAAAGAAGATAGTTGAAGTGGCTGAGAAGGAGGGTGCCTCTGCAATAGCCCATGGCTGCACAGGTAAGGGTAACGACCAGTTCCGATTCGAGGCTGTTATAAGGTCCACAACCGACCTTGATGTGATAGCCCCAATAAGGGATCTGAACCTCACAAGGACCGAGGAGATGGAGTATGCAAGGTCCTGCGGCATACCCCTCCCATCAGACAAACTCTACAGTATAGATGAAAACCTCTGGGGACGCGCAATAGAGGGGGACGTCCTCGAGGACCCTGCTGTTGAACCACCTGAGGATGCCTTTGAATGGACAAAACCTGTGGATGAAACCCCTGAAGAACCCGAGACCGTGGAGATCCAGTTCAGTGGCGGGGTTCCGGTGGCCATAAACAGGGAGGAGCTCAAACCGGTTGAGATTGTTGAAAGGGCAAATGAGATTGCAGGCACTCATGGTATCGGAAGGGTTGATATCATGGAGGACCGTATAATCGGTATGAAGAGCCGTGAGGTCTACGAGACACCCGGAGCCTGCCTGCTGATTGAAGCCCACCGCGGACTTGAACAGCTCACACTGACAAGGAGCGAACTCAGGTTCGCAGAGATCATCAGCAGCACCTACGCTGAACTCGTCTACAATGGACTGTGGCACGACCCCCTGCGTGAGGACCTTGACATGGCAATAAACCACATGCAGAGGCGTGTGACCGGGACGGTGAAGGTTAAACTCCACAGGGGCAACATGCGCATCACAGGAAGATCATCACCCTACAGCCTCTACAGTGAAGAAATAGTTTCCTTTGAAGATAAGACCCTTGACCAGCGTGAAATGGCTGGAATGGTTAAAAATTACGCGCTCCAGGCAGCCATATACAGAAAAGTCTGCAGGAAGGAAAACTGAATGGAGACCATGTCGCTCCTTATCCTTGTGGTCCTCGGGACCTTCCTCATAGCAGGGGGCCTGGCCCTCCTCAGGGTCCTCCTCAGCGTGGGAAGGACCCTCATCACGGTTGCAGCTAACATGTTAACGGGCCTCCTTATCCTCATCTGTGTTAACATGCTGCCCTTCATCAACCTACCCCTTAACCTCCTCACCATCCTCGTGGCCGGTTTTGGAGGAATCGCAGGGGTGGGGATACTGATAATAGGAAATATTGCGGGTTTCATTTAAACCATGATTTTATTTTTTTAGAGGATGGGATAAACTGGATCCAGGGAGGTCGGTGCCCCTGCAGATATACCATGGAAGATTTTTTAGAGCCTGGGATAAACTGGACCTCCAGCTTACACCATTCTCCACCCCAGTCCCTAAAGGTCAGCAAAGGAAAAACCTAAGCTCCAATCTGATTATAAACCGTAACTCTCCATCTTCATGGCCCTGGGTATGAATTCAAGTATATCTGACGCCTTCAAGCCATCCCCGTAACGATCAGCAGCCATTTCACCCGCGGATCCGTTTATGAATGATGCCAGGGCCGCCGAGTCAAAGGGGGATAATCCCATGGCCATGAGCCCCACGGTGACACCTGCAAGGCAGTCCCCTGTGCCTCCAACCGTCATTGCAGGGCACCCTGTCCTGTTAAGACGGACCCTCCCCTCCTGGAGTATGATGTCGGTTCTCCCCTTAAGGAGCACCGTGCCCCTTATCCTGGAGGATACTGACTGGAATGCTGTTATCCTTTCATTCATGTCCCCGTAAATCTCTGATTTTAATGAGAAGAACTTCCTGAACTCACCCATGTGGGGTGTTACCACAAGTTCCCTGTAACCGGCAACATCCGATGCATGGACCAGTTTAAGGGCGTCCGCATCAAGTACAAGGGGCTTTCCGGTTCCCTCCAGCTCCCCTATAATCCTGAGGAAGGCTTCACCGGTTTCAGGGTCGGTGCCTGCACCGCAGCCCATGAGCACCGAATCTGAGGCCTCTGCAAGTTCCATTATCTCATCAACCGCCCCCAATGATATATGGTCCCCCTCAAGTTCCCTGACTATCAGGTCGGGTGAGGTGGACCTGAGGGCTGCAGCGGCCCTGGTGGGGCAGGCCACCGTTACAAGATCCGCGCCGACCCTGAGGGCCGACAGCCCTGCAAGGGCGGGTGCCCCTGAATAGTACCTGCTGCCACCCACCACAAGGACCCTGCCGTTTTCTCCCTTATGGCTGCCGGGATCCCTTGAGGGCAGCCTGAGGAGGTCTCCCGGTCCAAGGAATACCTCGGCGGCCCCCGGTATCCCTATATCGGCCACCACCACCTCACCGGTAACCGCCGGGTCCGCCTCCCTTAGACCGTCCTTCATCCTGTGGAAGGTCACGGTAAGGTCGGCGCTGACAGCCACGTCCTCAACGGTTCCATCAGCAGGGTTGAGTCCGCTTGGAACATCAACCGAAACCCTGAATGAATCTGCACGGTTTATAACCTTAATAGCTGACCTGTATGGCTCCCTTATCCTTCCATGGACCCCTGTCCCGAGGATGGCATCCACAATGACATCCGCATCAACCTCAGGGATATCAGAGGAGTCATTTATCATGATGATGTTAAAGCCACCGGGGTGCGGCTGCATGGCCTCAAGAACCCTCAGGTTCTGAAGGGCGTCCCCTGACCTTATCCGTGATGGGTGTGCAAGGAGATAGACATCAACATCAAAGCCCATGTTAAGAAGGTGGCGTGCGGCAACAAAGCCATCTCCGCCGTTACCCCCCGGACCGCAGAACACCGCGACCCTGCCCCCGGAGGTTACCCCCCTGACCTCCTCTGCAATGACCCTTCCTGCATTTTCCATGAGGGAGAGTCCGGGTATCCCCAGGTACTCCGCATTCCTATCAGCTGCATTCATATCAACCGGCTTCATGACTATCCCCAGTCCAGTAATTCAAGATTCGCTGCGAACCAGATGGTCCTAATTTATATTATTGTTCAACAGATTATTTAACATTGATAAAAACTGAGGTGTCCCATGCCACCACAGAAGAGCTTCATGGAGAACGCATACTATGTTCCTCTCTCGGTAATCTACTATGCCCTGGCAGCACTCCTGGCACTCATGATCTACGGTGTTATTGGATCAATCTATATAATGGGCCTTGACTTCTACAATGCAATCTACTTCACGGTTATAACCATTGCAACGGTGGGTTACGGTGATATAACCCCCCTTACCGTGACCCCCTGACACAGCATCACCCCTGATGAAGGAAGAAAGTTACGGTGATATAACCCCCCTTACCGTGACCCAGAAGATATTCTCGGTCACCCTTGCCCTTGGTGGTGTGGGGCTAATTGCATACGTCTTCAGTTTAACCGTCTCGGTGGTGGCAATGACCCTCCAGGAAACCATTTCAGGTGCAAGGATACGCAGGTTAATGAGATCGATGAACAACCATTTTATTCTATGTGGTTTTGGCCGTGTGGGATCTTCGGTTTTTAATGAACTCAAGAAGAGGAATCAGAAGGCTATAATAATTGAAAAGGATCGTGAAATAGTTGAAAAGGAACTCTGGGATGATCCAGAGGTCCTGGCCATACCAGAAAGCGCCACCGATGAGGAAACCCTGATGTCGGCCGGTATAAAAAGGGCCAGGGGCGTGATAATAGCCACCGGCGACGACGTCGACAACCTCTTCATAACCCTCACTTGCAGGGAGCTGAACCCGGATATATGGATAGTTACGAGGGCCAGTAAAAAGGAGAACGTAAGGAGGCTCTACCGTGCAGGAGCTGACCGTGTGGTTTCACCAGAGATCAGCGGCGGTGAGGACATATACTTCGCGGCCATGGAACCCACAATGGTCAGGATCACCGTGAAGCATGATGTTGATGATATCGGGAGGGAGGCCGAGATAATAGTTAAGTATGGCTGCACCCTGGAGGACATAGAGTATCATCTTCCAGAGTTCAGGGAACCCCTCATCAGGAAGATAGGCGTTTCCAGCAGGGAGGAGGTTGAAAGGTTCCTCAGGAGTCTTGAAGAGGACAGGAACAGGAAGGCCTCCCTTACCAGAATATATGAATCTGTAAGCGGGATACACTCCCACTGGATATCCGGGCCTGACAGGGAAAGCCTGAACAGGGCGCTTGATGAACTGAAAAGGGAAGGCATCCTCCTGGGTGTGAACCTGGATGAGGATGAGATAAAGGAGGTTGCAAGGAAATACGGGCGTATCGTTGAGATAATAATCAGGCCCGAGATGAGTGTCGTTGAAAACCATGGGGTGGAGGATATCCGGAGGGAGGCTGAGATCATAATAAACCATGGATGCACCATAGAGGACATAGAGTACTATCTCCCTGGCTTTTCAGAGCCCCTGAGGCGTAATGTCGGTGTGGATTCAATGGAGGATGTTGACCGCTTCATCCAAACACTGAGGAGCGATTCACGTAAGCTTGAATCCCTTGACCGCCTCTACACCCTCTCAGGTGGGGGTATACACAGCCACAGGATCTCAGGCCCTGACACAAAGAGTCTTGAAAGGGTTGAGAAGGAACTCAGGGATGCCGGTTTCCTCCTGGGCGTTAACCTTAACCTCCAGGAGATCAAGTCCCTGATCCAGAAATCCGGGAGGGTTGCTGAGATGCTGATAAAGCATGGTGTGGAGGAGACCGATGACAAGGAGATCATAATCAGACATGGGGGCCGCATACTTGATGCCAAGCACTACCTCCCGGGGGTCCGCCAGGTCGTCACCAGGAACCTTAACATCAGGAACAGGGAGGACCTTGAGAGGTGTCAGGAGGAACTGAAGAAACCCGATGCCAGGAGATCCCTCACAGCCCTCTACAGCATATCAAGGAACATCCACTCCCATACCGTTGCAGCGGATAGTGTCCGGGCTATAAAGAAGATTGAAGCCGAACTCAGAAAGAGGAACATCCTTCTTGGTGTGAACCTCACCGAGGAGGAGATATGGGAGATCGTTGAAAATGAAATGATGGAAAAATTCTGTATAGAATGATCAGAAGAGTTCGTGGAGTTTTATCTTGTACGCTCCAAGGTTACCTCCATAGTTCCCGGCGCTTATCTTGATTATGCCCGGAACCGTGCAGGCAGCCTTTATACCCTCCTTCATGGCCTCCCTGACTGCTTCCTCATTTACACCGTCGATGACTATCTCATAGACACCGTTGACGTTCTCAGGGATTTCACTGCCCTCAACCTCGTCCTTGAGGGTGACGCACATCTTCTCATTGGTGGATGCATTCAGGAATTTGTACTTGTTTGAACCCACCTTGGAACCTGAAGCCACCACACCACCCGGGAAGGGTGTGATTGTGCCTTCAACAGCTTCTATTGCATCCACTGCTGCCTGTGCCGCCAGGAGGGCTGATGCCTGACTGTCACCCATTATGAAGAAGTTTCCACCGGCAACTCCATCCTTTATTCCGAGTTCGCTCTCGATGAGGAAGTCGCCTGACATTATTGGTATTGAGTGGATCTTCCTGCCTTCGATTTCAAGTTCCTTCTCATACCCGTCTCCGAAGAACTTGAGCTTGAAACCTATGTTCAGCTTCTCATCCTCATCTTCAAGGGCATCGAAGACTGCTGTGGTGGGTGCTGTGAGTATACCCATACCCACCCTTTCAAGGAGTTCATGGTCAAGGTTCTTCTTGGATGGGTTGCAGATCATTATGGTGTATCCTGGTCTTCCATCGGGTGTTTCCTCCGGTGGGATGTAGCTGTCTATGCCAGCCTCTGCAGGGCAGCCTATGACAGATGTTCCGTAACCCGTTGCCTCTGTTGCAGCTATTCTGGCAAGTTTTTTTGTTGCAGCAGTTACAAGGACCCTTGAAACCTTAATCCCAAAGGCCTCTGCAAATGTGTCTTCTATTTCAACACCGTTTATCTCCATGATTATCACCAGATTGAATTAATAAAGGAATGTCTAATATATCTTTCTACTTTAATCCCCGCCAAAAATAGAATGAAGTGCCCGGCCCATCCAGAATACAGGATCCTATAGGGAAAAATAGTACGGTTTCATCAGCACGAACTCAGAATACCGTTAACCTTACTGTGAAATCAGGAACAGCTCCCTCCTTTAGATAATCCTCAGGAGAAAATCAATCATTGATCCCCGGCTTTAGAACCTTTATCCTGAAACATGTGCCTGGTGAGAGCGTGTAATCCAGCTTTGCCTCAATCTGATTGATGAGGTTCCTAACGAGCTGGAGTCCCAGGGTATCCGAGTTTTCAAAGCCAACACCATCCGGGAACCCCATCCCGTTATCCCTGACTTCAAGCATGTAATGGTCTTCCTTATTCCTGAAAACCGCCCTTATCCTTCCATCACGTCCATCTGTGAAGGCGTGCCTGAAACTGTTTGAAAGGAGTTCTGAGAGTATCATCCCCATTGGCACCGCCAGATCCAGGGGCATGTCAGCATCCTCAAAGTAAAGTTCAAGCTTTATGTTACCGGGTTCAGGGGAGTAGGTGCTTAAAATCCCCGATACAATACTCCTTGCGTATCCTGAGAAGTTTATACTGTCAAAGGAATTCTCCTGGATGAGTTTCTCATATGCCTTTCTTATGGATTTAAGCCGGTTCTGGGTATCCCTGAGAAGTTCGAAGTCGGCATCATCCTTTATGTAGGGGAACTGGAGGTTCACAATACTCGTTATGATCTGCAGGTTCCTGTCGATCTGTCTGTAAAGGTTGCCTATGATGTTCTCAAGTTCCTCAACCTTTCTTCCAAGTTTTTCAGCCTCATCCAGCCTTCCCGAAGCATCCCTCGCAGTCACAAGTACAAAAATCTGTCCTGAAATCTCGAGGGGTCTGAAATTGAGTTCCAGGGGAACTGGCTGGCCTTCAGGATCCATGAATTCAAAAACAGTGGGTTCAGGGAGTACTCCCTCCCCTATCCTGTCCAGGACTATCCTCAGCCTTGACCTCTGTATGAGTGGAACCGCCCTGAGGGCCTGCAGATACCTGCCCCTGAGTTTATCGGGATCATAGCCAATTTTATCTGCAAATGAAGCGCTCAGGTCCAGTATGAACCCATTCATATCCTGTAGGATCCAGGGATCAGATGCTTCAAGGATCAGATTAAGGTAATCTGGTGATGAACGTATTTCATTCACCAGTTTTTCATACGGGTTTTCATCCTGCAGTTTCTCAGTTAAGAAAATTTTTTCAATCATGGTATCCCCCTAACCATGGAATCATATTCCTTTCTCGGTGTCCCCTATCTGTATGTACTTATGTCCTCACCAGATAAATCCTTTTGTATTTGTGTGAATCTGGGCACAAAGTGCATTTAATGGCAGGTTCTCACCGTTTATACAGGCATTCCTATAAATCTACGCCGGGTTAGAGTTTATCCATGAGTTTTTCTGCAACAGATGATCCGAAGTACGGGAGGACGGCGATTCCCATTGCAGAGACCATCCAGAATGAGATCAGTCTTTCAACAACCGTTACCGCCGCGCTTACCGATGGTGAAACACCTGCAGCTGAATAGAAGACTATCATTATCCCATCAACAGCACCCACCCCCCCTGGAAGCAGGGGTATCATCCCTATGAGGGTTGCCAGTATGAATACCTCTGCTATTACAAGAATTGAGACAGGGGCCCCGAAGGCGGCGAAGATAAGGTAAACCCTCAGAATCTCAAGGAACCATAGGATGAATGAGAGGGGAATGCCATAAATCAGGACGTTCCTGTCGGCCAGCATGATCCTCATGGTGCTCTGGAACTCCCTGAGCGCACCCCTCACCCTCGCCTCAATCTTCGCATAGTTCCTCCTGTAGAACCTCTTCACAATACCCAGGGCCCAGTTCACAATCCTCTCCCCTGACTCCCTGTCAACCGACACATAGAGGGCCAGAAAGAATGCTGCCACAACTATAACAACCGATACTATCAGTAATGCCACCATCCACAGGGCCAGGTTGAAGTAGAGTACTATGCCCACGATTGTGAGTATTGCCAGGAAGATGAAGGGGAAGGTGTCAAGGCCCCTGTCCGCTATCACGGTTGCAAAGGATGACTCCATGGATGCCCTTGAATACTTACCAAGCATGTATGCCCTTACAGGCTCGCCACCACCCCTTGCACTCGGTGTCAGATTGTTAATGGCCATTCCAACAAGTAACATCGGAAAAAGGTGCCTCTTTCTTACGTCTATGGAAACAGCCCTGGTGGTTATGGACCACCTCAACGTAAGAAGCCAGAGTATCAGGAATTCAAGGATAACTGCCATGATTACATAGAGGAGATCGGCCCTCTGCAGGGCTCCCTCAATTTCACCGGGCCCTATGAAGATTATCATCCCTGCAAGGGCAGCTACACCTATTATTATGAGGATTATTCCTTTATGTTTCATCGGATCAACAACCAGATCTTAAAGTTCAATTAAAATATCCCCACCCGTATCACGGATCAGCAAATGAAATCTTAAACTTCAGCCTACCATCTCCCATCCACCATCAGAAATCAGCACCCCTTAGAGCTCAATGATTTCACATGAAAGCCTGTCAGTGTCAAGGAGGGCCAGTGTCCGCTTCCCGGAGAGGTAGCCGCAGAGTTCACCCGGGTTCACGGTTAAGGCCCCTGAGTCTGATATTTCCGGCCGGTGGGTGTGGCCGCACACAACAAGGTCGTATCTCCCGCAGTCCACCACACATTCAAGGACGTCCCTGCTGTGGCCATGGATAACAGCTATCCTGAGGCCATCGAATTGCAGGGATTTGAAGTCAGATAGGTCTGTGATGTCGCTGTAGGCCTCCCTGAGGCCATCCCTCTCACCATCATTGTTTCCGAATATGGCCTCAAACTTCATCTCAAGCTTCCGGAACTCAGGGGCTGTGAAGGGAGATATAAGGTCCCCTGCATGGATAACAAGATCCACAGATTCTGTGTTAAGGAATTCAACCGCCTTCCTTATTGCTTCAAGGTTGTCATGTGAATCTGATATTATGCCCAGCAAAGAAATCACCTGTGATATGAGATGAGTTCACATACCTTTATATAGCATGAGGTTTAAGGTTAATGTATGGGATTGCATTGAGGTCATTTATTATTTCTTACTGTTTCTGGTTTGAATTAATTTATGGTTTTTATGCGGTCCCTGCATAAGGATGTGATGAATTGTTTGGAGATAGTTACTACAGGAAGGAAACATACTCCACACCCGTAAATGTTGGTGAGGAGTACGAAGTTAAAATTGAAGACCTCGGCAGAGATGGCGATGGAATAGCCCGTGTTGAAGGTTTCGTTGTTTTTGTGCCCGGTGCAGGCGTCGGGGACGAAGTTAAAATAAGGATAAGTGCAACCAGGCGTAAATTCGCTTTCGCTGAAGTTGTGGAATAAATTAAATTATTAAGTTCTGAATTGCAGTAGAATCCATTCTACTGACCGAAATTTATTTTTTAACTGGACCCATACATTGAGCTATGGAATCCCTCTACTGATTATACATGCACCTGATACTGAATCCTGTTTTTAATAGTCGATTATCCCTTCCAAAAATTTATATTCCGATAGCCCCATTTCTTATATGGTAACATGAGGTACTTTGGGAAGAGGGATCTGTTCACTGTTGGCAAGTATCTTGGGACAATAATGCAGGGCGTGGGATTTGTTGTTGCGCTGCCGATGATAGTCGCCCTTATTTACGGTGAGGGTAACTTCACGGGTTTCCTTATACCCTCCTTTATATCGTTATCCCTCGGGACCCTCCTGAAAAGGTACTCACCTGAAGCATGCAACATAAGACTGAAGCATGGTATGATGGTTGCATGCCTGGCATGGTTATGGGCGGCCCTCATAGGGAGCCTTATAATGATCCTTGTACTGGAGATAGACTTCCTCAACGCATTCTTCGAGAACATGTCTGCCTGGACGGGTAGCGGCCTTACAATCTTCAGTGATGTGGAATCCCTCCCTGCATCAATACTGTTTCTGAGAAGTCTGGAGCAGTGGATAGGTGGTCTTGGTGTTGTAATCGTGGTTATAGGTATACTGATAAGGCCCGGGACCGCTGCTTCACGTTTATACAAATCAGAAGCCCGTGAAGAGAGGATAAAGCCCAGCATAGCAAACACCGTTAAAACTATATGGTGGATATACCTCACATACACCCTCCTTGGCATAGTACTCTACGGCCTGACGGGCATGCCCCTCTTTGACGCCGTGAACAACACCCTCACCAATCTATCCACCGGCGGGATGTCCATTAAGAACCAGAACATCGGATACTATCAGAACCCTGCTGTGTACATGATAACAATCCTTCTCATGCTAATCGGTGGTACAAGCTTCCTGGTCCACTACCAGGCCATTAAGGGGCGTTTCATGGATGTCCTGCATGATATACAGTTACAGACCACCTTCGTGTTCATAGGCCTCTTCACCATCCTCGCGGTGTACGTTGGGGGCATCGCACCCCTGGAGTCAATTTATCACGTTGTATCCGCCCTGAGCTGCACGGGTTCAAGTATAGATTCAGCTGCACGGATTATTGCCTGGCCTGCCTATTTCAAGGTAATCCTTATAACCTGTATGATCATAGGGATGGCTGCCGGTTCAACCACCGGGGCAGTGAAGATCATAAGGGTTATCACGGTACTCAGGGGGGTCTACTGGGACATAATACGTATAATCACCCCTGAGGGCTCGGTTATACCGAAAAAGATATCGGGTAGGAGTGTGAGTGACACTGAGATAAAGGAGGCTGGTTCATATATAAGCCTCTATCTTGTTCTTTTAATCTTCACATGGTCAGTCCTCATCATCTATGGTTATGATCCCCTTAACTCCCTCTTTGAGGCCGCATCCGCACAGGGAAACGTCGGCCTCAGTATGGGTATAACAAGCTTCAAACTCCCCCCTGTACCTAAAATGGCACTTATAACCAGCATGTGGCTTGGAAGACTTGAAATAATCCCTGTTCTTGTCCTTATACGCAGCTTCCTTGAGATCTTCAAATTCCAGTGAATCCCATATACACCCCTACATATAAAAGTGTGCCTGTGAAAAGCTTATTAAGGATGATTGAGACAGAAGAACTAGTGAATTTTATCTTGTTTCTTCCTGAAATTTTAAAGGTGTGGATATGTATGTTGTTATAATGGGTGGAGGAAGAGTTGGATTAACACTGGCAAACCTCCTTATATCAGATGGAAACGATGTTACCCTCATAGAGAATGATGAGACCCTCTGTGCCAATGCAGCGGTTGAACTGGACGCCCTTGTGATCTGCGGCAATGGGACCGACATAAAGACCCTTGAGGAGGCAAACATTAAAAACGCCGATGTCTTTGTCGCTGCAACCGGGAATGATGAGGCGAACCTTTTAAGCTGCATACTTGTCAGGGAGTATAATATCCCGAAGATAATCGCTAGGGTAAGCAACCCTGACCATGAGGATGCCTTCCACAAGGTAGGTATTGATTATGTTATAAGCCCTGAGCGTACAGCCGCAGGGTACCTTGAAAAACTGATAACACGGCCCAAGGTGGCCGACCTCATAGTTCTGGGGCATGGTGATGCTGAGATCCTTGACATGGAAATCAAGAACAGCAAAATCGTTGGCAAGAAGGTTAAGGATGTTTCACCAACAGAGAACTATATAATCGTTGCCATCTACAGTAACGGTGACCTCATGATACCCCAGCCAGACATGGTCCTTGAGAGGGGGGCCAAGATATCTGTCCTGGTTAAATCTGATGCCGTGAATGAAGCCACAAAAAGGTTCACGGGTTAATACCTTTCACAAAGCATTATTAATTTTTCATAGGGGAGCATGTCATGGGAGCAGGGAGTTTCATCCTCCTCAATGTAACATCCAGTTTAGCACTGTCCCCTGCAAACTCCGGTTAAATAAAAACCCGTTCTAAAGGCCCAGAAATCTCGCTGCGAGTTCTATGTGCCATGAACCATTATCAACCCAGGGCCCATGGCCGGGAAGGAGGTTATCAACATCGAGTCTTCTGAGTTTTTTAATGGACTCTGAAAGGTCGTTGATGTCTCCTCCAACATCAACACGTCCAAAGCCCCCGTTGGCAAACACCGTGTCCCCTGAGATGAGCGATTTTCCATCGTAGAGGCAGATGCTTCCAGGGGTGTGGCCTGGCGTGTGTATGACTTCAAAGTCGCCGATAAAGTCGCCGTCATCCAGTTCAACCGCCACCTCCATGGGTTCACTTGACGCTGAGAACATGTAGGCCACCGTCCTTTTATCATCACCCGTCCGCAGGGCCTCTGCATCCAGGCGGTGCACTGCAATGTCTGCATCGAAGAGGTGGTTGCCTCCGGTATGATCAAAGTGGCAGTGGGTGTTCACGATATGCTTTATGCTGGAGGGTTCTATCCCCGCCTCCTTCATCCTCCCCAGAAGGCTCCGTGGATCCATCCCTGTACCTGTATCAACTGCTGTATCAGCGATTATGTAGACGTTAGAATCAAAAAGTGCTCCTTCTATCGCTGTGATATCTCCTAATCTCTGGATCATTATTATGCCTCAGAAAAAGGGGGTGATGGGGTCACTGGGATTTGAACCCAGATCCTAGGATTTCTCTTGTCTCAGTACTCCAATTGGTCATCATACTGTAGTCAGAGCGCGCATTTTCTTCAAAGACAACTGGAGTCCCAGATGATAGCCTGGTTACACCATGACCCCATACAAAGGAAATATTTTGAAGCCAAGGGTGAGATTTGAACTCACGTGTAATGGATCTGCAGTCCACCGCTTCGCCACTAAGCTACCTTGGCATAAAGTAACTAATATTAGAATTAGTATTTAAAGTTTGCGGTCAGTCATCCGAGGCGGGTCTGCCTCTCCCTCCCCAGTATCTCATGTATATCCCTGCCCCTCTCAAGTGCTATGTCCAGGTCAAGGCGGTAGTTCTCTGCCCGTGTGACTTCAAGGTCCTCGGGTGAGAGGAATATCCAGTCCCTGTACTTGAACTTTATTCCTATGTAGGGCCTGGCCCCGAAGGTGTCTGAAAACTCCTTTAAACCATTCATCTTCCGGGAATCAATATATATCCTGTCCCTTGATGTGGTTTTAACCTCAATTGCAAGGTATATCCTCCCATTACCTGCAATTACATCAGGGAGTGGTTTCTTTGTTGCGCCCCCAGAGGCGGGCGCCCTCATTGCAGCGAAGCCATTGTCCCAGAGGAGTTTAACCAGATCCCTCTCCTCCCTTGATCCCTTCTTAACCATCATTACACCCTGAATGCCTTCAATCATCAGGCAACGCTATTTTGAACCTATATGATCCCAGGCACTAGATACTGCTTTCAATCCTCCGGGCCCGGAATGTGCCCCTCCCTGTATCACTCAGCCAGTCTATGAGGGCCTCCTTAAGGATGATGTTCTGATCCGGGAGATATATGTCAACCTTTATACCCGAGCGATTGAACTCTTCATCAAGGGGTGTGAATCGTATGAAGGTCCCTGTGAAGTGGTACCTGTTTTTCAGGAACCACTGGGTAAGGTAGATGCCCTCCATGACCCCTATCTCTTCACCGTTCAGAAGCACAGACGCCTTCAGGCAGGCGCATGTCCTTTCAATACGTATCATTATGATCAACCAGGAACTATTAACATACTCTTAGGTCATGTTTAGAATAAATAATTTTCCCTACATTTCTCAAGGTTAAAATCAACAGAAAGAAGGGTTATCAGGGGTTGAATCCCCCGCTCCCACTTTATGGCTGATAAGATGAGAATGGGGCCGGGGCCGAGATTTGAACCCGAGTCGCGGGATCCACAGTCCCGAAGGATAACCACCTACCCCACCCCGGCAATTGAATTTCTATCACAGTGCGGGGGCAGGGATTCGAACCCTGGTAGGCCTACGCCAACAGGTCCTAAGCCTGTCCCCTTTGGCCAGCTCGGGCACCCCCGCAGCGATGATCATGTAAGATGAATGAAGTAAAATCATAAAAGGTAAGAATGCTCCGGCCGGGATTTGAACCCGAGTCTTCGGCTCGAAAGGCCGAAATGATTGGCCGGACTACACTACCGGAGCCTCTGATTACCGATTAAGTGGGCCCAATGGGATTCGAACCCATGGCCGCCCGGTTATGAGCCGGGCGCTCTACCTGGCTAAGCTATGGGCCCATGACGCCGCCGACAGGGCTCGAACCTGTGACCAATCGGTTAACAGCCGAACGCTCTACCTACTGAGCTACGGCGGCACCTGCCAAGTACAAGTCCTTAAGGGATAACAAACCAGTGGTTTGCGGTGCACATCCCAAGGCGTACAATTAGATTTACACCCATAGTATATAAAGTTTTCGGTCCTTCTCCCTGCTGACATTGCACAGGGTATGATGAACAAGGATATGAAATCATACGCTGAAGTAGGCTGATATGGCTGCAGCGCTCATGAGGGTCATGATGATTAGTGCAGGTACCGAGGCCTTCCTCCTGGCTGAGGAAATAACATAAATTATTGATATGCTTGTGGCTATAAGGACACCCGTAAAACCCATTATCCTCCCAAGGATCAGCATGAGAATAACAAGTAAAAGGGCGCCGGAGACCACTGTCCCCCAGTCAAAGCCTTCCTTTCCCTCATGAGGTGCCCGATGATATTCCTTCTTCTCCAGAGCCCCGCGGGTCTCTGAAAATTTATCCCCTGATATGAACCGTGATTTGAGTGGTTTTTCCTCAATGAGCGCTCCGCAGTTCCTGCAGAACTTTGAGCCCTCACGATTGCGCTCACCACATTCCGGACAGAAAACCATGAGTACCACTCCTCTTATATAAAGAAGATATCAACATCAAGTTTATTTCACTGAAACTTTATAAAGGTATTCTCAAAGAGTGATGGTGCTGTTGCATTCACCTGCACCGGTATCATCTGAAACTTTATAAAGGTATTCTCAAAGAGTGCAGGATGATAAATATACAGAATTTATAAGGGCATTCTCAAAGAGTGCCGAAGATTAAAGTTAGATCTGGCTTGCTGGAAATACTCAACCATTCAAAGAGTGTTTAGATATGGATGTCATAGAATCACTGAAAAACAGGGACATACTGAAAATGATTGAAAGGGCCGGCAAGATCACCCTTAAAAATCACGGTGACACCATAACCCTCGAGAGGGCTGTTTTTCTTTCCTGGTGGTGTGAAAGGGGTGACTGTGCCTTCTGTTACATGAGCACCCAGAAACCAAGGATAAAGGAACCTTCAAAGGCCAGGAGGAACATAAACGCCATACTTGCAGAGGCTGAAATATGCCGGCGGATAGGCTGGAACATAGAGTTCCTATCAGGTGGTTACGGCTCATTTTCAGGAGAGGAAATAAAGAAGATAGCAGAGAGGATAAAGGAGATAACAGGCGCCCCTGTATGGCTCAACACAGGTATAACCTCAGAACTGGATATTTACGGCCCTGAAGTCGCCGGCATAACAGGAGCCCTTGAGGTTGCAAACCCTGATCTTCAGAGGAAGCTCTGCCCCAGCAAACCCCGAAAGGATATCATAGATATGCTTGAAACCGCAGGGGACCTCGGATTCAAAAAGGGGATAACATTAATCCTTGGCCTCGGGGAAACCCCTGAAGACCTTGAATACCTCTTTGAATTCATAAGGGACCTCAGGATAGACAGGGTGACCTTTTACTCACTTAACCCCCATGAGGGGACCGTATTTGATGACCAGCCCCAGCCAGCATCCCTTTACTATGCAGGCACGGTGGCTGCGACGCGGATAGAATTCCCTCACCTTGAAATCATAACAGGCACCTGGATAGACAACCTTGCAAATATCGGACCCCTGATCCTTAGCGGAGCAAACGGGATAACCAAGTTCCCCCTTTTCCGCATGTTCGGAACCCGCTACGGTAAAAGGGTTGAGGAGGAGGTCCGCTGGGCAGGTAGGAAGCTCAGGGGCACCTTCACCGACACAGAAAGGCTCATGACTGGAAGGTCCTACCCTGAACTCGACCCCTTCATAGAAAGATATGTTAAGGGGTGTCTGAAAAATATTAAAGTAGTTTAAAATCTGATACCTGACCAATTTAATGTGCATTAAATCATCATACCATAAGGAGGAATGACCATTAGGATGAAGTGTGGCCTTGAAATTCATGTGCAGCTTGATACCAAGTCAAAGCTCTTCTGCAACTGTCCAACCAACTACCAGGACGCACCGCCCAACACCAACATCTGCCCAGTCTGCCTCAACCAGCCAGGGGCAAAGCCCCACCCCCCAAACAGAAGGGCCCTTGAAGGTGCCCTGAGGATAGCCCTTATGCTTGACTGCAGTATAAACCCTGAGATCAGCTACTTCATGCGTAAACACTACAACTACCCTGACCTCCCCTCAGGTTACCAGAGGACATCAATACCCCTCGGTCTTGACGGTGAACTGAACGGTGTGAGGATAAGGGAGGTCCACATAGAGGAGGACCCTGGACAGTACAGGCCGGACCATGGAACCGTTGATTTCAACCGTTCAGGCATACCCCTCATTGAAATCGTAACAGAACCTGATATGAGATCCCCTGAGGAGGCAAGGAGCTTCCTCCGTGAACTTATAAGGGTGCTTGAGTACAGTGGCTGTGCCCGTGGAGAGGGTACCATGAGGGCTGATGTTAACATATCCCTCGAGGGAGGGCGCAGGGTTGAAATAAAGAACATAAACTCCATAAAGGGGGCGTACAGGGCCCTGAAATTTGAGATGGTGAGGCAGAAGAACCTCCTGAAGAGGGGTGTTGAGGTCAAACAGGAGACAAGGGCCTTCCTTGAGTCACAGATGATAACCGTGTCCATGAGGATGAAGGAGGAGGCAGAGGATTACAGGTACATACCGGACCCTGACCTTCCCCCCATGAAGTTTGAAGGTGAAATGGTTGATGAAATAAAGGAGAACATACCTGAAGCTCCTCACCTCAAGGTTAAACGTTTCATGGAGGAGTACGGCCTCAGGGAGGAGGATGCCCGGGTCATCACATCAGAACTTGAACTTGCAGATGCCTTTGAGGAGGTGGCTGAGTCCTTTGACCCTGAAGCTGCAGCCCTCTGGATGAGGGATGAACTCAAGAGGGTCCTTTACTACAACAGGATGACCTTTGCAGAGAGCGGTATAACTGCATCAGACATTCTTGAACTCCTGAACATGATGAAGAATAAGGAGATAACCAGCAAGGCCGGGAAGAAGATCATGGAGGAGATGCCTGTAAGCGATAGGAGCCCCAGGGAAATAGCTGAGGACCTGGGCCTTATAGGGATCGTTGATGAATCAGAGGTTGTAAGTGCCGTTGAGCAGGCCATAAAGGAAAACCCCCAGGCCGTTAAGGATTATCATGATGGTAAGGAGGCTGCCATAAACTTCCTTGTAGGGCAGGTTATGCGCATAACCCGTGGAAAGGCCGAGCCAGAACGTACAGTTGAGCTTATCAAGGAAAGGATCTGAGGTGCATGGCCAAGAACGTCCTGGATCTGCTGATGTGGCACCCGAAATGGGATATTGAAGAATGCGTGATAAGCTATGTTCACCGTGGAGCTCAGAGGAACCTTAAAACTATAAATGGTTCAGAGATCAGCAGGCTTGAGAGGGGTTTTATAATACTCAAAGATGGGCGGTCAATACCCTACCACAGGGTGGTGAAGATTGTCTGCGGCGACAGTTTCATCTGGAAAAAACAGGAGAAGGGATAGGATGAGTAACAAGGCGCTTGTGAAGGACTATATGACCCGGGACGTTATTACTGTATCCTCGGATACATCAACAGCAGAGATAATCCAGCTCATGAAGGAAACAGGCCATGATGGTTTTCCTGTTAAGGACAACGGTACCGTCATCGGTATGGTGACCGCCTTTGACCTCCTTATAAAACCATGGGTCAAATCGGTCTCCGAGATAATGTCAAGGGACGTTGTGGTGGCGGACCAGGATATGTCCCTCAACGATGCTGCGAGGGTTATGTTCAGGATGGGGATATCCAGGCTCCCTGTGATAAACAAGGAGGGAAAACTGGTCGGTATAATAACAAATACAGATATAGTGAGGTCCCACATTGAGAGATCCACTCCAATGAAGGTGAACTATTTCAAGAAAACCCTTGAACAGTTATACGGTGTTAAACCTGAGGTTAAAAGGATGAAGGTCCCCATTGAAAAGTTGAGGCCGACCCAGAGCAAGGTCTATGCCGATGAGCTCCAGGGCAGGACCTACGAGATCAAGAGGGGCCTTGCAGAACCAACAATCGTTGTCAAGACCGGGGACCGGTACGTCCTTGTGGACGGACACCACAGGACCCTTGCATCATATAGGCTTGGCTATGATGAGATCGACTCCTATGTGATTGATATAAAAAAGGATATGAAGCTGGGCATGGAGAAAACAGCAGACCTCCATGGCATCCATACCCTTGATGACATTGAGGTCATTGATGATGCCCAGCACCCCCTGATAGCAATAACAACAAGTATGCGGAAGGCTATGGCAGGTAGAAAACATGACAGATGAGGGTATAATAAGGGAGGTTTACAGGGTCCTTGAGGACCGGAGGGACAATCCTGTAGACTCATATACTTCAGGGCTCATGACCGACGATGAAAAGAGGGCCGAGGATAAGATACTTGAGAAGATCGGTGAAGAGGCAGCTGAAGTTATAATAGCCTCAAAGAACGATGAGAACCTTGTTGAGGAGGCCGCTGACCTCATATTCCACACACTGCTTCTACTGGTTTACAAGAGGGTCCCCCTTGAAAGACTTCTTGATGAGTTCTCATCAAGGAGAAAATAATCAGGAACTGGACCGGGTACAGCTACCAGATACCAGGAATGCATTCAAGCAAGGGATAATAATCATGGTCCTACCTATGAGGCCCGTTATTACTGGCCCAAAAGAATCATCAGGCCATGGTTAAAGAAGGAGTTCCATCTGATGGAATCCCCTTCTGAATAGTTTCATCTCCCTTTTACCCCTGAATCTGAAGCCGAATTTTATGTAGAGGTTGATTGCAGCTTCATTTCCAGGGTCTACATCAAGTGCAAGCCTTCTGAATCCACCTTCAACACCCATTTCAACCGCAGTTTCCAGGAGGGCTGTTGCAATACCCCTGCCCCTTGATTCAGGAGAAACTGCCAGTGCAGCGATGTAGAGGTCATCCTCCTCAAGGGGGAATGTGACGGTCGAGTCCACAAGTTCCATTATGGTGAACCTTATGAAGTCAGAGAACCCCAGATTCCTGCAAACCCTGTGAATGCTGCCGGTGGCATCTGCAGTTCCATGAAGCATGGCGCCAAGGACTTCCTGTTCCTCAGATGCTACCATCACTCTTCCTGTCCGTAGGGGTTATCACCTGCAATGAGAAGTTTTTCAATGACATCAACCGGGTCCCTGAGGAACCTGTCAAATAGTTCCCTGTCTGTCAGGTATATGAGTTCGCTTACCCTCCTTGGGCTGTGGTAAGATGTTCAAACTTTACTATATCCATACTATCACATCAATGGCTCCAGTGTCAAGTCAGCTCCATGCTACATCCAGCAGTGGAACATGGACATGAGTACCTGGCATAGCCATCTTAAAAAACATCATAGTGCAGATCAGCGGATAAAATAAAAATAGTTTCCTATGAGAAAATAAAAATAGGAATGTTACTGCTCGGCATCAAGCATTTCGCCGTACTCTATTTCTATCTGACAGCCCTTTGGACCGCAGCAGAAGTGCTGTAAGTCAAAGCTTACCATCATATTTTTCACCTCTCAACCCTTTTTAATATAATAAAGTAACTTAAAGTATTTAAAGTTAGTACTTACAGCGAAACTATATACATACATAAAGTATACTTACACACATAGAAGTAACTGGTGTCTGTTATGGATGAGGATGACTACATATGCTCAGTTGAGGTTGCGGTGAATGAGATAGGTGGAAAATGGAAATCCCTTGTCCTGTGCGCTCTCAAGGACGGTAAGCTGCGTTTCAGTGAAATAAACCGTAAAATACCCAAGATAACCCAGAGGATGCTCACCAAGACCCTGAGGGAGCTTGAAGCTCACGGCCTCATCAGCAGGACCGTTTACCCTGAGGTGCCTCCAAGGGTCGAGTACAGCCTCACAGAGAAGGGAAAATCGGTTATACCCATACTCGACGAGCTTTGTGAATGGGGCAAACGTTACGGGTCCTACAGGAATTCGGACTCAGATTAAAGACTATGGTCATCTCACCTGCAACCGCTGTGACCCGGGGCCCTACAGGAATCCATAATTCCAGATTAACCCCTGAAAAAGATTCTATGGAAGGTGGAGGTGCAGACCTTCAAAAAACCCCCTAACAGATTACTCCATGGCCCTGAGGATTTTAACGGCCAGCACAGCAGCTCCAAAGCCATTATCTATGTTAACAACACCTATGCCCGGGGAACATGACTGTAGCATGGAGTTAAGGGCTGTGAAGCCGCCCTCCCCCACACCATAACCGACCGATGTCGGGACCCCTATAACAGGGACATGGACGAGTCCCGCAACAACAGATGGAAGCGCCCCCTCCATGCCTGCCACCACAATGAGGACCCTCACATCAGCTTCAAGCATCTCCCTGAGGGGCTCGATGAGGCGGTGTATACCTGCAACCCCCACATCATAGGCCGTCATGACCTCGCATCCTGCCTCCTCGGCAACCACCCTGGCCTCCTCGGCAACGGGTATGTCAGATGTTCCTGCAGCGAGTACACCCACCTTCCCAATTGTTGCTGGCTTTCCTGATTTAACAACCAGTACATGGGCCCTTTCATGATAATCCACCCGGTATCCATCCTCCCTGAGATGCTCCACCCTGTCCCGGATGGCCTCAAACCTCTCCCCGGGTAGTCTTGTTACAATAACATCCCTGACATCCAGTATGATGTCAACAAGATCATCATCACTCTTCCCAGACGCTAGAACCGCCTCAGGAAATCCTGTCCTCATCTTGCGTGACACATCAAACCTTATACCGTCACCGATGATCATGGAGCCTGATTCAATTGCCCTTTCAGCCTCTTCCAGTGAAATCTCTCCCTCAATAAGTTTCCTCAGAATTGATCTGACCGACATCACTACCTAATTTTATAAGTCCATGAATATAATCTTAGCATAAAAACCCTTAAGGAGCATAAAATGTACCGGGCCCATATCATAGTTGAGGGAATAGTGCAAGGTGTTGGTTTCAGACCCTCCGTTTACAGACTTGCAGATGAAACCGGACTTACAGGATACGTTAGAAACATTGGAAACGCCGTTGAAATAGTCGTTGAAGGTGAACGTTCCCGGCTGGATGAATTCATAGCTCGGTTAAAAACCGAAAAACCCCCAATATCAAGAATCAGCAATGTTAACGTTGATTTTGAAAGGATTGGGAAGCTGAGCTTCCATGATTTCAGTATAAAGGAGAGTTCATCTGAATTTTCAGGCACATCCGTCATACCCGCAGATGTTGCAACCTGTGACCTCTGCCTTGGGGAGATAATGGATGAAGATAACAGGCGCCACCTCTACCCCTTCACGGCCTGTACAGACTGCGGTCCCAGATTCACCGTCATTGAATCTGTGCCCTATGACCGTGAAAGGACGAGTATGCGTGAATTCCCCCTCTGCGAATCCTGCATGGAGGAATACCTCAACCCCCTGGACAGGAGGTACCATGCAGAGGCAACATGCTGCCCTGAATGCGGACCGGAGCTCTTCCTCTACAGGAAAAAGGTTATGGAAACTGATGACCACATCATGAGGGCTGCTGAACTTCTTGATATGGGTAAAATAATTGCATTCAAGGGTATAGGGGGGACTCACCTTGTATGCAGGGCCGATGATGATGATGCTGTCATGGAGCTTCGATCAAGACTTGGAAGACCCGGCCAGCCCTTTGCCTGCATGTCCCCGGACCTTGAATCCATACGCAGATACGCTGTGGTATCAGAAAGGGAGGAGAAGGTCCTTAAATCAAGGAGAAGGCCCATCGTTGTCCTCAATAAAAGCAGGGACTACTGCCTCGCCCCCTCTGTTGCACCGGGACTCCACAACATAGGGGTCATGCTGCCCTACTCCGGCCTCCACCACGTCCTCTTCAGGTACACTGATGCACCTGCATATGTCATGACATCAGCAAACAGGCCAGGGGATCCCATGCTCGTAAGGAACAGGGACATAATTGAAGGCCTGGATGGTATTGCAGACTACTTCCTCCTCCACAACAGGAGGATAGTGAACCGCTGCGATGACTCTGTTGTCCGTTTCAGGGGTGGTGAGATGGCGTTCATAAGGAGGTCCAGGGGTTACGCGCCTGAACCCTATGACCTTACAGGTATATCAGGGGACGTATCTGCACTCTGCCTTGGACCCGAACTTGATGTTACCTTCTCGGTGCTGAGGAAGGGGCAGTGCTATGTGTCCCAGCACATAGGGAACACGTCCAGATACGACACCTTTCTGTTCCTGAAGGAAGCCGTGGAGCACCTCATGAACATAACAGGGACAGATGAACTGGACGTTGTGGCATGCGACCTCCACCCCCGCTTCCTTACCACAGGGTACGCCGAGGAGGTGGCTGAGGAATTATCTGCAGAAATCCTCAGGGTCCAGCACCACCACGCCCACTCCCTTGCCCTCATGTTCGACAACATGGTGGACGAGTGCATATGTATAGCTGCAGATGGTGTTGGGTACGGGGATGACGGGACCTCATGGGGTGGTGAAATCCTCCACTGCACTGGCCCCGAGTACAGGAGACTTGGAAGCCTCATGCCCCAGAAGATGCCTGGCGGAGACCTTGCAACAAGGTATCCTGCAAGGATGCTCCTTTCAATACTTGGAGAGTACCATGACGCTGAAGAACTGAGGGAAATCTTCACCAGGCGTTACATCCACTACTTCCCCCACGGTGAAAGGGAAATCGATACAGTGATAAAGCAGCTTGAATCAGGTCTTAATGTGAGTTTAAGCACCAGTACGGGTCGTGTGCTTGATGCAATATCTGCCGCACTTAACATCTGCGGAAGGAGGACCTATGAGGGGGAATGCACAATGAAACTTGAATCAGCAGCATTCGCTGCCAGGGGACACCTCAAAATCCCCTTTGAGGTTAAAAGGAGTAAGGGCAGGTACATCCTCAATACGTCAGGGATACTCCTCCAGGTGATGGACCTCCTGGAGAGGGGTGAAGATGTGAATGAAATAGCATATGCAGGCCAGAGGGCTGTTGCAGAGGGTCTTGCAGAGATGGCTGTCCTTGCAGCAGTAGATACGGGTGTTGAGTGTATAGGTGGAACAGGTGGGGTGTTCTATAATGAAGCCATAAGCCTTGCCGTGAGGGACTACATAAACAGGGAGGGCTACGGTTTCATCCAGCACAGGAACTCATGTGCCGGGGACGGTTCCGTGTCCCTTGGCCAGGCGGTGCTTGCATCCCTCAAATACGGTTGAGTTCACCCTTCAGTGCTTCCAGACATGCCGAGGGTATGCAGAATACTCAACATAAGTCCACTATTTAGTCCTTCTAAAGATGGTGATCCTGAACCCTCAGAAGATGCCGCCTACTCGGTCCTTCTGAGGCCCTCTGCCTCTGATAAAATGTCCTCGGCCTTTCTTTTAAGGTGGTCGTAGAGTCTTATGAGGTTCTTAAGCTCCTCAAGGGCTTCCCATTCACCCTTCTTTATTCTTCTCTCAATATTGATGAGCCTGGCCCAGTCGTCACCGGGGGGTAACTGTTTCCTCCTGAAGACCTCGTCGGCAACATCGACCCTGAATGTGTTCCTGTTTATTGTTATGCTGACATGTATGTCCCTTGAGATGTCATAGTATTTCCTTGGCCTTCCCCTCTCTATCTTCCTGAAGAATGAACTTAAAATCCCTGCCTCCTCCATGGCCCTGAGGTGTTCTATTATGGCCTTCTGTCCGATATCTAGTTCCCTTGATATCTGACTGACAAACCTGGGCTCCTCACGGAGGAGGTTTATTATTTCCCTCCTTGTTTTACATCCCATAACATCAAGGATTGCTTCCATGTTTCCGTCGTCAGTAGAATTTCCGGTCATCGGATAATGTTATGTCGAAAGGTTTATATAACGTTTTGTTAGTATAATAGCTATAGACTATATGTAACCTACGGTAACTTTAATTATTTTTAAAAGAAGAAAAAGGTGAAGTGATGTGCAAGGAAAAAACTGATTCTAAACCAGACAGTGACTGTGAAGAAAAATTAAACGAACTTAAAAGACGCTTAAGTGAACTTGAAGATGAAGTGAGTGAAAAGGATGAGAAAATAGAGGAGTACACCTCACACCTCCAGAGACTCCAGGCAGACTTTGAGAACTACAAGAAACAGGTGCAGAAACAGGAAAGAGAACTCATAAAAAACGCAAATGAAAGGCTGATACTTAAACTCCTTGATGTGTACGAGGACCTTGAAAGGGCCCTTGAAAACCGGGCCGAGGATGACGGCCTTGAGATGATCTATAAAAAGTTCAGGGACACCCTCAGAAAGGAGGGCCTCAGTGAAATCCCTGCAGAGGGTGAGAAATTCGATCCATTCCAGCATGAAGCCGTTATGGTTGAAAACCATGATGAATACGAGGATGGTATGATCATAGAGGAGTTATCAAAGGGTTACAGGCTCAATGATCGAATAATAAAGCATTCAATTGTTAAGGTATGTAAGAAAAGCTGATTGAGGTGATCATATGGCGAAGAAAGAAAAAATCATCGGTATTGACCTTGGAACAAGTAACTCTGCAGCCGCAGTCCTTATAGGTGGTAAGCCAACCATCATACCCAGTGCAGAGGGTGCCTCCCAGTATGGTAAGTCATTCCCTAGCTGCGTGGCATTTACAGAGGACGGCCAGATGCTGGTGGGTGAACCGGCAAGAAGACAGGCGGTCACCAATCCTGAAAACACCATCACGGCCATAAAGAGGAGTATGGGTACCGATCGCAAGGTCAAGGTCCAGGGGAAGGAGTACACACCACAGGAGATCTCTGCATTCATACTCCAGAAGATTAAAAAGGACGCCGAAGCCTTCCTTGGCGAGGAGATAAAGAAGGCAGTTATAACGGTACCCGCATACTTTGACGACAACCAGAGGACAGCAACAAAGGATGCCGGTACCATCGCAGGACTGGAAGTTGTCAGACTGGTCAACGAGCCAACAGCAGCAAGCCTCGCCTACGGCCTTGACAAGGAAGACGAGGACCTTGTCATAATGGTCTTTGACCTTGGTGGTGGAACACTGGACGTTACAATAATGGAATTCGGTGGAGGAGTCTTTGAGGTAAGATCCACAAGCGGTGACACCCAGCTCGGCGGTACAGACATGGACAACGCCATAATGAATTATCTTGCCGAGGAATTCAGGAAAGAGACAGGAATAGACCTCATGGAGGATGACCAGGCGGTTCAGAGGCTGAGGGAAGCTGCCGAAAAGGCAAAGATAGAGCTCTCAACAACCCTCACAACCGAGGTAAACCTCCCATACATAACCGTTGCACAGGACGGTCCAAAACACCTCATAAAGACCATCACAAGGGCCAAACTGGAAGAACTTGTTGACCCCATCGTCCAGAGATGTGCAGGTCCAATGGAACAGGCCCTCAAGGATGCCAGCATGAGCAGGGAGGACGTTGATAAGATAATCCTTGTGGGTGGACCTACAAGGATGCCCATAGTCCAGAAATTCGTTGAGGACTTCATAGGAAAACCCGTTGAAAGGGGAATAGACCCCATGGAATGTGTTGCGATGGGTGCGGCCATACAGGGAGGGGTCCTTGCAGGTGAAATAAAGGACCTTGTGCTCCTTGATGTAACCCCATTATCCCTGGGTATAGAGACCCTTGGAGGGGTCTTCACCAAACTGATCGAGAGGAACACAACGATCCCCACAAAGAAGAGTCAGATATTCTCAACCGCGGCAGACAACCAGACATCCGTTGACATACATGTGCTTCAGGGCGAAAGGCCCATGGCAGCGGACAACACAAGCCTTGGAAGGTTCCAGCTTGTCGGGATACCCCCCGCACCCCGTGGAGTGCCCCAGATAGAGGTCACCTTTGACATTGACGCCAACGGTATACTGAACGTCTCAGCAAAGGACCTTGGAACCGGAAAGGAGCAAGCTATAACCATAACAGCACCAAACAAGTTATCAGAGGAAGAAATAAAACAGAAGATCGAGGAGGCCAAGAAACACGCCGAAGAAGACAAGCGGAAGCAGGAGGAAATCGAAATAAGGAACAACGCTGACTCAATGATCTACACGGCTGAAAAGACCCTCCAGGAACTCGGTGATAAGGTGCCATCAGACAGGAAGGAGGCGGTTGAAAAACAGGTCAGCGAACTCCGTGAACTCATCGCCGGTGATGACATCCAGGCCATAAAGGCAAAGACAGAGGAGCTCACAAAGACCGTTCAGGAAATAGGTGCGGTCATATACCAGCAGGCAGCCCAGCAGCAGGCAGCTAACACCTCCGAAGACCAGGCATCCCGGGGCCAGGCCGGGGGTGATGACACAATAGACGCCGACTTTGAGGTTAAAAATTAACCTTCCATCCCAAACTTTTTTTATACCATGAACTCATACTGATTTTCAGGACTACTTTTAGAGTACAGGTGAAATTCGATGGCGAAGCGTGACTACTATGAGGTCCTCGGTGTTGATCGGGGTGCTGATAAGAAGGAAATAAAAAGGGCCTACCGTAGGCTTGCAAAAAAGTACCACCCTGATGTCAGTGATGACCCCGCTGCAGCTGAAAAGTTCAAGGAGATAAGTGAAGCCTACGCAGTGTTATCCGATGATGAGAAAAGAAGAAGATATGACCAGTTCGGCCATGCCGGTATGGATGGCTTCAGCCAGGAGGATATATTCAGCAACATCAACTTTGAGGACATATTCAGCGGCCTTGGATTTGACGTGGGTAACATCTTCGATATGTTCGGATTTGGACGGGGAAGAAGACGTGGACCCCAGAGAGGCGCTGATCTGGAGTACACCCTTGAAATAAGCCTTGAAGACGCATACAGGGGACTTGAAACAGACATAAGGGTGCCCCATACAAAGAAGTGCCCTGTCTGTAAAGGTACACGTGCAGAACCGGGTACAGGTACAAGGACCTGCTCAACATGTGGCGGTAGCGGGCAGGTAAGGCAGGTAAGGAACACAATACTGGGTCAGATGATGAACATAAGCACCTGCCCGGACTGTCAGGGTGAGGGAACAGTCGTTGAAAAACCCTGCAGTAACTGCAACGGCAGGGGGATCGTGAAGAAGACCAGTACGATACACGTGAAGATCCCCCCTGGTGTTGAAACAGGTTCAAGGCTCAGGATACCCTGTGAGGGTGAGATGGGTCTTCGCGGAGGCCAGCCAGGAGACCTGTACGTTGTGATAAAGGTCAAACCCCACAGGATATTTGAAAGGGATGGTGCGAACCTCTACACTGAAAAGCCTATAAGCTTCGTGCAGGCGGCCCTCGGGGACACCGTTAAGGTTCCGACCCTTGACAGGCCCGTGAAGCTCAGGATACCTGCAGGCACCCAGAGCGGCACAACCTTCCGTGTTAAGGGGCACGGGATGCCACACCTTAAATGGAACGGCTACGGCAACCTGTATGTGAAGGTGAAGGTTGTGACCCCAAGAAAACTAAGCTCCAGACAGAAGGAGCTGCTGAAGGAATTTGCAAGTATAAGCGGTGATGAGATCCATGACGATAAGGGCTTCTTTGATAAGGTGAAGGACGCCATAATCCACTAACATTGCACCACAGCGGACAGCCACCGGAATGAAGGATGATACCATCAAAATCAATTTTTTAACTGAATCTGAATCCATTGAAGCCACTTATTTTTTACTTAAAATTGAGAAACGCTCCTTCTCTGAAGTTTATAATTGAGTGGGGCATGCCGGGAGTAACCCACCTTCTGTTTTGGCAGCATTCATCTTGGCGGACTACCTCTGCCTCCTACAGTAGTCACAGGCAGTATTTGTCCTTGCATCCCGTGGAATGGCCGTTTCACCGATCCTCCTGATGTCAGTCTGCTTCTTCAGCTGAAGCATCATTATCATCCACCAGGAGACGTGTCGTTTCTGTTCCAGGGTCCAGCCTCTCAGCTGATGCCTCACAGCACCACGGTTCTGTATGATGGGTGGAGTTTCCTCAGCCCTTTAAGGACCGTCAGCTGCCCTCCGGCTTGCCCCGGTAAGTAAACATGAGAAATAAGAACTGATAGCGGGGCCTAGATTTGAACTAGGGATCTCGGGGTTATGAGCCCCGCGGGATCACCAGACTACCCCACCCCGCTAAACATTAGATTTGTTATTTCAGTATATAAAGGTTGCGGTGTTTATTCCCTCTCCTCTTCCAGCCTCTTCAGGCGTTCATCCAGGGATTCAAGTTTCTTATTGGTGTAGCCCCTGTACTCATTGAACCTCCGCTCAAGCTCATCGATGTTCCTTGATATGAGGTTCAGCCTCTTCTGAAGGTCATTGATATCATTCTTTGTTGCGAGTTCCCAGTCCTCAATTAGCTCATCACTCTTTTCGTTGAGGAATGCATCAATCTTGTTTGAAATCACATCGGTACTTATGGGAACATCCCTGACCTTTCCCATAATCCTGTCACCCATTCCAGAGACCTTCTCTCCAACACCACTCATGTAGCCTTCTCCCTCCTCAGCACCTATCCTTTCACCTATACCATATATCTGTGTCCTGACGCCTCTACCGTTACCTGACTCCATCAGATAATAGTATATCAGGACAATAACCGCACCTGCAAGTATCAGGATTGCAAGTAGCTCCACAGGACCCATAGGATCACCCCTATCATTTCAGTTTAATGCCCAGTTCCGCTTCCTTCTTCTCAATATCCCTGAGCATTTTCTTGAGTTTTTTGAATTCTGTCTGGGCTTCAAGGAGTGCCAGGCGCTCACTTATCTCACTCTGGAGGTATCCCAGCTCATGCATGAGACTCATTGTATCCTTCCTTATTGCAGAAAGCCTTTCCTGTTTTTCCTTGGGAAGCGGTATCGTTGTCTCCATTAAACGTTTGGCCTTAAGGTCGTTCTCCACCAGTGATATCTTTTTAAGTTCAATCTGCTTCTCAAGAATGACTATATCATTCTGGGATTCCCTGACCCTCCTCCACTGTATAGAGACTATTATAACCGTTATAAAACCCAGGATGGCTATTATAAGCCATATAATATTCTGCTGTGAAATCACCGTGCCCGACACCATATACCTCACCATAATATATTATTTAATGGTAAGAATATATACTTCCACCCTTAAGTAATTTTAATCAGTGAATTTTAGTGATGAATATGATCAGTTCATATCTGAAGGCAGGTAAAATAGTTTCAAAGGTCCGTGACGATGCCTCAAAGCTCATAAAGGATGGTATGCCGGTACTGGAGCTGGTGAACCATGTTGAGGGTTCTATAAGAAGTGAGGGTTCCGAACCGGCATTCCCCTGTAACGTCTCAATTAACGATGTGACCGCCCACTATACATCACCACCGGGAGATAAAACCCTGATAAAGGAAGGTGACCTTGTTAAGCTGGACCTTGGTGCCCATGTTGATGGATTCATAGCCGATACTGCAATCACGGTTGCTGTTGGTGATGCAGATGAAAGGTGCTACGTCATGATGGATGCTGCCAGGGAGGCCCTCGAGGATGCCTTGGCCACTATAAGGGCTGGGGTTGAGGTTGGTGAAATAGGGAGGGTTATTGAGGAGAAAATACACTCCCATGGAATGAAACCCGTTGCAAACCTCACAGGGCACAGCATGGACCGGTGGATACTTCATTCAGGCCTTTCAATTCCGAATATAACGGAAAGAAATCCGCATCTCCTTGAGGAGGGTGATGTCCTTGCAATCGAACCCTTTGCAACGGATGGTGTTGGTCTTGTAACGGACATGCCCGAGACACATATCTTCCGTTTCCTGAGGGACCGTCCGCTGAGGCTTGTCCATGCAAGGAGGGTGCTTGGCAGGATCAAGGAGGAGTATCATGCCCTTCCCTTTGCCCAGAGGTGGCTTGAGGAATACTTTGAACCAAAAAGGCTCAATGCATCCATGAGGATGTTAATTCAGTCAAGGGCAATCTACCCCTACCATGTCCTGAGGGAGAAAAGCGGTGCCCTGGTCGCCCAGTGGGAGCACACCGTTATCGTTGAAAAGGATGGCTGTACCGTGATCACAGAATAAACCATCAAAAGATGTGCATACATCAATTACCAATCAAGATAAGCATAAACTAAATCCAGGGATGCTCATCAATTACCAATAAGCAACCTTAACTAAAAATCCCGAAGATCAGAAGTTCTGAAGAATCTTTAAAAATAAAAAGTAATTGATGGGATCAGAAGGGTGTTGGTAATCCCATCTCCTTTCTTGCGGCGATGTTCTTTTCTGCTTTCTCCTTCTTCTGGGCAGCGAGTTTCTCAAGAAGTCCAAGCCCTGGTTTAACTTCCTCTATTGGTTTTGTTTCAAAGAGTCCTGCCTCAACTGCCTGTTTGAATATTGAATCCCCTGCATCGGTCCTTGTTATCACTGTGGACCATCCATCCGGTGATCCAACGGAACCTGTTGATACATCTGCCAGTTCAGCGACGTAGTCCTTACAGATCTTACACCCGGCCTGTTCGTATCCATGGGTCTCCTTGAGAGGGAGGGTCAGGACATCATCCTGGGTGTAGACCCAGAACTTTCCTTTACCTATGTCCATCTTCTCAACCAGTTCCATGCTGATTCCAAGTTTTTCACAGATAAAGGTCTGGAGTGATGTGTAGGGGAAGTTCTCCATACAGTAGATACCAACCAGGAGTTTTATCTTATCTGCAAGGAACCTTACACCGAATGGGTAGGTCTGGGTTTTCCTTATACCCATTGTCTGGCATGGTATGGCTACTGTACCAAGCTTCTCTATACCGTACTGTCTCACGGCCTTCTTGAGCATCATCACGTTTGGTGAGAATGTGTACTTGGTGCCTGCAGCGGCCTTGAGTTCATCTGATGTCATTGCAACCATTGGCTGTGGTTTCCAGAACTCTTCACCTGGCCCTGCAACGACTGCTCCTTCAATTATCCTTTCATCCAGAGCGTATGCAAGAAGACCTGTAACTATCCCTCCGTCCTGGGCAAGTTTCTGAATCTCCCTATCTGTTGACCTGGCGGAAACTATCTCCTTGTAAGTACCTAAAACCATCTTCACAGCCTCCTATAGCCCTAACTCCTTTTTAATCTGTTCTTCAGGCCACCAGCTCCTTGGGCACTGCACATAGCAGATTCCACATTTTATGCAGCGGTCACTGTTAAGTTCCGGCCTTCCGTTGGTCATGTCAAGGGCCCTTGTCTGGCAGGCCATTGCACATGTTCCACACCCGATACAGAGGCCCTGGTTAACAACCTTTGTCTGCAGGTCGCATCCGCATGCCTCTGTGTATCCTGCAAGGTCCAGCATTGGCTGCAGGTAGTCCATATCATTGTTAAGCAGTGCCACAACCGTCTTTGCTATGATCTCAGGTGATGGCGGGCAGCCTGGCAGTGCAAGGTCCACGTCTATGAGATCAGCTATTGGCACAAAGGACTCGTGTGATGGCTGTGCCTGCTGTCCACCCCTTGAGTACCTTGTGAAACAGCCTGTAGCTGCACATGACCCGAAGGCACAGACAAGTTTAGCCTTCTCCCTGAGTTCCTTGAGTTCGTGCAGGCTGTGCTCGTCCTGCAGACAGACAGAACCCTCAACCAGTGCAAGGTCCATCTCTGGCATCTCCCAGAGATCCACGAGGGTCTGTCCATAAACGATATCTACCATATTGGTGAGTAATTCCGCGAGAATGTCGTAGTTTTCAGTTAACGACATAGCATCTCCGGTACATCCGCTCAGGTGGATGTATCCTATTCTTGGTTTTGCATTTTCTTCAGCCACTTTCTCAACCTCCTCTTTTGAAGCTCCAACAGGTTCAGATTCTTCCTTTTCAGGTTTTTCCCCTTTAGCTTCAGCCTCCAATCCTAAAAATCTTTTGATTCGGGCGATTAAACTCATTTAGAAACCCCGATCTCCTTTAAAATCATCTGAATGGCCCTGGGAACAGCCTCTTTAACCGGGGGTGTGAGGCCCATCTCAACATTGGGTGCTGATACTTCCCCTGGTTTACATCCTATTACCACAACATCAATCCTTTCACTGAGTTCATGGAGGGGCTGGCTCACTGGCCATGTATGCATGTTTTCATAGGATCCCTTCGGAATCTCGGTTACATCGAATTTTCTGAGGGTCCCTGGTTCCGCATTGAATTCAACAACATCCACCACTATCATCTTCTTCCACTGCTCATGTGGAAGTGAGAAGACGAAGTGCGGACCGCCAGTCCCAGCATCAATGAACATTACATTATCTGGTTTTTCCCTATCCTTGAAGTATTCTTCAAGGCCTTTGATAACTTCCGGGCCGAATCCATCGTCCTTGAAAAGGATGTTTCCACAGCCCACCACTAGAATCTCAGCGTCGTATGGCATGTTATTCCCTTAGAGTCTGACCATTTCATCCTTGATTACTGATCTGTCCTCATCATCAACAACCATCACGTGGGTGGCGCATGATAGACAGGGGTCGTATGCGCGGATAACGTGTGGTCCATATTCATGGTGGAAGCCCTCTGTTGCTGGTCCCATGGTTGGTATGTTCCAGGTTGTTGGGACAAGTGCACTGTAGAACTGGATCTTACCGTTTTCAACCTTTGCCATGTGGACGTCAAGTCCCCTTGGACCTTCAATTGCACCCACACCAAGTTTTCCTGTTCCCCTCTCATCAAACTCTGCCCTGACCGGGGCTGATGTGTCAAGTTCATCAAGTATCTCGATGGCCCTTGCAAGTGCTGTTTTCATTTCAAGTGCCCTTGCAACGTGCTGTGCAACAACACCTCTTTCCTTGAACCCCTGGAATTCCACCATCCTTGCCCTTGGACCTACCTCAACGTTCCTTCCATCATATAGTGGTATTGTTGAGCATGCCCTTTTGGCTATTTCAGGGTCATCGTACCAGCTTTCAGGCATTACCTCTGTGAATCTGTCCAGGTCGAATTTTGTCCTGTCACCGTATATCTGATGGCTTGCAAGGGTTGGCTGGTTGTGGACTCCAAGACCCTTTGGAAGGCCCTTATCCTCTATGAGTCCTATCATGAGTTCAACGTGCTCGTCAAGTTTTGGTTTGAGCTGCTTGAGCCTTGCGTAGAGTCTTTTCCTTGCAAGTTCGGTTATGTTATCGGCCATTCCCCCTATCCTGACATCAGAGGGGTGTATACCTTCACCTGCAACCATGTCAACTACGTACTGGGCGTTCTTCCTTATTTCTGAAACTGAATTTATTGCATCTGCCATGAGGTTTTCAGGTACGAAGTCTGGTGCTATAAGGAATTGATGTATGGCATGGCTGTTTACATGGTGTGCTGCCAGTGTAAGTTCCCTCAGAAGTCTTCCTGCCTTTGGAACTTCAATGTCAAGGGAGTCGTCGATTGCCTCAACTGAAGCAAGTGTGTGTGGTATCGGGCATACTCCACATATCCTCTGGACAATAACAGGTGCTGTTTCAGGTGCTTTTCCTGTTACTATCTTCTCCAGGCCCCTGACAGGAGTAATACTGAAGTATCGCCCCTTTGTCACTATTCCCTCATCATCGACTTCCATGACAAGTTCTGCATGTCCTTCTTGTCGTGATGTCGGCGATATAACAATCCTTTCGCTCAAATGTATCACCTCTTGTTTTTAAAGTTCGAAAAACCCTCAATATTATAGCTGTTTTTAAATGTTATAAGTTTTTCAATTATGAAAAAGGTGAAAAGTATTTATAGAATGGTGGAGAGTAATTATAATTGGTAGAAACACTAATGTTTAATATGAATTTTTTAGTTTGTAATACTGATGCCGGATATTTATTTATACCTGAAACCACAAACCTCTAGGTTTGTGGAACACATAATCCAAGAAGGTGAGTTGATGATAAACTCAAAAATTCTAGCATCAGTGGCAATAGTCCTGATAATTGGAGCCGTTGCTGCAGGTTATCAGGTGAGTCAGAATTCCGAGTCGCTCTGGAAATTCACGAACCCCCAGGGTAGCTCAAACCCGAACCCATCAGAAGAGTCCAGTGTTCACAGCGAATCACCCTCCACTTCATCAGAGATGACCGGAGAAGGTTCAGGTGATGCAGGTGGTGATTCAGGTATGAATGTGAAGGTGTCCTCCTCTGAAGCAAAGAAAATTGCTCAGAGTTACATCAAACAGGAGGGTGCGGTGGCAGGGGCCCCCAGACTTGTTAAGATGAATGGAAAAACAGTTTATCTTGTCCCCATCGAAATGAATGGTAAAACTGTAGGTGAAATCTACATCGACCCTATAACAGGTAAGAACCTTGGAGGGGCTGGTGGTGCTCCATGATGATTGAAACAAAAACAGAGTGTTGTACAATCTATTCAGAGGATGTGGAGGATGCCGTTGTACTTGAAGGTTCCCCTGGCGTCGGCCTTATAGGCAACATAGTGGGCTGGCTCCTTGTTGAGGATCTTAAAATGAGGGAAATAGGCTACATTGATTCAAAGTACTTCCCGCCGCTGGCCGTTCTCTACAGGGGGGTTGCAATACACCCCTTCAGGATATATGAGGGTGAGGGGATAGTTCTATTCCTTTCAGACTTCATACTCCCCCCTGCAGTGGTCTATGATATGACAAATGCCATCGTGGAGTGGATGGAGAGGAACAGGAGCCACGAACTGATAACATTCAACAGCATGGTTGTCAGGGAAAAGTCCCAGCCTGTTGCAGGTGCAGGTAACAGCCAGGATGTCATTCAGAGGCTCGCTGATCTTGGCATTCCAATAGTGCCCTTCGGCAACCTTAACGGAATCTCAGGCACGCTCCTTACAAGGTGTGCGGTCAGGGATATACATGCATCCTGTCTCTTTGCAGAAATACTCAACCCCTACCCTGATCCAAGGGCAGCTGCAGCTGTTGTTGATGTCCTCAACAGCATGCTCGGTACCAGTATTGACCCTGAACCACTCCTTCAGGAGGCCCAGGCAATAGAATCCAGACTTAAAAAGCTTGCAGAGACCGTCCAGGGAGAGGTGGAAACACCCATATACATGTAAAAGTTTATATATGAAAAAATTCAATATTCTTTTACTCTTTTGTAAGGGCCCGTAGCCTAGCCAGGATAGGGCGTCGGACTTCTAATCCGAAGGTCCCGGGTTCAAATCCCGGCGGGTCCGCTAAAAATAGGTGAGTGAGAAGGGGCCCGTAGCCTAGCCAGGATAGGGCATCAGACTCCTAATCTGAAGGTCCCGGGTTCAAATCCCGGCGGGTCCGCTTCAACTATTTTTATAGATCCTTTCAAGAATCTCTACTGATGATGCACACTTAATCAGAAAAAAATCATTCAAGTAGCAGGGATCGAAAAGGATGCACACCATAAACTATTCAAGTATCACTGAGCAGAATAAATAAAATTTGACATACTTATTCTATTAGATTATAGTAGGGTCCATATTTCATGGGGGTCCCCGGATCCCCTGATACCAATATTAAGGTTAGGTCTAATAACCACCAGTAAATATCTTTAAGGACAAAAAACCAGATAATCAGAAGCTTTCAGGAATGGCTTGAACTTCTGAAATGAATTAACTACCTGCTGAAGTAGGCATCGAGGGTTTCAGCAGGGAACCTTATCTCACCATACCTTCCGCCGCCGCCAGGGATCACAATAAGGGATCCATCACGGAAGGCCCTCACTGCAGCAGCAACCTCCCCATCAATAGAGGCGATGCCATCAAGGGGGCATTAAGGAGTACGTCTATCTCCGTGCCGAACTCATCCACCAGCCCCTGCCATATGCCCTGGACAAATTTTGTTGTAACCCCCTTACCATGTTTCATGGCTATTATCTCAGCAAGGGGCATGAGATGCACATAGGGTGGTCTGTGGGGAGGATGGCGGGGTTCATCCCATGAGGAAAGTTCATAGATGCGGTAATCAACACCCTTCTTGATTTTACCGCCGCAGGGACACTTCATGTTCATACCAAGTGCCTCTTCTGGCTCATAGATCCTGTGGCACCTTGTGCAGGCAGTCATATGATACTTGCCGAGGCGCGGGTCCAGGCCATAATTTGCTGTGATCCTCTTCTTCAGTATGCACCTTTTGAGTGAAGTGAATGACACATCATCCATTTCAAGCTGATTGAACTCCCTTCCAAGGCGGTGAGGCCACGGTGAATGTGCATCTGAATTTGTAAGGAAGGGTATATCCTCAAGTTCTGCTATCTTATCAGCCATATCTGTATCAGCAGAAAGTCCAAGTTCAAGGAAGTCCGGCTTCACACCGTAACAGTCCATATAGCTATCATAGGACTTGTACATGCTCGTCCATGGTGTGAAGGCATGTGAAGGTCCTGCAAGGCCATCATATTCATGTACAAGGTCAATTATACCGGCGCCGTCCAGCCTTACCCTTGGCCTCCCATCCGAGGGGGTTCCCTGGATCATCCTCTCAGCGATTTCCTCTGCAGCCTCAAGGGATGGGAGGATAAGTATGTGATGGACCCTCCTTGAATCCTCAACCTCAGCTGTTATTATGAAACTGCAGTCCCCCCTCTGGTAAACACCATCCCCAAGGTAACGGGTGCCCTCAGCTATCATCTTCCTCCATCCAGGGTGAAGGGCGTCACCCGTCCCCACCACCTGAAGACCCTTGAACCGTGCCTGGGGGGCTATGTTCTCTACAACCATATTACGGGACGTTGCCCTTGAAAAACAGCTGTGAATATGGAGGTCGGCATTGACAATCATCAGATCATCCATGAAAGCTTAAAAAAAAGAATTAACCTATGTACCGGAGGTCTTCTTCACCGGGTTTAAGGTTCATCCTGTCAATCATCTCCTGCTCCATCTGCTGGGCCTTCATTATCATCTTTCTGGTCTCTTCAGCCCTCTCCTCCAGCTTTTCAAGGCTTACATCAAGTTTGGTCATTTCAAGAAGGACCTTGAGGAGTGCCCTTGCAGCCTCTGCATCGATGAAGTAGCCGGGTGTTTCACCCATGAGACATACACCATTCATGCCCCTAAGTGATCCCATGCCCAGAAGCAGGCCTGAAGCACCTATGATGCCCCCATCTGCGGATCTCAGTATAACATCATGCTCCCTGAGCTTCTCTGCAAGCTCCATGCTGGTGGCTGCACCATAAACCCTTGCCTTCTCAACGGGCTGTCCTGTTGCAAGGCCCCCGAGGGTGAATATCTCCTTAACACCGTACCCTTCAACAAAGTCAAGTATGAGGCCGCATATCTCATACTGACCCTCAGGTGAAAGTCCCTGGGTGTTCCCGACAAGTACTATGTAATCCCTGCCATCTTCACCTGCATCCTTGAGGTAATAGAACTCATTTTTGATTGGCTCGATTATTCCATCCTCATCGACCAAGACCTGTGGCGGGAATGATGGGGAGTAAAGCTCCGCGAACTTCACAGCATCAAGCTCATCTATTATATGGTCGGCTGCGAGTTTTCCAACATGACCGATTCCAGGGAGGGCCTCGATAAAAACAGGGCTGGAAAGCTCAACATCTTCCAGGACATTTATGGTTGTTTCCCTCATTTTATTCACCGTTATTCTTCATGAGAAGCTCTCTTTTCAGCTTTCTCCTGTACTTACCGTACCTGTCCTCAGGGAAAAATTTCGGAGGGTATACTACTCCCGTGGCTCCCCCGCAGTGAGGGCAGACATCCCTGAGGGTGTATTCCCCGCATGAACTGCATCTCTTCATCTTCATGTCAGCTCACGGTGGAATTCTCCCTCTCCACCCTCCTTCTCCACTATCTCTATGCACTTCTGGGCAGCTTCCTTGAGCTGTTTCTCTGCATCAAGATAATCCGTGGATTTCACGATTAGCCTGTACCTTGGAGCCCCAACAGCCTGGACGATTATGCCCTCATCCTGGGCTGATTTAAGGGCCTTCCTGATGATCTCGACACCGTTGGGTGCGTATGACTTGATATCGACGTAACCAGTTATCTGAACCTCAGGGGGTGTTATGTTGCGTCTGGCGATCTCTGTTATCGCTGATGCCCAGTCTTCAGGGATTCCCTCATCTATAAGGGCCTGTTCACCCTCCTCTGCAGCGGTTTCGAAGGCGCCGTAGAGGTCGCCGAATATGTCCATGAGTTCATATCCAACCTTTTCATAGGCCGTGTCAAGGTCCACTCCAAGATCCTTTGCTGCCAGTTCAAGGAATTTTTCAGCCTTCTGCTCAATTTTCCAGGCCTGGATCTTCTTTGTCCTCTGATCCTCACGTATCCTTTTCATTGAGACATCAACATGTCCCTTCCTTGGATTGACGCGCAGGACCCTTGCAACTATTTTCTGGTTTTCCCTTACAAAGTCCCTTATGTTTTTAACCCATCCAGAGGAGACCTCTGAGATATGAATGAAAGCCTCTTTCCCCGGGTATTCCTCCAGGGTTGCGAAGGCGCCGTAGTTAAGGACCTTGTGGACGGTTCCCACTACGAGTTCGCCCTCCTCAGGCCATTCATTTTTTCTTCTTACCATTTTAAAACACCTAGGTTTAATCCAGGACCTCTAGAATCTGGGCTTTAATCTTTGATTTTCCTCCTGTTGGTTCAACCAGTGTTTTACCACAGATTATGCACTGTACCTGTGACGCTGCCCTGTCAAAGACAACCTGCTGATTGCCACAGTCCATGCATTTAACACGGAGAAAATTGCTTCTTGTATTGTAAAACATCACTAAAATCACCCCTAGGCTACAAATTCAACTCTTCCGGCCCTGAATGATTTCTTTTTAATGTGGGACTTTCCGCATTCCTTGCATTTAAGTCTGAGGTCCAGTTTCTTGACCGGTTTGTTGCCTGATGGCAGCGGACGTGGGTAACCCCTGTAACCTGCGGTGACCCTTCTGAACTGCCTCTGTCCCCACTTAAGCTCACTTGCCTTTCTTCTCTTTGATTCAAGTACCTCGTGAACCGTGTGTTTCCTGCAGTTTGGACAGTAAGTTCTTCTTTCTTTAGGAATCTTCATATCTAATCACCTCTTCTAATGAAAAAGTAAGCCTGAGATAAACTTTTTTATATTGGGTTACTATTTCTTAAATCTCTATTTATACCTTTGTATGGTATAATAAAAGGTGTCATGATGTCATGAGTACCTCATTCTACGCCCCTTCTTTGCATTTATAAAGACCTCTGCATTTAAAGATGGGAGGGTGACAATATCCTGTGGCCTGAATGGACCGTAAACCTTCTCATCCACCCCGATGATCCTTGAGGGTATCTCGTCAAATATCAGGACTGTCTCAATATCATCAAGCCCCGCGTTGCAGTCCCTATCCAGGGGTCCAGATCCCCTATCCTCCCGTGACTGAGCTATTTTATCTAAGGGTTCAGGTTCCTTCTCCCCCGGGGACGGATTCATGGCTTTTTCATCCACCCTCCCGGAACTCTCACCTGTATCAATGTCAATGGATGGGATTATCCTCTCCCTGAAAGCCTTCAGGGTGTCGATAAGGGAAAAATAGAGTTCCTCTTCCTCGGGGGTCATGTTAAGGGGTGTGGTATCCTGCAGGTCAAACTGTGGTCTGCCATTGAAAAGCTGGTAGGATCTCTGAACGTTCATGACTGCACTGTCTGTTATCTTGTGCTCACGCCTCTCGCATATCTCGGTTGCTATCCTCTGGGTGTCCCTTATAAGGTAGTGTTCCTTTGCAAAGGGGTCGTTGCCCACCGATTCAAGAAGGTCCTCGATGTAGCTGTGGACCCTCTGATAGAAGTCGTCTCCAACCCTTGCAAGGCCGCTCTCAGATCTTTCCTTCTTCTGAATCCTCCTCAGCTTCTGAAAGAATTCGTCCAACCCCATTCCTCACCAGTCAGTTATTCCTCTGCCTCTATTCGAGGAGCGAGGAGGAAACTAAGTTCTCCCTCATTGCTTGGCATCTTAAGGGTTAATTTAAGGGGCATGTCATTTCCGAGGTTTATGATTGCCGTCTCACTGAACTTATCCGCCTTTAACATCTCCTTTATCTTGTCCAGGGAGTAAACGCTTCTTGCAGGGTTATTTATCTTTTCCCCGTGGAGGTACTCTATCTGGGCATCCCCGAACTCTCCCTCGGCAGATGCTATGAATCTGTCCTCGTCAACCCGGAAGGTTATCTTATCAGAGAAGATATCTATATCAGCTATTGAGTCCTTCAGGAGCTGGAATGGGACCTCAAATTCATTTTCATATTCAATTTCAGGAGGACTTGGAGTCTCGTATTCAATGTCTATCAGCCTTATCTTGAAGGTCCTCACGGCTTCACCCTCGAACTGAACTATGAGGTTCCCCTCATCAAGTGACAGGAGAAGCCTGTCATTCGCCTTGGCCCTTTTAAGGACCTTCATGAGTTCCTCTGTGTCAACATTGATCTTTTCGGGTTCATCGCATACGTATTCATCAAAGAGGTCCGCCTTCAGTTCAAGATGAACGTATGTGATGTGTGATCTGTCAAGGGCGTCAAGACGCATGCCTTCTGCACTGGTCTGTATCTGGACTTCATCCACAATGGATGATATGGCATCAAAACTTGTCCTTAAAATGTTAGGGTCATTCAACTCTGCCTTGAACATTTTTGTCCTCCTTATTCTGTATAGCTAGATATTATAGAACATCTTTTATATACTCTTACTTATCCTTATCCCCTGCTTCACCATTCCCTGCCTGTCCTGCATCTCCGGGTACGGTCCCGTCTCCAGAATCATCACTTCTCGCCTCTTTTCCATCATCATTATCCCCTGCTTCAGCATCCCTCACCTCTCTATAGAACCTGTCGATGAATGTCCCATTAAGGAGGCTGTGGACAAGGGACAGGCCCAGAAGTAGAAGACCAGTGAGTATAAGAAAGGCTGCTATTACCGTGTTCTCCCCTGAGACAACGTTATCCACAACCCTATCAGAGGATCCGATGATTGAAATGACCCCTGCCATGATGAGGAGGGCGCCCAGAACCATGGATGAGTATCTGATAATATCCTTACGGTACCTGATTATGAGGTTGACCGGGAAGTGTTCCTCGGACTCCGCGTCGGTTATTTCATCCCTGAACCTGCTTAAAAGGAGCCTGAATTCATCAAATTTTGTTTCCTTTTTTTTACCATTATCAGTGCCTTCATCCACCATCAGCACACCATTCCCAGAATATCAATCATGAGCCGGGTTGCAGCGGGTGCACCTGAAGAACCCTGCCTCTAATCATACTCCCTCCAGGTGTATTTGCAGCGGGTGCACCTGAAGAACCTTGTCTCGGATTCATCGGCCCTTCTGGTCTGCTGAAGCCACCAGAAGGCCTCCATGTTGCCACATTTAGGACACTCGGCCCTTGTTGTGGGGAGTGTCCCTACATCATCGCCTGTGAATATCACGGTATCCTTTGATTCAACTTCCTCTGAAACGTTGTATTTGTCTTTAAGTTTATCTGTTATCTCCATTTCATAGCCGCACTGGCACTTGAATCTCCTATTGGATGGAAACATTACAGCTCCGCATTTAGGACAGAACTCCATTTTCTTCCTCCTGGCTAAAGAAACTGAAATTTCTCTGATTTCTAAGATTTTTATTCAAGACCATTTATATTTATTTTGATTTCATGGACCCTGAGAGAAACCTTGTGCAGGGATATTGGAGTCCCCCTAAATCCCCTGCCCCTCCTCCAGGGCCCTCCTGAAGTCCCTGAGAATTTTTCCATGGTCAAATGCAAGTTCAAGGCCAGAGACCTCATCCAGTTTGAATATTTTCAGATCCTCCGCATCAGAGTCGGCTGCTGCTTCGCCTGAAATCGGCCGTGCAGTGAAGCATATGCTGACGGTGTGTCCCCTGGGATCCCTGGAGGGGTCAGAGTAGACTCCGAGGATTCCTTCAAGTTCCACTTCAAGTCCGGTCTCCTCAAGGGCCTCCCTCCTTGCAGCTTCCTCCACAGTCTCCCCGTACTCAACGAACCCTCCAGGAATTGCCCACGCTCCCCTGTAGGGTGGGTTGGCCCTCCTTATAAGGACAACCCTGTCTTCAGGAAACCTTATGATTATGTCCACGGTCAGGAGTGGTGTCTTCAATCATGAACCTCCAGAAGGATTTTGAGGGGCACAGCTATGCACCGCCCCTTGACTCTCCAAAGACAACACCCGATGCAATCAGATGAGCAGCCCGGAGGGGTTCAGGTAATGAACTTCTGGTCGTGGATATCCTGACAATCTCTGCAGCATCCTCAAGGTCCACCCCTGCCGTCTGAATGTAAAGGGTGTCCCTCACCTCAACAGGGTGGATCCGGCCAGCCCTTTTAATCATCGCCCACCTCAACCTCCAGTCAGGGAACCTGTGCATAAGGGCCCTTTTTATCCTCTCAAGGTCAGGGTGTCTCCTCACAACCACTATTACAGGCAGACCCGTTTCCCTGAATATCTCAGTTATATCTGCAACGTTGAATCCCCCGAAGGTCAGACCGTCAAGCATTATGACCCTTAACTGGTCCATATGCCTTGAACGGTTAACCATTTCAATTATCTTCTCTGTTGCATCCAGTCCATCGACCTTAATCCTTGTTGTCAGGACCCCGTCGAGCCACTGCCCTCCTCGAAACACCGTTCCAACCAGAAGAACATCCTCGCTGCTTCGGGGGGTGAAAGGTGCGTCGTCTATACCTAAAATCCTTATTTCAGATTTTATCTGCCTGAAATTATTGTTCTCCATGATAAAAGAATTAAATTGACTCTGCCAGAGCCCTGAATTCATCACATCTTTCCCTTAGGGTCTCCGCTGCAGCCAGGAGTGACTTCTTAGGGCTTCTTGCCCTTATGTAGAGCTCGGGTTCGCCCACTATGGGGTGGTCGATTGAGTAGGCGGCTGCCCTCACGGTATCATCTTCCATCAATATGCTTCTCAGTAGATTGCAGAGGGTGTGTGTCTCACCCTCAAATACGATTTCCATTTCATATCTTTTGTTGAGGATAACTTCCATGATAATTACTCCTTAACCTTCATAGTTTATTGAAAGCTTTCTTTTCTCTCTATTTTCACAGTTGGGACACTTTACCTCGTCCCTGCTGTTTAACTCCATGAAGTGTCTGCACCTTGTGCACATGGCCTTTATAACACCCAATTCACGGCCAGATGTCTGGAGGTCTATGCCATCGAGGCCCATGACCCTTGTGACCTTCGCCTCCACAATGTCCCCTATGCGGAAGGCCTCTGTTAGCTTTGAAAGGTAGCCCTTCTTTGCCTGTGATACATGAACACCGCCCACAAAGTAGGTTGCAAGGGCCCTCCTGCTGCCCTTTATGCCATGTATCCTCACAAGGGCGCGCTGGCCCCTCACATCAATGACCTCCCCTACGACCCTTGTCCCTGTCTTGAGGACCGGGGGGGTGCTGAACCTGGATATCACCTTTATACTCTTGTTCTTATCGTCTCTTTCAACCTCTCCAACAACAAGGGATTTTATCTTCCCGTTATCATCATAGGTTCCCTCTGATGGTAGAAGTTCTTCACTTACAGCTAAAAAATCTCCGGGAAAAACCATGTCCCCAGATTTAACTTTCATCCATTCACCTCTTCAGGATAAAAACAATACCTGACTTATACTGAATAATGGTTATTTCTCATGGAGTATATAATGTTTTTTGTGGAGAGGTGTGTGGTTTCATATGCTGGCTTCTGATGATTCCAGTGTGCTGTGCCGTCCCGGCACTCAGGGTATCTGATGCTTATCAGACTATTGGTTTAAACAAGGAAAGAAAAACACCTGAATTCAGACACCCATCAGATTATGATCTCATCAAGGGTGTAGTCCTCCCAGTCCCTCTCACCAAGGACTATTTCAAGTTCAGATGGGTTGAGGAGTGGTCTATCATACATTGGGGAGTCATCTATGGCCACACGGGGGCATGCCGTTACCACGAAGGCTTCAAGTTCCCTGAAGGGGAGGAGGAGGTCAGGGGAGATATTGTCCATGATAATGAGGATGGCCCTCTTACCTGCCTCCTCCAGTTTCCCCTTGAGGTTCTCTGCAAGCTGGAACCTCTTCTGGCCCTCCTTTGATGACAGGATTATGCCCCACCTTTCTGCATCCATGGCCCGTGTTATCCTTGCAAACCTCACCCTGAGAACCCTGTCTGCAAATTCATCGATGTTCCTTACCTCCCCATGGTAGGGGTCTGCCACTAGAACATCCCTTCCTGTGAAGAGTTTTATGCCCAGGGGGTGGAAGTCTCCGCTTCCAATGAAGAGGTATGCATCGGCATCAAGGCCCCTGATACCTGAAAAATTGCATCCAAGCACCTGGCCCGGTTCCGTGTTCCTCCCTGGTTTCATGAGAACCTCGAAGCCCCTTTCCTCCAGGAACCTCCTGGCATCATCCAGGAGATGGAGGTGCTGTGTGGTGGTGGCGAGGCCTATCCTCCTGTAACCTGAGAGCATCTCAGCAGCCCTCCTGAGAACCCCTGAGACATCTGCGGCAGAGTAGGCCTCAGCAAAGATAACAGGAACCTCATAGTCCAGGGGGAAGGGTGTGTGTCCATAGTGTACTATGACATCAACAAGGCCCCTCATCTTCCTGTCTGAAACATCACAGGCCCCGAAGCATGGATCCCCAGATACAAGAACCAGTGACCCTGTCTCCTTCTCTATCCTCTCTGCAACTTCAGTTGCCCTGATCCTGAGTCCATCAGGAAACTGGAGGCCCACAACCTCTGCCCCCAGCTTCTTTATCTCCTGGATGACCCTTTCTGTTTCCAAACTGTAAAGCGACATTCCTTCAGATACCCCAATTCATATTTTATGGAGGGATTTCCTCCACGATTACCTTGCCGTCCACGACATCGACCCTTACAAGGCTTCTGACACTGAATCCTGTCCTTTCCCTCACGACTTCAGATCCGCGGCCCTTGTCTATGACGGTTATAACATCCACTATTTCAACATTCATCCCCTTCAGTGCCTCCAGGACCGCCAGGAGCGTGCCCCCGGTACTTACAACGTCATCGATTACAAGTATCCTGTCGCCCTCCCTGATACCGTTGATGTAGAGTTCACCTTCACTGTAGCTAGTCATCTGATGGACCGCCACCTCACCGGGGAGTCCGTACCTTCTTTTCCTGACAACCACGAAGGGTATCCCTGTTTTAAGTGAAAGGGCCGTTGCATGGTGTATCCCCATGGCCTCTATGCAGAGGATCTTATCTGCATCAGGCCTGAACCTTCTTATGATCTCCTTAGCCACCTCTTCAAGTAGCTCGGGCTCTGTAAGTGGTATTCCATCGGTTACTGGATTTACAAAGTAATCGTAATCGCCCTTTTTAATTACAGGTGAATTTCTGAGGCTCTCCTTAAGTCTATCAAGCATTTCAATCACACAGCACCCTGTTTTATCCTTCACTAGGGAATCTTTCAATTCCTTAATATATAAGTTGACTCCAACAATAGTTAATGATTGTTGAAGAGCCGTTTATGGTAAGGACGTGGCCGTCTCCAGATGGTTAATGACTGTTGAAGAATGAGGGTGAAATCATGCTTGGCAATCTGGGCAGAAGCCTCAGTAAAACAATGAAAAAACTGGCAGGGATGACCATAGTTGACGAGGAAGTGGTCCGGGAAGTTATAAAGGACATCCAGAGAGCCCTGATCCAGTCCGATGTTAACGTTAAACTTGTATTCAAATTATCAAAGTCGATAGAGAACAGGGCCCTTAATGAGGAGCCACCCAGGGGGATAACACCAAAGGAACATATCATAAGAATAGTGTACGAGGAAATGGTGAAGCTGGTTGGTGAGAAGGCCCAGGAACTCAGCATAGATGAGAAACCCTACAGGATACTGTTCCTTGGACTTCAGGGGAGCGGTAAAACAACCACCATCGGTAAGCTTGCAAGGCACCTGCGCAGGAGGGGCTTCACGGTGGGTGTTGTCTGTACCGACACATGGAGGCCCGCCGCCTTCGAGCAGCTCAAGCAGTACACCGAGGGTCAGGATATCGACGTCTACGGTGACCCCCAGAACAGGGACGCCGTGGACCTTGCAAGGAAGGGGCTTGAAGAATTCCAGAAGAAGGATGTTATCATATTCGACACTGCAGGGAGGCATAAGGAGGAGAAGGACCTTCTCAATGAGATGGAGGAACTCTCAGACGTTGTCAAGCCCCATGAGGCCATCCTTGTAATTGACGGTACCATAGGCCAGCAGGCCCGTGAACAGGCCCTTGCATTCAGGGAGGCCACCGACATCGGTTCAATAATAGTGACAAAGCTTGATGGTTCCGCCAAGGGTGGTGGTGCGCTCTCAGCTGTTGCAGAGATCGGGGCCCCCATTAAATTCATAGGTACCGGTGAAAGGATAGAGGACCTTGAAGTCTTTGACCCTGAAAGGTTCATATCAAGGCTGCTGGGTATGGGTGACCTCAGGAGCCTCCTTGAAAAGGTGGAGGAGGTCTCAGAGGAGGACATCTCTGAGGAGTCCCTTGACGCCATACTCTCAGGCAGGTTCACCCTCAAGGACATGAGGGTGCAGTTTGAGATGATGGGGAAGATGGGCCCCCTTCAGCAGGTCATGAAGATGCTCCCTGGGATGGGTAAGCTCCCCAAGGACGCCAGTAAGATGACCGAGGAGACCATCAAAAGGTACCTTATAATCATGGACTCCATGACAGATGAGGAACTGGAAAAACCAGATATCATCAAACATTCAAGGATACGCAGAATAGCCAGGGGTTCAGGTACCCGTAACGAGGACGTTAAAGACCTCCTAAAGTACTACAAGGTTACAAAGAAGGCCATGAAGGGCCTTGGAAGAAGAAAGCTGGGCGGACCGATGGGTCAGCTCATGAGACAGTTCATGAGATAAAACACCCGGAGAAGAAGTCCATGGACACCGTTAACAGTACAGAGACTGAGAAAAAGATGATGGAACGTTTGCAGAAGCTCATGGAGATCACAGAATCCCATATATGCCTTCACTGCCTTGGCAGGCGGTTCGCAGATTCCATGGAAGGCCCTGGAAACCTCCTGAGGGGCATGAAGCTTAAGGAGGAATTCTCACTATCCCCTGAAAGTCCATGTGCAGTCTGCGGGGACATATTTGAAAGGATTGATGATGCTGTTGAAGCCGCAAGATCAAGGATCGGTGCCCTGGACCTTGAGTACTCATCGATACTCGTGGGCACAAGGCTACCTGATGACCTGGTCGAAGGGGACGAGCAGATTAACAGGAAACTGGGGATCCAGGCCGAGTGCATAAAGAAGGAGCTCAACCGGGAGATAGGTAAGAGGCTTGCAGGTGAACTTGGATGCCGCGCTGATTTCGAAAACCCTGACCTTGTAGTAATGGTTGACTTCCGGACAGGGCTTAAGATCTGGATTCAGATCAACCCCATCTTTATTGAGGGCCGCTACCGTAAACTGGTTCGCGGGATACCCCAGACTAAATGGCCGTGCAGGAGGTGCCGTGGAAGGGGATGTGAAGCATGCAACCACACAGGAAAGATGTACAGCACATCAGTAGAGGAACTTGTATCCGAACCCGTGCTTGAGGCAAGCAGGGGTAGGGATACCAGATTCCATGGTTCAGGAAGGGAGGATGTTGATGTGAGGATGCTTGGAAGGGGAAGACCCTTCGTCCTTGAAATACTGGAGCCCAGAACCAGAAATCTGGACCTTGAAGCCCTGGAGGATGAGATAAACAGGAGGGCCGCCGGGATGGTTGAGGTGAGCGGCCTTAAATTCTCCTCAAGGAACAGGAAGGTTGAGATCAAGAACACTTCAAGGGAGAGGTACAAGGTCTACAGGGCCCTTGTTGAACTTGAAGGCCCTGTTGGAGAGGAGGACCTCATGAAGCTTGAAACCCTCAAGGTTATAAACCAGAGGACCCCCCTCAGGGTTTCCCATCGAAGGGCCGATAAGGTCCGGAAGAGAAGGGTCCTTGATATAAAGTGGAATCTGAAGGGTGAAGGGTGCCTTGAACTCATAATAAAGGGTGAAGGCGGGCTTTATATAAAGGAACTCATCTCAGGAGACCATGGACGCACCAGTCCCAGCGTGAGCAGCGTCCTCGGGGTGGCTGCAAGGTGCACTGCCCTTGATGTCCTGGAGGTAGGGGACCCCCCATGAGGAAAAATTATATATTGATGTAGGCATTAAATAGAGAACTTATAAGTCTAGATATCTGATTCTTGTAAAGTTTTAATGACTGTTACGCCATCAAAGGCTATTTATGGAGGTTAAAAAAATGAGAAGATCAAGAGGTTTCAGAAGTAAAACAAGGCACAAGCTTCAGAAGGTCAAAAGACCCGGGAGATCCAATCCCATCACAAGGAAAATCCAGAACTTTGAACAGGATGACCTTGTCCACATAATCATCGATCCAAGCATTCATCGTGGACAGCCCCACCCACGATTCCATGGTAAAACAGGGCGAGTTATCGGTAAAATGGGTAAGGCATTCGTTGTGGCCATAAAGGATGGTAAAAAGGACAAGCAGCTTGTTGTAAGGCCGGAGCACCTTCAGATGCAGAAGTGATTCCCATGATAGGGAAAAAAGTTCTTGAAAGTGAACCTGTTTCTATGGCAGAGGTTAAGGAGATCCTTGAAAAATTCGGTGAGGACCATGAGCTGAACTATGAACAGAACCTGGTCCTCGACCATGTGACCCGCTTCTCAAGGCTGGACCCTGAAACCAGCCGCGAACTCGTTGAGGAACTCATGGAGGTTCCCAACATAAAGAAGAGACACGCGGTTCGGATTGCCGATCTCATGCCCGTTGACCTCTCTGACCTCCGCCTGATCTTTGCCAAGGAAAGGGTTCCCATTAAGGCTGAAGACCTTCCAGGCATACTTGAGATAATAGATAAATACAGGGTTGAATAAAAATAATATTCAATCCCATAAACCATTAGAGTATGTGATTTCATGGAAGAATATGCTATCATACTGGACTACCTTCCTCTGGGTTACATGAGCGAAGGCTTCGGCACATTCAAGAAGAGACCTGTTGCCCAGGCAGTGGGCAGGGACGAGTTCACCCTCCTGGAGCTGACACCAAAACCGGACGTGGATCTGGACATCCATGAGGAGGTCTACATAGGGGAGGGCAAAAGGGATAAGATAGCCCGTATCAACAGGAGGCTGAGGCATAATGATCTAACAGCCACAGCAAGGGTTGAGCTCCCCTATGTCATTGAGGAGATAGTGAAGTCCAATGAGGAAAGGTTTGTAAGGTTCTTTAACGAGGCAGGTCCTATAAGCACAAGGCTTCATCAGCTTGAACTTCTTCCAGGAATCGGTAAAAAGCATATGTGGGATATCCTTAAGGCCAGGGAGGAGAAACCCTTTGAGAGTTTTGAGGACATAAAGAACAGGGTCCCCATGCTATCTGACCCTGTTAAGCTCATAGTTAAAAGGGTCCTCATGGAACTGGATGTTGAGGGTGCCAGAAGGGGTAAACGGAAGTACATGATATTCACAAGACCCCCAAAGAGAAGTGACTGATTTCTTTATGCCAGGGCTCTACACTGAGACAAGGAAGGTTCTTTCAAGGTATGGTGTGAGGCTTCAGAGGAGCCTCGGCCAGAATTACCTCATTAATGATAATAAGAGAAGGTTCATTATTGATTCTGCGGATCTCTGTAAGGATGATCATGTTCTTGAGATAGGGGCGGGTATAGGGACCCTTACACTTCCAATGGCGGAACTTGCAGGTGAGGTGACCGCCATTGAAAGGGACCCCTTCATCGCCGGGATACTCAGGGACCGTATCAGAACAGATAATGTTAACATAATCGTCGGTGACGCCCTTAAGGTTGATTTTCCAGACTTCAACAAGGTTGTGTCCAATCTTCCCTATCAGATATCATCCCCTGTAACCTTCAGGCTGCTTGAGCATGACTTCAAACTTGGGGTGCTGATGTATCAGAAGGAATTCGCCCTTAGAATGACCGCCAAGCCGGGTACCAGGGATTACTCCCGCCTTTCTGTCATGCTGCATTTCCTTGCAGAGGTTGAGATTATTGATTACCTCAGTCCAGGGTGCTTCTTTCCACGTCCCAGGGTTGAATCCGCCGTCGTGAAGATCAGGCCCACAGGATTCAGGCTTCCGGAACTCTTCGGGGATGTTTGCCGTGCCCTCTTCCAGCACAGGAAGAAAAAGACTTCAAAGTCACTCAAGGAATCCTTCCATGAAATAAGGGTTGATCTGAGCATCTCAGAGGTCCTGGATTCCCTACCCCAAGGGATACTTGAGAAACGGGTTTTCCAGCTGAGACCCGAGGATGTGCTTGAGATAACAGAACATATAAGCCGGCTTGAAGAGGATAAGGCAGGACCCTGAAACTTCAATGAACCAGCAGCTTAGGATCAATCACGCGAATTAGATACGTTCCATCACTCTACTGCACACAGAATCAAGTACTTAAAGAGAGACATATCGAGGATGTTTTCATCCTGGAGGACCATGAATGATCAGATACTCCGGCATCAAGATAGAAACATGTGAAAACGTCTATGAACCTGCAGAGGACACTTTTTTACTGGCAGATAACCTTGAAATCAGGGAGGGTGACCGTGTGCTTGAGATCGGCGCCGGCACAGGCCTTGTTGCCATCAAGGCCTCCCTCTCCTCCCAAGTGACAGCAACGGATATAAACCCCCATGCCATTGAATGCGCTCGAAGGAATGCTGAGCTCAACGGTGCAGAAATAAGGTTTCTGGAGGGTGATCTCTTTGAACCCGTTGAGGGTGAAAAATTTGACCTTATACTCTTCAACACCCCCTACCTCCCTGTATCCGAAGAGGATGCTGGAGGGGAGATCATTGATGCTGCATGGGATGGTGGTCCCGACGGGAGGAGGGTCATTGACAGGTTCCTCAACGGCCTTAAGGAACATTTAAACCCTGGAGGAAGGGTTCAGATGGTGCAGTCATCCCTCTCAGACACCGAAAAGACCCTTAAAAGACTGGAGGGCCTTGGATTTGATGCCAGGGTCGCCGCCTCTGAAAGGTACTTCTTTGAGGAGATAGTCCTCATAACCGCCAGGGATAAAATCTGAAATGATGGCGCCCCCTGGAACTCCCTTGAGTAGATGGTCCCCATAACCGTCTGCAGAACATTGATCCTTAGGGGTCCCTTATGAGTATCCCGTCAAAGACCATGACGGCATCCCCCTCCATGTATGCGCCGAGGTCAGGGCCCTCCTGGTAGACATCAATCTTCAGTTCACCTCCTGGGAGGTGTACAAGGACGCTGTCATCGAGTTTTTCAAGTTTAACCCCTGCAATTACAGAGGCCGTTGCACCTGTACCGCATGCCATGGTAGGACCAGCACCCCTCTCCCAGGTTACCATGACGATTTCAGAGGGACTTACGATCTCCACGAAGTGCACGTTTATCCTTTCAGGGAACAGGGGATGGTTCTCTATGGCGGGTCCCAGCCTCTGGAGGTCCACGGCGCTGGCATCATCAACAAATATGACGGCGTGGGGGTTCCCCACACTCAATGCAGTCAGCTTTATATCCTCGCCCTCAACAGGCAGGAACCTGTCTATGAACTCGCACTCACCCACGTCCATGGGTATCTCATCGGTCTTGAAGGTTGCTTTCCCCATGTCAACCCTTGCAGAGACCACCCTTTCATCTTCAACTTCAAGTTCAACCGTTTTCATCCCTGCAAGTGTCTCAACGTTGAGCCGGTCCTTGCGGACCACCGCATTTTCATATACGAACTTTGAGAAGCACCTTATACCGTTACCGCACATCTCTGCCTCGCTTCCATCGGAGTTGAATATCCTGAACCTTATATCCCCATCATGGATGGGTGGCTGGACAAAGATAACCCCATCGGCACCAACAGAGAATCCCCTCCTGCATACCTCTGCAACGAATTCTGGTTTCTTATCTTCAGGTATGCATTCCTGGGTGCTCTCATCTATAACCACGTAGTCGTTCCCGAGGCCGTGCATCTTTGAGAAGAGTATCATCCTTGACAAGCCAATCACCTCTTAAGGAGCCTTGGAGGAACAGTCTGCTTTGAAAGCAGGTCCGCGAAGGTCTCCCTCTCCCTTACAACCTCTGACTCACCGTCCCTCACAAGGACCTCTGCTGGTCTTGGACGGGAATTGTACTGGGATGCCATTGAGAATGCATATGCACCCGCGTTCATAACGACAAGCACATCACCCTCATGGATTTCAGGGAGCTTCCTGTCCCTTACAAAGAGGTCGCCTGACTCGCATACATTTCCTGCTATGTCAATCTCCTCCACTGCTTCATCGAGGGGTCTGTCAGCCACGAGTATGTGGTGGTAGGAGCCATACATGGCTGGCCTCAGGAGCGTGTTGAACCCTGCATCAACACCCGCGAATCTCCTGTAGCTCTCCTTCACGGTGTTCACCCTTGTAAGGAGGTATGATGCGTCACCAACAATGTATCTTCCAGGCTCCAGGCACATAACAGGCTTTCCAAGGCCGTACTCAGAGAGTTTCTTCCTGAAGAGGCCTGTTATCCTTGAGGCGAATTCCTCAATATCAAGGGGTTCTTCTTCAGGCCTGTAGGGTATTCCCAGGCCTCCTCCAAAGTCTATGAAATCAAATTCAACCCCTGACTCCTCGGAAACCCTGCCGGCTATGTCCATGAGGGATTCGACCGCCAGCATGAAGGGTTCGGGGTCAAGGATACCCGAACCTATATGGGCGTGTATACCCACAGGTTCAAAGCCCATGTCCACTGCAAGGCTGTAGACCTCAGCCGCTTCACTCTCCATGATACCGAACTTGCTCATCTCTCCCCCTGTGATGCAGTGCTCATGGTGACCTGCCCCAACAAGGGGGTTGACCCTGAAGGATATCCTGAGGCCCTCAGGTGCTATCTCTGCCAGCCTCCTGAGCTGTGACCTTGAATCAACGTTGATCATCACACCAGCATCAACTGCAAACCTTAGTTCGCTGTCAGTTACATTGTTACCTGTGTAGAGGATTCTTTCAGGTTCAAAGCCTGCCATCAGTGATGTGTAGATCTCACCGGGAGATACGGCGTCAATTCCGCTTCCCTCCTCCTCAAGTATCCTCATGACGGCCAGGCCTGTGTTGGCCTTGCATGCATAGAATATCTGGAACCTTGAATATCTCTCTGAGAAGGCCCTGTAGAGTCTCCTGTAGTTATCCCTTATCCTCATCTCATCAATCACATAGAGGGGTGTGCCATACCTATCCGCAAGGTCGACGGCGTCCGCACCGCCAATTGTAAGATGTCCCTTATCATTAACATCAATATCAGGAAACATTATAATGATCCTCCAAGAAGTTTACACTAAATCTTTTATCGACATGATAATATAAGTTGTTGGGGTGCTGGAATATGAAGCCATTCATTGCAGTTACAAGGGCCCTCATAGTAGGGGAAGATGGTGTTCTGGTGGTTAAAAGGTCAGATGATTCGCACACAAACCCTTCCCTCTGGGAACTCCCGGGTGGTAAGGTGAGGGCAAATGAGACCCTTGATGAAGCCCTTGTAAGGGAGGTCCATGAGGAGACGGGCCTCAGGATCAGGCCCGGGCATGTGGTGGGTGCTGTTGAACAGGTCTTCCCCCATAAGGTATCTGTGAACATCATATTCACCGTTGATGTCCTTGGGGGTGGGGTTAGAATAAGCAGTGAACACGAGGACTGGTGCTGGTACACCTCGGGTCCCCTCAGGTTTTCACCCTGGCTTGAGGAATTCAAAAAAATGAGGCCGGAGCTCTTCAAGCCCTAGAGCCCGGATATAACGTTTGCAAGTATGTCAACTGCGGCGTCTATCTCTTCCTTCTTTATGACCAGTGGCGGTACAAGGCGTACGACCCTCTCTGCTGTGCAGTTAACCAGGAGCCCCATCTCCCTTGCCCCATCTACAACCCCTGCGCAGCCGGTGTTGAGTTCAATTCCTATCATGAGGCCGAGGCCCCGGATCTCCCTGACAGCATCATGCCCCCGAGGGTCTGTCTGAGTTTCTCCATGAAGTACGCTCCCAGTTCAGCAGCCCTTTCAGGGAGTTTCTCATCCATCAGGACCTCTATGGTGGCGGTTGCGGCTGCGCAGCCGAGTGGGTTTCCTCCGAAGGTTGAACCATGGTCCCCTGGTTTGAAGGCTGATGCCACATCCTCATTTGCAAGTACCGCGCCTATAGGGTAACCTCCACCCATCCCCTTGGCCACGGTTGTGATGTCAGGCTGCAGGTTGAAGAGTTCTGAGGCGAACATTGCCCCGGTCCTTCCAAAGCCTGTCTGAACCTCATCAAGGATGAACAGCACATCATTCTGCCTTGCAAGTTCCTGGACGTCCCTCAGGTAGCCTGGGGGTGGTACTATGACCCCTCCTTCACCCTGTACCGGTTCAAGCATTATGGCTGCTGTGTCATCTCCTATGGCATCTGCCATTGCGGCTATGTCCCCGTAGGGGACATGCTTGAAGCCTTCAGGGAGTGGTTTGAATGGTTCACTGTATTTTTTCTGTCCTGTTGCTGTTACAGTGGCAAGTGTCCTTCCATGGAATGAATTCTCTGCTGTTATGATCTCAGATTTTCCTGTGAACTTCCTTGCAAGTTTTATGGCTCCCTCATTTGCCTCGGCCCCGCTGTTTGCAAAGAAAACCCTGTCGTGTGGTGAAATTGCTGTGAGGAGCCTTGCAAGTTCAACCTGCTCCCCTGTGTAGTAGATGTTGGATGAGTGGATGAGCCTCTGTGCCTGGTGGCAGATTGCAAGGGCCACCTTGGGGTGCGCATGTCCCACATTGTTGACCGCAACACCGGCGAAGCAGTCAATGTATGATTTACCCTCAACGTCCCATACGGTTGCCCCCTTGCCATGGGAAAGGACCAGTGGCTGCCTTGTGTATGTCTGCATGATAAATTTCTTTTCAAGTTCAATTATTTCATTGGGATCCATGATATCACCAAATTTATAAATAATACTCCCCTATTAATGTTGAGCCTAAATAGATAATAAAGATTTTTCTGGTGAAAGCATGAAAAGGGCAGTTATAGAAACTGTGAAGGGTGAAATTGAACTGGTACTCTTTGATGAGGACGCCCCAAATACCGTCAGTAACTTTGAGAAACTGGCCAACACGGGATTCTATGATGGTCTGACCTTCCACAGGGTCATACCTGACTTTGTGATCCAGGGGGGATGCCCCTTCGGAGATGGGACCGGCGGCCCCGGTTATACGATAAAGTGCGAGATAAACCCCAACAGGCATGTTAAGGGTGCCCTCTCAATGGCCCATGCAGGGAGGGATACCGGGGGCAGCCAGTTCTTCATAACACTATCACCCCAGCCACACCTCGACGGGGTCCACACGGTCTTCGGTAAGGTTGTTGAGGGTATGGATGTTGTTGAATCAATAGAAGTGGGGGACAGGATGCTGAGGGTCAGGGTTTATGATGAATAGGTCCTGCAGGGGCTCCGCCCCCCTCTGGATGCCATCATGATGGATAAGCCCCGTATCCCTGAATCAGAGTCCGGATAGGAAATGGCCACATGGATCCTACCTTAGGGGTATCTCACCCCCATAGAATCTTCTTAAAACGGTGGCATAGGCCTTGCCGATTTCCTCTGCAAGTCTGAGGTGCTTCTCGGTATAGTTCTCCTCAGGGTTTCCAAGGACTATCTGGCCAAGTATCCCATCAGAGTCCTTAACAGCCACAGATAGGAACTGGGATACCATTTCATGCCCCTCTGGTATGCCGTGGGCTGCCGGGTGACCTGCAGGGTTGTTTGTGAAGAAGGATTCCCCGGTATCAAGGGAGTATCCCAGGAGGCCCCCGTAGATTCCGCTTTTAGGGAGCTTAAACCTTGCCTCGCCGATACTCTCATAGTGGTCGCAGTAGGGTGTGAGGTGGGAGAACTTTATCCCTACACTGTCCCCGTTTTCAGGATCCACGTAGGCCACGTAGCAGTATTCACTCCCGGTTATCCTCCTTATTTCATCAAAAACAATCTCGGCAGCCTCATAGACAGATGAAGCAGATTCTATTTTCCTTTTAACATCCTCCATCTAATTCCTCCTGTTCAATAACCCCATATCGCTCCAGCCCATTTGGATGGTGTGGATAAATATGCTGAACCGTTCGTTGGGTTCAATAACCCACATATCCCTCCAGCCCATTTCCAGTGATTAAGGTCTTATATTCCTTCAATAACTCTAGATCCTTCCAATGCCCCTGATGTAATCATGGAGGGGGTGGTTGCTTCCAATCCTGTCAAGTACCTTCCCCTCAACAGCATGGAGGGGGTGTCTTCCATCATCGGTGATGGCATAGACGCCATCAAGCCCCCTCAGGATATGTATATCCGATCCAATAATAATAAGGTCGCCTGAAACAAGTCCGACCGGTCTCCCTACAATGAGATACTCATCATTGATCTTAAGTATGCGGAGCTCCCTCCTTAATTTCCTCTCCCTCATCCTTGTCTTCACCCTGTCAAGGGCCTCCTCTCCAAGACTTTCACTGATGAATGATGAAACCTCATCCTCAAGGGCATCCCTGAGCCGGACCCATGCATCCAGTTCCCTGCACCCTGTAATGGACCTTACAGTCCTTTGGGGACACTTCCAGCAGTATCTATCATTCAATGCCCTCTGAAGGTCCCTGAATGATTTCCTTGCGCTTCTTCTGAATTCATCGGTTATATCCCTGACCCCCATAATACACCCCTCGCATCATCAAAGAAGAGGAGATTAACCCTCAGCCCCCCTTAAGCTTTTCAAGTAGGCCTGATCTTCTGGCATGGTTGAAGAGGTAAAGCTGCACGTACCCTGCCATTTCACCGAACCTGCTCCATGCGAATTCCCTCAGTTCACCATCCCTGAAGTTCCTCTCAGGGTAGATGTAATTCATTATCCTCCTCACCCATACATCAACAGGGAAGGCCTCTGTCTTCCTGAATCCATAGAGCAGTATGCAGTCAGCGACCTTGGGGCCGACTCCTGGCAGCTCCAGGAGGAGTTCAAGGGCCTCATGGTAATCCATACCCCACACCTCATTCACATCAATCTCCTCGGCAAGGATCCTTGATGTTTCCCTGATGTAGGGTGCCCGGTAGCCAACGCCACAGGCCCTGAGGTTGTTGAAGGCGAAGTCCTCTGGGAGATCATCCTCGGCCCTCTGAAGTTCCTCAAGGGAGTCCTCCTCAACGGCTGCAAGGACTTCTGGGGATGGGAAACCATGGAAGGTCTCTGATGATACCCTGAAAGCAGGGCCCCACATCCGCCTTATGTCCATTATGGATCGTGTCCACCGGAGCACTGAGCAGTTCTGGGATGCTATGGATGATATGATGCACTCAAAGGGGTCCTTTGCAAGGAAGAGCCTCAGACCCCTTGAAGATTCTATGGATTCTGAGAGACCCATATCATCCAAAAAACTGTAAAAGTCTTCAAGGTCAAATTTAAGGTCGAATATGTACTCTATCCTCTTTTTAAGGTCATTCCTGTTGACCCTGAGGTACGGTCTTACCTCCAGGACACGCCCCCTCTGTCTAACCGCAACCGGGCATGGCCTTCCCCTGACCATTAACAGCTCCCTGAACTCCCCTCCCACCTCATGCCATGGCGGCTGTGAGGTCTGACCGCTCTTCTGGGTCATTTCAAGGTCAAATTCCCCTGCAGGGAGTTCTATGACGTTTTCAATATTCATATGCGAACTGGAACCCCCATTGACCTGAGGTACTCCTTCACGACCGGCACAGGGTACTCGTTGAAGTGGAATATGCTGGCTGCAAGGGCGGCGTCTGCCATTCCATCCGTGAATGCCTCATAGATGTGTTCGGGTCTTCCAACTCCACCAGATGCGATTACAGGTATGTCAAGGTTCTGGCTCATGGTCCTTGTGAGGGGAATATCGTATCCCTCCTTTGTACCGTCACGGTCCATGGATGTGAGGAGGATCTCACCGGCACCCCTCTCCTGGCACTCCATGGCCCAGTTTATGGCGTCTATCCCTGTGAATTCCCTGCCCCCGTATATGCTGCACTCATACCAGCAGTATCCATCATCAACCTCGATGATGAATCTTTCATCCGATTCCCGTGGACTGTCAATGTACCTCCTCTTGGCGTCTATTGCAACCACGCATGCCTGTGATCCCACGAGTTCTGATGCCTCGTTTATGAGGTCCGGGTTTTTGATGGCTGCTGTGTTGGTTGAACACTTATCCGCGCCTGCCTTCAGCATCTTCACATAGTCCTCGGGTTTCCTTATACCTCCACCGACACATATGGGTACGAAGACGTTCTCTGTTGTGGCCTCTATCACATGGGTCATGGTCTCCCTCCTCTCATGGGAGGCTGTTATGTCAAGGAAGACTATCTCATCGGCGCCATCCTCATAGTAGCGGGTTGCAAGTTCAACAGGGTCCCCGGCGTACCTTATCTGTTTGAACTCAACACCCTTGACCACCCTCCCATTGGGCACCTGGAGGTCACAGTCAAGGCATGGTATTATTCTCTTTGCAAGCATTTCAATCATTTCCTCCTTATATTCAGTTATAGCCTGTCATCTAAAGTAAGTTGTGCCTGGAGTTGGACCAATGAATACGGACCTGAGGGTGCTTCCTCCATGGGGAGCCACCATCGGTAACTGCAGAAGATCTTCTCAAAAATTACCTCAAAGCACTCCTACTGCCCTTTATAATCAAAGATACCCCAAGAAGCCACCGTTCATACTATACTGAGCTGAGGTGTGGGGATGGTGAAGGTATATAAATGATTAGTTCAAATATAGAAACCGTTACCCATTTTTTAGGGGCCCGTAGTCTAGCCTGGAATATGACGTGGGACTTCGGATCCCAAGGTCGGGGGTTCAAATCCCCCCGGGTCCGTTATCGTTATGAATCACCATACTATTTTTAAAAGCTAATTCCACAGATCTGAAATGAAAATTTACAGTCCTGTGGCGTGAGAAGCACTGTATGCTCACTTAAGGCTGTAAAATATTCCCTGAAGATCCGTAGGACTTATACTGAGTTACCGGGACTGTTTCATTGATCCTGGACCTGGAGTTCCTCATCTTCCTGGCGCCATGGTGGAGAGACCATGCAGAGGAAGCTCAGATCGGATTCCCCGGTGTTCCTTATATACTGGGTGGAGGATGCCGGTATGTATATGATGTCCCCGGGCTTAACCTTCCTGGACTCATCCCCGATATGCATTTCACCCCCACCCTCGAGGATGTAGTAGACCTCAACGGATTTCCTTAACCTGTGGGGTAGTGAGGACTCCCCTGGTTTGAGTGCCGCATGGGCCACGCTGAAACCCATTTCAAGGTCCTCCCTGTGGGGATGTAAGAATTCACAGATTAAGGTGCCATCCATGGCCCTGGAATACTGCAGTCATCAAGATTTCTGATAAACAGGACCCTTCCCCCCGATTTTTTTGACCGGATGAATGCCGCTCCCTGCGGTGACGGTAAATCTGTTCTCTCCTGTATTATCTGTTGAAGCATGGTATGCAGACTATCCTGCCGTTCCTGACCCTTGCACGGTGCTCTGAAACCGGTTCACCGCACTCGGCGCATATGACCGATCCATAGATCCTTGCCTCATCAGGCAGCTTCTCTGAAACATCCCTGACATCAAAGAGTTCATAGGGGTCCATCTCAAGTATCCTTTCTGTCATCTCGGATCTCTCAGTAACCCCGGATTCCTTCATGAGCTGATCAAGGGGTTTTTTAAGTGCTATCCGTATCCCATCACCACTTTTTCTGTTGAAGAATGTGTAAACGTGTTTGCCATGGTCCCTGAATATGAGGTTACCCTTACCAAAGGTGCACCCTGTCATGCACTGGACAGCGTCCACGCTGCAGCTGTCATTCTCGACTATGGCAACTATCTCCTCATCCTCTGACCTTCCGAACCTTTCAGCCACGATCTTGCCCACCATGTATCCGAGGGCCGTCCCGGGACATGAATGGCCATGGAATGCGATGATTTCATCATAATCCATACTATCACCTTCAGAACACTGAATCATTATAATTATTGGGAGTTCCTACTCATTAACTATTGCTTCCTTGAAGAACTCGGGTAAAAGAGACCTGTAGAGGGGGCTTCTGAATATCATCTCAATATTGCCATCAAGGATGTAGGTGTAGCATGAGTCGTCATGGGCCCTCATTCCACGCCCGTATGCCTGCATGAGGGTCATGATGGTCTTGTAGGCGTACCACCTCTGATCCGTCCTCTGCCTCAGGTTAACCTGCCTATCCCCAAGGTAGGGGAATGGGATCTTGTAGATTACCTGGAAGCGGCACTTGTCATAGGGGAGGTCAACACCCTCACTCATGGATGGGCTCACAAGTACCAGGGGCTCGGGGGTCTCCTCAAAGTACCTGAGGACCGCCTCCCTGTTGGATGCCCTGTGGTCAATCAGCCTCCTGTTATGGATGTTCTCCATTATGAACCTCTGGCAGCGGTAGTTGTGTGTATGTATGAGGCCCTTATCATTCCTGTGCCTTTCAAGGATCCTGTTCAGTATGGGTATGGTCTCCGGTGCAGTCTGTTTTATCCTGTTACGGGACATCTTCCCGGCGATCTTGAGCTCTATGGGCCTCCTTGAGGCGGGGAATGGGCTGTCAACCTTCACAAAGTATGCTTCCCTTGGGTCTATCCCGAGCCACTGGCAGAAGAGCCTCTCGTTGAGTATTGTGGCGCTCATGAAGAGGCATGATTCAGAGTAGGAGAAGAGCCTTTCAGGGGCGTACTTGTGGACCCTCAGGGGTTTGAATGAAACTGAATCATCATCTGAATCAACAACCCAGTTTTTAGGTTCATCTTCAAGGCTCATCTTGAGTTCTGAGAGCCTCTTTATGGTCCTCTTTATCCTGTCCCTCTTCCTCCTTGGCATGGAGTCCAGTTCAAGGTCGCTGTAGTGGTCCATTATGGCTTCAACTTGGAGCACCCACTCTGAAGGGTCATCCTCCTTCAGCATTGATGGGGGGATCTTCTTTTTGATGTCCTTGCTGAGCCTCCTGTTTGACAGTGTTACCTCCAGCCTCTTCATGAGTTTGTCCTCAATGTTATGGGCCTCGTCCAGTATCATGAGGTTTCTCCTGTCAAAGTGGCCTACGTAGTTGAGCTCAAGGAAGGCGTAGTCATAGTTCATCAGTGTTATGGGGCTGTTTATGGCTTCAGCCTTCTGTTCCCAGTAGTTGCAGTGTTCCGGTCCCTTGAAGTAGACCCTGTTCCCATAGGAATCCTGGAATGCCTCCTCACCAAGGAGTGTTTCTCCCCTCACAACACCGTAGGGACAGTGGAAGCTGTCTGATGAGCTTACAGTCTGGCATGTCCCCATATCACAGGATGATTCAAGGTCCTCGTTCTTGCAGAGGAAGTTTCCGCGGCCCTTAACAACAGGGAAGCCGAACTCCCTTGCGTACTGGTCCTGGAGCTGTTTCGTCATTGTCAGGATGTAGGCTGGCTGGTATATCCCTGCAAGGGTGCATGCTATGGCTGATTTCCCTGTCCCTGTCCCGGCCTCAAGGACCACGTATCTGTAGCCGTCCTCAAGGGCCTGGTAGATGTCATTTATGATATCAAGCTGCCCTGGCCTTGGCTGTGGGAATGGAAAGTTCTCAATGATCTCTGAGGGTATGTGGGGGTGTCTCTTCCTGATGTCATCCCTGAGGGTCTCCCCGATTCCCTTCCGGGTTTCCATTTCTTCTTCACTGCCTCCCATTAATTTCCTGAATATTGAGAGGCGTCCCCTGCCCCTGCATGTGCAGCTGTCCCTCATCATCCCGCAGTCCGGGCAGAAAAGTGGATTCTCCATGGGTCTATTTAAGGGTGATGGACTATATAAGTTTAGAGAGTGTGTCTGTGAAAAGTGATAGGAGATGTACAGGCTTATAATCGTTTACAGGTGTTCTGATGAGTGGAAGGCTTATAGGTGTGGGTGTTGGTCCAGGGGACAGTGAACTTTTAACCCTTAAGGCCGTCAGGATCCTTAAATCTGTGCCCGTGGTCTGCGCGCCCCGTTCATCATCCGAGAGGGAGAGCATAGCACTCTCCATTGTGAGGGAAGTCCTTGATGAGAGGAAGGATGAGTACAGGGTTATTGACCCTGTTTTCCCCATGACCGATGATCGGGATGAGCTTGAAAGGCACTGGGACGAGGCCGCTGACCTTGTATCCGCGGAGCTTGGCGCAGGGAGGGATGTTGCATTCATAACCCTTGGCGACCCATCAATTTACAGTACCTTCAGTTATCTGCAGAGGAGAATAACTGAGAGGGGATTCGAAACCCTTATGGTCCCAGGGGTTACATCCTTCACTGCATGCGCTGCGAGTGCAGGGACAGCCCTCGTTGAGGGCGATGAGATCCTTGTGGTGGTCCCCAGGATAGATGAAAGGTTTGAGAGGATAGTTGAAGACGTGGATGCATGTGTTATCATGAAGACCTCCCGTCACGGCGTTAAGGTAAGGGAGGTCATGGATTCTGACCCCAGGAGCAAGGATGTTGTATCGGTGGCTAACTGCGGCATGGATGATGAGGTGATTGAGAGGGGCTTCATCTCTGGAGGCCGGTACCTTGCAACCACCCTTGTGAGGTTCAGGGGCCAGTGATAACTTAAGGGGGAGGCTGGAGTTAGTCCTTCCTCACTATCCTGAATGAGCATCTCTCATCTCCACGTGCATAGCACTCTGTTTCATCAACAATTACATCTGAATTGAAGTACCTCCTGAATACGGCTTCTATTATGCCAGAGTCAAGGGAGCATGCGGATTCACCGATATCCGGGAGGAGGCCGCATTCAAAGCAGTCGTACGCCCTCAGTACGGGGGGGTCTGTTCCTTCAACCTCCAGTCTTCCGAGGTGGTTGATCTCCCAGAACCTTTTAAGGTTATCAAGGAGTTCTCCAGGTTCATCCGCTTCTATCATGGGGTATATGACCTCACCGATCCTCAGGCCTGTTTCATGGAGGATGGGGTCCAGGTTTATACCCTCCTTTATGAGTTCAACCCGCAGGACATGGAACATCAGCCTGAAGAATTCGAAGGGGTCCCCCCTTGATGTGAGGTGTTCTGCAAGGAACTCTGTTTTCTCCTCATCCAGGTCTCCCGGGGGTTTTCTTGTTAGTTTGCCCAGGTACCTTGAGTTGAGTTTGAATACCTTTTTTCTCCTGTCCCTGGGGTCGGTTCTTTCAAGGATGAGCCCCGCCCTCCTGAGGTCTGTGAGGTGCTTTGAGACCGTTGACTTTGATTTTCCTGTAAGTTTAACTATCTCCTGGAAGTCCCGCTGGCCCTTCCTGAGCTCTGAGAGTATGATGGATTTAACCGGACTTTCAATTACATCGATACCTTCCCTGGTCGAGAATATTGTGAACTGCCTCTTTCCTGCCATCGGTGTATGGTATGTTGGACAATCTATATAATTGTTTGATGGGTGTGGAACAGAAAAAATTAAATACTTGTTCGTAGAGTATAGTATATTCGTTGATATACAAACTAAATATCTGGTGATAAAATGAAGGCAGTTTCAGAGAAGATAGCTGACGGAGTATACTGGGTAGGGGTCCTTGACTGGGACCTCAGAAACTACCATGGCTACACCCTCCAGGGGACAACCTACAACGCCTACCTCATATTCGGGGATGAGAGGGTGGCCCTCATAGACAACTCATACCCCGGGACCTTCCAGGAACTGATGGCGAGGATAGAGGACGCCTTCAGGAGAGAAAACAGGGATGTGGAGATAGACGTAATAGTTCAGAACCATGTTGAAAGGGACCACAGCGGCACCCTCCCCGAGCTCCACAGGAGGTTCCCGGATGCGCCCATCTACTGCACAGAAATCGCTGTTAAGGGCCTCCTGAAACACTACCCCACCCTTGAGGGTGCGGAGTTCAGGACGGTCAGGACAGGTGACACCCTGGAACTCGGGGGTAAAACACTGGCATTCCTTGAGGCCTTCCTCCTCCACTGGCCAGACAGCATGTTCACCTTCCTTGCAGAGGACGGCATCCTCTTCCCCAATGATGCCTTCGGACAGCACCTCTGCTACCCCAGGAGACTTGACACAGATATACCTGAACACGTCCTGATGGATGCTGCCAGAAAGTTCTATGCAAACCTCATAACACCACTATCAAAGCTTGTCCTCAGGAAATTCGATGAAGTAAAGGAACTGGGACTCCTTGAGAAGATAAGGATGATTGCACCATCCCATGGACAGATCTGGACGGATCCCATGAAGGTGATCGGAGCATACACAGACTGGGCCACAGGGAAAATGCCTGAAAAGGTAACCATAATCTACGATACCATGCACCATTCAACAGGGAAGATGGCCCATGCCATCGCCGAGGGCGTTATGAGCACCGGGGTTGATGTGAGGGTCTACTACCTCCACGAGGATGAAAGGAGCGAGATAGTCAAGGACATACTTGAAAGCCGGGCGGTGGCCCTTGGAGCCCCGGCAATATACGATGAACCATACCCCAGTGTGGGGGACCTCCTGATGTACCTCAGGGGCCTTAAGTTCAACAGGACCGGTGAAAGGAAGGCCCTGGTATTCGGATCAATGGGTGGTAATGGAGGAGCCACAGAAACCATGAAAGAACTCCTGACAGAGGCCGGCTTCAGTGTCGTGGACGAATGCGAGATCTACTATGTACCCTATGGTGATGAACTGGAAGCATGCTTCGAGGCCGGAAGAAGACTTGCTGAAATGATAAAGGGGTGATGGAATGAATGAACACAGGATAGGCGTATCCAGAAAAACAGGGATTGAGGAGGTGGTTGAAGCAAACTTCAGGGGTGAATGCGCAGAGGTCGGCATGTACCTTGCAATGGCAAGGCAGGCCCAGCGGGAGGGACTCCCTGAAGTTGCAGAGGTACTTAAAACCATTGCAATGGAAGAGGCTGAACATGCAGCCCATTTCGCAGAGATGAACGGGATAATAGATGAAGATCTGAGGAAAAACCTTGAGATGATGCTTGAGGGTGAGAAAGCAGCCAGCAGGGAAAAACAGGAAGCCGCAGGGAAGGCCAGGGACTGTGACATTGACCAGGCACATGACTTCTTTGATGAAAGTTCAAGGGACGAAGCAAGGCATGCAATGATGCTTAAGGGACTCCTTGAAAGGTACTTCAGGGGATAACAGTGTACAGATGCCAGATATGCCATTACACCGTGCCTGATGAAAGGTTCGGGATGCTATCCGATGACTGGGTCTGTCCACGCTGCGGTGTTTCGAGGGATGAGTTCATCCATGAATCAGAGGCGCCGGGGGAGGATGCTGCCCGGCCAGAGATTATCCTCATCCCCATGATCAGAGCCCTTACGGTCGGTCTGTGGAAGGTCCTGGGGAATGGCTCCCAGGCAGTTACAAGGGATATAGGAAGGGAGCTGGCCAGGAATGTTGAAACTGACCCGGAGGACCCCCTGGGGTCTGTGGCCAGGTTCTTCCTTGACAACGGCCTGGCGGGTTCAGTTGAGGCCAGGGAAAACGTCCTTGAGGTGAAGAACTGCATGTTCTATGGCCTCTGCAGTGGCCTTGAAGATGACGGTGTCCTCATATCCACCTGTCCCTATACAAACACCGCCGCCGTGGTCCTTGAAGAGGTGAATGGATCAAGGTACAAGATAAAAAAACTGCCGGGTGAATACGGTCATGTCATAGAACTATCAGCGGTCTCTAAAAAATGATTCAGCATAGGGTGGTTCTGATTCCACAGCCCCGATTATTTTTTCTGCACCCTCACCCTCCACAAGGAGGTACACCGAGCCCTCTGCACCGCAGACTCCGCCGGCTGCCACAGGATGTGCCTCTGCTCCTGTAAGGAGCCTGATGGCATTAACCTCTGTGAAGACCTCACCAGGGATGGGCAGCATCCGGGGCCCCTCCGCATCAGGTGAATTGAGCTTCAGTGCGATTTCATCAAGGTCACCCGGCACCATCTTCTCAAGGCCCACCGGTATTATGAGGCGGGTTCTGCGCCCCACAACCGCCTGGAGTGCCGAGAGTATGGTTCCTCCTGCAGGATGACCTATGTAGACCGCCGCCCTTCCTGAACTGAAGTCGAGGGCGTTGGCCCCCTTCAACACCAAGTCGCCCCTTCCAAGTTCATCCGCAACATCAAATATTGTAAGGCCCCTCTGCCATTCACCGTCACGTATCACCACATCCCCCGGGAACTCGCTGCCGGTACGGCCCATTTCGTTCCTTTCAATCCAGGGGGGCACAGTTATACCCCTGTGGAAGCCCTCGCGACTGAATCCCTCCTCTCCGATCTGCCTGAGGACCTCCTCTGCAATGTAGCCATTGGTTGTGCCGGCTATTATGACAAGCATTCCCTTCTTAAGGGATCTCCTGATGGCGGGGTGATGGGCCATCCCCACAGCAATGAGCCTCTTACCGGCTGCGGGTGTGATGAGGAACTGTTTCATTTTTCACTCAGCCTTTTTATTGTTGACCCTTTTGAGTTTTTCGCATGCATCCTCGGCTGCGAGGATTATGGGGTCTATCACCATTGAAACCGGTGGTGCGTAGGAGAACTCTGTCTCGGCGAGTTCAGCGCACGTCATTCCCTGTGAGATGGCAAGGGACATTGTATCTATCCTCTCAGCAACCCTCTCCTTGGCAACTATCTGGCAGCCTATGATCCTGCCGTTGAGGTCGCATATCATCTTCACGTCTATCCTCTCTGCACCGGGGTAGTACCTGGCCTTCGTAAGGGCCCTTTTTTTACCTGAAACCACCTTTATTCCGTTCTGGAGTGCTGTCACCTCTGTAAGTCCAACTGAACCGAATTCAAGTTCACCTATCTTTGAGACCATTGCATTCAGCACCGGTCTGAACACGGCATCCATACCTGCTATGTTCTTTGCAGCCACCTTGGCCTGTCTCACGGCCGCCGAACCCAGGGGTGACTGGGTTCTGAAGCCGGTTATTGCATCGTGGACCTCTACACAGTCCCCCACAGCATAGATGTCAGGGACGCTTGTCTGCATTCTTTCGTTTACCCTGACGGCCCACTGTCCTGTCTCACAGCCGGCCATCTCTGCAAGTTTCTTCTCTGGCCTTACACCCGTTGCAAGGATGACCATGTCTGCATCGATGCACTCATCACCTAAAAGAACCTTTTCAACTCTTTCATCGCCCACTATCCTTTCAATGGCCTTTCCAAGTACAACCCTTATTCCCTTCTCCTCAAGGTACTCCTGGACTATTGCAGCCATATCCGGGTCAAGGGATCTTGGCACTATCTGGGGCAGCATCTCTATTACAGTGACCTCCAGACCCATTTTAAGTAATCCATAGGCTATCTCCAGACCTATTAACCCGGCGCCTACTATGACTGCTTTTTTACTCTTTGATGCCCATTCCGTTATTCTTTTTCCATCTGTTAGGCTTCTTATGGTGAAGACGCCTTCAAGGTCAACCCCTTCAACAGGGGGTATGAAGGGGGACCCTCCTGTTGCGATTACAAGGACATCGTAGGGTATCTCACCAGTCTCTTCACCCCTCCTGTAGGTTACGGTCTTCTTTTCAGGGAATACCCCTTCAACCTCGGTTTCTGTGAGGATCTTGATGTTGCGGTCCCTGTAGTCCTCGGGGGTGTGCATGATTATATCCTCAAAGGATTCGACCTCACCGCACATCACGTAGGGTATGGCGCATGGGGAGTATGCAACGTGCTTATCCCTTGTTATAACGGTTATGTCCGCGTCTTTATCATATTTCCTTATATTTGAAGCCGTTGAAAGTCCTCCGGCTCCGCCGCCTATTATAACAACTCTCATTTACCAATTTCTCCTCAGAGCTATCACTTTAGGTTCTGTTTTTCTTTTTATAAATATTCTGAGAGAAAAATATATTTATAGATTTGAATTTATTGATAGATACTGTGTATATAGAATTGTATGGGGATTATTTATCATGAAAAAGAGGGTTCTCTTCATATGTAAAAACAATTCAGGAAGGTCCCAGATGGCTGAAGGACTTCTGAGACACCTTTACGGTGACCGCTACGAAGCCTTCAGTGCCGGGAGCGATCCTAAGGAGATCAACCCCCTGACCGTTAGGGTTATGGAGGAGATGGGTGTTGATATGAGCGGGCATGAATCAAAGAGTATAATGAAATTCAGGGGAGAGGAATTTGACGTTGTGGTTACACTCTGCCAGGACACCTGCCCTGTCTTCATCGGGGGTAAAAGGTACGTCCACGCTGAGTTCCCTGACCCTGCAGGTTCAGGTATTGAAAGTTTCCGGAAGGTGCGAGATAAGATCTTGGAGTGGATAAAAAAGGAATTCAAACCATGAGGGTAGAAGATGGTACGTGTTGCTATAGTAACAGATGGGCCCTACGGTGAAAGGGCCTATGAAAACATAAAGGAAGAATTCGAAACATGCTTCATTGAGCTTGAAGCACCGCAAGGCATATTCGCAGATGAAATTGAAATCTCCCAGGATAAGCTCGGGGAGATTCGCTCTGCAGACATCGTCATAACCTACACGCTCCACCCTGACCTCACCCTTGAACTGGTTGAAAGGATCCATAGAGATGTTGACTGGATAATAGTGGGTGCCTGGAGGGGTGAGGGATTCAGAAAACAGTTAACTGGTTTTGGAAACGTCACGGCCCCTGATAACATGTGCGACCTTGAGGAGAACGGCACCCCATCCTTTGATGAATTTGCACGCAAATTTGGAAGGCCTGTCGTTGAAGTTGATGTTGAGGATGGAAAGGTGGGGGATGTGAGGGTCCTGAGGTGCTCCCCCTGCGGAGCAACCAGGTTCGTTGCAGAGGCCCTGAAGGGTGAAGGTGTTGAGGATCTGCCTGTGAAGGCTGGTCTCCGGGTTCAGCACTACCCCTGCAGGGCCCCCAAGATGAGGCTTTTCTCGGATGATGAGTGCAAGAAGGAGATGGCCGCAACCATGCACAGTGAAGCCTTTGAAAGGGCCCTCAGAAAGGGATAAATTGTCATTATTATTCATAATAAATTATTTATTTTAGAGCGACATAGATAGATCCATGGATAAAAAGATCCTCACACTTGTCATAACAGAGGGGCCCTACCGTCACCAGTATGCGGACATAGCATATGAGATGGCTGAAAGCGCCCTCAGAAAGGGGTACGGTGTTAAGATATTCCTTTACATGGACGGCACCCACATCCCGAAGCGTAACCAGGCCCCGCAGTCATTTCCCAACACCGCAGAACGCTTCAGAACCCTTCTAAAGGATGGAGCCGAGATCATTTCATGTATAAGGTGCTCAACCGCAAGGGGCCACACCTGTTCCGAAGACCCCTACATAAGGGGGGTTCAGATAAAAAGCGTGTATGAACTGGCAGAATGGATAAAGAAAAGCCATAAAGTCATAACACTGGGCTGTTAACATGAATTCAGCGCTGATAATAATTGACAGAGCACCCTATGGATGTGAAGATGCATTCAGCGGTCTTTACGTCGCCATAGCCTGTCTCAACAACTCCCTTGACTCAGACGTACTTCTCATAGAGGACGGGGTCTACGCTGCAGTGACCCATCAGATGCCAGGGGGCATAGGATACCCCAATGTTGAGGAACTCACATACCTCATCTTCCCTGAAGGAAGCATATTCGTACATGAGGAATCCCTTAAAGAGAGGGGTCTGGTGGAGGAGGATCTTGTTGAGGCTGCGGAGATCATAGATGATGAAGAACTATATGAAATACTCATGGCAAAGGATGATACCGCCATCCTGAAGATATGAGGTGTTAGCTTGGAGATGGAGGAGATCAAAAAGGAAATCATCCCTGATGGTGCTCTTGTCAGGGAGGTTACACTGAAACAGGTGAAGCCCTGCATTGCAAGTGAGGGGAAGATAAGGGTCCTTATGGAGCTTGACTCTGAAATCGGGAAGGTCATACCCCTCCTTGCAAACATGTACCCGCCGGGGGCCGTGAACTATGTGAAGAAGAAGAACATCCTGACCCTGACAATCTATGATAGATTAATCAGCCTCTACCCTTCAGGGAAGGTCAGCATGAACAAGAACCATGACGTTGAGGAGGCCTTTGAAATAATAAAAAGGGTCATGGAGAAGATAAACAGGGCCTACCTTGCCTATCAGGATGGTGCAAGGGCAAGGGACGTTGATAAAATCGGGCCCATGGACTTACACCAATGTCTTCCAGGAACCAACTGTGGTGAATGCGGAGAGTCGACCTGCATGGCCTTTACAATGAAACTCCTTAACGGTGAACAGGAACTTGACAGCTGCCAGCCGCTTAAGGAGCCCTGGATGCAGGAGAAGGTCCAGTGCCTGGAAAAAATCCTTGGTCAGCAGTTAATGGAGACCCTTGGCTGGAGCGGTTACTGATGGGATCCGTCGGCTTCATAGTTACAAAGAGCCCCTATGAACTGGGCTTCAGGACCTTCATTGACCTGGTAAGGATATGGGAAAAGGAAGACCTCCATGTATACCTCATATCCAACGGGGCCTATGCTGCCATGAAGAAAAACAGTTACTCCCACACCATAAGGAAAATATCCGGGACAGGCAGTGTATTTGCAAGGAAGGAAGATCTAATGGCAAGGGGTATAGTCCAGGATATGCTGATTGATGGTGTGGGAGTCATTGAAGGATTCGACCGGATTGTGGTTGATGTGATGGAAAACCTTGAAATGGTCTTCACAATCTAACTATCTTCCGGGTTTCCTTGCTCCCCTTATACCTCCACGTGAGAGCATATTATCACCTCCTGTAGATTCCATAGGGACTTTAGCACGATCAGGTTCATCCATTGGGACTGCAGGGGGACCGCTTTATTTTCTTTACTAGAAGCCCACCAGTGTGCCTGCCGTGTAGACAAGGAATGAAACCACCCATGCTGTGGCCAGGGAGTAGGCTAAAGAGAACAGGGCCCACCTTGACCCGGCCTCCTGCTTTATAACCCCCAGGGTTGCGATGCATGGTGTGTAAAGAAGCACGAACACCATGAATGAGAGCGCCTCAAGGGGTGTGAAAATTCCCTGGATGGCTGCCTGGATATTCCCTGCACCATAAACCGTTCCGAAGGTGCTTATTACAAGTTCCTTGGCAACGAAGCCGAATATTAGGGCGACCGCCGACTGCCATTCCCCGAAGCCCAGGGGCTGGAAGAGGGGGGCGATGAAGGCCCCCAGCATCCCCAGGAATGAATCAGACACCCCTGATCCCGGATAGTTTGAAAGGAACCATATGACTAGTGAACCTGCAAGAATCACGGTTCCTGCCTTCTTTACGAACTGAACACCCCTCATCCATGTGTGGATCAGGAGGGTTCTGAGGCGGGGCATCCTGTAGGGTGGCAGTTCCATGAGGAACAGGGACCTCTCACCGCCAAGCAGCCTGTCTCCAAGGAGCCTGGCTGATATTATCGCAACAGCTATCCCCAGGATGTAGAGGGAGAAGATCACCCATCCTCTGTAGATGAATGGGAACAGTGCTGCGGTGAACAGGACATAGACAGGTAGTCTGGCGCTGCAGGACATGAAGGGTACTATAAGGCTGGTTAGTATCCTGTCCCTCTCAGAGTCTATGGTCCTTGTTGACATGATTGCAGGGACACAGCACCCGAAACCCAGCATCATGGGTATGAATGAACGTCCGCTCAGGCCGCCAAGCGTATTCATTATCCTGTCCATCACAAAGGCCGCCCTTGCAAGGTACCCTGAATCCTCCAGGAACGAAAGGAGGAAGAATAGGATGAATATGTTGGGTATGAAGACCATCACAGCACCCACACCACCGATTATGCCATCCGCAAGGAGTGATGACCCTGACCAGGACGATACAGATTCTGCAAGGACTGAGAATCCTCCTTCAATGAGTTCGGCTATTGGGGCCCCGGCAGTGAAGGTCAGCTGAAACACGAGCCACATCACACCAAGGAGGATCGGAAGCCCCAGGTACCTGTTTAGCACCACCCTGTCTATTATCTCTGACCTTGTAACCCTGTCAAGGGCCGGTCTTTTAACGGAGCCCTCAATAAGGGCCTCTATGAGCCCGTACCTTGCATCAGCCACCAGCGTCTCGGTGTCCCCATATTCATCCTCAAGGGTCTTTCTGATTTTTTTAAACTTATCAAGTATTTCCCTGTCAAGCATTGACTCGACCCTTTCATCGCCCTCAAGAAGCTTTATAAGGATCCATCCCGGTGATGGTCCCCTGATTTTTTCTCCTATAAGTTCCATGAGGGCCCTGACATCATCCCTCTTCATGAATTCATAGGTGACGGGTTCTGGTCTTTTTCCTGCCTGTCTGAGAACTGTTTCAAGGAGCTGGTCCTGTTCAGGATCCACTGCCTCAATTTGCACCACCGGCACTCCCAGGAGCTCCGAAAGCCCTTCATGGTTTACCCTGTATCCCTCCTTTTCTGCCTCCCTGTTGAGGTTAACCGCGATGATGGTGTTCAGGCCGAACTCCATGACCTGAAGGGCCAGGTAGAGGTTCCTGTCAAGGTTGGATGCATCTACAACGTTAACCACCAGGTCCGGCTCCTCTTCAAGGAAGTAATCCACTACCACCTCCTCCTCAGGAGACCCTGCCGTGAGGCTGTAGGTTCCTGGAAGATCCAAGAGTTCAATTTCAGTGCCTCTGAAGCTGAACAGGCCCTCCTTTTTCTCAACGGTTTTTCCTGGCCAGTTTCCAACGTGCTGGTTGAGGCCTGTGAGTCCGTTGAAGAGTGTGCTCTTCCCGACATTGGGGTTTCCTGCAAGTGCCACCTTAAGGGGCATCCTTCATCCTCCTGACCCTTATCTGTGATGCCTCCGCCCTCCTGAGGGAGAATGGGTGGCCCCTGACCCTGACCTTCATGGGGTCACCCAGAGGGGCTATCCTCTCAACCAGGATGTCAGCTCCCTCGGTGATCCCCATAAGGATTATTCTCTGTTTCATGTGTCCCCTGAGTTCCACGGAGCTTACCCTAACCCTTTCTGATTCATTGATTCTGTCAAGTGTTGTTTCCATTAAACCACCATGATTTAGTTATACCACCCATTTAGGTGATCCTAAATTACCATAATTATACTGGAGTCCCCATCCCATATAAATATTTAGGTATTCCTAAAATTCTGTGTTTTTCATGGAAATAAAAAAAGAAATGGTGGGGTTAAATTCTTCCCTGATAGAAGTATCCGGCCCCAAGGAGACATACAAGGGCCACCACCCCAAGTATGGCATAGAAGGGTGTCTGACTGGTTGATGAAGCACTCTGGGTTGAAGCAGCAACCTCATAGGCCTTACCGGATTCGCCTGCAGAATTCTGCTGTGAATCAGCCGCCGTTTCAGTGCTGGCTGAAGATGAAGCACTGGATGATGGGCTGGATGAACTCCTACCTCCACCTGAAGATCCATGGGATGGTCTTCCTGTCTCACCGGCACCCTGACCCTCACCAGAAGTCCCTGGCTGGCTGGAATCACCAGACCCCGGCACATCAATGGATCTGCCTGTGGCAGCTGCCATGGCTGCTGCGAACTTCTTCAGTGACGCGCTATCAAGGGAGGATAACTTCACAAGCCACTGGTTGAAGACCATGTTTGCACAGGTATGGTGGCAGCACACAACACCGTACTCGTTGATGACAGAGATGTACTCATCTGCAAGCCTCTGGATGGTGGCCGAATCCGTGCTCCAGAGCCCCCTACGGTTAGCCTCAAGGAGCCATGCAATGGTAGACGCATAGGAGTAGGGCTGAAGACTCATGAACCTGCTCCTCACCGCCGGATCAAAGATGTAGGTCTCTGCAACCTTCTGCCACATCCAGTCTTCAACAAGTTCAGGCGCAACTGCACTCCACCCGAAGAGGTGTCCTATCTCCTTGGATATCTGATGAGCCCCCGAGAATCCCTGGCTAAGCATGCCCTCGATCCATTTTGGATTGTAGGTCCTTGTCCTGAGCTCGGCTGCAATGAAGGATGATAGGGTCTCTATCCTTGGTGTGAACCTCGTGTTTGCAATGTAGGATGCAACGTTCTTCCCTGACATTGCCCTTGCAGCCATTGTAAGTCCCCCCAGGTACTGGTAGACATCGTCGTTGTCAAGGACCCCGTAGACACTGTCCCTCACCTGTACCGTTGCATCGACCTTTGCAAGCTGCCTCTTGAAGGCATCCTTTGCATCTATGGCGTATATGTCCTTACCATAGATGAAGCCCATGTGGTTCAGGTAGGTTTCAACAAGCTGTGACTGGTCATTCCATTTTGAGGTTGATTCAACAACTGCAGGTATCCCTGTACCGTAGCTTCCAGGGGCCGAACCGAAGATCCTTGCACCTGCCAGTATCTCAGCAAGTGAACCCATGCCTCCCTGCGTGTAATTCGCAAGGTCACTGAGATAGTGTTTTCTGAGGTAATTCATTGAAGGGGATTCATCCAGTTTCATGACAAGCCTTATAGCCTCATCCATCCTGTCGATACTGTAGGCAAAGGTGTCCCTGAAGAGTCCGCTGATGGTTACAAGGACATCAATCCTTGGCCTTCCAAGCTCCTCCAGCGGTGTGACCTTAACCCCGGTAAACCTTCCTGACTTATCCCATACCGGTTCAACGCCGATAAGGCGGAGTATCATGGCTATTGTCTGACCGTTGGTCCTCATGGTCTCTATTGACCAGAGAACAACCCCCACGGATTCAGGGTAACGACCGTTCTTTGCAAGGTAGTCTGCAATGAGGTCATCTGCCATCTTCTTACCTATCGCCCATGCTGCACTGTCAGGTGCAAGCCTTGGATCAAAGGAGTATGAGTTTTTACCTGTTGGTAGAAGGTCCGGTATCCTTATTGGGTCAGCGCCCCTTCCCGGTTCAACGAATCTCCCCTCAAGTGCCCTGAGAAGGTTCGTGATCTCATAGTCCTGTGATAGCTTTGCCCTTACCGCATCCCTGAACTCTGTGCTGTTCCTTGACTCGGGGTCGAAGCTCACTATTGCCTCAACCATGGCATCAAGGAGTTCACCGCTCAGGGGTTCCCCGAAGACGTGCAGACCGTAGGGTATAAGGGTTGCTGATAGTTCATCGAGCCTGTGTTCGATTATGTCCAGGGCCTCCTCAAAGGATGTGTTAAGATCCAGGTTAAGCTCCCTGTGCAGGTCCAGCTTCACCGTGAGGTTCCTTATCTCATCTGCGAGTATCAGTTTTCTCTGGGGATCGGTGGCTGAATGGTAAAGGTTGATCCTGTACTGAAGTTCTGATAGGTCACCGTAGAGTCCGCCCACAACCATGGGTGGAATGTTATGGTTGATAAGGACAGCGTAGCCCCTTCTCTTTGCCTGGGTACCCTCACCAGGGTTATTTACTATGTAGGGGTATATGTTAGGAAGGTTCCCTATCATGACGTCAGGCCAGTCCAGGGCTGAAAGTCCAACAGACTTGCCAGGGAGCCATTCCATGGTCCCATGGGTACCGAGGTGTATGACTGCATTGAAGTTCCTCTGAAGCCACATGTAGAATGCAAGGTACTGGTGATGCGGTGGCAGGGTCGTTGAGTGTATCAGGTCTGCTGCATCCTCACCAAAGCCGCGCATCGGCTGGGGTCCCAGGAATATGTTCCCTATCATGACCCCTGGAATGACGATGCTGCCATTGTATACCATGACACTACCCGGTGCTTCACCCCAGGTGGATGTTATCTGGTTCCTGAGTGACTCGGGAAGTGTGCTGAACCATTCAAGGTAATCTGATACCGGTACTGTTACCGCACCCTCCCTTACAACCTTTGCAAGTTCTCCAGGGGCCCATGAACCCGTATTGAGGCCTGGTCCGAGCATTATGCTGATTATCTCTGCATTTGTTTTTTCATCCACCGTGTACCCGGCGTTCTTCATGGCCCTGAGGATCACCCTTATACTGTCAACCACGTTGAGGTAGCTGGCACTTATACCGTCCTTTCCTCCTCCAATGTTATAGTAAAGGAGGGCTATCTTCTTCTCTGAGTTTGGAAGTTCCCTGAGTTTTATCCAGTTTATAATCCTCTCTGTGAGCCTTTCGATCCTGTCGGGTAACGGAACATAGTAGGTGTATCTAAGTCCGGTTTCAGGGTCAGTACCCTCAACTCCTCCTCCTATGAGGATGGGCTCTATCCTCCCATCGATTTCAGGCATTGCAATCTGCCAGTAGACCTCTGATGAAAGACCTGCTATGCTTTCATTCCATGCGTTAAGGTTTGATGCATAGACTGCTGCGATGGCCGGCACGTCAAGTTCCCTGAGTATGGCTGTTGAGTTAACAGGGTCACCATTGTAGAGGTTGAAGCCCATGCAGGTTATGAGGCCGCTTATACGTGGTGTTCTGTTACCGTCCAGAAAGAAATTCTCTAGTATGTTCCTCTTTGTTGGGGTGTCAGCTGCGAATCCAAGTATAACATTGTATCCCCTGTTCTCAAGGCTTTCAACTATCGCCATGTGCATCCTCATGTCGCTTCCACGGTAGTAGGTGTCAAAGGTGAGGATCCCTATCCATGGCTTCCCTGGCTTGTAGTGCCCGCTCTGGACGTACCATGAATAATAATCATCCCAGGTTGTGAACTGCCTTGTTGATGCTGGGTGGTAGACGAAGGACTTTATTGCCGGGATGGCTGTTGTATTCTCTCCAGTCCTTAACTGCATCCCTGCATCCCTTAAAAGTAGGAGCATCATCCTTTTGAAGTTCTCGGGTCCTCCCTGGTCCCACATGTACTTTACGGTTGCATTATCAGGCCCTATCCCTGGATAGTCCTTGAAGGTGTTACCTGTTCCTATGGCTATTATTCTGGTGGCATTCGTAACATTCAGGATTGCATTGACCTTCTGAACCGTGTTCGGTGAACTTATCATCTGTATAAGGATTACATCAGCCCTTCTACCCGCCTCTATGGCTGCTGCATCGATCTGGGGATCGTTCCTTAGAAGTTCGTCGTTGGTGAAGAGTGAGACGTTGAATCTGTAGCCATCATTCCTTGCAAGTTTGTAACCCTCAACTATTGCCCTTGTACTCGATGTGGATCCGGTGAGTATCAGAAGGTTGTAGTTTGAAGAATTCTCTGCAATGGTGTCATTTACCGTGCTGTTGGAGCCGTCGGCTGCTGAAACACCTCCTGCAAGTACGAGTATCATCAGAAATATTAGTGGAATCACTGATTTTCTCATACCTTTCACCTCCATTAAATTTTATTACAGTTCAAGTTTTATTGAATGAATATATAAAGATTGCTTTATTAAAAATAAAGTTCATTTTATATGCTTGAATTGGTCAATAGGGGTGACAGGAAATCCCTGTTTTAGACCCGATCTGATCAAATATCCTACCTGATAGCAGCTAAAAATAAATTAAGTTCACGAACTACGGATATCAATGATTAAACCCATCTGTATGGATTCTCAGGCCCCCTGGTACCTGCAGGGTGACAAGTACCATTCAGACGTCAGGGATAGTGTTTGATAAAAATGGAATGTACTAGAGTAATCCAGCTTGATGAAACATGGCCACCACCTCATTAACTATCTCGCCTGCCTAATTTGCTTTCAGGCCAGCGTATATAAAGTGATCATCGTCATTGTCCTCATAGAATTTCATTAACTCCCTGACGCTCTCAAGATAAAGCCCTGATGCTTCAAGTACCTTTAAATGGATGTGTTCAAGTCCATGGTAAGGTTCTTCATTCATCATGGCACCATATACGTCACTGAGGATACCCTCCACCTTAACAAACTCATCCCTTATCTCCCGTGGATCTGTGCCGTCTCTTATAAGAATAAGGTTTTCCCTGAATCTGTTCACAGCATACACCATAATATCAAGATTTCATCATTCTTTCTGGATACAAGTGATCACCTCTAATACAGTACCCTGGTGTGTCATCCATATATCAAGTTAACCAGAGGATTCATCTCACGCTGCTGATCAGGAAAAAAATGAATAGCCGGGTTCACATAATAATGAAGGATGAAAGAAAAGAAAAAGATGGTGGGTATCAGGTGTCGGTGCCTGGAACCTCCCGTAAAGAAGGATAAAGAGAAAATGAGAATAGTCATGTGCCCGGTCTGCGGCAAAGTTTACAGGACAGACCGGACCGATGATGTGTGTTTCAGCTGCAGTAAGGCCTGATCAGAACATCATGAGCAAACCCCTACCCGTCCCCCATATTATGCTGACAGCGATTATAAGGATCACAAATATGGATATGTAGCTCACAGCAGGCCTAACCACCCTTTCAGGTAAACGGAACCTCAGGAGTTCCTCAAACATCAGGCCGCCGTCAAGGGGTTTTGCAGGAAGAAGGTTCACCGTGCCCACCGCAAAGTTAAGGAAGAACACCCAGAAGAACAGCTCCTCAAGGTAGGTGAGTGCCAGGGGGAGGCTGCCAAGGACAGAAGCCACGTTCTCCCTGACCTTCAGATGGTTGCTTGTCCTAATACCCATATAAGCCCTTGTAGAGTTATCGGGGTGCCTGCCAGTCTTAAGCTGAATTACGCCCTGATCAGTGCTTATATTAATAACCTCCCCCACCTTCAGTGTCTTAAGGGCCTCACTGTAGGTTGTGAGGTTATTGGCAGGAAGACCATTGATTTCCCTTATTACAAGGCCCGGTTTAAGGACCTCACTTGCAGGGCTTCCAGGTACAACGCTGTCTATCTGAACACCATCGGCTTCAAGGGCCGCCGGGACCGCATAGGATGAAATGGCCAGGAACACCATGAAACATAAACCTGCAAGTATCAGGTTGGCCACCGATCCAGCCGCATATATCCTCAGCTTTGATATCGGGCTGACCTTCTTGATGTCATCCTCATCTGGTTCCACGAATGCACCGGGTAGTACCGCAAGTAAGAGGAGGCCTATCGATTTTATCCTGACACCCTCAACCCTTGCGAGTATGCCGTGGGCAAACTCATGGACAACTATGACGGTTGCAAGTCCAAGGATACCGTACCCCAGGGGCACGTAGACTGGGGATCCTGGAATATCAACCCCCGGTACGATGAGAGACGCCTGGGGCCTGACGAATATGTTCTGGAGTGACATCACGATCATGTAGAGCATGTAGAACATGAAGAAGAAGGCCACCGGTATCCCTACATTCATGGTCCAGCGCCAGAATCTAGGGTGTCCTGATGCCAGGTCATCAATGAATCCCCTCATCCTCCCTGTTCTCCTCATTAAGAGGGGTCCCTGTACTTCAATCTTCAGTTTATCCCTGAAGAGAATTGCCAGTGTCCATATAAGAATGAATCCTATAAGATAGAACCATAGTGCGTTCATTAAATAACACCTTTTATATTTGATTATTTATTCGGGTATATAAAAAGATTCCCTGAAGCGACGCTCCCGACTGGCCATGAAGATGTGCGACTATATTATCATGGAATCGAAGAGGATCACATCGCATTCTTCACCCTCTGAAATCCCCTCCTTATTCTCATCTAGGAATATGTATGCGTTTGATTCCACCATTGACCTTATTATCCCTGAACCTCTGCTCCTGACGGGTTCAACCATTTCATCGGTGGCCCTTGCCCTCAGGTACTCTGTCCTTCCAGGTGCCGATGCAACCTTCCCTGTGCAGGTCCTCCTGACGGTCCTGTACCTGTACTCAGGGTACTGCATCCTCATAAGATAGTACCTTGCAAATACATCGAACTGTACCATTGCAGCCACAGGGTACCCTGAAAGCATGAACACCGGTTTATGATTCACCATCCCGAATGCCACGGGTTTTCCAGGGCGCACCGCAACTCCATGAAAGAGCACCTCCCCCAGGTCCTTCACCGCATCAACAACCACGTCACCCTTACTTATGGCCGTGCCCCCGGTTGTTATCACCGCATCATACTCATCAGCAGCCCTCCTGATCTCATCCTTCACCCCCTCAAGGTCATCCCCGCAGTGTAAGACGTCCGGGACGCCTCCTGCACTTTCAACCAGGGCCTTGAGCGTGTACCTGTTGGAGTTAGGTATTTTTCCAGGTTCAAGGTCCCCTGATGGATCCACAAGTTCATTTCCGGTCACTATGATCCTGACCGATGGCTTCCTGTACACCTTAACCCTGCCGTGCCCTGCGGATGCTGCCAGGGCGATCTCGGGGGGTCTGAGCAGGGTCCCAGCTTTAAGTATCCTTTCTCCCGCACCTATGTCCTCGCCGCAGGGTGCTATGTTTTCTCCTGGTGAAACCGGCCTTATCACCCTTATCTCATCGCCTGATAGAATCGTGTACTCCTCCATCACAACCGCATCCGCACCCTCAGGGATCGGTGCACCAGTAGCTATCCTCACAGCCTCACCCCTGGCAGTTTCAGCCCCTGAAACATCGCCTGCACCTATGGAGTCAACCACCCTGAGTGTGATGGGGTTTTCAGGTGATGAACCGAAGGTGTCCTCTGCCCTGACAGCATACCCGTCCATGGCCGACCTGTCAAATGGGGGTGAGTCAAAGCGGGATATGATGTCCTCTGCAAGGACCCTGTGATATGCGTCATCAAGATCAATCTCCTCCACTCCCATCCTGACCTGATTCTCATCAATGACCCTGAATGCCTCCTTAACCGGTAAGAGCTCTGATAGGAACATGTAACCATCTCCATCATTCACATATTAATAAGGGTTAGCCAGGAATATTATAGTATCGATGATTGCATATCTACAATGATAGGGTTTACCTCAAAGCTCAGGGATGAAAAATGATAGAAGTTGAATCTCTAAGTAAAAGTTTTGGAAGGGTGAAGGCCCTGGACAATTTAAGCTTTGATGTGGGGGATGGGGAGCTCCTGGGCATCATAGGCCATAACGGTGCCGGTAAGACCACGGTAATACGTATAATAGCAGGTATACTCCACCCTGACTCTGGAAGGGTCTTCGTGGGGGGTTATGATGTTACAGAGGACCCTGTTAGGGTAAAATCCATGATAGGCTACCTTCCAGAGGAGCCAAACCTCTATGAGCGCTTCAGGGCCAGGGACCTTTTAAGGTACTTCGGTGAACTCTACGGTGTTCGGGGAGATGTCCTTGAGGAAAGGATATGGGAACTTCTTGACCTTGTAGGGATGTCTGAAAGGGCATATGACCCTATAAACACCTTCTCAAAGGGTATGCGTCAGAGGATAGGCATAGCAAGGGCCCTGATCCATGACCCCCCTGTCATCATCCTTGATGAACCAACCATGGGGCTGGACCCTGCCACGGCATATTCAATAAGGGAGTTTGTAAGGAAGCTCAAGGGTTCAAAGACCATTCTGCTCTGCACCCACTACATGGAGGAGGCGGAGTACCTCTGTGACCGGGTTGCCATAATCAACCAGGGACGTATACTTGACATTGGAACCCCCTCAGAACTCAAATCAAAGATAAAGGGGAACACTGTCCTTGAAGTGGTCCTTGCCGATCCATCGGCTGCAGATATCAGCATGATAGAGGGAATTGATGGTGTTAAATCCGTTGAGCTCGATGGTAACACCCTCAGGGTGTCCCTTGAATGTGGAGATGTGACGGGACGGGTCCTCCATGGAATCGGTGATAACATAAGGAGCGTGAATACAAGGGAGACCACCCTCAATGATGTATTCATAGAGAGGGTCAGGAGCCCCTGAAGGTGTCTGCATGAAGATCCTCACGGTTACCAAGTGGGAGCTCAGGAACACCCTCCAGAGCAGAAAGTTTGTATTCATATTCATCTTCCAGATAGCCGTGCTCATGCTCACAATCTTCATGTTCAGCGGATTCATGGATATGATGGATGAGGGAGGAGCTGCATTCACACCCTCCCTGAGGGGATTTGCAGAGATAAACGTCCATGACCCTTCAGGTATCATCAAGGGCCAGCTGAACCCTGATATCCTTGAAATCCGTGAATTTAAGGGCTTTCCTGCCTCTGGTTCCGTGCTCCTTGTTGACAGATTCAGGGGGGTGCCCCTGAATGCAACCCTCTACCTTGACTACTCTGACCCCAGGAGGAGCGTCATATCCGATGAGGTTAAACTTGCTGTTGAAAGGGCTTCCAGTAGAATAGTGGAGGACCTTATGGGGGAAACACCAAGACCCGAGGTCATGGAGGAGGCAGTGGGTGAATCAGTGTCCATGCAGCTTGTAAACAGGGTTATGGTTGCTGTTCTCCTCTTCCTCCCCATATTCCTCTTCGGGAACCTTGTCATTGATGGTATTGTTGGTGAGAAGGAGAGGAAAACCGGTGAGGTTCTCATTGCAATGCCCGTGAGGCATTCTGATATCATACTCGGCAAGTGCCTCTCGGTCATAATCATAATGTCCCTCCAGATAGGGGTGTGGACCCTTATCCTTACAGCTGCCGGTTTCAGGATATCCAACATACCTGCAGCCTACATTACGGTGGTGCTGTCCGCTGTCCCTGTTGTTGGACTCACAAGCCTTATCTCTGTGTATTCAAAGAATTATCGTGAGGCAGGAATAGGTATAACCCTCGCCTACATAGTGGTTGCAGCTTACCTCATGGTCCCCACACTGGCATACATTGCAGGGTCCCAGGGTACCCTGTCCCCCATGACCCTCACCGTCAAGTTAATAGCGGGTTCCCCGGTGGGTCCCGGTGACATTTTACCGCCCCTGGCCTCAACCCTCGCCCTTAGCCTCCTCTTCTACGGCCTTTCGGTAAGGCTCTTCAGGAGGGATGATATTGTCTTCGGCCCGAGACCCGGAATAATTGAACTGCTGGTGAAAAAATGAAGTTCCTGGCACTCTCAAAAAAGGAAGCCCTTGATATGCTCTCAAACAGGCTTTACATACTCCTTGTCCTCGTCCAGGTCATAATACTCCTGGGGGCCTATGGCCTTGCAGCTGCAAGTTCCGTCGCCGCGGACCCGCAGCTCATCGACACCTGGGGTGGTGGCAGGTTCCTCAGGATTGGGCTGGATGTGGATGAGAAGGGAAGCCTTCTTGATGAGAGCCTCAGAAGGGAGGGCCTCAACGTGAGTTATTACAGTGTGGAGGATGGCCGCAGGGCCCTTGGATCGAAGATACTGGCATTCGTATACCTGAAGGGTGGTGATATTGCGGTTGAAGCCGACACATCAAGCGTCTTCTACACCGTTATGAGTGAGAAGCTGAGGAGGGCGACCTCTGATTATGCCCGGCGTAAACAGTTCAGGGAGGCGGGTCTCCCGGCCTCCATGATCTCGGCGCTTGAAAATCCCGTGAACCTAAAGGTGGTGCCAAGGAACAGGGAAGGTTACAGGCCGCTGGTCCTTGAGAGCTCATACTTTGTTGAGATAATGTACGGCTTCATAGTTCCATTCATACTCTTCCTACCCTTCTTCCTCGGGAGTAACATGGTCACAGACAGCATTGTCGGGGAAAAGGAGAGGAAAACCTTTGAGGTGCTGCTGATGACACCCCTCCCTGATACGCTTATAATCCTTGGCAAGATAATACCCCCACTCATGTTCTCCTTCCTCCAGGGGATGCTCTGGATAATCATACTATCCGCCCTCAAGGTGCCCATCTACAACATCCCCCTGATCTTGGTTCTGCTCCTCTTCACCGGACTGGCCTTTACAGGGGTTGGTATGTTCATTTCAACCCTTGCTGATAGCACCAAGGAGGCCAACTCTGCAATAACTGTTGCCCTGTTCTTTGCAACCTTCATTCTCTTCGTGCCCCTATTCATGGACATGGGGCCCCTCACTGATCTTGTCCCCATGATACCAAGCTATGTGCTTGTCAGGTTATCATCATGTCCCCACTGCGGCCCTGAAGCATTAATCAGCATGGTCCCTTCAGGGGTAGCTTCAATCCTTATATTTGCAGCGTCCATAGTATCCTTCAGAAGGGAGGGTGTTATAAGGCTCTAAAAATCATCCATCACCTAATTAGAGGCTCTGGTTAAAAATAATCTATAACAGTGAAGGGTATAACAGTTAAGGGGCGCCCATAAGGTGGCCTGAAAGGAGAATGGCGGCTCCTGCGAATACCGGTATGGTGAGGTTATCCTCAACCGGTGTGTATGCCTCCACAAGAGCCCCTGTGACCGCCCCGGTGAGTGCAGGGAGCGGTCCAATGATGAACAGGGCTCCAATGAATCCTGAAAAAGCAAATGCCAGGGACCCCTCAATGCTCTTATCCCTGTTGAAGGGGAGCCTGTGCTTCCCGTATTCCCTGCCTATGATGGTGGAGAATGAGTCGCCCAGGGTGAGTATGAGTATGGCGCCGTTTGCAATGTCCATGCTGAACCCAAAGATCGCATAGGTTACCGCCATTCCCAGGAAGTAGTATATGAAGCCCCTCTCAGAGGTGTTCCTCCTGCATCCCCTGAGGATGCCTGAAAGGAGGGGTATGTAGTGGATCCTGTCTATCCTGAATATTACCTCCCCTGCTGCTGCGGCAAGGACCGATAAAATTAACATCTGAAGGGAGTTTAGGTAGGTTGAAATGATTATGAAGATTATGCCCGATGCATGGATGAGCTGCCTGAAGAACTCCCTTCTGTATTTCAAGAAAACACCTTCAGGTGGACATGTATGATTCAATCACTCCATGATAGGCCCCATGGATCTCCCCTACAGGGATCTCCACATCATCCATCCTCAGGACATCTCCACCTGTTCTTCCTATTACAGCCCATGGAACACCTGAATCCGATAATATTTCCCCTGGATCCTCTGATAACGTCAGTATATACCTTCCATGGGACTCTGAGAAGAGGGCCTCATGGGGATTTCTGAATTCGCCCGGTATCTTCTCTGTATAAATCACGGCACCCATACCAGATTTCAGCGCCATCTCCGCAACCGCCACGGCTATCCCCCCTGCTGAGCAGTCATGGACTGCGGTTACTGAATCACCGTGTTCCTCAATGAGGGATCTTACCGTTTCTGCTGCCTTCACCTCTCCATTTAAGTCCGCTGCCGGGGGTAACCCGTCGACTATACCGTGCACAGATCTCAGGTACTCTGATGCTCCCATCTCAGGTTTAGTCTCCCCTATAATCACAATGTACTCTCCAGGGGCCTTGAATTCAAGGGTCTTTATGTTTTCGAGTCTGAGCTTTCCTGCAACTCCAACCACCGGTGAGGGGTTGACAGTAACGCCCTCTGTTTCATTGTAGAAGCTGACATTACCGCTTATAACAGGCGTGCTGAAGGCCCTGGCCATGTCCGCCATCCCCCCTACACACTCCCTGAACTGCCAGAAAACCTCTGGTTTCTCAGGGTTTCCGAAGTTGAGGCAGTCGACTATGCAGAGGGGCCATGCGCCCATTGAAACAACATTCCTCACGGCCTCTGCAACCGAACCTACCCCTCCACTGTAGGGGTCCATCCTTGTGTGTATGCTGTTGCAGTCAACTGTAAGGGCAACTCCGTTCTCATCATCAACCCTCAGGACCGCGGCGTCATCTCCGGGTTTTACAACGGTCCTTATCTGGACCTCATGGTCGTACTGGCGGTAAACCCATCTCTTGCTTGCAATGTTTGGTGAGGACATCAGCCGAAGCAGAGCCTCCTTCAGGGGAGGGTGCTGGACATCCACGTCCTTAGGTGGTTCATGCGGCTTTCTGGCCTCTCTTTCAACCACTGGCGGGTCAGCGAGGAGTTCCGCCGGGAGGTCAGCTATTATTCTTCCCTTCTCCTCAACCACCATCCGGCCAGTGTCCGTGACCTCGCCTATGACTGCTGCAGGGAGCTCATATTTCCTGCAGATCTCCATGGCCGCTTCAACGTCCTCCTGTTTCATTACGAATATCATTCGCTCCTGTGACTCTGAGAGCATTATCTCGTAGGGTGTCATTCCCTCCTCCCGGAGGGGTATGGTCTCGAGTTCCACCCTGGCACCGTTGTTGCATTTTGCAACCAGTTCTGAGATGCAGCAGGTTAATCCGCCCCCTCCAAGGTCCTTGACCCCTGAGACATCTATCCGGTCCATTATCTCGAAGCTTGCCTCCATAACCATCTTCTTTGTGAAGGGGTCCCCCACCTGGACCGCGGGTCTGTCCTCGAGTTCTGATGAGCTTGTAAGTTCCTCTGATGCGAAGGTAACTCCATGTATACCGTCCCTTCCTGTCCTGCCGCCCATAAGGAGGAAAACTTCCCCGGGGTTCGGGGCCATGCCCCTCTTTATCCTGTCCCTTGGCACCAGGCCCGCGCACATGACATTCACGAGGGGGTTGAACTTGAAGTTATCATCGAATTCAACCTCACCCGCCACTGTCGGGACACCTACACGGTTACCGTAATCTGATATCCCCTTAACAACGTGTTCAAGGAGGTACCTTGATTTCTGGTCCTCAGGGTACCCGAAGCGGAGGGAGTCAAGTAGGGCCACTGGCATGGCACCCATTGATATTATGTCCCTGAGTATTCCGCCTATACCGGTACCCGCCCCTCCATAGGGTTCTATTGCAGATGGGTGGTTGTGGCTTTCAATACCGATTACAAGTGCCAGTTCATCCGTGACTCCAACGACACCCGCATCATCCCCGGGTCCTATTATAACGTTCTCACCCTCAGTGGGGAAGAGTCCGAGGACCGGTCTGCTGCTCTTGTAGGAGCAGTGCTCTGAGAACATTACGTCCAGCATTCCATACTCCAGGGGGTTGGGTTCCCTGCCAAGTTCCTTCCTTATGAATTCCATCTCTGAATCAGTTAAAACCATTTTCACACCCTACAGGGGTTTTATTGATATTATGATGTTTTCATCGGATATCTTCCATTCCTTGGTGTACTCCATCTCGGTGTAATCAAAGGAAAGTTTGCTGGCCCTGACCTCATGTTCTATGAAGTCAGCCATGGGTTCTGTAAGTTCCCTGAAGTCACCGCTAGATTTAACTGCAACCTCTATCCTAGCCTCGACATCAAGGTCAAGGTCCTTCCTCATATCCTGTATTCTCCTTACAAGTTCACGTGCCATTGCCTCGCTCATTATCTCCGGTGTGAGTTTTGTATCAACGAATACGCTCCCACCATCGAACTGTGCGCTTACAATGTCCTCGGGAAGTTCAGTTTCAAATATTACATCCTCAGGACCCAGTTTGATCTCCCTGTCATCCACCCTGAGGGTGAATTCTCCCTCTGATTCAAGGGAGTCCCTGACAGCAGCGCCATCTGCTGATTCAAGCTCCCTCATCACAAGGGGCATGTCACCCCTCAGCCTCGGGCCAAGGGTTGCAGGGTTGGGCTTGGCGATTACCTTCATCTCAGGGAATTCTGTGGCTGTCCTGATGGATTTGGCATTTGCCTGTTCAGCTATAACACTTTTAAGTGACTCGGCCGCCTTCAGAACCTCCTCATCCTCTGATACCACGACTATTTCCCTTACAGGCCACCTTAACTTGTACCGTGCAGAGTCCCTTGCCCTTGCACATGCCTCTATGATCTCACAGACAGTGTCCATGCTGGCTTCAAGTTCCCTGTCCACGACTCCAGGACTTGCCCAGTCAAGCATGTGTATGCTCTCGGGGGAATCGGGTTCGGCGCCCCTCACAAGGTTCTGGTATATGTCCTCTGATATGTGGGGTGCCACCGGGGCAAGGGTTAAGGTGAGGGTTTTCAGCACCCTGTAGAGGGTGTGGTAGGCTGCAAGTTTATCAGGGTCATCCCTCTCCACCCATGTGCGGCTCCTTATGAGCCTGACATACCACCTGCTGAGGTCCTCCACGATGAAGTCATGGAGTTCGCGGGTTGCCCTGTGGAAGTGGAGGTTATCAAGGGCCTCTGTCACCGCCTCCACTGTTGAGTTTATCCTTGAGAGTATCCAGTGATCCTCAACCCTGAATTCAAGGTCATCGGGGTTATGGTCCGTTGGCTGGAACCTGTCGAGGGACATGTAGGTTGTTGAGAAGACGTAAACGTTCCAGAGTATGTTGAACATCTTGTTGATGTTTTTGAGTTCGTCCCATACAAATTTAAGGTCCTCCCAGGGCTTGTTGGCCCAGAGGAGGTAGAATCTGAGGACGTCTGCCCCGTACTTTTCTATGACATCCTCTGGTTCAACAACGTTTCCCAGGGATTTGCTCATCTTCCTTCCTTCCTCATCAAGGGTGAAACCGTGCATCAGCACCCGGCGGTAGGGTGTTTCATCCAGGGCTATGACGCCACAGCCAAGCTGGGAGTAGAACCAGCCTCGGGTCTGGTCATGTCCCTCTGTTATGAAGTCGTAGGGGAACCATTCCCTGAAGAGCTCATCCTCCCGGGGGTAGTGGAGTGAGGCCCAGCCTGCGACCCCCGAATCTATCCATACGTCAAGCACATCGGGTGTCCTCTTCATTCTACCGCCGCACCGGTCGCACTCAAGTATTATGGCATCCACGTGGGGCCTGTGTATGAAGTCCCCCTCAAGTTCTCCCTCAACCGCCCTTTCGCGGAGTTCATCTATTGATCCCACCACGTGTATGCTGTCACATTCCTCACAGACCCAGATGGGGATGGGTATCCCCCAGTACCTCTGCCTTGAAATTGTCCAGTCCCTTGCGTTCTCTATCCAGTTCCTGAATCGGCTCTCCCCTGCCCAGGATGGGATCCACTGGACCCTGTCAAGTTCCTCCAGCATCCGGTCCCTTATTTCGGTTATCTTCAGGAACCACTGCTCTGTTGCAAGGTAGATTATGGGTGTCTTGCACCTCCAGCAGAAACCGTACCTGTGGCTTATTGTCTCAGCCCTCAGGAGAAGTCCCTTTGATTCAAGGTCCTCTATTATCAGGAGGTCCGCATCTTTAACAAAAAGGCCCTCATATTTACCTGCCTCTGGCCTGAATGTCCCTGCCTCATCCACGGGACAGAATACCTCAAGCCCGTACTTCTTACCGACTTCAAAGTCCTCTGGTCCGTGTCCGGGGGCTGTGTGGACGCATCCGGTACCCTCGGTGAGGGTGACGTGTTCGCCGAGGATCACCCTGTGTTCAATGGAGGCATGGTAGGGGACCTCGTCCTGGAGGGGGTGCCTGTAAACCAGGCCTTCAAGTTCACTTCCCCTGACAGTCTTGATGATCTCTGCATCCTCTCCAAGGACCTTCTCCACCAGGGCCTCTGCCATTATGTAGGTCTCGTCTCCCAGGCGTGCATATGCATAGTCAAATTCAGGGTGTACAGAGACCGCCATGTTGGCGGGGAGCGTCCATGGGGTGGTTGTCCATACAAGGATGTAGGTGTCCCCTGTGACCGGGAACTTAACGTATACCGAGGGGTCCTCCTTTTCATGGTAGTCTATCTCTGCAAGGGCAAGGGCTGTTTCACAGCGGGGGCACCATGTGATGACCCTCAGGTCCCTTACAAGGAGGTCCTTTTCATGGGCCCTTTTGAGGGTCCACCAGCATGATTCCATGTAGGCCGGGTCAAAGGTCACGTAGGGGTCATCCCAGTCCATCCAGACCCCTAGTCTCTGGAACTGGGATGTCATGACGGCCTTGTTTTCCACTGCAAATTCACGGCACTTCTTAACGAATTTCTCGATGCCTATTTTGTCCTCAATGTCCTTCTTGCTCTTCACACCCAGTAATCCTTCAACCTTGTGTTCAATTGGAAGGCCATGGGTGTCCCATCCAGGCTGCCTCCTTACATCGAAGCCCCTCATTGATTTGAAGCGAAGGAATGTGTCCTTCATTATCTTGTTCCATGCTGTGCCCAGGTGGATCCTGCCACTGCAGTATGGTGGTCCGTCCAGGAATGAGTACCTGGCTTTATCCTCCCTTAGCTCCTTAACACGTTCGTAGATGTCCCTTTCTTCCCAGAATCTCTGAACCTTCTCTTCGATTATGTGGGGTCTGTAGGATTTCTCGGCTTCCTGGATTGGCATTATATTCTCCCTCAGGTTAATTTAAAATGTCCTCAGCTGGCCCTTAACAAGCATCTCTGTTATATCTGATATGTCCTCCAGCCATGCGTCCATTATACTTGAAACCTTAGGTGTGACCTCCTCCATGGTGTATCCCTCTTCGAGGATTATCTGGGAGGTGGCTGCCTTTGGCTGGTCTATTGGTTTACCTATCTGGCTCAGTATCATTATATGGACCTGTTTAACACCCTCAACAGCCTCGACTATATCTGCAGCCATCTGGTTTGAGAGCAGGTTGTATATTTTACCTACATGGTTTATGGGGTTCTTTCCTGATGTGGCCTCCATTGACATTGGCCTGTTGGGTGTTATGAGGCCATTGGCACGGTTACCCCTTCCAACGGATCCATCGTCTCCCATCTCTGCAGAGGTACCTGTCACGGTGAGGTAGACTGATGGTTCATCATCCTCGCACCGGTCTGCGGTGTTGACAAAGACCTCCAGGTTCCTGTCCGTGATTCCTGATGCCAGCCTGAAGACCTCATCCTTCACCATGGCCTTGATCTCAAGGTATTCGTCAAGGTCCTGGACGTACCTGTCAACCATGGCGCAGGCAACGGTCAGGGTTATGTTATCGTTCTCCCTGAGGCCCATGACCTTTATGTCCTCACCGACTGCAGGGTGTTTCTTCTTGAACTCGGGTGAGTTAAGGAGGTTCTCTGCCTCCATGACTATCCTTTCGGTTTCTGAGAATGGTGCGAACCCTACGCCGAAGGATGTGTCGTTTGAGAGTGGTGAGTCTCCCTTCCTTGCAAATACGTCCCTGAGATCCCCTGAGCCATGCCCTATCTTGCACTCAACAACCGTGCATGTCTCAACATCGAGGTTTATTATGTTCTCCTTGAGGTAATCCTTTGCAGCTGCAATGGCTATTCGGTCGATGCCTATCTTCTCCCCATCAACCTCTGCAACACCCCTGCCTGTCAGGAGTATTTCGATTGGCTTTATAACCTCCCCGCCGCCGAATTCAGGGGCTGATTCACCTGCAGTTATCTGGACCTCATCGGTGTTGTGGTGCATTATTGCCCCGAAACGGTCAAGGTAAGCGTTGCAGAGGGCCCTGCTCACTGATTCTGCTATACCATCACTTATACTGTCAGGGTGCCCTATACCCTTCCTTTCAACTATCTCAACCTTCTGATCCTCAATGGGTGTCTGGTTAAGGGGTTCAACGATAATATTTCTCACAGTGATAACCTCCTGATGAATATGCACAGTAATGGTTTATGGTTTTGAGCTGATTATATAAATAAATATAGACATCCAGTTTCCAGGAGTAATTATGATGAGAAGAGAGGTTATTAATAAGACCAGGGGCACGAGCCTGGGAGAGGTTAGATTTGCAGACACATTCCTGTCCCGCTTCAGGGGACTGATGCTTAAGGGGGAACTTGATGCCGGCCTCGTACTTGAAATACCCACCGGGAGGGGCCGTTATGGGTCGGGTATCCACATGTTCTTCATGAGGATACCGCTTGATGTCGTGTTTGTTGATGAGGATATGAGGGTGGTTGACACCGCAACCCTCAAGCCCTGGCAGATCTACAATCCAGATAAGCCAGCAAGGTATGTTATTGAACTCAGGAAGGGGAGGATAGCTGAATCCATGACAGAAAAGGGTGATGAGATCGAATTCAGATGATCCTGATGTCAAGAAGATCCCATAAACAACACCATCCAACAGAATAAACCCTAATTCCAGGTGCCTGATGTTCTGATGTAGACTCCGTGCAGATGCTGAAGTAAGTTAATATCCCTGGAAGACACACTCCATAACCTGCACATTTACTGAAATAGTGGATTGAAAAACCTTAATAAAATTTCCACTATCTGATAAACTGGACAAATCTAAAGAGAGATAGAGTGATGGATGGCTCAGAGACCATCCAGTCTAACCCCTTCGTTTCATTATCTCCGACACTGCAACCTCTGCCACCTTCCTTACCATTGGGCTCTCATCGTCGAGGAGGGCCTCCAGGGCCTCTATTGAATCCTCATCACCGAGTATTCCAAGGGCAAGGGCGCATGCGTATCTTACACCGGGTTTTTCGTCGTTCAGGTGCTCCAGCAGTGGTTTGACCGCTCTTTCATCATCAAAGGTTGCGAGGGCCAGGGCCGCGGCCTCCCTTACATGGTAATCCTCATCATCAAGGGCCCCTATGAGGGGTTCGACTGCTGCAGGGTCAGCGACCTCGGCCAGGAGCTCAACAGCATCTTCACGCACCACCCAGTCAGGGTTTTTAAGTTCCTCTATGAGAAAATCAATCCTCTTACCATCCAATAATGGCACCCCCTATATTATATTCTCTGTACTTCATTGTCCTTAATAATTTTCAGGTGCTGGGTCAGGAAATCAGAATAAGCCTGCCTTTTCAGGTCAGATGCATAGGTTTTAAGGTTTATATGTCAAAATGATCGAATCTGTGGCTTTGAACTGAACCCAGACATCCCATTGGGTTTAATGTTTATATGTCAAAAAATAATTCTTTTCATGGACGGCATCATTGGACTGTCTCCTGGATGGCCCTGAGGACCATTGAGGGTTCTTCAAGGACATCCACACCCTCCATGGTGGAGAGTTTCCTTGTGTTAAGTATATCAACCTCCCTCATGTGGATGGTTATTATCCTTCCACCTGAGACCGCACCATGGGGACAGGCTGTCCTGCATGCCCCGCATCCGGTGCACCTGAGGAGCCTTATTTCAACTCCAGGGATTATGGCATCGGATGGGCATGCTGCGGCTGCCCTGCATGGTTCACAGCTCCTGCAGAGTTCCAGTTCAAGTTTGGAGGGTAGCACCGTCTCAACATCACCCTCCTCAAGGTCCACCGGCACCACATATACCGGGACGCCCCCCTTACCTGCCTGAGCCACTGCATTGGTCACGAGGGTGTCCGCTATCCCGTGAACCACCTTTGCCACGGTGTTGGAGGTTGCCGGGGAGACCACAAGAAGGTCGTATCTCCCCATGGACAGCCTCCCGGTTACCGGGAAACTGTAGCCCTCCTGGCTTTCATGGATAAGTTCCCTGTAATAACCCCCTGAAAGGCTCCTTACTCTCCCAAAGAGGCCGTACATCTTCAGTACTTCCTCGGCTGCCCCTGAAAGCAGTATGGTCACCTCATGGCCCTCTTCAACTATAGCCTCAAGGACCTCCACACTCTCAAGGAGCAGGTGACCTGCCCCTGTGAATGCCCAGGCAATCCTCATCTACTGAATCTCCATGTACTTGTAGGCCTCTGACTCCTCGAAGGCGTAGTGGACCCTGGTGTAGGAGGACATGAACTCTGAAACCTCATCCTTAACATCTTCACCGTCAATAACAACCCTCTTGATGTACTCTGCGACCGCTTCCATCTCAGGCTCCTTCATTCCCCTCCTTGTTATCTCCTGGGTACCTATCCTTATACCTGATGGGTCGTCTGACCTGTTAACATCATCCCATGGCAGGAGGTTCTTGTTGAGTATTATGTTGTTGGCCTCGAGTCTCTTTGATATCTCGGCTGCCCTCCCGATGTTAGAGACGTCCATGACGACCTGGTGGGACTCTGTGAAGTCAAGGTGCTCGCACAGCACGTTGAATCCAAGTTCATTGAGGGACTCTGCGAGTTTCTTTGCATTTTTGATTATCTGACCCGCATATTCCCTTCCAAATTCAAGCATCTCTGCTGTTGCTATTCCAAGACCAGCCACATGGTGGAGGTGGTGGTTGCTCACAAGGCCAGGGAACACCGCCTCGTCTATGTCACCTGCAAGTTCATCCCTGCAGAGTATTATGCCTCCCTGGGGGCCCGGGAATGTCTTATGGGTGCTTCCAACAAGCATGTCTGCTCCTTCACGGAGGGGGTCCTGGAAGTAGCCGCCTGCAATGAGGCCAAGGACATGGGCGCCGTCATACATTATCCTTGCGCCGACCTCCTCTGCAACCTCAACAGCCTCCTCCACAGGGTGGGGGAAGAGGAAGAGGCTGCCGCCGAAGAGGACTATTTTTGGTTTAACCTCAAGTATCTTCTTTTTCATTGCATCTGCGTCTATGTTCATGTTCTCAAAGTCAAAAGGGTGTGTGTATACTTTGAAGCCCCTGACACCTGCTGCGCTGACGGTGGCATGGGATATGTGGCCGCCGTAGGGGACCTCCATGGCCATTATAGGGTCTCCTACATCTGCAGTTGCAAAGAAGCAGGCTAGGTTCGCCACCACACCGGAGGTTGGCTGGACATTTGCATGCTCCGCCCTGAAGAGCTTCTTTGATAGTTCAATTGTGAGCTCCTCAATCTCATCGATGTACCTGCAGCCCTCATAGAGCCTTTCACCTGGGAGGCCCTCTGCATAACGGTGGGATAGGTCCGAAAGGAGAGCCTCCTTCACCCGTGAGCTCGTTATGTTTTCACTTGCTATGAGGTTGATGCTTGACTCCATCCAGCTGTTATGTTCCTTCATAAGCTGTCTGATATTCTCGGTGTAATCCTGATTGCTGACCATGAAAATCATCTCCATAGGTAAATAGTTGCAATCACAATATAAAAATTGGTGTCAGGTCCCCAAGCTCTGAGGATTCAGAAAGAGAAACTCAAAAAATGAACTGTTAAGAAAGAAATAAAAGGATTTGATGGGATGATCCCATCTATTTTGCCTGTTCGTTTAGTGCAGCTTCGATCTGAGCCATTATCTGCTTTGTTCTGAAGTGCTGCTGGTCCATTGCACCTGATGGGCATGCTGCCACACAGGTACCGCAGCCCTTACAGAGGGCCACGTTAACATTTGCATGGCCTTCCTCGATGCTTATGGCACCGAATGGGCAGAGTTCAATGCAGACCTCACATGCACCGCAGACATCGGAGTCTGTCACGGCGACTATTGGCTCGATCTCCACTTCACCCTTGACCATTGGTATCGCTGCACGTGCAGCTGCACCTGAAGCCTGTGCCACAGCGTCAGGGATGTCCTTTGGACCCTGAGCTACACCTGCAAGGTATACACCGTCTGTCAGGGTGTCAACAGGCCTTAGTTTTGGGTGGGCTTCCATGAGGAAACCGTCTGCAGATTTGGATAGACCTATGGTCTGTCTTAGTTTTTCTGAGCCCTCTGGTGGTACAAGTCCCACACCAAGGACGACCATGTCATAGTCGTACTCTGTGACCTTACCGAGGAGTGTGTCCTCGGATCTCACTGTCAGGGTCAGGTCAGGGTTTTCAATGATCTCGGCAGGTCGTCCCCTGATGAATTTGATTCCGTATTTCTCCTGTGAACGTTTGTAGAACTCTTCGAATCCTTTACCGAAGGCCCTTATGTCCATGTAGTAGAGTGTGACTTCGGTGTCAGGCATCTTGTCCTTGATGAGCTGTGCGTTCTTCATGATGTACATGCAGCAGACACGGGAACAGTATGGTTTTCCTATCTGCTCGTCCCTTGAACCGACACAGTGTATGAAGGCCACCCTCTTAGGTTTCTCACCGTCTGATGGTTTGATGACCTTACCGTCTGTTGGTCCTGAGGCGTTGATCATCCTTTCAAGCTCAAGACCTGTTATGACGTTGGTGTGCCTTCCGTAGCCGTATTCAAGTTTCTCTGTTGGGTCGTATGCATCGTATCCTGTTGCAACGATTATTGTACCGACCTCGATTTCTATCTCTTCTGGTTCCTGGTCGTGTTTTACGGCTCCCCTCTCACAGATCTCATCACAGAGCATGCACTCGATACAGTAGTCCTTGTCTATTGTTGCGCAGAGGGGGACGGCCTGTGGGAATGGTATGTACACTGCCTTGGTCATACCTATTCCTTCGTCGAAGTAGTTTGGCATTTCAATTGGACAGACCTCGACACAGGAACCGCAACCGGTACATAGGTCTTCATCTATGTATCTTGGTTTCTTCTCGATTTTGACCTTGAAGTTACCTATGTAACCGTCAACCTCCTTAACCTCGGCGTAGGTTATGAGTTCAATGTTGTCGTGTTTACCCACGTCCACCATCTTTGGTGCCAGGATACACATTGAACAGTCAAGGGTCGGGAAGGTTTTGTCCAGCTGACCCATTCTTCCTGAGATACTTGGCCTCTTCTCGACCATGTAGGTCTTGAATCCCATGTCAGCAAGGTCAAGGGCTGTCTGTATACCGGCGACACCCCCACCTATGACCAGTGCCTTGTCATCCACGCTGACCTTGGATGCTTCCAGGGGTTCGAGGAGCCTTGCCTTGGCAACAGCCATCCTAACAAGGTCCTTGGCCTTTTCTGTTGCTCCTTCAGGGTCATCCATGTGTACCCATGAGTCCTGTTCCCTGAGGTTTGCGAATTCAAAGAGGAACTGGTTTAAACCTGCCTCCTCAACGCATCTCCTGAAGGTTGGTTCGTGAAGCCTTGGGGAACATGCAGCAACAACAACCCTGTTGAGTCCGAGTTCCTTTATGTCCTTCTGTATTTCAAGCTGACCCGGGTCGGAACAGTAGTATTTGTAGTCCTTTGAAACCACAACATTTGGTAGTTTTGCAGCGTAGTCCCTGACAGCTTCTATATCAACCACACCGCCGATGTTTACACCACAGTGGCAGACATAAACACCGATTTTTGGTTCTTCCATTGTTTCTTTCTTTTCTTCTGCCATTAGATCACCTTGCATAGGGGTATCTAACAATGATAATTAGGTGATGTAAGGTATAGCACTATCATAAATAAAGATTTCTATCAAGAATTTTAAGTAAGCTTTATATAGTATTACATTTTATTCTATTTATTCGGTTTTCTGATGAACATGTTTTATTTTATTAGCTGATTTCATGGAACATTCAGAGCACCATGGTCCAGAGGGGTATCGAGACAAGGGCCAGGGAGGTGCTCATGAATATGCAGGCAGATGTGAGGCCCACGTCAAGTTCATTCTCAATTGCAAGGACGGCCGCCAGCATGGCCGATGGCATGGACGCCTCAAGTATGATTACCGACATTTCAATACCCCTAAATGCCAGGGCACATGCCAGCAGGGCAGCTATCAGGGGTGATAAAACAAGTCGTATAGAACTTACGGCGGCGGCGTCGGTTATGGAATCCCTGAAGAACCTGAAGTTGATGGTTAAACCCAGGGATATCATTATAAGGGGAACCGCTGCGCCTGAAAGGTATCCGAGCACCGTACCTCCCAGGCCCAGGTGGATTCCCAGAAGGTTAAAGGTTATGCCAAGGAGGAATGCCCATAGGGGAGGGAAGAGGATGGTCCTTCGAAGAACCGTTTTCCTGGGGGCTCCCGAGGAAATGGCCAGGGAAAGTCCCAGGAGGGTGAAAAGGATCGTGGTGCCTGTATCATAGAAGATGGCCCGCACAAGTCCCTCGGAACCGAATATTCCAATGGTGACCGGGTAACCAAGGAAGCCTGAATTCATCATGGCTGCGGGTATCACGAGGGACCATGCGGTTCTGGAATCCATGCCCCTGTAGCGGGTCCATGTGAAGGCCATGGCCCCTGATATGAACCCGGTTAATATGCAGACTGCTGGTATGAGCAGGAGATGCGAGATTCCTGCAAGATCTGCCCTGTAGAGGGATGTGAATATAAGGGAGGGTATGGCCACGTTTATGACCACCCTGTTGAGTGGGGTGGCATCCTCCTCCCTGAGAACACCCAGGGACTTCAGGACATAACCTGTCATAACAAGGATTATTATGGAAAAAACAGTTTCAATGGATCCCATTTTACCACAAAAAAATTAAATTGTGGGTTTAATCAACTATACCTGCTGTGGTTATCTTGAATACGCATTCACCCTCAGGGAGGTGGGGGCTGTCAACGAGTCTTGCTATCCTCTTACCTGCAAGTCCCTTCTTGAGCCATATACGGTATGTTGCTGCGTGGCCAAGGACGTGACCGCCTATGGCCTTGGTGGGGCTGCCGAAGAACGCGTCAGGCCTTGCCTGAACCTGGTTGGTTACAAATACTGCGGCGTTGTAGGTGTTTGCAATGTTCTGGAGGGTGTGGAGGTGCTGGTTAAGTTTCTGCTGGCGTGTGGCAAGGGCCTCCCTTCCCACATACTCTGCCCTGAAGTGGGCTGTTAGGGAGTCCACAATAACCAGGCGTATGTTTTTACCCTCCTGTATGAGCTCGTTGACCTTCTCTGCCATGAGGATCTGATGGCTGGAGTTGAAGGCCCTTGCAATGTGTATCTTGTTAAGAACCTCCTCAAGGTCCAGTTCAAAGGCGTTTGCTATCTGTTCTATTCTCTCGGGCCTGAAGGTGTTCTCTGTGTCTATGAAGACCGCCTCGGCATCAAGCCCTCCCTTATCCTCAGGTAGCTGGACCGTGACTGCCAGTTCATGTGAAAGCTGGCTTTTACCTGACCCGAATTCGCCGAAAACTTCGGTGATGGCCTGGGTCTCTATCCCGCCGCCTATGAGTTCATCAAATGCCTTGCTCCCTGTTGTTATCCTTCCAACGTCCTTCCGGCGCTCCATCACATCAAAGGCGGTTTCGAAGTCTATCTTCTCAGCCCTTCGCGCCGCCTCTATTACCTTCTCAGCTACCCCCTCACCGATCTCTGCCTTTACAGATAATTCCTTGGCGGTGGCTGTTGCAAGACGCATCATATCGCCGAAACCCGCGTCCCTTAACTTCTGGGCTGTTTTAGCCCCTACATTTGGTAGATCTTCAAGTTCAACCATTTCAATCTCCCTTTAACATTCAGTCAGATAATCATCAGAGTTCAATATTCACAACCTTCCTCGGGATGAATCTAAGCTCCTCATTGTATTCATCGAACTCCGCGTTCCCTATAACCGTTACGGTGGCGCCGTTAAGATCCTCGACACGCTCCTGAAGTGCTGATTCATCTGCGGACCTGTTTATAGTATCAACAACCTCCCTTGTAGTCATCCCCAGGACCTTTTCAGCCTCCCTTCCAAAGAAGATCGTCCTTATCTCTCCGGTATCATCGCTGATCCATCCGGGGATCATCAGGAGGTACCTTGGTTCATCAACAAGTTCTCCGCAGAAGTTACATATGTTCTCCTCATTCATATCAAGCCTCTCATTACACGAAGGGCATTTCACAGAGAGTATGCGTCCCCCGTACATTTCATTGAGCTCCCCCCTGATCATGACGTTCCTTGACTCATCATCAAGGTCCTCAATGTTTTTCAGAGGGTAGAGTATCTCCTGGAGCTCCTCAAAGGATGGCAGGAGCTTCATATCCCTTTCAGTGGCTGCCTCGATTCTTGAACTTCTTCCTATGCTGAGTTCAAGTCTGCCTCCACCCATATCATCCCTGTAGATTACCCTCGGATTCTCTATCTTGACAGGGTCTCCTATGCTGAGGGGCATCTCAGCCTTCTCATCCCATAGGCTTGCCCTTATTGAGCCGGTGTCATCTGCAAATTCAACCGTCCTCACCATTCCTGGAGTTCCATCACCCCTCTGGAATTCCTTTGGATCGAAGAGGTCAATGACCCTTGCAACTATCCTTATGTCGGTGTTGTCCTCTTCAAGTTCATCTATCTTCTTTGTTGTGTAGAGCATTTCTTCAAGCTCCTCAAAGGATGGTAAATCCTGAATGTCCTCCGGGAGTGGCTCAGTAATCCTTGTTGTTCTTCCAGCGCTGAGTTCAACGCTGTATAGACCAAACCTGATTCTTGCGTTCTCAATTCTTATGGCGTCCCCGATGTTCAGGGGCTTTTGAGCCTTCTCGTTCCAGAGGCTGACCCTTATTTTGCCTGTTTCATCGGCAAGTTCCATTGACCTTACGATTCCTGTGCCGTCTTCCCTCTCAAATTCCCTTGGATCTGTGAGGCTGAATATGCGGCCTACAACATCAACCTCCTCTCCTTCATCCTCAATTTCAAGTACCTGTGATATCTTCAATGGCCTCAGGTGCTCCCTGTACTCCTCAAGGAGCCTCAGGAGTGACTCGTCGGATTTGGGGTTGATGGTTATCCTTGTATTGAAGTTGGTGTTTATGCGGTAGGAGTTGCTGTATTCATCAAACTCCACCCTTGCCCCTGATATTTTAACGATGTCCCCCTTGTTTATCTTCAGGAAGGCGTCATCATTCCAGAGGGTTACCCTTGCAGATCCTGTGTCGTCTGTGACCTCAACTGACCTCAGGGAGCCTGTTGTGCCATCGTTCCTCTCAAATTCTATCGGCTCATAGACCCTTGTTACCAGTCCAATCACGGTGACGCCGTCCTTCTCATGGAGGTCCCCTATCTTCATTATCTCCTCCCTGACTTCAGGGACATCGTAGTCGCCCCTGATTATCCTTGTGGTGCTTGTGTGGGTGAGTGTCACGCTGTCATCACGTCTCCTTGTCTGGGCCCCCAGTATCTTTACGGCGTCTCCCTCTTCAAGTCCCAGTTCCTCTATGAGGTTAACATCATTGTTCCAGAGGGTGTAGGTTGTTGAACCTGTGGAGTCAAGCAGTTCAAGTGTAACAAATTTACCATCCCTTCCATCCCTCTCAAAGGTCCTTACACGGGATATTCCCCTGATCCTTGCAATGACATTAACCTCCTCGTCCTCAACAAGTTCCCCTAAAGGTGTGATCTCCTCGGTGTATTCAGGGAATTCAGGGAAATCTGAGGGGTCCAGGACTTCAACCGTGGATCTTGGCATCAGATGGGCCTCCTTCCTGCCTCCGAAGCCGCCCTTTACGTTCACATCCCTTATCCTTATCACGTCGCCCTCACTGAATTTCTTCAGGAACTTGATGTTCTCTGTCCAGAAAACCGTCCTGATTTCCCCTGTGTCATCTGCAAGGATTACGTTTGTGAGTTTACCATCCTTTCCCTTCCTTGTGGTGAAGGTCCTTGGACTTGATATCCTCATGACCCTCCCGGTCAATGGTGTGCTGGCACCCTCCTCGAGTTTGGATATTTTATCCAGCCTGTGTTCGGGTTTCTCTGAGATGAGTTCATTTTCATCCCTGAGGATCTCATCTGTTATCATTGTGGCGATTGAGAGTTCATCCATGAACCCAACATCATCAAGTTCCTGTTTCCTCTTCTCTATGCGTTCCTGAAATTCTTCAAGGGACATTCTGTCCTTAATCTTCTGGTATTCCCTTTTTATTTCTTCCTTCATTTGGGTCCCTCACTTGATTAATAATATAATGCTGCATCCATTAATATAGGCTTGGTGAGCTACTGGAATAAGTATTAATTTATATTTAAATATTATTATCAAAGTATTTATATTGCTCGGCTAAAAATATTAGATTAAAATTCGTCCGAGTTTTTAGTATGATGCCAGAATACACCATTCCAGTGAACAGATGGGTACATTCAGATCCCATTGGATCTCTAATTCTGCCAGGTCTCCTTCCAGATGATTTGCTGGAAATTTTATGATCACCTTCACCACCTTTAAAGGAGGATAATAGATGTCTATGACTGTTTCTGAGAAGATACTTGCAAATGCTTCCGGTGAAAAGGAAGTGGAAGCCGGTGAAATAGTAATGGCAGATATAGATGTTGCCATGACCCATGACCTCACAGGGCCCCTTTCGGTTGAATCCTTTGAAAGGATAAGGGCAGATAGGGTCTGGGACCCTGAAAGGATCGTTGTAATATTCGACCATCAGGTGCCTGCAGACTCAATTGAAGCCGCCAGGAACCATATGATAATGAGGGACTTTGTAAGGAAACAGGGGATAGGAAACTTCTACGACGTCCGTGAAGGGGTGTGTCACCAGGTGCTCCCTGAAAAGGGTCACGTGGTGCCGGGCGAGGTTGTGGTGGGCACAGATTCCCACACCTGCACCCACGGAGCCCTGGGGGCCTTTGCAACAGGTATAGGGTCAACCGACATGGCGATGGTATTTGCAACAGGTAAACTCTGGTTCAGGGTCCCTGAAACCCTCAGATTTGAAATAACAGGGTCACTGCCAGAGCACGTCTATGCAAAGGACGTTGTCCTGAACATCATAGGCCGTGTGGGTGCAGACGGGGCCACCTACATGGCATGCGAGTTTGCAGGTGAAACCGTTGCAGAGATGAGCGTATCCGACAGGATGGTGCTCTCCAACATGGCAATAGAAATGGGTGGAAAGACAGGGATAGTGGAACCCGACGAAAAAACCATCAGATACGTTGAAAAAAGGTCGGGTAAACCATACAGGGTCTTTAAAACCGATAAGGATGCGGCATCACTCAGGGTGATGGATATTGATGTCAGTGAACTTGAACCGCAGGTTTCATGTCCCCACAACGTTGACAACGTGAAACCCGTCAGTGAAGTTGAGGGGACAGAGATAGACCAGGTATTCCTTGGCTCATGTACAAATGGAAGGCTCAGCGACCTCAGGGATGCTGCAGGGATACTGAAAAACAGGAAGGTCTCTGATGATGTGAGGATGCTTGTCATACCCGCATCAAGGGAGGTTTACCGCCGCGCCCTTGAGGAGGGACTCATGGAGATCTTCGTGGATGCAGGGGCACTTGTATGCAACCCCTGCTGCGGTCCATGCCTTGGAGGACATGTGGGCCTGGTGGGGCCTGGTGAGGTGAGCCTCTCCACATCAAACAGAAACTTCAGGGGGAGGCAGGGCAGCCCCGAAGCCGAAGTATACCTTTCATCGGCGGCTGTTGCAGCAGCATCCGCAGTTAAAGGAAAAATCACCCACCCAGCAAACATCAAATAGGAGGTTTAAAGATGAAAGGAAAGGTCTGGAAATTCCCTGATGACGTTGATACAGACATAATAATCCCCGGGCGGTACCTTGTTATAAGGGACCCTGAAAAACTTGCAGAACATGTCATGGAGGGTCTTGACCCTGAATTCCCATCAAAGGTCAGGCCCGGTGACTTCATAGTTGCAGGTAAAAACTTTGGATGCGGATCATCAAGGGAACACGCACCCCTGGCACTCAAGGGTGCTGGTGTGGCGGCCGTTATTGCAGAATCCTTTGCAAGGATATTCTACAGGAACGCCATAAACGTCGGCATACCCCTCCTTGAAGCCCCGGGGATAACGGATGAGCTTGAAGAGGGTGATGAAATCGAGGTCGATCTTGAAAGGGGCGTCATAATCAGGGATGGGGAAGAATTCCCATTCAAGAAGCTGCCTGATTTCATGCTGGAGATACTTGAAAGCGGGGGGCTCATACCCTACCTCAAAAGGGGTGGAGAACTGTAGGTGATGGAGATGAAGATAGCGGTTATACCCGGTGATGGCATTGGCGGTGAGGTTATGGATGCTGCCCTCACCGTGCTGGATGCCCTTGACCTTAACCCTGAACTCATCATGGCAGATGCAGGAGACGACTGCCTCGAGAGAACAGGGACCCCCCTGCCTGATGAAACCCTTGAGGCGGTGGGTGAGGCTGATGCAACACTGTTCGGAGCTGCAGGTGAAAGCGCCGCTGATGTAATAGTTAAACTTCGACGTGAATTCGGCCTTTTTGCGAATTTAAGGCCTGTAAGGTCTCTTCCAGGGGTTCAGTGCCTTTATCCGGACCTGGATTTTGTGATTGTCCGTGAGAACACCGAGGATCTCTATGTTGGTGATGAGGAGTACACGTCTGATGGTGCTGTTGCAAGGCGTGTTATAACCAGGGCTGCCTCCGAGAGGATTGTGAGGTTTGCCTTTGATTACGCGGTGGGTGATGGCCGCGGCGGTGTTACGGCCGTCCATAAGGCCAACGTCCTCAAGAAGACAGACGGCATATTCAGGGAAGTCTTCTACGAGGTCGCCTCCAGTTACCCCCAGGTGGAGGCCAATGACTACTATGTGGATGCCACAGCCATGTACCTCATCACACAGCCCCATGAATTCGATGTCATCGTCACAACCAACATGTTCGGAGACATACTCTCAGACGAAGCCGCAGCCCTGGTCGGAGGCCTCGGAGTAGCACCATCAGCAAACATAGGCGAAAAAAACGCCATATTCGAACCAGTACACGGATCAGCACCACAAATAGCCGGAAAAAACATAGCCAACCCCACAGCAATGATACTATCAACAGCACTCATGCTAAAACACCTCAAAAAACCACAAGAAGCCCAGAAAATACAGGAAGCACTTGAAGAAACACTCCGGAATGGACTTGTAACCCCGGACCTTGGTGGTGATCTTGGAACAGATGAAATGGCCAGGGAAATAGCCAGGAGAATTGAAGGGTGATCTTATGCTGGTGGAGGATGTCAGGTCTGATATACCCCTCCTTGAGGACCATGTTTACCTTGACGCCGCAAGCACAACTCCCACACCGCTTCCTGTTGTGAGGGCAATGGAGGAGTACTTCCTCTCCTACAATGCAAACACAGGTAGGGGTGCCTACTCCCTTCTTGTAAGGGCCACTGAAAGGTTGAATGAAGCCCGTTCAAAGGTCGCAGGCTTCATAAATGCCTCAGCAGATGAAATCATATTCACAAAGAACACCTCGGAGGCAATAAACATTGTAGCCGGTGGCCTGCGGTTCAGGAGGGGTGACTCGGTGGTTGTCCCCAACATCGAGCACCACTCAAACTTCCTTCCCTGGTTGAGGCTCAGGAAGATGGGAGTGGATGTGAGGGTTGTCAGGGCTGATGAGACTGGAGTTGTGGACCCATCCGTTATTGAGGACGCGGTTGATGATACAACGAGACTTGTTACGGTAACCCACATATCCAATGCGCTTGGTTCGGTGCAGGAGGTGGAGGAGATAGGCAGTATAGCCCATGAGCACGGCGCCCTCTACCTTGTGGACGCTGCCCAGTCCATAGGGCACATGGAAGTTGATGTTAAAGGGATAGGTGCTGATTTCGCAGCATTCCCCGGGCACAAGGGGACCATGGGGCCCGTTGGAACCGGCTTCCTGTACTGTAACAGGGAATGTATCGATGAACTTGAACCCTTCAGCCTTGGAGGCGGCACCGTCCTGGATGTATCAGAGGATGAATACGTCCTTGAAGAATTTCCGGCAAGATTTGAGGCCGGAACCCTTAACATTGCAGGTTTCATTGGCCTCGGGGCATCCATAGACTACATGAACCGTATAGGGATTGGCAGAATAGAGAAACACACCATTAAACTTACAGAGAAACTCTACAGTGAACTATCATCCATTGACAGGCTCGAGTGCTACGGTGACCCCCAAAACATTTATGGTATCCTTTCATTCAACATAGATAACATGGATCCCCACGACGTTGCAAAGCTCCTCGATGAAACCGCCGGCATCTGTGTTAGAAGCGGACACCACTGCGCAATACCTGCAATAAAGCACCTGGGGCTCCATGAAATGGGAGGCACGGTGAGGGCATCCATACACTACTATAACACAGAAGAGGAGATAGAATTACTCGCAGAAACCCTTAATGAAATATCATTACTGGGGGTTTGACCATGAACAAGGCTCAGGTAATAGCAATATTTATAGTAATAATAATGGTCCTAAGTACCGTTGCAGCTGCATTTATACTCTAAGGAGGAATCAGTATGGTTGAAGTTAGAATAGGGGCTGTTGTAGCCGAATTTAACTATGACATAACGCACATGATGCTTGAACTTGCCAGGGAGCATGCTAAATTCCTGGACTCTGAGATAACAAAGGTTATCCCTGTCCCGGGAGTCTTTGACATGCCCCTTGCAATAAAGAAGCTCCTCATGGATGATGAAATCGACGCGGTCATCACCCTGGGAGCCGTGATAGAGGGCGCCACCGACCATGACCAGATCGTTGTACAGCACGCTTCACGTAAAATAGCCGACCTGGCCCTTGAATATGATAAACCAGTTGCCCTGGGAATATCAGGTCCAGGGATGACAAGGCTTGAAGCCCACCAGCGTGTTGAATACGCTAAAAGAGCTGTTGAAGCTGCTGTTAAAATGCACAGAAGACTTAATGAATTCTGATCCCTGGAGAAGTTCCATGGAAATCCTCAAACCCTCTGATCTCAGGGAAAGGTTCAGGGACCCCTGGATATCACCCTACCGGAAGGTCATCACCATGGTGGACGGTGACCTTGTTGAGATAGTCGAGTATCACCCCTGCGTTTCAGGTTCGGAGTGGATGATATACCAGTACAGCCGCTCCAGTAAATTAATAGAAAGCGCCAGGAGGGACAGTAACAGACACACCTACATTGCAAGGACCGGTAAAGCTCCCCTGGAACTTAAAGCTAGTTTAAACGCTGCAGGGATCGAGGAGGTCCGTGTTGAGGGTGACGAGGTCCGTGTGGTGCATGCGGGTCTTGCAGGTGCAGGTGTTGGTGCTGCAATGTGCCGTGGCATGGCAGAGGGTGTTAAAAGGGTTGAGCTCTATGATGTGGGTGGAGGATCAAGGGAGGGCCGGGCTGCTGTTATAACACCACGGCTCGAGAAGGTGGTCATAGGAATAGATGACACCGACACCCCCGCTGAAGGTGCAACCTGGACCCTTGCAAACAATATGGGGCTCAGGCTCCAGGAGGAGGGCTTTGAATACCTGGACCATGTGACGGTCCAGCTCTACCCCCACAACCCCCACAAGACCCAGAACTGCGTATCAGTTGCCCTGGCCTTTGGGGTTGACCCCGGAAGGAAGGAACATCTTATTGATAAAGCAGCGAGACTCCTTGAAAAGAGCACCCTATCAGATAAAACAGCCATGGCTGTTCTGGAGGGCATAAGGGTCCCTGGAGAACTCAGAGAGTATTCCATGAATGCCAAGAAACGCCTCATGGAGGTTGAAGAAGCTGAAAGTGTTGCAGAAGCCCTGGGGATAGAGCTCATTGAGATAACCGGGTCTCAGGGAAAGATAGGAGCCCTAGCAGCCCTTGGCCTCTACAATGACCCTCAGGAGGCTGCAAGGGTCTACTACTGATTGGATTTTCCGGGTTGTGCCCCGGAACTCCATCATAACAGGGGCTCCATCATGGTATCACTTTTGAAAGCTAAAACCCCAACAGCAGAAGAAATTTAAAGCCATATGTTGAGGAATCTGCCCTCCGATGATGATGCAAAGAGCATGTCGCTTGGAAGGGTTCCAAGGACCTCAACCTTCACCACATGCCTGCCCCAGTAGACAGTGTAGTTGGCGGCTTCATCAGAGAACATGATCCTCCGGACGGGCACACCATTTATATAGATGGTGTATGCTCCCTTCTTCATTACCCCCGAGGTTTCGGCCACCTTAACCCCATCAACAAGGACTCTGACCTGTCTTCCAGGAGCCTCATCGGTCTGGATAATCACACCATTAAGGACCGTGATGTTTGATTCTGAAATGTTCCTCATGGCATAGACACCATTGAAAACCTTCCTCAGGTTACCATCCTGGATCACGTCACCTGCATTCAGCTGGAGGGCTTCCCTTGCATCAAGGGGCATCCTCATTATGTTGCCCTCCCCCTGCCTTGTCCTGTTGAGGGTGTAGGTCTCATTGGCTATGAATAGGCGGTCACCGTAGTTGAGGCCAAGGGTCTTTATCGCCTCCTCAGGGATTCTTATGGTGCCGTTCTCATTTTCAAGGGCGCTGTCAACGGTGTAGGGGCCCCGCACATCAAAAGTCCTGTTATCCTGACTCTTTTTCCATATTATAAGGTTTCCTGATGTGGGCTCAATGGATATCTTACCATCATCAACATGGACCGCGCCCAGGAGGGTTGATATCATTGCAATAAGGATCAGGCCGGATACGAGTATGGGGAAGTGCATGTAGATGAAGGACCTTACCGCCTGAACCTTGCCTGTTGATCGTCTGAACACGTACACCGATCTTCTGATGAGGCTTAAGAGATAATAAACTGCAACTATGAGCCCTGCAACGGCTATGACCACCCCCGCCATGGCAGGAATGGCCCTTATAAAGAATATGCTGAAAACACCCAGTGTTGTGAGTGAAAGCCCCAGTATACACATCCTTATGGCTTTACCCATGGAATCCATCATTGTTATCCTTCCATAGGCAAGCGCCCTGTCAACTATTGTCCTCACAACTTCATTGGCGACAAGGTTGAGGTCAGAGAGGCTGGCCATATCATGCTTTATGGTTCCGATGTCAACCTCCCTCACTGTAAGGCCCATTACATCTGCGTCGAGGACTATTCCCACATCAACACCATAGTCCTCCTCAAACTTCATTTTCTCAAGCACGGATCTCCTGGCAGCGAACTGGCCGCTCAGGGGCTGTTCAAATTTTATTTCAGGGAAGAAAAAATTTAAAAGTGGTTTAGCTGTTAATTCCGTCACCCTTCCTGCCTTTCGCCTGAACCTGGTCTTTGTAAGGTCTGCCTTACCCCTCAGGATGGGCTTTATCATCTTCTCCAGTTTCTCTGTTGTCATGTTCTTAAGGTCAGCATCCACAAAGGCCACTATTTCCCCCTTTGAATGTTTGAAGCCCGTTCTGAGGGCAGCTCCCTTACCCCTGTTACTGGTATGCCTTATAACCTTTGCACCTGCATTTTCTGCGACTTCTGCTGTGCTGTCTGTGGAGCCATCATCCACCACTATGACCTCTGTGACCATATCAGAGTTTCTGGCTGCCTCAACAACCTCTGCAACAGTCTTTTCTTCATTGAATGCGGGTATTACCACCGAGACTGACAGGTTATCTGTGATCCCTCTTTTCAGTGCGCAGAGGAGGAAGACCATTATAAGAATAAGCCATGACATCGCTACACCCTTCTGAATCTCTATATCTCCTATTGGTCCCATTTCATTTATAAATTGAAGAGTCTTCCGAGGTATTAAATAGGAATCATGATAAACCTTTAAGCATAACTCTAAAGGTGAATCTTCAAATGAAACCCAGAGTAATGATACTCCTTGGAAGCGCATCAGACTTTAGGATTGCCGAGAAGGCAATGGAGATCTTTGAGGAACTCAAGATACCCTACGACCTGAGGGTTGCATCCGCCCACAGAACCCATGAAAAGGTCAAAGCGATTGTGACGGAATCCATAAGGGAGGGTGTGGAGGTATTCATAGGTATAGCGGGACTCTCAGCCCACCTTCCGGGTATGATCTCTGCAAACACCCACCGACCGGTAATAGGGGTCCCTGTGGATGTTAAACTTGGGGGTCTGGACGCCCTCTTTGCATGTTCACAGATGCCCTTCCCTGCCCCGGTGGCTACGGTGGGGGTTGACCGTGGAGAGAATGCGGCGATACTGGCAGCCCAGATAATAGGTATAGGGGACCCTGAAGTGCGTGAAAGGGTTTCAAAGCTGAGAATGGGATTCTATGAGAAGGTTAGAAGGGATGAGTGCCAGATCCTGAACAGCATGGAAGGCTCATACTACTCACCCCTCAAGATTCAGATACCTGAAATTGAGGATGACGATGATAAAGAGTGGGGTGAGGCCCCCATGGTATCGGTCATCCCCGGCAGTTACTCTGACATGAAGATCGCCAAGAAGACCACCATGTTCCTTGACAGGCTCGGCATAAGCTATGACCTTAACGTCATATCACCCATAAGGTATCCTGAAAGATTTGAAAGGTACCTTGAGAAGATGAGGGACGTCAGACTGTTCATAGCCATAAGCGGCCTCTCAGCGCATGTAACCGGAGCGGTTGTGGCACTCAGTGACAGGCCTGTTATAGGTGTCCCCTGCCCCCTCAAGATGAACGGGTGGGACTCCCTCCTCTCAATGGTCAACATGCCCCCCGGTGTTCCTGTTGGAACCGTGGGTATAGGTAACGGTGGCAACGCCGCCATACTGGCAGCTGAAATGCTGGGAATCTATGATGAAAAGATCGAATCCCGTATAAAGAGGATAAAGAGTCGTTCAGTTAAGTTCTGACGGTGATGGAATGAGAAACTTCATGGAAATACTCCCTGAGAAGCCCGTGATAATAAAGGATGAAGTCTCAACCAGGTTCGAGGCAGCCAGGATACTCAGGGAACACCCCCGGGACCTTGTAATACTTGAAAACATTAAGGAATCGGATATACCTGTAATATCAGGGCTCTGTAACACCCGGGAGAAGATAGCCCTCTCCCTCAACTGCAGGGTCAATGAGATAACCGGGAGGATAGTGGATGCAATGGAAAATCCGACCCCCCTGGGAAGGGCCAGGAGCCTTAAGGGTTACAGCTCAGGGGAGGCTGACCTTTCAAGGCTCCCTGTCCTGACACATTACAGGAAGGATGGTGGCCCATACATCACTGCCGGGGTTATATTCGCAAGGGACCCTGAAACAGGAACCCGCAACGCCTCAATACACAGGATGATGGTCATGGGGAAGGACCGTATGGCTGTCCGTATAGTGCCAAGACACCTCTACACATACCATCAGCGGGCTGAGGCCATGGGCAGGGACCTTGAGATAGCGGTTGCCATAGGCCTTGACCCCGCCACACTCCTTGCAACAACAACCTCAATACCCATAGATGCCGATGAGATGGAGGTTGCAAACACCTTCCATGATGGTGGGCTGCAGCTTGTAAAATGTGAGGGGGTTGAACTGGAGGTGCCCCCTGCAGAGATAATCCTTGAGGGCCGCATACTCAACGGGGTCCGGGAAAGGGAGGGGCCCTTCGTTGACCTGACGGACACCTACGATGTTGTGAGGAAGGAACCAGTCATCAGGGTTGAAAGGATGCATATCAGGGAAGATGCCATGTATCATGCCATCCTGCCTGCTGGTTTTGAGCACCGGCTCCTCCAGGGTTTACCCCAGGAGCCAAGGATCTACAGGGCAGTCCAGAACACGGTCCCCACAGTAAAGGATGTTGTGCTGACAGAGGGGGGTTGCTGCTGGCTTCACGCAGCTGTATCCATAAGGAAGCAGACCCAGGGTGATGGTAAGAATGTTATAATGGCTGCCCTTGCAGCCCACCCCTCCCTGAAGCACGTGGTGGTTGTTGATGATGACATCAACGTATTTGATCCTGAAGAGATAGAATACGCCATTGCAACCAGGGTTAAGGGTGATGATGACATAGTCGTGGTTCCAGGTGCCAGGGGCTCTTCCCTTGACCCTGCAGCCCTCCCTGACGGGACAACCACCAAAGTGGGTGTTGATGCAACAATACCCCTTGACAGGTCCAAGAAGTTCCAGAGGGTGAGCAGGTCAGAATAATCCATCCCTGAAGGATGAACTGCCTGCTTAAATTTTACTTTTTTCTGAAAGCCTGTAGAAGAGATCTATAAATCTATGATTAGAAGGTGCGTCCCCCAGTACATGAACTGCGTGTTCTGCTGGTTTTGAGATAAACCCGGTGGAGTTCAGGAATATCTTACATCATGATGTCTATTTTCATGCCGCACTCAGGACACTTCCCTGATCTGAGCCTGCTGGCATCAACCATGTAACCATCCCTCTTTATGAGGAGTTCCCCGCAGGACGGGCAGTAGGTATTCTCGGCATCGGTGCCCGGGAGGTTGCCGACGTACACATACTTCATACCGGCCTCCAGGGCCATTTCACGTGCCCTCATGAGGGTTGACGTCTCGGTTGGTGGGATGTCCTGCATCCTGTAATGGGGGAAGAACCTTGTGAAGTGCAGGGGGACATCAGCAGCAACCTCGGAAACCATGAAGTTTACAAGGGCCTCTATGTCATCATCCGAATCATTGTAGCCAGGGATCAGCAGATTGGTGACCTCAATATGGATCCCCATATCATGCATCCCCTTTATATTCTCCAGCACGGGTTCAAGCCGGGCATCGCAGAGCTCACGGTAGAACCTCTCTGACATCCCCTTGAGGTCGATGTTGGCAGCGTCAAGTAGAGGTCCTATGATGCTGAGGGCCTCCTCACTCATGTAGCCGTTGGTCACATAGACTGTTTTAAGGCCATGCTGCCTTGCAAGTTCAGCTGAATCCACGGTATACTCCAGCCACATTGTGGGTTCATTGTAGGTCCAGGCAATGGAGAGACAGTTACTGGCAGCTGCGGCCTCAACAGCCTCCTCAGGTGACATGTACCTGGTTGGCACGCTGTCTATTGCGGCCTGGGATATACTCCAGTTCTGACAGTACCTGCAGCGGAAGTTACAGCCGACCGTTCCAAGGGAGTATACGGGGCTTCCAGGATAAAAATGGAATAATGGCTTCTTCTCTACCGGATCCACGGCAGCCGATGATACCTCCCCGTAGGTCAGGGTGTATATCCTCTCACCATCACTTTCCCTTGTAAGGCAATACCCCCTCCCCCCATCAGGAATGAGGCATTTCCGGTTGCATACAAGGCACCTTAACCTTTCACCGCTCCTCTCATAGAGCATGGCTTCCCTTTTCATTGGACTCCCCCCTTTAAATGTTCATAACCCCTTACATCTAGAGTGTATGTTCTTCCATCCTTATCAATCATTTCAATTCCAGAGTCGGTGACCTCGCCTATGACATGAAGCCCTGTGATTCCCGAAAGTTCCTTCATCTCATCTGGCCCTGCAGTTATGACAAGTTCAAAGTCCTCCCCGTAGTAGAGGGCCAGTTCCATGGGGTCCCTGTTGATAATGGAGGCTATTTCAAAGACCTCCCTGGGCACCGGGATCTTCTCCTTAAATATCCTGAAACCCACCCTGCTGGAGTCCATGATCTCTCCAAGTTCACTTACAAGGCCATCGCTTATGTCTGTGACCGATGATGCAAGGCCTGACTCCGCTATCCTCAACGCATCCTCCACTGGTGCCAGGGGCTTCAGTGAACTTTCAACTGCAGCTTCATGGTTTTTAGCTGGTTTTTCACCCGATAAAATGAGCTCTGTTCCTGCAGCTCCAAGTCCCAGGGGGCCTGTTACCGCAACAAGGTCTCCTGTCCTTGCGCCTGACTTGAGGAGGACCCTGTCCTTCCTTACCCTGCCAGCAGCCATCCCTGAGAGTATGATTTCATCAGACTCGTTGGTGTCGCCTCCAATGAGGGGTGCCCTGTAATGGGTGCAGGCATCCATAACCCCATCGATGAGGGAGCTGAAGAAGTCCTCTTCAAGGTCAGGGAGTGCCATTGATAACATGAAGGCCTCAGGTTTCGAACCCATGGCCGCAAGGTCGCTCATGTTTGCTGTTACCGTTTTCCATCCCATCTCGTATGGCCTTGAGGGATCAGGGAAGTGCCTTGTCTCAAGAAGAAGATCGGAAGTTAAGACAAGGTATTCATCACCGATATCCAGGAGAGCTGCATCGTCTCCAAGTCCATGGAGTTCCGAATCAGGGAAGCTTGCCCTTGCCCTTTTTATTATCCATGAAACAAGTTTTTTTTCTCCAAGGGATGATATTCTGCCATGGGACATTTTAATCAAAAAGTAGATTAAAGGGCTGATTTAACCCTTTCCTTAACTATCTCAGCTATCCTTGGGTCGGCGCCGAGGGGTTCGGTGTAGATTATCTCACCATCGAATTCGAATTCCTCGTGTTCGTGCTCGTGGCTGTGATGGTGATGTTCATGGCCATCGTCAATTCCAAGGATGTGGGGTATGTCATGCTTTGTATGCACTCCATGGGCAAGGAAGACCGGTGTCACTATGATCTTTTCAACGCCCCTGGCTGCAAGTTCATTTATTGCCTCAGGTATCGATGGCTTTGATATGTTCATGAAGCCTACAGCAACCGGATGATCAGCTTCCTTTCTGTAGATGTCTGCTATGCCCTTTATGACCTCCTCCCCGTAGGGCAGACGGCTCCCATGTCCCACAAGGAGGACGCCGATTTTACCTTCTGGGTTTGAATTTGAATCCATAGGATATCACTCCATCCTCGCCTTCTTCCCTCACCCTTCTGAAGACCATTTCAACATCGTCACAGATCTCTATTGAGTCAGGGTCGCAGTCAACTATCTGGGTTGTTATCTTCGCACCCTCCTCAAGTTCAACTATCGCCACCACGTAGGGTGCTATGTCCTTGAACTCATCGGTGGGGGTGTTTATCACAGAGTAACTGTGGATTTTGCCCTTCCCGCTGAACTTCATGTCCTGCAACTTTCCCTTACGCCTGCACTCGGGACATATTATCCTGCTGGGAAAGAAAACGTTCCCGCACTGGAGACATTTTGAACCTGTGAGATTGTAGCGCTGGGGTATGTGGCGCCATGTCCTAACGGTTTCTGTCATCTTGCAACCTCCATGAGTATAATCATCCTTTCATTATCTATCCGGATTCATTATAATTAAATCATAGGGTGATCTAGTATTTAAACTGTGATATCCCCAAGGAGGTAATAAAGAACAGGACATGGTCCCCAAATGTTCAGGGTAATTTAAAGTCCCCTTTCTGTTTTTAAAGAAATCAGGGAGGTCCCCTGAACACCCAGAATTTTGATAATAATTTATGAAGTTTAGAGTAATATTTTTATGTCTGTAATAATAAATTCATCTATGGTGATACCATGGATGATTCTGGATACCTTATGGGCGGAGCCGCATTCCTCCTGATGATACCCCTGGTCATCATTGCCATGATGATGCTGGGTCTTGATGAGCACATGGCCAGCTGCACCGCCGAGGCAGCGGCTTCATCCTCTGTTAAAAGGGCTGCGGAGGATCTGAAGGACAATATCCCCATCATCACGAGGGAAGTCCTGAATGAAAGCGCATACAGGGTTATAAATGGTGATGAATGTCCCGATATCAGGGAAAACATACAGGAGAGACTCGATAGAATCTGCTCTGGCTACCTGAACCTCAATGCAAGCTGCACAGTGAATTCGGTTGAATCCTCCCCCGATGATCCCTTCCAGGTCGAAGTCAACGCCACCATAAGGATAAATGAGGGAAACACAGGACACCTGGAAAATGTCTCAGAAAGGGTCTCGGTTGAGGGACTCCCTGACCCCCTCCCCTTCAGGGTCCTCGGGAAACTCCAGCACAACAGCACAACAGTAGATTATGGTGATAAGCTAAGCAACCATCTTAACTCATGTGGAGTCAGGGGAGACCTCTACATAAACGCAACAGGACCCTTCATCATAAAGAGGTGCCCCTATGAACCCTATGACTGCCATGGACACGATGGAGTGCTCATAAACTGCCTACTCAACGGATACTACCATGAAAGCCATGATGGAGCCTGTTACCTCTGCAGACTCCAGGGAAGGGCTTCCTGTCCACACCCTGGTCTTGAAACATTCATAATACCAGGGGTTTGCGCCTCAAGTGGACCGGTGTCGGCTGACCATGTGCTCTTCACTGAGCCATATGAGGGGGATCCTGTTAACTGCTCGGGTTTCATCCTCTACCTCGACGGGGGCCATAAACTGAAGTACGGCCTTATCCCTTGAATCCTGACCTGATAAGGGGGTGTCTATAGTGCTATTTTCAACAGATTTTCTCCTATCTCTCATTATAGTCACCATTATCCTGGGTTTCTCTGCTGGGCTCATTGATGCAGAGGAATCGCGCCTTGCAGAGAGTTTCAGGGAGGATCACGTCAAAAAAAGGGCGGCTGATGGCGTCGAGGTCCTTATAAACAGTCCAGGGGATCCCCCGGGATGGGAAAACCTCCCGGCTGCCATGTGCAGGTCACCGGGTCTTGCTGTTCCAGGACGTCCGGGGGTTATCTCCTACCGGAAGTTCATGAAACTCAGCTCAAACCCTGAAATCATCGGGAGGGCCCTCCCAGGACTCAGGGTCAGCTTCACACTGAAGCCCCTTAACTGCAGCATCAGGGCAATTGAGGCAGGTGCAGCTCCCGGTGGAGGGGATACCGTTGTTGTGAGGAGGACCCTTAAATGTGACTTTCTCTCGGATTATGCCGTCAGGACAGGGACCGGCATCTGCCCCCATCAGCACAATGATACCTGGAAATGTGTTAATTTCAGGGTGAACTCCTCCAGTGATTATTATCTGATATCAGAGGTAGATGATGGTTCATTTATAGTGGATACAGCTGATAATATGAGCAGCAGTGAAATAAAACTTGTATCCAAGGCTGTGAAGCTGAATCTGACTGAGGGTTCCGTGGTCTGGTTGCATGTGAAGGGTCACGGGAGATTCATTATAATAGCGGTCCCTACTGGGAGCAGGGACTGTATGCTTCCTCTGGATTACTTTGAAGTGCATCCATGCGTCCTTGAGGTTAGGGCATCAAATGTACTGACATGAAAGTATATCCCAAAAAAACAACCCTAAAAAGACTTGATGGCAGGAAAGGCATCATTTCGCAGTCCCCATGAGAGGATCATCATGACCAATGCCAGATCAGAGTGCAAGGACAGCCATTATCGCAAATACAAGGCATGTGTTTGCAGCCGGATCTGTCATGCTGGTCGAAATAGGTATCACTATGTTATCAGGGTCAAGCTGTACCTTGTAGGATACCGAACTGAGATAGAAGCCGACCAGGAGAAGGAAGGGTGTTAAAATGTATCCTGCAAGTGAGCTGACAAGCACCATCCTTTCAAGGCCAAGGGATGGTATTCCCAGGGCTGCACTCACAAGATGCGCCAGAAGCCCTATGGTAGGGTATATGATAACAGACAGCACGGCTATGATTCCAAAGTTCTTTAGAGCCTCCCCACGTGGGCGAAGGCTGGCCGGTATGATACCGGAATGAAGTCCGGATGATAACCTTGCCCCCAGTATGCTTACAAGATCGCCACTTTCACCTGAAAAGAGGGGTACAAGGGCAAGAATAGATGGATTATCAAGTATAACGCCCAGACGACTGTTCAGAACTGTTCCGGCTGTTGTTCCAAGGGCTGAACAGATCAAAAGGACAGGAACGCTCTGCTGAACTATTTTTCTGAGGTTATATCCACCCTTCATCCCGATGACAACACCGGTGGCTCCCATGATAAGAAAGAGTATGAAGAGTATCCATTCAGCCACGCCATTCCTAACAATTTCAAGTACCGATATGGCGGCAAATATTGATGGAAGTGTGAAAAGGTCGCCTGATGCTGCAATGAGGGGTGTTGTAACATTGTCAGGGTCCCAGCCATTCTCGTAACTCTTGAGAGATATCAGGACTGTGGCAGGCAGAAGCATTGCCCCTGAAATTATTCCGCCAATAACAGATATAACCGTGAAATCAACCACACCCATACTTTTAAAGCCGAAAATCTGGCAGAATATCCATGCCATGAACCCAAGAAAAATGGACATGACGATTGTCAGTATAATTGTGGCTTCAATGTTTTCGCTGAGAACACCTGACTTTTTCATCTCCGGTGAAAGTGTACCTATATGAAGCCCTGACCCGAGGCGTGAGCCAAGAGCCCCGAAGATGTTACCACGCATGCCTATAGCTCCGGGTATAAGGACAAGGAGCCCTGGATATGACTCAAGCATGGGGGACATCTTACCAAGGAATATGCCTGCAAAAAGGTCTCCGATGGCGCATATAAAAAGTGCCACGAAACTCTCGCCAATAATCCTCTTTGACCCTGCAAAGAACCCGCCAAGACTTTTAAATAAATTAAAGGCCTTTATCAAGCCCCTTGAAAGGAGTAGCGAAAGTGTCACGGTGAATGTTAGCAGGCCCTGAAGTGTTCTTCGAGTCATCCTCATTAACTTTCCTGCTATCTTCATGAATATCACCTGCTAACATTCCAATCATCTCTAAGGTTTATATGGTGCAACCAATGTCCTCAAGGGTCATCTCATTCTTTGCAAGGGCAAAAAGAAGCTCGGCTCCGGCCTCGTTCCCCTTGGCAATCAGAGTGTCGTTCTCCGCAAGTACTGTGTTCCTGTCAGGCCCGTATATCCAGGATTCTCCCCTTCTAATGGCTATTACCCTCATACCAGTTCTCGTTGCCAGTAAAAGATCTCCAAGTGATTTCCCTGCGAGTTCAGAGCCCTCCCTGATGGTTACCCTGACTATTATCTCATCTGACTCCTCCATCACCATCTTGAAAACAGGGTGTGGCTCTATTCCCCTTAGAACAAGGTCAGCTATGTCCTTGGCGGAGTTTGCAATGTTCTCTGCTGCTTCACCCACTTCAAGGAGGGCTGTGAGCTTCTCAGCATCCTCAACAGATCTTGCAGCCAGAAGTGATTCCTTCTTGATCTCATAGTTGAGTCTGTCAACCTTGTTTTCAAGTTTTATGACTTCCTCTGCAGCGTCCCTGCTGTTAAAAAGCAGTGCCGAGTATGCGAGGTCCACCATCAGCTCGGAAAGGTTCTTCATCTCAATGAGAATATCCTTAACACTTTTAGACAACTTTCATCCTCCTGGGTTGGTGGTCTAGTGTTTGATTGGTGGACCATAAATACCTTACTTCATGCCCATGAGGCACTCCCTTCGAAGTTTAAGCAGTTCCTTCTTCCGCTTCAAGAGGTCCTCAGGGTCAGATACCTCAAGACGCCTCTTTATGCATTCAACGGCCTCATCGGTGTGTATCCATTCACAGTTCTGGCAGCTCCAAACATTCTTATCCCTTATCCAGTAACCTCCGGTGGAGCCCTCACCGCATGGATAGAATGGACAGTAGCAGAATGCACAGTTCTGACCCTCAAAGTGGCATGGATAGAATTCACATTCCGTGTCAGGACCTGAAGCCTTTCCATTGGGGTTTTCCCTGTAAAATTCAGCTGCAAGTTCGTGGAGGGGTGCCTTCACAGCATAGCCCCTCGGTGTTATCATCTGCCCGTCCCGGACATAGCTCGTCCTGTTACCTATTATGATGGTGGTTGACATGTCAACCATTGACTCGTCAAGATCAGAGATGGTGACTATACTGGTTTCTGCCCTGCCATCCTCTGTTCTGACTATCCCTACAGGTGTTTCAGGCCTCAACTTTGACCTCAGTATCCCCAGGGCCTCCCTGAATGGTTTCTTTCTCTTCTTTCCGGTGGGGTTGTAAAGTGCTATTATCATCCCCGCCTCTGCAGCCGCCTCCAGCTTCCTTTTTATCTCAGATAGGGGTGTGAGGATGTCGCTCAGGCTTATAACGGCAAAGTCATGGAGGGGTGCTCCGAGCTGTGCAGCTGAGTAGTTAACGGCAGTGACGCCGGGTATGACCTCAAATTCTATTCCTGAATACCTGTCAAAGATCTGGAAGAACACGTTGGCCATTCCATAAACACCAGGATCCCCTGAGCTTATAAGGGCTACGCTGTGACCCTGAAGGTGCTTTTTTATTGCAAGTTCAACCCTCTCTACTTCATCCCCCATCCCGCTCTTTATGACCTCCTTGCCCTCAAGGAGATCCTCTATCTGCCTTATGTATTTTACATAGCCTATCACAACGTCAGCGTCCTCTATAGCTCTGAGGGCCCTGAGCGTGATATCGTCACGTGTGGGTCCAATTCCAATTATCCTTATCATGCATTCACCTTTTGAGGGGTCTGGGGCTTTAAGGGTTTACAGGTCCCTAAAGCATTTTATAATCCTTTTCAGGCTCCAGTATATCCTTGTAACCGAAACGGCTAAGCTCGCCGATAACGCCGAACAAAGCTTTTCAGGCTCTAGTATATCCTTGTAACCGAAAGTATCCTTATGGTGTTTACATCCACCCATACACCGGAGGACCTTGTCTCAGCCCTTGCTGCTGCAGTCACCGTGAACTGTTCCGTTGCCCTGATGACTATCTGGCCCGTGCCCCCTGTCTGGTTCTCACGGTAACCGGTTGCCGTGATGTTTATCTCAATATTCTCAAGGCCCGTGTCATGGGTTGTTGTGGCATTAAGGGACCTTATATTTATGCCGTCAAGCTTTGTCTTCGCCTTCAGGGCGTCGGCAACATCGGCGTTGTTTATTATCTTAACCTCCTCAGGGCCTCCCGTGATTGTGGAGGTTAAATTTTTACCTGAATCCAGCAGAGAGGACACCGTGTCTATCTGCATTTCAATCAGCTTTTCTATGTCCGGCGGCTTGGATGTTACCAGGGTGTATGAACTTATAAGCCCGGCTTCAAAGAACGCCAGGAACATAATCAGGAACAGGAAGAATTTAATGATCCTTGGCAATGCATCACCTTTTTTTCTCTCTATATTAAAGGTCACTTTGATAAAAAATATATGAACCCAGTAAAATATTTTACTCTAATCCATTTAATGTTTAAGGGGAAAAATCCTGTAAAGAGTAGAATGGTTGAAATGAATGAAATAATAGCCAAATTTGCAAGGGAAGGAATACTCATAGAAGACGAGGCATATCTGCGGTTAAAGGAAATGGATGACCCCATGACCGCATCATCAGAGCTCATAGTCAGTATAAGGAAAGAGGGCGGTAAATTCACTATTCTCACATCAGAAGTCCTTGATGATTTCTTTGAAATAGAGAACCCCCATGAAATAAAGGCAGGCGGGCCTGTTAAGGATGATTTTAAGAGGGAATTCGACTTCAGGGTCATCCAGGATACCAGTAACAAGTCCTACACCAGCGGTGAAATCCAAGACATGGTATCATACTTCAGCAGCAGATTCACGAAGTTGAAAAACCTCCTCTCAAAAAGGCCTGAGCTCAGGTCACACGTTCCGATTGCTGACCTGAGAAGTGGAGGGGACGTTGTAAGTATCATTGGAATTGTAAATGATCTGCGCAGTACAAAGAACAATCATAAAATGATCGAGCTCGAAGATGACACCGGTGAGATCACCGTCATCGTACACAACGAGAACCATGAACTATTCGAGAAGTCTGAGAAACTTGTCAGGGATGAGGTCATAGGAGTGCATGGTGTTAAGAAGGGCCGTTTAGTTGTTGCATCAGACATATTCCACCCGGGGGTTCCAAGGATACAGGAGAAGGAGATGAAATTCTCAGCGGTCTTCATATCAGATGTCCATATAGGAAGCCAGACCTTCCTGGAGGACTCATTCAGACGCTTTGTAAGGTGGCTGAACGGTGATGAGGGCAGTGAGGAACAGAGGGAGGTGGCCGCCGATGTCAAGTACCTTGTGGTTGCAGGGGACATTGTGGACGGTATAGGCATCTACCCTGGACAGGAAAGGGAACTCCTGATAAAGGATATAACAGAGCAGTACGAGGAGGCTGCAAGGCTCTTTGGGGATATACAGAGGGATATAAAGATAATCATGATACCCGGTAACCACGATGCCTCAAGGATCGCTGAGCCCCAGCCAGCCATCCCAGAGGAGTATGCAAAGTCCCTCTACAGCTTAAAGAACGTTGAATTTCTGAGCAACCCTTCCCTTGTAAGCCTTGATGGTTTAAAGACCCTCATATACCATGGAAGGAGCTTCGATGACATGGCCATGAGCATAAACGGCCTCTCCCACGACAAGTCCCACCTTATAATGGAGGAACTCCTGGAGAAGAGGCATCTTGCACCAATATACGGTGAGAGGACTCCCCTTGCATCTGAGATAGAGGATCACCTTGTCATTGATGATGTACCGGATATACTGCACACTGGACATGTTCATATCAACGCCTACAAGAAGTACAGGGGTGTTCACCTGATAAATTCAGGGACATTCCAGGCCCAGACAGAGTTCCAGAAGATCTACAACATAGTCCCCACCTGTGGCCAGGTCCCGGTACTGCATCGCGGCGCCCTGAAGGTATTTGAATTCTAGGTGATGGTATGAACGTTATGAGGAAGGTTGTTGAGGTTTCAGGATACATCTACAGGACGGGGCTTGTATCAGGTATAGGTGGAAATGTAAGCGCAAGGCAGGGTGATGAGGTAATCATAACACCGACAATGGTCCCCCTGGGTGATGTGTCACTCAGGAACCTTGTTATCGTTGACCTTGACGGCAGGGTGCTGCGGGGTAAAGGACCCTCCTCTGAACTGGAACTCCACCTTGAAATCTACAGGAGACGACCGGATATTGGTGGCATAGTCCACACCCATTCACCATGTGCAAGGGCCTTCTCGATGGCTGGTGTGAGGATCATGAAGATGGAAGGCTTCAGGGACCTTGGAACCGGTCATATACCCATGGTCCCCTACCATCCTCCAGGGAGCACTGAACTGGCAGAGGCGTGTGCTGAGGGGATGCTGAAGGAGAAGGCTGTGGTCCTGGAAAACCATGGAACAGTGTGTGGAGGCAGCGACCTTGATGAAGCCCTCCTCCTTGCAGAGTTCGTTGAGGAATCGGCGAGGACACAGTTCATTGCATCAATGCTTGGAATGGAAAAATAGATTGAGGTGTGTCCACTTAATGATTCACAGGCAGAATAAATAGATTTAATGGATCAATCCCTGATGGATTCAAGTTCACTGAGTATCTCCCATACCAGTGTCCTTGCATGTATCGGTATGTTGGGGTCGTTGCTTATCTCATCAAGTATGGATATGACAGTACTCGCCCTTACGGTGCTGTCCTCATCCTCATTGTTTAGAATCTCCTTTGATTCTTCAGCGGCTCTCCTGATGTTCCTTGGAACACTGTTATCTTCCATTATATGTTTTAAAATTTCAGAAACGCGATTGAATGTTTCGTTACTCATTTTGAATCCTCCCTGTTATGGTCCTTAAAAAAAACCTGATAATGTTTATATCCAATATGGTTTATATAATCCGGGTTAAAAAGTTTTTGGTATCCGGGATACCGCAAGGGCAAGGGCGACTCCAGAGGACGCTGTCTTTCTTACTATGAGCCTTGAACCTGGCCCTGCACTTTTAAGCGCTGCTGATTCACACACGCTTCCAACACCAAACTTTGAGTTAACAAAGTCTGAAAATGACACGGTTTCCTGGTCTTTAAGTTCATCAAGGGGTATGAATTCAAGGGGAACCCCTAGTATGGATGCTGCCCTGATTATCCCCTCTTCATTCCTTTTCATCTCACCGGTTGCAATGGCGTCGATACGCTGGACCGGGATACCAGTCCTCTTCATTGTCCCATGGATGAACTCAAGTATCGTGTCTGACATAACACCCCTCCTTGTCCCTATGCCAAGGGAAACCTTTAAGGGTCTGAGTATCATTGTCTTACCATTGCACGTTGCTCTGATGTTTTCATCACCGCCCTTCCTGTAGGTGTAGGTCCCTGCTGCGTCCCCATCAATGAGGGGTTTAACATCCCTTGATGATAAAAGTTCAACGGTGTGCCCCCTGATGATTGATGAGTTGAAGTGCTTGAGAAGTCCAGGGTCACTTATCTGGTAGAAGTACCTTGCTGCAAGGGTGTCGATTCCAATGAGGCCGTTAACATCCGTTGATGTTGTTATAACTGGGTTTGCACCGATTAGCCCTGCAATTTTCAGGGCGAAATCGTTTGCTCCGCCTGCATGTCCTGATAGAAGGCTTATCACGTTTCTACCGGCCTCGTCAATGACGATTACTCCAGGATCATGGAGCTTGCCCCTGATGAGCGGTGCTATTTTCCTTACCATTATACCGGTGGCCATTATTCCTATGATCATCTGGCTCTCCCTGAAAACATCCTCAAGGTCCATGTCCCTGTGTATCAGCCTCACAGAGAACACTGTGGGGTCCTCCAGGAGCTTCTCCTTTATCCGCTCTGCAAGTTTCAGGGCCCTGTCCGTGAGGGTCATTATGGTCACGTTCATTGAATCACCCATATGATCCCGGTTACAAGGAGGAGGAAGATTGCAACTGTAACTGAACTGAGCTTAACAGCTTCATATATCTTCCGGGACCCGAGACTATCCAGAGGATCGCCAAGGACGTAAACATCAGGTTTTTCCAGCTGAACAGAGAGTGCTCCTGCAGCAGCAGCCATTGTGAAACCTGAATTTGGGCTTGGTGTTCTCCTTGCATCCCTCATAATGGTTTTGATTGATTTTCGCCAGTTCATGCCAAGGATGATGGCTGCGGGTATTATGAGCACGCCTGTGAGCCTTGATGGTATGTAGTTCAGGGCGTCGTCAAGTTTCGCAGGGAACCAGCCTATATACCTGCAGTAATGGTCCATGTATCCAACCATGGCATCAAGGGTGTTGACTGTGCGGTAGAGAAATGCGCCTGGCAGTCCCAGGAGGATGAAGTAGAAGAGGGGGGCTGTCACAGAATCTGTCAGGTTCTCGGTGAGGGTTTCAATCGCCGCTGATGCTATCTGTTCCTCTGTAAGGGATGATGTGTCCCTGCTGACAAGGAATGAGAGTTTTTCCCTTGCAACATCGGGGCTGCTTTCAAGGGCGCCTTTTATTTCAAGGGCAGATGCCATGAGAAACCTGATTGATATGACGGTTGAAAGAAGGAACCCTGATACAATAAACCATACTATCCCTTCAAGGTAGAATGTCAGAATGAGGGGTGCTGTGAAAACCGAAGCAACGGTGAAGGTAAGTAAAAATCCTGAGATACGTGTATTTCCAAGTTCACCCCTTAATATATCAATCAGATTACCCATATGGACCACAGGGTGTATCCTTACAGGGATTTCACCTATCAGAATGTCCAGCAGGACTGCCATCAGTATAACCGGGATCTGATCCATGGTAGAGAGTTTCAGTCAGGGGCCATATATAGATACCAGTCATGGAAGGCTGTATAAAAGCATTGAAGGGGGAGCTCAACAAGGACCCGTTGGATACTGTCTCAGCTGTAATAATTTCGGTTTAGTATATATTCCTCCGGTACAGACATTAATATGGGAGTGGTTTTATGTCACAGAAGATGATCAGAAAATGGCTTGAAGAGGAAGGAATCTTCAGGATGGAAGTTCCAGATGAGAACGCAAACTTTCACTATGTGGTTAACTATCCGGAGGATCATGTCATTGATGTGCTTCAGCCTGCAGGAAAAAGGGATATGGTTCTGATTGCCTGCGCCACCAGCGTGAGCCCTGAACACCAGGCAGGCATACGGGACATGAGCATGGTTAAAAGGACTGAGTTCCTATGGGATATTCGATTTGCAATTAACCGTTTTGGGGTTGATTTTCAGCTTGATCACCCTGAAAATGTCCTTAACGGTTACCTTGTGACCGATGAGATATTCTTTGACGGCCTCACAAAGGACAGGTTGATTTCAACTATAAAAAAGGTTTTCAGGGCAAAGCTACATGTTATGTGGATGATACAGGAAAGGTTCGGTGATGAGAAAAGGGAACATGACAGCATGTATGTTTAGGCTGAACCCTTCATCCACTATATTTTCCGGTTTTGGAGATGCATTTCATCTGTAAATCCACATTTTTATTCTATTTGCCAAAAACATGAGATGTATTCTGTGAACACTTGACAATTTAGAGTTCCTGAAGAATACTTCACCTTCAAGTCCCTGCTACCGTAACCGGTGACCTGACAGGGACATTGATTTCAACTGTAAAGTCATATACTCCCTGAACCTCCATCCGGGAGAGGTCAATTTCAAGTGTAAACCATGGAGTTCATGGTACACCCTGGATGGGAGAGGTCAATTTCAAGTGTAAAAGTGTTCATTCATGGCAGCTTCTTGAGTTAGAGAGGTCAATTTCAAGTGTAACTCCGTATTAATTTCCCATTTTAAATGCATAAAAACACGTTGGGATCAGGGGTGGGCCCTGACACCTCAGGTATGGATGCTTCAGGACTTCACAAAACTTACACTGGATACACTTGAAATTAACGTATTTTATTTACAAAAATTATTACATTAATACTTACACTTGAAATGGATGTCTCTCTCGAAGCCCTAAAGAACAAAATTCTATTACACTTGAAATGGATGTCTCCCTCCACCCCTTCACTAATGGAATTTCAGTACACTTGAAACTGATGCCCCACCGACAATAGGTAGGGACAGAATGAAATTTTACACTTGAAATGGACCACCCTTTCATCGATGGCAGGACCCGAACGTATCATTTACACTTGAAAAACATGTCTCACAGACCATCCATCATACTGCTGACACACATAAATAATAAAAACTTTTATCTAATAGATTCAATAAGAAAATTTACACTTGAAACCTATCACCTGACCCCAGAGAATACTGTGGTGGGAAGGGCACTGCAACCTATAGGACTTCCCAGATGAACATGATCAGCTGTTCATGCTGGGGTTAACCTGAAGGTGGCTACAGCAGTTTTCTTGCAAATAAATATCATTAGAAGGGATACTATGAATATTTTTGATGAAATTGGGGACAAAGAATCTGTTTTTAAGGATAAAAAGTTTCTGGATCACAGGTTCCTACCTGATAGACTACCTCATAGGGAGGAACAGATAAGGTCCATAGCAAAGTACTGGGTCGAGGCCCTCAATGGAGTAACACCACCCGACGTAACAATATACGGTAAGACCGGGACAGGGAAAACTGCGGTGGCTAAATTTGCCATGAAACAGCTCAAGGAGGCCTCAAGGGACTGTGATGTTAATATAAGGACAGAGTACATAAGGTGCACAGATTACACAACAGAGTATCAGGTTATAGCCAGGCTGTGCCAGCAACTCGGTCGTGATGTCCCCTACCGTGGCTGGACAAAGGCTGAAATTGTTAACACCTTCAGGAACATGTTCAAGAAAAACGCCTTTGGCCAGGACATGATACTCATGGTTGTACTTGACGAGATTGACATACTCCTCAGAAACGATGGCGACGGCCTTCTATACACGCTGACCAGGACTGATAATGTCTCGATACTGTCAATAAGTAACTATGTTGAATTCAAGAAATTCATAAAGCCAAGGGTCAGGAGCAGTCTAAGGGACAGGGAAATAGTATTCCCACCATACGGAGCCCAGCAACTTGTCGATATCCTTGAAGAAAGATCCAAACTATCCTTCAAGGAAGGAGCCCTTGATGATGATGTTATTCCACTCTGCGCTGCCCTGGCTGCGAAGGAGGAGGGTGATGCAAGGTACGCCCTTGACCTTCTCAGAACAGCTGGAGAAATTGCAGATGAAAGGGAATCCGAAATCGTCCAGGGAGACTTTGTAAGGGAGGCCAAGGATTACATAGAGCACAACAAGATCACGGACATAGTACTCACACTTCCAAGCCAGCAGCAGAGGGTCCTTGAAGCAATACTGTACCTGACAAAGAGGAAGGAAGAGATAACTTCAGGAAGACTCTACGAGGTCTACAAGGACATATCGAAGGGGGATTCCGTTTCATACAGGAGAATATTCGACTTCATAAATGAGCTTGAAATGCTGGGCCTCATATCAACAAACACGGTGTCAAGGGGTAGAGGAAAGGGCAGGACAAATATAATAAATCTTCAGTGCGACACGTCTCTTCTTGAGGATTCTCTCTGGGGTGTGTGATGGAAAGATAAGGATTGCAGAGAGGGGTAACGCATTCATTCAGTTCTTTATCAGCATCTTCAGGAGGGCCATCCTGACTGGAACACTATAAAAAGCCTGCCTGAAGTACATGGCCTGGGGAAGCGAATCAACATCAGGTGATATCTCATCAACCCTTGGCAGCGGATGCATCACGATGAGGTCCCTCTCCTCAACCATTGGCTTGTCTATACGGTAGGCGCCCCTTATTCTTGAATACTCCTCAGGGTCAGGGAAACGTTCCCTCTGTATCCTTGTAACGTACAGGACATCAACGTCATCTATAACATCCTCAAGTTTTTCAGTTTCATTAACCTCAAGCCCTCCCCCTGAAGGTCATGTATGATGTCATCGGGCATCCTTAACTCGGGGGGTGATACAAAACTCATTGCAGCACCAAAGGCTGCAAGGGCATAGGCAAGGGAGTGGACAGTCCTTCCATACTTGAGGTCACCCACAAGGGCCACCCTCAGGTCGCTTATGCTTCCGAAGAACCTGTTCATGGTGTAAAGGTCCAGGAGGGTCTGGGTTGGATGCTGACCGGAACCATCCCCTGCATTTATAACCGGGACATCAACGGTGTCATAAACATAGCGGGCAGCCCCCTCAAGGTTATGTCTTATTACAATGGCGTCCGAGTAACCTGCAAGCATCCTGGCGGTGTCGGCAAGACTCTCACCCTTAGCTGCAGATATGGCCCCTGTATCTGCAAAACCAACAACATCACCACCAAGCCGTTTCATGGCAGTTTCAAATGACAGCCTTGTCCTTGTTGAAGGCTCATAGAACATCATCCCAAGCATTTTCCCTGAGAGAATATCTGATGATTCCATTCCAGCCGCGATTGGTTCCATCTTCTCTGCTTCTCTGAGGATGACCTCAATGTCCTTTCTGCTGAAATCCTTTATTGAAATCACATTTTCAAACATTCACAGTCCCCTCCTAGATCATCTTTCTCATAAAGGTGAGGTAACCTGTATGTCCAACCATCCTTGTCCTTGGCCTTGTCCCCTGTTTCCTAACTTCAATTTCACGTTCAATTGTTTCAAAGGTCCTTATATCACCAAAACCCGCCTTTGAACCGATTCTATGGATAAGTTTCACCTGTTCAATGTAGGGGTTGTAGAAAACCGCCCACCCACCCCTGAGGAGGGATTCATGGACATCCTCCATTATCTCCCATGGCTTTGGAAGGTCCAGGAAGACAAGGTCAAGGTCCTCCTCATCCATACCATCCTTTATGTCCCTGTTTTTCAGCTCTATGTTCCTGAAGCCAAAGTTCCTGATGTTCCTCTCCGCGACCTCCGCAAAGTCCTCGCGGACCTCATAGGTTGTAACATGCCCTGATTCCCCCACAAGATTTGCGAGGTACATTGCAACTGTACCCGCCCCGGTACCCGCATCCAGGGCCCTTGAACCCTTTGGGAGTCCGGTGTAAGCGGATATGAGTCCAAGGTCCTTTGGCAGGAGTATTGAACACTTCCTTTCCATGAGTTCAAAGTAATCTGAGAGGTTTGGTTTGAGTACAAGGACCTTCCTTCCAAGGTGTGTTTCAATCACCTGACCCGGCTGGCTCTCCTCTATAACCTCTGGGCTGATTATTCCAACGTCAGACTCAAAACCGGAGCCCGGCTTTATAAGATATCTTTTACCCCTTTCATCCATCAGTAAATGCAATAAATCACCTTTCCTTATCCTTTTAATCATCCCTGAATTCTGATTCCAGCACTTCCCTTATCTCAGAGGCCCTCTTTTTACCTATACCTTCGACCTTTCTTAATTCCTTTTCTGATGCATTCATGACCCCCATGACTGATCCGAACCTTCTAAGTAGTCTGAGGGCGTACCTGGATCCTATGTTGGGGAGTGATTCAACGATGAAAAGCTGCTTTTCCCTCAGTGTGAGGGGCTTTTTATCAGTCCTTACACGCATGTCTGGTTTCTTTTCTTCCTGCTCCCTTATGGCTATTCTTTTTATCATTGCGGCTGTGTCTTCAGGGGACCTTGTTGGTATCATGGGTATTCCAAAGTCCACTGCAACGGCTGCAAGGGCCCCCCTTACAGCATCGGGGCCTATGAAACCTGAGTAGAGGTCTTCACCTTCGATTATTATAACTGGTTTTTTAAAACTTTTAACCATCTCACTGGCCTGCCTGTAGAGCCTTTTATCCATGATTGAGTTAAGGAAGTCCTGGGTGGTTTTTCTTTCTATGATCACATCATCGCTCACCTGGTAGTCACCCGCTGCAAGGGCCCTGAGTTCAAACTCCACCCCCATCCCCTTCAGTTCCCTGATGACCCTTGAATTCACCTCCCGGGAGTCGACGTATATGAATGGCCTTTCACGGGGTTCCTCCTTCACAGGAAGAGGGGCAACATCAATTTCCACCGAGCCCCCCCTGAGGCTCTTCTTCATCCTATTCTCCTTCCTCATGCTTGAATAGTAGTATGCCTCATCACGGGTTTTTTCTGTTATCAAGACCATCATCCGCCCTGATCTTTTCCGCCCTGTCCTTCCACGCCTCTGAATCATCCTTATCTCAGAGGGGACCGGTTCATACATTATGACGAGGTCCACCGAGGGTATGTCTATACCCTCCTCTGCCACGCTTGTTGAGAGAAGAACATCATGGTTACCCATACGGAAGGATTTGATTATCTCCCGCTGCTGTTTCTGTGTAAGGCCCTTCTCACCGCTTCTGCTGTTCTGGCCATAGAATTTAACCGCATTTATTTCTTCCCTGAGGCACCTCTGGTAGATCTCCTCAAGGGTGTCCCTGAACTGTGTGAAGACTATTATTCTTGATTCTGTGTTCCTGAGTTCTTCTTTAAGGATTTCCATGAGTTTATCAAGTTTCGGATGCTCTATTCCCGATGCAGAGGCCTTTCTTGTAAGGTACGCGGCCCTGGTAAAGTCCGGGTCCATGATAAGGCCCTTCGCAGCCTTCGTATTCTTCTTTCTGAGCCTTTCAATGTACCTCTGGAGGGGGTTTATGCCCTGGGTTTCAAGGAGTTCAACTGCATGTTCAACATTTATACAGGCTGCTATGAGTGAGATTGCCCTGTAACATGACTTTGGAGGGTTTGTTGAACGGGCGATTCTGTTCTGGACACGCCCCCTTGCCATGAGGAGGTCCTTTTTACCGGCGTTTATGCTGTCTATAACTCCAAGGTTCTTCAGGATCTTCATCCTGGATTTAAGGGCCCTTTTCAGGTGTTCTCTTATCTCCTCCAGTTCAGGGGTCATCTTCACCTTCACCCATTCAATCTTTACGGGTTTTATGTAGGGCCTTACGTCGGGATCATTCTCTGTTTTCACGCTAACATCCCTTATGAAGAGGTTTTCACAGACGTGTTTTATCTTATCCTCATCTGAACCTGGAGATGCGGTGAGTCCAAGTATGAGGGGGTTATTTGCATTCTGGATGTAATTTGATGCAAGGAATACGTAGGAGTAGGACCCAACCGCCCGGTGACATTCATCAAAAACAATTAGAGAAACATCCCTCAGATCGTATCTTCCACTCAGGATGTCTGATTCAACTGTCTGGGGTGTTGCGGTTATAACCTGAGATTCATTCCAGCGCTTAACCCTTTCCTCTGGTTTTATACTTCCTGTGATGGACGTGCAGCTTGCAAGGAGGAACTCCCTGAAGCTTTCCTCGTGCTGTATTGCGAGGGGCTTGCTGGGCGCAAGGACAAGAACCCTGGACCCTTTAAATTTCGTGAGCCTTTCAGCAGCCACAAGAACCGCAACGATTGTTTTACCCAGGGCTGTAGGGGCCACGATCATTGAATTGCCCTTTTTAAGCACACCGGCTGCCATTACCTGCTGGTAGGTCCTTGCCTCAATGGCCCCTGGTTTTATGAGGGGGTGTTCTATGTACCTTGCCATGATCTTTTCTTTGACCATCAATTTATTTAACTTGCTCGCCGGGAACTCAGGGCCCTGAATATGTGCTGATAAAATTTAGATAAATGAAAATGTTGTTAGAGGGATTTGAATCACATTACCTTCTTTTTCAATTATTTGGCTTCTTTTTGATACTAAAATTCCATAATTTGATTTATATCTCTTAATGGCTTTTTTTAACTGTCCCTTACTTTTTCTACCTACTCCAACCTCTACGGGAATTATTTCTCCGTCTGCTCTGCTTAAAAGGAAATCTACGCTTCCGGGATCTGCCGGATATAATATTCCATTTAATATACCCCTTTCTTTCATTTTGAAAAAAGAAGATGCAACTAGGTTTTCTGCTAATGGTCCCAGGAATTCATTTTTTTTTCCGGAGCATATCTTCCAAGAATGAAATTCAAGCTTGCTTTTATTGATGGGGATAAGAAATAATATTTCCTTGGCTTTCTCTCTGCTTTACCTGCAGTTCCATAGGGATCTACGTGAAATATTAAATGGGTTTTTTTCAAGTATATCCAGGATATTGTTTACCAGTGATGAAGAAACATCCAGTTTACTTACTTTGAATTATCTAAAGATCTAATGTCTGTACTTCTGGGACTGCACAGTGAGAGATAATAAAAATTAAAGAATATGTGGTTTAAAACACTGAAGCAAGCCCCAGAATCGCAGCAACAGTCATCATGCTGAGATGGGCTGAATAGAGTGGAGCAGTCTGGAAATTGTCCTTAAGAGCAGGCATGAACTGTATGTAGGCTGATATGCCTGCAAGGACCTGAAGAGCCACTGCAATGTAGAGTATTCCACCACCCATCAGAATATTCAGGGCCGTTGCAATTATGGAGATCAGAAGCACACCAAAGTGCGGTGCCATTTTCATTCCCATGATACGGAATGTTATAAAGCCAGATGTAACTCCAGAAAGGAGAAATGCCAGAACAATAACTTGATATATCATTATATCACCTCTAAAAGTTCACCACAGCGTATCTGGGGTCACTGAGTAGTGTTATGAATGTTGCAGCACCTGCAATCTTGCATCCATCTTCAAGGGCGCTGTCATCAATACCCCTGAACTGGGCGCTCATCTCGCATACGTATATCTGGACACCCATATCAATCACTTCCCTCATGAGTTCATCGAGGCGCGGGAATGCCGGGTGCTTGACATTTGAGGCACCACCCTTCCTTGCAAGGCTGACACCGTCCATAAGGAGGAAGATTATGACTTCCTTGCCCATACTCCTGGCGGCCTTTGAGAATATGAATGTTGCATAGGCCCTTTCAGCGTTTGCTGTCCCGTTGCTCTGCACCACAAGGACCCTGTCTCTTCCGGTGATCTCAACCGGATCCTTTTTCTCTGTTTTTTCCAGTATTATGTAGTCATCTGATTTTTCAACAACCACTGCATTCATTTCAGCGGCTGAAACTTCAAGGTCATCCAGGGTGTCCCGGTTTCCTGATTTAACCTTTATCATCTGACCTTTTTTGAGTGATGAGAGTTTCTCACCCACAGTTATAACGGGGCCGGGACATGTTTCCCCGGTAACATCTATCTCTTCCATCTCTCCGGCTGTCATTGTAAGCACCAAACCATCCTCAACCTTCCTTGATGAAATATTCACACCGTATTTATCTGCCAGATCTCTGATTTCCCTTATATCCGCATCCAGGAGGATGTTGAGTTTTTCAGGTCCGTTCTTAAGGATGTTCTCTGTTATTACCGCTGCTGCGTATGGATTTATCCCCTTAAGACTGATCATACTTAACCCCATTCTTCAGCGAATTTTTTAAGGGCATCCACGATTCCCTCAAGTTCTGCTGCGGGTATCCCTATTATGAGTTCCTCTGGTTTAACACCCGCGTACTTCCTTGAACCGTTGCAGCCCAGGGTCATGTTGGGTATGCCCCTCTCCTTTACTGCTGCAACAGCATCTGCACAGAGGGACTGTATCCCTGAGTAGTCACCGGCCATTCTACCACCACGTGAATGAAGGTAGGCCTGGCTTAACCTGAGGGCCTGAGCTGGTTTTACTATGAAAACCACAGAGTCAGGCTCAAAGTCAGTATCTTCAAGGGGAGCGTAAAGTGATGCACGGTATTTCCCAGTCACCACGGGTATTGCCTCGACGGTTTCCTTCGCTGCCTCGGGGGTGCTGTAGTTCCCGAGTTTATGGTACATGCTTCCATCTGCAACGGGCCCTGGCAGGTCGCATATACCCATTACTCCAGCTCCCCCCTTGCACAGGTGCTCCTCACAGGTTGCATAGCCACTTACACCACCAAGCCTTGCATCCTGTATGAATTCACAGTGCCTCTTTTTTTCAAGTTTCATGGCGCGGTGTTCATCTTCCTCTTTAAGGAGTTTCACCGCCACAGGGCTTCCTTCAAGGCCCAGGAGTTTTTTAAGGTCTTCTGATATTTTTTTATAATCCACAAAACCACCTCTACATTTCAGTATAACTATACCGTATAGTATAAAAAACTACTATTTAAATTTTTCTAATGTATGGTGGGGGGAGGGATGGCTGAGCACCGGCTGAAATCATCCAAAAAATGTTCATATCATGATATACATAATCTAACAGCATCAAATCCTCATAATTCCTCAGGTGAAGAACCCATGACCTCAGTATTCAGCCGAAGACCTAACCTTAAATTATAATAAATGGTTATACCATAAAGTAAATCATTAAGGGATCGGGTGAATACATGGAAAACCTTTCTGAAACAGAGAAACTGATAATCTCATACCTCAGGTCAAACCCTCCAGAGGAGTGCATGCTGGACAAGATAACCAGGGGTATAAACAGGAGCCGGGCAACGGTACTTAAATACCTCCACATACTCCAGGCCAGGGGCCTTGTTAATTACAGGTCCGTCGGCAGGAGCAAGCTATGGATGCTCTCAGACGACGCCGATGTAAGGGCCGCAGAAACTCCTGATGAAACATCCAGGGACTCAGAGATCATCAAGAACGCATCAAAACTCCACAGGACAATCCTGGAACTTCTTGAACTTGAGAGAACAGTTGACGACCCCGACAAACTTGTTTTCACAGTCAACACATTCCTTGACATCATCGTTGCCAATGAACCCTTCAGAAGAATGTTCCCTGGAACCGGGAACCTTGAGGATATCATGGACAGAGAGAGCCTCCTGATTTTTAAGGAGAAAATGAAATCAGCAGGGACAGTACAGGCGGACCTCAGGGGCAGGGATGGTATAAGAAGAAGCTACAGCCTTTCAATAAACCCTGTCAATGACTTCTGGGTGATAATTGCAAGGGACCCTGCAAGTTCCTCCTTCTCAAAGGGCGAACTCGAGGTTCTTCTTACCATCACAAGGTTAAGATCCTCAGCCGGAAGCCTTGAAGAATTCCTCCTCTCCATCAGGGAAGAACTTTCAGGACTCCTATCCCTCAGTGAACTTGCACTTGTAGGAAGGGATGCATCGGGCCTTGAAGTCATCCACCAACACCCAGAGACAATTAATATTGGCGAGGTGGACTACTTCATTTACAGGAGCATGGAAACCCTCGAGACGGTCTCCTGGCAGACCGAAACCGGTGAAATAATGCTTTCAGTCCCCCTGATAGTCGAGGAGAGGGCCACAGGGGCACTTATCATAGGGACATCTGATGATTCGGTATCCTCACAGATCCTTGAAATCATCGAGATGGTTGCCGATGAAATCTCAGAGTACCTCTCAATGGAGAAACTGAAAAGGGAGAAGGAAGAGTTCATAAGGACCCTTATAGCAATGAACAGGGTTTCAGAGATTATAAACAGCGGTGAAAAGGAGGATAGGATGCTTGAAGGATCAATCGAAGCTGTTATAGAAACCCTTGGATTTGAGATGGGCTGCATCTACCTGATGGATGAGGGAAGGGAACTTGAGATGAGGGCCCAGAAGAACCTCCCGGAAACACTGAGTAAAATGTGCATGGCAGGTGTTTTCAGGGACCTCTTCAGCAGGTCGGTTGAGAAGGAGAAGATAATATACATAACCTCTGAATCACCGGAATACAGACTGCTCCATGAATCCATACGTAAAAATAATATAAGAACGCTCCTAATGCTTCCCATCAAATTCTCAGGGGAGATAATAGGGATTCTGAACCTTGCAAGTTACGATGTAAAACCCTACAACAGGATAAGCCTTGAGAACCTCTCATCGATAGGTCTTCAGCTCGGAAGCGCCCTTGCAGGGGCAGGAATCTGAGGCCGCACTGATGGACCTCATGGCCTTGACAGGAGGTTCATCCAGTCATCATAGACCGCTTCAAGGCCACACATACCCGGTATGTAGTTGGCTGCCTTGGCAGAGTCAACCCCCAGGACACCGTAGCCAAGTTCCTCTACAGGGGCAACAACCATACAGGTGTCAGAGACAAGCATCCCGCCTGCAGCCTCTATGGTCTCAGTGTACCCCATCCTGTCTGCGGCGCTCTTTATGGCCGCAGATGTGCAGACCCAGAACTCCACTCCAGGTTCATTATTCCTTAAAAATGATGCTATCCTCCTTATCTCCCCCAGGGAACAGTGGGGGCATCCAAGACATACAAGGTCAGGTTCATCCGTGGAGGTTGAGAGGGACTCCCTTGCACCTGCAATATCCCCTGCATCGATGCTCACATGATCATCAGCCCCTGATGCATCCGCATCCATGTACTCGGGTGTCAGGCCCTCAACATGGTAGAGTGCAACGGCCCCTGATGATGCCATGGCGGCCCCGAGGGTCTTGAGGTCGTCCGGCTCAGGCTTTGAAATGAATCGGAAGTAGGGTACACCCTCACCGACCATTTTACCGGTAATGTGTCCCAGGGCACCGTAATCAGAACCCGAGAGTTCACACTCAACATCAACAACCAGGGTGGCGGCACGGTTCTCATCAAGATGATAGCCATATTCGGGTGTTTTTCCGCATATTGCAGCTGCCAGGGCACCGGGTCCACCCTCCCTGTTTGTCCTGGCTCCAAGGACAGAATTTGCGTATGATACGGCCGAGGACTCTGACCATGCGATATGGGAGCCCCTCAGGGGAACGTTCCCTATGAGGTAGGGGGTGCATGTGCAGGTGTTCATAACATCCATGGATGAGTAGGCATCAACTATCCTTATCTGCCTCTCTGCAAATTCCTCTGAAAAACCCATTTCCCTCCATCTTTCAAGATCAAGTCCTGCAGGGTTAAGCGTACTTGTAACCTTCACCCTGGCGCCGCGTGAGCTGAGATCCTCAAGGTATTCCAGTCCCGCATCCCCTATGGTCTTGTATGACACACCTGAAATCTGGGCGGAGCTGATATCAACCATTCCTTCAGCACCGTAGATGTCCCCCAGGGCAACCAGTATCTCCATGCTCTTCTGGATGGTTTCACCGAACTCCCCATCATACATTCTCTCTTCAGTCCTGCTGAGGTACATTATTCACACCTTACCTGTCTGGGTCCCGATAATCTCATCAACAAGCTGCAGAAAGCTTTCCATGTCCCTGTAGGGTATCATGGCGCCTGCTGCTATATCATGGCCTCCCCCGGTACCCCCGAAACTTGAGGCAGCATCCCTGAGGGCAAGGCCAAGGTTAACGCCCCTTTCAATGGCGGACCTGGTTGTCCTTGCAGAGACCTTGACATGGCGGTCCATGCGTGAAAGGCCGAGGAGGGGGATGTCAGGGTCCAGGAGCTGGAGGGATAGTGATATGCTTGCAATTGTACCCATTATGCTTTTGAAGGTCTTATGCTCACTGTAGATGTACTGTATATTTGACATTACAGATGAACCCTCCCTCCTTATCCAGGAAAGGCCCCTGATTATTTCTTCACGGTAGTTCTTCTGAAGTTCCAGGCCAACTTCAAGGGCTCCTTCACCTTCACCAAGGCATAAACCTATCCCGATCCCGTATTTACGGTTCTTACCGCAGGCGTCAAGGACCCTTGCAAAGTCAGAAAGGTCCCTTATTTCTGGCTGGAATCCCCTTGCAGTGAGGACCTCCCCGAATATAGCCGGGTTTATGCGTATCAGTTCTTCCTTTAGGATATCCCTCTCCTCGGGTGAAAGGTCACCGTACCTGACACCATATGAGACACCTATCCTTTCAAGGAAACCCCTGGAGGCTTCCATGTCGCCGGTTAACCCGGGGAGGGGAGGGTTGAAGGTGTATGCTATGGACCTGTAGAGTGGTTCATGGTACCTTGATGCGATCCTGAGGTCATTGTGGGCCTGGAGCGTGCCTGATTCAATGGCCTCCTCCATTATGAAACTGTTGGCGCCCCTGAAACCATCATCGTACTGCATGTCACCGAAGGCCCCTACAAGGGCAAGGGGGGCCGTGTCCCTTGTGATGGATCTTGTGGCGATGTAGGCGGTCCCTGATGCACTGAGGTCCCTGCTCCCGTCAAGGCCATGCAGGTGGGGGTTGAGGTGCACTATATTTGAGTCCGTCCTGAAATCGGAGGGCTGGTGATGGTCTGCAATTATAACATCTCCCCTGAGGCGGGATATATCCTCAAGGTGGGCGCTTCCCATGTCACAGAAAAAGAAGAGGGAGTATTTCTCCCCTGCCAGTTTCTTTATGAATTCCCTTTTCAGGCGTGAAAGGATGGAGATGTGGAACTGGCCATTTTTTGATGAAATGGCCTTGGCCACAACTCCAGCAGCCGATAGACCATCGGCGTCGTTGTGTGAGATTACACGGATTATGTTGCCCTCATTTACATGTTCCTCAAGGACCCGTGAAGCCTCACCGCCACGGACTGTAATTGTTTCAGGAAGTTTATTTGACGAGGAGGGCTGCTTTCTGTGGGTCATATCTCCATCCTTCAGGCAGGACACCTTCTCTTACATAGTACCTTACAAGACGCCTTATCTTGGATTCAACGATCTGAAGACCCCTCCTTGTGTGGAGGTCCTTAGGGTGCTCTTTAAGGTGGTCCCTTATGTTAACGGCCTTTCTTATCAGGTTCATAAGGTCCTCAGGGTATTCTGGTTTTAATTCATGTTTATCCAGAATTTCTGTTATTTTAAGTCCTGTAACAGCCTTTACACTGGGTATACCGTGCTGGTCCCTCAGTATGATTCCAATTTTACTTGCGGAGTTGCCCTCCCTGTAAAGTTTCACTATAAGATCCTCTATTTCTTCGTCTGAGTATTCAACCCATTCAGGTTTTAGAGACATCAGATCACCTCATAATTTTCAATGAACCACCGGGCAAATTTCTTGAGGGCCCGGCTTCTATGGGAAAACCTGTTTTTTTCGCTGGTACTGATCTCCCCGAAGCTTTTATCCATTCCTTCAGGATAGAAGAGGGGATCAAATGCGAAGCCCCTTGTTCCACGTTCCTCAGTACCTATACGTCCCTTCACCACGCCTAAAAAAACCTCGGGTTCGGAGTTGGGGGTGCAGAACCCAACAGCCGACCTGAACTCGGCGTAGCGATCTTCAACATTTTCCATTAGTTTCAGGATGCCACTGTTTCCAATGGTATCCTGTACATAGGCAGAGTATGGACCTGGGAACCATTTAAGGGCCCTTATAAAGAGTCCTGCATCCTCTACGATCACCGGACAGTCCATGACCCTGGCTGCATGCTCTGCACCGAACCTCGCCACCTCCTCCAGTGTCCCCTGGAGTTCAGGGTAGCCGATATCAGCATGCTCAAGTTCTATGCCTGTGCCATGGAATATCCTTTCTGCCTCAGATAATTTGTGTCTGTTACCTGTTATAAATGTTATCTTCAAGGATATCACACCCCTCATGAAGCATGTCCATGGTATCTTATGGGTATTTTCCTTTTGACTTCGTCTATTTATGATCCTATGATGTGTATCTTCCCCTTGACTCGATCTCATCTATCTTTTCTCTGATATCGATCCCTTCCCTCATGTAACCATCAAGGACCCTCCTGAAGCATTCATCAGCCACACGGTAGTGGGTGCTCTCAAGGGACTTCTTGAGGACGAGTAGGTCCACTCCCATGTCTTCGATTTCATCCGAGAACCTTCCAAGTCCAAAGTCTATGAAGACCACCTCATCCCCCCTGAGGATGATGTTGGATCCGGTGAGGTCGCCGTGTATTATACCCGCCCTGTGGAGCTTTGATATGTCCTCACCGATCCTCTCACAGATCCCTAGGTCCTCTTCAAGGGCTTCCTTGAACTCCAAACCATCAACGGCCTCCATCACCATCAAACCCTTCTCAGGGTCAAGGTCAAGGAGGAGGGGGGTTCGAACACCGGCATTCTTAGCCTGGTTGATAAGCCTGGCTTCCCTCCTCGTCCTTAATGATCTGAGATCCTGGTCTATTTCAGGGATCCTGTAGCCCTTGGAGATCCTTTCCTTAACCACGCACTTCCTGTCAAGCCACCCGCCCCTGTATATGTTTGCCTCGGCACCCTTTGCCATGAGTTCATGGGGGAGATCTATACCACCCGGTGATTCAGACATCCATGGAACATCCACCTCATCTGTCCTGTAGCGCTGTATGACACCCGTATCCCGGATACTGTCCGGTCCGCTGTGCCTGTAGACAAGGTGGCCAAGCCAGGCTATCATGGCACCGTTATCACCGCAGTACTCTGGCGGCGGCATGTGGAAGTCGACGTAGTGTTCACTGCACATGGTCTCCATCATCTCCCTCAACCGACCGTTAACAGCCACTCCACCACATAACAGCACTTCATTCTTTTCTGTGTAGGCTAGGGCCCTCTCGGTGACCTCCACAAGCATTGAAAATGCGGTTTCCTGCAGACTGTAGGCCAGATCCTCCAGACCGGCTCCTGCCTCGAGTTTCCGGAGGGCTGCGGTGAGGAGCCCTGAGAATGAAAGGTCCATCCCCTTAACACTGTAGGGGAGTTCAATGTACCCTGATGATTCACGTGCAAGTCTTTCAATTACGGGTCCTCCAGGGTGTCCGAGGCCTGATTCACGTGCGAACTGGTCCACCATGTTGCCGACGGCAATGTCCAGGGTTTCACCGAACACACGGTAACGGCCCTGGTTGAAGGCTATCACCTGGGTGTTCCCCCCGCTTACATAGAGGGAGACCGGGTCCCTGGCTCCAGTGGTTAACCTTCCTATCTCTATATGTCCTATGCAGTGGTTCACGCCTACAATGGGGATCCTGAGGGAAAGTGCAAGGGTCCTTGCAGCGGTTGCAACGGTTCTGAGGGCAGGGCCAAGTCCAGGGCCCCTTGAAAATGATATGAGTCCAATTTCATCTATCTCCACTCCAGCGTCATGGCAGGCTTCCCTTACAAGGACCGGTATCCATCTTGCATGGTGTTCAGCGGCCTCCCTTGGGTGTATACCTCCCTTTTCTGGTATAAGTGGCTTTCCTTTTATTGCGAGTATTTCCCCGTCGTCCCGGACAATACCCACACCTGTCTTTTCGGCTGTTCCCTCTATACCAAGGCATAACATTTTCCTGACCACCGGCTGTGACATTTCTCCTAGGTCTAATTTTATGTATTCTATGTTATATACAGTAGGAGAGGTGATTGAATGTTTGATGGACTGAAGATTTATGGGTCAGGTGATTTTCTCCATGAGGTTTATGATAGGGAAACCCTCTTCCTCTGCACCATTGCAACAACAGAAACATCAAGGATAGAGGGGATAACAGGGGCAGGCGCAAGCCCTGACTTAACAGAGTACACACCAGCAGCAGACGTTGAACTCATAGTACATGATGCCCCCAGGTGTCTTCCTGAGATACCCCAGACCATCGTGGAGGGGGAGTCCGCACCAACGCCTGCGGTTATAACAAAGGCTTCCCTTGAGCTTGCAGAGATACCCTTCATAGTGGCCGATGCAGGAGCCTCGGTGAAGCCGGATCTTCCATACATAACCATCAATTCTGTCCATGGGAGGGACATAAGGACAGGGAGGGCTGTCGATGACCCCCAGGGAATCTATGAAAGGGCCCTGATCCTGGGAAAAACCCTCTCTGAGATGACAGAACACCTTGTTATTGGTGAGAGCACACCTGCAGGTACAACAACAGCCCTGGGTGTTCTAACAGCCCTGGGATACGATGCAGACTTCAGGGTCAGTGCAAGCATGCCAGTGAACCCCCACAACCTTAAAAGGGATGTTGTGATGGAGGGCTTTAAGAAGGCAGGTATTGGACCGGGGGACTGTAGGGATGATCCCTTCATGGCTGTCGGTGCAGTTGGGGATCCAATGATACCTGCGGTGGCTGGTATATGCATGGGTAGCAGTGTCCCTGTAACCCTTGCCGGCGGGACGCAGATGACCGCTGTATGCGCCCTTATAAAGGCCCTGGACCCTGAATTTGATTTTTCAGGGACTGCAATTGCAACAACCATCTTTGTTGCAGAGGATGAGACCTCCGATATAAACAGGATAGCTGAACAGATAGATGAGATTGATATATACGCCGTCGACCCATCCTTTGAAAGGGCATCCCATAAGGGGCTTCACGAGTACCTCAACGGATCCGTGAAGGAGGGTGTTGGTGCCGGGGGCGCCATGCTGGCTGCCATGCTGCACGGTGTCTCAGTTGATGCAATCCGCGGGAGGGTTGAGGAGCTCTGCAGCAGGATATTCCCATGATATCCGGACCCGGCTCCCGGTCTGGATTTAAAGACATTCCCATGATAAGGGCGTGGATCTGAATGTCTGGATTTAAGGAGCATCTGAAGGCCATAATCCCCCATCCTCGGCTTATGGTCCTGTCAGCAGCCCTTTATATTTATGGTTTTGTTTCGAATGCCCTTGGAGCAGCCGGGAGCTATGGTTTTCTAACAGGGGACATGAACGTCTGTTTTTCACACTACCCAGGCTTCAGGGCACAGTTTATTGATTATCTTGGTGGAGTCGCCCTTGGAATATTCATCTCAAACATCAAACAGGTGCTTCTCTTTATCTTCACCCTCACCACGGCAGCCCCTGTTTTGAATTTATTCGTCCTTGCAGGTGGTCTTTTACACGCCCTCATATCAAGGATGGGCTTATATGGCATACTTGTGTATGCCGGCACACTGCACATTCACCTTGAAGTGGTGGGATGCCTCCTTTCCCTTGAAGCTGCAGCTGTCTTCTTTTACTCGCTCATGAAGTCAGTTTACGCGGGCTCTGCAGAACCATTTAAAAGGGCCTTCAGGGAGAGGCTGGTCTTCCTCTTACCGGTGATCTTACTGGTTTTTGCAGCGGCAGCCATCCTTGAGGTATTCTGGAGTACATGGTGGGTTTATACCCTCACAAAGCAGCAGGTATCATGGTCCTACTTCCATGGTCATGTCTGTTCCGTGCATGTAGGGTGAAGGGTTTGTTGGCATAGAATAATTGTAAGTGTTAATCTCACCCAGAAGTGCATGTAGGGTAATGGGAGGGTTTTTCTGTTCTGTTGAATCGGTCTCAGTGATAATTCTTGGCGGGTTATCCAGGTAAGGGTTTGTCTGGTGGTGAATGCTGGGGAGATAATGGTGAAGGATCGCTTCTCTCTTCTGTGAAAATAAATTCTGTGTTGTGATGAGTCGGTTAATCTCCTTGTGCCGATCTAAAATGATCAGAGGAGGAACACTGCAAGGGTGATGATACCGAGGGCCCAGCAGTAGTAGGCGAATACGTTAAGGTCCCTCTCCTTTATGAGCTTAAGGAAGAACTTGATTGCAGCGTAACCTGATACCGCAGCCGCCAAAAAACCGGCGATCATGCTGGCCCCAAGGAGATCAAACCCAACACTTATGTCCTTTACCTGTACAAGTGCCGCTCCAAGTATTGCGGGTATTGAGAGGAGAAAACTGTACCTGGCAACCAGCTCCCTTTCAAAGCCAAGGAAAAGACCTGCTGATATCGTTGCCCCTGAACGTGAAATCCCGGGGGCTATGGCCAGGGCCTGCGCGCACCCGATTATGAGCGAGTTACGGACACCCAGTTTTTCAATGGACAGTTTTTCACTGACGCCCCTGCTGACCCTCTCGGATCCCCACAGCAGTAGACCTGTTACAATGAGGAAGAAACCAACGGCAACCGTGCTGCTGAATAGGGCCTCAAAGAAGTCCTTAAATAACACGCCTGCAAGGCCAGCAGGCACGGTACCTATGATCACCATCCATGCAAGCCTCTTGAACCGGTCCTCCCTGATACCCTCCCTGAAGTTCCCTGATGGGATGTCCCCTATGCTGGATAGGAACGCCCTGACCATGTGCACTATATCGTTCCAGAAGTAGGTGAATACTGCAGCCAGGGTCCCCACATGGAGGACCGTGTCAAAGGCAAGGCTGCCCTGAACACCCAGGACTTCAGGTACAAGTACAAGGTGTGCTGAGCTGCTTACCGGGAGAAACTCTGTGAGTCCCTGAACTGTCCCTATGATAATCGCCTGAATAACATCCATGCTTATCACTTATAACTTATAACTTTTCACTTATAATTCAGATGTATGTGAGCCATCCGAAGCTGTCATCGGTTTCGGCCCTTATTATCCTGAAGAACTCATCCTGCAGGGTCTTGGTGACCGGCCCTCTCCTGCCGGACCCGATCTCAACACCATCCACGGACCTTACAGGCGTTATCTCTGCAGCCGTGCCGGTGAAGAATATTTCATCAGCAAGGTAGAGAAGCTCCCTTGTCAGGGGTTCTTCACGGACCTTTATACCCTCGGTCCCTGCAATTTTTATGACAGAGTCCCTTGTTATCCCCCTGAGGAGTGATGATGAAACCGGTGGAGTGTAGAGTTCACCATCCATAACAAGGAATATGTTCTCTCCACTCCCCTCACTCACATAGCCATGATAGTCGAGCATTATTGCCTCATCATAGCCATGCCGCACGGCCTCCATCTTGGCCAGCTGGGAGTTAAGATAATTACCACCGGCCTTTGCAAGGTTAGGCATGGTATCGGGGGCCATCCTCCTCCATGTGGAGACACCCGCATCAACTCCCACCTCAAGGGCCTCGGCACCAAGATAGGCACCCCACTCCCAGGCTGCTATGGCAACCTCCACAGGACAGTTCACAGGATTTACACCCATCTCACCGTAACCCCTGTAAACCACGGGCCTTATATAGCACTCCTCAAGGCCATTTTCCCTGATGGTATCAACTATGGCATCAGAGATCTCATCTTCAGTGTAGGGTATCTCCATCCTGTAGATCCTTGCAGAGTCGAAGAGTCTCCTCACATGCTCCTGCAAACGAAAAACCGCTGAGCCCTTCCTGTTCTTATAACAGCGTATTCCCTCAAAGACACTTGATCCATAGTGTACAACGTGTGAGAGTACGTGTAACGTGGCATTTTCCCATTCAACCATTTCACCGTTGAACCATATCTTTCCACTGGCTTTGCATGACATGAAAATAACCTCAGAGAATGATCTTCATTAACCTTTAAGGTATAAAAGGGTATTTATATGATTCTCCCGGTTAACATCTCCGGGAAAAATTTATATACTGTAAAAATTTAAAGTCAGAGTGAGGGCCGGTGGTCTAGGGGTATGATACCTCGCTTACAACGAGGTGGTCACGAGTTCGAATCTCGTCCGGCCCATTAGTTCTATTTAAATCCATAGGGGCCGGTGGTCTAGGGGTATGATACCTCGCTCACAACGAGGTGGTCACGAGTTCGAATCTCGTCCGGCCCACTGGACCTTTTATTGATTTTCAGCTTCTGAATTTATTAAGGCATAGAAGATTTGAATGACCGGAGGATTTCTGGTTTTTCACAGGCATGTTACTTTCCAGGATAGCCTTTCACGACATTTATATAATTGAAGCAATATAAATTAACCATCAGAAGTTTTTTCTGATTAATAGTAAGGGGGGTGAGTAATGTATAGACTTCTAACTTTTCTTCTGATTCTCATTGCAGGCACTTGAGCCATCAGCGCCCAGGAGATCCCCAATGGCTACAACGGTTATCAGAGATCGGACCTTGCAGTTGATGCAGAGTACCTTGACCTTGATGAGAACATAATAGACACCACCACCGTCGGAGATGAAATCCTTGAGGGTGTTGCGGTGACAAACCTTGGACCCTATGATGCCACCGGCGTTAAGGTTCAGATAACACGCAGCAGCCCCTATCCAATGACATACCTTGGACATGAGGTTTCATGGGATGCCGGTACAACATGGGTATCCGGTGATCCATCATACAGTCCTCTGACGGATACATGGACCATTGGAAACCTTCCAAAGGGCCAGGTCTATAAACTAGTTGTGCACCAGCAGGCAACTGCAGCCGGAACAGCACAGTTCACGGCAAAGGTCTCATGAGACCAGTATGATCAGAATTTAACCAACAACCAGGATAATGCCACGTTAACGGTCAGAGAAGGGTCTCCAGAAACTTCAAAAACCGAAGCAGACATGATACCTATGCAGGAGACAGGTGTGCCCGCCGGTGCACTGGCAGCTGCAGTCTCAGTACTGGCGGCGGGTCTTGTACTATCCAGAAGATGAAACCTTCTTTATTTTTTATTCTTTTGAGGCACTTCTTTCCATTCCATGATGAAGAAACAGCATTTTCATTTTTTTTAAAATAATTATAATTTTCTGGGGGTCATGGAGGCATTCATGCTCCCCTAGATCAGTATCATTATAACAAGGATCATGAGTGAACTGAAGAACACTATGGTCCCCTTTATCATAACAACGGCACCATCATCCTCGACAATGTAGGGTATACAGTAGGATAATGCTGCTGCAATCATTATCTTCATAACGCCCGCCAGGCTTGTGGTAAGTCCTGCAGTCATCTGTAGAAGCGTTGCAAGCAGGAATGAAATGATAACAACGGTGACTATGAGTATAACGGTATTCTGGAGGAGACCCTTTACAAGGGGGGCTACTGGAGTCCGATGTTCCTTCTTTGAGAGCAATCCCCTTGTACTGTTGCCGAGAACCGTGGTTGGGGGGCTGTAAACCTCAACCTCCTCTTCATCATAGTAACCTTCTTCATCCTCCTCTTCTTCAGGAGCCTGTATCCTCTTTGAGAATTCCTCTGCAATCTTAACAAGACCCTTCCGGTCTATAAGTTTCATGTTCCTCTTCACAGCATAGTTCCTGGCCTGTGATGAGAAATCGGATGTGGTTACAATGACTATCTTGGATGCCTTCAGGGTCTTTGCAGCCATCTCCATCTCCTTGAGGACATCCATGCCAACCTTCCAGTTTTCATCATAATTTTTGCAGGCCACAACAACCCCGATATCCCCGAGGGTGGTTGGAAGAATACCATAGATATCGACTATATGCTGTGAGGTCCTGAAATCCTTGTAAACCTTGAACCCAGAATCCTCCATTACTTTGGCAATGAAATCAACCAGCTTTTTCTTCTTCAACTCTTCCACCTTCAGGGGTTAGACTTAATAGACCTATGTTATAAGATATACTTAAAATTTCATATAGAAATCCAGGATCATGGGATGGTCAAATGAAAATTCTGATAACTAATGATGATGGAGTGAACTCATCAGGAATACTGGCAGCCAGAGACGCTGTCAGGGAACTTGGAGAGACACTGGTAGTGGCCCCGGCAACCCAGCAGAGCGGGATAGGCCATGCCCTGACACTATTTGAACCGATAAGGGTGACTGAAGTTACACTCAGGGATGGATCAGACGCATATACAGTCTCAGGGACACCAACCGATGCGGTGATCCTTGGAATATTTGAACTCATGGATGAAAAACCAGACCTTGTTATTTCAGGGATAAATATGGGTGAAAATCTTGGTAAATCCGAACTCACAACCTCCGGGACCATAGGGGCTGCGATGGAGGCTGCAGTTCATGGCGTGCCCTCCCTTGCAGTTTCACTCCAGGTTAGAAGCGGGGATATCAAGTTCCATGATGGGCATGTGGATGTTGATTTCTCGGTGGCTGCAGAAATCACCGGGCGTGTTGCAGAGAATATTCTGAGGAAGGGACTCCCTGATGGGGTTGACTTCCTCAACCTGAACATACCCTCCCATCCATCATCCGATGAGGTGATGTTAACAAGGCTGGGGGACCGTATGTACAATGTCCATATCAAGAAGCGTCTTGATCCCAGGGGAAGGCCCTACTACTGGATAGATGGGGATCCGGCGGGTGATGATGCACCCGGCACCGATGTCCATACACTGAAGGCTGAGAACAGGCCCACATTGACCCCTGTATCACTTGACTGCACATCAAGCCTTGATTTGATGGTTGACTGGCTTGAATAGGCCACGAAAGTTCATGATATCATGTCACCAGGGGTACTGAAAGGTATTTTTGCTTTTTTAGAGGGGTGTTTAAGTTCCTATGAACACCTCCACTACCTTAACTATCCTTCAATCTGGTAGAGATCTGGGTATAAACCCGGAAAAACCTTTTTTAACACAGCACCTAAATTCAGATAAAAAGCTTTAAGGTGCTTCTAGAATGGTTTATGATGTTTTAACTCCTGCAGTTCCTGTAATTGCACTCTACATACTCACATATGGTCTTCAGAAACTGAAAATTGTAAATAGGGGCTTCCATGTTAACCTCTGGAATTTCATAATACTCCTTGCATTCACTGTCTCCGGGATTGGGGGTTTTGTACTCCTGATTCTCATTGATAATGGAATCAGATCATACCTTAACCCCCAGCTTCTTTACTGGCATGTTGAGGCGGGTATTGCCCTTACGGTTATCACCATCTTCCATTTCCACTACTACCCTGGTAGTATAAGTAGAATAATGGGGGCCGGGAGATGAAGAGGCGGATCCTAAGGTATCTGCCGGTACCATTCCTTGGCGGAGTGCTGTCTTCAGTGGATTTGGTCTGCGGGGCCTCATGCCCCTATGGCCTTGTGAATGACCCGTACCCTGGTCAGTGTCCAAGGTTCACGGATATGAATGGTGATGGTATATGTGACCTTTCACAGGTAAATGGAGCAGCAGATTACAGTGCAGATGATGATAATCCACAGAAACCCGCCGAAACCGATCAAGGAGATGTTAACGCATCTGACACAGCAAACACTTCTGAGGGACTGGTGGATGATGGTGCGGATCATCTCTCTCAGCATGATACTGATTACCATGTGATACCCATCAGCATCATGATAACAGGGACCTATCTCCTGACCCATTACCTTTTCAGCAGGGGGTACCTCACAAGATCAGGGCACAGAAGGACATGGAACATCCTTCTAACAGTAGGATACGCAGGCACAGGGTTCACAGGAATGATGATCATAGTCTTCATAAGGCTCGGTATAAGAACGATTTTAAACCCTGCAGTCACATACTGGCATGCTGAATTAGCCGTACTCATGGTTATGGCCACATTCATACACATACACCTCTACCGGAAGCCACTGCTCAGCATGTTCAGGCAGGTGTTCTCCAGTTGATGGGCCCAGGAGGTATCCTAATGGACAGGGACAGTGCATGAGTGCAGGGTTTGCAGGACAAATCTGGAGATCAGACCAGGTACGGAGTACTTGGTAATGGCTGCAGTTCTCGAGGCAGCATACCACAACACAAAAAGGCATATCTGCAGATGTCCATAATTATCTTTAAGATTGTCGCCAGGAAGGCGCCCTCTATGAGGGGCACTTCACGGATCAGTGATTTCAATAAAGAAGTTGTTGTGGTGGCTTCTTGCAGGGACCCGCGGAGGCCATAACCGTGCAAGGATAATCAGGATGCTTCATAAGAGACCATACAATACAAATCAGCTTTCAGAGGCACTTAAACTGGACTATAAGACTGTTCAGCATCATATAAAGGTCCTTGAGAAGAACAGTATCATAGTGGGGGCAGGGGATCGATATGGGAGGATGTACTTCCTATCAGACAGAATGGAGGAGAACTATCATCTATTTGAGGAAATATGGAATAAAATGGGGAGCAGTGATTGAATGAAAGGTCATGGACGCAATATTGGGGTAATCGGGGACCCTCATCTTACATTCCTTGCTGCTGTGGTGGGCATCCTCAATGTTTTCATACTCCTTATAATGCTTGGCGTTTACATATCAGGGTACCGCAAGGTTAAGTCAAGCTTCACCAGGGGCCTTGTGGGCTTCACCGTTCTTCTCATACTTCAGAACCTTATATTCATAGGTTTTATGGTAACCAGGGAAGGCTTCAGGGGTCATGGACTTGGAATGCCCTTTTTGAGCGTGAATCTATGTCAGCTGTCAGCCATCCTCATCCTCCTGAAAATAACATGGCAATGAAATTTTTTAAGGTATGAGGATTCTCTGACCATGATGGTTAAAATCAGGAGGAGGGCATCTGCTGAATGACGCCTCAGATGGTGATGGGACTTCTATGTGAAGTATATATATGGATGAGTGCATAGTTAATTTAAACCGGTTAAAGGGGATTGCAATGAAAAATGATGATAATGAATTCAAGGTTAACCGTCAGTTCCTCAGGTTTAAAAATAAGGATGTAATCCTGACATTAAAGAATAATGAGGAAGCCACTGGCAGACTGATATCAATTGATAATTACCTCAACACAGTCCTTGAGACAGAAAATGGCCTGCAGTTCATTAAGGGGACCAAGATAGCATTCATTGCCATGCCATGATTTCTCCATGAATGCTTGAAGGCCCTTAACCTAATTTTCAGGTGAAGGAATGATCCTCGGGTTCACCGGGTGTCATTCACATTTAATTCTGATACTGGCCGGAGCTTTATCAGAAAGTTGAATCAGTGATTGATAGAGGAATACTTACCTGCAGGTTTATAATCAGCGCAGGTTCAGCCCCAAGCATTCCATTAATGACGGATCAAAAACTTCATCTCCATGACACGGATTTCTGGGAATGGAGCCATGAGAATTGTATGGGAAAAGACTCCTGAAAGAGAGGATGAAGTTAAAGTAGCGGAATTCATTGAGGGTAAGATCAAAATAATCCAGGATCTGCTTCTTATATATATCAGGGAGGGTCTCTCGGCCCTCTCATTCACACCCCAGCCCTTGGGAGGCAGCTTCTACACATGTGAAATAAAGTACCACAGGCATGACAGGAGGTACATTATCAACGTGTGGGATGGTGTAAGGGTTGGGGACGGCCTCCCGGTCATCTATGGCTATCTGGACTACCATGAGTGACCAGGGCAGGGTTCATATTTCAACTTCTATTCCAAGTATATTCCTGCTGCCGCCATGGATATCCCTTGCTATCTGGGCGCTGCCCATGGACCCGGATGTGGCATCTATCCTCCGCACCTCTGCAATGTCCTCCACATTCTCCCTGAGTTTTCCATAAAAGTCAAAGGGTTCAACCATGGAACCAACCGAGCCCGTCAGTACGATTCCATCAACCCTGCTGGATATCCCTGCAAGGCCCCATATCTCCATCGCAATGGTCATCAGCATGGTTTCAAGGGCGAGTTCAGCCCTCCTGTCACCATCAAGGTACATTGAGAGCAGTTCATCCTTTGCACGGGACACCCGCGTCTCTATACCCGCAACCTTAACGGCACCTGCATGGGAGAAGCACTCATTGGCAGTTTTCTCACCGTCATCTATTTTCCTGAGCATCTCAAGGTCCAGGGGACCGTGTATGATGCCCATGGCTCCAAGACATGCATCCATGGCCCCTGTGATCTTCCCGTCCTCTATGAGCATGGTGACGGTGTTGGAGCTTATGTCCGATACTATCATGTTCTCCCAGCCGGTTTCAAGGTAGGCGTTGTAGCATATGCTCACCTTTTCAGGGCTTGCATGGTGGGAGTAGGCCGCCCGGAACCTCTCATCAAGGCATGGTGTGTTGCGGTGAAGGCCCGGAATCAGGACCGTGGGTATGCCTGACTTCTCTATTTCACTGTAAACTGCTGTTCCACCACCGGTAACCTTACCGGCGCCTCCAATTGAGATTATACCCCTGTTTTTAACCCTCTCAATTGGTTTTATCGTTGTGATGGCATCACCCATCGCATAGGTGATGGCCATGAGTCTTATATCATCAAGGGAAACCCTTTCCTTTAGCTCCTCAAGGGCAGAGACCCGCCCCGCTGAGAGGTCTTCCCTTCCGATCTTGAAGTGCTCTGCCCCGTCTCCGAGGATGGTGAAGGATACGCCGGTGGTCCCATGATCCATACCCACAAATACCAAGCCAATCACCGCTTAAGGGATTACTTTTCAAGTCCACAGAGTTTCCTGAGCTTTGAGCCGACGTCCTCTATTTCAAGGTCACCCTCAAGGTCCCTCATCCTCTTGAGCATGGGGGCTCCGGCCCTGTTTTCAAGGGCCCATTCCTTGGCGAACTTACCGTTCTGAATCTCTTCAAGTATTTTCTCCATTTCCCTGGCGGTGTCCTCTGTTATAACCCTTCTCCGTCTTGTGAGGCCTCCGAATTCTGCGGTGTTACTGACGTTCTCCCACATACCCTGGAATCCCCTCTCATAGATGAGGTCAACTATGAGTTTCAGTTCATGGCAGGTTTCGAAGTAGGCTATCTCAGGCTGGTACCCTGCCCTTACAAGGGTCCTGAAGGCCGTGTTTATGAGTTCGGTGACACCCCCGCAGAGCACCACCTGTTCACCGAAGAGGTCTGTCTCTGTTTCCTCCTTGAATGTTGTCTCAAGGACGCCTGCACGTGCAAGTCCACATGCCTTTGCCATTGCAAGGGCCTGTTCAAGGGCGTCTCCTGTTGCATCCACCTCAACGGCCACAAGGCCAGGGATACCGAAGCCCTCAAGGTAGGTTCTTCTGACCATCGCACCCGGGCCCTTGGGGGCTACCATGGTAACGTTAACGCCTTCAGGGGCCTTTATGTATCCGTAGTGTATGTTGTAGCCGTGTGAGAATGAAATGGTGTTTCCTTCGGTAAGGTATGGTTTGATGGACTGCTCGAATACTGTTTCCTGGATCTCATCAGGGATGAGGATGTGTATTATGTCGGCCTCCCTGGCGGCGTCTTCGATGGTCATGACGTTCATCCCATCATCCTTGGCCTTTTTCCATGAACTTCCACCCCTCCTCAGACCAACTATAACGTTGAGTCCACTATCAGCCATGTTCATTGCCTGCGCTTCTCCCTGGCTTCCATAACCAATGACAGCTATCTTTTTATCTGCAATTATACCCATATCAATGTCGTTTTCATAATAGATCTTCATATAAAACCTCCTCAGAACTGATTATTTGATTTAAAAAATAAATATGTTCATATTGTCCGGCTTCCACGGGACATTGCAGTGGGACCCGTCCTTGCAAGTTCCTTGATTCCAAAGGCCTTCAAGAGTTCCAGGAAGGCATCGATCTTCTCGGAGTCCCCTGTAACCTCGACAGTCATGGTCTCGGGACTTACATCTATTATACGGCCCCTGAAGATGTTGGCGTACTGTATTATCTCTGCCCTTATCTTTTCAGAGGGTACATGGACCTTGACCATGCAGAGCTCCCTTTTAACGGTCCCTGAGGGCTCAAGGTCCCGGACCTTTATGACGTCTATGAGCTTGTTGAGCTGCTTGGTTATCTGTTCAAGAACCCTGTCATCTCCCCTTGCAATTATGGTCATCCTTGCAATACCCGGTGTTTCGGATTCACCTACGGTTATGTTCTCAATGTTGAACCCCCTCCTTGTGAAGAGGCCCGCCACCCTCTGCAGGACACCCGGCCTGTGTTCAACGAGGGCGCTTATGATGTGTGTGTCTGGCTCCATCCTACTCACCCCCCTCTTTCTCTGGCCTGTAGTTTAACTCCCCTGGATACTCCCTTTCAACACGGTATTCCCCTATTATCTCTGTAAGACCGCACCCTGGCGGCACCATTGGGAGTATCTCATCAGGGTCTATGATTATATCCAGGAGTACGGGTTCACCTGACTTTATTGCCCTGCTGAGGGCTTCCTGTGTTTCTCCTGGTTTTTCTATTCTTTCAGCTTCAACTCCGAAGGACTCCGCCAGCCTGACAAAGTCAGGGACCTCGCCAAGGTGTGTGTGTGACATTCTCTCATCATAGAAGAGGCGCTGCCACTGGGCAACCATTCCAAGGTGCCGGTTGTCCATTACACATATAACGAGGGGTATATCGTACTCCCTTATGGTTGCAAGGTCCTGGCAGACCATGAGGAAACCTCCATCACCACATACAGCAACCACATCGTTATCAGGGAGAGCCACCTTGGCTCCGATGGCGGCCGGGAAACCGAATCCCATGGTTCCAAGACCACCCGAGGATATGAACTTCCTGGGGGTCCTTGATGTATAGAAGTGGGCCATCCACATCTGGTTCTGGCCGACATCAGTTGTGACGATGGTTTCATCATCAAGGACCTGGCTTATCTCCTTTATAACCTGCTGTGGTTTGAGGGGTACGTCATCGTAGCTCATCCTGGGCATGCAGCTGTTCCTGAACTCCTGGACACTTCTGAGCCATTCATTACTCCGGGGTTCTGCACCTTCAAGGTAGGATATGAGTTCTGCAAGGACATTAACTGCATCACCCACGATTGGCACGTCGACTGCAACGTTCTTACCTATCTCAGCCGGGTCTATGTCTATATGTATTATGCTGGCCTTCGGGGCGAATTCAGCCACATTACCTGTTGTACGATCAGAGAACCTGCATCCGACTGCTATGAGGCAGTCACATTTATCCACGGTGAGGTTGGCGACCTTGCGACCGTGCATCCCCAGCATACCCAGGGATGATGGATGGTCCTCAGGGAATGAGCCCTTACCCAGGAGGGTTGTGGTTACAGGTGCATTTATGAGTTCTGATAATCTTTTAACTTCTTCTGAAGCCCCTGATATTATAACTCCACCCCCGGCCAGGATAACAGGCTTCTCGGACCTCTTTATGAGTTCAGCTGCCCTTTTTATCTGTAGGGGGTGTCCCCTGAGTGTTGGTTTGTAGCCTGGAAGTTCAGGCATGGTTTCATCGTATTCTTCAATTTCCTGTTCCTGCACATCCTTCGGCAGGTCTATGACCACCGGACCCGGTCTTCCTGTCCTTGCTATGTGGAAGCTTGCCCTGACCATTTCAGGTATCTCACTGGCATCTGAGGGCTGGAAGCTGTGTTTCGTGATGGGCATGGTTATCCCTATCATATCCACCTCCTGGAAGGCATCGTTCCCGATGAGGTGTGTGGGGACCTGTCCGGCTATGGCAACCACCGGGGAGGAGTCCATGTATGCTGTTGCGATGCCTGTCACGAGGTTTGTGGCCCCGGGCCCTGATGTTGCTATGCACACACCAACCTTTCCTGAGGCCCTTGCGTATCCGTCTGCAGCGTGGGCCGCGCACTGCTCATGTCTTACAAGGATGTGTCTTAGTTCAGAATCATAGAGCATATCATAGAGTGGCAGTAGCTGTCCACCGGGATACCCGAATACGGTGTCTGCTCCCTGATCCAGAAGTGATCTGATTATTGCCTGGCCACCTTTCATTGGTAACACCTGAACCAATTTATCATTATTATTAATGACATATTTCTTATAAATATATACTAAGTAAGTGCTAAGATTATATAAAACAATTGGAAGATTTAAGTTTATTAAATATTCCTGGAGGATTACCAATGAAAATACTTGTTGTGGGAACAGGAGCAAGGGAACATGCCATATGCAGTGCACTGGCAGATGAATCCACAGTATATTCAGTGATGTCCAACAGAAACCCTGGCATATCAAGGATAGCCACCGAATTCCTCATAGCCCCCGAGGTTGACATAGAAAAGGTTGTGGGCTTTGCAGTGGAAAAGGGAGTTGACATGGCATTCATAGGCCCGGAGGCCCCCCTCGAGAAGGGAATAGTTGATGCACTTCTGGAGGCCGATATACCTGCAGTAGGCCCCACAATGGGGGCTGCAAGGATCGAAACAGACAAATCCTTCATGAGGGACCTCTTTGAAAAGTACAGAATCCCTGGTTCAATAACCTACAGGGCATTCAGTGACCTTGATGAGCTCAGGGAATTCATGGACCACTTTGATGGCGAGGCGGTTGTAAAACCCGTGGGGCTTACCGGTGGAAAGGGTGTTAAGATCGTCGGCGAGCACCTCAGGGACAACACAGAGGCCCTTGAATATGCAGAGGAGGTTATCAAAAACCGTATAGGCGGCCATGCCGGTGTTGTTATAGAGGAAAGGATCATCGGTGAGGAGTTCACAGTACAGGCATTCTCTGATGGCGAGAGGATCCTACCGATGCCTGCAGTCCAGGACCACCCCCACGCATATGAAGGAGACCAGGGCCCGATAACCGGGGGGATGGGTTCATATTCAGATAAAGACGGGCTCCTGCCATTCATGACAGAGAAGGACTATGAAGAGGCAGTTCAGATAATGCAGAAGACAGTAGAAGCAATAAAAAGGGAGGAGAGCCCCTATAAGGGCATCCTTTACGGGCAGTTCATGCTATCAGCCGACGGACCCAAACTCATCGAGTACAATGCACGCTTCGGTGACCCTGAAGCAATGAACGTCCTGCCCCTCCTTGAATCAGGGATGGTTGAGATATGTGAGGGGATAGTTGACGGTAACCTGAAATCAGCAAGCTTCAGGAACCTCGCCACGGTCTGCAAGTACCTGGTCCCTGAGGGTTACCCTGATGCAGGTGTTGCCGGTGCCGAGATAAGGGTTGATGAGGACAGGATAAGAGATATGGGTGTCATAACCTACTATGCAGCTGTTAACCAGGAGGACAGCAGGATATACACCTCCTCCTCAAGGGCACTTGCACTGGTGGCCATTTCAGATGACATATACTCTGCAGAGGAGCTCTGTGAGGAGGCGGCAGGGCATGTTCATGGCAAACTCTACCACCGACGGGATATAGGTACAAGGGAGCTTGTGGAAAAACGGATTAAACATATGGAGGACATAAGGTCCTCCTGATGGAGCTGAGCAGATGAAACATCTACTATCGGTATGTGACATGAAGGACCAGGTCATGGATCTGCTGGACCTGGCAGACAGTTACAAGGCAGGTAAGATCAGAGAGAAGGTGCTGGAGGACATGACCCTTGCAATGATATTTGAGAAGTCCTCAACAAGGACAAGGGTTTCATTCGAGGTGGGGGCTTCACAGATGGGGGCGCAGCCCCTCTACCTGTCGGCTTCTGACCTTCAGCTCGGACGCGGCGAGCCCATAGCAGATACAGCACGGACCCTCAGCAGGTACGTTGACGGCATAATGATAAGGGCAATAAGGCACACTGATGTGATTGAACTTGCAGAGAACGCATCCGTACCGGTTATAAACGGATTAACAGACCTTGAACACCCATGCCAGGCCCTGGCAGACATGCAGACCGTAAGGGAAAAGAAAGGGGGATTTGACGGGACCCTTGTTTTTGTCGGTGATGGTAACAACGTCTGCAACTCCCTCCTCATCATAACCTCTATTCTCGGCATGGACATGAGGGTGGCATGCCCTGAGGGCTATGAACCGGACCCCGGTATCGTGGCGAAGGCCAAAAAAATAGCTGAAGAGACAGGGTCCCAGATAAGGATACTCCATGATCCAGAGGAAGCAGTAAGAGGGGCTGATGTGGTTTATACAGACGTCTGGGTCAGCATGGGATATGAGGATGAGGCGGAAAATCGTATGAAGGTTTTCAGACCATACCAGGTTAATTCAGGGCTCATGGACATTGCAGGGGATGATGCCATATTCATGCACTGCCTCCCTGCAATAAGGGGGCAAGAAACGACGTCCGAAGTCATAGACGGTCCAAGGTCTGTTGTATGGGACCAGGCAGAGAACAGGCTCCACGCCCAGAAGGCCATAATGCACTGGCTTCTTACAGGTAAGATCCAGGACTGGTAATGGCCTGAATCCAGGGAGTCATGGAAGCCTTCATCATGGGGCTAACTGAGGATTGGTAACAGAGCCTGGAGCCCCCTGTAATGGGATCGGCTGGAGCCACAACCACACAGGCAACTGAAGAGCTGAACGGTCCGGCGGCCGAAGCATCTAAAACCATTACTTTTTTATTTGAAGTTAATCGTCCTGCTTCAGGGGCTTGAATGATTCACAAGCTGACCGTTACCTTTTCATTTGAAGGAGGAGGGTTACATGGTCTCCGGGGCCTCTATCCCCAGAAGACCGAGGGCATTTCTGATGGTTTTTCTAACTGAATCAACAAGTCTGAGTCTCGCACCCTCAAATTCAGATCCCATAACGGGAGTGGACCTGTAGAAACTGTTGAATGCGTTTGCAAGGTCCTGGGCGTACTGCGCCACTGGATGAACCCTCCTGGCTGACGCGGCATCCTCAATAACCACAGGAAACCGTGCAAGGAGCTGTAAAAGTTCCTTCTCATCATCATCAGGCGCCCAGTTATCTTCAACCTCCACATCATCACTGAAGGACGCCTTATCAAGGAGCTTGCAGGCCCTTGCATGGGCGTACTGTATGGAGGCGCAGCCATGTTCAAAGCTCAGGGCATCATCCCACTCGAAGACCATGTGCTTCTCAGGGGAGAGCCTTGCAATATAGTACCTTATAGCCCCGTTACCTATCATCTCGGCTATCTCCCCTGCCTCATCATCAGGAAGATCCCTTCTTTTCTTCACCTCCTCAAGGGCCCTCCGTCGGGCTTCATCCATGAGTTCATCCACGGATATGAAGACACCCCTTCTTGTTGACATTGAACCCTCAGGGAGGGTTATGAATTCATAGAAGATCACCTCAGGTATTTTACCCCCCAGGAGCTTCATTGCGATCTTAACCTGTTCAGCTGCAAGTTTATGGTCTGAACCCAGCACATCAATCAGGGTGTCCCCCTCAAGGGACTTCTTAAGGTGGTATGCGATGTCCCTGGTTGAGTAGAGGGAGGTTCCATCGGACCGTGTAAGCACCAGTTCCTTCTCGATACCAAACTCCTCAAGGTCAAGGTAGAGGACATCGTTCTCTGAAGTATAACCCGTCCTTTTAAGGGATTCTATAACCCTTTCAACGGTTCCGTCCCTTACAAACTGGCCCTCCCATACGAAGCGGTCGTGGTGTACATGGAGCCTTTCCATGGTCTCCTTCATACCGTCAAGGCAGTATTCGACAACATACCTGAATATATCCTCGTTCTCACCGGACTCGTACTTCCTTATAAGTTCATCAACTTCGTCCCTGATTGATGGGTTCTCATTGAGCTTCTGGTTCACCTCAAAGTAGAGCCTGCCGACCCTGTGGTCCTTTTTATCTCCAGGGTAATCATCAAGGTCGCCTTCAAGGTTCTGGAGACCCCAGACTATCATTGCAATCTGCCTGCCCATGTCGTTCACGTAGTACTGGGTTTCAACACTGTACCCTGCCATTCTGAGTATCCTTGCAAGGGAGTCGCCTATTATAGCGTTCCTTATATGGCCAATGTGCAGTGGTCCGTTTGGATTTGCAGAGGTGTGCTCAAGGATGATCCTTTCATCAACTGGGGGGTGCTGTCCGTAGTCATCATCGATGATTTTGAGGAGTTCACCTGAAAGTTTCCGGTAGTCTATGAAGAAGTTTATGTAGGGCCCCTTGGATTCAATGGTCTCGAATATTTCCGGTGCTTCAATCACTGACATTATCTCTGCGGTTATCTCCATGGGCGATTTTTTCAGGGTCCCTGCAAGTTCAAATGAAACCGTGCTTGCAAGGTCCCCCATCTGAGGGTTCGGTGGCTCTTCAAGTTTTATCTCTTCCGGAACCGGTATCTCAAGTTTCTTAAGGGCTTCTGTTATAGCATCTGACGCTCTTTTTTCAATCTCTCTGAACATTTATTCACCTGCCGCTCTCATCTATGCCTAAAGACCCTTCAACCAGATGGTCAGGTATCCCACCTTCGGTATCATGACCGGCTGCGAGTTCACCGTCAGGACCCTGGCCTTCACCTGCGACGGATATACGGGTGCCGGGTCAGGGGAGGGGTTGTTATCACCCTTTGTGACGTAATATTTCTCTCCACCAGCATCCCTTCCAACCTTTATCACCCTGTGTATCACGGGTTCAGGGAACCAAGTGGCATCATAGATTATGATATCCCCAACCTTCAGGGTTTTGGGGTCCAGTTCACTGATCCCGAAGAAATCGGTCTTCTCTATAATGACTATATCCCCCCTGTAGAAGACGGGCTCCATGCTCCCTGAGACCACAACGTTCATGTGCTGTGATGCAGTGATGGCGAGTAGGAGGAGCAGGAGGTATGCGCCTGCTTCAAGGAGTTCCCTTCTATCGGTCATGTTAACACCTATCTCAGAACCGCGCCGGTATCGGCGGAGGTTGCCATTTTCCTGTACCTGGCCAGCCATCCCCTGACGTTCCTTTCAGGTTTCCTGGCCTTCTCAATCCGGGCCCTGATTTCATCATCATCAAGATCGACACTGAGCCTCCTGGACGGGATGTCGATTTTTATCAGGTCACCATCCTTCAGGGCGGCTATGGGGCCGTCTGCCATGGCTTCAGGGGACACGTGGCCGATGCACGGGCCCCTGGTTCCCCCTGAGAACCTTCCATCGGTTATAAGGGCAACCCTTTCAAGTCCCATGCCTGCAATGGCAGAGGTGGGGTTCAGCATCTCCCTCATACCAGGCCCTCCCCTGGGCCCCTCATACCTGATGACGATAACATCCCCCTCGGATACCTTTCCACTGAATATTGCACTCACACATTCCTCCTCACTTTCAAAGACCCTTGCAGGACCCTCATGTACAAGCATGTCCTCTGCAACTGCACCCTGTTTCACCACGGACCCCCTGGGGGCAAGGTTACCCTTCAGTATGGCGAGGCCGCCCTCCCTGTGGACCGGATCATCAGGGCTCCTTATAACATCCCGGTCCTTCACCTCAACGCCTTCAATGTTTTCCCTGACGGTCCCTCCGGTACATGTCATGCAGTCCTGGTTTATCTTCCCTGAGAGTGTCCTTAGGACTGCGGGTATACCCCCTGCCCTTTCAAGGTCAAGCATCATGTGTTCACCTGAAGGTGAAATGGATGCTATGTGGGGTATTTCCCTGCTGAGCTCATCGAAGAGGTCTAGGCCGACCTTTACCCCGGCAACCTCTGATGCTATTGCAGGTATGTGTAGGGCGCTGTTTGTGGAGCCCCCAAGGGCAAGGTCAACCATTATGGCGTTTTCAAAGGCCTCCTGACTCATTATCTTTCCTGGTCTAAGGTCCTCCTTCACCATTTCAACTATCCTTTCACCTGAGAGCCTCGCCAGCTGCCTCTTCCTGGAACTCACCGCATGGGCGGTTGCACAGCCAGGGAGACTCATACCCAGGGCCTCTGTGAGACAGGCCATGGTGTTTGCGGTGAAAAGACCCGCGCATGACCCTGGACCGGGGCAGGCGCATCTTTCAAGTTCATCCAGCTCTTCAGGTGACATCTGCCCCGCCTTAACAGCACCGACACCCTCATAGACATTTATGAAGTCCACATTTTTTCCCTGGAATTCCCCCGGGAGCATCGGTCCCCCTGTAACGACTATGGATGGAATGTCAAGTCTTGCAGCTGCCATGAGCATCCCCGGAACCACCTTGTCACAGGTTGGGAGGAGGACAAGGCCATCAAGGGCGTGGGCCATTGCCATGCTCTCCACGGTGTCGGCTATTATCTCCCTTGATGCAAGGGAGTAGCGCATACCATCATGGTTCATGGCTATCCCGTCACATATCGCCATGGTGTTGAATTCAAATGCCACTCCTCCAGCAGCATTAACACCCTCCTTAACATCCTCTGCAAGTTCACGGAGGTGAATGTGGCCAGGGACTATATCCGTGTAACTGTTTGCTATCCCGATGAAGGGCTTCTCAAAGTCATCATCGGTCAGACCGCAGGCCCTCAGCAGGGAACGATGGGGGGCCCTCTGTATTCCCCTCTTTACAGTATCACTTTTCATAGAACCACCATCATGATATTAATCATAACCAGATAAATAATATGCCGTCGGTTTTGCAGCTTCAGTAAATAAATAATATGCTACAGTTCATATAGTATAACATGGACTTCCCTGTAATTAAGTTTTTGATAGCCCTTGCAATAGGGGCCCTCATGGGGATTGAGAGGGAAAGAAAAATTAAAAGGACGGAATTTGCAGGTATAAGGACATTCATGCTCATATCCCTCATGGGGGCCCTCTCAGCGAATCTCTCAGGAGCATTTCCCCTGGTGTTCCCTGCAGCCCTCCTCGGCCTGATTATCCTTATACTGGCAAGCTACATTGTAACAACATGGGATGAAGGAGATGTGGGGCTTACAGGGGAGGTGGCGGCCATCATCGCCTTCCTCCTCGGAGCCCTCTGTTTCTCATATGACTATCGACTTGCAGTTATACTTGCCATCATCGTCACCGCGATACTTGCACTTAAACGGTACATACACGTCTTTGTAAGGAAGATAAGTGAGAGGGAGATGATTGACACCCTCAAATTTCTCATGATAGCCTTCGTGGTCCTCCCCCTCCTACCCGACGCTCCAATGGGGCCGTGGGGCGTATTCAACCCCAACAGGATATGGCTCATGGTTGTTTTCATATCAGGGATAAGTTACGCCGGCTACATTGCCATGAAGGTCATAGGACCAGGGAGGGGACTCGGAGCCACAGGGGTCATAGGGGGGCTGGTTTCAAGTACAGCTGTGGTGACTGCAATGGCGGGGCACGTGAGGGAATCTGAATTTTTAATGGGCCCTGCAGTATTTGCAGCCGTCGTTGCAAGTTCCATGATGTTTCTGAGGATGCTATTTGAGGTTGCGGTGATAAACCCCTCCCTCCTGGGCTTCATAGCACCTCCGATGATTGTGATGGGAGGGCTGGGCTTTTTACTTGGATTTTTATTCACAAGGACCCCATCAGACATGGAATCTGATATCAAAATCGAGAACCCCTTTTCAATCAAACCCGCCCTCATATTCGGGGCGCTTTTCATGGGCATACTCTTCATTTCAAAGTCTGCAAGCATTTACCTTGGAAGGAGCGGGTTACTGATAGCAGCCATGGTTTCAGGCGTGGCTGATGTTGATGCAATAACGGTCAGTCTCTCGGTACTTGCAGGGGCCGGCTCCATATCCAGTGGCACCGCAGCCGCAGCGATAACAATTGCAGGCATATCCAATACACTGGTTAAGACAGGCATAGCCTTCCTGCTTGGAACAAAAAAATTTGGTAAAAGGGTGGGGATGGTTTTTCTTGCAGTTATAGCTGCAGGTGTACTGACGGTCTTCCTGACAGTACTTTAGTTGTAGGGATGTGTTTGCTGTTTACCCGACTGTATTGACCGGATCTCAGTTTTCCTGTACAGGGAATTTCAGGATTTTATCATGGTCAGCACCATCTTGAAGGGCTCCCTTGCCATCAAGGCGTGGGGTTCATCTGCAGGCATTATTATCATGTCACCAGCACCGAGAACGTGCCTCTTCCCGCTGATGGTGATCTCAGCCACACCATCGATAACCTGGACGAGGGCATCAAAGGGGGCTGTGTGTTCACTGAGGCCCTGGCCCCTGTCAAAGGCGAATATGGTAACAGTCCCGGTGTCCTTCCGGATTATCTCCCTGCTTACAACGGCACCCTCCTGATAATCTATGAGCCCGGCCACTTTCAGCACCTTTCCAGCAAGTTCCATTGTATCACCTATTTCAGCATCTCCTCAATATCCCTTTCAGGTTCTCCTATGGGTTTAAGGTTGTAGTTCTCAATGAGGAAGTTGATTATATCCTGATTTGCCCATCCAGGGAGCACAGGACCTAAATACATTCCTTTGAGGTCCAGTGACAGGAGACTCCACAGTATAGCTGCCGCCTTCTGCTCCATCCAGCTCAGGACGATGCTGAGGGGGAGTTCATTCACATCCATCCCGAAGAGGCTGCTGAGGGCCTCAACAAGCTCCACTGCAACTATGGCGTCATTGCACTGTCCAAGGTCTATGAGGCGGGGCACTCCATCTATATCCCCAAGGTCCATTGAATTGAAACGGTACTTTCCACAGGCCAGTGTGAGGACCACGGTGTCATCCGGGAGTTTCCTGACGAATTCTGTGTAGTAACCTGCCCGTGGGAGGGGGGAGTCACAGCCTCCGACCAGGAAGAACCTCCTGATCCTTCCATCTTCAACGAGTTCCTTTATTTTATCTGCAAGTGAGAGTATGGTTGAGAGTCCGAAGCCCGTTGTAAGCGTCCCTGCATCTTCCTCACTGAGGGGTGGCAGTTCAAGGGCCCTGTCTATGAGGGGTTTGAAGTCATAGTCCTCAAGGTGCCTGACACCCGGAAGCCCTGCAACTCCACAGGTGAACATACGATCCCTGTAATCATCTGCCGGGAGCAGGACGCAGTTTGAGGTTCCGAGGATTGCTGCTGTGTATCGTGAGAAGGTTTTCTTCTGATCGAACCATGGACCTCCAAGCTGACCTGCAAGGTGGGGGTACTTTCTGAGTTCAGGGTACCCGTGGGCCGGTAGGAGCTCTGAGTGGGTGTAGACGTTTATACCGGTGTCCTCTGTCTGTCTTAGGAGTTCATCAAGGGCCCTGAGGCTGTGGCCTGTTGCTATTATGGCCGGACCTTCAAGTGCACCCACCCTGACCTCTGCAGGTTCAGGTTCTCCGTAGCTGTCTATATGGGCCTTTTTAAGGAGTTTCATTGTCCTGATGTTCATTTCACCGGCTTCAAGGGCCAGTTCCACGAATTCCTCTGGATTGAAGTTGACGTTTGTGAGTGTTGAATAGAAGCCCTTTTCAAGGAAGGCGTCTATCTTGCTGTCGGTGTATCCAAGTTCACGGGCATGGTAGAGGTAGGCTGAAATGCCCTTTATGGCAAATAAAAGGTTGTCCTGGAGCCTTGCAACGGTTGGTTCCTTACCGCAGACCCCCCGGCTGGTACATGCCCTTCCACGCACGGTCTGTGAGCACTGATAACAGAACATGTCTATATCTTCGGGCCTTACACGTCTTATTTCACCCTTAAGGGGTTCGAACTGGTCCTTCCCAACATTGCAGACAGGGCAGACCCACTCTTCAGGGAGTTCTTCAAAAGGTGTCCCCGGCGATATTCCTGCCCTCGGGTCACCTGTATCAGGGTCGTATATGTAGTCGCATACTATGCAGCGGTACTTCATTTTCCATCACCATATTAAAAACTGGCAGAAAAATATATATAATTTTTGTCACTAAGTGAGTATAAAATGAGACAGAGGTGTGTTTATGGAGAGGAGGATCAGGAAGGCCCTCAGACTCATGGGCCTCACAGACTACGAGGCATCTGCGTATACAGCACTGACATCACTTGTTTCAGGCAGGGCAGGTGAAGTCGGGGAGGCTGCAGGGATTCCAAGATCCCGGGTATATGATATCCTGAGGAAACTGGCAGAGAAGGGATTTGTTGAGGTTGAGAGGGGTAAACCAATGAGGTACCATGCAGTCCCCCCATCGGAGGTCTTCAGAAGAGAGAAGAAGAGGATAAATGAAGTCCTTCATGAGGCAGGTGTTGAACTTACAAGGATCTATGAGGATCAGATATCACGTGTACCGGCCCCTGTATGGCTTATACATGGACAGGAGAAGATCATAAAGAAGGAGATTGAGATAATTTCCAGGTCAAGGCATGAATTTAAGATGAGGATGGGCTTCTTCTTCAGGGGCGAGCTTAAAACACTTGAACCGGTACTGGGGAGGATAAACGACCTGGGCGTTGATGTCAGGGTAATGGCAGGAGCCGAGATCAGGGGACTTCCATGCAGGGTAAGGATTGTGGAAATGCCACCAGTCAAGATGATGGTGAGGGATGGGGAGGAGATGATGTGGGTCTTCTCAAGGTTCACACCGGACGGCTCCCCAATACCAGAAACAGCCATAGGTATATGGAACCAGTACCCTGAAATCGCCGAGAACTATTCAAGGATATTTGATACGATATGGGAGGGTGGAAGGGCAGGAATATGAATCATAAACTTGGACAGACGATGTAATCATCACATGTGACAGTTATGGTGGAAGGGCAGGAATATGAATCATAAACAGTCTAGTTAATTACTCTATTTTAATACTGAATATATCAGCAGAGCCAACCCTTATCAGTTTCAGCCGCTTAAAACCATTTTTCCCTGACCTGCATATTCCTGGGACCCCAGCCGAAACAATTAAAAAGATCACATAAAACAATAACATTAATTATTTTTAAAGGTGATGATATGCGGATACTTTTAATTCACTCTGATTACATTAAATACAGGACAAAGAATAAGACCGGCATAGCAGAGGATATACCCGATGAAATGATGGAGGGACAGTTCAAAGAGTCCCTGGTGGTCTTCACAGCAGTTGAGGCAGAGGACGAGGAAAACCCGGCGTCAGTTGTTGAAAACGCGGTCAAGGAAATAGTAAAGGTATACAATGATGTGAAGGCAGAAAACGTTGTCATATACCCCTACGCCCATCTGAGCTCCTCCCTGAGTTCACCTGCAACAGCAAAGAAGGTCCTTAAGGAAATGGCCTGGAGGATCGGTGAAATGGGAATCAAGGTTTCAAGGGCCCCCTTCGGATGGTACAAGGCCTTTGAAATATCCTGCAAGGGACACCCCCTTTCGGAGCTGTCAAGGACAATCAGACCGGAACCTGTTAGGGAGGAGTCAGGGTCGGAGGAGTCCGAGTGGTTCATACTCTACAGGGGGGAACTTGTAAAACCAGAGGAGTTCGAATTCAGGAACAGGGACCTTGAAAACCTTGTAAACTATGAACTTGGAAGACTCGAATCATCAGGGGATGAACCACCCCATGTTAGGCTGATGAGGGAGAAGGGACTTGCAGACTATGAACCCTCTGCAGATGTGGGACACCTTCGATGGTACCCCAAGGGGAGGCTCATAAGGGACCTCCTTGCAGACTACGTTTACATGCTCGTGACCAGTGAGGGTGCAATGCCTGTTGAGACACCCATAATGTATGACCTTGAGGATGAGGCCATAAGGGTCCATGCAGAGAAGTTCGGTGAGAGACAGTACAGGATGAAGAACAAGAAGGAGCTCATGCTGAGATACGCCTGCTGCTTCGGGGCATTCAGAATACTATCAGACTCCTTCCTCACATGGAAGAACCTCCCGGCAGGTATATATGAACTTTCAACCTACAGCTTCAGGCTTGAGAAGAAGGGGGAGGTTGTGGGGCTCAAGAGGCTCAGGGGATTCACAATGCCCGATCTTCACACTGTCTGCGCTGACCTTGAACAGTCCCTTGAGGAGTTCTCAAAGCAGGTTGATATGTGCATGAGGACCGGGGAGGACTTTCAGGTGAACTATGAGGTCATATTCAGGGCCACAGCAGACTTCTATGAGGAATACAGGGACTGGGTCCATGAAGTTGCAGATAAAATAGGGAAACCCATACTCCTTGAGATACTGCCGGCAAGGAAACACTACTGGATAGCTAAAATGGACTTCGCAGCCATAGATTACCTTGGAAGACCCATAGAGAACCCAACGGTTCAGATAGACGTTGAAAGCGGTGAAAGATTCGATATAACCTACATCAACCAGAAGGAGGAGGAGGCAAACCCCATAATACTCCACTGCAGTCCCACAGGGAGTATCGAGAGGGTGATATGCAGTTTACTTGAGAAGACAGCCATTGAGATGGATGAAAGGCCGCCCATGCTACCGGTATGGCTTTCACCGGTGCAGGTGAGGGTTCTGCCGATTGCTGAGCGCCACCTTGAATATGCCGGGGAAATAGTATCCCGGTTACTGGCTGCAGATGTGAGGGCGGACCTGGATGACCGCTCAGAGACCCTCGGTAAGAAGATAAGAAACGCAGCCCAGGAATGGGTCCCCTACGTTGTTGTTATAGGGGACAGTGAAATGGAGGGTAAACTCACGGTTAATGTCAGGGAAACCGGTGAGAAAATCCAGATGACCCTTGATGAGCTCATAGAAACCTTAAGGTCAGAGACAGAGGGCATGCCCTTCAGGAGACTTCCACTTCCTGTAAGACTCTCAGAGAGGATTAACTTCTAGGGTCACACGGATTCTTTTCAGGATCCTCCCGAAACCATTTTTTTTAATCTCAGGATCACAAGCGGGTGTCCTTCACCTACAACCCGGTTATAAGTTATAACTTATAAGATATACTTTATAAGTTCTAAATTATAAGTTCTAATGGATGACCTTCAGGCGGTGATGATTATGGGAGAAATGATTTCCATCATAAACCAGAAGGGAGGCTGTGGAAAGACAACCACGGCGGTCAATCTTTCAGCGGCACTGGCCCTTCTTGACAGGAGGGTCCTTGTAATCGACATGGACCCCCAGGGAAACGCAACAACAGGCCTTGGAATTAAAAAATCAGAGCTGGAATCAACAATATACACGGTCCTCAGCAGGAAAACAGGGTTATCAGATGTTATCCTGCCAACAGAACTCCAGGACCTCTACATAGCACCCAGCAACATATCCCTGAGCGGTGCCGAGATTGAACTCAGCAGTGAAATAGGGTACCATGCAATACTCCAGGAGGCGGTCAGGGATGTGAGAAATGAGTTCGACTACATATTCATAGACTCCCCACCATCCCTGGGCATACTGACACTCAACGCCCTGGTGGCATCAGACAGTGTTATAATACCTATCCAGGCAGAGTACTATGCCCTTGAGGGAATGGCGGACCTCTTAAAGACCATGAGCCTTGTCCATGAGCGCCTCCAGAGTCCATGCCCAATAAAGGGCATACTAATGACCCTCTATGATTCAAGGACCCGGCTTGCAAGGGACGTCCACAGGGAGGTTAAGAACTTCTTCGGTGAGAGCGAGAACATTTTCAGAACCACCATCCCACGGAACGTCCGCCTTGCAGAGGCACCAAGCCATGGAAAGCCATGCATAACCTATGACCCTGAAAGCACGGGCACAGCAGCCTACATGAAACTTGCAGGGGAAATAATAGGGATGGAGTGTGAATGATGGCACAGAAAAAGGGGCTTGGAATGGGACTGGATGCCCTCATCCAGGCAAAGACAAGAAAGGAACCTGAAAATGAACCTGAAACTCCTGTAACCAGTGAGGAGCAGGTTAAAGCCGTGATGGAGGATGTTAAAAAGAACCCGCGGATAACCCTATGGTCCGCAAGGTCAGCGGCGGTTCTGAGGTACCTTAAAAAGACACAGCCAGAGTTCAGCATAAGCAGGGAGGCCTCTTCTCTTATAGAGAGGGCTGTAAGGGAGAAGTACCCTGATATATGGGAACTTTTCTCAGACCTCTAGAGGCACCAGTTAAAGAAGATCAAAATGGGGGGCTGGGGTCATCCAAGCCACTCTTCAAGACTTGTCTGTCTTTCATCAAACCGGATGAATGGCTCGGCCCTTTTTAATCTGACACCGATTTCCTTCAGCAAGTCAGGACTCAGATCCCTCTTCTTCCTTATACTTATTATCTTCCTGGCGGATACCGGGCCGATGCCAGGAACGCGGATGATCTCCCTGTAGGGGGCTTCCCTTAAATCCACAGGGAAGATGTCCATCTCAAGGGCGGCGGCGTACTTCGGGTCAACCTCAGGGTCAAGGTATCCACCATGGAATTGAAGTTCATCAGGACTGAAACCATAGGATTTAATGAGGTTGTCTGCCTGGTAGAGCCTCATAACCCTCTCAGGATTTTCAGCTTCTCTTTCCTCCAGGGGAGTCCCTTCCACTGGTTCAAAGGCACTGAAGTACACCCTCCTTGTCGAGTACTTCTCATGCATCCACTTTATCCTTTTAACTATTTCACGGTCAGTCTCGTCCACGGCACCAACCATCAGCTGGGTGCTGTGACCCGCCGGAGCAAGGGTCCTGTCCCTGTCAAGGAGTCTCTTAATCCATCTGATTCTCCTGAGTATGTCCACACCGTAATCCTTGGTTGATGATAGCTCCTCGAGCCCGTCCCTGGTGGCTGTTTCAATGTTTATACTCACACGGCTTGCAAGTTCCATGGCCCTCCTTATACTGTCCATGGATGCCCCGGGTATGATCTTGAGGTGGATGTAACCGCCGTAACCCTCTGTGCGGAGGATCCTGAGGGTCTCGATAAGTTTTTCCATGGTTTCATCAGGGTCCCTGCTGACACCTGATGAGAGGAAGAGACCATCGACGTACCTTTTATGGTAGTAGCTGAGGAATATTCCGGCTATCTCCCTGGGTTCAAGCTCAACAGGGGTTATCCCTGAATTGTTTATGCAGTACCTGCAGTCATTGCAGCAGCGGTTTGTAAGTAAAACCTTGAAGAGGGGGACCCTGCAGCCCCTGTAGCTGCTGTAGTATATTCCCGGCACCGAGGGATTCCTCTGGGAGGGATCTGCACTGTAATCACAGAGATCAAACTGTGCAGTATCACTGAGGATCTGAACCCTATCCGCAAGACTCATGGAGAATGTTATGTATCTGATTCTATAATTAGATTACCATCCTCATGAGAGCCCTGGATGTTGAGTTAATGAAGTCATTTTCATGATTAAAGGATGAAACTTAAAAATACAATAAGATGATTAAAACAGATATAAATCCATTAAGACTTTTTTGTAACCTTGAATGGCTTCAGGGGATCGCATGTCTCCTGAAATAAAATATGAATGCTTAACTCTCAGCAGCAACATTCACAATTCGAGGAGTACATCTTAAAAAGAATTTTAAAGGTCTTATTTTTTAAAAATAAGCATTGAAATGATTATAATGGATTAAAGGAGAAATTAAAATGTGAGACTGGATACATCCATCTTTAAAAAGGAATGAGAAGGGCTTAATCCAAAAAAAGGAATTTATGAAGGCTTCTTTCACGATTTTGAAGCAAAATATTTATATATTATGTTTGAATTAATCTATCTAACATCTAGGAAAAACAGCAGATTTTTTCTGGATTGGAGGCGGTAAAATTAAGCGAATTTTATTAACATCCCTTTTTTTATCTTCGATAATTGCTGCAGGCGCAGTATCCTCCTTTGATATGGAAGATAAAGAAAGCAGTTTCAGGGCCCCGGGTCATGTTAAGGTGGATGCAAAGATCCATAAACACACAGTGAAGGTCCATGTAAAGGCATCCTATAAAAAGAAGATCAAGAGGAAGTATGCAAGGGCATACTATAAAAAGAAGGTTAAGAAGAGGAAACATGCATGGGCATACACCCTGAGATACACCACCAGAAGGCATGTTGGCGCATCCCATCATGAGGTGAACCCTCAGTGGGTGGAGGCCAGTGGAAGATGCTCATGCTCCCTTCACACAGATTACAGGGAACACACTTCACGCTTCAGGAATTACTGTCCATTCTGCGGTAGCCATGGAAAACTGGCCTATGAGGAGGGACCAACCTGTCCGGAGGGTATGTGGGTGTGCAGGGGCTGTGATGCCGACTTCTGCCTGGTTCATGGCAAATCACACACATCAAGGGCAAAATACCTCTCAAGGGTATAAATACCCTACTCAGCAAATAAAAGGCGGGGGCACTGAAAGAGTTAGAATCTACTGTTCATCGTATATCCTCCGGGATCTGATTCAACACCCCTTCTTTATTCAGGGCGGACCCCCCATAACCTTTACCCACCTCAAGGACAGCTTATGATTGTAATAAGATGACGTACAACCACATCTAAGTTATTCTCATCCTGAATATTGAATAAATGCTGCATTGAACCTGTTAGTAGCTCCACAATAATTAAATAAAGAGAGCCTTGACTCTTATATATGAGAGTTGTACTTGCAGGGACCGGGAGTGCGGTTGGCAAAACCACAATTGCAACGGGTATAATGAAGGCACTATCAGGGAGGGGGGTTCAGCCCTTCAAGGTGGGCCCGGACTACATAGACCCCTCCTATCATACCATGGCCACAGGCAACACATCAAGGAACCTCGACTCATTCTTCATGTCAGATGGCCAGATAAGAGAGGCTTTCATAAGGGCAATGGAAATATCAGGGGCCCGCATGGGGGTAATAGAGGGAGTAAGGGGTTTATATGAGGGTATAAGCCCCGTTAATGATGTTGGGAGCACGGCTTCAGTTGCAAAGGCCCTCAACGCCCCTGTTGTACTGATAATAAATTCAAGGAGTCTTGTTAAAAGCGCCGCCGCCATTGTCCTGGGATTCAGGGCCCTTGACCCGGAGGTCAGGATAAAGGGCGTCATACTTAACCAGGTCAAAAACAGGAGACACTACCTCAAAACAAAGAGGGCTGTGGAGGAACTTGCAGACACCCCCGTGATCGGGGGAATCCCCAGGGATGAGGAACTGGCCGTTGAACAGAGGCACCTGGGACTGGTACCTGCAGTTGAAAGGGAGAGCATAGCATCCTTCATTGAGAAATGGGGCCTTGCCATGGAGGAGTACATTGACCTCGACGCCCTTGAGGATATAATGTCCTCTGCAGGCAGGATCCATGGAGGAAGAGAAAGGCTCTGGAAGAAGGAAAACAGTAAAAGGGTTAGGATAGGGGTTGCCTTTGATGAGGCATTCAACTTTTACTACAGGGAGAACCTTGAGGCCCTTGAGGATAACTCGGCATCCATCATCCACTTCAGCCCCCTCCATGATGAGGAACTGCCTGATGCAGACGCATTATACATCGGCGGAGGCTACCCCGAGGTTTTTGCAGGGGCACTTGAATCGAACATTCCCATGAGGAAATCCATAATGAAGTTTCATGGTGATGGGAGGCCCATCTTTGGCGAGTGCGGAGGCCTCATGTACCTCATGGCATCCATAAATGACCATGAAATGTGCAGGGTCTTCCCATACCCCTCTGAGATGACCCCCAGGGTTCAGGGTCTCAGCTACGTGATTTCAGAGGCCATCGAGGATAACATAATCACGGAGGCAGGTGATGTCTTCAGGGGCCATGAGTTCCACTACTCCAGGGCCCTGGTGGATAAGAATGCCAGATTTGCATTCAGGGTGCTCAGGGGGAAGGGTATAATGGATTCAATGGATGGTGTGACCTCGGGTTCTGCCCTTGCAAGCTACATCCATATACATGCAGCCTCCTGTCCACAGTTCGCAGCTAACCTCACAAGGAATGCATGGGAGTTATAGGATGAGGTCTGATATCTTTTCACCCTACTCAGCCCTTCTGGTGCTACTCATATACCTTGCACTGGCCCTTGCAGGAACAGGGCTGGGTCTAAGGGGCCTTGGCCAGCCATCAGCATCCACCTTCGGATACATGGCCATTGGGGGGTCGGCATTTGCCCTTGGAGTTTATCTTTCTTCACGTATTAAAACAGAAACATTCACCTCCATGGGCAGTCAGGGAGGAAACCCGGCCTGTGGCAGGGGAGAAGACAGGCTACTCTCTGAAGAACAGAAGAGAACAGTGATCATTGCGGCTGTCATTACAGGGATCATCTTACAGGCAGTTAACATTTACCTTCTTGGGGGCATCCCTCTTCTCAGCGGGTACCTTAAGGCAAGGGCGGTTACGAAGATATGGCTCCTATCATATCTTCTTTTCCTGCCTTCTGTTAACGTGCTTCTTTCCATTGACCCCAGGAGGAGGAACTATATACCCGTAATTATAGGCGCCTTTCTCTTTGCACTCACAGGTTACAGGACAACGGTGGTTGTGATACTCCTAAGCGCATTCATCACTGTTTACTATTCAAAGAAACCATCAGCCGGTAAACTCCTCGTCTTCATCACGGTTCTTGCTGCGGTGGCACTGATCGTGGGGTATCTGGCTGTCAGGTCAATTGAGTGGCAGCAGTGGGATCTGAACCCGGTTGAGCTCATACTTTACAGGGCAGGGTACACCCTGATGGTCTTTGACAGGCTCATTGACCTCCAGGGCGCAACCAGGGGAAGCCTCCTCTACTACACCATAACAGGCTACCTTAACTCCACAGACCCACGTGCGATTGTGGGTGAAGTGGTTCTGGGGTACCGGCACTCAACAACTTCCCTCATATTCGGCCCCGCGCTCCTGGACTTCGGCCTTCATGCAATGCTGATCCAGATGTTCATCCTCGGCACAGTCCTCGGAACAGTCCACAGGATCCAGCATGTTACAGGGGGGGCTTTAAGGGGAATCTACGCCGTTATACTCGCCCAGACCATGGTATGGGTTGAAACCGGACCCACGGACCTCATAGTATGGCTTTTTTACATCATGGCAATCCTGGGCGTATTCATGGTATGGAGGTGTTCATCTGAGGCTGGCAGTGGCTGCTGAACTTGCACCTGCAAAGAACTTCCATCCCTTCATGGAGAGATATGAACATGAATATCACTGCCTCTGCCATGGAAGCGGTGTCAGGGAGGTCCTTGGGGGACTGTGTTCATCCTTCCATGATATGGGGACTGGCAGGAGCAGGTCAGGCAGGGCCCCTGAAATAGCATACCTTGTGGCAAGGGACATAGTCAGGACATGGAGGGCCATGGGCAGAATAGACCCTGACCTTGTACTTACATGTGGAAATGCAGGTGATGTGAGGAAGGCCATATCTGCTTCTCTCCTCAGGGGGAGGGGGGTGCTGCATATTGAACAGGACATATACAACCCCATCGAGATGATAGCCTTCGCAGATATCATAACGGCACCTTCAGGCGAATACAGGGATTACCTTGAGGAAGAGTATCTCCTTGAGAATGTGGAGGTCATTGGGGGCTACCCCCACGCACTCCATGTAAGGGATCTTGGATTAACCCACAGGGGCGGCGGTGACTTCATACTCCTCGTGCTTGGCGGAGACCTTAAAGGGGAGGATATCCCCGGGGTCATGGGGATGGTTGGGGCTCTTAACAGGAAGGTGGTTGTGGTTCCCTTCCGTTTCAGCAGCGATTATGTCAGGGGCCTTGCAGGCTCCAGGGATGTAAGGGTCCTTGCAGGCTTCGTGGATCTCCCCTCCCTGATGAGGGACGCTGACCTCATGATCTACGGTGCCGGTATGGGTGTTACAATTGAGGCGGCGGTTATGGGGGTTCCTTCCATCAAACTGAGGGGATTTCACAGAAGACATGCCAGCGTGGACCTTGCAGAGTCTGTAGGTATTCCTGTGGCTGGTGCTGATGATCTGCCTTTCATTGTGGATGACTTGAAACCACCCAGATCCGGAGGTCTTGTTAAAAAGGCTGAGAGGGCTGTGGATAATATTGGAAGGATTGTTGAAAGTTTTGATGATATATCCGGTCCCAGGGGCGGTTTGGGGTCCATGAGGCGCATATGGAATGCAAGGAAGAAATTTTGATTCATTTCATTCACGGGGTAATATCCCCGTTAAAATATCTGATTTTACCATCCCCCTGGGAGCACCACATTTATTAATAATAATTATTAATCTAATATTAACATTAGTAATAATAAGGAGGTATTAATTATGACTTCATCTGCCAGCGGGGATCCGATAGTGATGCAGAGCAGGGATTACACCTGCGGACCTGCTGCACTTGCAACGGTGTTAAAAAGCCTTGGAATACCATGCAGTGAATCTGAACTTGCCGAACTTGCAGGTACAGATGAATCAGGCACCACCATGTATGGCCTGATAGTTGCAGCCATCACAAAGGGCCTGAAGGCTAGGGGCCTTAAAATGGATGTCTCTCAGCTTAGAAAAAACCACATAGTCTTTGTCAGGTTTGGTGAGAGCTGTCACTACAGTGTCATCAGGTCGGTTAATGGGAGGACAGTAACCCTTGCCGACCCCTCACTCGGTGAAATCAAAATGAAAAGGGAGATATTTTCAAGGATCTTCACGGGCAACGTTCTGGTGGTGGAGAGGCCGGATGATTAATAATTAAGTATTAATTTAAACTATTAAAATATTATTAAAATTTTAAATCATAATCATTCAACCACATGAAAAAATGGAAATTGTACTACTACTATAAAAGATTAATCATAATCTTTAAATCATAAACTACTTAATAAGGCACAAAATAATAAGATTCTGGTGATATAATGGTTGTAAAAATTGGGATAATACGCTGTGGTAACATTGGAACCTCCCCGGTACTTGACCTGCTCCTTGATGAAAGGGCTGACAGGCCAAACATAGACGTCTGTGTTGTGGGATCAGGGGCTAAAATGAACCCTGATGAAATTGAAAGGGCCGTACCAACAATGCTTGAAATGGACAGGGACTTCGTGATATTCATAAGTCCAAACCCTGGCGCACCTGGTCCTGCAAAGGCAAGGGAGCTCCTTTCAGAGGCAGATGTTCCTGCAATGATCATTGGTGACGCCCCTGGCCTCAGGGTGAAGGATGAAATTGAAGAACAGGGCCTTGGATACATAATAGTCAAGGCTGACCCCATGATAGGGGCAAGGAGGGAGTTCCTTGACCCAACAGAGATGGCATCATTCAACTCAGATGTTATAAAGGTTCTTGCATTCACAGGAGCCTACAGGGTTGTTCAGAACACAATAGACGCCATGATAGCAGATGTTGAGGCAGGAAAAGCACCTGAACTCCCACAGATCGTAATAGACACCGACGTCGCTGTGGATGCAGCAGGTTACGAGAACCCATACGCAAAGGCCAAGGCCATGGCTGCCTATGAGATAGCAACCAAGGTGGCTGATATAGACGTTAAGGGCTGTTTCATGGTCCAGGACCCTGAAAAATACATACCAATCGTGGCCTCTGCACATGAAATGCTTTCAGCAGCAGCCAGACTGGCAGCTGAAGCAAGAGAAATCGAAAAGGCCAATGACAGTGTTCTCAGAACACCACACGGCAAGGAAGGCGAAACCCTCAGCAAAACAGATCTCCTGGCAAAGCCAGAGTAGATCAAATTATCTATTTTTTTAGTTCTTAATTTTCTGAAGAATTTGATGGACTTCCACATCATCCTCCACACTAATGAGCGAGGACTTTAACCGTTTATATCCTTCGGGGGACCTCGCTGTGTCCCACTGTTCTATGCCTATCCAGATGGTTTTCTTATATTCTGCCCTTTGTACTGGGGATCTCCCCGTGTTCAACCCGCACAGCATCCCTGAGTGAAAGTGCCAGTGCCTTGAAGAGGGCCTCGGCCATGTGATGATCGTTTTCACCCCTCACTGAGGCATGTATGTTAATGGCTGCAGACACGGCCAGTGATTCAATGAAGTGCCTGATGTTCTGGGCTGAGACGTCACCTATCTTCATCTCCCTGAATCCAAGTTCAAGGACGGTGTAGGGTCTCCCGCTGAGGTCCAGTGCAACCATTGCAAGGGAATCATCCATGGGGACCATGGCAGAGGACATCCTCCTTATACCCTTCTTATCACCCAGGGCCTCCTTAAGAGCCTCACCGAGTGCCAGGGCAACATCCTCGACTGTGTGATGATCATCCACATCCACATCCCCCCTGGCCTCAATTTCAAGGTCCAGGAGCCCATGACGTGCAAGGGATTCCAGCATGTGATCAAGAAACCGCAGTCCAGTATTTATACTGAATTTTCCACTCCCATCAAGGTTCAAATCAACTTTAACATGGGTTTCAAGGGTTTTCCTCGTTTTCAGAGCCTTTCTCATAGTTATCATCCCTTATGATTCGTATAGCCCCTTCAGGGCATTTACTGGCGCAGATTATGCACTGGTGACAGAATTCAAGATTTGATGCGGCGGCCTTACCTGTTTTCCTGTCAATGGTCCAGATCTTTCCCCCCTTGGGGCATGCCTCCCGGCATTCACCGCAGCCGGTACACTTATCCTCATCAATGATTATCTTCAACTCAAACACCCTTCTATCACTTTACTATGGTAACAGCTACGGCCTTAAAGCCGGCAAATATGTTCATGCCAAGTTTAAGTTTGAGGCTTTTTAGGGACCTTGAGGTTATGCTGGTGTCAAGCTCCAGGCCATCACCTATATCTATTTTCACGGTTACAGTGTCCCCCTGCATTTCCATACCCTTTACAGTACCTGGAATAACATTCCTCATACTTGAGACCTGCCTTTCAGGCATAATGACAATATCCTCCGGTTCTATAAGGAGCGTTACAGCCTCTCCTTCAACGACATCATCATACCCTGCAGCCTCTATAATGGAGGAACCTGCCTGGATCCTTATCCCCCCATCTTCAAGGACTTCCTTTACCACCCCTCTTATCTCGTTGCTGGCAGAGTGCCTTTCAAGGCCTTTTTTAAGTTTGATGTACTCCCTCACAATCTTCTTCCCGGTTTCGGTGAGTCTGCTGCCGCCCCCACCACCTCTTCCACCACGCCGGGTTTTAACTATTCTGGTGCCGAGAATTTCCTCAAGCCTTCGTATATAGGCAAGGGCGCTTCTGTAGGGGATGCCAGAATCATGGGATGCGCTGCTTATGGATCCCCTTTCATCTATCAGTTTAAGGAGCATGAATCTTTCATGGTCCACCGGCACCTCTTTACCATTGACCCTTACCCTCATAGCACCACTCATCATAGATCCTATGGTCCTTGTTCTTTATATTTTTATCCTTTTCGGGAGTTATCTAGAGCTGAGTGGCTCTGAAGGTCCTTATACCACTACTTCGCCCATCTTTCCATCATATCAGCCATCCTGCTTATGGGTTTTTCAAGGGGCCCTGTCTTTGAACCGAACCTCCTGAGAAGCCTAAGATCCCTCTTTTCAACACCTCCAATTAAAATAAGGGCAGTGGTATAGACTGGGGGTGATATGAGTACTGCAAGGAGCAGTCCGGTGATGTTCTGGGGGAGCAGGAGCATTGAAAGGCCCATAACAGCGGATGCAAGGGTTATTCTCATGAAGGCTGCTGCCGGTGGTTTGACATCGGTTATCCTGAAGGTTTCCCAGAGTATAACAAGCATTATTATGAAGGCCGCCATTGTTGTTGCAAGGGCCCCTCCCTCAATTCCAAGGAGAGGTACCAGTAAAAGGTTAAGTGCAAGATTTATGATGGTTCCCCCTACGAGAACATACATTGGAAGCCGGGGGTAGCCGATTCCCTGGGCGATACTTGAAGATATCATGAAGAGGGTGTAGAAGCTCATACCGACCACAAGTATGCTGAGGGCACCGGCACCATGGACGAACTGGTCACCGAAGAGGAGTTCAAGCAGCGGACCTGAGAACACCGCTATCCCCACACACATGGGCAGCACCAGGAGGGTCACGATCCTGTAGGACTGCACCATGTAGGTTTCAAGGAGCCGGTGATCATTAAGTGCGAAGGCCTCAGAGGCTGCAGGTAGGACTGCGGTTGCAACAGAAAGGGATATTACAAGGGGCAGCCTTGCAACAGGGTCTGCGGCGGTATAGTACCCGACGGACGTGGTGGCCATGAAAACCCCTATGACAAAGACGCTTATATCATATATGGCCATCTCAGAGAGGGCTGTGATTATGACGGGTATTGAAAATGCAAGGAGGGTCCTGACAAGTCCAAGCTCCTGGGTGAAACTGAGCCTCTTCTCCGGGGGGATGGGGGGGAAATAGTTACTGGTCAAGCGCCTGAAGATAAGGATTGCGGAGATTGCAGAGGCCAGGAAGCCCATGGCAGTCCCCATAACGGCCCCCGCCGCATAGAATCCGAGCATCACAAATACCACTGCAAGGGTTATCATGAACACCTGTTCAACGGCCCGCGTGAGCACCACGTACTCCATATGGTATATGCCCTGAAAGGCACCCCTGAAGGCACCCACTATGACGCTGAAGGGTGTGATGAGGGCAACAGCCTGGAGGGGGTACTGGGCCAGGGGCTTATGGAAAACATCATTTGCAAGCCAGGGGGCAGTGAAAAACATTACAAAGGAGAAGGTGATACCCAGGAATATCATAACCTTCAGGGAGGTTATAAGAACCTGCCTTGCCATTTCATCCTCGTTGAGGGCCCTGTGCTGCGCAACATACTTTGCGATTGCAGGTGGAAGTCCTCCGGCGGATAGTATCTGGAATATTCCCTGGAACGGGAGGGTGAGTCCAAGGAGACCGTAACCTTCAGGTCCAAGGAGTCTTGGTCATGAGGA